>NZ_LKPJ01000009.1 GCF_001443045.1 Burkholderia ambifaria | reverse complement strand
GCGCCTGAGAACGTACATGCCGGGTTGGAAAGCGTACTTCCAGCTTGCGCAGACGCCGCGGGTGTTTCGTGAACTCGACGAGTGGATCAGGCACCGGTTGCGTGCAGTGCAGCTTAAGCACTGGCGTCGGGGTCCGACGATGTACCGGGAGTTGTTGGCGTTGGGCGCTTCGAAGGAGGATGCCTATCGGGTGGCCGCGAACAGTCGGCGATGGTGGAGAAACAGCCGCTGGCTGCTGAACCGTGCCATGCCGATCGCCTACTTCGACCGTCTTGGTGTACCCCGGCTCTCATGACCTCAACTGCTCGAACCGCCCGGTGCGGACCCGCATGCCGGGTGGTGTGGGAGGGGATCGGTCAGCCTCTCTGACCGCCCCTATCCCGATCCGGTCGATTCTGCGGATACACCGGCCCGCCACGCGCTTCAGCGTCGACTTGCTGCGGAATCGCTGCTTCGATCCGCGCCGCTACGCTCAATCGCCGCAATCCGCCTGCCCCGGGTTCGCCTACCCGTCACCGCATGACTCGCCATCCGCGATGCGTCGCCTCAACGACTCAACTACTCGACGAACACCCGCCGCAGCTACTCGAACTGCACGAACTGGAGCTGCATGAACTCGACGACGAACAACTCGACCCGAAGTCGCTCGAGTTGCTGCCGGACGACGCCCCCATCGATCCCCCCGCGCGCGCCGCCGTCATCAGCGACGGCGGCTCCATCAACGCGCTCGCATGCATCGCCCACACGGTGCCGGCCAGCGCGCCCGCGCCGAACAGTGCGGTGGCCCACAACAGATCGTCCGGCGTACTGCGTTCGTCCCGGTGATCATTCCGGTGCGCGGCGAGCGTCGCCTGCCCGCCGACCGACAGGCCACCGCGCCCGAAACCGGTCATGCGCGCCGCGATAATGCGGTACGCGATCGCGAACACCGCCATGCCGATGCCGAGCAGCAGCACCGGCCGCCCGCGACTCAGCCCGACCGCGAGTTTCGCCATGCCCGTGCCCAGCACGGCCAACACGATCGCGCGCGCGGCCAGCCGCGCCGTGCGCATCTCGCCGGGCGCCCAGAGCCAGCCGCGCCGGCACATCGCATTCGCATATCCCGACGCTCGATGCGCAAGAAGCCGGCAGAACGCGCCGTAACTCACCTCCCCGCCCGGCTGCCCGGCCAGCCATGCGCACTCTTCCGCGTAGTCGCCTGCACGCGCCGGATCGCGGATCTGGACGCGCGCGCCCAACCGTCCGGCCATCCTCAGGTCGATCGCACCCGCCTGGATCAGCGACAGCGTCATGACCTGCACGACCCGCGGCTCCTCGCCCGTGATGTACGCGACCTCCTCGGCCGTCAGGTCCGGCATCGCTTCGCGGGTGAATACGCTCCTGCGCCGGCAACGGTATTCGATCTGCTGCAAACAGACGATCACCAGCAGCGCGACGACGCAGGCCGGTATATAGAAGGCGAGAAACTGCGGCCCCGTGTAGTTCAGCACGTTGAAGTCCTGTGCCGACGCGCAGGTCGCGGCGACGCTTGCGACAGCCGCGGGCCACAGCAGCTTCGGCACATTCGGCAGCCGGCTGCGCCAGCTTCTGCGCGCTGCGGGAGCCGCCGCGGCTTTCGGCCCGGGCTCGCCCGGCGCACGTGCGACCGGCCTGTCATCCGCCCGTGATGCCCGGTGGCCGGCACGCGACCGCACGGGCTGCGGCCAGATCGACACGGGCGGCTCGCAGCCGAACAGCCGGCGATAGCTGTCGAGCGTGTCGCGATAGCGCTGGTCATACACGACGGCCTCGTCCGGCGCGCCGGTGCCGGGCATGTGATGCAGCCTTGCCTGCAGCACGTCGGCACAGAACACGTCCCAGTACTCGACCGTGTACTGCAGGTGGAAATGCCAGGCGGCATCGACCGCGACCGACGGCGTGACCGGGTGCCCGGCCGCCTGCGCAAGGAACGCGAAACGCTTGTATTCGTCGATCACGGCCAGCGCGTGCGCATGCGTCCAGCCTTCCGCTTCGGCGAGGCGGCGGCTGTATGGCAGCGCGGCGTGCGGGTCGTCGGGGGAATAGGCAAGCAGGCGCGTAAGCAGCGCCTGCTGCACGTCGGTCAGCGCGCGGGCATCGCCTGCGGCCGGGAGAGACGGAATGGCTGCCATCGTGAGAATCGGCGCGATGCGCGGACGGCCGCCGCGATCGACGCTTGGAGTTGTCGTTGCGGGGGATTCTCGCATAACGACGTGGCAGCGAAGCGGCGCGGTAAACGGCCGACTGCGCAACGCGACGCTTCAGCGAATTCAGAAAACGGATCGGGAAATTCGGTGCCTGGAATCAGGCCATTTGGCGCGCCCGGCTGGGATCGAACCAGCAACCCCTGCCTTCGGAGGGCAGTACTCTATCCATTGAGCTACGGGCGCGTATGACAGTGAACCGACCCCAACAAACCGGCCGCCCACCATTGGCAAGACGGCAAGGATACCCGGTTTCCCCTGACGCGTCCACCTTGCCCGCCGAAACCCCGTCAGGCCACGATTCGTGCGGGTAAACACGCGCCATCGCACCGCTCGCCGTGATGTAAACGTTCCGTCTATAATCGTCCGTGCTGTGCGACACGTTGCTCGTGTCTTTGGGGTCCCAATCGCGGGACAAACTGGTAAGCGGTGTTGGAGGGTTCCCATCCGGGCTCCAACTTGCCGCGAACAAGTGTGACGGGGACGTATAAATCGTCCGGCAGTCGTTGCACTTGATGGTAACGCGGCGATGATCAGCGAACATATCTCGCTCGGTCATCGCGTTGCATGGACCTGACTACCGTCAGGTTTCGCTTTGTCAGCGGCTTCACCCCGCTGACAAAGCGGAGTGGAGTATGTGGCACCCGTGCCGTTCGGCAACGGGTCCGTTATGCAGGACAAGGCTGCATCCCTGGAGAAAGTCATGACCGTCGAGCAGCGTGCGGTGACGTTCACGTTTGAGGGGGTGAATTCTGCCTTCGGTATCTCATACGAGACGTTCCAAACGATCTGCAAGGCCATAGGCGCGTCGGAAGACTGGGCCATTGGCTTTGCGCTGACGCGCTTCGCAAAGCAGATATATCCGGAGCTTGATCTGGATGAACCGACACTGAGCGAAGTCGAGGTCAAGGCGCTTTTCGACAAGTTTGCGGAGGAGCGTGAAGCTCAAGCCGATCCGCATGCAAGCGAAAAGCTCGCGGCTCTTTTCAGACGGATGTAGGACGAGCGAAAACTCGATGTGTCATTGTTCAACGTCGCCTGTAATCTCGGCGATCGGAGAGAACCTGCTGTACGACCAGCAGTAGCCTAGGAGAACATGCGTCACTGGTAACGGTGGGGTGTGAAGCTTCTCTGACAATGTAGCCCCCGGACGTTCGGGCAGGTGGCGGTCGTGAGACTGTCGTCTGGAGACCCCCAGCAGCAAGGGGGTCGAGGAGCTAGGCTGACTGGCAAGACTAACGTAAGTGAATCGCTGATAAACCCCGTAACGATTGTTGTGCCAAAGCTGCTGATAGGCACTGACCAAAATGGTAAGTGGTCGGATAACTCGTTGGCATGTCGAGTTACGTCGTCGGTGGACCACCGGGGGAAAGGCGGAGTCTAAACCAGTCGTGTGACACGTCGGGAACGTGGCAAGCCCGTATGGTTGCCGCCGTAATTTTGGCTGGCAGACGGACCGTAAGGAATGTTGTCGACCGTGCGGGTATGGGAGGACGGAAAAAGCGAAGGCCGGGCTGTAATGGCACGGATAGGAGTTGAAACATCACTCCACGCGAAAGCGGGCAGACTTCCGTCTGGTCTACCGTCGCAAGACGGCTGACACCCTTCGTAGCTTGGTGAGGTGCGGGCGCGGTGTCCGCACTCCGTGTAGTTTGTGGTTTCCCAGAGGAGCGTGTCTGCCCCTCTGGGGAAGACTCGCCTCCTTCTTGGGAATCAACCAAGACAGGAGAGCAGCATGAGAGTGTCTACCGAAAAGGGTGGATCTGCGCTTTCCCACGCGCCCGACCACTGGCATGCCGTTGACTGGCGTCGAGTGGAACGAAACGTGAGAGGGATGCAGATTCGAATTGCGAAGGCGACGCGGGAAGGTGACTGGCGCAGGGTGAAAGCCTTGCAACGGATGCTGACCCGCACGTTGTCCGCGAAGCTGCATGCGGTACGACGGGTTACGCAAAACCAGGGTGCACGAACGGCGGGAGTCGATCGTGAACTATGGGATTCGCCTGAAAGCCGGCTGGCAGCAGTCGGCAGGTTGAAGCGGCGCGGATACAAGCCTCTGCCATTACGGAGAGTCTTTATCCCCAAGGCCAACGGGAAGTTACGCCCTCTGGGCATACCGACCATGCGGGACAGGGCGATGCAAGCCCTGTATCTGCTGGCTTTGGAGCCAGTATCGGAATCGACGAGCGACCCGAACTCGTATGGGTTCAGGATTAGCCGCTCGACGGCCGATGCGATGTCTCAGTTGTTTGTTTCCTTGTCCCGGCGGACTTCGGCCCAATGGGTACTGGAAGCGGACATCAAGGGATGCTTCGACTACATCAACCATGACTGGCTGGTGAACCACGTCCCGATGGACAAGGGAATCCTCCGAAAATGGCTGAAAGCGGGCCTGATTTACAAAGGTCAGCTACAGGTGACGGAGGCCGGTACGCCACAGGGAGGCATCATTTCCCCGACGCTGGCCAATGTGACGTTGAACGGACTGGAGCGAGAACTGATTGCGCACCTCGGTGCGAAGTTGGGAGTCAGAACGGTCAAGAAGCTGAAAGTGAATGTGGTGCGGTACGCAGACGACTTTGTGATAACCGGCGATTCGAAAGAATTGCTGGAAAACGAAGTCCGACCTTGGATAGAAGCCTTCCTCGCACAACGAGGACTACAACTTTCCGAGGAAAAGACGCGGATCGTCCATATTGACGAAGGTTTCGATTTCCTGGGGTGGAATTTCCGGAAGTACTCGGGGACGCTACTCATCAAGCCGAGCAAGAAGAACGCGCAAGCGTTCTATCGCAAGGTGGCGGAAACGATCAGCGGCAACAAGACGGCAAAGCAGGAGAGCTTGATCCTTCTGCTGAACCCGATGCTGCGGGGATGGGCGCAATATCACAGCCCCGTGGTAGCCAAGCAGGCGTACAGCCGCATGGAGCATCTGGTTTTCCAGAAGCTCTGGCGGTGGTCGAAGAGGCGGCACCCGAACAAGAGCATCGATTGGGTGAAACAGAAATATTTTCACTTGGTCGGTGATCGCAGTTGGGTGTTTGCCGCTCCCGTGGTTCGGGACGATGGCAGTGAGGGGCTGCTCGAGCTGTACCAGATCAGCGGTACAGCAATCAAGCGGCACAAGAAGGTTCAAGGGGGCTTCAATCCCTTTGATCTGGAATGGGAGCAATACAGCGAGCAACTGCGGCAGGAGCGCATGGTCAATTCGATGCGCTATCAGCGGCAGTGGGTCACGCTGTACATGACACAGGGCGGGCTATGCGCGCACTGCGGATGTGCCCTAACGGACGAAACAGGTTCGCACGATCATCATCTGAAGTATCGGATGCATGGCGGAACCGATGCGTTGTCCAACAGGGTTTTGCTTCACCCGCACTGTCACCGACAGGTGCATGTAGGTAATATTGCAGTGACGAAGCTGGCCCTACATTAGTGGGGGCTTTGCCTGTAGGCCCGAGCCGTATGCGGGGAAACTCGCACGTACGGTTCCTAGGGGGCCCTTCTTCCGCAAGGAAGGAGGGCTACCCTACTCATTGGACTGCCATTTTGCCGTTGCACCGCGCTCACAATTCCTATTCATGGAGACGAGGCAAGCATGAGCGAAGCACCCCACGAATCTCCCGTCAAAACCCCCGGGCAGCTGATTGCCGTCATCATCGCGTCGTTCGCGATCCCGATCGCCCTGATCGTCCTGTTTGCCACCTATGCCAACCACGCGTTCCGTTCGGGCGCGGGCACGGACGCGCTCTCCGACGAACAGGTCGCCGCGCGCATCGCACCGCTCGCCAAGGTCGACGTGAAGGACGCCAACGCGCCCCGCACGTACAAGACCGGCGAGGAAGTCTACAAGGCCGTGTGCGTGACCTGTCACGGCACGGGTGCCGCGGGCGCGCCGAAGTTCGGCAACAAGGACGACTGGGCGCCGCGCATCTCGCAGGGCTTCGACACGCTGCTGAAGACGGCGCTGTCGGGCAAGGGCGCGATGCCGCCGCGCGGCGGCACGAGCCCCGACGATGTCAGCGACTACGAGATCGCCCGCGCAATCGTCTACATGGCGAACAACGACGGCGCGAACTTCCCCGAACCGGCGGCGCCGGCCGCCAACGCGCAGCAGGCCGCAAGCGGTGCGGCAGGCGCGTCGGGCGCGGCCGATGCCGCGAGCGCGCAGATCGCCGCCGCGCAGGCCGCGATCGCCGCGATCCCGAAGGCCGGCGAAAAACCCGCGGCCGCGCCGACGAGCGCCGACGCCGCATCGGCCGGCAAGGCGCTGTACACGCAAGTCTGCCAGGCCTGCCACGCAGCCGGCGTGCTCGGCGCGCCGAAGTTCGGCAGCAAGGAAGACTGGGCGCCGCGCCTGAAGGACTCGATGGACACGGTCTACAACTACGCGCTGCACGGCAAGGGCGCGATGCCGCCGAAGGGCGGGTCGAACGCGTCGGATGCCGACGTGAAGGCCGCCGTCGACTACATGGTCAACGCGGCGAAGTAACGCAAACAGCTATCGGCCACACCGCCGTCGGCCCGTAAAAAACCCCCGCGCTGCGCATGCCTCGCGGGGGTTTCGTTTTGCCGAATCGTGTCGAACCTCGCGACGACGGCCGCCTGCCGGATCGCCATCATCACCGGGCCGCCGAAGCGTCGTCCGACTCGACGACCGCCCGGCAGCACCGCCACACGTCACTTCTGCAGCAACGCCTTCAGGCTCGCGAGCCGGTCCTTCGGCGTCATCGGCGCTTCCTCCGGCGTCGGCGGCGGCGCTTCGTCGAGGCCCATCTCGGGGATGAAGCGCGACGCCTCGCACACGACCGTCTCTCTCGCCCGCTTGCGCTTCTTGCACCAGTTCAGGTGCAGGCTGCGCTGCGCGCGCGTGATCGCGACGTACATCAGCCGGCGCTCCTCCTCGATCCGCTCGCTGTCGATCGGGCCGTCGTCCTCGGAACCGCCGCGGTGCGGCATGATGCCCTCCTCGACGCCGACCAGGAACACGTGCGGATACTCGAGCCCCTTCGACGCATGGACGGTCGACAGCCGCACGGCATCCGGATCCTCATCCTTGCCTTCGAGCATCGACATCAGCGCGACGGTCTGGATCAGGCCGAGCAGGTTCTTGCCGGTGTCCGCCAGCCCGTCCGCGTTGTGGAAGCCTTCCGCCTCGCCGTCGACAGCCTCCGTCTCGGGCTTGGTGCCCTTGCGCTTCAGCCATTCGAGGAATTCGAGCACGTTCTGCCACTTCGACTGCGCCTGCCGCTCGTCGAACGCGTCGTACAGGTAGGCCTCGTAGTGGATCGCTTCCATCATGTCGTCGAGCACGACGGTCGCGGGCTCCTTGTCCGCGCGATCGGTCAGGCGCTGGATGAAGTCGCAGAACATGCGCAGCGGCTCGACCTGGCGCGCGGACAGCCGCGCCTCGATGCCGCCCATGTACACGGCCTCGAACAGCGACACCTTCGCCTGGCCCGCGAACGAGCCGAGCGCTTCCAGCGTCGTGTTGCCGATCCCGCGGCGCGGCGTCGTGACCGCGCGGATGAACGCGGGATCGTCGTCGGCGTTCGCGATCAGGCGCAGGTACGCGCACAGGTCCTTGATCTCGGCCTTGTCGAAGAACGACTGGCCGCCCGACAGCACGTACGGGATCCGCTCGCGCCGCAGCACCTGCTCGAAGATCCGCGCCTGGAAGTTGCCGCGATACAGGATCGCGTAGTCGCGGAACTGCGCGCGCCGCTCGAACTTGTGCGCGGACAGCCGGAACACGACCGATTCGGCTTCGTGCTCCTCGTCGTTGCACGGCGTGACGGTGATCGAATCGCCCATCCCGTGCTCGGACCACAGCTTCTTCTCGAACAGCTTCGGGTTGTTCGCGATCACGTTGTTCGCGGCGGTCAGGATCCGCACCGTCGACCGGTAGTTCTGCTCGAGCTTGATCAAGTGCAGGTTCGGGAAATCCTTGCCGAGCTGCGCGAGGTTCTCGAGCGTCGCGCCGCGCCAGCCGTAGATCGCCTGGTCGTCGTCGCCGACCGCCGTGAACGCGGCGCGCTTGCCTGCGAGCAGCTTCACCAGTTCGTACTGGCACGCGTTGGTGTCCTGGTATTCGTCGATCAGCAGGTAGCGCAGCTTGTTCTGCCAGCGGTCGCGCACCTGCTCGTTCTTTTCGAACAGCTCGGCCGGCAGGCGGATCAGGTCGTCGAAGTCGACCGCCTGGTACGCATGCAGCGTCGCGACGTAGTTGCGGTAGACCAGCGCCGCCTGGTGCTCGTCCTCGTTGGCCGCGATCGTCATCGCCTCCTCGGGCATGATCAGGCCGTTCTTCCACAACGAAATGGTGCTCTGGATCTTGCGGATCAGGCCCTTGTCGGTGGTGCCGATCTGCTCCTGGATCATCCCGAAGCAGTCGTCCGAATCCATGATCGAGAACTGCGGCTTCAGGCCGACGTGCTCGGCCTCCTGGCGCAGGATCTGCACGCCGAGCGAGTGGAACGTGCACACGGTGAGCTGGTTGACGGGCACCTTGCGGCCTTCCTTGCCGGGCGTGGTGAGCGTCTTGCCCTCCAGCAGCTTCGACACGCGCTCGCGCATTTCGGCGGCGGCCTTGTTCGTGAATGTGACGGCCGCGATATGGCGCGGCTCGAAGCCTTTCGCTTCGATCAGGTGCGCGATCTTCTGCGTGATCACGCGGGTCTTGCCGCTGCCCGCGCCGGCGAGCACGAGGCAGGGACCGTCGAGGTAGCGCACCGCTTCGTTCTGAGCGGGGTTGAGGCCTGCGGACATGATGGCGGATGATGTTGCGGTTGACGGCGGAACGCCGGGAGGATGCCGCACGCGGCAGGCCTGGGATGCAGGCGGACACGCGGGCAGGACGCGCATGTTAACACGTCGGCGGCGCGCTTTTCGGGAGCCCCGCCGGGCGGGGCCGCGCGGGCAGGCCGCCGTTTCGCCCCCCTGTCCGATCGGTCAATCCGACCCCATCCATGGCCCGATCGGCCACAATGGACCCTCGTCGGCGCGGCAGCACCGGTTCCGCGGTCGGCCGCGCGCAGTGCACGCCAGTGCCGTGCCAAACGCCGGCTGCAACCGCGCGTGCGCCGCGCCCGGCCGTGCATTTTGCCGAACGCGCCGGTGCGGGCCGCCGCGCCATGCCAAAATAGCCGGTCGTCCTCGCGCCTCCACGGCGCGCCATCCTTTCGTTTCGTACGCAGCCAGGGATTGCCATGTCGTCATTGCTCAGGATTGGTTTGATGGGTTTCGGTTTCGCCGGCGCGACGTTCCACGCGCCCGTGATCGCCACGAGCGGTCGCACCGAGGTCGCCGCGATCGCGACGGGGCAGCCCGATCGTGCGCGCGCCGCGTATCCGGGCGCGCGCATCGTCCCCGATCTCGATGCGCTGCTCGGTCTCGACGACATCGACTGCGTGGTGATCGCCACGCCGAACGACACGCACTTCACGCTCGCGCGCCAGGTGCTTGAAGCCGGCCGCCACGTCGTCGTCGACAAGCCCGTCACGCTCACCGCCGACGAAGCGCTCGCGCTCGCGCGGCTCGCGAACGCGCGCAGCCGCCTGTTCGCGCCGTTCCACAACCGCCGCTGGGACGGCGACTTCCTCACCGTGCGGCGCATCGTCGAATCCGGCGAACTCGGCCGGCTCACCTATTTCGCGTCGCACTTCGACCGCTTCCGCCCGACCCCGCGCACGCGCTGGCGCGAGGAGCCCGCACGCGGCGGCGGCCTGCTGCTCGACCTCGGCCCGCACCTGATCGACCAGGCGCTCGCGCTGTTCGGGCTGCCGGAAACGGTCAGCGCGACGGTCAAGACGCGCCGCGACAACGGCACGGCGCCCGATTTCGTGCACCTGCTGCTCGGCTATCCGGACAAGGACGTCGCGCTGCACGCGAGCGCACTGTCGGCAATCGAGCCCGCGCGCTTCACGCTGCACGGCACGCGCGGCAGCTACCAGAAGTTCGGGCTCGACACGCAGGAAGACCAGTTGAAGGCCGGCCTCACGCCCGACCACGTCGAGTTCGGCGGCGGCAACCCGCCCGGCGTGCTGCGCACGCTCGACGGCGACGTCGAGGTCGAGCGGCCGGTACCGACGCTCGACGGCCAGTATGCGGAGTTCTACCGCGCGCTCGCCGCGTCGGTCCACGACGGCGCGCCGTTCCCGGTCACGCCGCAGGACGCCGTCGACGTGATGACGATCATCGAGCTTGCCGCGCAGAGCGAACATGAAGGGCGCCGGGTACCATTCGTGCGCCGCATCGTCTGACGGCCCGCCGGCCGGGTCGGCGCCGACCCGGCCGCCGTCATCCCGCGCCGCGCCGCACGCCGGCAACGGCCATGCGTCAGCCGCCTCGGCGGCACGGCCCCGAACATTCCGTTACAAATAGTGCGGGAACGAAAGTCAGCGTTCGTCCGGTCTGACGCGTTTCTCAAAAAGTCGATCCGACACCAAACCGTCAGGAGAATGTGATGCAACGGTTGATTCGCGCAGCGGCATGCTGCGTCCTGGTTTCCTCGCTCGCGGCCTGTGTCGTGCAGCCGCAGCGGCCGGCCCGACAGGTGCCGCCGCCCCCGCCGCGACCGAATCCGCAGGTCGTCGCGAACGACCGTCTGCAGGAGGTCCAGGGACGGATCGACAACCTGCACCGCCGGATCGACGCGCGCGTCAACGGCGGCTACTACCCGCCGCCGTACGGCGCGCAGCTGCACCATCGCCTCGACGTGATCCGCCAGGAAGCGAGCGACATGTCGGCCCAGCACAACGGCGGCCTGTCCGGCGACGAGCAGCGCGTGCTGAACCAGGAACTCGACACGGCCGCGCGCGCGATCGGCGAGTAATGCCGGCAACGCCGGCGCCCGCGGGTGCCGGCAAAAGCGGCTGCACCCCGCGCCGCCGCTTGTCGCGAAACGACATTCTTTTGCTCAAATTGACAACGCCCACCCGCTCGCGTACAGTCGCCCGCACGCGTCGGGAGAGCGTGTGACCGCGTAGCTAGCAACGCCGGTCGCGCCGCCGAAGGGGCACACCCGCAAACTCTCAGGCAAAAGGACCGACCGCGTCGGGGAATCCCGTTCCGCGCATTGCGCGGGCCGCACTCCCCGCACTCTGGAGAGCGGCAGTAGCCCGTTGCGCCCATGCGGCGCGGGCAAGCTGCCCACCGAAGGGGCGCGCGTTCGCCGGCCTTGCCTGCAGCGCAATCTCTCAGGTATCGAGGACAGAGGGGCATGTACCGGATCGTTTCGCAGGCCTGCGGCCGCGACGCTCGGCACATGGCCGTTCTGACCCGCGCGCAAGCGCCTTGCCTGAGGCCTCGATGACTGCACTGAATCACACCCCGCTCAACGCCGCGCACCGCGCGCTCAATGCCCGCATGGTCGACTTCGGCGGCTGGGACATGCCCGTCAACTACGGCTCGCAGATCGAAGAACACGAAGCCGTGCGCACCGACGCCGGCATGTTCGACGTGTCGCACATGTGTGTCGTCGATTTCACCGGCAGCCGCGTGCGCGCGTTCTTCGAGCACGCGATCGCGAACAGCGTCGGCAAGCTCAAGACCCCCGGCAAGGCGCTCTACTCGTGCCTGCTCAATCCGCAGGGCGGCGTCATCGACGACCTGATCGTCTATTACTTCACCGAAGACTTCTTCCGCGTCGTCGTCAACGCCGGCACGGCCGAGAAGGACATCGCGTGGTTCAACCAGCTCAACGAACAAGGCGGCTACGGCCTGACCATCGCGCCGCGCCGCGATTTCGCGATCGTCGCCGTTCAAGGCCCGAACGCCCGTGAAAAGGTCTGGACGACGGTGCCGGCCGCGCGCGCCGCGACCAGCGAACTGAAGCCGTTCAACGCCGCGCAGGTCGCCGGCACGCCGTTCGGCGATCTCACCGTCGCGCGCACCGGCTACACCGGCGAAGACGGCTTCGAGGTGATCGTCCCGGCCGTGCACGTCGAAGCGCTGTGGACCGCGCTGCAGCAAAACGGCGTGCGCCCGTGCGGGCTCGGCGCGCGCGACACGCTGCGCCTCGAGGCCGGCATGAACCTGTACGGCCAGGACATGGACGAGACCGTGTCCCCGCTCGACGCGGGCCTCGCGTGGACGGTCGACCTGTCGACGCCGCGCGACTTCGTCGGCCGCGCCGCACTCGAGGCAAACGGCACCCGCGCCGCATTCGTCGGCCTGATCCTGCAGAAGGAAAACGGCAAGGCGGGCGGCGTGCTGCGCGCACACCAGAAGGTCGTCACGCCGCACGGCGAAGGCGAAATCACGAGCGGCACGTTCTCGCCGTCGATGCAGGAATCGATCGCGTTCGCTCGCGTGCCAGCGACTGTGCAGATCGGCGACACCATTCATGTGCAGATTCGAGACAAGCAACTTCCCGCGCGCGTGGTAAAACTGCCGTTCGTGCGCAACGGCAAGGTCCTCGCTGCGTAACGACCGAGAAGCGGCCGGGAGGCCGCCTCCCGGAAAGCCGGGAAATGGCGCCCGGCGCAACCACACCCGGCGCGCCCGGCGGCGCGCCAGCATAACGAACACACCTTTTATCCAGGAGCATCCGATGAGCAACGTCCCGGCCGATCTGAAGTACACCGACGAACACGAGTGGATCCGCACCGAAGCCGACGGCACGCTGACGGTCGGCATCACCGATCACGCGCAGAGCACGCTCGGCGACATCGTCTTCCTCGAACTGCCGCAAGTCGGCAAGTCGGTGAATGCGGGCGACGCGGTCGGCGTCGTCGAATCGGTGAAGGCGGCATCCGACATCTACTCGCCGGTGTCCGGCGAGGTCGTCGCCATCAACGAAGAAGCCGCCGACTCGCCGGAAGAAGTGAACAGCGATGCATACGGCACGTGGCTCTTCAAGATCAAGCTCGCGGCCGGTGCATCGACCGACAAGCTGATCGACGCCGACGCATACAGCAAGCTGATCGACTAATTTTTCTTACCCGAACCGCGCGCGGCCGGCCAGCCGGCTCAGCGCGGGACCAGAGTCACGCCATGAAGCTCGAACACCCGGACCGCCTGATGAACCGCACGCCCCTCTCGCTCGCCGCGCTCGAAACGCACGACGCGTTCGCAGAACGCCACATCGGCCCCGATGCCGCCAGCCAGCAGGCCATGCTCGACACGCTCGGCTTCGCATCGCGCGCCGCGCTGATCGACGCCGTGATCCCGGCCTCGATCCGCCGCGCCGAAACGCTGCCGCTCGGCCCGTTCGCGCAGCCGAAGAGCGAGGCCGAAGCCCTCGCCGCACTGCGTGTTCTCGCGGACAAGAACCAGGTGTTCCGCTCGTATATCGGCCAGGGCTATTACGACTCGCACACGCCGGCCGTGATCCTGCGCAACGTGCTCGAAAACCCGGCGTGGTACACGGCCTACACGCCGTACCAGCCCGAAATTTCCCAGGGTCGCCTCGAGGCGCTCCTGAACTTCCAGCAGATGGTCGCCGACCTCACGGGCCTCGCGATCTCGAACGCGTCGCTGCTCGATGAAGCCACCGCCGCGGCCGAAGCGATGACGCTGCTGCAGCGCACCGGCAAGCCGGCGTCGAACGTGTTCTACGTCGCCGACGACGTGCTGCCGCAGACGCTCGAAGTGATCCGCACCCGCGCGCTGCCGATCGGCATCGAGGTCAAGACGGGCCCGGCGGCCGACGCCGCGCAGGCCAACGCGTTCGGCGTGCTGCTGCAATATCCGGGCGTCAACGGCGACGTGCGCGACTACCGCGCGCTCACCGAAGCGATCCACGCGGCCGGCGGCCATGTTGTCGTCGCGGCGGACCTGCTCGCGCTGACCGTGCTGACGCCGCCCGGCGAATGGGGCGCGGACGTCGCGGTCGGCAACACGCAGCGCTTCGGCGTGCCGATGGGCTTCGGCGGCCCGCACGCCGCCTACATGGCCGTGCGCGACGAATTCAAGCGCCAGATGCCGGGCCGCCTCGTCGGCGTGACCGTCGACGCGCAGGGCAAGCCCGCGCTGCGCCTCGCGCTGCAGACGCGCGAACAGCACATCCGCCGCGAGAAGGCGACATCGAACGTGTGTACCGCGCAGGCGCTGCTCGCGATCATGGCGAGCATGTACGCGGTCTACCACGGCCCGCATGGCCTGAAGACGATCGCGCTGCGCGTGAACCGCATCGCGGCGCTCCTCGCCGCCGGCGTGAAGCAGCTCGGCTTCGCGACCGTCAACGACACGTTCTTCGACACGCTGACGATCGACACCGGCACGCGCACCGCGCAGGTCCATGAATTCGCGAAGGCCAAGCGCATCAACCTGCGCCGCGTGAGCGACACGCAAGTCGGCGTGTCGGTCGACGAAACGACGACCCGCGACGACCTCGCCGATCTCCTCGCCGTGTTCGCGCAGGCCGCGGGCGGCACCGCGCCGGGCGTCGACGCGCTGGACGCGGGCCTCGCCGGCGTCGCCGCGCTGCCGGCCGGCCTCGAGCGCACGAGCGCGTACCTGACGCACCACGTGTTCAACCGCCACCACTCCGAAACCGAAATGCTGCGCTACCTGCGCAGCCTGTCGGACAAGGATCTCGCGCTCGACCGCTCGATGATCCCGCTCGGCTCGTGCACGATGAAGCTGAACGCGACGTCGGAAATGCTGCCGGTCACGTGGCCCGAGTTCGGCGGCATCCACCCGTTCGCGCCGGCCGAGCAGACGGTCGGCTACCGCGAAATGATCGACCAGCTCGAGCAGATGCTCGTCGCGGCTACCGGCTACGCGGCCGTGTCGCTGCAGCCGAACGCCGGCTCGCAGGGCGAGTACGCGGGCCTGCTGATCATCCACGCGTACCACGCATCCCGTGGCGAAGCGCATCGCGACGTGTGCCTGATCCCGGCATCCGCGCACGGCACGAACCCGGCGTCCGCGCACATGGCCGGCATGAAGGTCGTGGTCGTCGCGTGCGACGCACAAGGCAACGTCGACATCGCCGATCTGAAGGCGAAGGCCGAGCAGCACGCGAACGACCTCGCGGCGATCATGATCACGTATCCGTCGACGCACGGCGTGTTCGAGCAGAACGTCCGCGAGATCTGCGAGATCGTCCACGCGCACGGCGGCCAGGTGTACGTCGACGGCGCGAACATGAACGCGATGGTCGGCCTGACCGCGCCGGGCCAGTTCGGCGGCGACGTGTCGCACCTGAACCTGCACAAGACCTTCTGCATCCCGCACGGCGGCGGCGGCCCGGGCGTCGGCCCGGTCGCGGTCGGCGCGCACCTCGCGAAGTTCCTGCCGAACCAGCGTTCGAGCGGCTACGCGCGCGCGGAAGACGGCATCGGCGCGGTGTCGGCTGCCCCGTACGGCTCGGCGTCGATCCTGCCGATCTCGTGGATGTACATCGCGATGATGGGCGCGAAGAACCTGACCGCCGCCACCGAAACCGCGATCCTCAACGCGAACTACATCGCGAAGCGCCTCGCACCGCACTACCCGGTGCTGTATTCGGGCCCGGGCGGGCTGGTCGCGCACGAGTGCATTCTCGACCTGCGTCCGCTCAAGGAAACGAGCGGCATCAGCGTCGACGACGTCGCGAAGCGCCTGATGGACTATGGCTTCCACGCGCCGACGATGAGCTTCCCGGTGCCGGGCACGCTGATGGTCGAGCCGACCGAATCGGAATCGCAGGAAGAACTCGACCGCTTCATCGCCGCGATGATCGCGATCCGCGACGAAATCCGCGCGGTCGAGGAAGGCCGCGCCGACCGCGAGGACAACCCGCTGCGTCACGCGCCGCACACGGCAGCCGTCGTCACCGCGAACGAATGGCCGCACGCGTACTCGCGCGAGCAGGCTGCGTACCCGGTCGCGTCGCTCGGCACGAACAAGTACTGGCCGCCGGTCGGCCGCGCGGACAACGCCTATGGCGACCGCAATCTGTTCTGCTCGTGCGTGCCGATGTCGGAATACGCATAACGCGCGCCGCGCACCGGAGTCCGATCGTGACCGAACCGCACGCAACCGCCGGTTGCGTGCGGTTTTTGCATTCGCCGCCCGGCCATCCGGTTCACGTTCGTCCGCCAATCCGGCTAACATCACACGCGATCCAGCCAATCAAGGAGTTCCGCATGGTGCGTCCGATGTTTCCGGGCCATGGTGCAACGCAGGAGCGGCCGCGCACGCGCCGCTTCGTGCCGCTGCTCGTCGCGTCGCTGTCGCTTGCCGCCGCCGGTCTCGGCACGGCCGGCAGTGCGCGCGCCGCGATGAATTTCTGCGCGGCGCCCGCGTTGCAGGCGAGCGAGACGACGCAGGCCGAGCCGGGCGTACAGGCGCTGATCCGCAGCGTCGACGCGCGCATCGGCGAGCAGCCGAAAGCGATGGCGCGCGTGCACACCGAGGGCACGCTGCCGCACGAAGGCATCTACGACCAGAGCGCCGACGCGCTGAAGGACATGGAGCTGATGCGCGACGCCGCGCTCGCGTGGCGCGTGACGAATGCGCCGCGCTACCTGCAGCTCGTCGACCGCTTCCTGTCCGCGTGGGTCTCGACCTACCAGCCGAGCTTCAACCCGATCGACGAGACGCGCTTCGACAGCCTGATCATCGCGTACGACATGACGGCGAGCGCGCTGCCGGTCAAGACGCGCAACGCAACCGCGGCGTTCATTGCGAAGCTCGGTGCCGGCTATGTCGCGCAGATCGACGCGCAGAAGCGTCCGCTCACCGGCACGTGGCGCAACAACTGGCAGAGCCACCGGATCAAGCTGATCGCGCTGTCCGCGTTCACGCTCGGCGACCGCAAGATGATGAACGCCGCGCAGCGGCTGTTCGTCGAGCATCTCGCCGACAACATCGGCCCGGACGGCAAGACCTGGGATTTCGACGAGCGCGATGCGCTGCACTACGCGGTGTACGACCTGCAGCCGCTGGTGACGGCCGCGCTCGCCGCGCGCCGCTTCAACCGCAACTGGCTGCGCGAACGGGGCGCGAACGGCGCGACGCTCGCCGCCGCGCTCGACTGGCTCGTGCCGTACGCGCTCGGCGAGAAAACACACGAGGAATTCGTGAATTCGCCGGTGCCGTTCGACGCGAAGCGCCGCGAGGCCGGCCTGCCGGGCTACACGGGGCAGTGGGACCCGAAAAACGCCACCGAACTCTTTCATCTGGCCGCGCGGCTCGACGGGCGCTATGCCCGCGTCGCGCGGCAGCTATCCGTCATGCCGCCCGCATGGCTGGCCGCGTGCCTGCCATTGCAGGCGCGCTAGCACTATTCTTAAAGCAAGGCAGGAATCGAAATGGCAGTCAGCGTGTTTGACCTCTTCAAGATCGGCATCGGTCCGTCCAGTTCGCATACGGTCGGACCGATGCGCGCGGCGCTGATGTTCGTCCAGGGCCTCGAGCGCGACGGGCTGCTCGACGCGACGGCCAACGTGAAGGTCGAGCTGTACGGCTCGCTCGGCGCGACCGGCAAGGGCCACGGCACCGACCGCGGCGTGATGCTCGGGCTGCTCGGCGACGCGCCCGACACCGTCGATCCCGATACGATCGACGCGCGGCTCGAAGACGTCCGCCAATCGAAGAAGCTCGCGCTGCTCGGCACGCATCCGGTGCCGTTCGTGCTGAAGGAGAACATCGCGTTCTACCGGCAGGCGCTGCCCGAGCACCCGAACGGGATGAAGCTGCGCGCGTCCGACGCAAATGGCGCGGTGCTGGTCGAGCGCACCTACCTGTCGGTCGGCGGCGGCTTCGTCGTGACGGCCGGCGCGCCGAACACGAAGGTGCTGAGCGCGGCCGAGCAGATGACGCATCCGTTTCGCACCGGCGCCGAGCTGCTCGCGCTGACCGAGTCGACCGGCAAGTCGATCGCCCGGCTGATGTGGGAAAACGAGCGCGCGTGGCACACCGAGGAACAGACGCGCGACGGGCTGCTGAAGATCTGGGCCGTGATGCAGTCGTGCGTGTCGCGCGGCTGCGGGATCGGCAACCCGGAGGCCGACGGCAACCTGCCCGGCCCGTTCCAGGTGAAGCGCCGCGCGCCGCAGCTGTATCGCGCACTGACCGGCGACCCCGAACGGGCGCTGCAGGATCCGCTGTCGATGGTCGACTGGATCAACCTGTATGCGATCGCGGTCAACGAGGAAAACGCGGCAGGCGGGCGCGTCGTCACCGCGCCGACCAACGGCGCGGCCGGCATCATCCCCGCCGTGCTGCACTACTACACGCGCTTCACGCCGGGCGCGAATGAACAGGGTGTGATCGACTTCCTGCTGACGGCTGCCGCGATCGGCATTCTGTACAAGCTCAACGCATCGATTTCGGGCGCGGAAGTGGGCTGCCAGGGCGAAGTGGGCGTCGCGTGCTCGATGGCGGCCGGCGCGCTCGCGGCCGTGCTCGGCGGCACGCCGCACCAGGTCGAGAACGCGGCCGAGATCGGGATGGAGCACAACCTCGGCCTCACCTGCGACCCGGTCGGCGGGATGGTGCAGATCCCGTGCATCGAGCGCAACGCGATGGCATCGGTGAAGGCCGTCAATGCGGCGCGCATGGCGCTGCGCGGCGACGGCTCGCACTACGTGTCGCTCGACTCGGTGATCAAGACGATGCGCGAGACGGGCGCCGACATGAAGACGAAGTACAAGGAAACGTCGCGCGGCGGGCTGGCCGTGAATATCGTCGAGTGCTGATGCGGGACCCGACGGTAATGCGGGATATCGATTTACCCCGAATTACCGTCGGCCCCAACATCCGGCACTAATCGTTCAGCCAGTTCTCCAGTCGCAATCCCGGGTAGCTGACGAAATCCCGCTCGTTGTTGGTTACGAGGACGACATCGAGCGACACCGCATGAGCGGCGATCAATTTGTCGAGGTGATCCTTCTTCCGTTCGCGGGTTGCCTCACGAACCGGACCATACGCTTGCGCGGCTGCCGCGTCGAACGGTGCAACGGGAATATCGTCGATCAGCGCGGCAAGATTGCGGCGCTCGCGGGCAGAACCCGCACACACGGTGACGCCGTACTCGAGCTCGGCATACGTAATTGCCGACATCACGACGTCCCCCGTGTAGCACAGCGCAAATCGCTTCGCCACCTGCTCAGGCTGGTTCTTCATCAAATAGATGCACATGTTGGTGTCGAGCATATAGCGCGGCATCACAAACCCTCACGTTCGGCTTGCTCCTGGTCGCCACGGCCTTCGGCCATGAAATCCGGCCCAAATTTCGCGAATTTCTCGAGTACGTGGGTCAAAGGCCGCCGCGCCGGCCGGATACGGATTTCGTCACCGATGCGCTCGATTTCCAGCTCAATATCGCTGCGCTCATAGGCAAGGTCCGCAGGAATTCGCACGGCCTGCGAGTTGCCGTTCCGAAATACCCTCGTGGTATGCATGTCGATCTCTCGTCGGATGTACGCTGGATGTACATTATACGACGCCACATGCAATGTAAATCCATGTGTGTACACAACACGCCCTCCCGTGGAATTCCGATCGATCTGCCAGGATCGATTCGCTTGTCATCGCCGACACACCGATTTCCGCCTCACTCTCCCCCGACAGACGCACCGCGCGGAATTTCGCGCGTCACGATCATTGCCGGCGCGTATGCAGCATGCGGAGCATCTCCACGATGCCGCGTCGGGTGAACGAACGCGATACACGAGCACATCGCCCGGCTCGACATCCATAGCGCTCACTTTTCACCGTCGGGCGCGCACGCGCAAGCTGGCCATTCGGTCAATCGAAACCCGGGTGCGCTCCCCGAACCGCCCAGCGTTCCGACACTTTTCACCGGCCGGCGTACCGGCGCCCCACCAACGGGCGTAAGCTGTACGTCCCGCTACCCAGGGAGACGGCAGCCCATGTCGCATTCCAAGGATCTCGAGCCGCGCGCCACCACCGGTGCGCGACTGCTCGTCGATGCGTTGCTCGCCAATCACGTCGAACGCGTGTTCTGCGTGCCGGGCGAGAGCTTCCTCGCCGTACTCGACGCGCTGGCGGACAACACCGCGCGCATCCAGACGGTCGTCTGCCGCCACGAGGCGGCGGCCGCGAATATGGCCGAGGCAGTCGGCAAGCTGACCGGCCGCCCCGGCATCGCGTTCGTCACGCGCGGGCCCGGCGCGACCCACGCGTCGATCGGCGTGCACACCGCGTTCCAGGATTCGACGCCGATGATCCTGTTCGTCGGCCAGTGCGCGCGCGAGCATCTCGACCGCGAAGCCTTCCAGGAAATCGACTACCGCCGGATGTTCGGCCAGATGGCCAAATGGGTCGCGCAGATCGACGACCCGCGCCGCATTCCCGAATACCTGAGCCATGCGTTCCACGTCGCGACGTCCGGCCGCCCCGGCCCGGTCGTGCTCGCGCTGCCCGAGGACGTGCTGTCCGAAGCGTGCGCGCAGCAGCCCGCCGTGCCGGCCGCGAAACGCATTGCGGCGTCGCCGTCGGCGGCGCAGCTCGACGAACTGCGCGAACGGCTCGCGCGCGCCGAGCGGCCATTCGCAATCGTCGGCGGCAGCGGCTGGACGTCTGACGCATGCGCGAACCTGCGCACCTTCGTCGAGCGCTGGCAGCTGCCGGTTGCGTGCGCGTTCCGTTTCCAGGACACCTTCGACAACGCGCACCCGAACTATGCGGGCGACGTCGGCCTCGGGATCAATCCCGCGCTCGGCAAGCGGATCCGCGACGCCGACCTGCTGCTGGTGCTCGGCCCGCGCCTCGGCGAAGCCACGACAGGCGGCTACACGCTGCTCGACATCCCGAAGACGCGCCAGACGCTGATCCACGTGCATCAGGGCGCCGACGAACTCGGCCGCGTGTATGCGGCCGACCTGCCGATCGTGTCGGGCATGCCGGAGATCGCGGCACCGCTCGCCGCGCTCGAACCGTCGGCACAGCCCGCGTGGGCCGGCACGGCCGCCGACGCGCACCGCGCGTACCGCGAATGGCATGCGCCGCTGCCGATGCCGGGCGACGTCCAGCTCGGCGACGTGATGGTGCAGTTGCGCGAGCGCCTGCCGCACGACGCGATCCTCACCAACGGCGCCGGCAACTATGCGATCTGGCTGCATCGCCATTTCGCATACCGGCACTTCCGCTCGCAGCTCGCGCCAACCAGCGGCGCGATGGGTTACGGGCTGCCGGCGGCGCTCGCCGCGAAATCGCTGTATCCGGCGCGGGCCGTCGTCGCGCTCGCCGGCGACGGCTGCTTCATGATGGCCGGCAACGAACTTGCAACCGCGATGCAGTACGGGCTGAACATTGTCGCGATTGTCGTCAACAACGGGCATTTCGGCACGATCCGCATGCATCAGGAGCGCAACTATCCGGGCCGCGTGCACGGCACGGGGCTCACCAACCCCGATTTCGCCACATATGCGCGCGCGTTCGGCGCGCATGGCGAAACGGTCGAGCGCACCGCCGACTTCGCGCCGGCACTCGAGCGCGCACTGACCTGCGGGATGCCTGCACTGATCGAGATCCGCATTCCGCAGGACGCCAGCACGCCGGCCGCGACGCTCGAGCAGATCCGCGAGCAGGGCCGCCGCGCGCGCGGCGAATGACCGTGGAAATGGGCGCCGCGCCGGCCGGTCTCGCGCTGTCGCACGACGACGCGCTCATCCATCCCGGCACGCTGCTCGCGCCCGACGGGACGCTCGTCGCGCCGTACGACTTCGAGCACGGCAACGATCGCGCGGAAGGCTGCGTGCCGGCCGCACCGGCGCTCGGCCTGCTGCACGCAGTTCGCCGGCCGTTCCGGCTCAACTACGACCGCACGACGGACGTGCACGTGATCAACGGCATGGGCGTCGCGCTCGGCGATTCGGTGATCGGGCTGACCGCACTCGCCGCACTGCGCACGATGCATCCCGGCCTGCGCTTCACGCTGTACCGGCCGGCCCGCGCGCCGGGCTACGTCGGCACGCTGTATGCGCTCGCGGCCGACGTCGTCGCGCCGTCGCATGCGTTGCCGTATGCAGCCGACGCGCTGCCCGCGCGCACACCGTGCATCGATCTCGGCAATCACCTGTACTGGCCCGCGTTCGCGCGGCAGCCGATGATCGACTTCTTCCTCGACGCACTCGGCGCGGATCCGGCCGCGGTACCGGCCGCCGCGAAGCGCAATCGCTGGCTCGCGCAGCTTCCGCTGCCCGCGCTGCCGGCCGAATGGCAGCGGCCGTACGTGCTGTTCTGCCCGAGCGCGAGCACCGCGGTGCGCAGCGTGCCGCCCGCGCTGCGCGCGGCATTCGTCGACCGGCTCGCGCAGCGCTACGGGCTGCCGGTGGTCGGATTCGGCCCTGTCGCGCATCCCGCCTACGTCGACGTGGGCCACGACGCGGCCGACACCGCGCGCTTCATTGCATGGGTCAGGGGAGCGAGCGTGCTGTTCGCGCCCGACACGGCCGCGCTGCATCTCGCGGACGGCTTCGACGTGCCGACACTCGGCTGCTTCACGACGATCGAGCCGGCCATGCGCGTGCGCGACTATCCGCACTGCGTGCCGGTCGCGCTCGACGTGCCGGCCGAATTGCACGGGCTGCATCGCAGCGAACAGCCCGACGACCTCGCGGCGGTCGAAGCCGCCTACCGCGCGATCGACTGGGATGCATTGCCGTGGCCGGCGCCGCGCGAAGCGGCGGCTGCGGCCGGATAGAAAAAAGGGAAGTCATCGCGGGAAAGATCGAACGCGCAGCGGCATCGATGCGCCGCTGCACTGCTCACCCGGCCGCCACCATCACCGCGCGATCGCGCAGCGTCTCCGATGGCCGCTTGCCGAACAGTCGCCGGTAGTCGGTCGCGAACTGGCTCAGATGCCAGAAGCCCCACGCCTCCGCGACGTCCTGCACCGAACCGGCCGCCCGCCCGCACAGGTCGCGCCGCGCGCCGTTCAGCCGCAGCGTGCGCAAATAGGTCGCGGGCGCCATGCCGAGCACGTCCTGGAAGCAGTACTGCAGCGTGCGCCGGCTCACGTGCAGCTGCTCGCACAGCTCGGGCACGCCGACCGGGCGCGTGCGGTGCGCCAGCACGTATTCGCGCGCCTGCTCGACGATCCAGCGCCGCGTCGACGGCGCGCCGCCCGCGCCGTCGTCCGCCGGCTGCGCGCATGCGTCGAACAGCGCGGCCAGCACCTCGGCCTGCAGGTCGTCGCGCTGCGCGTCGGGCAGCGGCCCGCCCACGGCCGCCGCGCCGTCGAGCCGGCCGCCGAGTAGCGCACACAGGCGCGCGAGCCGCGTATCGCCGGCCTGGATCACGCGCTGTGTGAACAGCCGCTCGTCGAGCGCGCGGTGTTCGACTTCCTCCGCGTAGCGGCGCAGCACGTCGCCGCGCACGACGACGCCGTAGATCGAGAACTGCGCGGGCGTCAGCAATTCGAATTCGACGTTGCCGGGCCGGAACGCGAGCGCGCCGGGGCCGATGCGGCACGCATCGACACGCGCGCCGCCGTCGCTCGCGAGCGGAATGCCGAACCAGTACGCGTCGCCGCGCACCTCGCACGCCTGGCGCAGCAGATGGCTGGTCGATTCGCGAAACAGCTTCATCGTGTCGAGCGGCAGCTCCGTCAGCGTGCCGACGAAGCGGCCGGCCGCGAGCTGGTCGTAGGTCTGCCGCCAGCCGATCAGGTTGCGTGCCTGCTCGTCGGCGTCGTGCGCGACGCTGACCACGGCCTGGCCGGCCAGCGCGTCGTCACCCTGCGCGCTGCACCGCGTGTCCTCGGCCGTCGGCTCGCCCATGCGCTCCAGTCGTTGATCCATCGTGTTCTCCTCACCTGCCCGGGACCGCGTCCATCACGCAAGTCCCGTGCCGAACCGTGCGGCCCGGCGACAAGCCCGTCATTCCACGCTGTACGGCCGACGCGCGCCATGCGGATGCACCCGGAGGCGGCCGCGCGCGCACCGCGCGGGTGCGGCATGCGCGCCGGCGGCAAGCCGGCGACGCACTACATGCCCGGTCGCAACCGCACGACGCGTGTGCCGCAGTTGCCGTACGCCTGCCCGACCGCCAGTTCGACGATCGGGCTGCCGGCCGACCAGGGCGCCGCGTCCGCTTCCGGCAGATCGGTGCGCAGTGTCGCGCGGCCGTTGATCCGGTAGCGGATGCCGCGCACGAAATCGATGAACAGCAGCCCGACGCCGCCGCCGTCGCACGCGAACGCATCGATGCGGGTGCCGTCATCGTGCATCGGCAGTGCGAAGCGCAGCGTCTTCGTGTCGATCACGCGCACGACCGGCCACAGATCGCCGTTCGCGTCGCGCATGCCCTGCACGATGTCGCAGGTCATGCGTGCCGGCCCGTCGCCGCTCGTCGTACCGACGAACATGAATGGCTGCGACTCGACGAACTGGCGCACGCCGATGCTCAGCCGGGTCGTGACGACGTCGCTCATCCGCTCGGCTTCGTCGACGACGCCGAAGCGGTGATGCGCGTCGAGCTCGCCCGCGTGGAACAGCGGGTGGCGCGGATAGGATCGGGGCGGTTCTGCCATGCTGGTTTCCGTCGGGTCCGGCAGTGCGCAGCGAATGCCGCGAACATGCGATTGCCGGCGTGATGCCGGCGCCGCATGTCGAATGTGTCGAGACGAAAACGGCGAAGTGCCGGGAGAAAGGTCGTCAGCAGCATTGCCGCATCACTGCGGACACCGCCCGACGGCCGGACACGCATTGCCCGACCGTCGGACCTTTCACGGAAAACCCGATGCCGGACGCGTCGCCGTCCGGCACCGGCCACCGTACCGGGCAGCGTTGCGCTGCCGCCCGGCCGGCCCCGACACTTCGCCGCCTGCTCCGGCGATCAGAAGAACCCGAGCGCCTCGGCCTGGTAGCTGACCAGCAGGCACTTCGTCTGCTGATAGTTCGACAGCGCCATCTTGTGCGTCTCGCGACCGATGCCCGACTGCTTGTAGCCGCCGAACGCCGCGTGCGCCGGATACAGGTGGTAGCAGTTGGTCCACACGCGGCCGGCCTCGACCTCGCGGCCCATCCGGTACGCACGCGTGCCGTTGCGCGTCCACACGCCCGCGCCGAGCCCGTAGAACGTGTCGTTCGCGAGTTCGATCGCTTCCTGCTCGNTCCTCTGCTGATAGTTCTACAGCGCCATCTTCTGCCGCTCGCGCCCGATGCCCGACTGCTTGTAGCCGCCGAACGCCGCGTGCGCCGGATACAGGTGGTAGCAGTTGGTCCACACGCGGCCGGCCTCGACCTCGCGGCCCATCCGGTACGCACGCGTGCCGTTGCGCGTCCACACGCCCGCGCCGAGCCCGTAGAACGTGTCGTTCGCGAGTTCGATCGCTTCCTGCTCGTCCTTGAACGTCATCACCGACGCGACCGGCCCGAAGATCTCTTCCTGGAACACNCGCATCTTGTTGTTGCCGAGCAGCATCGTCGGCTTCACGTAATAGCCCGTGCCGAGGTCGGCCGCCGGTGCCGTGCGCTCGCCGCCCGTCAGGCATTGCGCGCCTTCGTCGCGGCCGATGTCGATGTACGACAGGATCTTGTCGAGCTGCTGCTGCGACGCCTGCGCGCCGATCATCGTCTGCAGGTCGAGCGGGTGGCCGGCCTTGATGCGCTCGACGCGCGCGACGGCCTTCTCGATGAAGCGGTCGTAGATCGATTCCTGGATCAGGATCCGCGACGGGCACGTGCACACCTCGCCCTGGTTCAGCGCGAACATCGCGAGGCCTTCGAGCGCCTTGTCGAGGAACGCGTCGTCCTGGTCGAGCACGTCCGCGAAGAAGATGTTCGGGCTCTTGCCGCCCAGTTCGACCGTCGACGGGATCAGGTTGTCGGCCGCCGCGCGCAGGATGTGCTTGCCGACCGGCGTCGAGCCGGTGAACGCGATCTTCGCGATCCGCTTGCTGGTCGCAAGCCACTCACCCGCTTCCTTGCCGAAGCCGCTCACGATGTTGATCGTGCCGGCCGGGAACAGGTCGCCGATCAGCTCCATCAGCACCAGCACCGACGCGGGCGTCTGCTCGGCCGGCTTCATCACGATGCAGCACCCGGCCGCGAGTGCCGGCGCGAGCTTCCATGCAGCCATCAGCAGCGGGAAGTTCCACGGGATGATCTGGCCGACGACGCCCAGCGGCTCGTGGAAGTGATACGCGACGGTGTTGTCGTCGATCTCGGAAATACCGCCTTCCTGCGCGCGGATGCAGCCCGCGAAATAGCGGAAGTGGTCGATCGCGAGCGGCAGGTCGGCCGCCATCGTCTCGCGCAGCGGCTTGCCGTTGTCGATCGTCTCGGCCACCGCGAGCAGCTTCAGGTTCTTTTCCATCCGGTCGGCGGCGGCGAGCAGCAAGTTCGCGCGCTCGGTGACCGACGTCTTCGCCCATTTGCGGCGCGCCTCGTGTGCGGCGTCAATCGCGAATTCCACATCCGCGCCGCTGGAACGCGGTACGCGACAAAATGCGTTGCCGTTGATCGGCGATACGTTGTCGAAGTACTCGCCATTTATCGGTGGCACCCATCGCCCCCCGATGTAATTCTCGTACTGCTCGTGATACGGATATTCGACGTCGAGGCCCAGTTGCTTCAGATCGAAAGGATGCATCTCCTGTCTCCAATGTCTTGTCATGTCTTGCAGGTCGCTTCGACCCGACGAACCCAATTGCGAAGTTCGACCGGGTCGACACGTTCCTGAATGCGATGGCTGCTCCAGCGGCTACCGCGTTGCCATCCTCGCGATATCAGTGCATCCACTGCTGTACGAGCTGACGATTGGCGTCGATCCAGACTTTCGCTCCCTTCTCGGGCGTCGAGGCGCCCTCCTTGATGATTTCGGACATCAGGCTGCCGAGCGAGTTGTCGTCCATCTTCCATTGCTGCAGCCATTTCTCGACATCGGGGTGCTGCTTGGCGAATACCTGCGTCTCGATGCCGTAGATGGAATCGCTTGCGCCGAAAGTACCTTTCGGGTCCTTCAGGTACTTGAGTTTGTACTTCGACCAGATCCAGTGCGGTTTCCACAACGTCACGACGATCGGTTCCTTGCGCTGAATCGCACGCTCGAGCGAGAGGACCATCGCGGACTCGGACGAGGATTGAATACCGAAGTCGAGCCCATAGGTCGTCTTTGCTTTCTCGGTCAACTGCATGAGACTGCTGCCCGAGTCGATCCCGACGATCTTCGGTCCACCTCCCGTCGCGAAGAGGTTCTTGTTCTGGTTCAGTTGATCGATGCGATCGACCGGAACGTAGTCCGGCACGACGAGGCCCAGATTGGCTTCCTTGAACCACGGGCCGATCTTCACCACGTGGTCTTTGACCCTGTCGAATGCGGGTTTGTCTCCCGCAGGGAGCCAGACCTCAAACGTCAGGTCGATTTTCCCTTGCGCGACACTGTTGTACAAAAGTGCCTTGTCGGCGTTCTGCAATCGAACCTGATACCCCTTCTCCGCAAGGAGCAGCTTCCACATGTTGGCGACAGCGATGTTTTCCGCCCAGTTGTTCACGCCGATGGTGATCGACTTGTCATCCGCACGGGCCGATGCGCCCGCGATCAGCAGGACCATGGGCACGAGAAACTTGAGAAATCGAAGAATCCTGGTCATTTTCTGCAGTTCCATTTCAGGGTTGAGACGACGGCCGCATCGAACACGTCGATGCAGGCCGGTCATGCAAGGTCGCCGCGTCAGAACCTATGTCGGATGGCAGCCCGCACGACGAGTTGATTGCCGTTCGATGACACATTGCTCGCGCCCGGCACATACGCGACATCGAGCACGGATCCGGTCGCGTCGCCGCCGGCATGTTGATAGGCACCTTGCAGATAAAAGTCGGTGCGTTTCGACAGGCTGTAGTCGGCCATGAGCCCGACCGACTGGTAGTTCGGGTGACGCTTGCCGGTCGCCTGACTCAGCGTGGCGCGCGTGTAGGTGTACATCGCACCGGCATACAAGGCCGGCGTGAACTGGTACTTTGCGTTCACCTCGAAGTTTTGAAAACGAAGATTCGAGGCAGAGGCGCCAGCCGGCGTAATCGCTCCCACGTACACCGAACTGACCGGATTCGCTACGTCGCTGTTGGTATAGGCAAAGCCAACGGTCGCGGCAGAGAACGTGTAGTTCACACCGGCGCCGAAAACTCTCACGCGCGAACCGATGAAGTTCTGGTCGCCTGTGCTGATAGCCCCGCCGGCATTCGCCGATGGGTTGTTGGCCTGCAAGTACGCTGCGGCGACAAGCAGTCCGCCGTTCGCATATTGCGCGCCCACGCTGTACTGCCGGTTATTCGCAAAGCTCGTGTTGTTCGAAAAGCTGTAGGTGCCGCCAAACTGAAAACCGCCGAACGCAGGACTGGTGTACTTGACTGTGTTGTTGACGCGAAACGAATTGTCGGTGTTGTCGTTGTCGTACGGATGCGAGAAGAGATAACCCGCCCAGTTTCCGTTGGCTGTCGTCTGTGCAAGAAAGTCGACGAGCGCGTCATATTGCCGGCCTAACGTGACGGCACCATACGTCGGACTCGACAGTCCAACATAGGCTTGCCGACCGAACATGAGACCGCCCTGGCCCAGCCGACCATTGTTCACATCGAACCCGTTCTCGAGCGTAAACACGGCCTTGAGTCCGCCGCCGAGATCCTCCGATCCCTTCAATCCCCACCGGCTGCCTTGCGCATAACCGCTCTGCAACTCGTACGACTTGCTTCCTGCGACATTCGTCGTGTAGTTGAAACCTTCATCGACGATGCCGTAAAGCGTCACGGTCGACTGGGCGTAGACCGCCGATCCAATCGGTGCACATATCGCCAGCACCAACAGCTTCTTTTTCATTGACGTTTTCTCCTCACAAGTCATCGAAATTCACTTCTTGTAGTTCACGGCATCCCGTGTCGAAGCGGCGCAGTGCGACACGACTACTTCAGCAGCGCGTCCTCGAACGGGAACAGGGAAAGCAGTTGCGTGCCCGTCTCCGTGACGAGAAGCTGCTGCTCCAGCTTCACGCCTTCCTGCCCCCCTTCTTCGCCGATGTAGCTTTCGACACACAACGTCATCCCCGGCTGAATTTCACCGTCGTAGCCCGAAGCACCGAAGTCGGCATGGTGGTAGAGATACGGGTATTCGCCGGTCATGCCGCAGCCATGCGCCGACAGGTAATAGCGGTTCGCGTGATACCGGGCGGGAATGTTCCAGGCCTTGTCGCTGTACTCCTTGAGCGTCATGCCCGGCCGAATGACCTCGATGTTGTGGTGCACCTGCTCGTGAGCCAGCTTGTAAAGCGTGCGTTGGTTCTCGGTCGGTGCGTCCGGTCCGGCATGGAAGGTGCGCGAGAAGTCGGAGTAGTAGCCGTGACACCCGACGACATCGGTGTCCAATGCGATCAGCTGGTTCGCGCCAATGATGTGACTCGACGTTTCCTGGAACCACGGGTTCGTGCGACGGCCTGCGCTCAGAAGGCGCGTTTCCACGTAGTCGCCGTCCTGCGCGATCACCGACTGATGCAGAACCGACCACAATTCGTTTTCCGTCATGCCCGGCCGGATTGCATCGCGCAACTTGCCGACGGCCGTCTCGGTCGCGCGCAGCGACGCCACCACGCATTTGAGCTCTTCGGTCGACTTGATCGCGCGCGCCATCTCGATCGGTTCCTGCGCATCGACCAGACGCATGCCGCGGGCGGCGAGCGCGATAGCCGTCCCGGCGTTCATGCGCTCGATGCCGATGGTGGGATTGGGCCCGACCAGTTCGATCAGCGTTGCGGCCATCTCGGCTGCCCATGCGTGTTCGCGCTGCGCGATCGCGGGGCCGGCCGCGACGAAGCTCGCCGTCGACGACGGCCGCACTTCATCGATGGTTTCCAGTCCGGCGGCCAGGTGCTCGCAACCCGTGAATTCAAACAGAATCGTTCGGCGCTCCGTCACGACGAGATACCGCGACGGCGTATTGCGTGCGCAGAAGATCTGCATATTGCGAGCGCCAGTCGCGTACCGGATGTTGACCGGATCGCTGACGATCAACGCGGCAATGTCGCGCTTTCGCATCTCGGCCCGCACGCGTCCGAGGCGGTACGCGCGCACTGCCCGGAGGTCGATGTCGACGCCCGTCGACGATTGATCAAGCGCGTGGACATCCGAGAGGTCCGTGCGTTCGCGATGCCAGTCCAGCGTTGTCATGGAGGCTTTCCTCTGAGGAACAGATCACTGTGGGTTATGGAAATACATTCGCGCCGGCAGGCATTTTTTGTTGCCATGTCAGTTGTGGAGGACTTTACGAGTCGAAAATTTCGCTGTACATAGATGAAATCTCATCCACGTTGATAACCCATAGTTATGAAGAGTCTGCGTCATCGCCTTCCACCGCTGAGCAGCCTGATGTTTTTCGAGGCCGCGGCACGAACGCTGAACTTCACACGCGCCGCAGAGGAACTGCACGTCTCGCAGGCGGCGGTCAGCAAGCAGATCCGGCAGTTGGAAGAGGGATTGGGGGTTTCGCTTTTCGAGCGGGTGGGGCGCCGGGTTTACCTGTCTCCTCGCGGAGCGCAGCTTCACGACAAGGTCAGCGCGGCCTTCAATTACCTCGCTGATGCGGTGGACGAGTTGAGTGACAAGCGAATCGGCTCAGTCGTGACGCTGGCCAGCAACACGGCGATTTCGCACTTCTGGCTGAGCGAGGTCATGAAAGATTTCCGGGATTGCAACCCGACCTTCGCGGCAAGCATCCGGACGATTACGTCGGATCACACCGCCGATCTCTTTCACGACAGCGTTGACCTCGCCGTCGTGTATGACGCTGGCCATCGAATCGACTGGACGGGGCAAATGCTGTTCGAAGAGGAAATATTTCCCGTGGCGAGCCCCGCTTACGTCGATCGTCATCCACTGAGCGGTGACGGGCCCGAGGCACTGCTATCCCAGGTTCTTCTCGAATACGAACGACTCGAACCGAACTGGATCAACTGGTCTGCATGGTTTGCTTCGCTCGGGGTCGAGCCCAAGCGCGTAAAGGCAACCGAGTACGGGAACAATTACATCGTTCTAGTGGATGCCGCCATTCGCGGGCGCGGCGTTACGCTTGGCACGCGATACCTGCTCGACAGCGAGATTCGCAGCGGAAGGCTGGCGCCTCTGTCTACGCTCAGCGTGCGCCCAGGCCGCGGGTATTTTCTTATGCGAAATAGTCTGCGTCCGATCCGACCGGAAGTCGAACAGTTGTATAACTGGATCGCAAGTTATCAGTTACGTGAAGAGCGGGCGACTCACGAAGGACGCACCGAAACGCCGGGAACATGATGTATGCGTTCACAACTACAGTCGACCCATGTTCAAGCTGACATCGCCCTGTTCCCACAGGAACACAATCCGGCCTGACGCCGCAGTGCCACCCTGTGCCGCGGCGTCACCCGTGACCATCCTGCCGCCGATACCCCACAGGCGTCTTCCTCGGCCAGCTTGCAGTTATCGCGCGTGAGATGCACCGGATCGCAATACCCGAGCGCATGAGCCAGTTCCGCGAGATCGACCGGCTCGCCGCCGGCGCGCTTGTCGGGGGTCTCATGCAGGCTATGTCGACAGATCAACCCTTCGGCGTCACGCCCACATAGCTGGAAAAGGGTTGCTGCAGCATGCGCTCCCTCAACCCCGCACGCTCGACATGTTCGCTTGCGGAGCCTCTTGACCGGCCAAAGCCCCGCCCAAGCAGCCCCCTACTTCGAAAAACTCAGCTTCTTCAACAGCACCGCGCCACTCGCCGGACTCACGAGCGAAATGGATTCGACATCCAGGTACAACCTCGAAGTCCTCGTCGTGATGTCGGTCGGCTCGTCGTTGCTCGGTTCGGCGTGCTCGATGTGTTCGGTCAGGTACGGCCGCACCAGACGCCCGGAAAGCGCGAACGCGAACTCGCCATGCGTTTGCGCGTACGCAGCGGGTGACAGCCTCACGCGGCCGCGCACGGTGGACTTCCTGCCTTTTCCGGGATCGAGTTCGATGATGTCGATCTGCTGGATATAGCCTTTTGCCTTCGCCTCGGCTGCGATCACGAGCCCTCGCCCTCGCGGCCCGGTGATGACCTTTCTGAGCAGGATGCCTGTCCGACCTTCGCCGTCGGCGTCGACCAGGTCGACGTTCACCTTCAACAGATGCTTCTGCGACTGATATCGCAGCCCGTACGACAGCGGCACCAGGAAAGTGACCTCACGATCCAGGTTGACCGCAGCCAGGTCGGCGTTCTGGCCATGCTTGTCGGCCACGCCGGGGATCAGGCGGCGGACGCGATCGCTCAGGGACGGGGACGCGCTTTTGACGTGCAGCTTCTCCAGTGCTTCCCGAATCGCAACCGGATCGTCGCCGACAATCGGCCGCGTGAGCGACCTATTGGCCGAAACGGCAGGCGCGACGCTCGCCGTTTCGTTGACTTTGTCGGCCGCTGCGCGCGTCGCGACTGGGGCCAGCATGATCGCCACGGCGACGACGCACGCGACATTCAAACGGCCCAACATGGATTTCCGGTGAAACACGGCAAACTCCTGATTTTCTGGCGGATCGGTCGGCCATGAGATCGGCAGGATCCAATGATCGGCAACGTGCCAACCGTTCGAGTTCACCGATCGCTTGCGCGACACATCATAGGTTCATTGTCAGCTCGGCGGCAGGCCGGCGCGCCACACTATCGTATTGCCCAGACTACAACAATCCACGACAAGCGAGCAGCGGCGCGACGGGCGGGGGCAATGACATTCCGTTGCCCGTCGCGAAACCGCAACCGCAACCTCATTCCTGCCGATCCTCCCGCCTGTATTCCGCCGGCGCCTTCCCCACCAGCGTGCGGAAATCGCGCGTGAAATGCGCCTGATCGAAATACCCGAGCGCATGAGCCAGCTCCGCGAGATCGACCGGCTCGCCGCCGGCGAGCTTGTCGGCGGCCTCATGCAATCGGTATCGACAGATCACCCACTTCGGCGTCACACCCACATGGCTGGAGAAGAGCTGCTGAAGCGTGCGCTCGCTCAACCCCGCACGCTCGGCCAGATCCCGCACCTGCGTGAGCGCGAGGTCCTGCTGCAGCATCTGCAAAATGGCGTGAATGCGCTCGACCTGCGGATCGGGCGGCGGCAGCACGCGCAACAGCAGCGCCTCGGCGGCCGACACCTTCCCGGCATCATCCTCGGCGCCGAGCACGGCATTTTCGGCTTCCGCGTCGCCACAGTCGAGCAGCGTGGACACCGGCAGCACCTTGTCGGTCAGCAAATGCACGGGCTTGCCGAAGAACGCGCGAAACGCCCCCGGCCGAAAGCGCAAACCGATCACCCTCCCCGCTCCGGCCAGCGTCGTCTCGAACGCCCCCGACACCACACCGAAGATCCCCGTCTGCCGCCGATCGAACACCAGATTCACGCACGGATACGGCAGTGTGCGCTGCACGTACGGCGGCTGGTCGCGCAGATCCCATTCGACGATCCAGTGGTGATCCAGCACCCCGGCCAGTTCGGCACGCGGGTAGTAGCGATTCAGGCGGAAGCGCTGGTTGAAGGCTTTCGGGCCGACGACACCCTTGGGCGTGTCGGTCACGTTACGCAAGTCGGCCATGGTGACGAACCGTTCGGGGGATTGCGTGATGATGCACTGCCGCAGCGGATTTTTCCAAGACGGCGGCACGCAACCGACCTACATTGGAATCCTTGTCCCGAACCCACACCGGAGCCCGCGATGCCGCAAGACCGTCACCTGACCCTGTTCCACTCCCCGCGCAGCCGCTCGGCCGGCGCCCGCATGCTGCTCGAGGAACTGGGCGCCGACTATGAACTGCACGCGTTCGATCTCTCCACCGGCAAACACCACGACCCCGATTACCTGGCCATCAATCCGATGGGCAAGGTTCCCGCACTGCGCCACGACGATGCGATCGTCACCGAGCAGGCTGCCGTCTACCTGTACGCGGCCGAACTGTATCCGGAAGCCGGCCTGTCGCCGGCGCCGGGTGATTCGCTGCGCGGACCGTATCTGCGCTGGATGGCGTTCTACGGTTCGTGCTTCGAGCCTGCCATCGTCGACCGGTCGATGAATCGCCCGCCCGCGGCCTACTCGACGTCGCCCTACGGCGACTTCGATACCGTCATCAACGCGATCGAAGCGCAACTGGCCAAGGGCCCGTACCTGCTGGGCGAGCGCTTTACGGCGGTCGATGTGCTGTGGGGCTCGGCGCTGAACTGGACCACGATGTTCAAGCTGGTGCCCGAGACGCCGCGCATTCGCGCCTACATCGATCGCATCCTCGCCCGACCGGCCATCCAGCGCGCACAGGCCGCAGATGCGGCGCTGGCGGCGGAACAGGACAAAGCCAAGGAGGCAGCCGCAGCGGCGAGATAGTCCGGTGCCGGGCGGACCTTGATGCACGTTCCGCCCGGACGCCGGCAAACCCGTCCGCCGTCCGCCTTCAAAACATCGTATGCAACCCGATCCGCGCGATCGCCTGGCTCGCCGAACTCGACGCCCCGTTCGGGTCGAGCACACCGTTGATCTGCGCGTTCGCGCCGCTGTTCGCGCGTTGATAATCCGCGGACACATAAACCATCGTCCGCTTCGTCAACAGGTATTGAAGTGCGACGCTGACCTGATGCGCATGGTTGTCGCTCACGGCTTCGTTGCCCTTCATGTACATGTACTTCGCGCCGAGAAAGACGTCCGGCCTGATGCGCCACACGCCGCCGGCTTCGGCCATCCACACGCTGGCGTCGTTGAACGAATTGCGCACGGTGGTCAGCAACGCCTTTGCCGTCACCGCACCGAAGTCATAGTGCATCCCGACGCCCCAGTTGCGCACACTGGTCGACGGTGTACCGGGCGCCGGGCCATACTTCTCGTTCGTATAGGCCGCGCCGATACCGAACGCCCCGGCGTCGTAGTTCAATCCGGCGCTCACGGTATTGTCCGCGCCGACCGAACCGGCCACGCCGCCGAACGCATACATCACGCCCCCGGAGAAGCCCGCAATCGTCGGCGAAGTGTATTTGACCGAATTCGCCACGGGCTTGCTGCCCGCCGTTCGATCCCAGTCGAATGCGCCGGTCGGATTATTCGGCAGCGCAAGACGCTGGAACGGGCCGTTCCTGAACCCGTACAGCCCGGTAATATCCATCGAAATCGCATTCCCCTTCGCAAACAGGGAATCGACCATGAAGTCGTACTGGTTCCCGAGCGTGATGTTGCCGAAGCGGTCGCTCTCGATACCCACGTATGCATTGCGGCCGAAAATCCCGGTGCCGACGATGCTGCCGTTCGCCATCGAGAACTGGTTCACGAGCGCGAACGTCGCGCGATATCCGCCGCCGAGATCCTCCGTGCCGCGCAAACCGAACAGGTTCGGCGTGAAGATGCCGTCGTCGAACTTGACGTTCTTTCCTCCGCCTTCGTTGCTGACATACGAGATGCCGCTGTCGATCAGACCGAACAGGGTCACGCTGCTCTGCGCGTATGCGCCCTGTGCGATGGCAAGCATCGCGATTGCTCCAAACCTCAGTTTCATTGTGTCTCCGTCTTTTTTCTGTCAATGCGAACCGGCCGCCCACTGTCTCGCGGGTACTCGACCGCTGCTTCGTGAAACAACGACTTCCCCAGCCCGGCTTCGCCTTCATCCGGGTCGGAAAAATTTCATTTAGCTTTACTGATTGAATGGAATGGATGAAATCCAGAATATTCCCGATTTCATCCAACCCGAAGCGATTGCCCGATTACTCGAATGCCTTTGGGCAATCCCGCTTTCCGGCTCACGCGCCCCGACAGATCACCCACGCCGCCGAATCGACCTCGACGGCCACGGCTTCCAGTCCGGCGCCCGAACACGGACCGTCGATACACACGCCATCGTCGAACCGGAACAGCGCGCTGTGATGCGCACACATCAGCACCTGAGACCGATAGCAGGAAACGTTGCCCGGCACGAAATCGAGCGGAACCGAGAAATGCGGGCACCGGTTCACGTACGCCCACACCTGCTCCCCGCGTCGAACGACGACGACGGGACGCCCGATACACGCTTCATCGACGACCCGTGCCCCGCCGTCGGGCACATCGGAGAAGCGACAGAGTTGCGTGGCCCCCATGACTCACACTCTCCGCTCGGGGTTTCCAAGGCTCCAGTCCCACGGACGCACCTCGACCCGCGAGAACAGCCCTTCCTTCACATACGGATCGTTGCCGACGAACTGCATCACCGCGTCGATGTCGTCCGCCTCGACGACGAGCAGCGTGCCGTTCATCGCATCGCCCTGCGGATCGAGCGTCGGCCCGCCGAGCCGCACATACACGCCGTGCTGCGCGGCGGAACGCAGGTAGGTCCGATGCGTGGATCGCATGCGGTCGCGCACCTCGCGCATCCCGGGCTGGTCCGTCGCAAACACCGCAAAGAATCGCGCCATGTCGATCAGCTCCGGTCGAGCACGAAGTCATACGTCGCTTCGCGGTACGCGCCGCTCAAGCCGAACCGGCGCGCAAGTTCATCATCGGCCGCACGCGGCTGATACGCGACCATCAACGACGGCTTCACGCCGAAGACGGCATCCGACTTCAGGTACGCGTCCTCCTCGTCGAACAGATGCGTGACGAGCTTGCGGTAGCCCGGCGCGTCGATCATGAAGTGCAGGTGCGCGGGCCGCCACGGATGGCGTCCGGTGGCATCGAGCATCTTCCCGACCGGGCCGTCGGTCGGAATCGGATAGCTGACCGGCAGAATCGTCGTGATCGCATACCGGCCTTCGGCATCGGTCCGGTAGCGGCCGCGCAGATTGCCGTGCGGCTGTTCCTTGTCCTGACCGGAATACATGCCGTTGTCCGCGGTCTGCCACACGTCGAGCACGGCGCCCCGCACCGGCGTGTCGTCGGTGGCGAGCACGCGGCCATGCACGACGACCGGCGTGCCGGGCGTGAACGCCATGTTCTCGCCATACGCGCGGTCGGGCATGCCCTCGATGTAGAACGGCCCGAACACGGTCGTTTCCGTCGCGCCTGTGGCGAAGCGATGGTTGATCGCATCGACCAGCATCGACACGCCCAGCGTGTCCGACAACAGGATGAACTCCTGGCGCACGACGTCGTCGCACATCTGCCCGGTTTCGGTCAGGAAGCGGATCGCGGCCATCCACTCGGCCTCGGTCAACTCCGTTTCGCGGACAAACGCATGCAGATGCCGCACGAGGCTCTGCATCAGCACGCGCAAGCGCGGATTCGGCGTACCGTCGAAGCTGGCGACGACCTGCTCGGTCAGCCGGGTGTCGCCGTCATGATGATCATTCGTCACGTTCGTCTCCTTGGATGCGGCCGGCCGCTCACTGCGGCTCGTGCCCTTCCCACGCATGCTGAAGCAATTCGCGAATCGGTGCGCGTTCGATCGGCCGCGGATTCGCGTAGGGATTGCGGCATGCGAGGTCGGCGGCTTCGTCGAGGCCCGCTTCCGGCATCCCGATGTCGGCAAGCGCCGCCGACAGGCCGAGCCGCCGATTCAATTCGAACAACAACGGGCCGGCGTCGGCTGCGTCGGTGCCGCCCAGCGCCCGCGCGACACGGCGCAGCGCGTCGGGGGCCGCGGCGTGGTTGTAGTGCGCGGTATGCGGCAACATCGCGGCGTGCGTCTGCGCGTGCGGCAGGTTGAACGTGCCGCCGAGCGTATGACAGAGCTTGTGGTGCAACGCCATGCCGACCGCGCCGAGACACGTGCCGGCAAGCCATGCGCCGTACAACGCGCGGCTGCGCATCTCGCGGTCGTCCGGCGCACGCACGATCGCGGGCAGCGCCTCGCCGAGCGCACGGATCGACTCCTCCGCCATCAAGCTGATCACCGGGTTCGCATCTTCCGCATAGAGCGCTTCGACCGCATGCGCCATCGCATTGACACCGGAAGCCGCGGAAATCCCCGGCGGCAGCGACAACGTCAGCGACGGGTCGTAGAGCACCGTCCGCGGCAGCACGCGCATATCGCGCCCGGTACGCTTCAGCCGGCCTTCCGTGAGCCCGAAGATCGGCGTCATCTCCGAGCCCGCGTAGGTCGTCGGCACGGCGAGGATCGGCAGCGACGATTCGAGCGCGATCGCCTTGCCGAGCCCGATCGTCGAGCCGCCGCCGATCGCGATGCAGCAGTCCGCACCCAGCTCGGCCGCCATCTCGCGCGCGGCGCGCGCAACTTCGACCGGCACGTGCATCACGGCCTGCGCGCATACGCCGGCCGCACGCTCGCCGAGCACGTCCCTGACCCGTTCGGCGAGCGGCTGCTGCTCGGGCGTCGACAGAATCAGCGCCCGCTGCGCACCGAGCACGGACAGCTCGTTCGGCAGCCGCTCGAGCGCGCCCCATTCGAACACGACGCGCGACGGCGTTCCCTGATAGACGAAGCGCTCCATCTCGGCCTCAGCGCTTGAAGTGCGGCGGCACCTTGCCGTCGACGTTGACCCATACCGAGCGCGCTTCCGTGTAGTCGTGCATCGCCTCGAAGCCCATCTCGCGGCCATAGCCCGACTTCCCGATGCCGCCGAACGGGCTGCCCGGATTCACGCGCTTGTAGCAGTTGATCCAGCACATGCCCGCGTCGATCTGCGACGCCATCTTGTGTGCACGGGACAGATCGTTGGTCCAGAGGCCGCTGCCGAGCCCGTATTCGGTCGCGTTGGCGATCGACCGTGCTTGCTCGTCGCTGCCGAAGCGCAGCACGGTGACGAACGGGCCGAACACTTCCTCCTGGGCGACGCGATCCGTCGCGCTCCTGGCTTCGATCACGGTCGGGCGCACGTAGTAGCCGTTGGCAAGCGCCGCATCCTGCGGCGCGCTGCCGCCGGCCAGCACACGGCCGCCCTGGTCGCGCGCGACGTCGACGAACGACAGCACGCGGTCGAGGTGCTGCTTCGACGTGAGCGGCCCCATCTCGGTGTTCGGGTCCAGCGGATTGCCGACGCGGATCGACGAGGCCAGCGACACGAAGCGCTCGAGGAATTCGTCGGCGATGCGTTCGTGCAGCACGAGACGCGAACCCGCGATGCACGCCTGCCCCTGGTTGTGGAAAATCGCCCAGGCGGCGCCGTTGATCGCGGCATCGAGGTTCGCGTCGTCGAACACGATGTTCGCGCCCTTGCCGCCCAGTTCCAGTTGCACGCGCTTCAGGTTGCCCTGCGATGCCTCGACGATGCGGCGGCCCGTCGCGGTCGAACCGGTGAACGCGATCTTGCCGACACCGGGATGTTCGGCGAGCCGCTGGCCGGCCGTATGCCCGTAGCCGGGAACGATATTGACGACACCGGCCGGGAACCCGACCTCGGCCATCAGTTCGACGATACGCAGCGTCGACAGCGGCGTGATTTCCGACGGCTTGAGCACGACCGTGTTGCCCGCGGCCAGTGCGGGGCCCATCTTCCAGCTCGTGAACATCAGCGGGAAATTCCACGGCACGATCTGCCCGACGACGCCGATCGGCGCGCGCTGCACGTAGTTCAGGAAGCCCGTTTCGACGGGAATCACCGAGCCCTGCAGCTTGTCGGCCATCCCGCCGAAGTAGCGGAAGCAGCCGGCCGTGCGCGGCACGTCGAGCGCGCGCGAATCGCGGATCGGGTGGCCGGTATCCAGCGATTCGAGTTGCGCGAGCTCCTCCGCGTTGGCTTCGATCGCATCAGCCAGACGCAGCAGCAGCCGGCCGCGTTCGGCTGCCGGCATGGCCGACCACTTCGGGAACGCACGGGTAGCGGCTTCGACCGCCAGATCCACGTCCGCCGCGGTGGCGGCGGCGATCTTCGTGATCAGCGAGCCGTCGTGCGGATTGAGCACGTCGATCGTGCCGCGGTCGACGGCGTCAACGAAGCGCCCGTCGATGAAGAGTTGGGTTTGCATGAATCGTCCTCGATGATGTGCTTGTGTGCGCATGCGCTGCTTAGAACTCGATCGGATACGGCGCAAGCTCGCCGCTCTCGTAGCGTTGCGGAAGATCCGGCGTCGCGTTTTCCCAGACGAGCAGCATCGAACGCTTCGTCGAGTAGCCCTGGTGCCGGATGTCGGCGGGCATCGCGCAGATGTCGCCAGCCCGCATCGTGATGCGCGCACGCGGCGCACCGGTGTTCTTGTCGCCGATGTCCCACACGATTTCGTCGGACAGTTGCAGGAACCATTCGACGCGGTCGTTGCCGTGGAACACCGGCAGGATGAATTCCTCGGTGGTCGGGCAGAACAGGCTGCGCCCGCACACGGACGTGACCGACGGATTCCACGTCACGTCCGAGCGCGACAGGTACTTGAACAGGTTGAACGCATGCAGCTCGCCTTCGAAACCCGGCTTCACATGCACTTCCGGCTCGTCCTGGCCGACGTCGAGGAACGCACGGTTCACCGGCAGCTCGTCGCGCAGCGGCGAGTCGCCTTCGAGGCCCGGCATGCGGCGCGTCGCGATGCGCGTGCGCTCGATCGCCGCGCCGTTCTCGCCATGCTTGCGACCGAATGCGGTGCCGGTTTCCTCGGGCGCCGCGAACGGATCGAAGCCTTCGTTGGTCCAGTCGTGCAGCATCGCCTTGAAGGTCGCCATGATCGTCGGCGTTTCGAACGTCTCGGTGTAGTCGACGCCGGCTTCCTTCAGGATTCCGTTGAACGTGCCCGCATAGACGTCGACCTTGCCGTAGTGATTGCGCGTGCCGAACACGTGATCGAAGTTCACCCAGCCGTAGAAGAAGCCCCACGCGACGTCGCGCATCATCGCGCGCAGGAACGCGTCCGCGGGCATCGCATGCGTGCGCGTCTGGCCTTTCGCCGGCCAGCTGATCTTCACGAAGTATTCGTCGCGCTGGAACGCGAACGCGCCGAGCTGGAAGCGGCGGTAGCCGGTGACGGCATCGGCTTGCGTGGCTTGCACCAGATCGGCGGCAAAGCCTGCGGAAAGGTCGAGGGTCTCGAGGGTGGCCATATCGTGTCTCCTGGAATAGTCGAATCGGGGCGGTCGGATGGGTCAGTGCAGACAGATGTCGGCCCACTTCTCGACGGACAGCTCGCCGAGCACGGTCTGCACGAGCGCGACGCCCGGCTTGCCGGCGGCGAAGCGATACGCGCAGCCGGCCGGCAGCAATGCCTGGTGCCCCTTGCGCAGGACGACGTAGCCCATCTCGCGGCCCGCCGGCTGCGTGCCGGCGCTCACGGTGCCGCGGCCGGTGGTCGGCGGGTTGTCGAGCTTGATGAATTCGATGCGGACTTCGCCATCCATCTGGATCGCGAACTCGTCGTGCGCGCACGCAAACCACGGCGACAGGCCGTCGGTTCGCAGTACTTCGATCACGTATTCGAGGTTCTTGCCGGCGACGACCTTTTCATAAGGGGCCGACTTCGATGCCACCTCGAACACATTCGAGAAGGCGTAGTGCTGCGCGCTGCCGCTGGTGATTTCGATCTCGCCCTTGATGTAGCTGTCGAGCGAGCCAAAGACGGTGTGGAAGGCCGTGTCGGTCATTGCTGTCTCCTGAGTTGAACCGCTTGTTGGATTCAACTCTAGGGGCAAGGGCGCCCCTGAACAAGGCAACGGACCGCGACTACGGCATTTGCGTTTCGCGAATAATCGACCGGCTCAGCGGACCCAGCCGCGCTCCAGCAGCGGACGGTCCCACGGCGACTCGTCGCCGATGTATTCGGCGAGGAATTCGACCAGCGCCTTCACCTTCAACGCCTGTCGCTGCGTTGCGGGATAGACGGCGGCGAAGCTCAGCGGCGCGATCTGGAAGTCGGTGAGGATGGGCACCAGCCGGCCCGCGACGAGCGCATCGCTCGCGACCAGCGTGGGCAGGCACACGACGCCGCCGCCCGTCAGTGCGTACTCGCGCAGCAGATGCACGGAGTTCGAGCGGATCATGCCGGGCAACTCCATTTCGACGACCTCGTCGCCGCGCGTCATCGTCCAGCGGTTGCGCGATGGATAACCCGAATACAGCGCCGTGGTGTGCTGCAGCAATTCGCGCGGATGCTGTGGCGCACCATGCGCTTCGAGGTAGGCGGGCGACGCGCAGAAGAGGCGTCGGACCACGAACAGTCGCCGCTCGATCAGCGACTCGGAAATCGGCGGGAAGATCTGGAACGCGATGTCGAACCCTTCTTCGACAGGGTCCACGACACGGTCATTGACGATGATGTCGAACTGGATGCCCGGGTAGCGCCGATTGAATTCGGCGAGCGGCACGCCGAAGTGATCGAGCGCGAAACCGGGCAGCATCTGGATGCGCAGCCGCCCGGTCGGTGTCGCGCGCAGCTCGCGCATCTGGTCGGTCAGCTCGTTGACGCGCCCCACCACCTCGGCGCACTCGCGGTAGAAGGTCTCGCCCACTTCGGACAGCCGCACGTGGCGCGTGCTGCGATGGAACAGCGGCGCGTTGACGAACTTCTCCAGTTGCTGGATCCGGTTCGTCACGACCGAACTGGTGACCCCAAGCTGTCGCGCTGCTTCCGCGAAACTGCTCGCCTCCGCGACCCTGACAAATGCCTCGATGCTCAGAAACCGGTCCATACCGCGCCTTTCCCGAAAGCGAAACTGCCAGTCTAACCGCACCTGCCGGCCGGTTGGGTCAAGCGCCAAGCGTCACACTGTCACCCGCCAGGTGTCAATCTCGCAGCCGCCGGGCGCGGGCATGGCCGTGCGGCTCGTTACGGCTGCTTGCCCACCGTCAACTCCGGCTGCACGCCCACGCGACGCTGCAGCACGGCCGGCGCGGTTTCGCGCAGCAGCATGCTGACCACGATGCCGAGCAGCACCGCACCCATCGGCAGCCACAGAATGTTCTGGATTCCGAAGTGCGCGGCGACGTAGCCGCCCATTGCCGGCGCGATGCCGCCGCCGAAGATCTCGCCGCAACCGACCACCACGCCGATCGACGTCGAAACGAGGCCGACGGGCGCGGCTTCGGTCGCCACCGGGCCCGACAGCAGCGACACCAGCCCGAGCGTGAAGAACGACGCGACGAACAGGACGACGAACAGCACGACCGGCTGCGGGCCGAGACCGCGGAAAATGTAGAGCATCACCGCCGTGCCGGCGAAGCCCACGATGCTCGCGAGGCGGCGCCCCACCAGGTCGGACAGGCCCGGCAGCCCGAACTGCCCGAGAAAGCCGCCGAAGCCGATCGCCGACACGACGAGGCCCATCTTCTGCGTGCCGAGCGACAGGTAATCCGTCAGGTACAGCGGCAGCAGCGCGCCGAGCACGAACACGCCGGTCATCGCGCAACAGAGCGCAGCCATCGCGACGAGGATGTTGCGGCTCTTGAGCACATGGCCGAGCGAAGCCGGCGCGTGTTCCGACACGACCTCCGTCGCGCGCTTCGGCTCGCGGATCACGAAGAACATGATCGCGCCGAGGATCAGCCCGGGAATGGCCACGAGCGCGAACACCCAGCGCCACGACACGACGTTGAGCAGCTGGGTCGCGATGATCGGCGACAGCGCCAGCCCGAACAGCGCGAAGCCGCTTTGCTGCAGCCCGAGGTTCAGGCCGCGCCGCCGCGGATGCGACGCATCGGCGGTCGCCGCGAAGCTGGTCGGGCAGAACGAGCCTTCGGCGACGCCCATCAGCCCGCGGATCGCGATCAGGCCGAGCAGCCCGCCCGCGAGCCCCGAGAAGCCGGACAGCAGCGAGAACGCGACGATGGCGGGGATCAGGACCTTGCGGCGGCCGACCTTGTCGGAGATACCGCCCATCAGTGCCGCGAAGATGCCCCATGACAGGCCGAGCACGCCGATGCAGTTGCCGACGTCCTGCGCGGTCAGGTGCAGGTCCTTCATGATCGAAGGGAACAGCGGCGCGATGAGCCAGCGGTCGAGGCCGACCAGCCCGAAACCGAGCGCCAGCAGCGTCACCGCCTTCCACTCATAGGAGGTATCCCACTCGTTTGCTTTCATGTCTGTCTCCGTGGATTGGTCCGTCTGCACGCGCCGGAGCGTCCGTGCATGAAGCCAGGTCCGTTATCTTGGTGTGCGATGCGACGCGAGTCGCGAGGAAGTGGCGGCCGCCTTTCCGGTTGCAGGCGTCGAATTCAATCAGCCGACGCCCGAACGATAGGTGCACGGATGCAGATCGGGTATGGAACAACCGGCGAACGCGCCATTCGCGAAACGCAAATAATCGGCTGCGGCAGGCGCGAAGCGTCGGTGGGAAGGCGCCGGGCGAATGGCCAAGGGGTCGGCGCGACGCTCATTCGCGCGCCACGGGGGAATCCCTCATAGACATCATGCGTTCCCGCATACGGCCCCGTTCTGGCGCTTCATGCACGCGGCCACCCTGGACCACACGACGGTGCAACGGGGCCGAGTCCTTCCCTTCCTTCCCTTCCTTCCCTTCGACAGGAAAAATCAGGGACACCTTGATGTGCCCGGAGCAGACACGCGTGCGATTCCGTTCGCATTTTTTCCGATACTGCAACACGCAGTCGTCCGTTTCCATGCAGGACAAATCGGGTTTTTAAAAATCCCCTCTTCTTTCAACCGGACAAAACCCACCACTACCGCCCGGCAAATCATCGAATAATCGTTCGTGCGATATCCCCCACATCCAAACATAAGATTTTTCGCGAAACAAACAAATCACAACAAAAGCAAAATACTGTTTCTTAAAGGAAAATCACACAATCTCAAAATAAAAATACATTTATCCAGCCAGATAAATTTGCTAACCTTCGCCGCGAAATTTAGCGGATTCCCGCTCTCAACCACACCGAGATTCAATTTCAGACAAATCAGAACTTAGAACAGAATCAATGAGATTAGGGTGATGTCGATAGCAAAAACGTTCCGTAATTTTGCGTCTGGTCTGATTGAAGGGAACACGCGGCCAGTCGATCTCCATTTCGGGCGAGCGCAACGCGCAGTCGGCCATCTGCTGGCGCTCCATCACGCCGATATCCACGAAGGGCTGATGTCCGGAATCGACGGGCAGCTGACCTGTGTGTCCACCCACGATCATCTGTCGCCCGCGTTGTTTCTCGGGCTGCCCGTGTCGGTCCGGCTGACGACCGATCGGGGCAGCGTGCGAGCGATCAATGCGATCGTGTGCGAAGTACGGACCGGCCAATCCGACGGCGAGCTGACCCTCTATCAATTGCACGTGTGCGACGCCCTGTCGTTGATGGATCGCCGCAAGAACGCCCGCGTGTTCCGATCGCGCAGCGTAACGGAGATTCTCGCGACGCTGATGAACGAGTGGAAGCAGCGCAGCCCCGCACTCGCACGCGCATTCGATTTCGACCTGTCGGCATTGCAGGCCGATCGCTATCCGGTGCGCGAACTCACGCGGCAGGTCAACGAGTCGGACGCACGCTTCATCCGGCGTCTGCTGCGTCGGGAAGGCATCACGGTTTTCGCGAAGGCCGAACCGGTCGCAGCAACGCGCGGCGCGGCCGACGAGCAACCGATTCATACGCTCGTATTTTGCGATGACCCGCATCGCCTGACGGAGGCACCGGCCGGCGCCCTGCGTCTTCACCCTCGCGACGCCGGGGCCGCGCAGCGCGACACGGTCACGCTCTTTGCGCACCGCCAGAGCCTGTCGTCCGGCAAGGTCCGCCGCCCGTCCTGGGATTACAAGACGGCCCGCATGGACGATTCCACGGCCGTCACCGGTATCGACCAGGGCGCGTCGGGAAACGATCTTGCGCGCCTGCTGACCGACGTCGCGATCGACATCCCGCACGTCGCCGATTCGTGGAACGATCACGATCGCATCACGCGCGACCGGATACTGGCTCACCAGTTCGAAGCCGAACGTTACGACGGCATCGGCAGCGTGCGCGATTTGCCGGTCGGTCACTGGTTCACGCTGACGGGCGACCCCGAGCTGGATATGAAGCCGGTCGATCGACGCCAGTTTGTCGTCACGTCGGTTCGACACGATATCTGGAACAACCTGCCCAAGCATCTGGCGGGTCGCGTGAACGGGTTGTTCGCGGCGAGCCGGAACCTGGGCGACACCGCTCCGTCGATGCCTGCCGACGTCTCCGAACAAACGGACACGCGCTATGAGAACCGATTCACGTGCGTGCGGCGCGGCGTGCCGCTCAAGCCTGCCTACGATCCGATCGTCGATGTGCCACCGGCTCACCTGCTGACCGGTACGATCGTCGGCACGCAGGGAGAGGAAGTGTTTTGCGACGAGGCCGGCCGCGTACGCGTGCGAATCCACGGCCTCGATCCCGAGGACCATGCGCACGCGCAAGGCGCCGGAACGAACGGGCGGGCTGGCGATAGTGCGCCGATTCGCGTCGGGGCCAGCCTCGCGGGCGGCAACTTCGGCACGCTCTTCCTGCCCCGCGTCGGTATGGAAGTGCTGCTGGGATGTCTGTCGGGCGATCCGGACCGGTTGGTCATCATCGGCGTCTTGAGCAACGGCGCGAATCCGCCCGCGACCTTCAGCCATAAAGGCACGCTTCCCGGCAACCGGTTCCTCTCCGGCATCAAGACCAAGGAAATCAACGGCAGGCGTTATAACCAGCTTCGTCTGGACGATACGCCGTCGCAAATCTCGGCGCAGTTGACGAGCGAACATGCGCATACCGAATTGAATCTCGGGTATCTGACCCAGCCGCGGGAAAACGGACGTGGGGAGGGTCGCGGCGAAGGCGCGGAACTGCGCACCGATGCCGCCGCGGCGTTGCGCGCCGCCCGCGGCATCTTGCTGTCGACCTATGCGCGCACACGGGCCACCGGGGCTCAGCTCGATCGCGATGAGCTGATTCGCCTGCTCGATCAGTGCACCGAACTCTTCAAATCGCTTGGCGACTATGCCGGACAGCATGGCGGGCGGTCTGCCGACACCGGCGGTCAGGACAACGTCGCCAGTGCATTCCGCAACTGGACGCCCGGTCGTACACAAGCCGGCACGGCCGACGATGCGCCTGCGTTGATGGCGTTCGGCGCGCAGTCCGGATCGCTCAACGTCACCCCCAAAACGCACGTCATGTATGCGGGCGAGAACATCGATCAGATCGCGCAGCAACACGTGCAAGTCACCAGCGGCGAGCGCATCAACCTGCATGCCGGCCGCGGCGTCGCGATGTTTGCGCACGGCGACGGCGTGTCGGCGATCGCGAACCATGGGAAGGTCTCGATCCAGTCGCAGAACGACGACACGCAGGTCGAGTCGGCGAAAGACATTCAATTGACTGCGGCGGGGGGAAAGCTGGTCGGCACCGCGAGTGATGAAGTCGTGCTCGTTACGTCTGGCGGCGCATATCTCAAGCTGCACGGTGGCGATATCGAGCTGGGATGCCCCGGCACTTTCACGGTGAAATCGGCCGGTCATGCCTGGGATGGTCCCGCCAGCATGAGTGTGGATATGCCGAAATTCAGTCAAGACACGCTTGGTCGAGTACCGAAGCTGCTCCACCCCACCGACGGCAATGCGGCTGAGGGGTTCGACGGTCAGGTAAAGAATTCGTCCAGGGCAGTGTCGGATTCAACAACCGATGCGGCCGGTACGCTGCCAGCGGTTGATGCCGACCAGGTCGAGAGGCTGGCCGTGCAGTTCATCAAGAAGAAATATAAGCAGGAGTCTGAATGATTGATTCATTTCGCGATTCACAACCGGTAGCGGATGCTCGCGCCGACGAATCCCTCTCGAATGTTGATGTGTCCGGCGCACGCGCGCCGCGCCCTGAACCGCCGCCGATCGTCGTCGGTCGTGTTGAAGGGATGACGATGTTCACGAAGAACACATCACTTATCTGCATCAGGCAATTGCCCTTGCCCGGCATTGTGATCTTCGTACATGGCGTGAACTCCGAAGGCGAATGGTTCGACGCGACGGAGGATGGGCTGTGCAAAGGTCTGAATCGCCGGCTCGGGCGTCTGAACGATCAAATGATGTATCACGGCATCGACGCCGGGCAGTTGACGCCCGCGAAGTACACGGAAAGCGTGACGCCGGATGGGTTCTTGAATCCGAAGCTTTGGTCCGGCGACTACATCAAGCCGGACCCTTCGTTTTNGATCTTCGTACATGGCGTGAACTCCGAAGGCGAATGGTTCGACGCGACGGAGGATGGGCTGTGCAAAGGTCTGAATCGCCGGCTCGGGCGTCTGAACGATCAAATGATGTATCACGGCATCGACGCCGGGCAGTTGACGCCCGCGAAGTACACGGAAAGCGTGACGCCGGATGGGTTCTTGAATCCGAAGCTTTGGTCCGGCGACTACATCAAGCCGGACCCTTCGTTTTCGCCCGTGATTCATTTCCGGTGGGGTTATCGAGCGACGGCGGCCGAACTGAAGGAATACGGCGACAAGATCTTTCTGAACGAGAAGGACTATTGGGGCGGCGGCCCGTTTACGAACGGCTGTGCAAGCCTGCCCGATCTCTGGCACGGCGGTCTGGACGATCGAACGATGGGATGGATGACCGTGCAAGGCATCAATCCGACCAATCGACCTTTGTACCGCGCGCCGCCGCGCGCGTATGGCGTGCTCGCTGCGTTGCGCCTCGCCAGGTTGATCGAATCGATTCGCCGCATGCAGGCCGATGTACCCATTACTGTTGTGTGTCACAGCCAAGGCAACATCGTCGGCCTGACAGCGGCTTTCTTCGGCGACGCTTTTCCTGATGTCGAAGATCCGTGGGGGAGCACCGGCCATTGCGTGGCAGACGCCTACGTGCTGGCGAATGCGCCTTATAGCCTTGCGAATGCGGACGGTCCGTACAAATCCGACACGTTCATGGACACATGGTCGCAACGCGCGACGAAAGACGCGAGCGGCCAGCGCGGACGGCAGACCTATACGGCGCGTACCAAAACGTTCGGCAAGTTTCTATCGATCATCGGCGCTCGCAAAGCACACGAACTGCCCGCCGACAAGATCGATGAAGACATGGAAAACAAGCGGGTATCGCCGACCAGCAATCGGTCTTATGCAACGCAAGAGGATCGCGCTCGGCACGGCTTGAATGGGTCGACGTATGGCCGTGTCACCGCGTATTGCTGTCCGCACGATCAGGTGATTTCGGCGGTGACGGTTCAAGGTATCGGCTGGCGCGGGATCAGCAAGCATGAACTCGACGATATCGGTGCGGCAGGCATCCTGACACAGCGGGTGTTCGCATCCGGCTTTCCAGTCGGCGTGCAGAAGCCCTACCGGTATTGGGAAGACGACTGGCGGCATGGCAAGCAAGGAACGAAACCGGGCTTCTGGTATCCGCCATCGCCACCGGCCAAAGGCGCGGGATCAGCAAGCATGAACTCGACGATATCGGTGCGGCAGGCATCCTGACACAGCGGGTGTTCGCATCCGGCTTTCCAGTCGGCGTGCAGAAGCCCTACCGGTATTGGGAAGACGACTGGCGGCATGGCAAGCAAGGAACGAAACCGGGCTTCTGGTATCCGCCATCGCCACCGGCCAAATTCAATCTGATCGGTGCGATCAAAGGGAATGAGTCGGTTTTGGGCGTGGCAGCGACGCTCGTGACCGCGCCGCTCATGTTCGTCGTGACCGGAATCAGTTCGGCGCTGAACATGCTCCGTGTGAATGCCGATCCGCCGAAGGGCTGGACCGTGGTGGCGGATGCTCCCGCACTTGATGATCCGTTCCCGCCGAAGGCAATGCGATTTGGCAAGCCGGTCGAAACGAACGACGGCGACGCGGTCAGCGACTTCAACGAAGGCAACGATCCACCGGCCGCCTGGCGCGACGCGAGCAAGGCCGATGCGGACAAGCGGGCCGACGATCCCTACGACCAGTACAAGGCAAAGAACGCGGATAGCGTTGCGCAAGGTACGGCGGAAACCGAGGCCGGACAGCGTTATGAGGATCGCGCGCTGATGCGGATGGAGGCGCGTCGAACGCTGAACACGGAATGGCTCGATAGCAACGGCCACGTACTCGGCGAGGACGGCAAAAGCACGATGCCGGAAGGCTACAAGGAATGGCGCGACAAGCAGATTGTCGATTGGCTCGATCGCGGCGCGACCAACAGCCCGACCAACCATTCGACGACGATGACCAACCCCGAGCATGCCGAGAAGGCGCTTGCGTATGACGTTGCTGTGGGACTTTGCTACCTGACGCCCGATCAACTTTACGACTTGCGCGTTGAGGCAGATTGGCGGATGGGCAAAGGTCTTTCAGACGATAGTCCAAGCAAGAAGTATTACGAATATTTTGCACGTGGACAACTTGACGGTCTATCAATCCATGAATGGGTACATGCCGAGAATAGCGAAGGCGTCATTCCGAACGCAATTACGGATGAGCGTGAAGGACAACTCTATTTGAACGTCGGCGGTGCGGTATGAAAACACTAATTGCCACATGGCCGCGACGTGCTGCCATGTCCGTTTTGGTGTGGCTGATCGCAACCGTGCTTATGGCCACGCTAATGGCGCATGTGGAACAACCTGACCCCGCCCATTTGGAAATAGGAGATTGGATGAAACGATTCGTTATCGTACCCGGCCTGGCCGCGCTCATGGTGTTTCTGCTCACCACGGCCATGACACGTCCAGCACAAGCCGCGCCTGTGAGCGAACGTGCAGAGCATGCAATATCATCAGTGGAAGAGTCGGCGAAGCCGTTCGTCGCGCAGGTCGTTGGTCTGATGTGGTTGAATCCGTTACAACGTATGGATTATCCGACCGAATGGCAGTTGTTGTGGACGCAAGGACTCGCTGCACCAAACAAGAATGACGATATGGTTCGCACCGACCCGAAGTCCTTTACTACGCTGCAATCGGTGGCGGGTATCGCATACGGCAACCGAGGCAAAGAAACTTTTAGAGGCTTCTACCGCAAGTACATGTTCGATCTTCCTCTGCTGCTAAGCTCGCGCTATGCCTCCAATCCCAAATACTTCTACACCGTCGCGCCCGACTATAAAAAAGACTGGCGGGAACTCGCAGGCATTCATGTTGAGCTTGCGATTCCGAATCGACTTGATGCAGTCGAATCGCAAAGCTACTTGCAAGACTCGATTAGAAAAACGTTTTCTATCGGTAACCCGCATTTCCCGACGATGTGGAGCCGCGATACGCCCCCTGATGTTCAGATCACGCAAGGCGACGCAAACGCCGGTTTCACATCACTGAACAAGGCATTGACCTACCTGCAGGCAAACCCCGACAAGACCGCGTGGGCGGTGAACTGGGACGCGCCAAACTTCCCGCCCAAGGACGCGCAAATCAACGAAAACCTCGTCGTGCTGTTCCTCGCCGGCCCGAATTGCAATACGCAGCGCGAGCCGCTCGCCTGGATCGGCAAAGCCGCAACAGGTAACACGCACGACTTTTCGCCGAAGGTCGGCACGACGCGTGCCGTGCAGGCGTGGAAGGAAACGATCGACCAAGCGGCACGCAATGCCGGTGTCGCGGTCACTGACCTGAGTTACATCGTCCACGACGCAGGCAACGGCAGCGATGCAGCATCATCGCGTCTTGTCGCGCTCGCGCAGACCTTGACCGAAACCCTCCCCGAATACGACCACCGGAAGCAGACGTTCAACACCGCCGCCCTACTCGGCGATATGGGAACCGGCAGCGCATTGACCGACGTCGCGCTCGCAATCGGCCGAATCAATCACTTCGGTGGCAACGCACTCGTCGCCGGCACGACCGACCCTGACCACCCCGTCGCGGTTGTCGTCATGCCGCCATCGACGCTCACACCGATCGACCCAACCAAAGACTGGTTCCGCGCACGCGGCGGCAACAACGCCTACCTGCCGTGGTGGGGCCGTCGACACGATATCGATTACGGCATGCAGGGTTATTCGTGGTGACGCAAGCCAGTGCGGTGGCACGTTGCATGCAAGCGAGCCCGCTGCACGGCTCATGCAGAGTCAAGGCCAGATCGAGGTCAGCGACGTAATTTGAAAGCACCGATCGTCACATGGCCGCGATGTGCCGCCATCTCCGTTTCGGCATCGCTGATCACCTCCGTGCTCATGGCCACGCTGATGGCGCAAGTAGAACAACCCGACCCTGAACATGTGGAAATAGGAGATTGGATGAAACGATTCGTATTCGCTGTTGTACCCGGCCTAGCCGCGCTTATGGTGTTTCTGCTCACCACGGCCATGACATGTCCGGCACAAGCCACGCCTGTGAGTGAGCGTGCAGAGAATGCAACGCCGACATCCGAAGAGTCAGCGAAGCCGTTCGTTGCGCAGGTCGTCGGCCTGATGTGGTTGAATCCGTTGCAACGTATGGACTATCCGACCGAATGGCAGTTGTTGTGGACGCAAGGGCTCGCTGCACCAAACAAGAATGACGATATGGTTCGCACCGATCCGAAGTCTTTTACTACGCTGCAATCGGTGGCGGGTATCGCATACGGCAACGAAGGCGAGGAGACATTTAGAGGCTTCTACCGCAAGTATATGTTCGAGTTTCCTCTGCTGCTGAGCTCGCGCTATGCCTCCAATCCCAAATACTTCTACACGGTCGCGCCCGATCATAAAAGAGATTGGCGGGAACTCGCGGGCATTCATGTTGAGCTTTCGATTCCGAATCGACTTAATGCGACCGAATCGCAAAGCTACTTGCAAGACTCAATTCGAAAGACGTTTTCTATCGGTAATCCGCATTTCGCGACGATGTGGAGCCGCGACACACCTCCTGATGTTCAGATCACGCAAGGCGACGCAAACGCCGGTTTCACATCACTGAACAAGGCATTGACCTACCTGCAGGCAAACCCCGACAAGACCGCGTGGGCGGTGAACTGGGACGCGCCCAACTTCCCGCCCAAGGACGCACAAATCAACGAGAACCTTGTCGTGCTGTTCCTCGCCGGCCCGAATTTCAATACGCAGCGCGAGCCGCTCGCCTGGATCGGCAAGGCCGCAACAGGTAACACGCACGACTTTTCGCCGAAGGTCGGCACGACGCGTGCCGTGCAGGCGTGGAAGGAAACGATCGACCTAGCGGCACGCAATGCCGGCGTCGCGGTCACTGACCTGAACTACATCGTCCACGACGCAGGCAACGGCAGCGATGCAGCGTCATCACGTCTTGTCGCGCTCGCACAGACCCTGACCGAAACCCTCCCCGAATACGACCACCGGAAGCAGACCTTCAACACGGCCGCCCTACTCGGCGACATGGGAACCGGCAGCGCACTGACCGACGTCGCACTCGCAATCGGCCGAATCAATCACTTCGGTGGCACCGCACTCGTCGCCGGCACGACCGACCCTGACCACCCCGTCGCAGTCGTCGTCATGCCGCCGTCGAATCTCACGCCGATCGATCCAACCAAAGACTGGTTCCGCGCACGCGGCGGCAACAACGCCTACCTGCCGTGGTGGGGACGTCGACACGATACCGACTACGGCATGCAGGGTTATTCGTGGTGACGCAAGCCAGTGCGGTGGCACGTTGCATGCAAGCGAGCCCGCTGCACGGCTCATGCAGAGTCAAGGCCAGATCGAGGTCTGCGATGTAATTTGAAAGCACCGATCGTCACATGACCGCGACGTGTCTCCATCGCCATTTCGGTATGGCTGATCGTCACTGTACTCATGGCCACGCTGATGGCGCACGTAGAACAACCCGACCTGGCGCATTTGGAAATGGGAGATTGGATGAAGCGATTCGTTGTCGTTCCTGGCCTGGCTGCATTCATAGTGTTTCTGTTCACCACGGCCATCACACGTCCTGCACAAGCCACGCCTGTTCTGGAGCGTGCAGAGAATGCAGCGCCAACAGCCGAAGAGCCGGCGAAGCCGTTCGTCGCTCAGGTTGTCGGCATGATTTGGTTGAACCCACTACAACGGATGGACTACCCGACCGAATGGCAATTATTGTGGACGCAGGGGCTTGCCGTGCCAAACAAAGACGACGACATGGTACGCACTGATCCGAAGTCGTTTGCGACGCTTCAGTCGATTGGAGCGTTGGTGTATGGCAATCGTGGGAAAGAAACTTTCAAGGGTTTTTATCACAAGTACGTCGAGAAGTTCCCCCGTCTGATGAGTGGTCGCTACGCGAAAAACGCGAAGTACTTCTATTCTGTAAAGCCAGATAGTCCACAGGATTGGCGTGAACTCGCCGGGATTCACATTGAGAGTGCCGTTTCCGATCGCCTCGACTCAATTATCGCCCACGACTATCTTAAAAAGTCGATCCAAGAAACTTTCTTTATAGGAAATCCATACTTTACATCGATGTGGAGCCGCGACACGCCCCCTGATGTTCAGATCACGCAAGGAGGCGCGAATGCCGGCTTTACATCGCTGAACAACGCATTGGACTACTTGCAGGCAAACCCCGACAAGACCGTGTGGGCGATGAACTGGGACGCACCGAACTTCCCGCCTACCGACGCACAAATCAACGAAAACCTCGTCGTGCTGTTCCTCGCCGGCCCGAACTTCAACACGCAGCGCGAACCGCTCGCCTGGATCGGCAAGGCCGCAACGGGCAACACGCACGATTTTTCGCCAAAGGTCGGCACGACACGCACCGTGCAGGCGTGGAAAGCAACCATCGACCAAGCAGCACGCAATGCCGGTGTCGCGGTCACTGACCTGAGTTACATCGTCCACGACGCAGGCAACGGCAGCGATGCAGCGTCATCACGCCTTGTCGCGCTCGCGCAGACCTTGACCGAAACCCTCCCCGAATACGACCACCGGAAGCAGACCTTCAACACGGCCGCCCTACTCGGCGACATGGGAACCGGCAGCGCACTGACCGACGTCGCGCTCGCAATCGGCCGAATCAATCACTTCGGTGGCAACGCACTCGTCGCCGGCACGACCGACCCTGACCACCCCGTCGCAGTCGTCGTCATGCCGCCGTCGAATCTCACACCAATCGACCCAACCAAGGACTGGTTCCGCGCACGCGGCGGCAACAACGCCTACCTGCCGTGGTGGGGACGTCGACACGATACCGATTACGGCATGCAGGGCTATTCATGGTGATGCAAACCCGCGCAGTGGCGCGTTGCGTACCAACGTGACCACCGCGCGAATCATTCAGAAGGATGCGACATATGCGAGGAATTATCCGGGTAGGCGACAAACATACCCACGGCGGCCGGGTCGAATCCGGAGCCGCGACAAGCACGGTCATGGGACGCGCGGTCGCCCGCATCGGCGACGTGTGTTCGTGTCCGGTTCACGGCACCTGCACGATTGCCAAAGGTGACGCTTCATTCAACGTCGAAGGCCAAGCGGCCGCGTTCGACGGTCACGAGACTTCATGCGGCGCGCTGCTGATTTCTTCCCTTCCGACTTCGGGGCGGCCTTGAATGCTGAAGACACGACGCATGACCGCCGAACAATTCCGGCTGTTGCGGCTGCAGGATACGCGGATCAAACCCTTGAACCAGTGGGCCTTGCACGAGATTTTCGTGAAGGGCCGCTCACAGCGCGAACTGGCGGAGGAACTGGGTATCAATCGCTCGGCCATGTCGCAGCTCGTTCGCAAAGCGTGGCAGCGGTATCTGGAACTACCGGGCAACGACACGCGCCTCACCACGCTCACGATTACGATCCCGGCGAAATACGAGCACGCGCTGCACGCATGGGTACAGGACGCACATCGTTTATCGAATCATCCGGACCAGGACAAGATGACCTGACCGGCTCGTGCTTCGGGGCGTTCACTGGCGTTCAGTGCGTGCCAGATCGGACAAGTCGCCACCTCGCTACCCGCCGATGTCGTTCGTCTCCTCGATACGCGACGACCGCATTCACGATCCCGCCGCGCAACCCCGAACGCTGCGTCGGCGTGCGTACGCCGGTCACGCGAGCATCCGCATGACCGGGCCGCCACCATGCCCGGCCGGCGTCAAACAGAAATAAATTCCCCATAGGCGCATTCATGCAAAACACGATTCCACATCAAGCGGCATTGCCAGCCAATTTTGGATCCTTTTTCCCCGCCCTCCCTCGTATCATTTCTCCCATTCCGAAGAGAAAGAGCCAGAGAAGGACATGAGCGATACCACCCCGCTGCACTACCTCGACTACGCAGCCACCACCCCGGCGGATCCCCGCGTGATCGAAGCGATGACGGCCTGCCTCGGTGCCGACGGCATCTTCGGCAATCCCGCATCGAGTTCGCACGCCGCCGGCCGGCTTGCGAAGGAAAAAGTCGAGCACGCGCGCGCGCAGGTCGCCGCGCTGATCGGCGCGGATGCCGACGAGATCGTCTGGACGTCGGGCGCCACCGAATCGAACAACCTCGCGCTGAAGGGCTACGCGGAGACCGCGACCGACAAGCGCCACCTGATCACGAGCCGCCTCGAACACAAGGCCATCCTCGACACGATGGCGAACCTGTCGAAGCGCGGGATGACGGCAACCTACCTGACGCCCACCGCCGACGGCGAAATCACCGTCGACGCAGTCGCCGCGGCGATCGGCCCCGATACGGGCCTCGTGTCGCTGATGCTCGTCAACAACGAACTCGGCACGCTGACCGACATCGGCGCGATCTCGCGCATCGTGCACGCGGCCGGCGCGCTGCTGCACGTCGACGCCGCGCAGGCGCTCGGCAAGACACCGATCGACGTGCGCGCGCTCGGCATCGACCTGCTGTCGATGTCCGCGCACAAGGTATATGGTCCGAAAGGCATCGGCGCGCTGTTCGTGCGCCGCGACATCGCCGATCGCATCGCGCCGCAGATTCACGGCGGCGGACACGAGCGCGGCCTGCGCTCGGGCACGCTCGCGACGCATCAGATCGTCGGGATGGGCACCGCATGCGAACTGGCGGCCGACAAGCTCGAGCGTGAAGCCGTGCGGATCGCCGCCCTCAGTGCGCGCCTGAAGGACGCGCTGCTCGCGCTCGGCGACATCACGCATAACGCGGCAGCGGCGCGCCGCATCCCGCACACGTTGAGCCTCACGGTGAACGCGCCGGGCTTCTTCCCGTTCATGCTCGGCGATTCGCTCGCCGTGTCGTCGACGTCCGCATGCAACTCGACCAGCGGTGCGCCGTCCCACGTGCTGACCGCGATCGGCCTCGATGAACAAGCCGCGGGCCGCACGGTGCGCATCAGCTTCGGCCGCTTCACGACCGAGCAGGACGTCGATTTCGCGATCGCGTGTTTCGCCCGCGCGCTCGAGCAATGCCGGGCCGCGGCAGCGACCGGCTTCACCGCGTCGCGACAGATCACGCCGGCAGACCTGAAGGCGATCCGCAATGCGGGCTTTCGCGCGGTGATCTGCAACCGGCCGGACGGCGAAGGTGCCGATCAACCGGCATTCGACGAGATCGCTGCGGCTGCGCGCGAACTCGGCCTCGACGCACGCTATCTGCCGGTCGAACGCGATCGGATCGGCGATGCGGAAGTCGACGCGTTCGGCGCACTGGTCGATGCGCTGCCGAAGCCCGTGCTTGCCTATTGCCGAAGCGGGAGCCGCTCCGGGATGCTGTGGAATCGGCTGACGGCGCGGCGAACCGCGACGGCCTGAGCGCGACACGCACGTAACGAAGCGCCACCCGCGTTCGCGCACGAAGCCGACACTTCGACGCGTGACCGCGCGGGCGGCGACACCCTCAAGCGAAACCCTCCGCAACCATCACGCGCCGTACGCATCCAGCGCCTTCAGCGGCACGTGCAGACTTTCCTCCGCAGCAAACGCGTCGAGCAGGTGATCAACGCTCGCGGTCACACGCCCTTTCTCCAGCTATCGCATTTCGGCAAGCACGAGTCATCCCCGACTCCTCCGGATTTCTTACAAAAACGCAAACCGGCATGCAATGCCCCCGAACGGTGCATGCATCCGGCGTTTCGACTGCCTTGCCGAAATCCGATAGCGCCGCGAGATTTGGCTTCATACCGTTCCCGCATCGGACCGGAAAGCGACTGTCATCCCTGCATGGCATCGCGTGCCACCGACGAATTCCAGGAGCGGGCGCCAGCGCCGGGCCCGGGCGGCGATGACGGTCCTGCCATGCAGGACATTCGTGACGGAGCAAATATGGATGCAAAAATCCAGCCTGATTCAGGCACCGACAGTGACGTAAGCCTCCTCCACAAGATGGGATACGCGCAGGAGCTCTCGAGACGCATGAACGGCTTCTCGAACTTCGCCGTGTCGTTTTCGGTGATCTGCATTCTGTCAGGCGGCATCACCGCGTTTCAGCTCGCGTTTTCCGCGGCCGGCGGCGCATCGATCGGTCTCGGCTGGCCGCTCGGCTCGCTGTTCGCGCTGATCGTCGCGGTATCGATGTCGCAGATCGCGTCCGCGTTTCCAACCGCCGGCGGCCTCTATCACTGGGGCGCCATGCTCGGCGGGAAGAAATGGGGGTGGATGACGGCGTGGCTCAACCTGATCGGCCTGATCTTCGTGATCGCGGCAATCAACTTCGGCACCTACGATCCGTTCTTCAAGACGCTGATCGCCCCGATGTTCGGCGTCAGTCCGGACAGCCTGACGTGGTGGCACCAGACTACGTTCATCGCGTTCATCACCATTTCGCAGGCAATCCTGAACGCACGCGGCATCAAGATTGCGAGCAAGATCACCGACCTGTCCGGCTACCTGATCTTCGTCGTGACGATCGCGCTGGTCGTGTCGCTGCTGGTCTACTCGCCGGTCGCGTTCGACCTGCACCGGCTCGTCACCTTCACCAACTTCACGGGCGTCGACGGCGGCGCCTGGCCGAAACAGGCCACGCCGCTCGCGTTCCTGTCCGGCCTGCTGCTGGTGACCTACACGATCACGGGCTTCGACGCGTCCGCGCACACGTCGGAGGAGACGCACGACGCGGCGAAAAACGTGCCGCGCGGCATCATCGGCTCGGTGTTCTGGTCCGCGGTGTTCGGCTACGTGATGGTGTGCACGTTCGTGCTGGTCATGCCCGACCTGACCGCCGCGATGAAACAGGGCACCGGCTTCTTCGAGGCCATCCTCGCGCCGATCCCGAAGACCTTGCGCGTGTGCCTCGAACTCGCGATGTTCTTCATCAACTACGTGTGCGGGCTCGCCGCGATCATGTCGACGTCGCGAATGATGTATGCATTCGCGCGCGACGGCGGGCTGCCGGCGTCGAAGCTGCTGCGCAGCGTGAATCACAACCATCGGACGCCCGGCCCCGCGATCTGGACCTGCGCGGTGCTCGCGATCGTCGTCACGCTGTACGGCGACGCGTTCTCGGTACTGAGCGCGGGCAGCGCGGTGTTCCTGTTCATCTCGTATGCGATGCCGATCGGCTCGGGGATGTTGGCCGAAGGGCGCACGTGGACCGAAAAGGGCCCGTTCCAGCTGGGCATCTGGTCGAAGCCGTGCGCGTTGCTCGCGCTGGTGGGCGCCTGCGTGCTCGCCTACGTCGGCATCCAGCCACCGAACGAGAAAGTGCTCTACGTACTGGTTGCGTTCGTGGTCGTGCTGATGGTGATCTGGTACGGCTTCGGCGTGCGCAATTCGTTCGCGGGGCCGCCGGTGCTCAAGGACACGCGCAACGACGAGCGCATTCGCGAACTCGAGGCCAACGTCGATCCGTCGGTGTGAAGCGTGTAAAGCGACATCCGCTCGCACACAGCGAAAAAAATCCGGCTCGCATATACTGCGAGCCGGATTTTTTTACATCGCTTCGGACTGCACGAGGTCCAACCGCATCGGCAGTTGAACCCGATCACATCACCTTAGCCGTAGACCGGGAAACGCTGCGTCAGCTCTGCGACGAGCCCGCGCACGCGCTCGATCGTCGCGGCATCTTCCGGCGCTTCCAGCACGTCGGCGATCAGGTTGCCGACCTTCTCGGCTTCCGCCGGGCCGAAGCCGCGCGTCGTCATCGCCGGCGAACCCAGGCGGATGCCGCTCGTCACGAACGGCTTTTCCGGATCGTTCGGGATCGCGTTCTTGTTCACCGTGATGTGCGCAGCACCCAGCGCCGCTTCCGCCGCCTTGCCCGTGATGTTCTTCGCGCGCAGGTCCACCAGCATCACGTGGCTTTCGGTGCGGCCCGACACGATGCGCAAGCCGCGCTTGACCAGCGTTTCAGCCAGCACGCGTGCGTTCTCGACCACCTTCTGCTGATACTCCTTGAACTCCGGCGACAGCGCTTCCTTGAACGCCACGGCCTTCGCCGCGATCACGTGCATCAGCGGGCCACCCTGGATGCCCGGGAAGATCGCCGAATTGATCTGCTTCTCGTATTCCGACTTCATCAGGATCACGCCGCCGCGCGGGCCGCGCAGGCTCTTGTGCGTCGTCGTCGTCACGAAATCCGCGTGCGGCACCGGGTTCGGGTACACGCCCGCGGCGATCAGGCCCGCGTAGTGCGCCATGTCGACCATCAGGTACGCACCCACCGACTTCGCGATCTTCGCCAGACGCTCGAAGTCGATCTTCAGCGCGAACGCCGATGCACCCGCGACGATCAGCTTCGGCTTGTGTTCGTTTGCCAGCTTCTCGGCTGCGTCGTAGTCGATGTCTTCGTTTTCGTTCAGACCGTAGCTCACCACGTTGAACCACTTGCCCGACATGTTCACCGGCGAGCCGTGCGTCAGGTGACCGCCGTGCGCGAGGCTCAGCCCCATGATCGTGTCGCCCGGCTTGAGCATCGCGAAGAACACGCCCTGGTTCGCCTGCGAACCCGAGTTCGGCTGCACGTTCGCGGCTTCCGCGCCGAACAGCTGCTTCACGCGGTCGATCGCCAGTTGCTCGACCACGTCGACGTATTCACAGCCGCCGTAGTAGCGCTTGCCCGGGTAACCTTCCGCGTACTTGTTCGTGAGCTGCGAGCCCTGTGCGGCCATCACGGCCGGGCTCGTGTAGTTTTCCGACGCAATCAGCTCGATGTGATCTTCCTGGCGGCGGTTCTCGTCCTGAATGGCAGTCCAGAGTTCCGGATCGACGTTGGCGACGGTGCTGGTAGTGCGATTGAACATGATGATTGATCGAAAGAGAGTGATGGATTGACCCTGGTATGCCGGACTTGCCCGGACCCGCGAAGCCGAGCGCCGGACGGCGCCCGATGACGTCGACAACCATGCCGCCCCGCGATGCCGGCTGAACGGTTACTCGTCATTGCCATTCCAGCAGACGCAAATTCGTTCAGATAGAAGGATTACGACAATCCGCTAGGACACATCGCGCAGCGGCCCGGGCAAAAAAAATCGAAGGTCCGCATCGCTGCGGAACCTTCGATGGAATCTGCCGCTCCTGGAAAGGCCGTGCCTGACCCGCGGCTTCTTGCGAATATGGGGGCCTAAACAGCGGAGAAACAGTTGTCGACGAACAGATGGGTGCCGCTCACGAAGCTCGATTCGTCAGACGCGAGGAACAGCGCGGCCGCGGCTACTTCCGACGGCTCGCACAGCCGGCCTTGCTGCACTGCAATAGCCGCTTCGGTCGCATCGACGCCCATCGCCTGCAGATCCTTCAGCTCGCGCATTCCGTGTGGCGTGCGGATGAAACCCGGCGCCAGCGCGTTGCAGCGGATGCCGCGGTCGCGGTATTCGACGGCGATCGCCCGCGCGAACATGTGGCACGCGCCCTTGGTCGCGTCGTACAGCACTTCGCCCGGCGTCGCGCAGACGGCCGAGATCGACGACGTACAGACGATGCTGCCGCGCCCCTTTTCGAGCATCTGCGGCAGCACGGCCTTCGTCATCAGGAACATGCTCTTCACGTTCACGCCCATCAGCCAGTCCCATTCCGACTCCTCGATGTCGAGGAATGGTTTGACGATCAGCGTGCCCGCATGATTGAACAGGATGTCGGCATTGCCGTAGTGCTTGCGCGCCGCGTCGACCGCCTGCTGCACGTCCGCCTGCTTCGACACGTCGGCGCCGAGGCCGATCGCCTGCAAGCCGGCATCGCGCAGCCGCGACGCGAGCGTTTCGGCGGCGTCGCCGTCGCGGTCGACGATCGCCACCTTCGCGCCCTGCGCGGCGAACAGTTCGGACGCGGCGGCGCCGCACCCGCCCGCGCCGCCGCTCACGATGGCGACCTTGCCCGCCAGGCGGCCGTCAATCTTGGCATTCATTCGTCGTTCTCCAGTCTGGTTCGTTCGGACCGCTCAGCTGAACAGCGTCCGAAGATGATCGTTGAGGAAATGGCCTTCGGGGTCCACGCTGCGGCGCAGTTCGCGGAACGCTTCGGCCTTCGGGAACCAGCGGTCCACGTCGTCGCGGTTCGTGAAATGCAGCTTGCCCCAGTGCGGACGCGAACCGTAGTCGCGCAGGATGTCGTCGACGTCCTTCAGGAACGGCCAGTAGTCGACGCCGTTCGGACCGCCCGAGCACGAGATGGTTACGCTGTCCTGATGGTTGAACGGGCTGATCCACGCGGGATCGCCCTTCGTGAAGCGGTATTCGACCGGGAAGATGCAGTCCTGGTGCTTCGTGAGGATCAGGTCGCGCACGCGGCGCAGCGCTTCCTTGCCGTGCTCGGCAGGCACCGCGTATTCGAGCTCGTGGAAATTCGCGACATAGTCGATCGCATAGACCTCGGCGCTGTACGCGATCTTCTCGTGCTCGCCTTCGTGGAACGTGCGCGAGTCGGTGATGTCCATCACCTTGATTTCGCACACGTCGTAGTCCTTCTTCGCGTTCGACACCCGGGTGGTGTCGGGCAGGCAGTACAGGTGACGGCTTTCGGACGTCGGGCACCAGAAGAAACCGAAATGCCGATGCTTCGCCGCGAGGTCGTCGTATTTTTCCATCAACGCTTCGAAGTCCTCACGCCACACGCGGTCGTGCAGCCAGAACGCGTCGGTCACCTGCAGCGTCAGTTCCGAGACCACGCCGAACATGCCGATATTCACCTGCGTCGCGTGCAGCAGGTCGAGATCATGCGTGTCGCTCACTTCCATGATCGAGCCGTCGGGGCGAACGATCCGCATCCCGACGACCTGCGACGACAGGTTGCCGAGCGTCGTCCCCGTGCCGTGCGTGCCCGTCGCCAACGCACCGGCAATGGCCTGCGAATCGATGTCGCCCTGGTTGACGAGCGAGAAGCCGATATCCTTCAGGTGGCGCGTCACCGCGTTGATCCGCGTGCCGGCCTTCACCGTGACGCGCTTCTGCCGTTCGTCGACCGCGACGATGCCCTGGTAGTCCTTCAACGACAGCAGCAGGCCGCTCGTCGCGACGACCGGCGTGAACGAATGTCCCGATCCCGCGCATCGGACGTTCTTGCCCTGGCTCGTCGCGGCATGCACCAGCTCGGCAATCTCCGCCTCGCTGGTCGGCGACGCCATGTGCGCGGCCACGCACGACTGATTGCCTACCCAGTTCCGCCAGAATCCGCCACGTGGAAGCGCCATCAACGTCTCTCCAGAAGTGCGCCGGCCGTCCCGCGCCGGCAGCCGTGTTCGGTTCGGCCGGCAACGAAGCGGAAGGCTCGCGGCGCCGGCGCGATGCGTCGTGTTCGTCACAAAGGTATTTCGCCGGCCGGTTTTTCACTATCGGATTTCGGCAAGCGAGGGTTTCCACGGGGAATCGGGCCGCCGGGGCTTTTTGACCGGCTCGTCGAGCAGCTACAATGAATCGATCTGGCCCACCCCCTCCCGACCCTATGACGCCGTCTGCCGATCCGAGCGATTTGTCCGGCGCCCCGTTGTTCGCACGAACGGTGGCGTTCTGCGCGTTCACCGACGTGGAGGAACAGGCGCGGATCTTCGACGGCTGGGATCTCAACTACACGCAGATCTCGGGCGGCCTGTTTCACGGTTCGTCGTCCATCGTGTCGCTCGGCGGCATCCGGCTGCTGGTCGAGGATCTCGACAAGGTGATCCTGCAGCAGGGCGCGGTGCCGTCGGACCGCATCGCGGTGGCCGTGCCGCTGGAGCTCGAAGGCCATGCGCGGATGTGCGGCGAGAAGAGCAGCCGCGACAGCCTGCACGTGTTCTCGAGCCAGCCGGCGTTCGAGTTCTATTCACCTGACCGCCACGTGCTCGTGAACGTCGAGATCGAGCCCGACAAGCTGTCGACCGAAGCGATGCGCACGCTCGCCGCGTCGCTGCGGGCGCGCACCTTCGCGCCGCTGATCCCGATGACGGCCCAGGTCGCGGACCGCCTGCGCGACCTGCTGCGCCACACGATGGCCGCGGCCGCGAAAAGCACGCCGGTCGAGGACGTGACGACGCAGGACCGGATCGGACTGCTCGAGCGGACCGTGCTGTATGCGATTTCCGAAGCAATGACGGTGCCCGCACCGGACGCGGATGCATTCGCGTCGCGCTCGACGAAGTACTGGTTGCTCGTCAACGCGGTGCAGGAGCGGCTGCAGGATGCGTCGACGTGCCCGCTGTCGATCGCCGAACTGTGCGTGCAGCTCGGCATCAGCCGGCGTACCGCGCAATACGCGTTCAACGACACGCTCAACCTGAATCCGATCGCGTACCTGCGCGCCGTGCGGTTGAATCACGCGCGCCGCGAGCTGCGGCTCGGCGAGTCGGTTACGTCCGCTGCGACGAAGTGGGGCTTCTGGCATCTGAGCAGTTTCGCGCAGGACTATCGCGCGATGTTCGGCGAGCTACCGTCGGCGACGGCGAGGCGCTACGCGCACCGGGAAGCCTGAGCGTCGATCGTGCCACGTTGCGTGAGGCACGGCTGCGCGTGATCGGCGTGCGAGCCGAACTTCGCTGCTTCGCTGAAGAAAGCCGCGGCCGAACGTGCGCCGCGGCAGGTTGAAAAACGGGTCGCCGCAGGCGGACGGACGGCACCCGAACGGCACCGTCCGCCTACGCACGATCTCGCTGCACCGTCACTCCTGCTGTTCCTGCTGCGCCTGCACCTGCCGCTGCTGGATGAACTGCCGCACGTCGTTCATCGTCACGCGGCCGGTGTGTTTCGCATCGATCTCGTCGAAGTGCTTCGCGACGAACCCGAGCCCGCTGCTTTGCGCCTGCGCTTTCGTCACGGCCGCGCCGTTGCTCAGCACCGTATTGCCGCCGAGCCGGGCATCGACGCGCTTCTGCGCCTGCTGCTGCAGCGTCGCGCCGGTCGACGGCAGGACCGGCGCCGCGCGAGTCGAAGGAAAGAACGGACCGTCGACGCCGTGTCCGCCGTGCGGCAGCTTCACCGGCGCCACCGCCTGCGGCGGCAATGCGTAGGCGCTGCTCATCACGGCACCGAGGACGATCAACGGAGACATACGCCGCATCAGATTGATTGGAGACATGATCACTCGCATTCAATGGATGAATAGAGGGTTCCTCTTCAAGAGGAGTCCGTTGGTTACGGTGCCGCTGCCAGCGTCGTCGCGGCCGTCGCGCCCGGCACGCTGCCGGTCGGCGTGCCGGCCGGATTCTCGTCCGGCCACGGCGGCGGCAGCGTGCGCAGCGTCAGCGCGGTCGGAATCCGCCGGCCCTGATAGAAGATCGTCAGGTCGCGTTTCATCTGCGGACGTGCCACGTCATCCAGATACGTCATGTGTCCGCCCTGGAAGAAGTTCACCTGCAGCTTCGGATTCAGGCCCTTCACCGTCTGCAGCCGCGCGAGCTGCTTCTCCGTGTTGAAGAACGGCGTTGCCAGATCGTGAAGGCCGTTTTCCGCGAGCACGCGAAGCTTCGGATTGAGCTGCAGCGCGCCGAGCAGATCGGGGATCGTGTCGGGCATCGGCTGGCCGTCATGCGAGAAGTCCCACACCTGGATGATGTTGTCGTTCAGCGGCAGGTAGGTCGCGTTCGGCGCGGTGTAGCCGAGGTAGTCGGGCATCTGCGTCGCGAGCGCGTTCGTGAACGGCTGCGAGATCAGGATGTCCGACGGGTCGCCGTCCGTCTGCAGCCGCGGATCGGCGTTCGGCAACGACACGCGTCCGTCGTAGCGGCCGATCGTCGTGCCGGGCAACAGGCTCGTGCCGAACGGGTTCGCGTTGAAGTAGCCGCGCAGCGCCTGCTGCGTGAGGCTCGACGGAATCGACCACAGCTTCAGTGTCGCGTCGCTCGGGAACACCGGCGTACCCAGCGCATCCGGAATGCCGAGCTGGCTCAGCACCCACGATTGCGAGTACTGCTGCAGCTGGCTGTAGATCAACGTCGTGAACAGTTCGGTCTGCAGTGCATACAGATACGGGTTGATCGGCGCCGGCGACACCTGGTTGAAATACGCTGCGACGGCCGCATAGCCGGGCAGGTAGCCGGCCACGGTATCGGTGTCGAGCAGCAGCCCTTCGGTCGACTGCGTGATCGCCACCGCTTCCACCGCATCCGCGAAGTAGTTCAGGATCGACGATTGCAGCACGATCCCGGTCAGGTGCACGCCGGCCGATTCGAGCGCCAGCGCGAGCATGTCGGTACGCGGCGTGCCGTACGATTCGCCGTACAGGTAGATCGGCGACGTGCCACGGCTGTTGACGTTCAGGTAGCGCTGGATGAAGTCGCGCATGATGTCGACGTCCGCATCGGAACCCCAGTACTTCTGGTTGGTGTTCGGCAACACGGCTTCCGACAGCCCGGTTCCCGGCGGGTCGATGAACACGAGGTCGGTCGTGTCGATCAGGCTTTCCGCGTTGTCGACGAGCGGATAGTTCGGCCAGTTGTTGCCGAACAGCGGATCGGGCGTCGCGACGCGCGTCGGCGCGAACGAGCCGAGCCGCAGCCAGATCGACGACGAGCCCGGGCCGCCGTTATAGACGAACGTCACGGGGCGCGGCTTGCCGTTCGTGCTCGGCGCGGTGTACGCGACATAGGACATCGACGCTTCCGCGTTGCCGTTCGCGTCTTGCGCGGTCAGGTGGCCGGTGGTCGTCGTGTAGTTGACCGTCGAGCCGCCGGATTTCCACGGGTAATGCATCACCGCGGCTTTCTCCGACACCTGCGCGGCCGCGAGGCCGTCGGTCGCGTTCATTGAATAAGCGACGGGGTCGACGTAAGGCTGGTTCGCCGCAGGCGTCTGATTGCCGGCCGCCTGTTGCGCGCCGGCCTGCTGGCTGGCGGTGGCCTGCGCGAGGCTCGATGCGCCGACCGACGAAGAATCGTCGCCGCCGCAGCTCGCGAGCACCACGGTCAACACGGTCAATGCGCCTAGCCCGGCCAGCCGGCCGCGACGTTCGCGGCGGCTGCCGGTACTGCTCCTGTCTGGTTTCATCTCTGTCCTTTGTGTTGGGTCTGATACCGCTTCACACAGGCCGCCACCGCCGGCGAAAAACGCGCAGGCATACCCGCCACTCGCGTTGCACGATCGGCAGACGGCGGTTGGGGATTGAACTTCTTCGAGAGACTGAACTTGATACAGACACAGCAAACTGCTGGCGGAGAATGATGCGAGAACGCCGCCCCCTTGCAGTTTCGACGACTTATGTATTATCGAAATTTACGACACAACAAAAATAGGTGGTGCTGCGCCGCGTTGTCAAAGATCATTCCGATATTAAAAAATCTCGTATGATGCGAACGGAGATTAGTGTCTGGAATTTGAAAGAAAACCCGGTCGCTTGCGTTTCTGGTGCTGTACCAGTCGTTTCGTATTGAATGGCGTCGCCGTCGTGCCTTTGGCTCGGTTATTTACGGGATTGGGTATCGCGTGGCGAATACCTTCAGACCGACAGGATTTTTCTTTCATTTTTATTATCGATAATCGACTAGTGCGAATCGCTGAATAAAACCCGACATCATCCACAAAATACCGACTCCAGAGATTTACCGGATACTCGACGGCATTATTTACACGGCATCGTAATGGAATCGCATGCCGAGCGACACGCGCATTGATGGGTAATACGCGGGTATTCGCAATGAAGAAACGATCATTCGCGCCGTGCATGCGGGATCGCATCGCGGCAATCGCGAATCGGGCGCGTGATGCGAGGGGAAGGGAGAGACGCACGAGCGGCAGGGCCACCGCTCACGTGCCGACGTGCGGCTGACGCCGCACGCCGTACTTCAAATGCTCGACACCGCGGCAATCAGCGCCCGCCGCCCGGCAGCGCGATATCGACCAGCACCGGATCGTGATCCGACGAGCGATACGCATCCGGCGCGTAGAACGTCTTCTGCTGCTCGGCCGACTTGTACGCGAGCGTGTACTGCAGCGCGAGCGGCTCGTCCGCGTTGATGTGCCATTCGTGCACGGCCTTCACGTGCGATGCGAGCGGCAGCGACGCGAGCGCGTGATCGAGATAGCCGGCTTCGCCGTTGTACACGTAGCTGTACGCGTTGGCGCCGATCCAGCGCGACACGAGGTTGCGGTAGCCGCGCGATTCGAGCAGGCGAATCGGGTCTTCATGCGTGTAGCTGTTGAAGTCGCCGATCAGCAGCGTGCCCTGCCCTGCGACGCCCGTCGGCGTGCCGGCGAGCCAGTCGGCCAGCTTCGCCGCCGCGCGCGTGCGCGTCGGGTTCCAGCAGCCCTGGCCGTCGCCCTGGTCGAGGTCGTCGTTCGCCGCGTCCGGGCAGTTCTTCGACTTCAGGTGGTTGACCGCGATCGTCAGCGCCTGCTTGTTGCCGCCAATGCGGCGGAACGACTGCGCGAGCGGCTGGCGGTTCTTGTCGTCGATCGCGAGCGTCGATGCTCGGCCAACCGGCTCGACCGCGCGGCTGTCGTAGATCATCGCGACCGCGATCGCGTCGCCGCCGAGGCGCGACGTACCCGGATCGACGACGCGCCAGTTGCTGCCGAGCTTCGCCGCGAGCTGGCGCACCGCGCTCAGTTCGCCGTAGCCGTTGTTCTGGATTTCCATCAGGCCGATCACGTCGGCGTCGAGCGCCTTCAGCGCACTGACGATCTTCGCTTCCTGACGCTGGAATTCCTGGTAGTTCTTCGCGCCGCGATTGTTCGGATCGTCGAAGCCGCCGCCCACGCCGTTGCCGTTGAAGTAGTTGAGGACGTTGAACGACGCGACGCGCAGGTTCGATTTCGGATCGCGTGCCGGTGCGTTAGTGCGTGGGTTCGAGCGCGTGTCGAACGCCGGTGCGGCCGCGCCGGGCAGCGGCTGCACGCGCCATGCGCCGTAGCGCACCTCGAGCACGCCTTCGACGTTGCGCACGGTATAGCCCGCGCGCAGCGTGTTCGCGGCCGACAGCTCCGGCGCCGGATACGGCACGGTCGCCGGGTTCTGCTTGTTCGAGCCGTCGTCGAGGATCAGCCGGTTGCGTGCGTTCGCATCGATCTGCGTCTGCGCCTGCGACGGCGGCACCACGCTCGTCGGCGTGCGCAGGCGGCCGTTGCTCAGCATCACGCTGCCGTAGCGGCCGAGCTCGTAGTTGTCGGTGACGGCGAGCGTCTGCGGCAGGCGCACCAGCATTCCTTCATATGCGGCGAACGTGCCGGGGTTGTCGACCGGCAGCGTGAGCGTCGCCGGCGTGACCGCCTGGCCGTTCGCGCACACCGCGATCGCGCCCGACAGCGTGAGCTGCGTCTGTCCGTATTTCTCCTCGACCTTGCCCGTCACGTGCACGAGATCGCCGGCCTTCGCGCGCACTTTGGGCGCATAGACGAACAGGCCTTCCGACACGCCCGGCTGGTTGCGGCGCTGCGCGTCGGCCTGCTGGACGAAGAAGCCGCCGAAGCCGTCCGTGCCGCCGAAGTCGGCCGTGACGACCGCTTCGATCGACACGTTCTGGCCGGCGAGCGGCGACGGCGCGCCCGGCCCCTGGATGTCGGCGATCGGCGTCGTGCTGCCGCCGCAGTTCGGGCTGACGGAGGCGGCGAAGACCGGTGCGGCAAGCGCAGGCAGCAGCAATAGTGGCGCAAACAGGCGGATTGTCGAGCGCATGGCGGGGAATCCCGGTTGTGAGGGTGGCGAAAGCTTAGCGGCGCTCGATGACAGTTTTTAGTAACCTAAAGACAGATGGATGTAATTTTCGGTGCCGCTCCGCCATGGCGATCGACCGCGCACTTGCGGCCGGCCCCCGAAAGTCATCCGACAAAAATCGCCCCTGTTGCGGCGATGTCCCGGTACCGGCTTCGCCCGCCGGCCGCGACACTAAACCGTCCCCGGCAACGCGCTCGACACGAGCAGCGCCGCCGCCATCAGCACGCCGGCGAGCACGACCGCCTCGATCCGCAGCACCGTGCCGAACCGGCGCAACGCGTCGACCGGGATCGCCGCCGCCGGATCCTTCAGCGCGGCCATCAGCTTCGGCATCCCGAAGAACCGGTTGTGTCCGCCGAGCGCCGCCGCGATCAGCACGAGTGCGAGCTTGAGCAGCAGGATCTGTCCGTACGTCGACATGAACAGGTTGCTCGGCGTATCGACGCCGCGCCACCCGTTGTATGCGCCGGTCGCGAACAGCATGGCGAGCGCGGCCGTCGACGCATCGGAAAGCGACTGCACGAACGACGCACCGGTCGTGCGCTCGCTCGCGGGCATCCCGGCGAATCGCGACATCACGCCGAACGCCGTCACGAGCACGAGGCCGACCCACGCGCTGATCGCCAGCAGATGCAGCCAGTCGACCCACACCGGCACGCTGAACAGCCCCGCGTCGACCGGATGCCCACCATTGCTGCGCGCCAGCGCGACGCACGCGAGCGCGGCCCACATCGCGAACGGAAAGCGCGTATCGGTCGCGCGCCGCAGGAACGACAGCAGCACGACGACGGTCATGAACACGGCGCCGGCCAGCCACGCATGACCGAACCCGGTGCCGGCCAGCATCGAGCGAACGGCCGGCCCCGCGTCGAGCAGCGGCACTTCGCTCATCAACGCGCAGTGCGCCCAGAACGCCGTGATGCTCGCGAGCAGTGACACGACGGACGCAGCGCGCAATGTCGCGACGAGCCGCCGCGCGATGTCGCGCTGCCACGCCGACACGCCCCGTGCGAGCCAGTGGCTGCCGAGCAGCGTGCCGACGACGACGGCGAACCCGGCGTTCTGGATCGCCACCGCCGCCAGCCGCAGCATGCCGACGAAGCCTTCGTTCACCCTTTCACCTTGAACGTATAGGTGCCTTTGGTGCGATGCGCGTCGGCCGTCATCGCCGCCCATTGCACCGTGTACGCGCCCGGCGCGAGCTTCGGCATCGCGACGGTCATCACGCGCGGCGCGGCGGGATCGACCTTCGCGCCGTCGTGCGCGACGGGCTTGCCGTTCGCGTCCGACACCTTCACCGAACTGAACGTCGGTTCGAGGTCTTCGTTGAACGCGAGCAGCAACGTGTCGGGCGCGGTGTCGACCGTGCTGCCGGTCGCGGGCGTCGCGCTTTCCAGCTTGCCGTGCGCCGAGGCGGTCACCGGCGCGGCGGCGATCAGCGCGCCGGCCGCGACGAAGCGGACGAACCGCGTGAGCATCGTGATCTTCATGTGCATGTTCCGCCCCGGCATCACGGCTTGCGCAGATCGACGACGGTCAACGCGCCGCCCACGTCCTCGGCGACGAAATCGATCTTGTCGCCCGCCTGGACCTGCGACAGCATCGCCGGATCCTTGACCTTGAACACCATCGTCATCGCCTCCATCCCGAGGTTCTCCAGCGGGCCGTGCTTGATCGTCAGCTTGCCCGCGGCCGTGTCGACCTTGCGGATCTCGCCGTGCGACATCGCGCGTGTCGCGGCGGCGCCCTGCTTCGCGTCGCCGCCCATGTCCATGCCGGCCATGTCGCCGGCCGCGTATGAGGCGGCAGAAAACATCAGCGCGCAACCCGTTGCAATTGAAACCAGTTTCTTCTTCATCGTGCGTGCTCCATCCAGAGTGAGTGAAATGAAATCGGCGGCCGCATCGTCACGGCCGCCGCGTGCCGCCTGCCGCTCAGCCGTCCGGCAATTCCCCGGTGTATTCGTAGGCGACGGTGCCCTTCGGATGCCGGAACCAGCCCGGGTCGCGATAGTCGTTGCAGCCGAGCCCCTGCCGCACCTTGCAGACCGTGAACATGCCGCCCATCTCCAGCGGCCCGAATGGGCCGGTGCCCGTCATCATCGGCAGCGTGTTGTCGGGCAGCGGCATCTCCATGCCGCCCATCGCGCCGCCGGTGCTGCCCATCGCCATGTAGTCGGGCACGAGCTTGCCGATACGCGTCGCGAGATCCTTCTGCGGCACGCCGATCAGGTTCGGTACCTGGTGGCCCATCGCATTCATCGTGTGATGCGACTTGTGGCAATGGAACGCCCAGTCGCCGGGGCGATCGGCGGTGAACTCGATCGCGCGCATCTGGCCGACCGCGACGTCGGCCGTCACCTCCGGCCAGCGCGCCGCCGGCGGAATCCAGCCGCCGTCGGTGCCGGCCACCTCGAAGCTGTAGCCGTGCAGGTGGATCGGATGGTTCGTCATCGTCAGGTTGCCGAAACGAATCCGCACGCGGTCGCCCGCACGCACCGGCAGCGGGTCGATACCCGGGAACACGCGCGAGTTGAACGTCCACATGTTGAAGTCCGTCATCTCGTTCACGCGCGGCGTGTAGCTGCCCGGATCGATGTCGTATGCGGCGAGCAGAAAGACGAAGTCGCGATCGACCGGCATCGTCGCGCGATCCTTCGGGTGCACGATGAACATGCCCATCATCCCCATCGCCATCTGCACCATCTCGTCGGCGTGCGGGTGATACATGAAGGTGCCGTGCGCCTCCAGCTGGAACTCGTAGACGAAGGTCTTGCCGGGCGGGATATGCGGCTGCGTGAGGCCGCCGACGCCATCCATCCCGTTGGGCAGCCGCAGCCCGTGCCAGTGGATCGTCGTATGCTCGGGCAGCCGGTTCGTCACGAAGATGCGGACCTTGTCACCTTCGACGGCCTCGATCGTCGGGCCCGGCGACTGGCCGTTGTAGCCCCACAGGTTCGCGTTCATCCCCGGCGCCATCTCGCGCACGACGGGCTCGGCCGTCAGGTGGAACTCCTTCCAGCCGTTCTTCATCCGCCACGGCAGCGTCCAGCCGTTCAGCGTCGCGACGGGCGTGTACGGGCGGCCGTTGGGCGGCACGAGCGGCGGCTGCGTGCCGGCCTTCGCCATCGTCGGCGCTTCGGGCAGCGACGCCGCGCCGGCCTTGCTGACCATCGCCGCACCGAGCAGCGCAGCGCCCGAGCCGCTGAGAAATTGTCGACGGGACACCATGTCAATGACCTTCCGGATGCGTTGCGGGCGCCGGTTGCGCCGCGGGTGAGGAAGCCGGCTGCGGCGCAGCGTCGGTCGTGGATGCGGCGGTAGCGTCCGCGCGCTGCGTCGGCTGCGTCGGCTGCGTCGGCTGCGTCTGCTGCGTCTGCTGCGTCTGCTGCATCGGCTGCGCGGTCGGCAGGCGGCCACCGACGGCCGCCTGCAGATCGGTTTCGGCGAGCCAGTAGTCCTTCAGCGCATCGATGTAGCCGTTGACCGCGCCGACCTGTTCGCGCGCGTCGGCGAGCAGCTCGAACACGCTCGCAAGCATCCCGTTGTAGCGCAGCAGCAGCTCGTCCGAGATCGTCTTGCGCAACGGCACGACTTCGTCGCGATAGTGTTTCGCGACGTCGTAGCTCGTCGTGTACGCCGCGTACGACTCGCGCACTGCCGAGCGTGCGTCGATCGCGGTCTGTGCGAGCCGGTTCGCCGACTGCATGTAGACGGCTTCGGCCCGCGCAACCTTCGCGCCGCCCCAGTCGAACAGCGGAATCTCGACGCTGATCTCGTAGCCGTGCTCGTGGCCCTTGTCGGTCTCGTAGTTGTTCACGTAGCCGAGATCGACCGCGTTGACGAAGCGCGTCGCCTTGCTGAGTCCGAGCGACGACGCGACGCCCTGCGTCTGCAGCTTCGCGGCCTGGATGTCGAGGCGGTTGCGCATCGCGTAGCGTTCGAGGTCGCGCAGATCGAGGCGCGCCTTCGGCAGGTCGGGCAGGCGCTCGGGCAGCGCGTACCGCGTGCGCTCGCCCCACAGCCCCATCGCGCGCGTAAGCTTCTCGCGCGCGGCCACGGCCTGTTGATCCGCCTTCGCCTGCTGGGCAACCGCATCCGCATGGAACGCCTGTTCGCGTGCGTAGTCGAGCCGGCTGAAGTTGCCGGCCTGCCGCATCCGCAGCGCGAGTTCGGCGGCGGCGCTCGCGGCGTCGCGTACTTGCCGCGCATAGTGCGCGGCCTGCTCGGCGGCGACGGCTTCGACATACGCGCGGCGCGCGTCGGCCGCGACCTTCAGCATCGCGTCGGCCGTCTCGAGTTTCGTCTGCTCGAAGCGGCGACGTTCGATGTTCGTCGCGAGCGGCAGTGTCAGCAGCGCGAATACATTGGCCGAGAACGTGCGGCCGAGGCTCAGCTCACCGTCGCCGGCCCGCGTGCGGCTGAACGAGAAGCGCGGGTTCGGCAGCCGGCCGGCTTGCACGAGGTCGGCCTCCGACAGCCCGAGTTCGGCATACGACGCTTGCAGTCCGCGGTTGTTCAGCAGCGCGATCTGCACCGCGTCGTCCATCGACAGCGGTTTCGCGAGCAATTCCTTCGTCCGTGTGTCGACGGCTGCGCGGTCGGCGTCGGTCCTCACGATAACGGCGTCCTTCCCGATGCGTTCGGATGCGGTGGACGACACGGCATCGAAGCCGCCGTCCTTCGAAAACGTCGTGCAGCCGGCGAGGAAGGCCAGCACGAGCGCGGTCGCGCCGAAGCGCGGTGAAATCGCAAATCCCGTCATTGCGCGGCCCCTCCGTGCATCGAATGGACTGCGCTGCCCACCGCGTTTCCGGGCTTTGCGTGCCCGGTCGTGTGCCCTTTCGCGGGCCGCTCCATCACGTCACGGTTCAGTTGCTTCCAGCCCGGGCCTGCATCGTCCCGATACGGCACGTAGCCGTCGAACGCGGACGTCACGGTGACGTCCGGCACCGACGCGGCGGCATCGGCCGGATCGGGCAAGACGGTTTGCGCAGGCGCGAGCGGCGGCACGAGTGCCGCCGCGCCAAGCAGCGCCGCAATGATCAATCGCATGGGTGTTTCTCGTCGTGAGTCGTGAGTCGTGTGACGGGCGTCGAAGGGTCGTCGGCACGGTGTGCGGATCGCGGCCGCCGGCCGCGGGCAGGGACTAGACGGGATTCCGGCGCGGCGGCCGGTCGATGCCGCCGGTGAGGAACGACACGACGATCGACGAAGGCCGGGACGAGGCGACCGCGATACCGACGCCGGTCGGAACGGACACCGCCGGCACCTCCGACATGCCGGTGCCGAAGCAGCAGGCCCCGCACGCCGAACAAGAAGACGCATGCCGTGCGCGGTCATCCTGTGCATGCCCGCCGCCGTGCGCGCCGGACATCGCGTGCGACGCGGCCGCGTCATGAGCGCTCACCCCGTTCCCCGCATGCGGCGCCGCAACGACAGCGCCCGCGCACTGCATCGACACGGTCGCGAACGACTGGATCGGCAGGCTCAGCGCCAGCAACACGACGAGGATGAATTTGCGCCAGTACGACATGGAGGTGGAATCAGGCAGGCTACGACCGGATGAACGGGAGCAACACCGAGACGGCGCGCTCCGGACACAAGACGGCCGCAGCTTATCGCCGTCGGCGTGACGACGACATGGCCGAAACATGACCGGATTTTCATCGAACGCGGGCGCGGCATCGCAAGCATGCTCGATGACAATTCCGTCATCCACCGGTCATCTTTCGCGCACGGGCAGCGCCGTAAGCTCACGCGTTACACTGACCGGCTGGAATCACGGATGAATCACGGACGGCCTGCTCCACCATGCGGATACTGATAGTCGAAGACGAACCCAAGATGGCGTCGTACCTCCGCAAGGGGCTGACGGAGGCGAGCTACACGGTCGACGTGGCCGAGAACGGCACGGACGGGCTGTTCCTCGCGCTGCACGAGGATTTCGATCTCGTCGTGCTCGACGTGATGCTGCCGGAGCTGGACGGCTTCGAGGTGCTCCGGCGGCTGCGCGCGCAGAAGCAGACGCCCGTGCTGCTGCTCACGGCCCGCGAGGCGATCGAGGACAAGGTCACGGGGCTCGAACTGGGCGCCGACGACTACCTGCTCAAGCCGTTCGCGTACGTGGAGTTCCTCGCGCGCATCCGTTCGTTGCTGCGGCGCGCGCCGCGCAATGCGCGCGACATCCTGCACGTCGCCGATCTCGAGGTCGATCTGATCAAGCGCCGCGTACGGCGCGCCGACAACCGCATCGACCTGACCGCGCAGGAATTCGCGCTGCTGCAGCTGCTCGCGGAGCGCGAGGGCGAGGTGCTCACTCGCACTTTCATCACGTCGCAGATCTGGGACATGAATTTCGACAGTGACACGAACGTCGTCGATGCGGCGATCAAGCGCCTGCGCGCGAAGATCGACAACGCGTACGAGAAGAAGCTGATCCACACGATACGCGGGATGGGCTACGTGCTCGAGGATCGCGCGTGACCGGCGGCCCGGCACCGTATTCGCTGCTCCGGCGCCTGACGCTCGCGTTCGCCGCCGTCGCCGCGCTCGTATTCGCGCTGACCGGCGCATACCTGTATCGCTCGCTGTCCGCCGAGCTGACCCGGCGTGACGACATCGAGATCGCCGGCAAGCTCAACCAGTTCCTGCAGCTCGCGCACGCGAGCGGCTCGACGGCCGCATTGCGCGCCGATCCGGCCGTCTTCCACGAAGTGCTGCTGTCGCATCCGGGCGTCTACCTCGGCATCTACGACGGCGCGAACCGCCCGCTCGTCGAACACACCGACGAAGCCGGCAACACGCTCGCATCGGTGATCGCGCGGCCGCAGCCGGCCGCGGAAGCGGGCGCGGCCGCCAGCCCGTTCACCTGCTCGCCGCCCGGCATCGGCACGTCGCGCTGCGTGCGCGCGCGCGCCACGCTGCCGTCGGGCGAAACCATCCAGGTTGCGCTGGCGCGTACGGCGACCGATCGCCAGTCGCTGCTGGAAAGCTACCGGGTCGACATCTGGCTCGCGGCCGCGCTCGGCGCGCTGCTGGTCGGCGCGCTCGGCTACGCGGTCGCATCGCGCGGCCTGCGCCCGGTCGAGAGCCTCGGCCGGCAGACGTCGCGCATCGAGGCGCACAACCTGAACGCGCGCCTCGATGCACGCGGCGGCCCGGTCGAACTGCGCGAGCTCGCCACGTCGGTCAACCGGATGCTCGACCGGCTCGAGCGCGCGTTCGTGCGGCTGTCGCAGTTCTCGTCCGACCTCGCGCACGACATGCGCACACCGCTCGCGAACGTGATCAGCGCGTCGCAGGTCACGCTGTCGCGCGCCCGCACCACCGAGGAATACGAAGCGCTGATCGATTCGAACATCGAGGAATGCGAGCGGCTGCAGCGGATGATCGAGAACATGCTGTTTCTTGCGCGCACGGACAATGCGCGACAGCACCTGAAGACTGTCGAACTCGACGCGGGCAACGAACTGCGCCGGCTCGCGTCGTATTTCCAGGCGCTGGCGGACGAAGCCGGCGTGCACCTCGACGTGCGGGGCGAAGCGCCGGTCGTCGCGGACGCGACGCTGTTTCGGCGCGCCGTCAGCAACCTCGCGTCGAACGCGCTCGAACACGCGGAATCCGGGTCGACGGTCGAGCTGGCCGTATCGACGCGGCCCGGGTACGCGGTCGTCGAAGTCACGAACCGCGGCGCGGCGATTCCGCCCGAGCAGATCGAGCGGATCTTCGAGCGCTTCTACCGGATCGATTCGTCGCGGCACGGCGCGGCGCGCAACGCCGGGCTCGGGCTCGCAATCGTCAAGTCGATCGTCGAACTGCACCGCGGCAAGGTCGAGGTCGCGAGCCGCGACGGGCGCACGACGTTCGCGCTGTATTTCCCGGCCCGGGCTTCATGACCCAAGCGTGACACGCGCGCACGCCGATTGCTTCCCCGTACGCCATGCGCATCCGCTGTCACGCGACTTACCGTCCCGAATGAAAGGGGGTGACCGCCCAATCTTGCCGAAAGCGGCCGGCTCGGCTAGACTGCCTTTCGTCTTTGGGGAGTAGCCTGCTTTCCTTCCCCGGAAAGCGAACGCGTCAACACACTCGGCCTGCGGCCGTGGCGCGTTCGGCCGAATCGGTCTGGCGAGACCATCGACGCATCGCGTCGGTCCTGGTCGGACGTCGGCAGATGCGTCATGGTTCGTCCACGTCCGACCACGGAGTCCCCATGTTCCTCCTTGCCTTCCCTTCACATTTCGTGAGTTCCACGACCGTCCGCATGCCTGCCTGCGGAGGTGCCGCATGACGTCGATGCTCGTCGAACTGGCGTTCATGCTGATCGTCATCCTGGTCGCCGCCGAACTCTTCACGAATGCGCTCGAACATCTCGGCGAACGGCTGAAGATTTCCGAGGGCGTCACCGGTTCGCTGTTCGCGGCCGTCGGCACCGCGCTGCCCGAAACGATGGTGCCGCTGCTCGCGCTCGCGGGCGGCACGTCGAACGCGACCGTCAACGAGGAAATCGGCGTCGGCGCGATTCTCGGCGCGCCGCTGATGCTCGCGACGCTGACGACTTTCCTGATGACGCTCGCCGTGATCCGCTCGCGCGGCCTGACCGGCACGATCGCGCCCGAGCGGACCGGCTTCGTGCGCGACCTGAACTACTTCATCGCCGCGTTCGCGCTCGCCACCGTCGCGATGTTCATCCCGCATCACGTGTGGGCCGTCCGCGCGCTGCTCGCCGTCATGCTGGTCGGGATCTACGTGATGTACGTGGTAATGACGTTCCGCGCATCGATGCAGCTCGTCGATGCCGGGCACGGCACCGAAGCGCCGCACGCGATGTTCCTGTCGCGCGTCGGGCTGCCGACCAACCTCGCGACCATCGCGCTGCAACTCGCGCTCGGCGTCGCGCTGCTCGTCGGCGGTGCGAAGGGCTTCATTCATGGCGTCGAGGGCGTGTCGCACCTGCTCGGCATTTCCGCGCTGCTGCTGTCGCTGATCATCGTACCGATTGCGACGGAGCTACCGGAGAAGGTCAACAGCGTGCTGTGGATCCGCCGCAAGAAGGACACGCTCGCATTCGGCAACATCACCGGCGCGATGGTGTTCCAGGGCACGCTGCTGCCGGCGATCGGCATCATGCTGACGCCGTGGGAGCCGCGCCCCGAAGTGCTGACCGGTGTAGTCATCACGCTCGCGGCGGCGGTCTGGCTGCGCGTCAATGCCCGTGCGCGCGGGCTCGCGATCTGGGCGCTGCTGGCGAATGGGGCCGGTTACGTCGGTTACCTGTTCGTGACACTGACGCGCTGAGTGCGCCGACCGCGCCGGGCTCCCCGCGCGCGTCGATCAGGACGCGTTCGGCCGCGCGTCGGCCTGCAGCACCTGCTGCACGGCCGGCCGCGCCCGCACCCGCTCGTACCACGCACGCAGGTTCGCATGCCGGCTCAGGTCGATGTCCGCGTTGTACACCGAGCGCATCCATTCGGCCTTGCCCCAGCCCGTGAGCGCGAACAAGTACGCATCGGCGATCGTGAACGTGTCGCCCGTCAAATACGTATTGCCGTCGAGCTGCCGGTCGATCCATGCGAAGCGGCTGTCGAGCTTCTGCCGCACCGGGTCGACATATTTCCCCGCCTGCACCGCGTACAGCAGCGGAATGAAGCCCTTGTGAATCTCGGTGCCGAGGAAGTTCAGCCATTCCATCAGCCGGTAGCGGGCGAGCGTGCCGTATGCGGGCGCGAGCCCCGCTTCCGGGCGCCGGTCCGCGAGATACTGCGCGATCACCGGTCCTTCGCGCAGCGTCGTGCCGTCGTCGAGTTCGAGCAGCGGCACGTAGCCAAGCTCGGTGACGTCGTAGTAGTTTCGGCCGTCGTCGATTCGATGCTTGCGCGCGTCGACCGCGACGATCTGCGCATCGATGCCCGCTTCGTGCAGCACGATGCGGATTGCCTGCGAACAGCTGCCGGGAGCGTGATAGAGCTTCATGCGTTTCCTTCTTTGAATGATCCGTATATCGATTCGCCGCGACGCGGGCGCTAATATCTCGCATCGGCGCCGCGCCGGGAAGACGGCAGTCGTTTGTGCCGTAGTCACAAAAAAGTTACCGACCCAGGGCCAGCAGCATGAAAACGAGTGCGACAGGATGTTCCGTGGAAGAAGCGATGCGCATGCTCGGCGGCCGCTGGCGGCTGCTGCTCGTGTCGTACCTGCTCGACGGGCCGAAACGCTTCAGCGACCTGCGCCGCGACATGCCGGGCATCTCGCAGCGGATGCTGACGCTCGATCTGCGCGCGCTCGAGGACGCCGGCTTCGTGCGACGCACCGTGTATCCGGAAGTGCCGGTGCGCGTCGAGTACGATCTGACCGCGGACGGCGACCGGCTGCGGCCCGTCGTCGAGGTCATGCGTGAATTCGGGCTGTGGCTGAAGGCGCGCGATGCGCAATGCGATGCCCGTGCGACGCCCGACGCGATCGAAGCCGACGCCGGCCTGCCGCAATAACCCCACACCCGGAGAAAAGCATCATGGAACTACACGCCACCGTCGGCGCGGCCACGTCCGACATCGACGACGACGAAAGCTGCGCGAACATCTATTGCCACGACGCGCAGCAAGACTACTGCTTCTCGCTGCTGCGCTTCCCCGAGGAATCGTCGATCGAGGTGATGGTGCACGACCAGCTCACTGCGCACGTGAAGGATCTGACGGTGCGTCTGACGAGCGACACGATCGAAGTCGAGCTCGACGAGCGCACTGCCGCGCGTCTGGACGGCAATACCCATTACGTGATCCATCTCGCGCCCGGCGAGCACGATCCCGTCGCGCTACGTGCCGCGCTGGCGGAAATCTTCGACGGCAAGAGCGGGTATCGCGACGACAGCGCAAGCGCGTAAGCCGCTCTGCGCAACACGCCACCCCACGCGTTCGAACGCCGCTCATGACACGCCCTTCGCGATTCCAACCGCTTCTTCGCCGCTGCGCGCTGCTGATCGCGTGCTGCGCATCGGTTGCTGCCGCGCAGGCGGCCAAACCGCTGCTCACGTTCAAGGTCGACGACGCCATCACGGCGCGCGTCGAACACGCCGACGGCTCGCGCATCACGATCCGCTTCCTGCCGAGCGGGAAAACGCAAACGCTCGACGTCGGCGTATCCGACGAGGACGGCCACTACCAGCTCGCATCGGACGACTACAACTTCGACGGCCACCGCGATCTCGCCGCGCACGCGCTGCTCGGGATGGTCAACGAGAGCTACGGCATCTTTCCGTACGACGCCGCACGCCAGCAGTTCGAGCCGCTGAAATTGCCCGCGGCCGACATGCCGCACGGCAACTGCGACGACCTGATCAACGTCGACGCGAAGCCGAAGGATCGCACGCTCTACAGTTCGTGCCGGGGCGGGCCGATCTGGTATACCGACGCATACCGCTTCGACGGCAACGGCCGGATGTATCTCTATCAGTCCAGCGAAGCGATTCCCGACGATCTTCGTGACCTGCTCGACGGCGACTCGGGTCCCTCGTCGTTGCTGCTGACCTACGACGAACACGGCAAACGCGTATCGCGCCGCCCCGACGCGTACGGCGGCGGCAAGGTTACGTTCAAGGTACGCCCGGCGCGCCTGCCGCTGCACGACGCGATGAACGATGCGCCGACGCGTCGCTATGTGGTCGCGGGCGATACGCTCGAGCTGATCGATGCCAGCGCCGACTTCCAGTGGCTGAAGGTGCTGTATCGCAATCCACGCGGCGGGACCGCGCAGGGTTGGGTCAGCGCGAAGGAAGCAACCGGCGGCTGAACCACGATGCGGCGACCGGGCACACCGCACTTTCGCCGCACTTTCTCACATACTGAGCGCCCGGCGTCCCATTAATAGGGATACCTGCCCAAATGTTGACGCGCTTCGCGCCACGGCCCTAACGTTCGCCCAATGCCATTGGATTCGGCCGCCCGCCCGCGGGTGCAGGCCGACACAGAACACAGGAGACGACCGTGGCCCATTCCGCGTCACGCACGCATGCCAACCCGTCGGCGCAGCCGCAAGCGCACGCCGACACCGTACCCGATTCCGCAGCCCGCACGTCCGCGTCCGCAACCGCCGCCTTCACCGCGCCGCCGAGCCGCAAGCGCCTGATCATCCTGGCGCTGCTGTTCGTCACGGTGGTGATCAACTATCTCGACCGCAGCAACCTGTCGATCGCGGCGCCCGCGTTGTTCAAGGAGTTGAACATCGACCCGGTCCGCGCGGGCCTCGTGTTTTCCGCATTCGGCTGGACCTACGCGCTGATGCAGATCCCGGGCGGCTGGCTCGTCGACAAGGTGTCGCCGCGCGTGCTGTATGCGGGCGCGCTCGCGCTGTGGTCGGCCGCGACGCTGCTGCTCGGTTTTGCCGGCTCGTTCGTCGGGCTAATCGTGCTGCGGCTCGCGGTGGGCGCGCTCGAAGCACCCGCCTATCCGATCAACAACCGCGTGGTCACGACGTGGTTCCCGACCGGCGAGCGCGCCAGCGCGATCGGCGGCTACACGTCGGGGCAGTTCGTCGGCCTCGCGTTCCTCACGCCCGTGCTCGCATGGCTGCAGGTGCATCTCGGCTGGCACATGGTGTTCGTTGCGACCGGGCTCGCCGGCATCGCGTGGGCCGCGATCTGGTACGCGGTGTATCGCGAGCCGCGCGCGTTTCGCGGCGTCAACGCGGCGGAGATCGCGTTGATCCGCGACGGCGGCGGCCTCGTCGATCTCGAGGACCGCATCGCCGCGCGCACCGAACGCACGCCGTCGACGTGGCGCGATCTCGGCATCGTGCTCGGCCGGCGCAAGTTGTGGGGCATCTATCTCGGCCAGTTCGCGCTGAACTCGACGCTGTGGTTCTTCCTCACGTGGTTCCCGACCTACCTCGTCAAGTATCGCGGGATGGACTTCATCAAGTCCGGCTTTCTCGCGTCGCTGCCGTTTCTCGCCGCGTTCGTCGGCGTGCTGTGCTCGGGCGTGCTGTCGGACTGGCTGATGCGGCGCGGCGCATCGCAGGGCTTCGCGCGCAAGCTGCCGATCATCTCGGGGCTGCTGATCTCGACCTGCATCATCGGCGCGAACTATGTCACGTCGACGGGCTGGGTGATCGCATTCATGACGATCGCATTCTTCGGCAACGGCTTCGCGTCGATCACGTGGTCGCTCGTGTCGGGCCTCGCGCCCGCGCGGCTGCTCGGCCTCACGGGCGGCGTGTTCAACCTGATCGGCAACCTGTCCGCGATCGCGACGCCGATCGTGATCGGGTTGCTCGTCGACGGCGCGGACTTCTCGCGCGCGATCACCTACATCGCCGCGATGGCGCTCGCGGGCAGCCTGTCGTATGGGCTGCTGGTCGGCAAGGTCGAACGCATCGACGCATGAGCGGGTGCCGTGCTACGCGGCCAACGCGATCGCCTTGATGTTGAACGCACGCAGCAGGTCCTCGCAGAACGCAGCGACGATCGGCTTCTCGCTCGTGCTGCGCTTCATCGCGAGATGCAGCGGCACGTCGAAGCTGAACGTCGTGCGGCCGACGGCCTTGACGAGCCCGCGCTGCTCGAACGGCTCCGCGTAATGCGCGGGCAGGTAGCCGAGATGCCCGCCCGACAGGATCAGGATCGTCGCGGCCTCGATACTGTCCGCGCTCGCGGTCACGCGCCGCTCCGGCAGCGGATACTGCTCCTCCGGCACCGGATAGGTGCGCCACACCCAGTCGTGCGCCTGCAGGTCATCGGCCGACACCGGCCGCGGCGCATGAAAGAGCGGATGCCCGCGCCCGCAGTACACCACCTGTTCCTCGGTGAACAGCGGCGTGTAGTCGAGCCCCGGCACGCGATGCCAGAAATACCCGATCGCGAGATCGAGCTGGTTGTTGACGAGACTTTCCTCGAGTTCCTGCGGCGACGCGACCTTCATCGAGAACGTGACGGCCTGGTCGCGCTTGCGGAACGCGCCGATCGCGTCGGCGAGGCGCGCGTTCTCGACGAGCGGCGCCTGCCCGATCAGGCCGATCGACAGTGTGCCGACCAGCTTGCGGTCGATGTCGCGCACGCGCGCGACGAACTCGGACGTCGCCGCGACGAGCGTGCGCGCGGTGGCCGCGAAGCGTTCGCCCTTCGACGTCAGGCGAAAGCCGCCGCGCCCGCGATCGCACAGCTTGAAGCCGACGCGCGCTTCCAGCGCGGAGAGCTGCGTGCTGATCGTCGACTGCCGCACACCGAGCGATGCCTCGGCGGCCGTGATGCCGCGTGCGTCGACGACGGCCAGAAAGACCCGGATGAGCCGGAGATCGAGATCGGTGGTATTCGAAAACATGCTTCAAGCCGCTGCGCCTGAGCGCGTTGTCGGGCCGGCGCGATGCCGGCCGTCTGCGCCGATGAACCTGGCCGGACGCGCGCCGTCATCGGCAACCGCACACGCCACACTCGTCGCTCCCGAAAATCGCGCGTCGCTCACATCGGGAAGCCCATCGCCTTGATTCCGTTGATCCACGTGCGCTTCCAGCCGCCTTCGGCATCCGCGCCGTCGAACGCATGGAACGTGATCTTCGCGGCGACCCAGCGCATGGGCTCGGGCGGGATGTAGCTCGGGCTCTGGTTCGCGATGTCGAGCTTGCGCTCCGGGCTGTCGCGATCGAACAGGATGTTCAGCCCCATGAACGCGCCGAACCGGCTCGCCGCGACGCCGAAGCCCGTGTAGCCGGCGACGAACACCGCCTTGTCGCCGAGATAGCGCTTCGCGAACACCGAGCCGCGCGAGCAGTAGTCGATCGGCCCGCCCCATGCGTGCGAGAAGCGCACGTCGCTCAGTTGCGGGAACGTCCGGTAGAACGCTTCCGCGAGCCGGTAGTAGGTTTCGCGCTGGCCGTCCTGGTGCGGTTCGGGATCGCCGTCGAAGTGATAGCTGACCAGCCCGCCGAAGATGATGTTGTTGTGCTTCGTCAGCCGGAAATAGTTGAGCTGCGTGCGCGTGTCGTACACGCCCTGGCGATTCTTCCAGCCGATCCGCGCAAGCTGTTCGTCGGTGAGCGGCTCGGTCGCGAGCACGTGGTCGCGCACCTGCATCACGCGGCGGTTGATGTCGGGGATGCCGACCTTCGCGGTGCCGCTGCCGAACACGACGCGCGGCGCGCGCACGCTGCCTTTCGGCGTCTTCACGACCACCGTGCTGCCTTCGTCGGTCACGGTCGTGAGCGGCGTGTGCTCGTAGAGCTTCACGCCGAGCGACAGCGCCGCGCGCTTGAGCCCCCACGCGAGCTTCGCCGGATGCACGATGCCGCTGCGGTTGCGCGACCACAGCGCGCCCGCGAACAGCGGCGAGTTCAGTTGCTCGAGCGTTTCCTCGCGGTTCAGCAGGACGACGTCATGGCCGTACTCGCGATGCAGGTCGTAGTCGCCCTTCAGGTACGCGAGGTGCTCGGGATCGACCGCCACCGTCATCTCGCCGTTCCATTCGATGTCGGCGTCGATGTCGTAGCGCTTCAGCGTCTCCTCGAAGCCGTCGAGGTTGTGATGGCCGAATTCCTCGAGTTGCGCGATGTCGTTCGGGAATACGCGCACCGCGTTCGGCAGCCCGTGCATCACCGACGTCGAGATGATTCCGCCCGCGCGGCCCGATGCGCCGTGCGCGACCTTGCCGGCTTCGATCAGCACCACGTTCAGGTGCGGCATCTGCTCCTTCGCCTGCACGGCCGTCCACAGCCCGGTGAAGCCGCCGCCGACGATCAGCAGGTCGGCCGTCACGTCGCCGACGAGCGCCGGCTCGGTAGCCGGTGCGGCCGGGTTGTCCAGCCAGTACGGGAACAGCTTCGTATCCGCGAGCGCCTCGGCGGCGCTCAGTGCAACCGGTGCGCGACGCGGCGCGTGTGCCGGTGCGGCTTGCGTTGCTTCGTTGACTTCCATTTCCATGATCCCATGCCATCCCGCGTGATCGCGGCCCGCGCATGTGTTGCCTGCACGGCGGGCCGAACTCGCCGATTCAATCGATTTCATCGGTTCCGCCGACGGCGACGATCGGCGCATGCACCGCAAGCCGCGATGCGTCCGGTCGGCAGAAACGCGATGGACGTCGCTTGCGGTCGATCGAAAACGCCACCGCCGCCGCCATGCCGTCAACCTGACGACGACGCCACGGCTGCGGTGGCTCACATCACGACTTCTCGAGCAGCACGTAGAACTTCTTCGCGTCCTCGATCGTCTCCCAGCGGCCCGCGAAACCGGCCGGCAGCAGATAGCCCTGGCCCGGCGCGAATTCCTTGCGGTTGCCTTCCACGTCGGTCAGCGCGATCCGGCCCTCGACGAGCCACACCGCTTCGTCCGCCGCGGTTTCGGGGAACTCCACCGAGCCGACCTTGCCTTCCCACCAGCCGACGAGGTAATTGCCGCTCTTGCCTTCCGCCGCGCGCCAGTCGCTTTCGTCCATCCCGAAGTCGAGCTTCGTGAATTCGCCCATGCCTGCGCCCAGCGGCAGGATGTCCTTGATCAGTTTGGTCATTTGAATCTTTCGTCTCTCGATTGAAAAAAGCAGAGACAAAGTTACTCATTTACACTGCCCCGGTATGCCCCCCTTCGGGGGGGACAACGCGCGTTTTCCGGGGCGCGCAAGGTCGCAGGACTCCGTACCGTATTTCCCCTTAATGACGTTTGCCGTTGCAACCGCTACAATCCGGCCCGCTTTTCACCGGGGAACCGCATGCTGCTCAACGTGAACCCCTTCCATCGCGACACCGACCACTTCAACGTGTCGTTCAAGGCGCTGGGCGAGCTGATCGAGACGGTCGGCACGCCGCACTTCGTGCCGCGCCTCACGCAACTGCTCAACGACGTGGTGCCGCTCGACGTTGCGCACGTCGAACGCTCGCGCGTCGACGGCACCATGCCCACCGGCTATCGTTGCGAATGGATCGGCAGCAGCGGCATCGGCACCGAGACCGCCGAAATCTCCGACGTGATGACGCTCTACTACGAGCGCTTTCTCGACAGCGACCCGCTGTTCGCGGGGCTGCGCGGCAAGACGGGCACGATGCTCGTCGTGCGCGACATCGCGGCGATCCCGCCCGGCGAATTCCGCCAGCGGATATTCGACGACGTGCATATCGGCCACGAATGCGTGCTCGCGCGCGGCACCCGCTATGCGCAGCATTCGATCGCGCTGGAACGCGGCCGCGACCGACCGCCGTTCACGCTCGCCGAGATGAACCGCTTTCGCAGCATCAGCGACGTGCTGTTCCCCCTGCTCGAACTGCATGCGTCGACCACCGCCGCGCGGCGCATCGCGCATCCGACGCCCGAAGTGCATCCGCTCGCGCAGTTCGATGCGCGGATCGCGGCCGACGGCGTGAAGCTGTCGAAGCGCGAATACGAAACCTGCAAGCACCTGATCTCCGGCAAGACCGTGCCGGAGACCGCCGATATCCTGGGCGTGCGCGTCGCGTCGGTCGAGTCGTACGTCAAGCGCGCGTTCGCGAAGCTCGGCGTGCGCACGAAGCGCGAGCTCGCCGCATGGGGCTCGGCCGCGCCGGCGTTTCCTGCCGCCACGGCGCATGACGACGACGACGCGCCGCCCGCCGTCGCCGGCTGAACGCCTGCGCTGATGGTTGCGCCGCGTCGATGCGGCGGCGCCACTCGCATCGAGATCCGTCGATGTAAACGTTGCGACTTCAAAATCTTCGCGCTCGCGTTCTCCTCTACCATCGGCCGATCGTTTTTCACCGGAAAGAGGAGACGGCCCCATGCACCGCGAACTGAACCAACCGATGGGCGGCAACGAGATGCCGCGCTTTGGCGGCATCGCCACGATGATGCGCCTGCCGCAGGCCGACACGACCGACGGCCTCGACGTGTGCTTCGTCGGCGTGCCGCTCGACCTCGGTACGTCCAACCGCTCGGGCTCGCGCTTCGGCCCGCGCCAGATCCGCACCGAATCCGTGCTGCTGCGCCCGTACAACATGGCCACGCGCGCAGCACCCTTCGATTCGCTGCAGGTCGCCGACATCGGCGACGTCGCGACCAATCCCTACGACCTGAAGGATTCGGTGCGCCGCATCGAAAAGGCCTACGACGAGATCGTCGCGAACGGCTGCCGGCCGATCACGCTCGGCGGCGACCACACGATCGCGTGGCCGATCCTGCGCGCGCTGCACCGGAAGTACGGCAAGGTCGCCGTGGTGCACGTCGACGCGCACGCGGACGTGAACGACACGATGTTCGGCGAGAAGATCGCGCACGGCACGCCGTTTCGCCGCGCGGTGGAGGACGGCCTGCTGCAATGCGACAAGGTCACGCAGATCGGCCTGCGCGGCACCGGCTACCACGCAGAGGATTTCGACTGGTGCCGCCAGCAGGGTTTCACCGTCGTGCAGGCGGAAGCATGCTGGAACAGGTCGCTCGCGCCGCTGATGGCGCAGGTGCGCGAGCGCATCGGCGACACGCCGGTCTATCTCAGCTTCGACATCGACGGCCTCGACCCGTCGTTCGCGCCCGGCACCGGCACGCCGGAAATCGGCGGCCTGTCGGTGCAGCAGGGTCTCGAGATCATTCGCGGGATGAAGGGGCTGAACATCGTCGGTGCGGATCTCGTCGAAGTGTCGCCGCCGTACGATCCGACCGGCACCACCGCGCTCGTCGGCGCGAACCTCGCGTTCGAGATGCTCTGCGTGATGCCAGGCGTCGCCTACCGCTGATTCGATAATCCGCCAATCCGTTCGACAGGAAAACCGTCATGTCCACCGCTGAGCTTTCCCCTTCCGCCGCGACGCTCGTGCTGCCCGCCGCGCGCATTGCCGGTCAGCCCGTGCGCACGCATTCCGACGAAGCTGGCGCGCCGATCTTCAATGCCTCGACCGGCGAGACGATCGGCTGGCAGGAATTCGCGAGCGCCGCACACGTCGACGCCGCGGTCCGCGCCGCGCGCGACGCGCTCGCGAACTGGCGCGGCACGCCGCCCGCCGAGCGCGGCCGCCTGCTCGCGAAGATCGCCGAGTGCGTCGAAGCCAACCGCGAGCGCCTCGCGGCGCTGCAGATGCGGGTGAGCGGCAAGCCGCCGTTCGAGGCCGACGCCGACGTCGGCGACGTCGCCGCGACGTTCGCGTACTACGCGCAGCTGTGCGACGACCCGGCGCTGTTCGCGCCCGAGCCGGTCGCGCTGCCGAGCGACGCCGTCGCGGCCGAGCGCTTCTACGACGCGGTCGGCGTCGCCGCGCTGATCGTGCCGTGGAACTTCCCGATGGTCACGACCGCGTGGAAGCTCGCGCCGGCGCTCGCGGCCGGCTGCACGGTCGTGCTCAAGCCATCCGAACTGACGTCGCCGGCCGAACACGCGCTGCTCGACCTGATCGCCGAAGCCGGCGTGCCGGACGGCGTCGTCAACGTCGTGAACGGCGGTGCCGAAGTCGGCGCGGCGCTGACCGCGCATCCGCTGATCGACAAGATCTCGTTTACCGGCAGCACGGCTGCCGGGCGCAAGGTCATGCAGGCCGCGGCCGAGGACATGAAGCGCGTGACGCTCGAACTCGGCGGCAAGTCGTCGCTGATCGTGCGCGACGATGCCGATCTCGACGTCGCGGTGTCGCTCGCCGTCGCCGGCGCGTTCACGAACGCCGGCCAGATGTGCTCGGCCACCGCACGCATCCTCGTGCACGACAGCCTCTACCGCAGCTTCATGGCCGCATTCGAGACGGCCGTGCGCGCGCTCGTCGTCGCGCCGCCCGCCACCGGGCAGGTCGGGATGGGGCCGATGATCTCGGCCGAGCAGCGCGCACGCGTCGACGCGATGCTGGAGCAAGGCATCGCGGCCGGTGCGCGCGTCGCGTTCAGCGGGCGCGTCGCCGAGGCCGGCGGCAACGGCTTCTTCATGGCGCCCGTCGTGATCGCGGAACCGGCCGCCGACAACCTGCTGTGGACCGACGAAGTGTTCGGCCCGGTCGCGTGCGTGAAGTCGTTCCGCACCGACGACGAGGCGATCGCGCTCGCGAACGACACGCGCTACGGGCTCGTCGCGACCGTCGTGACGCGCGATGCACAAATCGCGAAGCAGTTCCAGGCGCGCGTGCGCGCCGGGCTCGTGTGGATCAACGCGCCGCAGCTCATCTATCCGCAGGTGTGCTGGGGTGGCTTCGGGCTCAGCGGGATCGGCCGCGAACTCGGCGTGACGGGCCTGCGCAGCTACCAGGAACTGCGCCACGCGATGCGCGCGATCGATTGACCCGTGCGGCCGGCCAGGCCGCTGGCGACGCCGTGCCCGGTCGGGCGGCGTCGCGCACGACCGACGCGGGCCGGTGCGGCCATCGCGCGCTTGGGTCTGCCTCGACCGTCTGCTATACATCAAGACGTTGCCCCGCGAGAGGTGCCCATGCCGCTCGTCATCCAACCTGCAAGCGCCGACAAACTGGCGTGCGCCGAAGCGCTGGTCGTACACAGCATCAACGACCTGACCGTCCGCCACGGTTTCGGACCGGTCGCGACGTCGCGACCGCCGGATTTCCAGGCATTCTGCCTTCGAGACGATCCGCGCGGCGTGTGGCTGGCCGAGGACGGCGGCGAGATCGTCGGCTTTGCCCTGAGCTGGGTATGCGATCGGCTCTGGTTCCTTGCCGAACTGTTCGTCGCCCCCGGCCGTCAGGGACAGGGCATCGGCGACGCATTGCTGGAGCGCACCCTCCAGCATGCAAGCGCGGCCGGCGCGACCGAAAAGAGCCTGATCACCTTCGCGTTCAACGTCGTTTCCCAGGGGCTGTATGTGCGTCACGGCCTGCTTCCGCGGGTGCCGATCCATTTGTGCAGCGCCGCGCGCGACGCGCTGGCGCGCCACGCGCCCGGTCCCGCGCTGTGCACGACACCGATCCGGATGACCGGCGACGATCTCGACATGCTGCGGCGAATCGATCTCGCCACGCTGGGTGTTTCGCGAGAGAAACATCATCGGTACCTGGCGGCCGATCCGACGATGCAACGCGTGTTCCTCGAAGACGGAGGCGAGCGTGTCGGTTACGCGTATGTTGCCGCCACAGGCCACATCGGTCCGCTGGCGGTCATGCACGCACATGCGATGCCCGATGCATTCCGTGCGGCACTGGCGCTAGCCGTCGCGGGCGACGCGACGCAGGTCTCCGCGTTCGTTCCCGGAACGAGCGATGCGCTGGCAATCGCGGCCAGCCGGTGCATGCGATTCACGCTTCCAATGGTGTCGATGTCCACGCACGACTGCAGCGACTGGACGCGCTATCTCCCGCGGAATCCGGGCTTCATGTGAGACCGCCGCGCGCGGCGCCGTCAGTATCGATGTGCGGCCGCCTCGGCCGCGGTATCGTGGTACTCGGCAAACGTCGCGATCTTCCCGCCTTCGATCGTGAACAGGTGCACCCAGTCGTCCTCGTACGTGCGCCCGGTCGAAAGGACTTGCCAGCGCTGCGTGCCGAGCACGACGACCCGGTTGCCGCTGGCGATGAACTCGAGCGGCTCGAACCGTTCCGCGGTCTGCGTCGACGCCAGTGCCGCGAAGAATTCCGCGACCTCCCGCGGCCCTTGTCTCCTGCCGACGAACGGAACGACGTCGGGCGGCCCCGGGATGAACCAGTCGATGTTTTCGGACAGCGTCTGCAGGACGCCGCCGATATCACCCCTGCCGAACGCCGCGTACGCTTGCTGCACCAGTTGCACGTTGCCTTGCTCGCTCATCGCGCCCTCCCGCCATCGCCGGTTCGCCGCGTTGCGGCGCGGAAATCCGGCCGCAGACAATTCAGCATAGTCGAACCGCGGGACGGCACGCACCGGGTTCGCGAACAATCGGGTCGAGTGGATTGGGTATGAGCAATGCGCGGTACCGCTATCCTGCCGCCACGATCACATGCGCCTGAATCTTGCCGACCACCGGCCCGTCGCCATGGCGGGCGGCAATGGCCTCGGTCGCGCGGTCCACCGCCAGTTGAAGCACGCCGGCATCGCGCGCGACGATTTCGTCGTACAACGGCGTTCCCACGCAATAAGCAGTGGCGGCATCGCGTGCCGATGCCGCGCAACTGGTCTTCTCGCACGTCGCGATGTCCACGTCGGCAAAGCCCGCGCGGCGCAGTTCCTCGCGGATCAGCGCGATATCGTGATAGCCGTGCGGCGTGCGGGCGAGAAATCGCGGCGGGTCGTGCGGAAACAGCACCGCGACGGCGTGGGTGATTTCATCGGCAAAGACGTTTTCCTCGATGCGGTCCCAGACACTGAAGACGAAGCGCCCGCCTGGCCCCAGCACACGCCTCGCCTCGGCATAGCCGGCGACCCGGTCGGGAAAGAACATCGCGCCGAACTGACAGCAGACGACGTCGAACGACGCATCGTCGAACGGCAGGTCGAGTGCGTCGGCCTGCCGCCATTCGATACGGCTGTCGGGCTCCTGTCTGGTGACGGCATAGTCGAGCATCGGCTGGTTGAGGTCGGTCACCGCGTAGCGCACACCAGGGCCGAGTCGCGCCGCGAGCGCCCGCGTCAGCGCGCCGCTGCCGGCGGCCGTTTCGAGCACCGAGCGGGGCGAGAAGGCGGCGACGCGCTCCGCCAGGTCGGCCGCATAGGCCGCGAAGATCAGCGGAACCATCAGCGTGTCGTAGAACGCCGGAATCGAGCCCGCGAACACCTTGTCGCGATCGGTCATCACGCCCCCTTGCAAGCGTCGAGTGACGCGTTTGCGCATCCGTTGCGGGTCACGCCAGCGCATGCCGGCACGCTTTCGACATGCTCGTCCTTGGGCGGCCGGCATGGCGGCCGCGCCTGCCGGAACAGGACAGGCTTCACACATGATAGGCGCTGGAACCGGCGAACGGCGGAGGCGGCAGATGCATGTCCAAGGTCGCGTTTTCCGGGTCGAAAACGCGCAACGGCAACGGGCCGATCAGCGACATCGATCGAAATCCGCGAAACGCGTTCGCTGCGTCATCGCTATATCCCATAGAATATATCGCCATCTGCACCACCGGAGAAACGCCATGCCCCTCACGCCGACGGACCGCGCCCCGCTGTGCACCGCACGCGCCCCGACGCCGACACTGACGCGCAAGATCAGCACGCTGCGACCGTTGCCGAGCGACGGTCGCGCGCAGCAGGTCACGGATGTCGTCGATGCGTTCCGGCGCCTGCGCGGCAGCGTCATGCGCTTCATCCGGGTGTTCTCTGCCGCGACGGACGACACGCTGCCTGCGTTGAGCCTGCGCGACCTGCTGGCGATGCTCGAGCGAGACGCACGAGCCGCCCGCTTCACGCGGCTGTCCGACCTCGAACGCGCGATCGGGCTGGCACACGACCTCGAACGCACGCGCGACGACGTGTTCTCCGACGCGTTCAGCAACGACCCCGCCGCGATGTGCGACGCGGTGGCCGCGCTGGAGCGCGTCGACGTGCTGCTGGTCGGACTGTGCGTCGAACACGTGATCGAACGTCACATGCCCGCATCGCGCCCGGAAACCGCCGTCCTCTGCTGAGCCGCGAAGCGCGTATTTCCCCGGCATTTCGTGCGTCTACGTCTGCGGCCGGCTCGGGTCGAACCGCGCGATCCGGCGGATCGTCGAGACGGCAAGCGGCGGGCGGCGGGCGGCGGGCGGNGATCGGGCTGGCACACGACCTCGAACGCACGCGCGACGACGTGTTCTCCGACGCGTTCAGCAACGCCCCCGCCGCGATGTGCGACGCGGTGGCCGCGCTGGAGCGCGTCGACGTGCTGCTGGTCGGACTGTGCGTCGAACACGTGATCGAACGTCACATGCCCGCATCGCGCCCGGAAACCGCCGTCCTCTGCTGAGCCGCGAAGCGCGTATTTCCCCGGCATTTCGTGCGTCTACGTCTGCGGCCGGCTCGGGTCGAACCGCGCGATCCGGCGGATCGTCGAGACGGCAAGCGGCGGGCGGCGGGCGGCGGGCGGCGGGCGGCGGGCGGCGGGCGGCGAACTGACGTTGCACGACGGCAAGGGCCTGCCGGCCGTCGCCCTGCCGAGCGCGAACATGGTGGTGTTCCCGGTCGACTGCGTCGACCACGATTCGGTGAACCTGCTCAAGCGCAAGTGCGAACGCCAGCAGATCGCGTACTACCCGCTGCGGCCCGCGAGCGTCGCCAGTTTCGTCGAACTGATCGGGCGGCTCGATGCGCATGCGCGCGAGATCATGCCGCCGGATGCGCAGACGGGCGAAGCATCGCGCTTCTGCCTGCGGCATGGTTAGGCCGCACGCCGGCAATGCCCCGACAGCACGAGCCTCAGCGGCGCACCATTTTGGTCAGCGCGGCGATCTCGCCCGCACAAGCCGCATAAGCGCGTGCCTCGATGTCGCGATAGAGCCGGATGATTTCTTCGCCGACCGGCGTGAGCACGCTGCCGCCACCGCTCTGGCCACCGTGCTCGGAAACCGTCGCGGGGGACTTCAGCGACCGGTTCAACTCGTCCATCAGCAGCCACGCGCGCCGGTATGACATCTCGAGGCTGCGCGCCGCCGCCGAAATCGACCCGTGCTCGCGCACGGCCTCGAGCAGCGCGACTTTGCCCGGCCCGAGCGCGATCGTGTCAGCCTGCTGGATGCGCATTCTGAACCGCACCTCTGGCTTGGGGTGTGCCGAAGTCTTCATGTTTTTCCGCCGGTTAAACGATGCGGGCAAGCATACACGACGGCTGGCGCGGCAAAACCAGCATGCGGCGGCGGCGGCTCAGACCTCGAGCACGCGTGCGACGATCCCCGCCAGTCGCTTCACGTGACGCGGCGCGGGCAGCACGTCCGCGCCGGAAAACAGCAGCGGTGCGCCATCGTCGATCGACAGCGGTGCATCGCCGCATTCGTACGCGACGATCACGCGCTCGCCGACGGGCGTGTTGAACAGTTCGTGCCATGAGAACGTGACCGCGTAGCCGTCGTGCGCATACGCGATGAACACCATCCGCTTGAAGTCGCCCGGCATGTCGTTGCGCAGCCCGGCTGCCTCGATGAGATCCTTCAGCCGCGCGCCGCGATACGGTCGAACCGCGCGGATGAAGCGGTTCGTCGTGAAGCAGCGCAGGTCGAACGGCTCGGCGCTCACGCACGCGTGGCGGCGCAGGTCGTCGAGCGTCAGCGTCGTCGGCCGCTCGAAGGCGCCCGCGAGCGCGATCGAACCCGCTGTCTCCTCCTGATGCGCCGAGCGCGCTGTCGTGCCTGTCATCTCCATCGTCCGCCTCCGGTGTATCAGTCCATATATTACGTTGGGAAACGTCCGCAACACGGAATGCAGACGCCATGCGCGGGATCACTGCACCCGATCGCGCGCGGCTCGACGCCTTGCGTCAGGACAGCACGATGTTCCTGATGACCTTCCTGATGCTCTTGTAGCTGTCCACCGATTCCGCCTTCTGGTCCGTCACGAGCGTGCCGATCCGCGCGGGTTCGCAAAAGCCGATCCGGCTGTTCGTGCCGAGCTTGCTGAAGTCGGCCAGGATCGCGACGTCCGCCGCGTTGGCCACCATCGCTCGCGCGACTTCCGTTTCCATCCGGTCGTAGTTCGTCGCGCCGCGCACGTGGTCGACGCCGACCGGCGACAGCAACGCGAGATCGGCGCGGTAGCGGAAGATCTCGGCGATCGTCCCGTCGCCGACCGTCGCGGCCGCGCGACTGCCGATCATCCCGCCGAGCAGGATCGTTTCGTTCCTCGCCTGCCCGGGGTCGCTCGAGCGCAGCTTCAGCGCGACGTCGATCGAGTTCGTGATGACCGTGAGGCCCGACAGCTTCGCCAGTTCCTCGGCCAGCAGCGTGGTGGTCGTGCCCGCGTCGATGAACAGCGTTTGCGAGCCCGTGACGAGCCGCGCCGCGGCGCGCGCGATCGCCTGCTTCGCCTTCACGTGCGTCTGCGCGCGTTCGGCGATCGGCGCTTCGTCGCCCACCTGCACCGCGCCGCCGTGCACGCGCTTCAGTTCCCCCATCGCCTCGAGATCGACGAGATCGCGGCGCACGGTTTCCCGCGATACGTTCAGGTCGGCCATGATCCGGTCGGTGGAGACGCGCTGCATCTTCGATAACAGAAGCCGAATCCTCTGATATCGCTCTTCTTGCCACATGAAATGTCCTCGGAAATGAACGCCAATGGTATTCGAACCGCAGCTACGCGGCGCTTTCCTCCATCTTTTTGATGCCGACGAGGGTCTGCAGGGATTGACGGACCGCCTGGCATTCGCGGCTCGTCATCTTCGAGAACACCACATGAATCCGGTCGTCGTCCGGCGTCGCGTCGTCCTGCTCGATGATGAACTGGACGATGCGCGCCTGGTCGATCCCGGGCATCGCCTGCAGCGACGTCAGCTTCACCGCGCCGCGGCTCGCGAGGATGCGCACGCCCCAGCGCTGCCGCGCGGCGAAGAAGCGTTTCTCGATCGGCTTGAGGCCGGCGAGGATCGTCAGCACGATCGCCGTCGCGGCGATCGCGGCGACGTACATGCCGCCGCCCACCGCCAGTCCGACCGCCGCGACGACCCACAGGCTCGCCGCCGTCGTCAGCCCGCGGATGATCTCGCCGCGCAGCATGATCGACCCGGCACCGAGAAAGCCGATGCCCGACACGACCTGCGCGGCGACCCGCGACGGATCGAGCGACACGTTCTTCGCGTTCTGGATATCCGCGAAGCCGAACGCGGACACGACCATCACGAGCGCCGCGCCGACCGCCACCAGCATGTGCGTGCGCAGCCCCGCCGCCCACGACAGCCGCTCGCGCTCGATGCCGATGATGCTGCCGAGCAATGCGGCCAGCAACAGGCGGGAAATGATTTCCATCTGACTGATCATGCGAGGTCTCCTTCCTTTAACCGACTTGATGACACGCGGCCCGCCCGGACCGCCGCCCGACTTCGTCTGCTTTCGAATGCCTGACGAACCGCACACGTCGCAAGTTGTATTTTTGTGCGAACTTGCGAATTTGTGCGTTCTAATATACGTTACGAAAAACCACACAGCTAGACCCAAGTTCGCTCGTTTCATCCGATCAATACGATCGATCGTCGGACCATTCACGCAACCCGATCCGGAACACTTGCTTAGGAGACCAAGATGATGATGAAGAAGGCATGGATGCTGACCGCAACGCTGCTCGCGTCGATCGCGACGGCGCCCGTTCACGCATCCGAAGGCGACGTCTGCAAGAAGGTGACACTCGGCGATGTCGGCTGGAGCGACATCGCGGCCACGACCGGCGTCGCGATGATGCTGCTCGACGGGCTCGGCTACGAAGCCAGCAAGACGATCGCGTCGCCGCCGATCGTGCTGGCCGGCGTGAAGAAAGCGCAGATCGATGCGTTCCTCGGCTACTGGGATCCGAGCATGACGCCGACGGTGAAGCCGTTCGTGGATGCCGGCGCCGTGCATCTGCTGCCGCAGCCGAACCTGGTCGGCGCGCGCTATACGCTGGCCGTGCCGCAATACGCGTCGGACAAGGGCCTGAAGAGCTTCGCCGACATCGCGAAGTTTCGCGATCAGCTCGACGGCAAGATCTACGGGATCGGCGCCGGCAACAACGGCAACGCGCTGATCCAGCGGATGATCGACAAGAACGAATTCGGGCTCGGCGGCTTCAAGCTCGTCGAGTCGAGCGAGGCCGGGATGCTCGTCCAGGTGACGCGAGCCGTGCAGGAGCATCGGATGATCGTATTCCTGGCGTGGGAGCCGCACCCGATGAACATCAACTACAAGATCTCGTACCTCGAAGGCGGCGACAGCGTGTTCGGCCCGAACTACGGGTCCGCGAAGGTCTATACGCTCGTCACGCCCGGCTATCTCGAACGCTGCCCGAACGTCGGCCGCCTGCTGACCAACCTGAAGTTCACGACCGACGAAGAGAGCCAGCTGATGGTGCCGATCATGAATCACGCGGATCCGGTCGCGGTCGCGAAGGAGTGGGCGAAGAAGAACCCGGGCGTGCTGTCGAAGTGGCTCGACGGCGTCACGACCATCGACGGGAAGAATGCGAAGGACGCGATCGAGAAACACATCGGCGCGTAAGCACGCAGGCAAGCAATACAAGGACTTTTACATGCACAAGAATCTCGCGCTGTTCGACCTCGATCACACGCTGCTGCCGCTCGACAGCGACCAGGCCTGGGGCCGCTTCATCACCCGGGTTGGTTCGCTGGAAGACGACACGCATGCGGCACTGATCGACGAGCACTATGGCCACTACGCGGCCGGCACGCTCGACATGGACGCGTATCTCGCGGTGACGCTGGCACCCCTCACCCGCTACCCGCGGGAACAGCTCGAACGCTGGCACGCGCAGTTCATGGACGAGGTGATCCGGCCGGCCATCACGCCGCAAGCGCGTGCGCTGGTCGATCGCCATCGCGAGAACGGCGATCTCTGCTGCATCGTCACCGCGACCAACGTGTTCGTGACGGGGCCGATCGCCGCCGAGTTTGGAGTCGAGCATCTGCTCGGTATCGAACTCGATACCGACGACGGCACGCCGGCCGGACAGTTCACCGGACGCAGCATCGGCGTGCCGAGTTTTCGCGAAGGGAAGGTCGTGCGCACGACCGCATGGCTCGATTCGCTCGGCTACGCGCCATCGGATTTCGAACGGACCTACTTCTACAGCGATTCGATCAACGACGTGCCGTTGCTGGACTACGTCACGCATCCGGTCGCGACCAATCCCGATGCACGGCTGTCACACGTTGCCGGCACGCGCGGATGGCCTGTCATGACGTTGTTCTGATTCGGACGATATGCTCCGCCGTCCATTTCATGCCACGAGGTACCCTGAAATCAGGAACGGGCACGACGCATCACCATCGCTCAGGAATCCGACTCGAATCGGATCGTGACCACCTCGCTCCGCCGGCCGGCACGGAAAGCCGCTTTCCGCGCTGGCGTGCGCCTTCATGATCGCACTGTTCTGCACGCTGGCCGGTTGCGGCGACGGGGATGCCGGCGCGGCCGGCAACCTCGCCGCGAACCGCGAACCGCGCATCGGCATCGGGCCCGGCCGCAGCACCAGTCCTGCACTGCGCGATCGCTTGCCACTGACGGGCACATGCCCATGCCCGGCGCGACTGCCGATGCAACGCGCGGCGCCTGAAGCGCGGCGCCGTCCGGCCCGTGCGGCCGGCTACTCATAGGAACTGGGTCGGCATCTATGCACGCGGCGCGCAACCGACCAAGGGCAACGACAAGTCGTGGGCATACCTGCCGAAGAGCACGGGCTTGCTGCTGTTCTCGCCGACGACCAATACCGCGCTGGCGTCGGGCCGGTACGATGCGTGGCTCCTGTTCGACGACGGCTTCCCGGTGCGTCGAGTTCGAGATGGTGCTCCCGTGCCGGTGAATGTGGGCCAGTGCAATCGATTGCCGTTTCGATATGCACCATCGAATATATCGCGTTCTGCACCGTTGCATTGTGTGGCTGCACGGCGCTTCGCTGTGCAACAACGCTCCGGCGATTGATCGGCTTGGCCGGGATCTGCGATCCCGTGCCGCCGGCCCAAGCTCGGCCGGGTCCGCGCCGATATCCCGCATAATCGGGCGTTGAACGGCGCCGCGGGGGAAGGCATTGTGCGAGCGCAGCAATTCAAGACAGGAATGGGCGCGACCCGGCCGCCTCGGAGCGGCGGGCCCTCGCCCCGGGGAAATACCAGGTAATCCCGCTGAAGACAGGACACCGACACATGGACCGAGCCGAGCACATCAGCATCGAACAGGCGGTCGATCTGCCCGCCGACGAATTGAACGGATGCGACTTTTCGTTCGAGATCGCGTGGGAGCTGAATGCGCCGTACCAGGATCTGCTCGATTTGCGCGCGCTGCCCGTGCAGCGCAAGGACTACGGCTTCGACCCGGCCGGCTGGGCGCGCGAGGCGTCCGGCGGCACCGCGCTGTTCCGCGCGACCGCGGGCGGGCGCCTCGCGGGATTCGTCGCGATCACCGAAAGCTGGAACGGGATGGCCGAAATCGCGGAACTCGCGGTCGATCGCACTTGCCGGCGGCAAGGGATCGGCCAGTTCCTGCTGGCCGCCGCGGAAGCGTGGGCGCGCAGCCGCGGGTTCGGCTTCATGCGGCTGGAAACGCAGGCGAACAACGTCGCGGCCTGCTGCACGTATGCCCGCGCGGGCTTCGTCGTGGGCGGCCACGACCGCTTCCTGTACGCCGACGGCGCGAACGACGGCGAAGTCGCCCTCTTCTGGTACAAGGATCTGCGCGACGGGCAGACCGCGAAGAGCCGGACGGTCGATCCCGAATCGATGCGGCCGCTGCCCTGACCCGCGACAGCCTGCCGACTCGCAGCCGGCCTTGCTTCTGCGTTACTTCCGCGTCGCGACGATGAATAGTCGCGGAAACGGCAGCAGCACGGTACCGTCGTCAAACACCGGATAACCGTCCGGACCGGCGAGCGCATCGCGATAGCGCGCGACGAACGCGTCGCGCTCGCTGTCGCCCAGCGCCGCGAGGAACGGCCGCAGCGCGCTGCCCTTGAACCATTCGACAACCGCATCGGCGCCGCCGCTCAACGGGTGGTAGTAAGTCGTGCGCCATACATCGACCCGCGAACACGACGGCGACAGCAGCGCGTAGTAGTACCGCGCGTCGAACCGCTCGGTGCGCGCCGCGTTCTTCAGTTTGTCCGCCCACGGCCCGGCCACGGCGACTTCGCGCATCAGCCGGTGAGCGGGTTCGTCGAGGTTGTCGGGCATCTGCACCGCGAGATGGCCGCCCGGCGCGAGGCGGCCGACGAGTGACGGAAACAGCGTGTCGTGCGCAGGCACCCATTGCAGCACCGCGTTCGACAGGATCAGGTCGTAGCCGCCCGGATCGTCCCACGTGGTGACATCCGCGAGATCGAAACGCAGCGCGGGCAGGCGCTTGCGCGCGGCCGCGATCATGTCCGGCGACGCGTCGATGCCGCGGATCGTCGCGTCCGGCGCGCGCGCGATCAGCGCCTCGGTGGAGTTGCCGGGCCCGCAGCCGATGTCGATCGCGGTACGGATCGGCGTATCGGGCACCGCGGCCAGCAAGTCGCGGACGGGGCGCGTGCGTTCGTCTTCGAATCGCACGTACTGCCTGGCGTATTGATCGAGTGGGGTCGTCACGGTATGCCTCCTGCTCGGCGTGGGCGGCGTCGGGATACCGACAGCCGTCGATGCCGCGCATTCTGCGATCTCTGCTCGCAAGGATGCAGATCTCGCGGTCGGTCAGGTGCTCGGTGCCGAGCTTGCGGCACGACATGTCCCGCGCGGGCGTCCGATCCGCGAATCGACCGGAACGCCTGCGCTACATCGAAACGACGCGATACGAACGCGCGTCAGTTGTACCCGAGAATCGCCACCGCCGCGACATCCGGCCGATCGATCGTGCTGCCGACAAGCGACGCCATCGGCTCCTGCAGCACGGCCTGATACGACGTCACGTGCGCTTCTTCCGGTGCGCCGGTGTCGTCCCAGACCGGTTGGTCGAATGCGTCGAGGCCCGTGAAAAACCCGGATTGCGTTTGCGTAAAAGTCATCTCCACTCCTTTTGATATGTTGTCGATGTTCTAGTTAGCCTGTTTCAACGCGGCCGCATGCACGGTTGGCACGGGCGTGCCGTCATGCGCGGCCTCCGAGCGCGCGAGCTGCGCGCGCGTGCGTCGCGTGATATGAATCACCGCGAACACGACCGGCGCGATCAGCAGGCCTTCCGCCAGTTCGGGATCGACCGGCAGGTTCATCACGTGCAGCGCCTTGAATGCCGCCGTTGCGAGCGACAGCACGTAGTACGAAATGGCTGCCACCGACAGCCCTTCGACGGCGTGCTGCAGATGAAGCTGGTTGCGCGCGGTGCGCTCCATGCCGACCAGCAAGCGCGTCACGTCCTTTTCCTGCGCAAGATTCACGCGCGTGCGCAGCAGGTCGACCGCGCGCGCGATCCGCGCCGCGATCTGCTCGTGACGCGCCCACACGCTGCGGCAGGTTTCCATTGCAGGCGCGAAGCGCCGCTCCATGAATTCCGCGATCGTCGGCATCCCTTCGATGCGCTCCTCGCGCAATTCCTGGATGCGTGCCAGCACGAGCTTTTCGTACGCGCGCGACGCACTGAAGCGGCCGCCGGAGCCCGACAGCGCTTCGACCCGCACCGCGAGATGCGTGAGCTTCACGAGCAGGGCCGCGTCGTCGCCGACGGCGCCGCTCGCATCCATCCGCTGCATCAGCGCATGCAGCGCCGCGTGGATCTCGTCGAGCTCGCGGCTCATCCGCCGCGCGACCGGCAACGCGAGCAGCGCCATCATCCGGTACGTCTCGATTTCGTAGAGGCGCTGCAGCAGACGGCCGCCCTGCTCCTCGCGGAAATCCTCGTCGATGACGAGAAAGCGCATGAAGCCGTCGTCGCGCACGTGCCAGTCGCAAAACACCTTGCCGCCGCCGAGCACATTGCTGCCGACGAGCGCCGGCCCGTCGATCCAGCGGCGCAGGTCGCCGCACACGAGCCGCGCGGCGTCGCCCGACAGCAACTCCATGCGCACCGCGACGAAGCGGATGCCCGCGAGCCGCGCGAACCAGGCGGCCGGGATCCCCTCGATCGCGAGATCGTCGAAATAGCCGGTGTCGCGGCGCGGCGCGACGAACGTGAAGGTCGAGAATTCCGTGTGGCGTTCCCACTTCAGATGCCAGCCGCACGGCGACTGCACCGCGTAGTGGGTCGCGCCGTCTTGCGGCTCGGCAATGCCGGTGTCGCGGCACAGCGCATGCAGCAGTGTTTCGTGGATGTCGGGCTGGCCGTCCGCATAGATCGCGTAGTGCGTGAGCGACACGGCTTCGGCGAGCCGCAGGAACGGCCGGGCATGCAATTCCGCGGCCAGTGCGGCGCGCAACGGATGATCCATCATCGGTACACCACTCTTCCCTGTTCAACGCTGCATGCCGGGCACGCCGGCGTAATTGCCGCACCGCATCGAACGATACGGCCGGCTTGATTCCACTATGGCAGACACACAGCGACAATAAAAACGCATAATGCTGATCGTTACGTTCAGTTTTCCTGATACCGATGAAGATGCTCGATCACGATGTGCTGGCCACCGTCGTCGCCGTCGCGGAAACCGGCAACATGACCCGCGCCGCCGAAGCGGTGAACCGCTCGCAGTCGGCCGTGAGCATGCAGATCAAGAGCCTCGAGGATGCGATCGGTCGGCCGCTGTTCGTGCGCAAGCCGCGCAGCATCGTGCTGACGCGCGAAGGCGAGGTGTTGCTGGGATTTGCCAGACGAATGCTGGCGCTGCGCGACGAGGCGTGGGCGGCCGTGGTGCGGCCGGAAGTGACCGGCAAGGTGGTCATCGGCGTGCCGGACGACTATGCGTCGTCGCTGCTGCCGTCAGTGCTGAAGAAGTTCTCCGCGACCTATCCGAAGGTCGAGATCCAGGTGATCGGGCTGCCGAGCAGCGCGCTCGCACCGCTGTTGAAGGACGGCACCGTCGACCTCGTGTGCGGCACGCGCATCAAGGGGCTGTCCGGCGACTTCATCCGCCACGAGCCGATGGCGTGGGCCGCGATGACGAACGGGCCGCGCGTGTGGGAAGAACGGCCGCTGCCGATCGCGGTGTTCATGCCGGGCAGCGTCGCACGCGAGAACGCGATCCGCAGCCTCGAACGCGCGAAGCTGCCGTTCCGGACTTCCTATGAAAGCCCGAGCCTGCTCGGGCTGCTCAGCATGGTCGAGGCCGGCCTCGCGGTCGCGCCGCTCGCGCGCTGCGCGATTCCGGCGCAACTGTCGATGCTCGGCCGCTCGCACGGGCTGCCCGATTTGCCGCCGCTGGAGCTGATCCTCGCGCGCAGCACGAAATCGAAGCGCCCGCCGTGCGACTTTCTCGCGGAACAACTGATGGAAGACCTGCAGCGGCAAACCGGCCAGACCGGCGACGCCTGAACCACGGTCAGGCGCGCGCCGGCTGCATCGTCACGAACCGTCCGGACGCGGATGGCCAGCCGCGAGCAACGCCGCGTTGACGATGGCCGCCACCGTGTCGACGAGCGCTTCCAGCGTGTCGCCGTGCACATGCCGCCCGTTGTGCGGAACGCATTCGTTGCGCCGGCCGCCCCATTGCGAGCCGGCCGTCACCGACAGCGTGGCGCCGAACCGCTTGCCGTTCCGCCGGCCGAAGATGCCGACCCGCTGTTCGCCCAGATATGCCTGCTCGGGAAGAAACAGCCGGATTTCGACTGCAACCTGATCGGGATCGCCGGCGCGCACGTTCGCATCGACCGACGGCGCGAACGCCTTCGCGACCCGCAGCATCACGTGCGAATCCCAGGCGGCCAGCGGGCCGCCGGCCGCGTCGACACGTTCGATGTCGACCGACCATTGATGGCGATCCGGCACCCGGATCGCCTGGCGCAGCAGCACATCCGCCACGCGAACCGTCACCAGCAACTGCCGGGCGAGCTGCCGGCCCGACGGCAGCGTCACCACGCCCGCGCGGCCGCTTGCCGGACGTGCGGTGTGCACTTCTTCCGTGAAGTACATGGATCCTCCGTGTCGAGGGCCAGCGCCGCGTACGACGCGGCGCACAAACGTCCGCCGCGACCGGCCGGCGGACAGCACGGCGACCGGCGCAACGGCGGCAAATCAAAGGAGCAATCAGCGTTCCCCGGCCGGGCGAACCGGTGCGCCGACGTGCAAACGGCGGGCGACGGGGCCGATCACGGCATCGGTCTGCTGCGCGATCAGCATGTGCAGCGTGAAGTCGAGATCCTCCGGCACGATGTCGAATTGCACGCGGATCACGTCGCGCACGGCGTGCGCGCTGACCACATACACGCCGAGCGGGGAGTGCAGCGGGGCTGCGAGCCGGGCGTGCGCGAGCGCGCCGGTGTCGACCGTCAGCGTGACGGGCAGTTGCAGGCGCGCTCGCGGCGGCGGCAACGGAATGGTGGTGCCGCAGGGCCGGCGCGCAGCTGGGCATCAAAATGCGGGGACGGGATGGATGAAGCTCATGGCAAGGACGGCGGGCGTCCCGGCTGTTGGACACATTCCGAGCTTAGAAGGCGCCGCATCAATAGCGTGCAAAAAAACGGCATTGCAATGCAAAAACGGCATGCCGGCATGCATGCGCGCTGTTGGCCGTTCGGCGGCGAGTCCGTCCGACGGCTTTCTGGCTTTCTGGCTTTCTGGCTTTCTGGCTTTCTGGCTTTCTGGCTTTCTGGCTTTCTGGCTTTCTGGCTTCCTCGCTCCCCCGACTTCCGCCGGCCGCGCCCGCGCGTCGGCAGTTCCGCGACGCGAACGCCTCGAGCGACGCCCGCCGCCGCTCGTCGGCCATCGCTTCGATCAATGAGATCGGATCGTCGGGTAGCAGACCGTAACGCAGGCGAAAGACTGGCGCTCAGCCCTGCGATCTGGCCGATCGGTCGACTCGGCGAGCCTGCTCCGTGCCGATATGCTGGGAGCTTTCCATGCCTTGCCAGTAACCATGCCCGTCCAGCGTGTCGATCTCAGTCATGTTCTGCCGTACGAGACAACGTACTTCGACGATCGGCTCGCGATCGATCGAAACGATCTGGACATCTCCTCGTTGCTTGGCGTCGACGGTCACGTTTCCGACGAATTGTTGGTTTCGCTGTGCGGCGCGCCCGCTGGGTCGGACATTCAAGCTTATCTCGACAGCGCGAACAGACTGACATTCGCCGTCACTCATCCGATACTGATCCGATCGACGAATCGCGTGTCCGTCCTTCAAACCCCGGACACGTCCGCACTCGAACTCGGGACCATCGATCTCGTCGATAACGCTGTCGCGGGACTCGGCGCGACGATGCTGTGGCGGATCGTCAGGGCGTGTGATAGGTTGGGGATCGACTGGATCACCACGTTCGCAATAGGTGGCCGCAAAGCGCCGCCAGAACCCGGCGGGCCTCGGCTCTACGGGTACTACGCATGGCCAAGGTTCGGCTTCGATGCGCCCATTCTCGACTCGCAACGCGACGAGGCCGCACTGTTCCAGTATTTCCAGGGTTATCCGGTCGGGTTGGCCGACGGATCGCTTCGGTCACTGCGTGCCCTTTACGCGACGCGATCCGGACGCGACTTCTGGCGTGCCGCCGGGACGCATCGCGCAATGACATTCAACGTAGCACCTCATGGCGAGTCAGTGCTGGCGCTGCAACAATACTTGATCGAAAAAGGGATATACGGATGACCCCAAAGCACCGTGCGATCAGCGGATTCCGGATCGCAAAGCCTGCGGACAGGCGCCCTCGCACAATGAACGGGCGTCCCCCCATTCGCTTCTCGCAATTCAGACAGCTCATTGACGAGCTCATCGCGCGTGAACGCCATCACGATCATTCGCATGCCGTACTCACGTCGGCTGTCGAACACGATACACAGCCGGCCGGCACGCAGGCTGTGCCATCTCAAGTAAAAGTGTTCGACGTCGGGCGAATCGATCGATCGAAGAGCACGCTGCGCGTCATCTCGATGGCCGACGCCGAAGCGCGCTGTCGCCGGGAGACGCTCTTGCACTTCGGTCTCGATCCAGACCTGTAACGTCGCATGAAGGGCATGCTCCTCCGCGTCTGTTGGCTGGGTCACCGGTCAGCACGCAAGATCACGCCGGCGTCCACGGTCGACGCGCAGCACGTGCTGTCGCTCGAGAAGTACGACGCGTCGACCGGCGACGCGGGCAAAGTGATTCCAGCACAAGTCGCGTGTGCGCCCCGTCAACGCTGACAGGACAATGGCCCACGCCGCGCCGATACACTGTGTGCCATCCCGACGCTCGGCGTCCGCGATGCCGGACGTTGCTTTCATTGTGCGTATGATTCGTCGCCTCCGGGCAGTTCGCCCGCATCGCGCGCGGCCGCCCCGGTCCCGATCCGATGGAGTCCCGCTTGCCTCCCTGTCGCATCATGATGCCCGACACCCATCCCGACGCCGGCCTGCGTGCCAGCAACGCGTTCCTTGCCGCGCTGCCAGCGCGTGCGGAACCGGGCCGCCCGCAATGAGCACCGGGCCGCGCAATGCGCGGATCGACGTGCTGCGCGGCGTGTCGATCCTGCTCGTCCTGCTGCATCACTTCAACATCCCGTATTCGCTGCGCGACACGTCTTTCGCGCGTGTGTTCGGCTGGGATGCCGTGCATGCCGTGGTCCGCAACGGCAACTACGGCGTGACGATGTTCTTCGTGATCTCCGGCTACCTGATCACGTCGAATGCGCGCCGCCGCTGGGGCAGTCTCGGCGCGATAAACGTGCGCGCGTTCTACGTATCGCGCATCGCACGCATTGTCCCGTGCCTGCTCCTGCTGCTCGTACTCGTCAACGGGCTGGCGGCAGCCGGTGTGCCGATCTTCGCAAACCACGCGCCGCAGGGTGTCGCCGTGTCGTTCTGGCTCGTCAATCTCGCGTCGCTGACGTTCTGGATGAACGTGCTGATCGGCGCGTACGGATGGGTCAACTATGCGCTCGGCGTGCTGTGGTCGCTGTCGGTCGAGGAGGTGTTCTACCTGTCGTTTCCGCTGATGTGCATCGCGCTGCGCCGCGACGCGCGACTGTTCGCGTTCTGGCTGGCGATCGCCGCGACCGGTCCCGTATATCGCTTCACGCATGCGGGCGACGAAGGCGGTTTTCTGTATGCGTATTTCGCGTGCTTCGACGGAATCGCGATCGGCTGCTGCACGGCGTTGCTGGCCGGGCGCGCGAGCTGGCAGAGGCTCGCCGCGGCGCCCGTGCAATGGCTGGCCGCGATCGCGATGACCGTGCTCTATCTCGCATGGCCAATTGCGCAAGGCCATGTAATCGGCGTGTCCGCGATGGCGCTCGGCACCGCCGTGCTGCTGATCGGCGCGCATGCCCGCGGCGAGCGCACGCAGGGCCGTGCGCTCGCGCCGCTGCGCTGGGGCGGCCGCCTCAGCTACGAGCTGTACCTGTTCCACCTGATCGCGCTCGGCACACTGCGCACGGTGTGGCCACCGTCAGCCACGCATGGCGACGACAAGCTCATGCTGCTCGTCGCGTATCTGGCCTTGTCGGCCGGATTGAGCGCGGTCATCGCGCGCGGCTACGCAACGCCGCTCGACCGCTTCATCCGGCGCATCGCGTCGCAACCTGCGGCACCCGTGCCGGATACCGCGACATGAGCCGCATCCGGCAGCGTCCGGAAGGTCGATGAAAGGAAGCGCGGTATTACGTTGGTATTACGCTGACATCACGCCACCTGTCCGATGGCGGCCTTGCGCATCGTCACGATGCGCGCGGGCGGAATATTTGCCCACACGATCCGGCTGGCATCGGCAACAAATGCCGGATCGCCCAGCGGATGACGGTCGGGCGATCGCAGGTCGTAGGTGAACTGGATCATTACCCCGTCGACCGACAGCACGAGTTGGCACTGATCGACGATCGCCGTCACGTCCTGGCGCGGCAGCGTGCGCAGCGGCAGGCACGACACGATCGCGTCGACCCGCGTGTCGGGCGGTAGCAACCGTTCGAGCTGGCGTGCATCGCCCGACACGATCGAGATACCGGGAAAGCGCCGTCGCAGGTGCTGCACGAACGCCGGCGACCGCTCGACCACGACGAGGCGCCGCGGCGCGACGCCGCGCTCCAGCAACGCGGCGGTAATCGCGCCGGTTCCGCCGCCGAGCTCGACGACGAGCCCGTCGCCGTCCGGCACCGCATCGGCCATCGCGCGCGCCAGATGCCGCGAACTCGGGCACAACGCGCCCACCGCGGCCGGACGGCCGACCCACTCGCGCACGAACAGTGCCGAGACACGCAACGCGTTCGGCCAGGTCATCGGCCCACCTTGCGCGGTTGCGCGTTCAGCTTCGACGTGCCGATGACTGCGGGGAACAGGGCTACGGCGACACGGGGCTCTTTCACGTGCATCCTCCTGAACAAATGGGTCCGTCGCGGCAAAGCGACGATCAATCGATTCTAGGAAATGCAAACTTAAGGCGACGTGAAGATTGTCCCTGATTGCGTCGCCGACGCATGCGTGCCGCCGCCGAACGCCCGCTCAGCGGTCGACGCGCTGATGAAGCTGCGCGGGGCAACGCTCGCCGACGATCGTGAATCGTCTGCTCACCGGCCACCGGCGGCCCGAAATGTGCGACCTTGCCTTCGCCGATCAGGCCCCTCACGGTGCCCGCGACGTCCTCGATCGGCACGTTCGGATCGACACGATGCTGGTAGAACAGATCGATGCGATCGACCTTCAGGCACTTGAGCGCTGCCTCGGCCACCACGCGAATGTGCGACGGTCGGCCTTCGACACCGGCCGGGCCGAATCACGTGCCGACTGCATGCACGCCGACCGACGCGGCCGCGAGCCCATTACCCGCGCTGCGCCGCGCCGCAATCTCACCGCAGGTTGGTCCGCGCCAGCTCGACGATCTCGTCGCCGCGCCCGCTCAGGATCGCGCGCAGCATGAACAGGCTGAACCCCTTCGCATGCGCGATCTCGATCTTCGGCGGCATCGCGAGTTCGTACTTCGACGTGACGACGTCCACGACCGCCGGCCCGTCGTGCGCGAACGCGGTGCGCAGCGCGTGCTCGACGTTCTCCGAATGCTCGACGCGCACGCTGAAGATCCCCGCGCCCTTCGCGATCGCCGCGAAGTCGGTCGGGCTCAGGTCGACGTTCGTGTCGAGATAGCCGGCCGCTTTCAGCTCCATCGACACGAAGCCGAGCAGGCTGTTGTTGTACACGACGATCTTGATCGGCAGGTTAAGCTGGCGCGCGCTCAGCAGATCGCCGAGCAGCATCGACAGCCCGCCGTCGCCCGACAGCGACACGACCTGCCGCCCCGGATGCGCGCCCTGCGCGCCGAGCGCCTGCGGCATCGCGTTCGCCATCGAACCGTGATTGAACGAGCCATGCAACTGGCGCTTGCCGTTCATCGTCAGGTAGCGCGCGGCCCACAGCGTCGGCGTGCCGACGTCGGCCGTGAAAATCGCGTCGTCGGCCGCGACTTCGTCGACGATCTTCGTCAGGTATTGCGGGTGAATCGCGCGGCCCGGCGGTTCGGCCACCGCGAGATCGTCGAGCCCCTTGCGCGCGGTCGCGTAGTGCTTCAGCGCGTTCTCGAGGAAGCGCCGCTGCGTCTTGCGCGTGAGGCGCGGCAGCAGCGCCGCGATCGTTTCCTTCACGGTGCCGACGAGCCCGAGCGCGAGCGGTGCGCGATGGCCGAGCTGCGAGCCCTTCCAGTCGATCTGTGCAACCTTCGCGTCGGTCGGATAGAACGGCCGGTACGGGAAGTCCGTGCCGAGCATCAGCAGCGTGTCGCACGATTCCATCGCGTGATAGCCGGAGCTGAAGCCGATCAGCCCCGTCATCCCGACGTCGAACGGGTTGTCCCATTCGACGAACTGCTTGCCGCGCAGCGCATGCACGACCGGCGCGCCGAGCATGTCGGCCAGCGCGACCACTTCGTCGTGCGCGCCCTGCGTGCCGCTGCCGCACAGCAGCGTGACCGCGTCCGACGCATTGAGCAGCGCCGCGAGCCGGTCGAGATCGGCGTCCGCCGGCAGGATGGACGGCGGCGCCGATTCGCTCCACGCAGGCAGCTCCTCCGGCCCATCGCCGAGCGCGATGTCGCCCGGCAGCACGATCACGGCCACGCCGCGCTCCTCGATCGCGGTGCGCATCGCGCGCGCAAGCACGCGCGGGAACTGCGACGCGTTGGTCACGAGCTCCGCGAAATGGCTGCATTCGCGAAACAACTCCTGCGGATGGGTTTCCTGGAAGTAGCCGAGGCCGATCTCGGTCGACGGAATGTGCGCGGCGATCGCAAGCACCGGCTGGTGGTTGCGGTGGCAGTCGTACAGTCCGTTGATCAGGTGCAGGTTGCCGGGGCCGCAGCTGCCCGCGCACACGGCGAGCCGCCCGGTCGATGCGGCATCCGCGCCGGCCGCGAACGCGGCGCTTTCCTCGTGCCGCGTATGCATCCAGCGGATCGAGCCGATCTGGCTCAGGCTGAACGACAGCCCATTCAGGCTGTCGCCCGTCACGCCCCAGATGCGCTCGACGCCCGCTGCCGCCAGCGTCTTCGCCAGATATTCCGCCATCGTCTGTCTTGCCATCATGCCCTCGCTCGTCGATTGGTCGTCACACGATTGATCCGGCTCCGGCGGCCGCCGCCTTCGCCGTTGACGGGACGAGCATACGCGATCGCGCCGCGCGGCGTCGTGAAGGTGCAACGCGCTTGTGTGCGCATTTCGTTCGGTCTCTTTCGGCGGTGTCGGGGGACGGTCGCCGTTCCGTCGGCACGCCGACTGCGTCCCCCGCTAACGCGCGTTCAGCTCCAGTCCGAAGCGGCTTCGTCCGGATCGACGAGCGTGAGCCCCGCCGCCGGCAGCGGCAGCGCGGTCTTGTAGCGCACCTGCTTCAGCGCAAAGCTCGACCGGATGTTCGACACGCCGGGAATCGTCGTCAGCCGCTCGATGATGAAGCGCTCGAGCGTCCGCATGTCGGGCATCACGACGCGCAGCAGGTAATCGGCGTCGCCCGACATCAGGTAGCACTCCATCACCTCGGGCCGCTGCGAGATCGCTTCCTCGAAACGCTGCAGCGCATCCTCGACCTGTTTTTCCAGGCTGACCTGGATGAACACGTTGATTCGCAACCCGAGCGGCTCCGGGTCGAGCAGCGTGACCTGCTGACGGAACAGCCCGAGCTTCTCCAGTGCGCGCACGCGGTTGAAGCATGGCGTAGCCGACAGGTTCACCGCACGCGCGAGTTCCGCGTTCGTGATCCGCGCGTTCTGCTGAAGCTGGTTCAGGATGCCGATGTCGATGCGGTCGAGCCGCCGCGGGTTTGCGCTCATGGTCGAAATATTCCGAAAGAGTGGCCATAACCGGAATATTTACACTATTCAATCCAGAAATCCCAATGAAATCAGACGCATATTTTGCGGATCGGCGGGTAGCATGATTCGACCGATTGCCACTGATTGCGCGCCGCTCCGAACCGGTGCGCGGGAGACCTGCGATGACGGACCTGTCGAACGGAATCGACGCCACGCGGCACGCGAATCTCGCGCATGCCGACGCCGACCCCGAAGAAACCACCGAATGGCTGGAAGCGCTCGACGCGGTCGTCGCGCACGTCGGCAAGGATCGCGCGCAGTTCCTGCTCGACCGGCTCGCCGCGCACGCGCACGCGAACGGCCTGGCAGCGGCGCGCGGGTCCGTCACGCCGTACGTGAACACGATCGCCGCGCACGACCAGCCGCCCTACCCGGGCGATGCCGAGCTTGAAGAGCGGCTGTCGGCCGCGCTGCGCTGGAACGCGCTCGCGATGGTCGTGCGCGCGAACCGCGCCTACGGCGAGCTCGGCGGCCATATCGCGAGCTACGCATCGGCGTCCGACCTGTTCGAGGTCGGCTTCAACCACTTCTTCCGCGCGGCAACGGCCGAAGCCCGCAGCGAAAACGCTGAACGCGGCACGGGCGGCGACCTCGTCTACTTCCAGCCGCATTCGTCGCCCGGCGTTTATGCACGCGCGTATCTCGAAGGCTTCCTCGACGACGAACACCTGAAGCACTACCGCCGCGAAATCGCGGGGCCCGGCCTGTGTTCGTATCCGCACCCGTGGTTGATGCCCGACTTCTGGCAGTTCCCGACCGGCTCGATGGGCATCGGCCCGATCAACGCGATCTACCAGGCGCGCTTCATGCGCTACCTGCAGCATCGCGGCCTTGCGAACACGGCAGGCCGCACGGTGTGGGGCTTCTTCGGCGACGGCGAGATGGACGAGCCCGAATCGCTCGGCGCGCTGTCGCTCGCCGCGCGCGACGGGCTCGACAACCTCGTGTTCGTGATCAACTGCAATCTGCAGCGGCTCGACGGCCCGGTGCGCGGCAACGGCCGCGTGATCGACGAGCTCGAGGCGCTGTTCGCAGGTGCCGGCTGGAACGTGATCAAGGTGTTGTGGGGTTCCGACTGGGATCCGCTGTTCGCGCGTGATCATGCGGGCGCGCTCGCCCGCGCATTCGCCGATACCGTCGACGGCCAGTTCCAGACCTTCTCCGCGAACGACGGCGCATACAACCGCGCGCGCTTCTTCAGCCGCGATCCGGCACTCGACGCACTCGCCGCGCAGCTCACCGACGCGGAAATCGACCGCCTGCGCCGCGGCGGCCACGACGCGCGCAAGCTGCACGCCGCGTATGCGCGCGCGCTCGCCCACCGCGGCCAGCCGACCGTGATCCTCGCGAAGACGATGAAGGGCTACGGCATGGGCGCAGCCGGCCAGGGGCGCATGACGACCCATCAGCAGAAAAAGCTCGACGTCGACGACCTGAAGGCGTTCCGCGACCGCTTCCGGCTGCCGCTGTCGGATCTCGACGTCGAGCAGCTCACGTTCTACAAACCAGCCGAAGACAGCCCCGAGATGCGCTACCTGCACGCTCGCCGGGCTGCCCTGGGCGGCTATCTGCCCAGAAGGCGGATGGTGGCGTCGGAGGGGCTCACCGTCCCGCCGACACCAGCCTGGGGTGCGTTCGCGCTGAACGCGGCGGGCCGCGAGATGTCGACGACGATGGCGCTCGTGCGCATGCTGGCCGCGCTGCTGAAGGACCCGGCGCTCGGCCCGCGCGTCGTGCCGATCGTCGCGGACGAAGCACGCACGTTCGGCATGGCGAACCTGTTCCGGCAGGTCGGCATCTATTCGCCGCTCGGGCAGCGCTACGAACCCGAGGATCTCGGCTCGATGCTGTACTACCGCGAGGACACGCGCGGGCAGATTCTCGAGGAAGGGATTTCGGAAGCCGGTGCGGTGTCGTCGTGGATCGCCGCCGCGACCGCGTACAGCGTGCACGACCTGCCGATGCTGCCGTTCTACATCTATTACTCGATGTTCGGCTTCCAGCGCATCGGCGACCTGATCTGGGCCGCTGCCGACCAGCGCTCGCGCGGCTTCCTCGTCGGCGCGACGTCGGGCCGCACGACGCTCGGCGGCGAGGGGCTGCAGCACCAGGACGGCAGCAGTCATCTCGCGGCGTCCACGATCCCGAACTGCCGCGCGTACGATCCGGCGTTCGCGTACGAAGTCGCGACGATCGTCGATGCGGGGATGCGCGAGATGGTCGAGCAGCAGCACGACGTGTTCTATTACGTGACCGTCACGAACGAGAACTACGGGCAGCCGTCGATGCCCGACGACGATCCGGCCGCGCGACGCGAAGGCATCCTGAAGGGTATGCACCGGCTGCCGTCCGACGCGAACGCCACCGCGCGCGTGCAGTTGCTCGGCGCGGGCGCGATCCTCGGCGAAGCGCTCGCCGCGCAGCGGATGCTGAAGGACGACTGGGGCATCGATGCGGCCGTGTGGAGCGTCACGAGTTTCAGTGAGCTGCAGCGCGACGGGATGGAAGCCGAACGGCTGTCGCGGCTCGGCGACGCGGCGATCGAACCTTATGTCACGCAGCAGCTTGCCGCGACGCGCGGCCCCGTGATCGCGGCGACCGACTACGTGCGCGCGGTGCCCGAGCTGATCCGCGCATACGTGCCGCGCCGCTACGTGACGCTCGGCACCGACGGGTTCGGCCGCAGCGATACGCGCGAGGCGCTGCGCGCGTTCTTCGAAGTCGATCGGGCGAGCATCGTGCTCGCTGCATTGAAGGCGCTTGCGGACGAAGGCGAGATCGATGCGCAGATCGTGCGCGATGCGCGCGAGCGGCTCGGCAAGACCGAACAGCAGCCTGGCGCGGCGCCCTGGCAGCGCTGAGCGGTACATCGTTCGACTTTGCTCGGCCCGGCCGGGCGGCCGCACGGCTGCCGCCCGACAGGCGGGCATCCCTTTCCGCATCGCCGGCGGACGAACCGCGCACGCGCGGCGTGCTTCGACGCATGCCGCTCATCCGCTGAAGTCGCCTTATCTCGATCGGCGCATCCGTCGGCCACATCTTCGCCGGTCGCACACGTCTACAACGGCGGTGCATGTCCGCCTACCGACACCGGCGCATCCGTCGACCACATCTTCGCCAGTCGCAGGCGTCTACAACGGCAGCGCATGTCCGCTTACCGACACCGGCGCATCCGCCTGCCACATCTTCGCCGGTCGCACACGTCTACAACGGCAGCGCATGTCCGCCTACCGACACCGGCGCATCCGTCGACCACATCTTCGCCGGTCGCACACGTCTACAACGGCAGCGCATGTCCGCTTACCGACACCGGCGCATCCGCCGGCCACATCTTCGCCAGTCGCAGGCGTCTACAACGGCAGCGCATGCGTCGACAGAATCTCCTTGAGCACCATGAACGAACGTACCTGCCGCACCCCGGGCAGGTACAGCAGTTGCTCGGCGTGCAGCCGGTTGAAGCTGTCGTTGTCGCGCGTGCGCACCAGCATGAAGTAGTCGAATTCACCGGTCACGACATGGCACTCGACGCATCCCGACACTTTCTGAGCGGCCTTCTCGAACGCGGCGAACGCTTCGGGCGTCGAGCGATCCAGCACGAAGCCGATCACGACCAGCATCCCCGCACCGAGCGGCTTCGGATCGAGCAACGCGACGATGCCGCGGATCAGCCCCATTTCCTTCAGCCGCTCGACGCGCCGCAGGCACGCCGGCGCGCTCAGCTTCACCTTCGCCGCGAGGCTCACGTTGGAGATCGACGCGTCCTGCTGCAGTTGCCGCAGGATCGCGCGATCGATGCGATCGAGCGCCGGTGCGGCGTCGGCCAGCGATGCGCTACCTCGATCTAATTTCATTGCGCGATCTTCCTTATCGACGAATCAAAATTGTTTGTCTCTCCCACATACCATCGATAACGTAGGCCATCTCTATTTACTTCGCAAGCTCATTTCGCGCGCTTCTGCCTATCATTTTTCTCGTCGGGACATGCCTTGCCGGCTGTGTCCGAACGATCCGATTTCCCGCCCACCGCTTTCCGGAGCACGCCAATGAACCTGCAACGTTTCCCTCGTTATCCGCTCACGTTCGGCCCGACGCCGATCCAGCCGCTCAAGCGCCTGAGCGAGCACCTCGGCGGCAAGGTCGAGCTGTACGCGAAGCGCGAGGACTGCAACAGCGGCCTCGCGTTCGGCGGCAACAAGACGCGCAAACTCGAATACCTCGTCCCCGACGCACTCGCGCAAGGCGCCGACACACTCGTGTCGATCGGCGGCGTGCAGTCGAACCAGACGCGCCAGGTCGCGGCTGTCGCCGCGCATCTCGGGATGAAATGCGTGCTCGTGCAGGAACACTGGGTCAACTATGAAGACCCGGTGTACGACCGCGTCGGTAACATCCAGCTGTCGCGGATGATGGGCGCGGACGTGCGGCTCGTGTCGGACGGCTTCGACATCGGCATTCGCCGCAGTTGGGAGGACGCGATGGAGAGCGTGCGGCAGGCGGGCGGCAAGCCTTACCCGATTCCGGCCGGCTGTTCCGAGCATCCGCTCGGCGGGCTCGGGTTCGTCGGCTTCGCGGAAGAAGTGCGTGCGCAGGAAGCACAACTCGGATTCAAGTTCGATTACGTCGTGGTCTGCTCGGTGACGGGCAGCACGCAGGCGGGAATGGTCGTCGGCTTCGCGGCCGACGGGCGTGCCGACCGCGTGATCGGCATCGACGCGTCGGCGACACCCGAGCGCACCCATGAACAGATCACGCGCATCGCGCGGCATACGGCCGAACTGGTCGATCTCGGTCGGCCGATCACGAACGCAGACGTCGTGCTCGACACGCGCTATGCCGGGCCGGAATACGGACTGCCGAACGATGGCACGCTGGAGGCGATTCGCCTGTGTGCACGACTGGAAGGCATGCTGACCGATCCCGTCTACGAAGGAAAATCGATGCACGGGATGATCGACAAGGTACGTCGTGGGGAATTCGAACCGGGATCGAAGGTGCTGTATGCGCATCTCGGTGGCGTGCCGGCGTTGAGCGCGTATAGCGAGATTTTCTGCAACGGGTGACGCGCACCCCGATATCGACGCGGCGCGCGGTCGATCGCGCCGCGCCGTTCTACGCCGATCTGCGAAGCCAAACGCAGCCGGCACAAAAAATCGTGCAAAACTGACTAATTTCGCACGTGCGCTAGTACTTGTTCAATATTCACGCGTGAAACCGTTTCGTAATATCCCCGCCTATACCAACCGATCGGCTCCAACGTCCGAGACCGGTCCTGATTTCCTATCCGGGGTGGGATATTCGTATCGTTCGTCACATTCAGGTGCCCGCATTCGCGCGCAAATCGGCAACCGTCTCCGGCTCGCACGCGAGTGCGCCACGCGCAACCGCAGGTACCTTCTCCCGCTGCACCGCACGCACCAGTGCTCATGCATGGCGCGTCATGACGGGACGCAGCCTGATCGGCTGTGTCGCCACCACGCTGCTGCTCCCCGGCTACGCGTTCTCGCAGATGCCCAGCGCGGGACAATCGATGCGCGACATCGAAACCGTGCGCCCGTCACTACCTGCGGCCACCGGCCCGAAGATCGACGTCGCGCCCGCCGAACCCGAGCCCGCCGCGAGCGATGAAACGGGCCCGCGCGTCACGGTCAGCGCATTCGTCATCGACGGCAATGCGGCCATTCCGGCAGCGCAGCTCGACGCGCTGCTCACCGATCTCGTCGGCCGCGACCTGAGTTTCAGCGATCTGCAGCAGGCCGCGGGCAAAATCACGACCTACTACCGCGAGCACGGCTACGTCCTCGCCCGTGCCTATCTGCCTCGCCAGGACATCGAACGCGGCGTCGTGCGCATCGCCGTCGTCGAAGGCCGCTACGGGCAGATCGAACTGCACAACCGCACGCGCGTGCTGGACCGCGCGCTGCGCCAGCCGCTGACGTCGCTGCAACCCGGCGAAATCGCGCACGGCGGCCGTCTCGAACGCAGCCTCACGCTGCTGAACGAGATGCCCGGCGTCGATGCGAAGGGCACGCTGCGGCCCGGCGCCGAGCCCGGCACGACCGACCTCGTGATCGACGCCGACCCGGCCAGGCTCGCCACCGGCTCGATCGAGCTCGACAACTTCGGCGATCCGCTGACCGGCCGCTACCGCGCAACCGGCAGTATCGACGTCAACGCGCCGCTGCGCGTGGGCGATCGCTTCTCGTTGCGCGGCCTGACGAGCAACACGAATCAGCACTACTACCGCGCGTCGTATCAGGTACCGGTCGGCCCCGCGTCCACGCGTGTCGGCATCGCGTATTCCGACATGAACTACCGGATCGGCGGCAGCCTGAAAGCGCTTCGCTACCACGGCGGAGCGGACGTCCGCTCCGCATTCGTCACGCAGCCGCTGCTGCGCAGCCGGCGCACGAGTGTCGATGCTCAGGTTACCTACGAAAACAAGCACCTGCGCGACGTGTACGGCGTGTTCGACGTGGTCGGCGACAAGACCGTCGATCTGTGGTCGTTCGGCGTGAGCGGCAACAACCAGGATGGTTTCGGCGGCGGCGGCCGCACCGGCTTCTCCGCGACCGTTGGCATCGGTCACCTCGGCGGCAACGATCCGCTCGACATGGACTACTACGTCCATACGCTGGGCCAGTTCGCGAAGCTGAACATCAATGCGCTGCGGTTGCAGGCGCTCGGCTCGCGATTCCAGCTCTACACCCAATTCAGTGCGCAACTGTCGTCGCGCAACCTCGACGCTTCGGAAAAATTCAGCCTCGGCGGCCCGTACGGCGTGCGCGCGTTCGCACTCGGCGCCGGCAGCGGCGACCAAGGGTGGCAGGCCACGGCCGAACTGCGCTATCTCGCCGCACCCGGCTGGCAACTGAGCGCGTTCGCCGACACGGGCCGCATCCAGCTCAGCAAGCAGCGCTGGTCGCGCGAGCGCAACACCGTGCAGCTGTCGTCGCTCGGTATCGGCGCGAGCTGGTTCGGCTCGCGTCATCAAGTCAGCGTCACCGCCGCGCTGCCGGTCGGTTACGCCGATCCGGTCGCGTCGGCCACGCGCTCACCGAGTGTCTGGCTGCAGGCCGCCCAGTATTTCTGAGCGGCATTCGACGAGCGGCCCGCCAGGCATGGCAGGGCCGCAAGTAGCGCGGGCGGCGTAGCTGCCCGCACCGTCGGAAGCGTGCAAGTCACGCATTTCCGTCTTCACCGCTTCGTTAGGTATACGTACCAATACGAAGCCATATCCCAGTACTTTTTCCAGAGGAAAAAACATGAACAAGACCTACGCACTGGTCTGGAACCAGACCCAGGGATGCTGGAGTGCGGTCGGGGAAACCGCGCGCCGCCGCGCCAAACCCGGCAGCGCCAGGCGCGTCGCCGCCGCCCTCTCCCTGCTCGGCATCGTCGCCCTGCCAGCCTTCGCGCTGCCCACCGGCGAGAACATCACGTCCGGCAAGGCCGACATCATCCGCGAGAACGACGGCAAGTCGATGTCGATCAACCAGCACACCGACAAGCTCATCACCAACTGGAACGACTTCAACATCGCCGGCAACGAGCGCGTGTCGTTCCATCAGCCCGGCACCACGTCGATTGCCCTGAACCGCGTGGTCGGCAACAACGGCAGCCAGATCCACGGCCGGCTCGACGCCAACGGCAAGGTCTTCCTCGTCAACCCGAACGGCGTGCTGTTCGGTGCCGGCGCGCAGATCAACGTCGGCGGCCTCGTCGCATCCACCCGGAACATCGCCGACGCCGACTTCCTCGCCGGCAACTACCGCTTCTCGGGCAACTCCACCGCATCGATCGTCAACGACGGCCACATCACCGCCGCCGACGGCGGCAGCGTCGCGCTGCTTGGCGCACGCGTGTCCAACAACGGCGTGATCCAGGCCAAGATGGGCCGCATTGCGCTCGGCGCGGGCAACACCTTCAAGGTCAACTTCGACGGCAACGACCTGCTCAGCCTCCAGGTCGAAGGCGGCGCGGTCGATGCGCAGGCCAACAACGGCGGCCTGCTCAAGGCCGACGGCGGCGAAGTGCTGATGACTGCACGCGCCGCTGGCAACCTGCTGAACACCGTCGTCAACAACACCGGCACGATCGAAGCGAAGGGGCTCGCCAGCCACGCCGGCAAGATCACGCTCGATGGCGGCACCGTCCTCGTCGGCGGCAAACTCGACGCGAGCGCGGCCGACGCCGATGCGCCGGCCGGTGCCGTCGTCACGCGCGGCGAACAGGTTCGTGTCGCACGCGGCACCACGGTCGACACGCGTGCGGGCAACACCGCCGGCACCTGGACCATCGAAGCGGCCAATGCAGGCGTCGCAAACAACAAGACCGACAGCCTCTATCCGGCCGGCGCATCGATCGACGCCGACACGCTGTCGGACAACCTCGGCACCACCAACGTCGCACTGACGAACACGCAAGGCGATCTCACCGTCGGCGGCCCGGTCGCGTGGGACAGCGATCGCGCGCTCACGCTCACGTCGCAGAAGGGGAACGTCGATCTGCAGCAAACGGTGTCGTCCACCGGCGCGAACGCGAGCCTGAACGTCAACGCCGCCGACAGGATCCGCATCAACGATGCGGTCAAGCTCACCGGCCGCAACGCGCACCTCGAACTCAATTCGAAGAACGGCCATACGCTGAACAACGGCGCTGCCGTGACGCTGTCCGGCGACAACGCGTCGTTCCGCTCGAACGGCGAGGACTACAAGGTTCTCCATACCATCGCCGACCTGCGTAACGTCGATGCGAACCGCGGTGGCCGCTACGTGATCGGCAACACGATCGACGGCGCGAACACGAGCCTGCGCAGCATCGGCGGCGACCAGGCGTTCTACGGCGTGTTCGACGGCCTCGGCAACACGGTGACACGCCTGCGGATTTCCAATCCGGGCCAGACGGCCGTCGGCCTGTTCTCGCACAACGCCGGCCGCATCGCCAACCTCAACCTGAGCGACATCGTGACGACCGCATCGGGTCTGCCGTATTGGCAGACTTCGGTCGGCACGCTCGCCGGCAGCAACTCGGGCACGATCTCGAACGTGACGGCCACGAATGTCGCGGTCTCGGCCACGGGGCCGGCGATCATCGGCGGTCTCGTCGGCTCGAACTATGGCGGCACGATCGAACACGCCAAGGTATCCGGCCGCATCGAAGGCGATCGCTACGCGTACGCGATCGGCGGCCTCGTGGGCGAGAACCTGACGCTGCTGAACAAGCCGCCGGTATCGGCAACGATTCGCGACAGCCATGCCGACGTCCGCATCGACGCCGCGCACGATGGCGCCACCGGCGGCCTGGTCGGTCACAACACGGGCATGATCGAGCGCTCGTCGAGTGCGGGCTCCATCAACGCGACGGCCGCCAACGCGAAGGTCGGCGGACTCGTCGGCATCAACGACGGCATCGTCAAGCAGTCGTCGTCGTCCGCGATCGTGACTGCGCGCAACAACGCCATCGCAGGCGGGCTCGTCGGCCTCAACCTGGCCACCATCTCGGAATCGCGCGCCGGCGGCAAGGTGAGCGTCGGCGAGCATAGCGTCGCGGGCGGCCTCGCGGGCGTGAACCTCGGCGACATCGACTCGTCCACGGCCGACGGCGACGTGTTCGCGGCCGCATCGAGCACGATCGGCGGCCTCGTCGGCACGAACAGCGGCCGGATCCGGAAGTCGCAGGCCAACGGCAACGTGACGGCGGGCAGCAAGGCGGTGGCCGGCGGCTTTGCCGGCTACAACGACGGCGACATCGACGCGTCGACTGCGACGGGCAACGTCGTCACCGGCGCCGACAGCCTCGCCGGCGGCTTCGTCGGCCGCAACGGCACGGCGGGCCGCATCCATGCGTCCGACGCGCAAGGCCATGTCCGGGCCATCGGCAAATCGACGCTCGGCGGCTTCGCGGGCTCGAACGACGGCTTCATCGAAACGTCCCTGGCCAGCGGCAACGTGGCCGGCGACCACAACGCCACGGTCGGCGGTTTTGTCGGCGTGAACGCCGGTCGCATCGAAGCATCCGACGCATCCGGCGACGTAGCGGCGGGCTACAACAGCACGGTCGGCGGCTTTGCCGGGACCAACGCCGGCACGCTGGATTCCTCCAACGCATCGGGCAATGTCGCCGCGCTGGACAACAGCTCGGCAGGCGGTCTCGTCGGGTACAACGCGGGCCGCATCCTCACGTCGAGCGCCAAGGGCAACGTGTCGGCCGGGTCTTCGAGCCGTGCAGGCGGCCTCGTCGGCCGCAACTTCGGGACGATCGCCGATTCCCGTGCTACTGGCTTGGTGAGGGCGGGCGACTTCTCGTCGGTCGGCGGCCTCGTCGGCAGCAGCGAGAGAGGCGACATCGTACGGTCGACGGCGTCGGGCGACGTCGAAGCCGGCATGCAGAGCAATGTCGGCGGCCTCGTCGGCATCCTGACCGGGAATATCGACCAGTCGCGCGCGACGGGCTCCGCCAGGGGCGGCGACGCCAGCTACGTCGGCGGCCTCGTCGGCAACAACGGCGGCACCATCACCGCGTCGTCGTCGTCGAACGGCACCGTATCCGGCGGCCGGTACGCGCGGCTCGGCGGCCTCGTCGGCGGCAATTTCGGCCGCGTCTACGGCTCGTCGAGCACCAGCCGCGTCGACGTGAAGGCTGGCTACGACCAGTTTTACGGCGCGCTGGTCGGCCTGGACTACGGCCTGGTGAAGCCCTGAGCGTGAACCCTGACGGTTCCGGCTGCGCCGCCTGAACGGCAGGCCGGATTCCGTCGCCTGTTACGAGTGGCCTGACCGCTCGTCGCCGGCGGCCGCGAGGCCGTCGGCAACCACCCGCCGGCCGATCGGCCTTCAAGGTCGGCCGGACTTCCAAAAGTCAACCAGGATGACCGAAGGATGAACAAGACCTCCGCAACAGCCTGGAATCAGGCCCAAGGATGCTGGAGTGCCGTCAGGGAGACCGCGCGCCGACGTACCAAACCCGGCAGCGCCAAGCGCATCGCCACCGCCCTCTCGCTGCTCGGCTTTACCGCGCTGCCCGCCTTCGCGCTGCCCACCAACGGGAACGTCACCGCCGGCAACGCCGACATCTTTCGTGAAGACGACAACAGGATCCGCGCGTCGACGTTGAGCAGTCGTCTGCATCTGGTATCTGTTATCCGGTCCAGCCTTATTCCACGGTCGGCTTGAACACCGGCAAGATCGGCGGGCAGTGGCGCAACGGCCCAGTCAGCTGGCGATAGCCTGTTGAACGCGTTGGGCGCGTTGGGCGCGTTGGGCGCGTTGGGCTCGTTGGGCTCGTTGGGCTCGTTGGGCTCTACATGACGGCACCCGGTCATTTCAAGAGCGGCTGCTGGAAAATCGATGACGGGCGGCATAATCAGAGCCGTCAGTCAGTATGCCAACCCCGTGGCGGCCTTAAAACGATATCGCCTTCGAGAACCTGTATTCGCGTTCCGTTCACTGTCGAATTCGGTTCGCACACCAGAGGCGCTGACGCGCTGCCATAAGTCCTGAGTCAGTCCGCGAAGGATATTTGCCGCCGAGGCCAATCGTCACTTGCGTGATCTTTTCGGCGCCGCCGAACTTGATTTCCTTGTCCCCCCCGTTGGGCGACAGCGACACCATCGGGTTCGCCATTTCGTACCTGCCGCTCGTCAGCTTCAGCGATTGCGCAAGTGAGACGTTGACATCGGCGCTCGTCGACCAGATGCGAACCGGCAGCGACTTTTCGAACTTGCGTTGCGTGTAGTCGGTCGCCTGCAGTTCTTCCGTGCCGTACCACGTCGAGCCGTCCGGCTCCGACACGAAGATGCCGTCGTTGATCTGCGCGGTCAGCGTGATCTTCTTCGACACCGGGTCGGCCTGCGCCGTGTGTGCCATGCCGGACAGTGCCGTGGTGACGCCCATTGCCAGAACGAGCTTGCAGAGTTTCCTCGATGGATCTCCATTTAAAAGATTGACGCCACGGCCGTGGCACGACCGGCCGTCGAACGATCGAATCCGGCGTTGCGCCGCGCGACCACGCGATCGCGCCCGTCTCCGTGCGACGCGTTTGTTTTCTTTTAATGAACGCGCCGCTGCCCGAATTGGCTTCGGGTCATTTCCCTCCTCGCACGGACCGACATCATGTCGACCTGTCCGGCAGGAGACGCATCAATCCTTGACGGACGCCGCGCCTCCTCGATGGCCGATCCGCTCCAGCGCGTGTTCGATCGTGCCCCGGAACGCGACCCAGTGCGATTCAAACGCCGCGGCACCACCCGAGTTCACAGTCGCTTCCATCTGAGCGCACGCGTCTCGCGCGACACTGTCGCCGGCCAGTGCGAAACCGCCGCGCATCGAGTGCAGTTCTATCGCAAGCGCGTTCGTGTTGCCGCTCGACAGTGTCGCCTCGATCGCACCCAGCGAGCGCAGTGTGGCTTCGCGCAACGCGTGGCGAATTTCATCGGTTACGACCGGCGCCGGCTCACACGCTCCGGATTGAGCATGCTCCGCCCGCGCGCCGCGTTGTCCCCCATGCCGCTGCAATGCCGCGTCAAGCACATCGATCGACAACGGCTTGAGCACGACTTCCGCCACCCCGACCTGCGCGCAGCGGCGACGATCTTCATCGGTCGCATGCGCGGTCATCGCGATCACCGGTACCGTTGCGCCCTGCTCGCGCAGGAAATTCGCCAGCGCGAAACCGTCGAGCTGCGGCATGCTGAGATCGGTCAGCACGACGTCGAACGGATGCACGAAGTACGCGCGCATCGCTTCGACGCCGTTCTCGACGATCGTCGCGTCATGACCGAGCGCGTCGAGCTGATCCCGCAGCAGCACACGGCTGGCCGGGTGATCCTCGGCCACCAGCACGCGCAGCGGCTCCGCGTCATCGTGCCGATCCGGCGTTTGCGCGGCATACGCCGCATCCGTGTCGGGTTCAGTGCCCCGCCAGCCGGCCGGCGCGTCGGGCAGCGGCAGTCTTGCCACGAACGTCGAACCCTCGCCCACCCGGCTCTCGACCGCAAGCTCCCCCTGCATCAGCCGCGCAATGCGGCGACACAGCGGCAAGCCGAGCCCGGTGCCGCCGAACCGACGATAGATCGATGCATCGGCCTGCATGTAGACGTCGAACAACGTCGGCAATGCGTCCTCGGGAATGCCGACACCCGTATCGCGCACTGCGATTTCGACGCCGCCCGCACCGGTGCCACCGCCCGCGAGCCGCGCGTCGATCGCAATGCCGCCACGCTCCGTGAACTTGATCGCATTGCCCACGAGGTTCGACACGAGCTGGCGCAACCGCGTCGGATCGCCCAGGTAGCCGTCGGCCAGTTCGGGCGCGATACGGCATTCGAGCGCCAGCCCCTTCGCTTCGGCGAGCGGCCGGAAGATCGCCGCGACCTCCTTCAGCACGCGCCGCAGGTCGAACGGCATGTGCTCCAGCGCCATCTGGTTCGATTCCGCCTTCGACAGGTCGAGCACGTCGTTGATCACGCGCAGCAGCGCGTCCGACGACGACACGATCGTCTTCAGGCGCTGCCGCTCGACCGCAGGCAGGTCGGCGCGCTCCATCAGCTCCAGGTTGCCGACGATCGCGTTGAGCGGCGTGCGGATCTCGTGGCTCATTGTCGCGAGGAACGTCGATTTCGCCTTGTTGGCGTCGTCTGCGGCCACACGCGCTTCGCGCAGCTTGTCTTCGGTCAGCTTGCGTGCGGTGACGTCGGTCAGCGTGCAGAGCAGAACGTCGACGCCGCGGAATTTGGTGCGGACGACGTGCGCCGCGAGATACGTCGTGTCGTGACCGGCGCGCTCGACCGCCAGTTCCTGCTGCATGACGAAGCGCCGCTCGCCCGTGCCTGTCTGCTGTCGCTCGCGGCAGGCCTGCCAGATACGCTTGCCGAGCGGGAGCCCCGATGCGCCGTCGTCGTACGCGAGCGCGGCGTCGTTGCGCACCATTGTTTCTCCATCGGCCGCCGATAGCAGCAGCAGGCCGGCCGGTGCGGTGCGAATCAACGTCCGGTTGAACGCCTCGCTTTCGATCAGACGGATCGCGCGCCGGTGTGCCGGGCGCAGCGCACGACGATCGAACGTCACGATCGTGATCCACAGCGTCACGACGGCAAGCAACGCGGCCCCGAGCGTCACGCTCACGCCGACAGCAGTCGCCCTCGCCACGCTTCGCCACGAGAAGGTGGTTGCTATGGTCAGGCTGGTATCGGGCAGGCTGTCCATGATCGCAAACCGCATGCCTATCCGGCGTACGACGACATGCTTACCGGACTGCGCACCTGCATCGGCCATCGCTCGCTCGATCAGTGCTGGATCGCGCAGCCGCCCGAACACGACACGGCCACGCTCATCCAGGACTGCGACGTCCTCGTCGTCGGACTGCGGCGACATGATGTCGTCGAGACGGAACCGGCCGTTGAAGACGAGCCATCCGAACGGGTGACCATCCGCGTCGTCGAGCCGCCGTGCGAACCGTACGACGGTGCGCCCGACGATCGGGTCGTAGCGACGGTCGAGCATGAATGTCGCGCCTTGCATGTCCGGCTTCTGCTTCGTTGCGCCGGTGGGCATCAGGCTGTCAATCAACGCCCGCAGGTCGGTGTCGGGTGGCAGTGCCCGCGCGCGCGCGACGACCCCCGCCCCCAACACACCAAGAAACGGTCCATCGAGCCCGATCAGGTAGCCCCCGATCGGCTCGGCGTCCGGCGGATTCAACGGGTAGCGCGCGCCCCGGTCGATTTGCCCAAGTACCGCACCGAGATATCGGCCATAGGATTCGGCCGGTCGGGTCGTCGCCACCTCGGCCATCGCGAAAAACGGCGTCCCGCCGCCGGCGTTGCCGGCGGCCAACCGGCCGTGTTCCGCCGAGAATGCCCTGAGCGCATCCAGCGGAGGCTGTGCGCCCTTGCGCCACAGCAGTTCCGTGCGGGTCCCGAGCATCATCAGCATGCGGTCCGCAGTTTGCAGGCTTGCGTAGAACTGCGTTTCGCGCTGAAGAAACGTCGAGCGTGCCCGTGCCAGACTGTCCTGGATGTCGAGCCGGATAACCAGCGCCGCGCAGACGGCAATGAACGCAGTGACCGCACAACCGCCGCCGTACAGCAGCATCTGCTGCTGCCGCCGGACGCGCCCGGGATCGAACGGCTTGCGGCCCACCGCGGCCGCATGCGCGAGAAGTCGTTTCAGTTTTGCGGGCATGGATCGTTTTCGTTAGCGCGGAACGAGGAAGGCACACCCCTGCGCGTCGGGCACTTCGCATGCCGCTTGCCCCGACGTGCATGCCGAGCGGACGAATCGCACGCAGTCGCGCGATGCGATCTTCGATGCATTCGGCGCGGTCACGTTTAGCGCCGGCTATTCGCTTGTGGCCGGCGCATCGGGCGCCGCCGAGTCGACCAGGTTGCCGTCGCTCGCATAGCGGATCAGGTCGGCGTCGCGCACAATGCCGAGCTTCTTCATCGCGCTGGTTTTCTGCGAACTGATCGTCTGCTTGCTGCGATGAAGCTGCGTGGCGATCTCGCCGACCGTATAACCGGCACCGAACAGCCGCACCACTTCGATTTCGCGCGTCGTCAGCGGGCGGGCCGTATCGGACGTGCCCGTCGACTCCAGCAATTGCTTGATATGCGGCGACAGGTAGTTGGCGCCGACATACGCCGCGTGGACCGCGCCGACCAGATGCGAAATCGCATCCGACTTGCTCAGGATGCAGCCGACACCCTGCTTGCGAATCGCATGCAGCACGCTCGGGTTGTCGATCATCGTGATCGTCACGAGCTTCAGCGCCGGATAGCGGCGCTGCAGAAACGACAGCAGCACGAGCCCGTCGCCGAATTTGCCGCCGGGCATCACGTAGTCGACCACCAGCACGTCGCTCGGCTTCTCGTCGAGCGCTGCCACGAGATCGGTCGAATTGGACACGGAGTCGACGAGCCGGATCGTGCTGCTATCGGCGAGCGCCTGCGACATCCCGATCGCGGATGACGGGTGGTCGTCGGCCACCATCACGCGCACAAAGAATTCATCCATCGTCCCATTTCTCCCCGAGGCTTTTGATCGCGCATCCGCCAACAGCCGCAGGATGCGGGCCATCCAGTCGACAGGCCGTCGATTCGACCCGTCGCATTCGACACATCGAAGAATGCAAGCGCGACTCGATTTTAAGATAAAACGAGTGCAAAACCGTAAGCATTGGCCGACAGGTCGAAGCAGGCTGCATGTCGCGTCGCCCCGTGGCATGCCCAGCATGGGCGCGCCGGCCGAACATGAGCGGGCGTTACCGATCGGCATGCACTTCCGGGCCGGCAGCACGCATGGTGATCGGGACACACGCCGACACATAGGTCGGCTTCCCGGACCTGAACGCCGCATCGCGCGTCGCCCCGCCCCATCCCCTGCCACCGCAACCATTCGCGCAGCAGCGAGCCTGCCGCGCATCGACCGCTTGCCCGCATCCGGATCGTCGTTATGGTCTGTGGGCACCTTCGCCCGATTCGCCCCGTTCCTCGACTGCCTGCTTCCATTCGCTGATCGCGCGCCGCTTCTGCACGGGCGACATGATCAGGAATTCGTTCATCCTGCCGAGAAAGTCTCTTCTGGATTTCTCGGGAAGCGTGGCAAAATCGAGCAACATTACGAAGACTTTCACCATGTAGCGCACGGTCTTCCCCTTTTCTCACCTGATTGATCTGCGCCACCGTTGCCGATGCGTCGCGCTGCCTTCCATTCTTCGGACCTCGTCGTCACCGCCCACGGCCATCGACACGCGTTCATGTCATGCCACCGTGTGCGAAGCGCGCGACGTCCGGTTCTTGTATTCCCGCTCCATGCCCCGGCGCACCACGCCGCCGAGCGATGCCGGCCAATGCGCCGCGCAGATGCGCGAGGGTCACCGGTTTGGTCAACACGCAGCCGACTCCTGCGTCGGCATACCGCTGCCTGTCGACAGGCGCGACATGCGACGCCACGACCATCACGTCGCAGCCCGTGCCGAGATCGCGCACGGCATTCGCCAGCGTGCAGACCGACATGTCCGGCAGACTGGCATCCGCCAGCAGCACGTGCCACGCGCCGGTGGCCAGCAGGTCGAGCGCCGCTTCGGCCGTACCCGCCGTCTGCACCTCGCAGCCCAGCACGTGGAGTTGCTCCCGCAAGAGCGTGCTGCCGACGGAATCGATGCCGGCGAGCGCCACACGCACCGCGCGCGGACGAACGGCTTCCACATGCGTGCTCGCCGACCGTTGCGCGGCAACGCCGCCGGTGTCGGCCATCGCCTGCGCAAGTGCGGCCTTGAAGCCACCCAATGCATAACTCGACACGCGTATCGTCCTGCCTGCCCGATACGCTTGCGGCGGGCCGTCCGGCGTGGCGAACACGACAAGGCTGTCGCCGCCCAGGCTGTCGAGCTCCGCGCGCGACCAGGCATCCGATTCGCCGAACAGGACGATCGCGACGGCCCGCGCACGACGGTCGGCCGGAATCCGCGCCGGGCGCTCGTATGCGTCGACGTCGAAGCCCCATGTACGCAGATGCGGCAACGCGAAGCGCTGCCATTCCGTACGCGCAACGACGATCAGCGGCGTGCGCGCGCGGCGCGCCGGATGCGTATCGAGCGGCACGACCGCCATCCCGAGCGGCACCGTCAACGTGAAGCGGCTGCCGGCGCCCGGCACGCTCGCTACGTCGATCCGTCCGCCCATCGCGGCCGCGAGACGATCGCACAGCGCGAGCCCGAGCCCGGTGCCGCCGTAGCGGCGTGTGATCGACGCGTCGACCTGCGAGAACGCCTTGAACAGCTTGTGCCGATCGGCGCCCGCAATGCCGATGCCGGTGTCCTCGACGGCGATCGACAGCGCGGCGTCGCCGCATCCGTCCAACGCAACCGACACGCGCACGAGCACATGCCCGCTGGCGGTGAACTTGATCGCGTTGCTCAACAGATTGCCGAGCACCTGCCCGAGCCGGGTCGGATCGCCGCGCATCCGCTGCGCGTCGCTCGCATCGATATCGGCGAACAGCGGCAACCCTTTCGCTTTTGCGACGGGCGCGAACGCCGCCAGTTCACGCTCGATCACCGTGATCACGTCGAACTCGATCGACTCGACCGACATCGCACCGGCCTCGATCTTCGAGAAATCGAGGATGTCGCTGACGATCGCGAGCAGGCCTTCGGCCGATGCACGCAGCGTCTGCACGCGGCTCTGCTGTGACGCATCGAGCGCCGTGCGCCCGAGCAGTTCGAGGTTGCCGAGGATCACGTTGAGCGGCGTACGGATCTCATGGCTCGTCGCGGCAAGAAACGACGACTTGGCCGCATTCGCCGAATCGGCCGCGCGCACGGCCTCCTCGAGCTGATGCACGAGCCGGCGCTGCGCGGTCGTGTCGGCAAAAGTCGCGATCAGCACGTCCTCGCCCTGATAACGCGCGCTGTGCGCGATGATCTCCAGATGCAGCGGCGCGGCGCCGTGTGCATCGAGCACGAGTTCGGTCATCATCGTCCGACCCGCGCCGCCGTGCGCGATGAACGCGTCGTATTGCTCGAGCACCTGCGCGCTCAGCGCATGGTGATCGCCGCCGTGCGGCACGAGCATCTGCGCCAGCACGTCGCTCGCGAGCATCACGCGACGATCGGACAGCGACACGAGACCGATGCCGACCGGTGCCATCGCGATCACGCTGCGACACAGCGCCTCGCTCTCGAACACGCGGGCCGAACGCGCGTAGACCGGCACGAGCACGCGCCGGTGGAATCGCACGAGCAGCAGCCACATCACGACGATCGCAACGAGCGTCGACGCCGCGAGCGCGCCTGCCTGCACGCCGATGCCGGCCGCCACGTCGGCCCACGACAGCACATAGGCGATCGTCCAGCCGGTCGCCGCAAGGCGGGAGCGGAACACGATCGCGCCGTCGCGAAAGAGCGGCTCGCCGGCTGCCTGGCCGCGCTGCGCGACATCGAGGTTCAGCAAGCGCTCGGTCAGCGCATTGGTCCGCTCGACGCCGGGATCGATCGCGATCAGCCGGTTGTCCGCCGACACGACGAAGAACACGCCGGCCGGGTTGCGTTCGGGCAGCCACGACAACAGGTATTCCGGGGCGTATTCGGTGACGAGTACCGCGAACGGCAGGCCGCCGGCGCGCGCTTCGGCGGCGATCCGGATGCGCGCCTGCCCCGTCACGGGATTGATGTAGGGCGACAGCCAGCGAACGTGCGGCCGACCGTCTGTCGGTGCCGGGCCGTCGAAATTGACGTGCAGGGCCGCGAGGACACGCGCGCGCGCCTCGGCCGTCGCGAGTGCGGGATTGTCGCGCGCCAGATGCGGTACGAAGCCGAACACCCCCGTGCGCGTACTGTAGTGGTAGCCCTCGAGCGTGCGCCCGCGATTGAGCGAACTCGCCGCGCCGATGCGCGACAGCAGGAACGACAGCGCGAGATAGCGCGCCACCTCGTCGCGCTGCGCGGTTTGCCCCGGCACGCCGACCACGAGCGACGGATACGGCTTGATCGCGAACTGCTGGCCGTTGGCGAAAAACGCGTTCACGACGTCGGGAGGCGCCGCGCCGAGTTCATGCCAGACCAACTGTGTATTCGCGACGCCGTTGCGGAACGACGTCTCGGCCACCTGCACCTCGTCGACGGCTTCCTCGACGCCGTTCAGGAAATTACGCCGCTCGGCATCCAGATAGCCGTAGACGATCGACGTGATCCCGAGCCCGCAGGCGATCAGGATCAGGATCGTGACGACGATGCCGCCCCCGAACATCGAAATGCTCTGGTAGCGGCGAATGGACTGAAGCGTGCTGTATGGCATGACTCGACGTGACGGCGCCCGGGATGCGGACATGCGGCAAATTCCCCGCCGGGCTGGGCGTCACGATGGATACATTCGGGATAGCGATATCCCGATCATGCCAAACGACACGGTGAAAATCAGTCGTGCATTATCCTTTTAGTACACGTCCGATTTGTTTTTATGCTTGTTTTGAACTCGAACGAATCTTCGCGGCGAAATCGCACACGACGTGCTGTCCGAAGTCACGAGATCGCTCAGGTAAGCGGTGCCCTGCGCGCCGTAATCGTTCGCCTGCTGCACGAAGCTCGCGCCGGTCAACTGGTACGTGAAGATTGGCGACTGCGTCTGGTCCTTCACGTAGATCCACGACAGCGTGCTGCCGAACACTTGCCCGCCCTTCGCGCGATAGCCCTTCACGCCTTCGCTGTTGGCCTGCGCGATGAAGTCGCTGACGTTCGGTTCGTCGCGGCCCCGGTCACACCCGCGTTCCGGCCGGCTTCGTCACCATGCCGCCGCAGCCGGCGACGGACGCGCAAAGCGCTGCAACCAGCGCAGCTTGAGTGAGACGTTGGGAAAGAATGGCCTTCGTGTTGTTATCGATCGATAGCGTCGTTGTTCGGCTTATGGTTCGTGCGAACTTCGATAAGCCATCCGGCTGGCGCGCGATGGTGGTCTCCCCGCGGCTGCCCCCGTTGCTTCAGGCCCTGTCGGTAGTACCAGTCCGTCTGCTGCCAGACGCCGTAGTACGGATAACCCGAAACCAGTAGCCGTGTGCGCACCCGGCTCGCGCACGGCGAGGCGAATACAATTCGCCAACGCCGACGCGCAGTCCAAGGCTCTCTCAGGCTCTCTCTTCGAATCGTTCTGTCACGTGCTGCTGCCGCTTTTCGCTGGGCCGACCGCGGTCGACACCGGCCTCCAGACCTGACGCGACAAACAATAGTGACGTGATGAGCAATAATAATGGAGAAATATGGCATGTCAAGGTGATTCGTGATTTCAAAGTTTGCGTATCACGTCACTTTTGAATATGCTCTTCGTCGCGAAAACCTAGGAGACCCCTTCGAGATGTCCACCAGCGAGCAGGCCAACGCCGATCTCATTACCGCCACCAAGGTGCACGATCTGCTGACGCGCAACGGCATTCCGCCGCGCAGCCACAACACGACGATCGCGAACGTGCTGGGCCTCAGTTTCTCGGTCGTCACGCGCAAGATGAAAGGGCTGATTCCGTGGAACCTGTCGCAGTTGCAGGACATCGCGACGCACTTCGGCGTGCCGCCCGCGATCCTGCTCGACGACAAGGGCACGCAGCCGGCCGCCGCCGAGATGATCGACGCGACGCTCGTGATCGAGTCGCGCCGCTTTCGCTGCCGCGCGGCGATCTCGGCGAAGGCCAGCAGCCAGATCGAAACGGATTTCGTCGCGCTGCAGTGGCAGGGCGAATGGATCGTCACCGAACGCCAGCACGCGCGCGAAGGCCGCACCTATCCGGTCGATGTCATCGAACTGCGCTCGAGCCAGCCGACCGTCTATGCGGCTCGGATCGCCGTGGTCGACGATTCGCAGGACGTCGCCGAAACGGTGTGCGAGTACTTCATCGAAAAAGGCGTGAACGCGGTCCCTTACTATGACGGCGCGTCGTTCCGCAAGGCGCTGGAAGTCGAGGATTTCGACGGCTACATCCTCGACTGGATGCTCGGCGACCAGACGGCCGCCGAGCTCGTGCGCGGCATCCGGTCAAGCGAGAACGGCGGTGCGCCGATCTTCCTGCTGACCGGCAAGATCTCCACCGGCGAAGCGAGCGAGGACGAGATCGCGCACATCGTGTCGCACTACAACGCGCGCTGCGAGGAAAAACCGGTGCGCCTGCCGATCCTGTTCGCCGAAGTCGCGCGCGAACTGAAGATCGCGCTGCCGGCCGGCCCGGCCGCCGCCGCCGCCGCCGCGAGCTGAGACCACAACAAAGACCGACCATCACACGAACACGAACGAGGAAACACATGCGAATTTCGACGATCTGGATCAAGAGCCTGGTCACGGCCGGCCTGCTCGGCATGGCTGCCGCGTGCTGCGCCGCGTCGTTTACGTTCACCGTCGACGGCAAGATCGGCCGCAGCAACCAGCCCGGCAAGACGACCTTCGTCTTTTCCGAGCAGGCGCTGATGGCGCTGCCGCAGCACACGATCGTCACGTCGACGAGCTGGACGCCGAAGGCGACCTTCACCGGCCCGCGCCTGTCCGACGTGCTGAAGACCGTCGACGCGCAAGGCACGCAAATCGAGTTCCGCTGCATCGACGAGTACACGTTCACGATCCCCGTGTCGGATGCCGACAAGTACGGCGTGATCCTCGCGCGCACGATGAACGGCAAGGTGCTCGGCAACGACAACTACGGGCCGCTGTGGATCATGTATCCGCGCGACCAGTATCCCGACGAGCTGAAGACGCCGCTCGGCGAAGCCAAGTTCGCGTGGCAGATCATCGGCCTGACCGTGAAGTAAGCGCGCGACATGAAGCGCGGGCGGTGGAAGAACAGAAAAGTCATCCTGGTCCTGGGATCGCTGTGGATCCTGGGATTCGCCGCGTGGGCATTCCTGCTGTGGGACCTGCTCGCGACGTCGGTCAACGAGGGCGTGCTCGAAGGGCCGCGTGAAGGCGTGTTCTGGACCGCCGCGCAATACCGCAACGTCTACACGCGCTTCGACCGCCAGCTGATCCTCTACGCGACGCACGTGGACGACGACTACGACCACGTGCAGATGCAGCTCGACAGCCTGTCGGTGTCGTTCGGGTTCCTGCAGCGGCCGTCGGAGGTATCCGAATACTGGCTGCGCATCCCGCGCGCGCGCAAGGAGATCGCGGTGCTCGGCGAATTCATGGCGCGCCTGAAGCAGGACGTGCCGCGCTTGCACCATGCACCGAACGATGCGCCGCGCGTGATCGACGAGGTCAATGCGTACTGGCCGAAGGTCAACGGCCTCGCGAACTACTTCCGCGCGATCGAGATGGCGCAGCGCGACTTCACGTTCCATCAGCTGAAGGAAAAGCAGCGGGCGATCCTGTCGCTCGGCATCATCCTCGGCGTGATCCTCGGCGCGCTGTTCCTGCTGCTGTTCTATACGATGCGTACGCGCGACGACCTGCTCGAGCGCCAGGACGCGGCGCTGGATGCGGAGCGCAAGGCATCCGATCGCGCGTTCGAGATGATCGAGGCGAAGAACGCGTTCCTCGGGATGGTCAGTCATGAGCTGCGTACGCCCTTGCAGGCGATCTGCGGGTCGATCGAGATCCTGCTCGCGCGGCCGCAGTCCGACGCGAACCTGAAGACGATCCGGCGGCTGCAAAATTCCGCGTCGTCGCTTGAAGCGCTGGTCAAGGACCTGACCGACTACATCAAGCTGCGCTCGACCAAGCGCCTCGCCGAAACCGAGACGGTCGGCATGGCGTCGCTGCTCGCCGAGGTGATCGATCCGCTGCGCGAGAGGATCGCGGCCAAGCGGATTGCAGTTTCGCAGCAGGTCGAGCCGCATGATCTCGCGATCCGCTCCGATCGCAAGCTGTTGCGGCAGGTGCTGTCGAACCTGATCGAGAATTCGGTGAAATACACCGTCGACGGATCGATCGACGTATCGATCCTGCTCGTCGACGCGCCGGCCGGCCGGCAGCTGAGACTCGCCGTGCGGGACACCGGCGCAGGTATCGCGAAGCAGCATCTGTCGAAGATCTTCGAGCCGTTCTATCGCGCGAACGACGCGGTCGGCCTGCATGTGGACGGGATCGGGATGGGGCTCGCCGTCGTGCGCGAGATCGTGACGACGCTGCGCGGCCATGTGGACGTGCGCAGCACCGTTGGCGAAGGCAGCGAGTTCGTCGTGACGCTGCCGGCCGAAGTGCCGGATGCCGGCGAAACGGCCGGCGACGCGCCCGCATGGCCGGCTGCCGCCGCGCATCGCAACCGCCGCGCGCTCGTGGTCGACGACAACGACAACGCGCGCGAAACGCTCGGCGCAATGTTGTCGGCGCTCGGCCTCGACACCGATCTGTGCGGCACCGGACAAGAAGGCGTCGCCCGTTTCGGCGAAGCGCATTACGACCTCGTCGTGCTCGACCTCGAGCTGCCGGACCTGAGCGGCTTCGAAGTCGCTCATCGCATCCGGATCGCCGCGCAACCGGACAACGACGGACGGTTTCCGTCGATTCTCGGCGTCAGCGCGTACGAATCGGCCGCGCTGCGCGAGAACCAGCGGGTGTTCGACGAATTCCTGCCGAAGCCCGTTCATCTGCGCGAACTCGGCGCGCTCGTCGAGAAGCTGCTCGGCTGAACGCGGCCGAGATGCGGCGCGGGCCCGCCTGCTCGCCCGTTCGCGTTGCCGCTTCTACTCGCCAATCAAATGCAGCACGATGTCGCGCCGATGCGCCGCGCGACGGTGCTCGAACAGATAGATGCCCTGCCAGGTGCCGAGCACCATGCGCCCATGCTCGACCGGGATCGACAACTGCACCTGCGTCAGCGCCGTGCGCAGATGCGCGGGCATGTCGTCGGGCCCTTCGGTGTCGTGCTCGTAGCGCGTGTCGTCCTCGGGCGCGAGCGTCGCGAAGTAGCGCTCGAGATCGCGCTGCACCGACGGATCCGCGTTCTCCTGGATCAGCAGCGACGCGGACGTATGGCGGCAGAACACGGTCAGCAGCCCGGTGCGGATCGCCTGCTGGTCGACGAATGCGCGCACCTGCGGCGTGAACTCGACGAGGCCGCTCCCGCGCGTGTCGACGCCGATGTGCGTGATGGCCTGTTGCATGATGACGCCCTCAGGCAAGTGCGGCGAAGCCGTCGGCTTCGATCTGCTTCGCGTCGGCGGGGCGCACGACGCGCGCGACTTCGACCCCGTCGCGCAGGAATACCAGCGTCGGCCACAGCTTCACGCCGAACGACCGGCCGAGCGGCCGGCCCGGACCATCCTCGATCTTCAGGTGCCGCACGGCCGGATGCGCGGAAAACGACGCGACGATCGCAGGCTGCGCACCTGCGCAGATCCCGCACCAGTTCGCGCCGAATTCGATGACGGTGGCACCGGCCAGTGCGTCGACTTCCGCGCGCGTCGGCGCATTGGCGGTGTAGCGTTGTTCAGTGTCCATCGGGGCCCTCGTGTGCAATGGCGGAACGTGGCCGTCGCGTGCCGGCGTGGGCGGCAGGTGCGGCCGGTGATTTCCCACTGTAGCGGAAAAGCGCGCGCGATGCCGATGGTGGCCGGGCCGCAGTGCGGCGGGCAACGCTGTCCGCTCCGTTCGATGCGAATGACACGACAAGATTCGGAACGCCACGCGGTCGCGACGGGATCAGCATGGGAACCCATCCCGTCAGCCAAGGACCGAACATGAACGCTCCGCATCGCGTCACCGAACCCAACATCCTCTATTTCGGCACGCCCGTCGTGCTGATCAGCACGCTGAATCCGGACGGCACGGCCAATCTCGCGCCGATGTCGTCCGCGTTCTGGCTCGGCTGGCGTTGCATGCTCGGGCTTGCGGCCAGTTCGCAGACCACGCGCAACCTGATGCGCACCGGCGAATGCGTGCTGAACCTGCCGTCGGCGGCGCAGGCGAACGCGGTCGACCGGATCGCGCGCACGACGGGCACGGATCCGGTGCCCGCATCGAAACAGGCACGCGGCTATGTATACGAGCCCGACAAGTTCGGCACGGCCGGGCTCACCGAAACGGCCTCGCAAACCGTCGCGCCGCCGCGCGCGCTCGAATGCCCGGTGCATATGGAGGCCGTGGTCGCCGCCACGCACGGCATCGGCGACGATATGCCCGACATGCGCGGCTACATTCGCGTATTCGAAGTGCGCATCCAGCGCGTGCACGTGCACCCGGACCTGCTGATGGACGGCCATCCGGACCACGTCGATCCGGACAAGTGGTCGCCGCTGATCATGAGTTTTCAGAAGTTCTACGGCCTCGCGCCGCACCAGGTGCATGCGTCGCGGCTCGCCGACATTCCCGAGCGCGCATATCGCAGCCCCGACATCGAGCGCTCGCGCGAAGCGGGCGTAACGATGGATACGGCCCGGCGATAACGCAGGGCGGCCCGCGTCACGCAAACGCTTCGCGTATGCGGTGCCGCTGCTCACGTCAGGCTCGCGGCCGGCTCGCGTGCGCCAGCGGATGCGCGGCGGCCGGCCGGAGTGACGATCGGATAAGATACGGGCCGATTGACCCATGATCGAACCGACGGAGTATTTCAGTGATTCAACCGACCCAAGTATTCAAGGACAACCTCGCGCAATTGCCGGCCATCGACGGCATCGCGCGCATCGATCTCGTCGGCGCGAACGGCGACGTGGTCGCCAGCATCGAGAACCAGCCGGGCAAGCAAGGCTCGCTCGCGGTGTACAACTACCTGAAGCAGGCATTCGGCACGCTGGATGCGAAGGCCGCCGAACACGGCCTCGCGGTATTCGCGGAACATACCGCCGACGCACGCAACCGCCCGGGCGCACACCCGAACGTCGATCGTCTGCTGGCGATCGTCGACGGTGGCGACGCACTGCGGATCGACGTGATCGCGCAAGGCTGAGTCCACATGCGGCGCATCGCTGCCCGGCCGTTTGCCCGCCGCGTCGCATCGCTCGCGGCACTCGCGTGCATCATGCTCGGCGGCGCGGCGTCGGCCGATACGCTGCGTACGGCTTCCGATATCGCGGGTGCGTCGCTGGTTCCGCTCGGCGCGCTGCCGCACTCGCCGGAGAACGGCGCGCTCGACACGTTTTGCGCGCAATATCGTGCGAAAACTGCAGCCGCGGCCGGCCGCGACGTCGCGAAGCTCGGCTGGATCGTGACGTCCGAAGCACCGCTCGGCCGCTACACGGTCGTCACGTTCGCGAGCGGGTTCAAGTCGGGGACCAGCGCGATCTGCTTCGCGCGCAACGCAAACATCGGCGTCTTCGACGGCACGACGCTCGTCGCGCTCGGCTATACGGCGCGCGCGTCCGGCTGGCAGCTCGGCTCGGTCGAGCCGCTGGAAAGCGGCGCGCTGCTGGTCTGGGGCGGTGATGGTCCGTCGGCGCCCGTCGGCGAGTTGCGCGAAGAGAATGGCGGCTTGCGGCTGACCGCGGTTGCCGCCGAACGCACGTACTGTCACGGCCGCGCGATCGTGCCCAACGTGTACGGCAAACCGCTCGACAAGGCGCGCAAGATCCTGATCTCGCATGGCTGGCAGCCGCTGCGTCCGCACGAGAAACCGGACGCGATGGACGGCGCGGCGACGCTCGCGAAGCACGGGATCATCGAAGCCGAAGCGTGCTCGGGCACCGGCATGGGGTATTGCGCGCTGCGATATCGGAATGCGGCCGGCGTGCTCGGCGTGACGACGGTCGGCGGCGAGCCGGACACGCCGTCCGCGAATACCGTGATCGATTATCAGGTGGCTTGCAAGCAGCAGTAACCGACGCGAAGCAGCAAGAAACTCGTGATCTCGTTCGCTTGATTCGTCGTACCCTCAGTCGTTCATCGTTTGAACCGCCAGCAGTCGCCACTGTTGTTCAAAATCCTGAACATGCCGCGCCGGCGATCGTAGGCGCCGCCGATTTCCGCATCTTCCGAACCTCGCGGCTCCCGCTCCCCCGGTATCGCGGCCACGCGTCTCTCCCACCACCCGCCACGCGTCGCTCTCGAACCTGGTCGCCCACGTCACCGTACGGCGTGTCCCATCCGGCAACCTCGCTCGATCAACGGTAGTACCCCGAATCTTCCCGGTGCATGGCCGCACCGCCACTGCGCCCGAGCGCACGCTGACAGTGCCGCTCCCCCCGCGTCGCATCAAACGCCGTGGATCCCCCTCTCCCGCTACCGACAAGGCTGAGCGCCCCATCCATCGACATCTGCCGCGGCTGGCATGCATATTGCCAACGAGGACCTGACGCCGCATGCCGGCGTCTTGCGATGTTCGGACCGATCCAGCCGGTGTCCGACCGGCAATCCGCAGAGGTCATCACCATGACGCGTTTGCGCACCTCCTTGCAGAGCGGCAACTGGCGCTCGCTGCTCGCGTGCTTCCTGTATTTCGACACCGGCTTCACCGTCTGGGTGCTGTACGGCCCGCTCGCGCCGTTCATCGGCAAGGACATCGCGATGTCCGCCGCGCAGCAAGGCTTTCTCGTCGCGGTACCGGTGCTCGCCGCGGCGATCCTGCGCGTGACGCTCGGCAACCTGTACCAATCCACGAATGGACGCACGATCGCGCTGATGGGCATCGTGTTGTCCGCACTGCCGGCAATCGTCCTGCCGTGCGTGCCCGGCACGCCGTCGTACGCGCTGCTGCTCGTGCTCGGCGTATTCCTCGGGATGGGCGGCGCAAGTTTCGCGGTTGCGCTGCCAATGGCGGGCAGCAGCTATCCGCCGAAAGTGCAGGGCCTCGTGCTCGGCCTTGCCGCGGCTGGCAACATCGGCGCGGTACTCGACGGCTTCATGTTTCCGCATATCGCGGCCGCCGTCGGCTGGAAGCTGTCGACCGCCGCCGCGCTGCCGCTGCTCGCGATTGCCGGCTTCGCGATCGCCGCGTGGGCCGACGACCGCGGCGAAAAATCCGGCAGCGTGCCGCGTGCGCTCGGTGCGTTCGCGATCACGCTCGCCGGCCTCGTCGCGCTGGTCCTGGCCGTGCACGGCGGGCTGTTCGGTGCCGGCAAGACGGGCGTGCTGCTGCTGCCGGTGATGGGCGCGCTGCTCGCGATCGCGATCCTGCCCGCGCGCTACCGCGCGGTGCTCGCCGAGCGCGATACGTGGGTCATCATGCTGATCTACAGCATCACGTTCGGCGGCTTCGTCGGCATGTCGTCATACGTGACGCTGCTGCTGACGTCGCTGTATCAGATGCCTAAAATCGACGCCGGCCTGTTCATGTCGCTGCTCGCGTTCCTCGGCGCGATCGTGCGGCCGCTCGGCGGCTTCATCGCGGACCGCGTCACGGGCGTGCGCACACTGATCGTGCTGCTCGCGGCAATCGCCGCCGCCGATTTCGCGTTCGCCGCGTGGATGCCGCCGCTCGCAGGCGGCATCGCATTGCTGATCTGCCTGTACGTCGCCTTCGGGCTCGGCAACGGCGCGACCTTCCAGCTCGTGCCGCACCGCTGGCAGGGCAAGACGGGCCTGCTGTCCGGCATCGTCGGCGCCGCGGGCGGAATCGGCGGCTTCTATCTGCCCGTCGTGATGGGCATCGCGAAGGAAAGCACCGGCAGCTACCAGCTCGGCTTCATGACGTTCGGCGCCCTCGCCACCGGTGCATGCGGCGCACTCGTGCTGCTGCGTGCGCAATGGCTCGAATGGGCCATGCCCGCCGACGCACGCGCGGCCGCCCTGCCGGCGATCCCGGCGAGCGGCATCACGCATGTTGCCGAGTGAGCACCCCAGCGGGCCGCCACATCGGCCCGCTTGACCGGCGCGGCCCATGCCGCCGGCGACATGTCGAACGGGCGGTCGTGCTGCATGCGCCTGCACGCGTGTGACGGCAAACAACTGACGAATCGATCGTTGCCGCTCCGGTGCACCGACTTGCATTGCAATGCACCAATGTAGCCCGTACCGCGCATGCACGCGGTGCGCGCCCATCGGCGCACATTGCACCGGGACGCGGCCCGGCGCATTGGCACGCCGTTTGCTTTTTGACTCCTTGACAAGCGGGGCGACCTGCACGCTGAACGCCAAGGAGACGTCGTAATGCGGAAGATGAAGCTGGTGATGGTCGGCAACGGGATGGCGGGCGTACGCACGCTCGAAGAACTGTTCAAGCTGGCCCCGGATCTGTACGACGTCACGGTGTTCGGCGCGGAGCCGCATCCGAACTACAACCGGATCCTGCTGTCGCCGGTGCTGGCCGGCGAGCAGACGCTCGAACAGATCGTCCTGAACGATTACGCGTGGTACGAACAGCACGGCGTGAAGCTGCTGACCGGCCGCAAGGTCGTGAAGATCGACCGCGTGCGCCGGGTCGTGGTGGCCAACGACGGCACCGAGGCACCGTACGACCGCCTGCTGCTCGCGACCGGCTCGAATCCATTCATGCTGCCGATCCCCGGAATCGGGCTCGACGGCGTGCTCGGCTATCGCGACATTGCCGACACGCAGGCGATGATCGACGCATCGTCGCAGTATCGACGTGCGGTCGTGATCGGTGGCGGGCTGCTCGGCCTCGAGGCCGCGAACGGCCTGAAGCTGCGCGGCATGGACGTGACGGTCGTCCACCTCGCGCCAACGCTGCTCGAGCGGCAGCTCGACGCGACCGCGGGCGAATTGCTGCGCAAGTCGCTGGAAGCGCGCGGCCTGGCATTCCTGATGTCGAAGCAGACTGCCGCGCTGGAGGCCGACGGCCCGGACGGCAAGCGGGTGCGCGCGGTCCGCTTCGCCGACGGCGATTCGATCGAAGCCGATCTCGTCGTGATGGCGATCGGCATCCGGCCGAACACCGAACTCGCGGAAAGCACGGGGCTCTACTGCAATCGCGGCGTCGTCGTGAGCGACACGATGCAGACCTACGACCCGCGCATCTACGCGGTCGGCGAATGCGCGAGCCACCGCGGCATCGCGTACGGGCTCGTCGCGCCGCTGTTCGAGCAGGCCAAGGTCGCGGCGAACCATCTCGCGGAATTCGGCATCGGCCGCTACGCCGGCTCGGTCACGTCGACGAAGCTGAAGGTCACCGGCATCGATCTCTATTCCGCGGGCGACTTCCTCGGCGGCGAAGGCACCGAAGACATCACGCTGTCCGATCCGCTCGCGGGTGTCTACAAGAAGATCGTCGTCAAGGAAGACCGGATCGTCGGCGCGTGCCTGTACGGCGACACCGCCGACGGCGCGTGGTATTTCAAGCTGCTGCGCGAGGGCCGCAACATCGCGGACATCCGCGACACGCTGATGTTCGGCGAGACGAGCCTCGGCGACACCGGGCACAGCGGCGTCACGCACGCGGCGGCAATGGCCGACACCGCCGAGGTATGCGGCTGCAACGGCGTCTGCAAGGGCACGATCGTCGGCGCGATCAAGGAGAAGGGGCTCTTCACGCTCGAAGACGTGCGCAAGCACACGAAGGCATCCGCGTCGTGCGGTTCCTGCACGGGCCTCGTCGAACAGATCCTGATGTCGACGCTTGGCGGCGACTATTCCGCGTCGCCGAAGGCGAAGCCGGTCTGCGGCTGCACCGACCGCACGCATGCGGAAGTGCGCTCGGCGATTCGCGAGCACAAGCTGCTGTCGGTGCCGGCCGCGATGCACTTCCTCGAATGGCGCACGCCGAACGGCTGCTCGACCTGCCGCCCGGCACTGAACTACTACTGCATCAGCACCTGGCCGCACGAGGCGAAGGACGATCCGCAATCGCGCTTCATCAACGAACGCGCGCACGCGAACATCCAGAAGGACGGCACCTATTCGGTCGTGCCGCGCATGTGGGGCGGCGTGACGACCGCCGACGAGCTGCGCCGCATCGCCGATGTCGTCGACAAGTATGCGATTCCGACCGTCAAGGTCACGGGCGGGCAGCGCATCGACCTGCTCGGCGTGAAGAAGGAGGACCTGCCGGGCGTATGGCACGACCTCGGGATGCCGAGCGGCCATGCTTATGCGAAGGCGCTGCGCACCGTGAAGACCTGCGTCGGCTCCGAATGGTGCCGCTTCGGCACGCAGGATTCGACGCTGATGGGCCAGCAGCTCGAACGCGCGCTGTGGCGGATGTACGCGCCGCACAAGGTCAAGCTGGCTGTGTCGGGCTGCCCGCGCAACTGCGCGGAATCGGGGATCAAGGACGTCGGCGTGATCGGCGTCGATTCCGGCTGGGAAATCTACGTCGGCGGCAACGGCGGGATCAAGACCGAGGTTGCGCAGTTCTTCTGCAAGGTGAAGACGCACGAGGAAGTGCTCGAGCATGCTGGCGCGTTCCTGCAGCTCTATCGCGAGGAAGGCTGGTATCTGGAGCGCACCGTGCACTATCTCGAACGCGTCGGGCTCGACTACGTGAAAGCGCGCGTGCTCGACGATGCCGACAACCGCTCGGCGCTGTGGGAACGCCTGCAGTTCGCGCTGAAGGACGAGCCCGATCCGTGGCACGACACCGACGACGCACAGGTCGACCTGCGCCAGTTCATCCCGATCGCCGTCGAAACGGCCGGCCGCTGACGCCGCCACTGCCACCGCCAGGAAACCTCAAGATGACCACTTTCGAACCCGACTGGATCGCGGTCTGCCGGATCGACGACATTCCCCCGCTCGGCGCACGCGTCGTCAAGCGGCCCGAAGGCGCGCCCGTCGCGCTGTTTCGCACCGCGGGCGACCGCGTGTTCGCGCTGCTCGACCGCTGTCCGCATCGCGGCGGCCCGCTGTCGCAGGGCATCGTGCACGGCGAACAGGTGACGTGCCCGCTGCACGGCTTCAACGTCGCGTTCGGCAACGGCTGCGCGCTGCCGCCCGACGACGGCTGTACGCCCGTGTTCAGCGTCGCGTGCGACGGCGACGCCGTGCTGCTCCGGCGCAGCGAACTCGCGTCGCTCGCGATCGGCGACGACGCATCCGGCGCACCCGCGTGCGTCGCACCAGGGCACGCTGCATGACGGGAATGGCAGCAGTACTCGATCGCAACGCTCACCAAGACGCCGACCTGCGCGAAACGCATTCGACCTGCTGCTACTGCGGCGTCGGCTGCGGCGTGATCATCCAGACGACCGGCGATGGCGACGGACGGCGCAAGATCGTCGGCGTGCGTGGCGACCCCGACCATCCGGCGAATTTCGGCCGGCTGTGTTCGAAAGGCAGCACGCTGCACCTGACCGCCGCGCCCGAACGCTATGCGCAGACCCGTGCGACGCATCCCGAACTGCGGCACGCGCGCGACGCGTCGCGCACGCGCGTGTCGTGGGACGACGCACTCGATCACGTCGCCGCGCGCTTCGCGCGGATCGTCGAGCAGCACGGCCGCGATGCGGTCGGCTTCTACATTTCCGGCCAACTGCTGACCGAGGATTACTACGTCTTCAACAAGCTCGCGAAGGGCTTGATCGGCACCAACAACATCGATTCGAATTCGCGGCTGTGCATGAGCTCGGCCGTGGTCGGCTACAAGAAATCGCTCGGTGCCGACGCGCCGCCATGCAGCTACGACGATCTCGATCACGCGGGCACCGTGCTGATCGCCGGCGCGAACCCGGCGTTCGCGCACCCGATCCTGTACCGCCGGCTCGAAGCCGCGCGCGAGCGCAATCCGGCGATGAAGGTGATCGTCGCCGATCCGCGCCGAACCGATTCCGCAAGCGACGCGACGCTGCACCTCGCGCTGCAGCCCGGCACCGACGTCGCGCTGTTCAATGCGATGCTGCACGTGCTGGTGTGGGACGGCTCGCTCGACCGCGCATTCATCGACGCGCACACGAACGGCTTCGATGCGGTACGCGACAGCGTGCGCGAATGGTCGCCGGCCGTCGCGGCACAGGTCTGCGGGCTGCGCGCGGACGACATCGTGAAAGCCGCGCGCTGGTTCGCCGACGGCCCGTCGCTGTCGCTGTACTGCCAGGGGCTGAACCAGTCGGCGGACGGCTCGCACAAGAACGTCGCGCTGATCAACCTGCATCTGGCCACCGGGCAGATCGGCAAGCCGGGCGCGGGGCCGTTCTCGCTGACCGGGCAGCCGAACGCGATGGGCGGCCGCGAAGTGGGCGGGATGGCGACGCTCGCGTCCGCGCATCGCGATCTCGCGAACCCCGCCGATCGTGCCGAAATCGCGCGGCTGTGGGGCGTCGACGACGTGCCGGCGCAGCCCGGCCTGACCGCGGTCGAGATGTTCGACCGGCTCGCCGCAGGCGATCTCAAGGCCGTATGGATCGTCTGCACGAACCCGGCTCACTCGCTGCCGAACCAGGCGGCCGTGCGCGCGGGGCTCGCCCGCGCGGAATTCGTCGTGCTGCAGGATGCGTATGCGCATACCGGCACCGCGCCGTACGCCGACGTGCTGCTGCCCGCGGCGACGTGGGGCGAGAAGGACGGCACCGTCACCAACTCGGAGCGGCGCATCTCGCGCGTGCGGGCAGCCGTCGAACCGTACGGCGACGCGCGCGCGGACTGGCGGATCGCCGCGGAGGTCGGCCAACGGCTCGAGGCACGGCTCGCGCCGGGCCGCGCCACGCTGTTTCCGTATGCGGATACGGAAGCGGTATGGAACGAGCATCGCGCGACGACGGCCGGGCGCGATTGCGACATCGGCGGCCTGTCGTGGCCGCAGCTTGAAGCCACCGGCCCGCAGCAATGGCCCTTTCCGCCGGGCGCCACGCACGGCGCCGCCCGGCTGTATGCCGACGGACGGTTTCCGACCGCCGACGGCCGCGCCCGCTTCATCGCGACGCCGTACCAGCCGGTTGCGGAACCGGTCGATTCGCGCTTCCGCTTCGCGCTGACCACCGGCCGGCTGCGCGACCAATGGCACGGCTGCAGCCGCACGGGCAGCGTGCCGAAGCTGTTCTCGCACGCCCCGGCGCCGAGCGTCGACCTGAACGCCGCGGACTGTGCGCGCCTGGGCATCGGCCCGCACGACTTCGTGCACCTGACGTCGCGCCGCGGCAGCATGCTGCTGCCCGCGCGCGCCGACGACGCGATCGCGCCCGGCCAGGCGTTCACGCCGATGCACTGGGGCGACGAGTTCGTGTCCGGCGTGGCTGGCAATCGCATCGGCGCCGGCGTCAATACGGTGACCTCGGCCGCGCTGGACCCGCACTCGCGCCAGCCGGAACTGAAGCACGCCGCGATCAAGCTGCTGAAGGCCGACCTGCCGTGGCGCTGGCTGATCGCCGCGCGCTTGGCCGCAGACGAACTGCTGGCGCGGCAGCGCGAGGTGCGTGCGCTGTTCGCGCGATTCCCGTATGCGAGTTGCGTGCCGTTCGGCACCGACGCCGGTGGCGGGCTCGCATGGCGCGCGGCGGCATACGAGCCGGTGCCCGTCGCACTGCACCGCGAGATCGAGGCGCTGCTCGGCTTGCCCGAACATGCGATCGACGTGATGAGCTACGGCGACGCACGGCGCGGCACCGCCCGCCGCGTGCGCGTGGTCGACGGCGTGCTGACCGCGTTCTCCGTGTCGGGCGCGGCGGGCGCAACCGAGGACAGTGCGGCCGTGCTGCGCGACTATGTCGACAGCGGTACCAGCGTCGGCGCGATCGGCCGGATGCTGTTGTTCGCAGGACGCGTGCCGTTGCAGGCGGCACCCGCACGCGGCCGCGCGGTTTGCAATTGCCTGGGCGTCAGCGAGAGCGAGATTCGTGCGGCGCTGTCGGCATGCCCCGCGGCCGCGACGCCTGCGGAGCGGTTCGCGGGCTTGCAGGCGCAACTCAAGTGCGGCACGCAGTGCGGCTCGTGCGTACCCGAGTTGCGGCGAATGAGCGCCGAGGCGATCGTGTCTTAGCGGGCTCGCGCGACAGAGGATCGATGCGCGCCGCCCGGTCACGAATTCCGGTACCGGCGCGCAATGTGCGTGCGCAATCGTCAGCGATTCGCGCCGAGCGCCACGCGCAGCCGCTCCATCAGCCGCGTGTAGTGCCGCAGCACGTCGGCCTTGTCCGTCACGTTCGCGGTCGAGAACCGCTCGGCCCACGCCGCCTTCCATTCATACGTGCCGTGCACGCTGCGGTCGCCGTCCGGCGCCTGGATCAGCGAACGGATCCGCGCGTCGCGCCCCGGCCCCGTATGCATCTCGAACAGCGCGTGGATGAACGTGTGATACGCGTCGTACACGTCGTCGTCGAACAGGTAGCGGTAGATGTGAAACGTGCGGTCCAGCTCGCGCTTCGCGCGGATCACGTCGTCCGGCGAGATGTCCTTCCAGTAGCCGATCCACGTGTAGAAGCACAGCAGCGCATTGAGCTGCGGCGCGACCGTGTCGTACAGCGTGAGCCGCTTCTCGATCAGCCGCTGGTTGGTCCACTGCACGAGCTCGAGCCGCTTCAGCCGGCGCGCGACGAGCCAGCCGAGACACGCGACCGACAACGGCGTCAGCACGCCGAGCACGAGCTTGACGATTTCCAGCGAATTCCACGGCGTGTTGAATGGCTGCATGAATGGCTCGCCCCAGAAAAGGCACCGCCCGGCGGATCGCATCGCGCGCAGCGCGCCTGCCCGATCGCCTTGCGGTTGACCGTTAGTTGCTTGCGCATCGAAGTCGCACCGTGATGCAGCCGGTGCGCGGCGAAGCGGCTTGTCCCGCCAGTGTATCGGTCGATTGTCACCGGCCGGTGACGACTCGCCGAACCGGCGTTGCGCACTCGTGCCGCGTTACGTCGGCAGCGCCGATGTGAGCTTGACCTTCTGCATCGGAATGTCGGTCTTCACGCTCAGCACGCCCGGAATGCGCGTCAGGTATTCCATCTGGAAGCGCCGGTAGTCGTCGATGTCGGCGGCCACCACGCGCAGCAGGAAATCGCAGTCGCCGGCCATCAGGTGACACTCGACCACTTCCGGCATCTGCTGGACGGCCTCGGCGAAGCGGTTCACGGATTCCGCGTCCTGCCCCTTCAGCCACACGCGCGTGAAGATCGTCAGCCCCTTGCCGACCTTCGCCGGATTCAGCACGGCCACGTATTTCTCGATCACGCCCGCTTCCTCGAGCAGCCGCACGCGCCGCAGGCACGGCGACGGCGACAGCCCGACCTCGTGCGCGAGTTCCACGTTCTGCATGCGTCCGTCGCGCTGCAGCGCGCTCAGGATCCGCCGATCGATAGCGTCAAGCTTCATTGGCATTGAATTCCAAAAAAATCAAAAATCGTTCGTTCAATGCCAAATTCTCATGAAGTTCTGGCTATAACGCAACCCGATTCGAGTCAAAAAAGCAGACAATCCTCCTCCCCAAGGAGGAGTAATGAGCAGTAGCGTTTCAACGTCGTCCGGGCTTCGCGAGAAGCCCGCCTATGTCGCCGAGATGGGTCGCGGATTGCGCGCGGCGCTGCCCGTCATGCTGGGTTTCGTGCCGTTCGCGCTGGTACTCGGCGCGCAGGCCGCGCAAAAAGGGCTGAGCCTGTTCGAGGTCCCGATGATGACGGGCCTGAATTTCGGTGGCGGCTCGGAATTCGCCGCGATCCATCTGTGGACGTCGCCGCCGCACATCGCACTGATCGTCGCGATGTCGTTCCTCGTGAATTCGCGCCACATCCTGATGGGTGCGGCGTTCGAGCCGTACATCCGGCGCCTGCCGCGCCGCCGCGCGTTCGCCGCGCTGTTCTTCATGTGCGACGAAAGCTGGGCAATGTCGCTCGCCGACGCGCGCTCGCGCTCGGCCACGCATATCAGCGTCCCCTATTACGCCGGCGTGTGTTCCGGGCTCTACCTGACGTGGATCTCGATGACGACGCTCGGCGCGGCGGTCGGCCCGACGATCGGCAACGTCGAGCAGTACGGCTTCGACATGGCGTTTACGGCCGTGTTTCTGGTGCTGCTGCGCGGGATGTGGAAGGGCGCGCGCGCGAGCCGTCCGTGGTTCGTGAGCCTCGTCGTCGCAGCCGCCACCCACCTGGCCGTGCCCGGCGCGTGGTACGTCGCGGCCGGCGCGTGCGCGGGGCTGATCGCCGCGCTGCTGTGGGAGCCGCGCGATGCTGCCTGATTTCGCGACGGTGGCGACCATCGTGCTGATGGCGTCGACGACCTATCTGTCGCGCGTGCTCGGCTACGTGCTGCTGCGCAACCGCACGCTGAGCCCGCGGATGGCATCGGTGATGGAGAACGTGCCCGGTTGCGTGCTGATCTCGGTGATCGCGCCGGCCTTCGTATCGACGCGCCCGGCCGACCTGCTCGCGCTCGCCGTCACGCTGGTCGCGGCGACACGCCTGTCGATCCTGCCGACCGTCATCGTCGGTGTCGCGTCGGCCGGCCTGCTGCGGTATCTGCTCGGATAGCGCAACGCCTGCCCGCCGCGCGAGCGGTACATCGAACCTCAAAACGGGCGCGCCATGCGCCCGTTTTCACATGCGCGCACCGGGCGCGGCACCGCATGGCACGACACGCAGCGCGACGCAATGCTAGCCTTGCGGGTGTACCCGCGATGCGTTTCCCCTCTCATTACCTATCTGCGAGGATCGTCCCGATGCAAGAAACCCACCCGCTGTTCGACCGCGTCCTGCTCACCAACGACGACGGATTCGACGCCCCCGGCCTTGAAGTGCTCGAACAGGTCGCCACGCAACTGGCGCGCGAAGTCTGGATCGTCGCGCCGGCGGAAGACCAGAGCGGCACGTCGCATTCGCTGAGCCTGCACGAACCGCTGCGCGTGCATCGCAAGGGCGAGCGCCGCTTCGCCGTGCGCGGCACGCCGGGCGATTGCGTCGCGATCGCGGTCAGCCACCTGATGAAGGACGCGCGGCCCGACGTCGTGCTGTCCGGCGTGAATCGCGGCGCGAACCTCGGCACCGAAACGGTGTTCTCCGGCACGGTCGGCGCCGCGATGACGAGCATGCTGGTCGGCGTGCCGGCGATCGCACTGAGCCAGGCATTCAGCGACCGCAACGCGGTGCCGTGGAATACGGCGCGCACGCACGCGCCGGACGTGATTCGCCGGCTCGTCGCGGCCGGCTGGGATCGCGACGCGTGTCTCAACGTGAATTTCCCGGCGCGGCCGGCCGACGACGTGCGCGGCTTGAAGGTGACGAACCAGGGCGCCGGCACGCTGCAGGGCGTCGAAATCGTGTCGGGGCGCGATCCGCGCGACATCGAATACCACTGGCTGAAACTGGCGCGCGCCCCGCGCGACGACGATGCGGATTCGGAAACGGTCGCGCTCGGCGAAGGCCATATCGCCGTCACGCCGCTGAAGTTCGAACGCACGCACGATCAGGCGCTGGCGCGGCTGCGGTCGAGCCTGGGCTGAGCGGCGCGGCCGGCCGGCCAGCCGCGAAACCGGCAGACGGCTTCGTGTGCCGGCGCATGATGCCGGCACCCTTCACTTCGCGCTTGCCGGCGCGCATGCGCACGCCGAGTTGTTCCGGCTCAGGTACGGCGGGTTCGCGGCCCAGCACAAGGACCATGCCGAACGCATCGAGGCCAGGCGCGAAAACAGCGTGGTGACGACCGAGGCGATCCGGAGAATGGTGGGCGCCACGCTCGACGAGCAGGAGATCCTCGCGTTCAGCGTCGGCGTGCGCAGTTTTGTGCACGGCTTCGCCGTGCTATGGATCGATGGCCATCTGGAAGGCAGCCAATCGGATATCGAAACGCTGGCGGAAGCCGCTTTCGAATTCTCGATGCACGCGTTTCCCGACACCGGGCGGCAATGAGGCGGGAATGCGTGCACGCGGCGTCCGGCGCTGGTGGTGCGCGCCGCGTCATGCGTCGACCGCGCCCCGTCACGTCAGGTTCATTCCCCCGTCGAGCATCACGATCTCGCCCGTCACGTAGTCGGATGCGACGAGCATCGCGACCGTCTGCGCGACGTCGTCCGGCGTCGCCGCGCGCCGCATCGGCGCGCGCTCGCGCCAGAGCTGCTGCGCGTCGGTCCAGTCGGCGGTCAGCGGCGTATCGACGAGCCCCGGCGCCACCGCGTTGACGCGAATTGCCGGCGCAAGCGTGCGCGCAAGCAGGCGCGTCGTGTGATTGAGCGCGGCCTTCGCCGCCGCGTACGGAATCGACGCGCCCTTCGGCCGCACGCCCGCATGCGAGCTGACGTTCACGACGCAACCGGCCCGCCCGCTCGATGCCGCTTCGAGCAGCGCGGGCTGCGCTTCGGCAACGAGCCGGAACGGCGCGATCACGTTGATCTCGTGCATCTCGCGCCACACGTCGGGCGTCGCGGCGGCGAGATCGTCGTGCGGAATCACGCGGCTGACGCCCGCATTGTTGACCAGCACGTCGAGCCGGCCGTGCACGGCGAGCGCGTCGCGGATCAACCGCACGCGCTGCGCATCGTCGGCGAGATCGGCCTGCACGTAGGCCGCGCCGAGTTCGCGCGCCATCGCGCGGCCGGTCTCGGCGGAGCTGCGCGAATGCAGGATCACCGCGTAACCGTCCGCCGACAGGCGTCGCGCGATGGCCGCGCCGATCCCCGACGTCGATCCGGTGACGAGTGCGACAGGCCGATGCACGCGCGATGCGCGCGGCTCGGCGACGGTTTCGGTTTCTGGTTCCGTGTCGGAGATCGGGGCGTTCATCGGCGGATGCGGCGCGTCCATGGCGTGAAATCCTGTCAGTGGCGTTCCCGCATCATAAGCGCGGCGACAAGCGCCGCAGGGATTGCATCGGCGAAACCGGGGCGGCCTCGCGGCCGCGGCCGGTACCGCCTGCCGATGCGAAGGCGCGGCGGTTACGGCTGTTTCGGCAGATCGACGAATGCTTCGAGTTCGCCGGCGATGTAAAGCCGCTTGCCGATTCTCGGGTATTCGCACACGTCGTGTTCGAGGCGCTGGCCGGCGATGAACAGTTGCAGCGGCACATCGCCGGTGTTCTGCAACGTGTGCGCATCGCCGCCGCGCGGAAAGCCGAGAAAATCACCGGGCCCGATGTCGAAAGTGCGCTCACCGATCGTGGCGATGCCGGTGCCGGACAGCACGTACACGCATTCTTCCTCGTAAAGGTGGCGGTGATACTCGGCCGATTCGTGACCGGGCATCAGCGTGAGCAGGTGAGCGCCGATTTGCGTGAGGCCGGTCAGGTCGCTGAGTTGCCTTTTGAGGCGAACGGCATTGGGATTCAGCGAATGCACCGCGCGCGTCGGCTCCATCTTCGCGATGTCGGCAGCTTTCAGCAGTTCCCGGGGAGGTGTCGTGGACATGGGGATCTCGTCAGCGTGAATGCAGCGATTGAACTGGCCGCCCGGGCCGGCGCGGCGCGCATGCCGAGCTATTGTCCGACATTTTCGCGCAGACGAGAAAAGCGTGCGCGCATGCCGGCGCACACCCGACGCACACCGCTACCGCGCGCAATCGGCCAGCAGGTTCGCCAGCACCGACGCGCCTTGCGCGAGGTGCACCGGATCGGCATCCTCGGCCTCGTTGTGGCTCAGCCCGGCCTTGCACGGGACGAACACCATCGCGCTCGGCGCGACGTACGACAGGTTCACCGCGTCGTGCCCCGCGCCGCTGCACATCTCCATGTACGGATAGCCGGCGGCGGACGTCGCCTGCCGCACGCGCGCGACGCACCCGGCGTCGAACACCACCGGCTCGTATTCGGCGATGGTCTGCACCTGCACCTGCGTGCCGCGCAGCGGAATGCGCTCCCGGCAGATCGCCTCGATATCGGCGACGAGCCGCTTCAGCGCCGGCAGCGACGGATGGCGCACGTCGACGCTGAACTTGACCAGGCCGGGTATCGTGCTCGGCGAGTTCGGCTGGCACGCGACATGGCCGACGGTCACGCGCGCATCGGCATCGAACGCGTGCCCATGGTCGACGATCGCGGCGATCATCGCGGCCGCCACGCCCATTGCATCACGGCGCACGCTCATCGGCGTCGTGCCCGCATGCGACTCGAAGCCGGTCACCGTGACGTCGAGTTCGTAGATGCCCTGCACGCCGGTCACGACGCCAATCGGCAGGCCGGCGTTCTCCAGCACCGGGCCCTGCTCGATATGCGCTTCGAAATAGGCTTTCGGCATCTGCCGCTCGCGCTCGCGGCCGGCGAAGCCGGTGCGCTCGAGTTCGTCGCCGAGCAGCACGCCCGTCTGCATGCACGGCCGGGCCAGCGCGTAGTCGAGATCCAGCGTACCCGCGTAGACGGCCGAGCCCATCATGCCCGGCGTGAAGCGCGACCCTTCTTCGTTGGTCCACGCGACGACGTCGATCGGATGGCGGGTGACGATGCCGTGCTCGTTCAGCGCACGAATCGCCTCGAGGCCCGCGAGCACGCCATAGACGCCGTCGAAGCGGCCGCCGAGCGGCTGCGTGTCGAGATGGCTGCCGCACATCACGGCCGGCGCGTCGGGCTGCGTACCGGGCCGGCGCGCGAACACGTTGCCGATCGGATCGATGCGGATTTCGCAGCCGGCCTCCTCGCACCAGCGGATGAAGCGTTGCCGGCCGAGCACCTCGTCGGCGCTCAGCGCGAGCCGGCAACTGCCGCCGTGCGCGGTCGCACCGATCTTCGCCATCTCCATCAGCGAATCCCACAGCCGTTGCTGGTTCACGAGAATCATCGCGGTCACTCCCGAAAAGCCCCGAGCATATACACTCGATCCGATAAGAAAAATCCAAGATTTCGTTTCATACGATAACTTTTCCTTGTCACCTATGAAGCTCAAGCAGCTCAACGCGTTTCTCGCGGTCGCCGAGCACCGCACCATTCGCGGCGCGGCCCGCGCGCTCGGCGTCACGCAGCCGGCCGTCAGCAGCATCGTGCGCGAACTCGAAGGCGAGCTCGGCGTGCCGCTCGTAATGCGCAGCGTGAAGGGCGTCGCGCTGACCGACTACGGCAGCGCATTCGCGATTCGCGCACGGCTGATCGTCGAGGAACTCCAGCGCACGCGCGACGAAATCGAGCAGTTGCGGCTCGGCACGACCGGATCGGTATCGATCGCGGTCAGCCCGACCGTCGCGCTGACGATCCTGCCGCGTGCGTTCGACGCGTTCACGCGCAAGCTGCCCGGCGCGACCGTAAACGTCGACGATGCGCTGACCGCGACGGACCTCGCGCGGCTGCGCGACGGTTCGCTCGATTTCATCGTCACCCATCAACTGTCGAACGCGATGCCGGACCCCGACGAATTCGCGAGCATTGCGCTGTTCCGCACGGCGTTCGTGGTCGTCGCACGAAGCCGGCATCGTCTGGCGCGTGCGCGCTCGCTGCGCGAGCTTGGCGATGCGCAATGGTGTGTGCCGCGTTACGGGGAAGGCGGCGACGATCTGGTGCGCTCGATCTTCGCGCCGTCCGGACTCGAGATGCCGAAGCGGGTGCTTCACTGCCCGTCGTTTGCCGCGACGCTCGGGCTCGTGTCGCAGACGGATGCGCTCGGCGTGTTCGCACGGCCGCTCGCCGACGTCGAACGCAAGTCGCGCGGGATCGTCGCGCTCGATCTCGTCGAGCCGCTGCCGGCGTTGACCGTCGCCATCGTGATGCGGCGGCATGCGTTGCTGACGCCGGCCGCGCTGCATCTGATCGAATGCCTGAAGGCGGCCTCGGCGAGCGTGCCGGGGAAGGACGACGACGGCACGTAATCGACGCAGCGCACAACAAGCGCCGCGCGCTGGGCGCGCGCAGTGCTGCCGCTCAGCCCACGTGCACGCCGCGCAGCTTCGTCAGCAGTGCGACGAGGCGGTCGATGTGTTCATCCTCGGTGCGCCACGACGACACACTGATCCGAAACGCCGGCCGCCCCTGCCACACGGTCTGCCCGAACCAGACCTCGCCCGAATCCTGCGCGGCCTGAAGGATCGCGATCGTCTCGTCGTCGGTGCCGGCGCGCACGAGCACCTGGTTCAGCACGACACGGTTCAGCACGTCGTAGCCGGCCGCACGCAGGCCGTCCGCGACGCGCGCGGCCTGCACGCAATGCCGCTCGACCATCGTCGCCACGCCGGCGCGGCCGAGCGCGCGCAGCGCGGCCCACACCGGAATGCCGCGCGCCCGCCGCGAGAATTCGAGGTTCAGGTTCTTCTGCGCATCCTGCGCGCCGCTCAGGTAGACGGCATCGCTGTTCATCGCGCTCGCGAGCGCGGCCGCGTCGCGGCAGATCACCATCGCGCCGTCGTACGGCGTGTTGAGCCACTTGTGGCCGTCGGTCGTCCAGCTGTCCGCGCCGTCGATGCCTTCGGTCAGCACGCGCTTCGACGACGCGCGCGCCCACAGCCCGAACGCACCGTCCACGTGCACCCACGCGCCGGCGGCCTTCGCAGGCGGAATCAGCGCCGCGAACGGATCGAATTCGCCGGTGTTCACTTCGCCGGCCTGCAGGCAGAGGATCGTCATGTCGTCCAGCGGCGGCAGTTCCGCGGGGTCGATGCGGCCATGCGTGTCGACCGGCGCGACGATGACGCGCTTCATCCCGAAGCCGAGCACGCGCAGCGCCTTCTTCACCGTGACGTGCACGAGCTCGGAGACCACGACCTTGACCTCGGGCGCGCCGATCAGGCCGTCCTCGTCGACGTCCCAGCCCTTGCGCGCGAGCAGCGCACGCCGCGCGGCAACCAGCGCGACCAGCGTGCAGGCCGTCGCGCTCGTCCCGAAGCCGACCGCGCTGCCCTCGGGCAGCCCGAGCACATCGACGACCCAGCGCGCGGCCTGCCGCTCGATCGTCGCGGCCACCGGCGAATTCACGAACGACGACGCGCATTGATCCCATGCGAGCATCAGCCGCTCGGCCGCCGCCGCGGCCGGCAGCGTCGCGCCGATCACGAAGCCGAAGTAGTTCGGGCCGTTCGATGCGACGGTCGCGGGCGTGCCGCGTTCGTCGAGCAGGCGCAGCATGTCGCCGGCCGGGCGGCCCATGTCGGGCAGCGGCTCGTCGAAGGCCGCGAGGCCGGCGAGCGCGGCCGCGTCGGGATACGTGCGCCGGTCGTTCGTCGCGGCGAGATACGCGTGCGCGCGCCGGTCGGCGTCGGCCAGCAGGGCGAGTTCATCCATGTCGATTGCCTCGGTGAAGGTCAAAGTTGCAGGAGATCGCGGCCCAACTGATGCAGCGCATCGTCGATCCGCCTGTAGTACGTGAACTTGCCGACGCGCGTCGCCTGCACGAGCCCGGCATCCGCGAGGATGCGCATGTGGCGGGTAGTCGTCGCCGGCGCGATGCCGAGCTTCTCGGTGATGTAGGTGCAGCACACGCCGAGTTCGTCGAAGTCGCCGTGCGGCTGCGGCGGGAAGTGCTTGCGCGGCTGCTTGAGCCAGCGCATCACGGCCAGACGGCTTTCGTTGGCCAGTGCGCTGATGCGGGTGACGTCGTCCATGGGTTCGGCCTCGTTTGACGTTTTGAATATTAGCTAAATGACGAAACGTGGACAACCGGTTTGGCGGACGATCGCGCCAGTCGTCCGGATGCGGTGCGAGCCCCTGCGCGTCGACGCCGATCGGCACGGCAAGCCCGAGCGGCGGAACGTGTGAGCGGGTTGCGCGACCTGTAGCCGCTGCGGCCGGTTTCCGTTTCCGGCCACGACGTTCTACAGTTACGGAAAACAACCTGCGCCGCCGCATATCGTTTGCGTTCGGTTCGCGTTCGCCGATACGCACCCGATTCCGAGGAAATCCATGCCGAGTATCGTCGCCGGTCCCGCCCATCTCCCGCCGAGCCCCGTCGCCGCCGAAACGCGCATGGTGCACGATGTCGCCACGCTGCAGCCGTCCGACTATCGTTCGGCCGACGGTGCATCGTGGGTCATCGCCACCCTCACGCCGGCCCCGGACAGCGGCGCGAACGTGACCGGCGCCACCTACTTCGATACCGCGAAACAGCAGACCGTCGCGGTGCCCGATGCCCGCCGACGCTATGCGAACCGCGGCACCTGGCAGGTCGTCGCGAGTTCCAGCCCGTCGGTGCCCGCCACCGGCCGCTACGACTGGCTGACGCTCGCGTGGCTGCCGATCAACCGGCGGCCGCTGCCGCAAACGCCCGAGCACCTGTATTCGCCGTTCATTCACGGCGGCACGATCGTCTACCGATGGAACCCGGCCGCGCAAGGCGGCGAGCAGTTCGGCAACGTGCGGATGATCTTTCCCGAGTGGACGCAGCAGGTGGCGGACGCGTTGCGGGCCTCGCCCGGCGATGACGCGCAAGCGGCGGCCGCTTCGCCTGCGTCGGCGCTCGATCGCGTGAAGCAGGACCGCAATCCGATGACTGCCGTGCTCGACTTCGGCGCCGCGCTGCATGAAGAGCCGGCTGACCGGATCGCCGCGCGCCTGCCGGCATTGCTGCGCGCGAACGACCTTCACGAAGTGTCGGCGATCGTGTTTCAGTGCATCGCCGCAGCGCGTGAAGAGGACCGGCCGCGCTTCGTCGAAGCGATCAACGGCTCGATATTCTCGATCGACGACAGCGTGCGCCTGCTCGCGATCGCCTACGGCGCGTTCGCGGCCGGCAGGGCGAAGCCGCATCCGTTCGGCGATGCCGCGCAAACCGCGCGCATCAACGACGTGTTCACGGCACTGAAACGGCGAACGTCGGCGCTCGGAGTACCGACGGCGCAAGGCTCGCCGTGGTACGAATTCTTTACCGCATATCGGCTCGGCGGCTAGCGATCGGGCCAGCGCCGGTAACACCACCCCGATCCGGCCGGCCCATTGTTGACGAACGGCCGTCCGCTGCCCATCAGCCCAGTCTGATTCGCACTGCAGGCGGATGAAAATGACGTGCTCCTGACGATGCGCACGCGGTGGCGACCGGAACGGCCGGATGTAGAACACCCGGTCGGGAGCGCGAAGGGAACCCGCATGCACGACCTCGTGTCGAAACGCCGCCTGCCCGTTGATGGTTTCACCGTCTCCGGCCGACAATCGTCCCGCCTGCCCCGGTCACGTCACTTCCTTTCCTTCCTATGTTGAGCATCGGTCCCTTCTCGATCCGCGTCGTCGCCGTAGCCGCCGCCGCGCTGCTGGCGTGGCTCGTCGCCCGTTTCATGCAGCGCCGCCCGCCGGACGGCCAGCACAAGACCGCGTCCAGCCTGATCCTCGACACGCTGCTGCTGGGTCTGATCGCCGCACGCGTCGGTTATGTCGCTCAATGGTGGTCCGAGTATTCGGCCGCACCGCGCTCGATCGTCGCGCTTGGCGACGGCGGCTTCGACTGGCGCATCGGCCTCGCCGCGGCATTCCTATTCGCCGGCTGGCGACTGCGCCGCCTGCCCGCGCTGCGTCGCCCTGTGATGGCCGGCATGCTGGCGGGGCTCGCCGCATGGGGCATCGCGCAAGGCACGCTCGCGTCGTTGCAGCACAGTGCGCCGCCGCTTGCCGCGATGCAGCTCGAAGCGCTCGACGCGACGCCCGTCGCGCCGCAGCGTTTTTCCGGCAAACCCGCCGTCGTCAATCTGTGGGCCACCTGGTGCGCGCCGTGCCAACGCGAAATGCCGATCCTCGCACAGGCGCAGCAGGATCATCCGGACGTGACGGTGCTGATGGTCAACCAGGGCGAAGATGCGCAGACCGTTCGCGCGTTCCTCGAACGCAAGGGGCTGCGGTTCGATCACGTGCTGCTCGATCGCACGCTGCACACGATGAAGGCCTACGGTTCGCGCGGGCTGCCGACAACGCTCTTCTTCGACGCGAAAGGCAATCTCGTCGAATCGCATATGGGCGAGATCACCGCCGCGCGGTTGAAGGACACGGTGAATGCACGCTTCGGCCCCTGACGGCGGCGCCTTACGCGTGAAGCAGGGATCGGCGAGCCCGATATATCGGGCCTCTGTACGGCGATGGAAGCGCTTGCGCTGGCGGATGATGCGGCGACGTTCGCGCGTGAATGGGAACGCTATCGGCACGACGCGAATGACATCCTCATGCGACATGCGGCTGACGAGCCGAAGCATTCGACCGACACGATTTCTGACACATCTGCAATGAAGTAGCGATTTGGCCAGCCAACGCGTCCGTCCCGAAAGCATTGGGTTTCAGGCATGCAAGACATCGGCTGATGATCCGTTTCGATGAAAACGCACCTAACCAGCACCTGAAAGTGCCCCACCTCGGCTAGAGTGGTTGCACGTTTTCGCGTGGAAGATCACTTCATTTCGATATGCCAAGCATATGACGAGATGACGATCCGAATCCGCTGCGTAAACGAGCGCGGCCCGCAAGTGCCACTAACACCTGCGAGCCGCTGACCACCACCAACTCTAACCAGGAGTTAGCCATGGCTGACGCGAATCATATCGCACCGGTTCGTTTCCAAGATTTTTTCGTCAACGCTCAGACGTCTTGTCAAACTCGTCGCATTGTCCCGCACCTCAGGCTCACCGACATGGCACCTGTCCTCTATCTGTGGATGAAGCTGTCCGGCCGATGGATCGAGGCAGCGGGTTTCGAACCCAACCAGCGTTTGCGGATCGAGGTGACGCACAAGCGGCTGGTGATTACGCCGATCGACGAAGAAAACAGCGCGCATTTCGGGAAGGATGGGCCGCCCGACGTCGATCCCGCAATGGAACCGCCGCGACGGAAATTTTCGGTGATCACGGGGGACGCGCAATGAATTACAGCGACTCACACCAATACGCCGGCAACGCGCCAACAGACCTCGATTTCGACGATGCCGACACGCTGTCGGCCAAGTCCGCGCTCGTGCTCAAGATCAACGCGCTGATTGCGTCGCGCGGCCTGAGCGAGGCCGAGGCCGCAGCGCTTGCCGAGATGGCGCGGCCGGTTGTCACCCCGGAGCAGCGCGACAGGATCCGGAACGTTTCGCTGGATCTGCTGATGCAGACACTCGTATCGTTTGGCCAGCATGTGGAGATCGTAGTGCGGCCTGCGGGACAGTCGCGTTCGGCGGGTATCACGGTATCGATCTGACTTGCGCACAGGCTCGCGCGAACTGAGCGTCTTTCGCCGGTGGAATCGGAAAGACGCTCGTCATCGACTACAACACCCGCTGCGTTCGCCAGCCCGACTACGTGCAATCCGGCTTGTGCGCGGCACTCGCCAAGATCATCGGCCGGAGCCGGTCGCAGCATCGCAGCCCGCCACCGCACGCATCTCCGACCTCAAGGCCGCGACAACACCATCACCCGCCCCGACACCCGCTGCAGCTTCAGCCACCCGGTATCCGCCGTAAACCGAAGCTGCTGCAACGGAAAATCGAATCCCGCCTTCTGCGCGGCACTGACCACCGCATCGGCGATCCAGCGAATCAGTTCCTTTCCTTCGTCGGTAGTCTGGTGACCGTTCTGGACGCCATAGAAATAGCGATTCCCGGCGTTGACCTCGTTCTGCAGTTGCATCCAGTGCCCCGGCAGGCCCGGCAGCGTTCTGAACAGATCGGCCACGCGCTGCGTCGTCAAGCCGCGCGCCCAGAGTGCGCCATTCACCGCGGGCCGCGCCAGGTTGTGGCGGTCTGCATCCTGCGCCTGCCCCTTGATTTCGCCTTTCAGAATATCGGGTTTCGTCATCGCACTGTCCTCGTGAGAGCCCGGCACACGGGCCGGTTAAATGAAAAAAGCCGCCGAACGTCGGGCGCGCGTGCCACTTGCACGATACTGCAAATCTCGAAATTGAACGCCTGTCAGGTGTGTCAGGCCAGCGCATCGCAACATCGCAACATCGCACGCAAAAATCAGCCTTGTCCGATAGGCACCGCGACAGCCGGTCGATATGCTTCCCGGGTGCGGTGCCGGAGGAGTGCCCTGTTCAAGTTCGGAGTGAGCCGGTCATCGAGCTTCGCCGGCACCGCACACCCCTCCGTTGCGATCCGGCTTCGGCGTGGGCGTTCGGTGGTGGCCGGTGGGCGCGGCCACGACAGAGAAAGACGATGTTGAAACTACACGCTGCCATATGCGAACGTCGAGCGCCTGCTCCGCAGCCGGATCCTCCCCCGCCCTTCCCGCCTGCAGGCCATCCATTATTCAGAAAATCGTCACATGCATCGATATAATTTCTTGAATATATAGAATAACAATCAATCGAATTAGCGCCATTAAATCTGAATGTTTCAGTTTTCGATTTTCTGAACAATTTCCATTCCAGACAGAATATTTTTTTATTTATTTTTCGCCATGCTGGCCGAACCGTGTTTAAAACAGCAAACGTTTGCGCGACACGGTGAAGCGCCTTATCCATCGATCTTCAGGAGGAAAGCATGGCCGACTCTCAAACGTCCTCGAATCGCGCCGGCGAGTTTTCGATCCCGCCAAACACCGACTTCCGCGCGATTTTCTTCGCGAATGCCGCCGAGCAGCAGCATATCAAGCTGTTCATCGGCGACAGCAAGGAACCGGCCGCTTATCACAAGCTGACCACGCGCGACGGCCCGCGCGAGGCCACGCTGAATTCCGGCAACGGCAAGCTCCGCTTCGAAGTGACTGTGAACGGCAAGACGTCGGCCACCGACGCACGGCTCGCGCCGATCAACGGCAAGAAATCGGACGGTTCGCCGTTCACGGTCAACTTCGGGATCGTCGTGTCGGAAGACGGTCACGACAGTGACTACAACGACGGCATCGTCGTGCTCCAGTGGCCGATCGGCTGACCTGACGCACGATCGGCGACCGCCCCCCGCCGGTTGGCCGCATCTGCGCCGGCCGGCGGGTCTGCGCCCCCGTTCAGCGGACTCTCACGCCACACCCCAATCGAAAACCACCTTACCACCGGAGACTTCCATGCCGCTCCTTTCGGCTTCGATCACCAGCGCGCCCGTCGCGACATCGGAGACCTACGTCGATATCCCCGGCCTGCGTATCGACATCGCCAAAGCAGAGATTCGAGACGGGAAACTGCAGGTCATCCTCAACGTGCCGACGCCTTATGCGACCGGCAACAACTTCCCCGGCATCTATTTTGCGATCGCGACCGATAAGGGCGTCGTCGCGGACGGCTGCTTCACCTACTCGTCGAAGGTGCCCGAAGCCACGGGCCGCATGCCGTTCACGCTGGTTGCGACGATCGACGTCGGCAGCGGCGTCACGTTCGTGAAAGGCCAATGGAGAAGCGTGCGCGGCAGTGCGATGCATATCGATTCGTACGCGAGCATTTCCGCGATCGGTGAAACGGCCGCGCAATCGTCGTCGCAGGGCGGCGGAAGCGGCGAAACCGGTGCGGGCGGCAATGCCGGTAGCGGCAACGTCGGTGGCACCGGCGAACGCGACGGCACGTTCAACCTGCCGCCAAACATCAAGTTCGGCGTGACCGCGCTCACCAACGCGGCGTACGACCAGACCATCGACATCTACATCGACGACAACCCGAAACCGGCCGCGACGTTCAAGGGCGCCGGTATGCAGGACGAGAACCTCGGCACGAAGGTGCTCGACTCCGGCAAGGGGCGCGTGCGCGTGATCGTGATGGCAAACGGCAAACCATCGCGGCTCGGCTCGCGGCAGGTCGATCTCTACAAGAAGTCGTATTTCGGGATCGTCGGGTCGGAAGACGGCGCCGACGACGACTACAACGACGGCATCGTGTTCCTGAACTGGCCGCTGGGCTGAACCCGGCGATGCGCGGCGCGGCATGGCATGCGCGCCGCTGCCGAACCTGCAATGGCGACGAGGCCAACCACACATTGCGGTTCGATTCATTCGAGCAGTCATCAGCAGTTCCACACTGTGCTCCGTGCGCGACAACGGCGAGATCCACTCGCCGGCCGCGCGACGCGAGACCTTTCATCGAGACGAGGACGACATGTCACAACCGTTTACCCATGACGATCTGTACGCACTGCTGCAACTGGCCGGCAACGATGCAACCGCCGTACAGGCGAACGGCGACCAGGCGGTGCTCGACCGGATGCGCCAGTTCATGACCGCGCAGCTCGTGGAAAAGCTGCCGCAATACGATGTGTTCGTCGACATTGCGACCATCCCGTACAGCTTCGACGTCGGTAGCTGGCAGAACAAGGTGAAGGCCGATGCGGCCGGGCAGGTGCTCGCCTGCACGGTGACGTGGGCCGGCGCGCCCGGCGTGCTGCCCGGAGCCGCGGCGAAGTTCGGCGTCGGTGCGGTGGTCAACTACTTCTCGAAGGCGACGCCGCAACCGCAGCCCACGCAGCCGGATACCACGACGACCGGCGGCGGCGAACGCGACGGCATCTTCAACCTGCCGCCGAACATCGCATTCGGCGTGACGGCGCTGGTCAATTCGTCCGCGCAGCAGACGATCGAAGTCTACGTCGACGACAACGCGAAGCCGGCCGCAACGTTCCAGGGCGCCGGCACGCAGGACGCGAACCTGAACACGCAGATCGTGAACTCGGGCAAGGGGAAGGTGCGCGTGGTCGTGACGGCGAACGGCAAGCCGTCGAAGATCGGTTCGCGTCAGGTCGACATCTTCAAGAAGACCTACTTCGGGCTCGTCGGGTCGGAAGACGGCACGGATGGCGACTACAACGACGGCATCGCGATCCTGAACTGGCCGCTGGGCTAAGCACGCGCATCCTGCAGACCATCGCCACGCCGCCCGGCGTGGCGGTTTGCTTTGGCACGGCGTACCGGCCTCTCCGAATACGGCCCGCCGCCGTGGCAAATCGGCGCATCCGGTTCGCCGCAGCAAGGCTGCGTTGCTTGTGCGACCGCGCATCGATCGCCCTCATATCAACCCGATTCCCCTGTTCTCGCCTCGGCTTTCTCCTGGTCACGCCCTGATTTTTCAACAGCCCGTCCCGAACACAGGACTTGCGCTCGATAACTACGACTCATAGAATCGTAGTTATCGAGCGCATCGATGCGCCAGGTAACGTCGGTGTTCCACCGACCTCAGGCATCACTCAATCGGAGTTGAACAGTGGCAAAGCGAATTCTTGTGATCGGAGCCGGCTTCGCCGGCATGTGGAGCGCGCTGAGCGCGGCACGCCTGCTCGACGAGCAAGGCAAGACAGACGTGGAAATTACCGTGGTGGCGCCGGACGCCCATCTGCATGTGCGTCCGCGCCTCTATGAAGAAGGCCCCGCGAACTTCCGGGCACCGCTCGGCGAAATCTTCGATGCAGTCGGCGTGAAGTTCGTCCAGGGCACGGTGGAGCGCATCGACGTGGCGCGCCGCACCGTCGACGTGCTCGGCACGAACGGCCAGGCGTCTGCGCTCGACTACGACCGCCTGGTGCTGGCCACCGGCAGCCGCCTGTTCCGTCCGGCGATTCCAGGTCTCGCGGAGCATACGCTCAGCGTGGATCAGACCGACGAAGCCGTCGAACTCGAAGCGCATATTCGCGATCTCGCGCTGCAGCCGCCCTCGGTGGCGCGCAACACGGTCGTGGTCGCGGGCGGCGGGTTCACCGGCATCGAAACGGCGGCGGAAATGCCGGCCCGCCTGCGAGCCGCGCTGGGCGAGGATACGAACGTACGGGTCGTGATCGTCGAGCGCAACGACGCCATCGGCCCGGATCTGGGTGCCGGTCCGCGCCCCGTCATCGAGGAAGCGCTGCGCACGCTCGGCGTGACGTGGAAGCTCGGCTCGGGTGTCGCGTCGGTCGACGCGGGCGGCATCACGACGGCGGACGGCGAGCGCATCGAGTCGAGCACGGTGATCTGGACGGCCGGCCTGCGCGCGAGCACGCTGACCGAGCAGGTGCCGGGACGCCGCGATGCGACCGGGCGCCTGCATGTCGATCGCAACCTCGCGGTCGACGGCGTGCCGGGCGTCTATGCGACGGGCGACGTCGCGTATGCGGCAACCGACGACGACGGCAACCACACGATGATGTCGTGCCAGCACGCGATGAACCTGGGCCGTTCGGCGGGACACAACGTAGCGGCGGATCTGCTGGGTCTGGAACAGATTCCGTACAGCCAGCCGAAATACGTGACGTGCCTGGACCTCGGCCCGTGGGGCGCGGTGTATACGGAAGGTTGGGATCGTGAAGTGAAACTGTCGGGTGCGGAGGCAAAGAAGCTCAAGCACCAGATCAATTCCGAGTGGATCTATCCGCCGCGCGCGGATCGCGCGGAAGCGCTGGCGGCCGCGGATCCGTTGCGGATCGTCGTGGCCTGAGCGGCGCGTTTGCGCCGACGATATGCGGGGGGCGCTCGATGCGCCCCGCGTGTTGCCGTACCGCGCTGATCCGCCAATCTGCGAATCAGCGCTCGCTGCCGCGACTGGCCGCGCGATCGGCAAACCAGCCAACCACCTTGGGGCCGTAACTGGCCGGCGCTTTCGACCATGCCCGCTCGGCCAGATCGGCGAGCGACTGCTTTTTCAGCTCCTCGCGCATCGCCTGTTCGGCCGCCTGCATCACCGCGTGAATCGAACAGGTGCCGCGCGTGGCCCACGCGGGCGCATCGCCTTCGAACACAGCGCACTGGCCGCGCACCTCGCGGCAATCGAAGAGCCGTTTGTCGCCGTCGATCGCCTCGACGACATCCTGCACGGAAATGTCCCGAGCCGGCTTCGCCAGTGCAAATCCGCCACGTATGCCTTCGCTGGAGACGACGATCCCGGCCTTCGCAAGACGCGTGAACAGCTTGGCCGCGTAATCGACGGAGATGCCCTGCATCTCGGCAAGATCACGCACGCTCGCGTCACGCACGCCTGCGGAAGTGTCGGCGAGGTAGAGCAGGCAATGCAGGCCATACTCGACGCCGGTGCTGATGAACGACATGTTATTGCGACTCGGAGTATCGGAGTTGGGAGCGTAGCCCAGGATGGCGACAAAGTCACTCGTTTCGCTTGCATCGGCCGCGCGGCGGCAACGCGGTCGGGTCCACCGATCGGCAGCGACGATGCACGCCACGGCCGGTCGATCCGGCGCCGATGCATATCGCTGCGAGCACGGCGATGCAGCCGACCGAGGACGAAGCCGCGCGCTCAGCCGGCGGGCGACACAGCCGGTTTCGACATCGCGACCGGCTGCGACCACGCTGCGGAAGCGAGCCGCGTACGCGCGTCATGCGCGACACGATCGAACGCCACGCGCTGCCGGCCCTTCAGCACGGCCGCATTCGTCGCCTGCACCAGCGCGACCGGATCGACCGGACGATTGTGCCGCCGCATCTCGAAGTGCAGATGCGGGCCGGTCGCCGTCCCCGTGCTTCCGACCGCACCGACGCGCTGGCCGCGGGTGATGCGCATGCCCGTGCGCAGCATCGGCTCGAACGCCGACAGATGCGCGTAGTAAGACGCATAGCCGCCCTCATGGCGCACCACCACGTACTTGCCGTAGCCACCCGGCTCGGTGCCGATGAACGACACGACGCCGCGCTCCGATGCATGGACCGCGCGGCCCGCCGGCGCGGCGAGATCGACGCCCGAATGCACGTGACGCGCGCCGGTGACCGGATGCACGCGCGCACCGAAACGCGAACTGGTTCGCGTCGCACGAACCGGCATCGCGAACCGCGCACCAGCGAGCGGTACGCCGTCGAGGTCGTAGTAAGCGCCCGACGATCCCGCTTCCGCAGCGAACCACACCGCCTCGACGTGCTGGCCGCGAAAGCGGACATCGAGCGCCGTCACACGCACGTCGCCCGGCACGACTGCACTGTCGTCCGGTTCGAACGCGACGCGGAAGGTGTCGCCGACCGCGCCATGCTGCGTCACATCGAGCCGCCCGGCCATCATGCGCGTGACCTGCGCAGCGACGCCGGCCGGCAGATCGGCACGCGCGAGCGACGCGCGCAGGCTGCCGGTGATCGCGCCGACACGCGTGCCGCTCTGCCGCTCCGCGAGCACGAACGGCTCGGCGGACGCCAGATCGACATGACGCGGCTCGAATGCAGGCCGCACACCGATTGCCGGAAGCGGCGAGGCGAAACCGTAGTGGAAACGGGCCGCGTAATTGCGCTCGATCGCATCGCGTGCCGCGTCGCAGAGGACGACGTACGGCGCACAGGCGCCTGCGCGCACGACGAACATGCCGGCATAGACGTCCGCATGCACACGGGCCGCGGGCGAACCCGGCGCGATGCCCGGCACCACCGCCGCCGCCGGCAAGCCGCCCCAGACGGTCCGGGCGGAACTGAAGAAAGGCACGTCGACAAGGTCGGCCGCTTGCGCCGTTATGGGCGTGAACGGCATGGCATCGGAAGATGCCCACGCCACCGCACCCGGCATGCCGGTAAGCCACGCCGCAACAGCGACACCGCGCACCAGCGCGCGGCGGAGCGGAAAGCGGATGGCGCCGCATTGCGCGGATCGACCTTGTTCGCGTGCGAGACGTAAACACAGGTCGAACCGCATTGCGTCGTCACTCGCTATCAATGAAAAACGGGAAAAGAACCGGTTGCCGCGGAGAAACGCTCATCGCGATCCGGTAGCCTGGAAGCGAGTGTATCGGCAGGGCCAACATGGCTGAATAGGACAAGTCCTATTTGTTCTTAGAACCTCTTAGTACATGAACCAAAGCGCAATTTCACGGCGAAGACGCGCGGAATCCAGCCCCGTGCATTCGCGCGAAACACCTCATGCCGTGTACAGTCGAGGGCGGCCGACGCACGCGCGCATGCCCGTCCGATCACGGCGGACGCCGCCGCCCGTTGCGCCTTCTGTCCTCAAACCGGAATCCCGTCATGTTTCTCGATCATCTTCATCCGGAACGCTGGACGTTCCTGTGGAACGCGTTGTCCACGCTTTCGCTCAGGCTCTGCGCGGCCCTCGCGCTGCTCGTCGCGGGCTGGTGGCTGTCGAAACGCATCGGCAACTGGCTGAACCGTCTGCTCGCGAACAAGGAACGCGTCGACGACACGCTGCGGCCGATCCTCTGCGACGTCGCCGTGTGGGGCATCCGCATCGTCGCGATCGTCGGCGCGCTGTCGCAGCTCGGTATCGAAACCGCGAGCATCGTCGCGGTGCTCGGCGCGGCCGGCCTCGCGATCGGGCTCGCGCTGCAGGGCACGATGCAGAACATCGCGGCCGGCATCATGCTGTTGCTGCTGCGGCCGTTCAAGGTCGGCGACTACATCGACGGCGGCACGGGCGTCGCGGGGACGGTGGACGAGGTCGGGCTCTTCATGACGCGACTGACGAAACCGGACGGCATCTGCGAATACGTGCCGAACAGCGCGCTGTGGGGCAGCTCGATCCGCAACTACACGCGCAATCCGACGCGCCGTCTCGATCTCGAAGTGGAAGTGTCCGTGCACGACGACATCGATCGTGCGCTCGACGCGCTGCGCGCGCTGGCCGAAGCCGACCCCGACGTGCTGAAGGATCCCGCGCCGGACGTGATGGTGATGCGCTTCGACGACAGCACGGCCATCGCGAACATGCGCGTATGGACGCATACCGACACGTTCTGGGCGATGCGCTGGCGCCTCGCGCGCCAGGTCCGCAAGACGCTCGACGACGCGGACTGCGCGCTGCCGATCCGCACGCGCGAGCTGCACATCGTGCACGATGCCGAACAGCAGCGTCGGGCCGACCCGCGCCGCGTACAGGCGTCGTAACGTGTCGGGGCGCACGCCCGCGCATGCCGCGCAGCGCGTGCGCCCCGCCTGCGTTACATCCTGACGATGTCGAGCAACGCCTTCTTGCCGCTCCTGTACGTGAACACCGAGATCGCGCCGTGCTTCAGGTCGCCCTGCGGCGTGAAGCTCGTTTCGCCGATCACGCCGCGATAGTCGGTCGCCGGCATCGCGGCCAGCACCTTCGCCGGATCCGTCGAATTCGCGCGCTTCATCGCGTCGACGATGATGTACACCGCGTCGTACGAGAACGGCGCATACACCTGCATCGGCTGGTGGTAGCGCGCCTCGTAGCGCTTCACGAACGCCGCGCCGCCCGGCATCTTCTCGAGCGCGATGCCGGCTTCCAAGCACACGACGTTGTCCGACGCCGGGCCCGCGAGCTTCGGCAGGTCGGTCGAGCACACGCCGTCACCGGCGAGGATCTTCGCGCGCATGCCGAGCTGGCGAGCCTGCTTCGCGAGCGGGCCGCCGGTGGCGTCCATCCCGCCGTACATGATCGCGTCGGGGTTCTCGCCCTTGATCTTCGTGAGGATCGCGCGGAAGTCGATCGCCTTGTCGTTGGTCGCGTCGCGCGAGATCACCGTCATCCCGGCCGATTTCGCCGCCTTCTCGAACTCGGTCGCGAGGCCCTGCCCGTACGCGGTCGAATCGTCGACCACGGCCACCGTCCTGATACCCATGTTCTTCGCCGCATACATCGCCAGCGCGGGCCCTTGCTGCGCATCGGTCGCGACGACACGATAAGTCGTCTTGAAGCCCTGCTGCGTGTACATCGGATTGGTCGCGGCCTGCGAGATCTGCACGACGCCGCCGTCGCGATAGACGCGCGACGCCGGAATCGACGTGCCCGAATTGTGGTGGCCGACGACGCCGACCACCTTGTCGTCGACGAGGCGCTGCGCGACCTGCGTCGCCGTGCGCGGGTCGCCCGCGTCGTCCTGAGCGTCGAGCTGCAGCGCGACCTTCCTGCCGCCGATCACGAGCCCCTTCGCGTTGATCTCGTCGACCGCGAGCCGTGCGCCGTTCTCGCTGTCCTTGCCGAGATGCGCGATCGCGCCGGTCAGCGGCGCGACGTGCCCGATGCGCGCGACTTCGTCCGCATGCGCGGACAGCGCGGACAATGCGCATGCCAGCGCGGCCGCGGTCGCGCATGCCGTCTTCTTCCGATATCGATTCATGTTCGTCTCCTTCCTTGTCGCTGTGGGTTCGTGATCCGGACCATCGTTGATTGCAGGCAAAGCGATGCGCTCACGCGCGCCCTTCGAAACCGAGCAGCACGTTCACCGCGTTGATACCGATTTCCTCGACCATGTAGCCGCCTTCCATCACGAACAGCGTCGGCAGGTGCAGGCGTGCGAGCGCTTCGCCGATTCGCAGGTAGTCGGGCGAGCGCAGCTTGAAATGGCTGATCGGGTCGTGCTCGAACGTGTCGACGCCGAGCGACACGACGAGCAGGTCGGGCGCGTGCTTCGCGATCGCGGCAGTGGCCTGCCCGAGCGCCGCGGAGTAGGTGTCCCACTGCGTGCCCTTCGGCAGCGGCAGGTTCAGGTTGAAGCCTTCGCCCGCGCCCGCGCCGCGCTCGTCGGCATAGCCGGAGAAGTACGGATACGACACCGCCGGCTCGCCGTGCAGCGACGCGAACAGCACGTCCGAACGGTCGTAGAAGATGTCCTGCGTGCCGTTCCCGTGGTGGAAATCGACGTCGAGCACCGCGACGCGCGCCGCACCGCTCGCGATGCCGTGCTGCGCGGCGATCGCCGCGTTGTTCAGGTAGCAGTAGCCGCCCATGTACTCGCGGCCCGCATGGTGGCCGGGCGGGCGGCACAGCGCGAATGCCGCACGCGCGCCGCCGTTCGACAGCAGATCGGCGCCGGTGAGCGCCGAGTTCGCGCTCGCGCTCACGGCATCCCACGTGCCGGCGTTGATCGGCGCGCCGGCGTCCATTGCAAAGAAACCGAGCTTGCCGTCGATGAAGTCGGGCAGCGCGGCCGACGACGGCATCGCGCGCACCGGCCACACAAGCGGCAGCGCCTGGCAGGTGCGGCCGGTCGCGGTCCATTCGTCCCATGCGCCGGCGAGGAACTCGACATAGCGCGCGCTGTGCGCGCCGGCATAGCACGCGCGGTCGAACGCACGCGGCGCGATCACGTCGCCGAGGCCGGCCGCGCGGACCTGCGCGAGCACCGTCTCGGCGCGAAGGGGGTTCTCGAACGAATCGGTGATCGCGCCGTCCTTCAGTTCGACGCCGCGATGCAGATGATGATCGCTGCTGTAGACCGTGAGCATGGTTGACCGTTGCAGTGAAGGCTGTGAGGGGTAGCAACAGTCTATTGACGCCAGCCGGCAATAACTTTGCTTTTCACCTCTTCGTTTCATACAATTTTGAGAAAACCGTCTACGGAGACCCGGGAATGAGCAAAAATCGCGCTTCAGTGGAACTCGACGGCGTCGATCGCGCGATGCTCCGCCTGCTGCAGGAAGACGGCGCGCTGTCCAACGCGACGCTCGGCGAACGGCTGTCGCTGAGCGTCACGCCGTGCTGGCGGCGGCGCAAGCGGCTCGAGGACGAAGGCGTGATCACCGGCTACCAGGCGAACCTGGACCGCCGCGCGCTCGGGATGAACGTGTTCGCGTTCGTGCAGGTCACGTTCAACATGCATTCGGACCAGGATTCGGATCACTTCGAGGACGTGATGCGGCGTCACGACGAAGTGACGTCGTGCCACAAGATCACCGGCGCGGCGGACTACATCCTGCAGGTCGTCGCCACCGATCTCGACGCGTATGCGGAATTCGTCGAACGCGTGCTGAGAAAGCAGGCCGGCGTGTCGTCGATCCAGTCGAGCCTCGCGCTGCGCGAGGTCAAGTTCTCGTCGCGCGTGCCGGTGCCGGATGCGTGAACGCCCCTTCGCCCATGCACGGGCATCCGCCGTCGATCGTCATCCCATGGAGCGCTACCCGATGAAACAGGTCATTCCTTCCGCGTCGCTTGCCGCCACGATTGCCGCTACGCTTGCATTGAGCGCGTGCGCGACGCAGCCGCCTACCCCTCTGCCGGCCGATGTCGCCGGACAATCCACGCAGCACACGCAAGATACGCAGACCGCGCAGGCCGCGCCGCCAGTCGTCGGCGGCGATCGCGATACGCACGGCTGCATCGGCTCGGCCGGCTACACATGGTGCGAACAGACGCAACAATGCGAACGCCCGTGGGAACTCGCGAAACAGAAGGGGTTCGCGAATTCGGCGCAAGCGTTCGAGCAGTTCTGCCGGAACAATCTGGCGAAATGACCGGGTCGCGGCGCCATGCCGCGACATCACGATGAAGTACCGCTGCGACGCATTACGCGCGCTCGTCGCGCATTGAATGGCGCATGGACGGCACGGCGCTCCTTCGTTTTGTCGCTCCACATCGGTGCGACGCATGTCGAGCGCGTGCGTCGCCCGCTCCGGTCCCTGCGCATTTTCCCGTTCCGCGCACCGTCGTTCCGGAAACCCGGACGCGCAAAAAACCCCACGAAAACAAGGATATTTTGCGCGTGCGACACGTTGACCGAGTTCGGTTATATTACGCGCCCCTTGCCACCCCGCCCCCGCGAAACGCATTGCGCGCGGCCTCTTGCGATGCAGCCCGAAGCGCCTTCCGGCGAGGCCCGCAGCAAGGGCCTGCGCGCCCGTCGCACGATCGCGACGCAGGCGTTCGCATGAGCGCATGAAGTCGATCCGAAGGTGTCCTTCGCAACGGTTTCGCGTGCGCAAATGCAACGGCGAACGCGATCGATCCGGAATTCCGGATTCGCGGTCCGGATCTCCGGATACGCGAACCGGTTGCGAATCCGCATCCGCCGGGCGGCATGGCAAACCGATGCATCCAAGTTGAAAAAGGGATCTGCTGTGATCAAAACGTTACGGGTAATACTGTCGGCGCTCGCGCTGTGCATCGCCGCGTCGTCCGCGCATGCCGCCGATACGAAGAAGGTCGACGTCCTGCTGGTGGGCGGCGGCATCATGAGCTCGACGCTCGGCGTGTGGCTGCATGAGCTGCAGCCCGACTGGTCGATGACGATGGTCGAGCGCCTCGACGGCGTCGCGCTCGAAAGCTCGAACGGCTGGAACAACGCGGGCACCGGTCACTCGGCGCTCGCGGAGCTGAACTACACGCCGGAAAAGGCCGACGGCAAGATCGACATCTCGAAGGCGATCGAGATCAACGAGTCCTTCCAGATCTCGCGCCAGTTCTGGGCGTGGCAGGTCAAGCAGGGCGTGCTGAAGAATCCGCATTCGTTCATCAACTCGACGCCGCACATGAGCTTCGTATGGGGCGACGACAACGTCCGCTTCCTGAAGAAGCGCTATGACGCGCTGCAGGCGAGCCCGCTGTTCCGCGGGATGCAGTATTCGGAAGACTACGACCAGATCAGGCAGTGGGTGCCGCTGATGATGGAAGGCCGCGACCGTTCGCAGAAGGTCGCCGCCACCTGGACGCCGATCGGCACCGACGTGAACTTCGGCGAGATCACGCGCCAGTTCGTCGGCTACCTGAAGACGCAGCCGAACTTCACGCTGTCGCTGTCGAGCGAAGTGCGCGAGATCTCGCGCAACGCGGACGGCACGTGGCGCGTGTCGTGGGTCAAGCTGCACTCGGATGAGCCGCCGCAGGCCGTCGACGCGAAGTTCGTGTTCATCGGCGCGGGCGGCGGTGCGCTGCACCTGCTGCAGGCGTCGGGCATCCCCGAGGCGAAGGACTACGGCGCGTTCCCGGTCGGCGGCTCGTTCCTCGTGACCGACAACCCCGAGGTCGTGAAGCGGCATCTCGCGAAGGCGTACGGCAAGGCGTCGGTCGGCTCGCCGCCGATGTCGGTGCCGCACCTCGACACGCGAATCATCGACGGCAAGAAGATCATCCTGTTCGGGCCGTTCGCGACGTTCTCGACCAAGTTCCTGAAGAACGGCTCGTACTTCGACCTCGCGAAGAGCACCAACCTGCACAACGTCGCGCCGATGATGCGCGTGGGCGTCGACGAATTTCCGCTCGTCCAGTACCTGGCCGGCCAGCTGATGCTGTCCGACGACGACCGCTTCAACGCCCTGAAGGAATACTTCCCGGACGCGAAGAAGGAAGACTGGCGCCTGTGGCAGGCCGGCCAGCGCGTGCAGATCATCAAGCGCGACCCGAAGAAGGGTGGCGTGCTGAAGCTCGGCACCGAGATCGTCAGCTCGCAGGACGGCAGCATCGCGGGCCTGCTCGGCGCATCGCCGGGCGCATCGACGGCCGCGCCGATCATGCTGAACCTGATGCAGAAGGTGTTCAAGGATAAGGTCGCGACGCCCGAATGGCAGCAGAAGATCCGCCAGATCGTGCCGAGCTACGGCACGAAGCTGAACGACAGCCCGGTGAAGGTCGTCGAGGAATGGACCTATACGAGCGGCGTGCTGCAGCTGTCGCCGCCGCCGAAGATCGACATGAACGCGCCGTCGCAGGCAACCGGCGCTGCCCCGGCGCGCCCCGCGAAGGCATCGGCCGACATGGCGCTGTAACGCGTCCGGCCCCGTTTCGCCGCACCGCACGGCCGCCCTCCGAGGCGGCCGTTTTTCATGGCGATGCAGGCGGCGCCGCGAGCGCCGGCGGGCGGCGCCTTCGCCGGGTGCCTTCGCTGGGTTGCCTTCGCTGGGTTGCCTTCGCTGGGTTGCCTGCGCTGGGTTGCCTTCGCCGGGTTGCCTTCGCCGGGTTGCCTTCGCTGGGTTGCCTTCGCTGGGTTGCCTCTGCCGGTTGCCTCTGCCGGTTGCCTCTGCCGGTTACCTCTGCCGGTTACCTCTGCTGGTTGCCTTTGCCGGTTGCCTTTGCCGGGCCGCCCCACCGCCAATAGCCCGCTACCGGTCGTCCGCTGCCGCCCGCATCCGCTAGAATTGCGGGCACGCGCGACGCCGTCGCCATCCGATCCACCACCCGCATCGACGCGGTCCACGTGACCGCCGGTGCGGCCCGCGCCCGAGCCGCGCGAGCGCCGCACGCCGTTGCCGCGCCCGCCGGGCGCGCCACCAACCGAATTCAGCTGGAGAAAGACCGTGTTTACCTGCCGAAACCAGAGCTGCGGCACGCAGTGGGAGACGTCCGACGTCGTCATCAAGGACGAAGGCCAGGGGCTGCTGTTCCGCTGCCCGCTGTGCGGCGCGCGCAACTATCTCGAACGCTTCGAAGACGACGAAGGCACGGTCGTCTACGAGCAGTTGGAAGGCCGCCCTTACCTCGGAGACCTGGAATGACCCAGCCGACCGCCACGCCCTTCAGCGCGCTGCAGCTGACGCCCGCCGCGCTCGCGAACCTCGCGCAGCTCGGTTACGTCGACATGACGCCGATCCAGGCCGCGAGCCTGCCGATCGCGCTGGCCGGCCACGACCTGATCGCGCAGGCGAAGACGGGCAGCGGCAAGACCGCCGCGTTCTCGCTCGCGCTGCTCTCGCGCCTCGATACGCGCCGCTTCGACGTGCAGGCGATGGTCCTGTGCCCGACCCGCGAGCTCGCCGACCAGGTCGCGCAGGAAGTGCGCCGCCTCGCGCGCGCCGAGGAAAACGTGAAGGTGCTGACGCTCTGCGGCGGCACGCCGATGCGCCCGCAGGCGCAGAGCCTCGAGCACGGCGCGCATATCGTCGTCGGCACGCCGGGCCGCATCATGGATCACCTCGACCGCGGCAACCTGAAGCTCGACGCGCTGAACACGCTCGTGCTCGACGAAGCCGACCGGATGCTCGACATGGGCTTCTTCGACGACATCGCGAAGGTCGCGCGGATGTGCCCGACGACGCGCCAGACGCTGCTGTTCTCGGCAACCTATCCGGACGGCATCGCGAAGCTGAGCCAGCAGTTCCTGCGCAACCCGAAGGAAGTGAAGCTCGAGGAGCGCCACGATAACAGCAAGATCCGCCAGCGCTTCTACGAAGTGACGGAAAACGAGCGGCTGCATGCGGTGGGCCAGTTGCTGAACCACTACCGGCCGGTAAGCACGATCGCGTTCTGCAACACGAAGCAGCAGTGCCGCGACCTGCTCGACGTGCTGCACGCGCAGGGCTTCCACGCGCTCGCGCTGCACGGCGAGCTCGACCAGCGCGAGCGCGACCAGGTGCTGATCCAGTTCGCGAACCGCAGCTGCTCCGTGCTGGTGGCAACCGACGTCGCCGCGCGCGGGCTCGACATCGCGCAGCTCGAAGCGGTGATCAACGTCGACGTGACGCCGGACCCCGAGGTGCACGTGCACCGCATCGGCCGCACGGGCCGCGCGGATCAGGACGGCTGGGCGCTGAGCCTCGCCAGCATGGACGAGATGGGCCGCGTCGGCGGGATCGAGCAGGCGCAGAAGCGCGAGGTCGAATGGCATCCGCTCGCAGAATTGAAGCCGGCCGACGACGGCGTGCTGACGCCGCCGATGGAAACGCTGCAGATCCTCGGCGGGCGCAAGGACAAGATCCGCCCGGGCGACGTGCTCGGCGCGCTGACCGGCGATGCGGGATTCGACGGCAAGCAGATCGGCAAGATCAACGTGACCGAGTTCTCGACCTATGTCGCGATCGAACGCGGTGTTGCGCGAGACGCGCTGCGCAAGCTCAATGCGGGGAAGATCAAGGGCAAGCGGGTCAAGGTCCGGTTGATGGACGAGGAGTGATCTCAAGCGGCGCGGCTGCCACGGCAGCCGCGCCGTCGCATTACCCCAGCTCGGGATACCCGTGCGCGGCCGCGTCCTCCGCAAACCGGGCAATCGTGTCGTACGCGCCCGGCGGCAGGCGCTCGAATCCCTTCAGCCGCAGCACACCCGCCCGTTCCGGATCGAGCGCGACCGCGTGATCGAGCGCATCCTGCAACGCCTCCACCCGCGCGCCTTCCAGCGCCTTCGACGCAATCAGCGGCAACCCCGGCGCCGACGCCGTCATGCCGATGATCCGGATCTCGTTCAACAGCTCGGGCAGCGCATCGCGCACGTATGCGAACGTCACGCAGTCGAGCGCCGCGCAATCGGCGTCGCCGCACGCCAGTGCGCGCAGCACGTTCAGGTGCGAGCCGAACGACACGGCCGATCCGAAGAAACGTCCGTCAGGCGCATACGGCGCGACCGCATGCCGGAACGCGTTCATCCCGCTGTGCGAATCCGCACCATTGAACGCGGCGCGCAGCCCGCGACAGGCAGCCAGCGTCGTCGCGCCGCCCGCATGCACGCGCGCCGATACGGCGAGCACGCTGCTGTAGCGCGCGCCGTCGCAGCCCGGCGCATCGAAGGCCGGCGTCGCGATCAGGTGCACGGCATCGCGCAATCCGAGCATCCGGTACGGATAACCGCACGTTTGCGACAACAGCAGGTCGTTACGCCGCCACAGCGCGTGCAGATCGCCGAATGGCTCGTCGAGCAGCACGACGCCGGCAGGCCCGCCGGTGCGCGCGAACGCATCGAGCGCGTCACGCAGCAACGCACGCCACAGTGCGGCGTGGCGCGGCGTCACGTTGTACATCGGCAGTCCGGCGATCCATTGGCTCATGCGGGCATTCTACGCATCGGCGGTGCCTTCGAGAAAGCCCGTTCGCTTGCGCTTCGGTGGGAGCCGATGCGCGGCGGGGGACGTCAATGCTTATCGGCCGCGCAGCGATAAGCAAATGCGAATTGCTTGGTTGGCCTGACTACGCGGCCCGGGTAGCGTTCCCGTGTCGCGATTTCGTCGGATGCTGCTTTCGCGACTGACCGCAAGCCGCGACGCATGTCGGCCAATCGCATCGCGCCCCGTACGGGCGCGATCGTCCGCTACCCGCATCACCCGTTTCATCCCGCCCCTGCACCATGGCCGAATACTTCGACGTCGACCACGCACGCGCGATCGCCGTGCTCGACACCCGCTTCATTGCCCGCACCGAATGGCCGACCTGGCTGCTGGTCGTCGCGATCTACGGCGGCTGGCTCGCCGTGCTGCTGCTCGTGCGCGCCGGACGCCTGCCGCTCGCGGCCGCGACGCCGCCGCTGATCCTGCTCGGCGCGTGGCACATGTCGCTGCAGCATGAACTGCTGCACGGCCATCCGACGCGTTCCGCGTTCGTGAACCGCCTGCTCGGCTATCCGCCGTTGACGATCTGGTATCCGTACACGCTCTATCGCGACACGCACCTCGACCATCACCGCGACGAGGATCTGACCGTGCCCGGCGTCGACCCGGAAACGAACTACGTGTCGCGCGAACGGTGGGCACGGTTGCCGAGCTGGCGTCGTGCGCTGACGGTTGCGCGCACCACCTTCGTCGGACGTCTCGTGGTCGGGCCGCCGACGAGCGTCGCCGCGATGTTCGCCAACGCGTTCGGCGCATTCCGGCGCGGCGACTTCCGCTATCTGCGGATGTGGATCACGCACGCGGCCTGCGTGGTCGCTGTGCTCGCGTGGCTGCAGTGGGCGATCGGCGTGCCGTGGTGGTACTACCTGCTGGCGGTCACGTGGCCGGCGCTGTCGCTCGCGATGATCCGGTCGCTCTTCGAGCATCGTGCCGCACGGCATCCGAAGGCGCGCATCGCGATCAACGAAGCCGGTTTCGCGATGCGGCTGCTGTACCTGAACAACAACTACCACCTCGTGCATCACGACCTGCCGAAGCTGCCGTGGTACGACCTGCCGCGCGCGTACCGGATGCGGCGCGACGCGTATGCGGAAAAATGCGGCGGCTTCGTGATTCGCGGCGGATATCGCGAACTGCTCACGCGCCATGCCTGGACGCCGACCGATGCGCCCGTGCATCCGTTCGATCAGGGTACAGCGTCGCTGTCGACCGGCAGCGGCGCGAAAGTGGCTGCGGTCGACGGGTATCTGCAGATCAGTACGTAGCGCCCGATCGCACCTCGCTTCCTCGTGAAGCCGCCCGATTCCCCGCGACGCACGCGCCTAGCCGACGCAGCACGCATTCCTTACGAAAAGCCGACAACACCGATCTGCATCGACGAATTGCCAATTCCGTCGGCAATGCCCAGAATGACGGCTCGTCCGGGGCTTCCAACAATCATTCGCCCCGGCCCTGCCTCCCGGCCGCGCGCCGCACTCCGCTACGACGATGCAACCGAACACCTCGCCCGGCGCGATCCGCTCGATCGGCAACGACTGGTCCGTCTCCGCGATCACCGCGGGCTTTCTCGCGGTGCTGATTTCCTACGCCGGCCCGCTCGCGATCTTCTTCCAGGCATCGCAGGCCGCGCATGCGTCCAACGCGATGGTGACGTCGTGGGTCTGGGCGATCTCGATCGGCGCGGGCATCTCGGGGCTATTCGCGAGCTGGAAGCTGAAGGTGCCGATCGTGACCGCGTGGTCGGCGCCCGGCACCGCGCTGCTCGTCGGCCTCTTTCCGCAGCTGACGCTGAACCAGGCCGTCGGCGCGTACATCACGGCCGCGCTGATCATCCTCGTGATCGGCATCACCGGCTACTTCGACCGGCTCGTGCGCCACATTCCGCGCGGCATCGCCTGCGGGATGATGGCCGGCATCCTGCTGCCGTTCGGCATGCACGCGTTCTCCGCCGCGACCGCGCAGCCGGTGCTCGGGTTCGGGATGATCGCGGCGTACGTGATCTTCAAGCGCCTGCTGCCGCGCTACAGCATCGTGCTCGTGCTGCTGACGGGTGCCGCGCTCGCGACGCTGCTCGGCATGACGCATCTCGGCAACGTGTCGCCAAGCGTCGCGCGGCCGATCTTCATCGCGCCGGAATGGACGCTCGGCACCACGCTCAGCCTCGCGCTGCCGCTCGTCGTCGTCAGTCTCACCGGCCAGTTCCTGCCGGGGATGACGATCCTGCGCGTGTCGGGCTATCACACGCCCGCCCGGCCGATCATCACCGCGACCAGCGTGATGTCGCTCGTCGTCGCGTGCTTCGGCGGGATCACGATCGTCGTCGCGGCAATCACCGCGGCGCTTTGCACCGGCAAGGACTCGCACGAGGATTCCGACCGACGCTACATCGCGGGCATCGCGAACGGCGTGATCTACCTGATCGGCGGGCTCTTTGCGGGAACCATCGTCACGCTGTTCTTCTCGCTGCCGAAGGCCTTCGTCGCGATCCTCGCGGGGCTCGCGCTGATCGGCGCGATCGGTGCGAACGTGCACGGGATCTTCGAGGACGAGGACCATCGCGAAGCATCGGTGATCACGTTCCTCGCGACCGCATCGGGGATGACCTGGCTCGGGCTCGGCTCCGCGTTCTGGGGGATCGTGATCGGATCGGTCGCGTATGCGGTGCTGAGCGGGGTGCGGCGGCGTCGGGGGGATTGAGCAGGCGCACAGTGCCGCCGCACTCAAACACTCGATGCAATGCCGGCTCGGGCACGGGATCGTCGGATCTCTCGATTCGGTTCACCCAGTGCGCGGATCAGGTCAGATAATGTCCTTTGCATTTCGAGGATCGTCACGACGACCGGCCAGTCAGCCACTACCTCGATGTGTCGCGACGAGCGCCGCTGACCAGCAAAAGCTGATCGACAAGCTCGAGTTTCAACGGCTTGTCCGCGTCGAGCTTCTTCTTTTCGATCACATACTTCCACCCGTCACCGTTGCCCGGATTGCGGTAGAACGCCACGATCGCGACGTATTTCGTATCGGCCTGCATCGGCTGTGAAAGGCTCGCCGACGCTCCCGGGTTCAACACGGCGGCAAGGTTCGTCTGCAGGTCCTGCGCAAGCACCGTCCGGTCATTCTTCAGCAGGTCCTCGTAGGACGCGCCGTCGAACATTTTTCGATCTTTCAACTGATACACGCGCACCGCAACCGATGTCGCGCGGCCGGCGTCGTCGGGGTTCAACGCCTCCCGGGCAGACAGATCGACGTTGAGCACCTTGACCTGCTTGAAGAACACCGAGCGATACGCGCTCGTCGAGGCGTCCGAGACGGACTGCCAGGCGCCGCATGCAGACAGCAGCAAGACCGACAAGACGGTTGAAATGGCGAAACGAATGGACATTGATACTCCTCGGCAATACATGGTGTCGGTCACGAGCGTATTGGCGTCAAGCGTCGTCGGCCCGACGCAGAGCGCAAGCCGATAGCATCAAAACGAATGCAACGGCTGAACCGACAAATCTGAAGGTCATGGGTCATTCCTGGTCAAGCATGCGATGCGGTAAGGTGGGGATTCGGCGCGGGCGCGGGAAAAGCCTCGTACACGCCCAGCGCAATATTGACGATACGTTCCTCGTCAGCGGGCAGCACGGTGGTCCAGCCGAGCCGTGGCGCGGGCCCGGCGTTTCCATGACCGATCGCCGGCTCCGGCGTGTATCGCGACGACACTTCCATACGCAGGTGTACGTCCGCCTTGACACCGACATATAGCTGCACGAAGGCCATCAAATCGCGATGCAGCCCTGCACCGGGCAAGAGGTCCTGCGCCTGCCGAGCATCCGCGGGACGCAACGTCACCCGTACCGCCCGGCTTCGATACGCCATCCGCTTTCCCAATACGTAACCGCCGCCCAACCCGCCACGTTGACTGGTTCCCGCTTTCCCGACAGCAGTCCCGGCCGCGGTGAGCGGCCGCGGCCGCCCCGTCGACGTCACGACCGGCCAGAACTCGTCGACCCGGACCTCAACTCCCGGGATGGCCAGCGCAACGACACCTGCGAGCCCTTCCGGCGTGCGCGTGCGCTGAATCAGCAGTCCCAGCAGCGCCAGCATCCGCGAATCGGGCAGGCCGGCGCGCTTCGGCTTGTCGCCCCAGCCGAACCCGGCCAGACACAGCAGGTTGCGCGAATGCGCGTCGATGCCGCCAGGCCGGAAGTGCTCGGGATAGCGATACTTCCGCCAGGCGCGATACAGCAACGTGACATACCGGTGATTGAACTGGTCGAGGAACGCCTCGACGGCTTCGTGCCCTTCCTCGCGCAGCACGATTTCGTCGATCATGTGCGCAGGCATCGCCGCATCGACGCCGTACAGCCCCATGAAAGTCGTGCGCACGGTCGGAGGCGATCCAGGCCCGAATGCGTCCGACCCATCGTCAAACTCGACCGACGCGATTTCACTCGCCGGAAAGCCCATTCGCGGCCGCGGCCGGAAGCGCACCGGTTCATGATCGAGCGCATCCCGTGTGCCGAAGCCGGGCTGGTCGGGAAAACGCACCTCGAGCAACCGGCAAAGCTGCATGAAGTTCATCCGCGGTGCGCGCGCCAGAAGCGAGGCGACCAGCGGATCGAGATTCGGGAAGTCGTGCGCCTTCATAGCGGCGCCCGCTCGGCCTTGCTGCGTGGCCATTCGATCCGGGCCTGCGACGGCATGCTGACGATCGCGAGCTTCGTGAACAGGTTGATGTCCGCGTAGAGCGCGAAGAACCGATGCAGAAGCTCGCCGAACAGCATCACGTCACCGTCCCCGGCGAACGCATGGCTGTCGATCGTGACCTCGATCAGCACGCCCCGCTCGACCGAACCACCCGACACCTCCTCGATCAGTGCCTGTGACACCCACAGGATGCCGGCGAGCCGTCGACGGTTCAGCTCGTCATTCGTCCAGTCGTAGAGCGCAAGCGCCCCGCGCAGCACTTCCGCGTCCATCATCGACAGGAAATTCGGCGCCAGATGCGACAGTACGCGCCACTGGAACCGGTCTTCCGTCGGTGGATACAGCGGCAGCGTCGGCGAGACGAGATTGCGCACCCCGGCAATGTTCTGCGAACTGGTCGCGATTTCGTCGAGACTGGCTTCCCGTAGCCCCTTGCGTGGCAGCATTCCGTTCGTGCCGGTCACGCGCAACGACAGGCTTTCCTCGGGCAGTGCATCCATGGTTTCCCATGCATGGCCACCAAGCACCACCCACGTTTCGTGCAACCCGGCCGCACCCGAGCGCACGCGCGAATGGAAATACCGCTCCGGCGCCTCGTGGCGCAGCATGCCGCCGCGGTGACGGAACGTCGCAAACGGCACGTATTCATATCGCTCGGCCGTTTCGTGGTCGAAAGCCTCGATCGCGTCGACGGAATACGTTTCGACATGCTCGCCTTGATGGCCAGCCGGCACCACACGATATTCGGTTTCGTGGTGATCGATCTCGATCGGCTCGGCGTCCAGTTCGAACAGGTTGATCACGGGCGTGCAGAATAGCCGCACGTTTTCCGCGCTGAAGCGCTGGTCCGACGGATAGGTCTGCGTCAGCACAATCTCCAGCTCGAACCGGGTGGTACGTTCGGGCAGCTTCGTGACGTCCAGTCCGCAAAGATCGACAAACAGGAATTTCTCGCGGAACGTGAAGTACTCGAGCAGCAACTGATAGCCGGAGAAGGCCGCATCGGCCTTCGGCCACAGTCGTTCCTCGGTCGAGAAGCCGGCCGGCTCGATCGTGACACCGGCGAGCGGCATCGCCTCGCCGTCGCGGATCTCGGGAATGCGCAAGTGGATCGTGTCGACCTGGCGCGTGAGGGCAAGGTGCATCGCAAACGCCGTCGGCAAATCCGCGTTCAGGTGCAGGCGCAACCGGGACAGATCCGTTTCCATCCGGCGCGCCGACCCGCCAAGCGAGAAACCGAGCCGGATCACCGAGCGGCCATCGTGACGCACGGCCGGCCCGGCATGCGTCACCGTGACCGGTTGCAGCGCGACCGCTTGCGTGGTCCGGTAAACGCACTGCACGGTTTTCGGCGACAAACCTTCCGCGCCCGCGGGCGGCGGTACGACGATCGGCGCGGAGCGTATCGATACGCCCGCCGGCACGATTTCGGTCTTCTGAAGTTTTTCCGACAGCGAGATGAGTTCCACGACCGACAACGAGGGAATCATTCGCAAGTAGTGTGGCCATAGCAGGCTGACCAGCCCTTCCGTCAGCTCCGGCAACTCGTCGTCGAGCTTCTGCCGAAGGCGCCCGGTCAGGAATGCGAAACCCTCGAACAGTCGCTCGACGTACGGATCGCGATCGCCGACACGGTCGAGATTGAGCAGCCGTGCGCGATCGGGATGCGCCTTCGCGAATTCCTTGCCGGACTCGCGCAAATAGCGCATTTCCGCTTCGTAGTAGCGCAGGATGGGATCGTCGTTTGCCATGGATTCTCGTTACGAAAGAGTCAGCGCTCGAGCCGGGTCGAGCACGGTAAGTTCCGCCTGCAGTTCGCCGATGCGGCGCGCGAGCATCGGTTTGTCGGCATCCTTGCGGTTGCTCGTCGCCTTCAACGCTCGCACGAGTTGCTGCTTGACCTCGAACGCCAGCGCGGGCTCCCAGCGCATCACCGGCAGCGAGCGCGACGACGTGTCGAGTTCGGCCAGCAGCGCGAGGGCCGTATCGGGTCGACCGGCATGATCGGCCAGGCGCGCCATCACGAGCCGCTGCAGGAAACGGTGACGCTCGGTCTTCATGCCGGGCAGCGCATCGAGCCATGCGAACGCCGCCTCGACGCCGTCGCGCGCAACCAGCTCGCGAGCCTGAGCCTCGATTTCCGGCCAGTCGCCGGCATCGCCGTCGCTATCCGCGGACACGGGCAGCGGCGCCACGGTCTCGCCCGCTTCGAGGTCGCGCACGACGGCGTGCCGGGCGATCCACTCGAGCGTCGTGTCGTCGGAGAATGGCGTGCCGTCACTGAACGAGAGGCGCTCGATGCCCGGCAATCGCTCGAGAAACCACGCAAAGTCCGCGCGCAGCAATTCGCCCCACGTGTGGTAGGGCGCTCCGACGTGATCGAGCGCGACGTGCTGGAAGTACTGCAGGTCGAACCAAAGATGATTCACGCCTTCCATGAATGCACCTTCGACGCGCTCGAGCAGTTCGTGCCACTGCTTCTGCAGCACGAGCCGCTTCATCTGCTGGCGCAACTCGGCGCGCGGCGGTGTCAGCCGCGTGTGCAACGCGGCATCCGACGGCGGCACATCGTGCAAGGTGTCCCAACGAACGCTGCGTGCGATACGCACTGACGGCAAATAGCCGTTTTCCTGATCGCGAAGCCATGTCGACATCGCGCGGACCTGATCGAGCAGGTCGCGCGCCGATGCAATCGATCCGATCGAGGCACTTGTCGAAGCTGACGTCTGCAGCATCGCCATGTCCGGGCTCACGTTGCGCACCGGCTCATCCTTGTTCCCGAAGCGGGAAGCAAGCGGATGCAGGTTCGGACGGGCGGCGTCGGGCCACGCAGCCGTGCGGGTGACGAGCACGTCGAGCGCCGCCATCGCGCGCTCGAGATCCAAGGGTGCGAAGTCTCCGCGGCTGTCCAGCGTCTCGATCATTCGCGCGGTCGACAGCATTTCCAGCGCCGCCCGCTTTGCCTCGGCCCGGGCAGGCAGCAGGGTCTCGCCGAACCGGTCGACCAGTGAAGCGGCCAGTTCAAGGCCGTCGGCGAACCCGGCGGGACCCTCCTGACGCAGCCGCGCAAATGCGTAGTAACCGACCAGACGCAGATCCTTGCCGGTTTCCTTGAGAAGCTGTTCGCATGCGCGGGTGATCAGTCCGTCGTCGATTCCGGACAGCTTTGTCGCTTCGTCCTTCAGTTCGAAGAATGCATCCTCGTAGCCGGGATCGCGGCCATGCGCGTGCTCCCCCGGTATCGGGGCAAGCCATGCCGCCCAGGTATTCCGGCGCGCTTCCTGCAGCGAATCGATGCGTGGACCGCCGACGAGTGTCTTTACGAAATTGGCAAGTGTCATCGCAGGTCTCAAAACGCAAATGCGTCGCCCAGCAACCGGAGGGCGTGTCCGAACGGTTGGGAGGACGCGTCGGCGGACATCGAAGTCGTCGCCAGCGACGACACTGTCATCCCCGGATTGGCCCTGGGCGACTTCATGCCGGACGTAGCCGGCTGCGCGTCCGCCGGAGGCGAGTCCACCGCGGCGGTTCGACGAGGCGCCGGGTCCGGCGTCGCCGGCAGCGGCTCATCCTGCAACGACATCGCACCCGGAAGCCCCGGCGGCAGCGGCACCGCTGCATGCTTTGCCGCTGCGATTGCCGCAGCAGGCAACGGCGGCGGACTGGCCGTCGACACCTTCGACCCGGTACTCGCCGCCCCGGTCACGAAAATCCGCGCCGGTAGCGCAAAGTTGCGCAACTGGAGTACGTCGAGCGGCCCGGCCCCCGCCTCGCTGCGCAATTGCACCTTCAGCGGAATGCCCTGGCTCGTGTCCGGCATCCAGGTCAGCAAGTAACGTGCGTTGTCCTGCTGCGCGACCTTCGCACGCTCCAGCAACCGGATCAGGCCGAAGCGCCCCTGCGCGTCGAGCGCCGTGCGCAACCCGCCCTTCTCCGTCTGCCATTCGATATGCGACAGGTTCTCGAGCGCCTGGCCCGGCCACTCGAACGGCACCCATTCCTGCTTTTGGTTGAAATAGCGCAGTTCGCGCCCGGAGAGCACAAATTTCATGTCAGTGACGCCCGGCGTCGGTACTGCCTGCATTTCGTATCGCACACGCGCATCTCCGGACGGGAACAGCACGGTCGAGATCCGTGTGAGCTTGTTCAGGCCGCTCAGGAAAACCGGATCGATCGTAAGCGCGCCTTGGTCGGCCCCTTGCGCGACGACCCACCGGTCGCCCTGCCGCTCAATCACGCCGGCGAGCTGCGTTGCAACGAACTGGGCGATCACGCCATTGTCGGGCCGCATGAAGCGCGCCATCTCGGGCAGCGACGCGTCGTTGTCGGCGTCCGAGAACGGATATCGGCCGCCGAACGACTTGTTCCAGTCGGCCAGGATCGCCGTCCGCCAGATTTCGTTCAGGCTCGACGCGGCAGGCTGCACGACGACCTGCCACGCCTGATCGAACGGTGCCCGAAACAGCGCGCCGAAGCCTGCCCACCGTTCGCCCAGGCTCGCGGCCACACGGCTCGCGTAGTCGCGGCTATCCGAGATATCGGACGTCTTGCCCTGCAGAACCGACTGAGCGGCCAGCCGCGCGATCGCGTCCGGATCGGCACCGGAGACGATCTGCGATGCCTTCAGACGCATCGCCGTGACCCGCTCGAGATAGCGTGCGAGACTGAGGTCGCCGGTCGCGGCCAGTTGAGCGGCGGCCTTGCCGTTGGCCGGCGCGCCGGACACCAGGTCGCTACCGGTCAGGCGCAGGATCGGGCCAAAGGCTGACGCAAGCGGCGCAAGCTGCGGCTGAGCCTGCTTCGACGGATCCTTCTCGTCGGCGCCGACCAGTTGTTGCGCCTTGTTGATCAGACTCGCGGAGAGCGACTGCGCATTCGCACCCGCGCCTGCCTGGTAGACGATCGCGTTCATCAGCGCAACGAGCGGCGAGCGTTGCGAGTCGCCCAGCAGCGTCAGCTGGTCGGCCGTAGCTGACAGCGTTGGCGCGGATTGCCAGCGCACGCTGTTCAGGAACAGTGCCCACGTACGCGCGTAGTCATCGAAGTAGCGCTGACGCAATTCGGCTTTCAATGTCGACGGGGGCGGGTTGCCGGCGTTGGTGTCGGATTCTCCACGGGGACTACCTTCCGGGCGCAGCACCCAGTCGCCCGACACGTCACGCTGTGCGCTGACGTCCTCGATCGCCTTCGAGATCCGCTCCTCCCAGGCCGCACGCGTGAAAACGCCGGGAACGGTCGCGGTCGTATTGAACAGGCCTCGACTCGTCGTGTCGCCGAGCAGCGTCGCGAGAGAGACCGGCGGATACTTCGGGGTCGCCTCATCGATGATCTGCTGGTAGAGCGCATCCCTGGAGTTCTGGATGCCCCGCACACCAATCACCGTTTGGCGGGCTGACGCAATCAGGTTGCCATCCGGTGTGATCGCGAACGCGGCAGCATTTGAAGCGGGGGCCTGGCCGAGATGGTTTGCGAAGAACGCGATGGCGTGCAGACGCAGGTCTTCCCAGGCGCCCGGCGACAAGGACGAATTGGACGGACGCGCGGGTACGGCCGTCGCGGCAAGCTGCGGCGTCAAAAACGCAGCCACGGCACGCTCCGGCTTCGCGAGCATCAGGTAGGCCTTGAGCGTGTCGTAGGCGGCCTGGATCTGTGCGTTGCCGCCGTCGGCAATCTGAGCGTCGGACAGGGATGCAAGCTGCTGCAGACGCGCTTCGAGCTTCTGGCGAATGGGGGCGACGAGGATGCGGTTCGCCGCGAGGGCATAGCTCGGCCACAAGGCGTCGAGCAGTGCGCCGTCGCGATTCAGGCCGAATCGCGATGCCCAGGGCGCGCCTTCGCGCTGATGGACTTCGAGCGTGTCGATCTGGCGATCCAGAGTGTTCAGGGCCTGCAAGGCCTGCGTGCTGTCCTGCACGGTGGAGAGAGTCGCGATCGTGTCCGCGGTGCTCCGGATCGTTGCACGGTTGACGAAACCGGAAAGCATCGTGCCGGCGATCCAGCAGCCGATCAGGCCGGTTGTGAACCACGCGGCCGCGGTCGACAACGAGAAGCCCACTCGGCGGCCGTGGATCTTGCGACTGTGTTCGGCGACGGTTTGCCATATCGTGCGGTGTCGCGGGCCGACCGGCGGTTCGTCGTCGCTCGCGCCGGCGGGTGCCTGCGGCGACGTCAGTTCCCGTTCCTTGAATAGCGGTGCGAACAGAAGGCCGTGGACTGCGTGCCGCCGGATACGTGACTGCGAGGTTTGCAGCACCAGGCCAGACAGTGCACTTCCGATGTTCGAAATATGCTGCGACAGTTCGGCGGGGTAGCGGTCGTTTGCGTCCTTCGTCAGGCGCACGACACCGGCATCCGCCAGGTTGTCGGTGAGGGCTTGCAGCGACGCGTCGATCGCCTCGGCGCTGACGCGCGCGTTGGACCACGTGAAGCCGATCGCCTCGTCGGGACTCGACGCCTCGCTGCCGAAATCCGTCGCATTGAGCAGATAGACCGGCGCGGACCAGCGCAGCGCGCGCGCGTGGCGTGCGAGTCGCTGGGAAAGATTGTCGGTGTCGAACGGGGCATCGACAGAATTGCGGTTGCGTGTGACTGCGACGATTGCATCGACCGGGCGACGGCGGCGTAGGCGGCGGATCTGATCGAGCCATTCGGTGTCGAGCGTGTCGCGGGTTTGCTTGGCGTACAGCAGGACTGTATCGCCGATGATCAGGTATCCCGCGTCGACGAGACCCGGTGCCAGGCGTTTCACCAACGGTACGTCGCCGGCAACGAGCACCCATCGTTCGCGATAGCGCCAGCGCCATCCGTGGCGGTCGCGAAGACGGCTACGTAAAGCCGCAACGCGTGTGCCGCCATCAGGGGTTCCCGTATCGCGCCGCTCGGATGACGAGCTTGTCTGTTTCTTGACCCAATGCAGAAGACGTCGTGCTGCTACCGCCGGGCGAGATGACGAATCGAAGCTATTCCATAGGAACAGCACGACGAATACGATGCAAAGCACGACGATCCATCCCGCACGCCTTTCGACCGATTGCAGGCCCACCCAGGTATCGCCTGCGAACCAGATCAGCAATCCAGGCAGGATAACCGCTATGACGATGCTTAGAGTGTCGATCCGGAACTTGCGCATATTGAATAGAAATTGAATCGAGATTGACCAGATGAATGCCGCTCCGCATTTCGTTGGCAGTGGTCCTGGCCAATGTTCGATCGGTTAGGACGCTTACGCTCAGACATCGACATAGGAGGCGTATTGCGATGGAAGCAAGCGCGGCAGTGGATCGCACTTGCATACGCACAGATCATCGCTCAGGGCGCCTTCTCTGCCGTCAGGGCCCTTCATCGAGAAGCGAGGGCCGTCGCATACGATGTGCCCCGTCGTATCACATGCGGGACACCAGACATCATCACGCTCGTAAGCCTGTTCGCGATTCCCGATTCTGTCGTTCGAATCGCCGCCCAAGACAATGCCATTCGATGTTGTCTTGTCGCCTTTCAGAATGTCGTACCGCCTGACCATGATCTGCCCTCCCCAATTCAGAGATAAGTTGTGCACTGCGCGGCTATGTGAGGATGTAGAGACAGGGACCCGCTCGGGCCTCGGTCATTGCGGATCGCCATTCCGCAAAACAGAGAAGCAAACCCCCGTCTTCCCGGTCGTTGCCAGAAGCTGGGGCGTGCCATCCCGAGCAACCGCCTTGGCTGCGCAAGCTGCGCCAAGCCAGGGCGCGACTTCACCTGCGTGCCCCACCATGTAGTCGATGTTTGCCACCTTCGCGGCGATACCCGCCTTGACCGCTGCGGCTGTCACTGCGTTTGTCGCGGCTGGGTCAAGGGCGCACTGCCAAATACGACTCAAAGCAGAGGGTTCCATGCGCCCCCAGCGCAATGCGCGTGCAAGGGCAACATCCGACGGACAGTTGTCGGTGTCATTTGGCCGATGCAGCCTTGCAATCGAGTCGATCTTGAATCGACGCTGCATTGGTTCCGGCACCACGAGTAGCGCGACACCGGCTTCCGCGCTCCCGTCCGGCGGAAGCGCCTGAAGAACCGGATTCAACCGCACGAAGACGAGCAGGCGCGCTTCCTGATCACGCGTCTGGTTGATTCGATCCAGCCACGCGTCGAAGGCCATCAAATCGGGCGGATCGTGCGCAACCTCGGCTTTCAATGGCTGGAGATCGGATTTCGCCCATTGCTTGTCCCACGACGCTAACGCCTCGTCCAGATTCGCAACGCCGGGTAACACCAACTGAATCGCCAGGTTCAACTCCGACGGCAACGCACGGATGGCACCGGCAACATCACTGATCAACGCGCCGAACACCCACTCGCGCACGTGGCGTTGCCGCTCATCGTCACTATTGAACCGATTGCCATCCTCGTCTGTTTCGGGCTGATCAAACCAGCGCGCATTCACAGGCGGCGCATCGTGTTTCAGCGCGATTCGCGGTTCGAGTTTGATTGAACCATCCAGCAGTTTTTCGAACGCGTCTTCTTTCGCGTCGCTCGTGAATCGGTATGCCGCGGCAACCAGCGCAAGCGGATGGCTGGCCTCCTCGAACACGCGATTCAGGTATTTCTCTCGAGCTTCGTTCCATGCGATCGCGTCCAAACGTCGGCCCTCGAAAACGCTATAGCGCCGTAACACGACGAAGGTCGCAATTCCAACCGGATACACCGTGATGCATATCCGGAACCAGAGGGATTGCGTCGATTCGCCTTTGGGCCAGAGAAGCAGCACCGCGAATATGCCCGCAAGCACGATGACGAAAAACACAATCGTCCAGACGCGGCGCGACGGAGGGCGGTCCGGTACTGGTTTCTCTGGTGGCAGTTTGTCGAAGTCAATAGGCATCGATCAATTCTCAAAAGGCGTTGGGTCGAGGCCGAAGGGTACGAGACACCGCATCCCACAAGGCTAGGGCCTCCCCCTCCGTGAGTGAAGATCGTTTGACTGTATCGGCCTCTGCCAGAAAATTCGGACTCGCGGTTAGCATGTCGAAAACGATGTAAGGTGCTTCAGGGCTACCCTGGTAATTCGTTTCCAGCGAGCCATGACTTCCCTGCACATTCACCAGTGTGAGTGACGATATCAATGCCTCGTCCACTTTCATGCCGCTGGGCAGTTCGATACTCCCGGATCGAATCACACGTCCCTGGGCCGTCTTCAACGCGTCTTGGACGTCCGTACTACGTATGCGAGGCAGCAATGTGCTAGTCGCCTGTAAACCGGCGAAACTGTCCCAATTGAAAGACACATCGGCCTTGTCCGCGAGTACATAGCTAGTCGAAACCTCCTCCTTTTCCGAAATCGCCTTGCCCGGCATGAATCCGCCGACGAAGCACGTCCCAGGCTCCGTCGGAATCTCGTCTTCGGGACGACCTTGCAACTTTTCAATCAGATCAAAGGCCAGTGCCGATTGACGCGGCACATCATTTTGAATTTCCTTTTCCTTGACCCAGGGCTTATCTCTGTCCACAGACTTGCTCCAATCTGTACCATCTATCTTCAGACTAATTTGATAACCACGATCCCATTTGTGGACTTCGATATTACGATTTGCGTCACTCAAATCCGAATTAAAAATGAAATACCGCGTATTTTCGATTCCGCGCACCTTATCGCCACCGAAGAAAAACTGATAATTTCGCGGGTTTCTCGCGCTCTTCAGTTCCACCTGGCGCGCATCCATTTCACGCTTAAAATCATCAACGCTCTGAAATTTCGTTTCGATATTCACACCATCAAACTTTGCCTTTCCAATCGGCTGCGCATTGATCGGTAGGTCGATCAAGTAGCGCCCGACACAGCGCGGCTTCATATTCGTCGTCATTTCTGCTACCGTCCTCTTCTCCTGTTCTGTTAACTTTATGTCCTTAGCACTGCAACTCGTCAACAATATCGCGCAGACCAACCAACCGACCTTCAGCATGACGTGTATTCCATGGACGTGCCCTTGACGTTGCTTACCAAACGTGTAATTGCACGGAGAGCGAACAGTCGACACGGTAACGGGTTATATGCGCCTTCATGTTCAACCCCCTCAAAGGCAACGCAAGCTTTTGCATAAGGCGCAGGCGCACGAGCCGACCGGATAGGAACCGTACCATCGCCATTTTCATCTGCTGACTGCAAAACAAATTCTTCTTGTGGAGGAAAAGACTTCTTAGATGGGTCAATTACACGCTGGATACCATCGAATGAATCCCATTTTCCTTCAAGCTTAAACGGTTCCGAAATGGGCGGCGGACTTGGCGAGAGCAGATTTCGTTTTGATGGCGTATGCCGCCACACAACGTCACCCCAAGTCTTGTGTTTCTCGTCGTCACCGTAAAACACATAGGTATACTCGTGATAGCGATCGCTAATGGCGTCGTGAAATACTCGAACTTGCTTATCAACCAGATTAGCATATGCAATCCAGTCGCCATCCAAATTAATTTTATTTTTGTCTAGCGGATTGATGAGCTTATCATCAATCAACCCCCACCATTTCCCACGCTGCGTATAAATTTCACTATATGGATCACCTTTCCGCGGCAGCGAATAAAACCTATCGCCGTCTCGGATCTTCAACCATCCATTACCGTAATTTTTGGTCGGAAGAAGTTGCAACGGCCCAGGTGACTGTGCAAATACCGCCGTAATTTCCGCCGCAGTAGCACCCAATACCTTTCGTCCGATTCCATCTTTAAATGTGTCGCCAGACTCCCAACCTGCCTTGACCCGTTTGTATGCCGTGGCCGAGCCTAAAGTGGGCATTACGCTATGCACAATTCCCAATATTCGGTCACGAAACCCTTCTATCTCCGAGCTGTAGCGCGCAACCAATCCGCCCATTGAGTGGGTTACCACGATAACCTTTTCGCATCGAAATCGCTCTTTATATTCATTTATAATTCGATTAATTTCACGCGAAAGATGCTCTCCCGAATCCTTATTCGATTTCAACCAGTTATATCCCACCGCATGTACTGGCATTTTGTATTGATACGACAACTCAACTTCTTTTTCGCTCAGTGTGTCAAGACCCGGTGCCACCAACTGCTTGATCAGACTGTTACGCAAACCGTTTTGACCATAGTTGGTTCCCGTGTGTGCATCGTCCAAGGCATCCTGGAGCCAAACCAGCCAGTCCCCGTAGCTTTTCTTGGATACCGTACCCCAACCTCGTGCCTTCTTTTCTGCATCCGTAAGCAACGTGCCTTTGGGGAGATCGCCGCCGTCGAAGACCTTGGTATTCGCGGGATCCAGTGTCTGTTTGCGATATGCAGCGTCTTTCCATGCCCAAGGCAGCATACTGGGACCACTGTTGACGACCCATACCGCTTGATTGTTGTTATTCATCAAATTGCTGCCCATGACCCCCGGCACAAAAATCACCGGAATCACCCTATCGGGATCCATATGGCAAACGGCGTGACTGTCATCGGATGGTGAGGATACCGATGCGTAGTGCAACGAGCCATCGTCGGCTCGCTTGGCGGCGAGGATACGTTCAACAGGCATTTGAATGGCTCCGTCATGTCTGGTAGCAACTGGTGAGTTGAGGAAAGCGCAAGGACAACGATCACTCCGGATCAATGCGTAACCGCATCCCTTCGGCGAAGAGCGTCCTTTGTAGTCCGGTCTTGCCGTCTGCGTCGGTAACGCCACGGATTACGCTCCCGTCCTCCCGAATAATTGAATATTTACGGTTGTTCACCGGCCTTCCGCTATAGGGCCACTTGATGACAAACTCCTCATCAAAATTTGCGTGCCGCCATGTGTTCATCGACTCGGCAAGCGAGCTAGGTCCCTGGCGACTGAATGCCGCCGATTTGATGGTCCGATTTCCTTGAGTCCCGTCTTCGATGCCGGTCGATGCAATTCGGATGTATGAACCGCCGCACCTGAGAATAAGTTCGCTTTTCGCCTCGATCGTGACCCGCCCGTTCGCGCTCGTGATTCGCATGTCCTTGTCGGACATCAGGTGCATGTCGTCACTTTGTGCCTGGATCTCAACTTTTCCCCGGGCGGCAAAGAGCTTCAAGCCAAGTTTCTGCGCGAAGATCGATACGAGTTCGCCTGCTGACACGGTAAACCGCTTCATGACGCCGAAATCGGCATTCCCGCCGGTAGTGGCAATCAAATTGTCGTTCGCGGTGATCTGAAGATCCGTTCCTGAAGCGAGGCCCATGCCGTCCGGGGCGCTCACGAGAACCCCTGCCTTCTTGAGTTCTTTCAACGTCTCGTCAAGCAACAAGCGCTGGCGGTCATAGTCGGCCGCCACGGCCTGCGCGGTTTGCGCGGCCTCTCCGAGCCCGCGCATTTGCTGAAGCGCCAGATCGAGTAATCCCTGCGCACGCTCCATCGCGAGCTGTTGACCATTGCCTGCCGGTTGGGCCTCTGCCGTGACTAGAACGCCTTTTGCACCGCGAATGGCGACGTGGCCGTCCGTTCGGAGCTCCGCACCACGCCCACGTTCCTCGCGTTCACCGTCAACCATATGCCCCAGATTGAGCTCACTGGTCTGAAACGGCGTCGTCAGATGAACGTGCTCGACACCTTCTTTATCCTCCATCCGCAGTTCGTTCCGCGCGGCGGTGCGGATCAGATTCCGGGTGTGGTTCTGACTGGTGACGAGATCCGGATGCACGCTGTCATGCATCGCCCCGATGATCACAGGCCGATCCGGATGACCTTGCGTGAAAACAACGGCCACCTCCGCCCCATCGATCAGCGGAAAGTGATGCCCGTAGTTGTCACCGCTATACGGCTTCGCGAACCGCACAGGCCGGCTTGTCCCACCCGGGCTCCACTCATCGAGATCGAACGGCAGCTTGATTACATACCAGCCCTGTTCAGTCAGATAGGCATACTTATAATCACCGGGGGATGTAATGCGTGCGGGCAAAATGCCGTCGATGGCCGGTCGCTCGATGGTATCGATCGGCGTGCGCCACACACGATCAGACGGAATCCCCTCAAAGGTCATCCAATACGACTGATCGCGCCCGCCCTGCGACTCCACCGCCGTGATGAAGATCCCATGCTTCGCGTCGGCCCGGTTCGGCTCGATCCGCATGACTTCACCCGCTTCGAGCCAGAACGGATTGCCCGTGCCCTTGAACGTGATCTGCGCTGCGAGATGCGCCTCGTGACGCCGGCGGGCCACGTCCTTACCCTCTTCCGGCGTCTCGTAATGCTCGCCCCAACGATAGTGAATACCGCTCGTCGTCGTGTCGTCGCGCGCGGCATTTTCCTCGACCAGCAGCGACACACCGGCCTGCCGATGGTTGTAGTCGTGCAGCCGCACGGCCTCAGGTACACGCCGCGTCCGCTTCTCGAGCGTCTTGATCGCGTCCGCGCCGGCACTCTCGAGCCCGGCGTCTCGTCGGTACGACACGGTGCGTTGCTTGCGTGCGTAGGCATCCAGATCGTCGCCAAACACGAGCACCGCGTGATCCTTCTTCTGCTCCCAGCGGAACCAGATCCCTTCCTCCGCACAAATACGCTGGATAAAGACAAATGTCGTTTCGTGATACTGGGTGATGTACTCGCGCCGCTTGTATTCGCCGCGCAGCTGAAACAGGAAGTCGACCCCGGCCCGGTAGCCGTAATGGCGCAGCGTGTCGGTCACGATCTCCTCGACGGACTGCTTCTGGAACAGCCGGCTCGTCGCGCCTCGGTTCAGGTCGGCGAGCTTCGGCTCGAGCCGCACCCGATAGTGGGTCTGATCGGCCGAACTGCCGAACTCGTCGAACTGCGTGATGACGCCGTGGATCGTATATGCCGGCGACATCGTACTGAATTGCCCGGCGTTCTCGCCAAACATTCTGCGCAGATAGTCCAGGTTCGGATCGACCGGTGCGACGATGAATTTCGCGGGGCGGCCGACCACTTGATCCATTGGAATACCCGCCATCGGGCTCGTGAATTCGATGTCGTAGCGGTACAACTCGCTCACGGCGTCCCGGCCCGTAAACCGCAGCACGGACGTCGGCGCCGGGTGCGGCGCCAGCTTCAATTCATAAGCCTGCGACGGCAGGATCATCGACATGGTTTTTCTCTCAGGTGCACGAACACAACGGTGCCGCCGGAGCAGCCATCGGCGCCCCGGCGGGTCATGCATGAAACGTCGGATCAGCCCTTGGCCTTCGGCATCTGCGACACGAGCGACAAGCCGATGTCCATGCCCTCGACCTGGAAGTGCGGGATGATGAAGAGCTTGATGCGGAAAAAGCCCGGGTTGTCCTCGATGTCCTCGACCGTCACCTTCGCCTCGCGCAGCGGGTGCGACGCCTGCAGCTCGTCGCCCGGATCCTTCATCTCGGTCACGAGCCCCTTGATCCAGTTGTTCAGCTCGAGTTCGAGCAGACGCCGGTCCTTGGTCGTGCCGATGTTCTCGCGCTGAATCAGCTTCAGGTAGTGCGCGATGCGCGACAGCAGGAAGATGTACGGCAAGCGCGCGTTGATGCGGCTATTGGCCGTCGCCTCCTTCGTCTCGTACAACGCCGGCTTTTGCGTCGAGCTGGCCGAGAAGAAGCATGCGAAGTCGTGGTTCTTGTAGAACGACAGCGGAATGAAGCCGAGATTCGCGAACTCGAACTCGCGCGTTTCCGGAATCAGCACTTCGGTCGGAATCTTCGGCTGCACACCGGTACCGAGGTCATACAGGTGAACCGGCAGGTCTTCCACCTTGCCGCCTGCCTGCGGGCCACGAATCTGCACGCACCAGCCGTTGCTGACGAAGCTGCGCACCATGTTGGCCGCGAACGCGAACGACGCGTTGACCCACAGATACTTGTCGTGGTCCGGGCCCTTCACCGCCTCTTGGTAGTTGAACGCACGCACCGGCGTCGTATCCTTGCCGTACGGCAGGCGGCCGAGCACGCGCGGCATCGTCAGGCCAACATAGCGCGCATCGTCGGTGTCTCGGAAACTCTTCCACTTGATGTACTCGGCACGATCGAAGTAGTTGCCGATGTCCTGGATGGACGCGACTTCCTCCATCGAATTCTTGCCGAAGAACGCTGCACCCACCGAGCCGATGAACGGCATGTGCGCTGCGGCCGCAACCTTCGAAATATTACGCAGCAGCGCGACATCCATCGGCGAGTTCGCGAATTCGAAATCGCTGATCATTGCGCTGATGGGCTGGCCGCCCGGCGTGTCGTATTCCTCAATGTACGTGAGGCGATACAGGCCGCTCTGGATCAGTTCCGGCGAGTCCTCGAAGTCGCGTTGCAGCGCATCCTTCGACACATCCAGCACCTCGATTCGGGCATTCTTGCGGAAGTCCGTGCGCGACACGAGCATCTTCAGGCCGCGCCAGCGACCTTCGAGCGCCTGGAAATCCGGAGCATGCATGACCGCGTCGAGCTGGCGGCCGATCTGCCGATCAAGCTGCCCGATGTAAAAATCGAGCAGCGACTTGTCGAGTCGGTCGACCGGCTTGCTTTCCTTCGCGATCAGGTTGAGCAGCGCGTCCATGCCGCGCGCGACCCGTTCGTCGGCCGATGCCTCCGACAATGCGTCGTTGTCGCGGAATGCTTCCAGCGGCCGCGCCTCGGCGACCGGCTTCAGGTTGATCTTGTTGCACAGCGTGGCGTAGACGCTGTCGTTTTCGAGCACCATCGTTTCCGTAGCGCCCTGGCGCGATTCATTCTGGTTCATGTGTCTCTCAGTCACGTTTGGTATGGCTGCCTGGTTGCGGGAGGCGGTGACGGCCGTCTTGGGCCGGCCGCGCTCACGCACGGCCTTCCTGTTGCAGGGTGACCGTCGCGATTTGCCCCAGTTCGCCACGCAGCTTGTCGGAGAGGCGCTGGTCCTTCAGGATCTTCTCGAACTCACGGCGGAACATGACGTTGTCGAGCAGATTCGACTTGAGGTCGCGCAACAGATTGCGCATCGCCAGCATCGCTTGCAGCTCGGGAATCTGGCGAGCAACCTGCTCGGGCTCGAAATCCTTCATCGAGCGGAACGAGAGATTGACGGGCAGTTCCGAGCCGTCGCCGGTCAGGGTGTTCTCCGCAGCAATCTTGAGATCCGGCGCGTAGTCGGCCAGGACTGCATCGAAGTTGTTCTTGTCGATATTGACCTTCTTGCGTTCGGCCAGCGGCGCCTGTTCACGGCCCGCGCTGAAGTCGCCCGCGACGAGCAGCTTCAACGGCAACTCGACCTTCTTCTGGGCCCCGCCCGTATGCAAATCCAGCGTAATCGAGACACGGCTCTTTGGAATTTCCCTCTGGAAGCTATCCATTTGCAATCCTTATTTAGTGGTGGTCAAGCGTTGGGCAGGAGCACGGCGCATTCAACACGATGGCCTCGTCGATACATCACGCACGGGATTCAATGCGCAGGATGTCTCGATCGATATTTCATCGCATGGCCTCCGCTCGTATGACTGAATCGCATGGGACTTATACACGGCAAACGCTTGGACAGTCAAAGCGCGTCGCTCAAAAACCACAATCACCAAATGCAAGAAATCGCAAACATCCCGAAACAATTAACAAATTCGAAAGACATCGATTATTTTCGAGATAATTGACATGCCAGCCCCGAAAGACGCCACCTCAATTCATTCACGTTCGCCCCAATCCCCTATCAGGCGGGCCACCGTCGCCTTCCCCACTATTCACACGTCACTCTTTCCAGCGACACGCAAATTCATCAAAAACCATATATCCCAAAAATAATCGCCCGACGAAGCGTCTCATTTGTTCACATTTCCCGGATTTCAAATTAGTAAACCAAACTAGTTGGATTTTCCAAAATGGGTTGTACATTGCAAAAAATGTCATGTATAGGTTACGCCCTTGGACCGAATAACGAACAGACACACCACACGAGAGACCATGCGAATCGCGAAGCCGCTATGGCACGAGGGCCTCATCCTGACGCAGCAGCATTTTCAGCAACAGGATAGATGGGCTGAATTTGCGCTACGTCAGTACGCCTGCGCGGCTATGGCGCAGCCGTGGGGAACGCTTGGAGTAGAGATCGACGAAGAAGCGCTGTCGACAGGGCGCCTGAAACTCGCCCGCCTGAGGCTGTGTTTTCCGGACGGCACGCCGATCGATACGACCGTCGCCGATACGCTGCCGTCTGCGCGCGATCTGACGCAAGGCGTGCCAGCGGACATGCAGAGCGTCGTTGTGTTCGCCGCGCTCGCGTTGCCGGATGCGAATGGCAGCAACTGCCGTTTCGACGAGGCGTCGCTCGCTCGCCCACGGCGCGCTTACCGTGAATTCGTCAAGGTCGCGGACCTGAACGGAACCGGCGACGCGGAAATCGCAGTCGAACGGCGTGCAGTGCGGCTGGTTTTCGACTTCGAGTCGCACGCCGACGACACGGTCTGTGCGATCGCGCGACTGACGCGCGGATCTGGCGGCCAGTTCCAGGTCGATCGACAATTCGTGCCGCCGTGCCTCACGCTCGGCGGCCATGCACTGCACATCGAGCGGATCAATCGTCTGGCAGACATCCTGCACGCCAAGACGCTCGCGCTCGGTACGCGTCGTAGCGAACGCATCGCCGAGGTCGCGGAATACGGCGTGGCCGATGTGCAACTCTTCTGGTTGCTGCATTGCATCCACGCGGCCTGGCCGCAGTTGCGACTGTTCGCCGCGCATCCGAATCGCCCGCCGGAGCATCTGTACACGACACTCGCGCAATTGACGAGCGCGCTGATGACGTTCTCGACCGAAGCGCAGCTCACCGACATTCCAGCGTACGACCATGCGCGAGCCGACGAGGTGTTCGCGAGACTGGAATCGCTGATCCGCAATCTGCTCGACGCCATCATTCCGTCGCGGGTCGTGTCGATCGGCCTCACCCGCAAGGGGCCGACCACCTGGACCGGCCAGTTCCTCGACGAACGGATCGTCGCGGATGCCGCCGACTGGTATCTGTCGGTCAACGCGCCGATGCCCGCGTTCGAGCTGGTCGAACAGTTTCCACGGCTTTGCAAGATCGGCGCTCCCGACGACGTCGAACACATCATCAATTCGGCTCTGCTGGGCGTCCCGCTCAAGGCTGTCCAGCGCGTACCGGGTGCGATCCCCGTGCGTCTGGACAATCAGTATTTCGCACTGGACGCGTCCAGTGCCGTGCACGCGAAGATGCTCGCCGCGCGAGCCTGCCAGATCTACCTGCCCGCGTCGGTACCCGACGCCTCGCTCGAACTTTACGCCGTGCTGCATTCATGAATGCCCTGACTTCCAACCGAAACGACACGGCCCTGATGCCGAACGCTGAGGGCGCCAGCAGCCCGCCCGGCGAAGGGATGCGCGATCTGCTGCGTGACACCGCGCTGCTTGTGACGACGCTCGCCTCGGGCGGACGGGCTCAGGACGCGGTCGCATTGCGGATCCGGTGCAAGCAGCTTGTCGAACAGTTCTCGAGTGCCCTGCAGCACCGGGGCTTTCCGGACGACGTGCGCAACGAGGTACTGATTGCGCAGTGCGGGCTGCTCGACGAAGCAGCGCTGCGACACCTGCCCGGCGAATCCCGGGCTGCATGGGAACGCGAGCCGCTGCAGGTGGAGCAGTTCAATCTGCACGAAGCCGGTGAACGCGTATTCGAGCGGATCGACGCGCGCATGCGCGAACCAGCGCCGCCCGTCGCGTTGCTCGAGTGCTACTCGGCCATCCTCGGGATGGGATTCGTGGGCCGGTACGCTCGTGACGGCGAAGCCAAACGGGCTGCGCTGATCGCGTCGTTGAATGCCAGACTGGAAGCGCTGCGCCCTGCCCCGGATCGGCCATTCATCGCGGATCGCGTCGAACGGCGCGTGTCCGACTGGTTCCACCGGCTGTCTCCATGGGCGATCGCTGGACTCGCGTGCGTCGCCGCCGCGATCGTATGGGGCGTCTGGGCGACCGTACTCGACGGGCAGCTCGCACACCTTGTGGCGACAAAGGCCATTCGCCCGTGAAATCCAACCTGCCTGCTCTCTCTGCAGAATCGAAGCGGTCGCCCGATCGCGGCCACGAAGGGCTCGGTTACCCATCCCGGTTCATGGTCGCATTCGCAACTGTGCTGGTGCTCGCCGTGATCTGGCTGGTGCTTCCACTCGGTTCCGGCGTCGCCTGGACACTTTCCGCCATCGCCGGGATTGTCGCGCTCGCGCTAATGGTGTGGTGTACGTGCAGGCTTGGCCGCGCGCGTAGCCAGAGCGCGCATCTGCTGACCGCGCTGGGCGCGGCGACGGCTGACATTCCGGTCAAGTTGCGCACGCGCATGCCGCTCGTGCTGGTGACCGGCGATGGTCTGCCCGCACTGTTCGACCGTGCGGGAGAGGCCCAACACGTGCACCTCGGCGACGGCGGCATCTGGCTGCGCGTCGATCGCCCACAGGAGCTGCCGCGCCTGGCCGTTGCGGTCAGGCAGTGGCGCGACGGGCGGGCGCCGGACGGCGTCGTGCTGTCCGTCGCGCCTGCGCTGCACGCGGAAACCGACACGCTGACGCAGAACTTGCGTGCCGTACGGCAGGCCGTCGCCGATGCCGCCCGCATGCTGGGTACGCGACTACCCGGCTACGTCGCGGTCTACCAGCGGCTTACCACCGGCCCTGTCGACCTCTCGACGCCGGCGTGGTACGGCGTGTCGTCGGCCACGCGCCTGGCGGGTGGCGAACGTTTCGAATCCGTGGTCCGCGCAGCGGAAAACGAGGTTCAACGCGCGGCCGGCGATCGCATCGCCGCAACACGCGCCGCCTCACTGGCCTCCATCGTCGGCTGGACGCAGCGCGTCGTTTTCGGCGCACTGACGGACCGACGACTGCCGGCGGCGCCATGGGCGCAGTTCGGCGCCGGCTGGATCGACTGCGGTCCGGCAAGTGCGTCCGGAAACCTGTGGGAACGCGATGTCGAAATGCAGACGTGCGTGGCACGTACGGTCTCCGCCGCCTCGCCGACGCCTTGGCCGCTCCCGCAGTCGCTGATCGAAGCGATGCCGCGGCGATACTGGATGTCTCCTCGTCAGGCCTCCGTGGGCCATGCATTCGCGCTGCTCGCCTGCGCCGCCGCCGTTGCCTTCTGGGGCGCAGCCAGGAACAACGAAGCGCTGCTGGATCGTATCGCCGCCGATCTCGGCCGCTATTCGACGATTCCGGCAAAGCATGACGCCGCGAAGCGCGACGCGCTACACGCCCTCGTGGCCGATCGGGATCAACTCGACCGCTACGCACGCACCGGTGTTCCGCTGCGCTTGTCGTTCGGCATGTATCGGGGCGCGCAGCTGATGCCGGTGCTGAACAACGCGATCGCATCTTACGAGCCGCCTCCCCCCCCGCCTGCCGTCGTCTCGCTCGACAGCATGTCACTGTTCGACAGCGGCAAGGCACTGCTGAAGCCGGGGTCGAACCGTGCAATGGTTGGCGCACTCGACATGATCAACGCGCATCCCGATAAACGCATCCTCGTCGCGGGCTACACCGACAACGTGGGCAATCCGGACAGCAACCTGAAGCTGTCAACCGCGCGCGCGGAAGCCGTGCGCGACTGGCTGGTCGACGCATCCGGCATTTCTGCGACCCGGTTCGCGATTCAAGGCTACGGCATGACGCGCCCGCTTTCGAGCAACGACACACCCGACGGTCGCGCACGAAACCGTCGCGTGGAAATTACCCTGGTACCGGACACGGGAAAGTAGCGATCCAGGTTTAGCCCCCAAAGCAACTCGCTTCGGGATTCTCAAGCTCAGGGGCGCGCTCCTGGCTAGTTTAGTAGTGCGTACAGTGAAATAAAAAGGAGTAAGGCAATGGCAATTCCGGCTTATATGTGGCTCAAGGACGACGGCGGCGCCGACATCAAGGGTTCGGTGACGGTTCAGGACCGCGAAGGCAGCGTCGAACTCGTCGCGTTCGACCACGGCGTGCATATCCCGACCGACGGCAACACCGGCAAGCTGACGGGCACGCGCGTCCACAAGCCGATCACGTTGACGAAGGAAACCGATGCGTCGACGCCGTACCTGTACAAGGCCGTGACGAGCGGCCAGACGCTCAAGTCGGTCGAGATCAAGTGGTACAAGATCGACGACGCGGGCAAGGAGAAGGAGTACTTCAACACGAAGCTCGACACGTGAAGATCGTCGCCGTAAATCCGGTCATGCATGACATCAAGAACCCGGACTACGAGAAGCACAACCACCTCGAAAACGTGGAGCTTCGCTACGAAACGATCACCTGGTCGTACAAGGACGGCAACATTATCCACAAGGACACCTGGAACGAGCGGTCCTGATCCCGATCGATGGTCGAACCGCCGGCTCCTCGCGCGGTTCCTTTGACAGCCTGGCCGATTCAGGCTGCCCTTCCTGTCCTCGAGACCGAGTTCGGTCCATGACTGTGCCTCGCCCCTTCCTTCTTCAGACCTCGACATGATTCCGCGCGACACGACCCACCTGCTCCGTCGACTCAATCCGCACTGCGCGAAGGCGCTCGAAGCGGCCGTGAGCTTATGCCAGACGCGTCTCGCGGACGAGATCACCGTCGAGCACTGGCTGCTGAAACTGATCGAAGCCGGTGACGGAGACATCCCTGCAATTCTGGGGCATTACGGTATCGACATCGACACCGTCTGGGATGCGCTGCTCGCCTCGATCGAGCATCTTCCGCGCAACCTTCGGGGCAAGCCGGCCCTCTCTCCGCAACTGGCAACCATGCTGCAAGACGCATGGCTCCGTGCAGCGTCCAACACCGACGACGCGGCCATCAGGTCCGGCGATCTGCTGCAGGCGATCGTCGATCGTCCCCATGTATTGCGTGCAGAGAACGCCTGGCCTCTGCTGTCCGTCAGCAGCACGCAGATCCAGCGCGTCCTGCCGCGCCTTGCCCATCGTTCGTGCGAAAGCTTGCGTCCGGAGGATATCGAAGCCGGAGCGGGTGACCATCCGATCGCTCCCGTAGCCGATCAGACGCCAGCATCGGCCCCGCCCGTCGTGGCAGCAACGCTCGCGCCCCGGCAAACCATCGACGGCGACGCCCTTTCCCGCTTCACGATCGACCTGACCGACAAGGCTCGACGCGGCACCATCGATCCGGTGTTCGGCCGCGATCGTGAAATCCAGCAGATGGTCGACGTGCTCGCGCGTCGGCGCAAGAACAATCCGATTCTCGTCGGCGAACCGGGCGTCGGCAAGACCGCGCTCGTCGAAGGCCTCGCGCTGCGCGTCGCCGAGGAAAGCGTCCCGAACGTGATTCGTGACGTGCGCATCCTGACACTCGATTTGGGCCTGCTGCAGGCCGGCGCCGGCGTGAAGGGGGAGTTCGAGCAACGCTTGAAGAACGTCATCGACGAGGTCCAGTCTTCGCCCGAGCCGATCCTGCTCTTCATCGACGAGGCGCACATATTGATCGGAGCGGGCAACGCCGCCGGCGGCGCCGATGCTGCCAACCTGCTCAAGCCGGCGCTCGCACGTGGCGAACTGCGTACGATCGCGGCAACTACCTGGTCGGAGTACAAGGAATTCTTCGAGCGCGACGCCGCGCTCGAGCGCCGCTTCCAGATCATCAAGGTCGGCGAACCCGACGACGATGCGGCGTGCCTGATGTTGCGAGGCCTGAAGAGTCGCTATGCGGAATATCACAACGTGCACATTCGGGATGACGCGCTCATCGCGGCGGTGAAACTCTCGCGACGCTATATCCCCGCGCGGCAACTGCCGGACAAGGCAGTCGACCTGATCGATACCGCTGCCGCGCGGGTGCGAATGGGACTCGAATCGCCGCCCGCGGAACTGCAGCGCGCGCGCGCCGCGGTCTCCGCTCTCGAACTCGAACAGGCGACGCTCGACGCGGACGCGCAGGCCGGTATCGACGACGCTGCGCCTCGGCGCGAGGCGCTGGAGAGCGCACTGTCCGAGGCGCGGAACATCCTGACGGGCTTGCAGGCGCGCCATGTCACCGAACTCGAGCTGGTCCGCCTCGTTCACCAGTATCGCGCCGAAATCGCCGAAGACCGCTCGGCGGCCAGCCACGGCCCGCTCGACGATATCAAACGCCGACTGGCCGACCGGCAAGGCAAGGCGCCGTTGATCTCTGTCGATGTCGATGCGGCAGCCATCGCACGTGTCGTTGCGGAATGGACGGGTGTGCCGGTCGGCAATCTCGTCGAAGACGAACTGCTGAGCCTGCTGAATCTCGAACAGCAGCTGGCCCGGCGCGTGGTCGCACAAGACGACGCGCTGGCTGCGCTCGCCGAGAGCCTGCGCACCGCGAAGGCAGGCCTCAAGAATGAACATGCGCCACTCGGTGTCTTTCTGCTCGCAGGACCATCGGGTGTCGGCAAGACCGAAACGGCGCTGGCCCTGGCCGACCTGCTGTTCGGCGGCGAGGCCGCGCTCACGACGATCAACATGTCGGAATATCAGGAAGCACACACGGTGTCGCAACTTAAAGGTTCGCCGCCCGGTTATGTCGGCTACGGCCGCGGAGGCATCCTGACCGAAGCCGTGCGGCAGCGGCCGTACGGTGTCGTGCTGCTCGATGAAGTCGAAAAGGCCCACCGCGACGTGCTCGACATGTTCTATCAGGTGTTCGACCGCGGCATGATGCGCGACGGCGAAGGGCGCGAGATCGACTTCCGCAATTGCGTGATCCTGATGACGTCCAATCTCGGCAGCGCACGGATTGACGAGATGACCGCCGACGATCCGGAGATTGCTCAGGCGGCGTTGCTCGAGTCGATCCACCCGCAGCTTGCGGCGCACTTCCAGCCGGCCCTGCTCGCGCGCTTCCAGTCGCTCGTCTATCGGCCGCTCGACGCCGCCGCACTCGCGTCGATCGTGCGGCTCAAGCTGTCGAAGGTCGCCGATCGCCTGCGCCGGCAACACGACGTCGAGCTGGCGTGCGACGAGTCGTTGATCGACGCGATGGCCGAGCTTTGTCTCGCGCGCGAGTCCGGTGCGCGCAACGTCGATGCGTTCCTCAATCAGCGAATCCTGCCGAGCGTGTCGCGCGAACTGCTTGCGCGCATGGCCACCGGTGCCCCACCCGAAAAGATCGTGCTGTCGAGTTCGGCCGAGGGGAACCTAACGATCGATTTCGTCGATCGGAGCAACGTCGCGGTGGGCACGACGGAACCGACACCCGCTACCGCGTAACGGGAGGCCAGGATCATGCAGGCGCGCCCCTCTCTCCATGACACGCTGCTCGGTCAGATCAGTGGTGAGCCGCTCGATACTTACGACGACCGGACACTCGAGTGCATGAGCATCCAGCAAAATGTGCAGCGCATCCTGAACTCGCGTGCCGGCGCGCTGAAACACCTGCCGGACTATGGTCTGCCGGATCTGACGAACATCTACAAGGCGCTGCCCGCGTCAGCCCACATGCTCAAGCAGCAGATGGAGGCGACGCTCCTGAAATATGAGCCGCGCATCCGCTCCATCGACGTCGACATCCTCGAAAACGACGATCCTGGCGTGCTGGTGAGTTTTGAAATGACGTGCCATCTGAAGAAGGCCGGACTCGTGCGATTCGGTACGTACTTCGAGCCGCCCGGGCGCATGTGGTTGAAACGCAGGACTTCGGGGCACGGTTAAAGTGCGCCCTGAAGTCCAGACCGGGTTTCGTAACTTGCCAACCCGGTCCATCAACATCAACCCCGGATAGCTGCTGCTCGCATCACACCGACGCCGCCTGCTCGCGCACCGGCACAGCGAGCGCCTCCTCCGGTGCCGTCACGCCATACACACGCTCCGACACGCCGTCCTCCACATCGATCTGCCCCGCGTTGTGCACGTCGTACAAATCAACGATCAGTTGCGCATGACGCTCGCTGAGCCCTGCGCGTAACAGCGTCGCAGTCCATGCATCGCGCGGCAGTTCACGCGCGACGATCTGGCGATCAGCCGCCACGCCGAGCATCTCCGCGATGTCCCTCACGCTCACGCGCTGCGGTCCTTCGATGCTGACAATACGCGGTCCGTTACCGAATTCAGTCCGATCGAGCAGCAACCGCGCCGCCGCAACACCCACATCGGGCGCCCAGACCGTCGGAAACATCTTGTCGAGCGGATGATGAAAACTCGGCAGCGTGCCGGTTGCGAGCGCGACCGGCAGGATGCGCGTCCAGTTCTGCAGATGCTCGGCCGAGCGCAATAGCGTGAGCTGCGCCGGCACCGCCTTCAGGCTTTCTTCAAGACGATGAAAGAGCCGCGTGATGCCTGTGTTGCCGTCGCGTTCCGCGCCGTAGTCCGACAGCGCGAGCAGCACCGGCGGCGGATTCGCGGCGAGCGCGCCGGTCACGATGTCGATCGTCCGCTCCATCGTCGCGGCCGGGTCGCTGTCGGCAACGGGCACCGGACACAGCATCTGCACGGCTTGCGCGCCGTCGATCGCCGCGGCGACCGAGCGTGCGTCGGTCAGGTCGGCGATCGCGACGTCGCAGCCGAGTTGCGCGAAGCGATCGCGCCGGCGTGGGTCGCGCAGCACCGCGCGCACGGGGTGGCCTGCGTAGCGCAGGGTCGTCACGGTCGACAAGCCGACGTTGCCTGATGCTCCGAAAATCACGAACACGATTCGCTCCTGGGGAATGAAGGTGAAGCGATTGTCGGCGCTCGCCGCCAACGTGGCGCGCACGGACGGATGCCCCGGACAGGAACGGATGACGGCTTTGGAGATGGTCGACGATGTCCGCTGCGTGGCAGGACCCGGCACTTCTCCAACAGGCCGCTGGACAACCGTCCTGGACCGGAGACTAACCTGGTGTTGCTGGCCAAGCTGGAGCAGTCCTACGCCTGACGGGGAGTAGACTCGTCTCGGCGTCCTGCACGGAGAACCGGTCTCGCGTGACGGTCGATCAACGGTCCTCACCGCCGGAAGCGAGCCTCAACCCACCCCGCGCGCGCGCCCGCGCGATCTCCGTCGGCGTCACCCCCAGCACGCGATTCATCCAGTTCGCCATATGGCTCTGGTGCGCGAAACCCGCCTCAAGCGCAATCTGGCTGATGCTGAGTCGCCCTTCGAGCAACAACGCCTTCGCGCGCTCGACCCGGCGCCGCACCACGTACTGATGCACCGGCATCCCGAGCGTCTCGCGAAACAGCACCTTGAAATGCGGCACGCTGATCGACACGAGCGCCGCGAGTTCGGCCAGCGTCATGCGGCGCTCGAGGTTCGCCTCGACATAGTCGATCACGCGCGCCGCCGCCTTCGGAGCCAACATACGCCGGCGCTCGCGGAACGCCGGCTGGCTGTCGACCAGCCGCGCGACGAGCGCCGTGCACAGGCTCTCCGCATAGAGCGGATCCGACGCGTCTTCCGCTTCGAGTTCGGCGGCCATCGCCCACGCGATGTGCTGCAGCCGCGGATCGCGCACCTGCAGCCGGCGGCGGATCTGCGCCTGCGCCGGCTTCAGCTCGAGCTGGTCGAACGTGCGCCGCACGAACGCGTCGCTGAGCGCGATGTGGAGAATCCGGCAGTCGGCGCTGTCGGTCCACTGCCCCGGCAGGCCGGCGGGAATCACGTCGACGTCACCGTGCGCCTGGATGCGCGACACGCGTTCGCCGTCGCACACGCAATCCGCACGCACGGGCGAGCCGATATGCACGCCGATGCGGTGATGCTCGGCGGCCGGGATCCGGTACGTGCCCGCGCGAATCTCCAGCAGCGACGCACCGAAGCCGCGCCAGCCGAGCCCGCGGCTGGAGCGCAGGCTGACCGGCACGCCGTTGTCGGTCGGCGACGCGAGAATCGGATCGCTCATCGTTTCCCTCCACCAGATCAGGTGTCGAACGCGCATTGTGACGCTTTTTCCGGCCGCTTGCCGGGCTTGCACGGCCATGCCCGCGCCGGGCAGAAAAAGATCATCCATTTCTGCTCAGGCCCATCCTTGCGTGTGCGCCGCCGGGCACCGTGCCGCTTACGATGGCCTCTCCGACACCTACGGAGACCGTCATGCCCCATTACTGCCCGCGACGTGCAGCGTTCACCCCCACTTCACCGTCCCGCGCCGACCGCCGTCCTGCCCGCCCCACTCACCGCACCGACCGGACCACCGTCGCCGCGTGGTGCCTGCGCAGGATCGGCTGGTACAGCCTCGAACGGCTGCTCGCGTCGATCCCCGACAGCAACGACGACTTCGGGATCGTTTAACCGTCGAACACACGGCACGCACATGCCGCCCTCATCCGCCTACTTGCGCCGGCGTTCGTGCGGCGCGACCGTCGCGCCGTCGATCACCGGCGCGCCCTGCTTGATCAGGAAGTCGCGAAACAGCCCCGTCACCTGCGAGATCCGCCTATCGGCGAGCGTGATCACGTACCACTCGCGCACGATCGGATTGCCCGGAAACGGCAGTTGCCCGAGCAGCCCCGCGCGCAGCTCGAGTGCACACGCGTGCAACGACAGGAACGCAACGCCGAGCCCCGCTTCGGCCATCTGCTTGATCGCCTCGTTGCTCGACAGTTCGGAGCCCACATGGAAGCGGTAGCCGGCCGTCTTGAACAGGCTCTCGACCGTCGAGCGCGTGCCCGCGCCGCGTTCGCGCACGAGCAGGTGCGCGGATTCGAGATCCTTCAGCGCGACGCGCTTGCGCTGCATCAGCGGATGGCCGGGTGCCGCGACGAACACCATCGGATGCTTCGCGAACTCGACCGCATGCGTGCGCAGTTCCTTCGGCGCGCTGCCCATCACCGCGAGATCGATTTCATGCGTCGCGAGCATGCGGATGATGTCGTCGCGATTGCCGACCTTGAAATACGTCTTCACGTGCGGGCGCGTCGCGGTGAATTTCACGAGCAGCGGCGGGATCAGGTATTCGGCCGTCGTGATCGCGCCGATCCGCAGCGTGCCGCCGAGATCGCCCGTCAGCGCGGCCACTTCGTCGCCGGCCTCGCTCCACAGATGCAGGATCTCGCGCGCATAGCGCGACACGATTTCACCGGCCGCGGTGAGCTGCACGCCGCGCCCCACCCGCTGCAACAGCGCGGCGCCCACCGCCTCCTCGAGCAGGCGAACCTGCAGCGACACGGCCGGCTGCGTCAGGTTCAGCTCCTCGGCCGCGCGCGACACGCTGCCGAGCCGCGCAATCATGTCCAGCGCCTTCAGCTGCCGGAACGTCGCGGTCTTTCCTATAAGTGAATACATATGAGTCGCTTATAAACATTAAATTGTTTGAGCAGGTGCAAAACTATATCGTCGGTTCCTGAGCAATGTCATCCGAATCGTCATCAGCGGGAGCCACAACATGGACAACATCACGCCTACCCTTGCAACGGATCGCGCACCGCGCGTGCCGCGCATCGTGATCGTCGGCGGCGGCGCCGGCGGCCTGCAGCTCGCCACGCGCCTCGGCGACACGGTCGGCCGCCGCGGGCAAGCCGAAGTGGTGCTCGTCGACCGCTACCCGACGCACTTCTGGAAGCCGCTCCTGCACGAAGCCGCATCCGGCCATCGCGATCCGGCCTCGCACACGATCGAGTACGCGGCGCAGGCGAAGCGCCACGGCTTCCGCTTCGTGCAGGGCGCGCTGCAGCGGGTCGATCGCGCGGCACGCACGGCGACGATCGCCGCGGTGCAGGACGCGGACGGCACCGAGATCCTGCCGCAGCGCGAGCTCGGCTACGACGATCTCGTGCTGGCGGTCGGCAGCGTGACGAACTTCTTCAACGTGCCGGGCGCCGCGCGCCACGCGTTGCCGCTCGAGAACCTCGACCAGGCCGAGGATTTCCGCCGCAAGTTCCTCGCCGCCTGCACGAAGGCGAACCACCTGGCCGAGCAGCAGCCGGCGCGGCCCGCGGCACCGATCTGCATCAACGTGATCGGCGCGGGCGCGACGGGTGTCGAACTGGCCGCGGCGCTGCGCCACGCGATCCAGCAGCTGACGACGTATCGCTTCAAGGCGCTGGTGTCCGCACGCGACGTGCACATCCGGCTGATCGAAGGCGGCCCGCGCATCCTGCCGGCGCTCGACGAAAGGCTGTCGGCCAAGATGCACGCGCAATTGCGCACGCTGAACGTCGACGTGCTGACGGACACGCGCGTCGCTGAAGTCGGCGCCGACGCGATCACGACCGCGACCGGCGAGCGGCTCGCGAGCGACATCACGATCTGGGCGGCCGGCGTCGCGGGCCCCGCGATCCTGCGGGAACTCGGCGACATCGCGCTCAACCGGTCGAACCAGGTGATCGTGACCGATACGCTGCAGACGCCCGACGATCCGCACGTGTATGCGTTCGGCGACTGCGCCGCGTGCCCGTCGGCCGATGCGGGCCGCTTCCTGCCGCCGCGCGCGCAGGTCGCGCACCAGCAGGCCGTGTATCTGGGCGATGCGCTCGCGCGGCGCCTCGCCGACAAGCCGGTGGCGGGCTTCACGTTCCGCGACGCGGGCACCGTCGTGTCGCTCGGCCGGGCCGGCGCCGTGTACCAGGCCGACCTCGGCGTGCGTTCGCGCTCGCTGATCGTCGACGGGCTCGCCGCGATCGGGCTGTACAAGTTCCTGTACCGCAAGCATCTGTTCAGCGTGTACGGCCTCAAGCGCGCGCTGTTCCAGTCGCTGAGTCACTGGCTGCAAAGCCGCAACCAGCCGTCGATCAAGCTGCACTGATCGCCGGTTCGCACGCGGCATCGCAAGACGGCGTATCGGGTGCGCATCGCCCGATACGCCGTTTTTTTCGGATGCACACGTCCGGTGCATTCATGGCGTGCGCACGTTTGGTGCACCACATTGAAGACCATCGACACGATGCAGATCATGTGGAAAACATCGCATCGCGCATCTCCCCGCCAGCCATGGCTTGCCACCCGATTCATTAGTCGAATCGTATGGGTCGGATATAAATATTAATTGGTCGCATATTCCGGATCGACGCTAAGGTGTAGGGCATTCCCGTCCGCGAACGGACCGTCACGTCTCAGGAGAGGAATCACCGTGGTCATCGAAGCCATCGTCACCCGTCTCGACGCCGCATTCGCGCAGATCGAAGCGACACCGGATTCGCGCGAATCGCGCAACCAGCGCGATGCGATCATCCAGTGGCTCGACAGTGCGTCGGAGCAAGGATATCGACTCGGTCTCGTCACGACGCTGCCGGCCGCCCGGCTCAGCGACATGTTCGAAGGCCAGTTCGGCCGTGCAAACCTCGATCGCTTCTCGGTCGTCGTGACCGACGCCCATCAGCAGGACTCCGTAGCAAACCAGCATCCGTTCGACGTTGCGCTGCAGGCGCTTGGCGTGCCGCCCGAGCGCGCCGTGGCCGTCGCGAGCAGCGAACCGGAACGTCGCGAAGCCGAGACGTTCGGCCTGTCGCGTTGCGTGCGCATCACCGACACGGTGCGATCGATCGCATCGGCTGGCGTGCACTGACCTGAGCATCTGCATACGGGCCGGCATGTGCCGGCCGGTCGCGATCCGGCGCGATGCCGACGAGCACCCGACCGAATCCTGATATTCCGCCGTCAATGCTGCTTGCAGCACTCCGGGCTCGACCGATCCCGCCCCGGGGACGCAACGACGCCCTTCCCGCGTCGTCCCGCCCGCTTCAAGCCACGATGACACGCCCTACTCGCACCGCCACCGCCCTCGTCTGCCTGCTGCTCGCATGCTGTACAACGAACGCGAGATGAATTTCCAGCCCGCATGCGACGGCGGGAAGATCGCACCGGCGAGTCATTTCCACGACTACGCGGGGTTGACGCACTGTTACGGGTATCGGTGACGCACCACGGCGTGCCGCGTCAATGCGGGATTGCCGCGCTCGTGCGTGCCGCCCGCACGGCCTTCGGTTTCGCTGCGGGGTGCACCTTCGGATCGGCGCCGGCCGCATGTTGAACCTTGCGGGCCTTCGCGGGCGCCGCGTGTGCCTTCGACACAGGTTTCGCGTCGGCATGCGCCGCGGCCGGCGCCTTCGACGGCGAACGAACGGCATGCTGCCCCGGCTTCGCGGTCGTCGCACGGTTCGCCGCCACGGGCGGATGCTTGACCTGCTGCGCGTACGCCTTGACGTCGTGATCGCTCATCCACGATTCCGTATAGGCAGCCGACGCAGGCTGTGACAGGTTGAGACAGGCGACCGATGCCACGAGAAAGGCACGAATATGCGTGCGACGATTGAATGCGGTAATGACGAATGCTCCTTGCGATCTGGCTCGACGCGCCGTGTCGGCGCCGTCGTGGCGGCACGATAAATGAGCGCATTCCACATCGCAAGCCTCTCACGGGCGATCCGAACGATTCTTGACGTTTGAACGATCGATCCGGCGCGTGAGGTTTGTCACGCACCGCGTTCGATCGTGTCGGTCGCGGCGTCGCCCTTCTCCCCGTTCCGCTCGACCGCTTTCCTTCCAGCGAAACCGCGCGCGCTGACCGCGCTTCGTCGCGATCGCGAACTCGATCATGATCGCGATCAGGAACACCAACGTCATGCCGATCAGGAGCACCTGCTTCCAGTCCACGTCGTGGCTCAGGAACACCGGCAGCCGTCGACGATCTCGAACTCGGGTTCGCCGGCGGTGTCGAACGTGCATCGCCGGAGAGTCTCATGAAACGCGCCGCCCCTTTCGCCATCCTGATCGTGCTTGCCGCCGCCAGCTTGCCGGCGGTCGCCGGCAGCACCACGTCGCCGGTTCCGCAGCAAGCGAGGAATTGCGTACCGTCCTCCACGTCCGCCTCCACCGGCACGGCGCCCGGCGCCCGTGCGGCGTCGAAGGCCCCGCCGATCCGCGTGTGCGTCGGCGATTCGGACACGCAATTGAACCTGCCGTGGTTCCTGACCGACATCCTCACCGCCGTGGACACGCATCAATCGCCCCGCGACCTGCTCCACAAGATGCGAAACGATTTCTGAAGCACGGCCGGCCCCGCCTGCTCGCGCTGAAGAAATCGCACCACGCGGGTTGTGGCCTCATTCATGGCGATCCGGCACCTGAATCGCCAGAGGTGACGTGCCACGCAAATATTTCTTGTTGAGCATCAATTGCAAGATTTCACCGTTTGTTGAATATCCATGTTTCGTAATCGCGCGCCGCGTCTTATACTTGCCGCGCACCATCCTCGTGCCAAGAGACGGTGTCTTCTGTCCCGGCCGCACACTGATGCGGCCGGGTTTTTTTCGGGGCGTGGCGTCTATATGCATAGCGATGCGCGTCGAGGCCGGTACCCCCGTCGCAATGCCTTGGCATGCGTGGCGCAAGCGTAGAATCGATTTGCGTCCCGATATCGGCGCGCGCCGTTGTGCCCCGGCCAGGCACGATGAATGCTTCGCGCCCATCCATCGACCGGTTCGATCTGCATTCCCATGCGTACAACAACAAGCGCGACCCGAGGAACGTCCACACCCGCGCCGGGCCCGAAGCCCGCATTCCAGCGCAGTGGCGTGTGGCCGCACATTGTCTTCTCGATTGCCCTGACCATCTGCGTGCTCGTGCTCGTGCTGGCGTTCGTCGTTGCCGATCGCCTCGCGCGCGAATCGGTTGCCCAGCACGAACGCGTCGTCGCAAGCGACATCGTGATCTCGGTCGACCGCATCCTCGACGGAATCCGCTCGCGGCACCCGGCGGAATTGAACGCGCTGGTCGGGCGGCCCTGCACGACGATCTTCAGGACGCTCGCGGAAGTAGGCACTCACCTGCGCTATCTTCGGGCCGTCGCGCTGGCCAACCACGGGCGCGTCACCTGCTCGTCGGCGCTGGGCCCGATCGATGTCCCGCTCGACGCGTACCTGCACGCGCCCGAACCGGGGATGACGGCCATCACGCTGCTTCGGCAGACGCCGTTTCAGCATCGCGTGCCGGTGCTGGCGGCATTTCGCGCGACCGCATCCGAATCAGGCGTCCTTTATCTGGTCGAAGGCGACTATGTCGCGGACATGCTCGCGCACGGTGCCCGCTTCGGTGCGGAAACGGCGACGCTGTCGATCAAGGGTGCGGGCGGCATCGATCAGCATGGCACGTTCGTGCCGCCATTCGGCGCGGCCCCGACGGCGGGCAGCGCGTTCGCTTCCGGCACCTGGCCGTTCACGGTTTCCGTCACCTCGTCGGAATCCTACGTATCGCAGGTGCAGCGGCACTATCTGCTGATCTGTGTGACGATCGCGCTGCTGATGAACGGCCTCGTCGTGGCCGCGTACCTGCTTGCGATGGCGCCGCGCCGGCTGTTGCTGAAGGCCGTTCGCAATGCGCTGAAGCGCGGCGAGTTCCACGTCGTGTACCAGCCGATCGTCGACGTCGAAACGCGCCGGACCGTGGGCGTCGAGGCGCTGCTGCGCTGGCACCACCCGAAATGGGGAACCATCAGCCCGGCCGTGTTCGTCCCGCAGATCGAATCGAGTTCGATCCTGCCGAAGGTGACCGAATTCGTGCTGCGGACAGCCGTGTCGGAGCTGACCGCACTCACGCCGTCGATGCCGCTGCGCATCGCGATCAACGTCGCGCCGAAGGATCTCGAGCGCGCGCACTTCGTGTCCGTCGTCGAAGACTCGATCCGACAGCTGCCGCCGGGCTTCACGCTGGTGCTCGAAGTGACCGAACGCATCCTGCTCGAAAAGAATGCGCGCACCACCGAAATGTTCGCCGCACTGCGGACGAAGGGCGCGAAGTTCGCAATCGACGACTTCGGCACGCATCACAGCAATCTCGACATGCTGTCGCGCTTTCCGTTCGACTACGTCAAGATCGATCGCCAGTTCATCTCGCAGCTGACGACCTGCAATGCAAGGCTGATCGAAGGGATTGCGGCGCTCGCGCACCACTACGATCTGAAGATCATTGCCGAGGGCGTGGAGACGGAAGAGCAGCATCGCGCGCTGCATGCGGTCGGGATCCAGTATGCGCAGGGCTACCTGTACCAGCGGCCACAGCGGCCGGAAAACCTGAGGCGGGAATTCGTGCCGATGCCGGCTTAGGCGCAGGCCGGCGCGACGGCGCCGACCGTTCGGCGCGCATGCATCGTCGTGCATCGTCACGATCGACGACGTGCCGCCGCATCGCACTACAGTGCCATCCCGCCGTCGATCGTCAGGCTGGAGCCTGTCATGTAGGCCGATTCGGCACTCGCGAGCCATGCCACGAGCGCAGCAATCTCGTCCGGACTGCCGGCACGCCCGAGTGGAATGAGCGGCCGGACGTGATCCAGCAGATCGGCCGTCATGTCCGTCCCGACCGGCCCCGGCTGCACGTTGTTGATCGTGATGCCGCGCGGCGCGAGATCGACCGCGATGCCTTTCACCATCACGGCCACCGCGGCCTTCGTCATCGAATAGACGCTCGAGCCCGGATAGCCGCTGCGCACGGCGGCATTGCTGCCGATCGTGACGATGCGTCCGCCTCGCGTCAGATGCGCCGCAGCGGCCTGAACGGCGAGGAACACGCCGCGTACGTTGACGGCCAGCATCCGGTCGAGATCGTCGACGCTGACTTCCGATACGTCGCCCATCTTCAGGATCCCCGCGTTGACCACGACGATGTCGAGCCGACCGAAGCGCTCGACCGTCTGCGCGACGGCCTGGCGGATCTCGTCCGCGCTCGCGCTGTCGGCGCGAATCGCCAGCGCGTTCCCGCCGCCGGCCTCGATGGCGGCTGCCGTCTCCTGCGCACGCTCGGGTGCCGACACGTAGGTGAACGCCACGTCCGCGCCGTCGGCCGCAAGCCTGCGCGCGATACCCGCGCCGATTCCGCGCGCACCGCCGAATACGATTGCTACCCTGGGTGCCGCACCTGAAGGCTTCGTCATGATTCGCTCCTTTATGGACTGATCAGTCAATAACAAACCAAAAAAACGCGCCGGCCGATGCGCCGGCGCGTTCAGCTTCCGCCTAGCTGCGTGCGCGGAGCCGCTCTGCCGCGAATTCGGCCGTCGTCCGCAATGCCTGCGGCCGTGTGCCGGCACGCGCAGCAAGCTGGATACCCTGCATCATCGTCAGCACGAAGCCGGCTGCTTCGCGCGCTTCGATCGAGCGGTCGATCTCGCCCGCTTCCTGCCCTTCGCGCACCCGCGCAACGAGCCGCTTCATCAGCATCGCGCCGGCCTTCTCGCGCAATTCGACGAGCTCCGGGTCGGCGGCGCCGAATTCGCAAATCGAATTGACACCCATGCAGCCGAGCATGCGCTCCGCCACGTCACCCGCGATCACGCCAAGCAGCAATGCCTCGATGCCCGCCAGTGCCGATGCCGGCGCGGCCAGCCGCGCGACATGGCCCGACACGCTTTCCGACTGATAGCGTTCGAGCGCTTCGACGTACAGCTTGCGCTTGTCGCCGAACGCGTTGTACAGACTCTGCCGGCCGATGTTCATCGCACCGAGCAGGTCGTCCGTGGACGTACCGGCATAGCCCTTCTCCCAGAACACGCGCAGCGCGCGCTCCAGTGCCTCGTCCCGATCGAATTCACGTGGTCTCACCATGGCAGCAGGATAGTTGTTATGGACAGATCAGTCAATAACATAGTCGACAACGGCTCGACGGCCTGTCCGGTTGCGGGAACGGGCACCTTGCGCGTTGTAGAGTGGCGCGACGGCACGCTCCGCCCCCATTTATCCTTCGACGCGCGGCACCGCGCGAGAGGCGCTAAAATCCGCCGCCTGGGCATCCACACGAGCAAGCGTTTTGACGGCGTTCGAGCAGGGTTTCATTCTCACCCGCCACTGGCGGGACACCGCATCCGGCATCGAGGTCGAGTTCTGGCTGGCAACCGAACACGGTCCGCGCCGCGTGCGGTTGCGCCCGCAGGAAGCCGTCGCGTTCATTCCGGCCGAACAGCAGGCGCTCGCCGAACGCGCGCTGGCCGGCGAGCGCGACGCCGAGTTGCGCCCGCTCGCGCTGCGCGACTTCCGCCAGCGCGCCGTCGTCGGCCTCTACTGCCGCCGCTACCGCCATCTGTCGGGGCTCCAGAAACGCCTCGCCACGGCTGGCGTCGACGTCTACGAAGCCGACATCCAGCCGCCCGACCGCTACACGATGGAGCGCTTCATCACCGCGCCCGTGCTGTTTCGCGGCACGGCCGGCCGCGACGGCACGCTGACCGACGGCGAACTGAAACCCGCGACCGGCTATCGCCCGACGCTGCGCTGCGTGTCGCTCGACATCGAGACGAGCATCCACGGCGAGCTGTACTCGATCGCGCTCGAAGGCTGCGGACAGCGGCAGGTCTACATGCTCGGCCCGCCGAACGGCGACGCGCCGGCCGCCGACTTCCGCCTCGACTACTGCGACAGCCGCGCCGAGATGCTCGCGCGGCTCAACGACTGGTTCGACGCGCACGATCCCGATGCGGTGATCGGCTGGAACCTCGTGCAGTTCGACCTGCGCATCCTGCATGCGCATGCGGAGCAATACGGCGTGCCGCTGAAGCTCGGGCGCGGCGGCAGCGTGCTCGAGTGGCGCGCGCACGGCCAGCAGCCCGATCACTTCTTCGCGGGCGCGGCCGGCCGGCTGATCCTCGACGGCATCGACATGCTGAAATCGGCGACGTGGACGTTTCCGTCGTTCAGCCTCGAATACGTGTCGCAGTCGCTGCTCGGCGAAGGCAAGTCGATCGACAATCCGTATCAGCGGATGGACGAGATCCAGCGACGCTTCGATCACGACAAGCCCGCGCTCGCGCACTACAACCTGAAGGACTGCGAGCTCGTCACGCGCATCTTCGACAAGGCCGACCTGCTGTCCTTCGCGCTCGAACGTGCGACCGTCACGGGCCTCGCGGCCGATCGCACCGGCGGCTCGGTCGCCGCGTTCACGCACCTGTACCTGCCGCGCATGCACCGGCTCGGCTACGTCGCGCCGAACCTCGGCGACGTGACGGGCCAGAACAGCCCGGGCGGCTTCGTAATGGATTCGCGGCCCGGGCTGTATGACTCCGTGCTCGTGTTCGACTACAAGAGCCTCTATCCGTCGATCATCCGCACGTTCCTGATCGATCCGGCCGGGCTGATCGAGGGGCTCGCGCATCCGGGCGACGACGCGTCGGTGCCCGGCTTTCTCGGCGCGCGCTTCTCGCGCACCGCGCATTGCCTGCCCGACATCGTGCGGCGCGTGTCGGAAGGCCGCGACGAAGCGAAGCGCCAGCGCAACGCACCGCTGTCGCAAGCGCTGAAGATCATCATGAATTCGTTCTACGGCGTGCTCGGCTCGACGGGCTGCAGGTTCTTCGATCCGCGCCTCGCATCGTCGATCACGATGCGCGGCCACGAGATCATGCATCGCACGCGCGAGCTGATCGAGGCGCAGGGCTACGAAGTCATCTACGGCGACACCGATTCGACCTTCGTGTGGCTCGGGCATGAGCACGACGACGATGCAGCCGCCGCGAAGGGCCGCGCGCTCGTCGAGCACGTGAACCGCTGGTGGCAAGCGCATCTGCGCGATCGCTTCGGGCTGGAAAGCGCGCTCGAACTGCAATACGAGCGGCACTACCGCCGCTTCCTGATGCCGACCGTGCGCGGCGCGGAAGAAGGCAGCAAGAAGCGCTACGCGGGCCTCGCACGCGCGGCGAACGGCGGTGAGGACCTCGTATTCAAGGGGCTCGAAACGGTGCGCACCGACTGGACCCCGCTCGCCCAGGCATTCCAGCGCGAACTCTACCGGCGCGTGTTCAAGCGCGAGCCGTACCAGGACTTCATCCGCGACTACGTGCGCCGCACGCTCGCCGGCGAATACGATGCGCAACTGATCTATCGCAAGCGCGTGCGCCGGCCCTTGAGCGAATATCAGCGCAACGTGCCGCCGCATGTGCGTGCCGCGCGAATCGCCGACGAATTCAACCACGCGCACGGCCGGCCGCTGCAGTACCAGCGCGGCGGCTGGATCAGCTACGTGATGACGACGGCCGGCCCGGAGCCGCTCGAGACGATGCGCTCGCCGATCGACTATGCGTTCTACGTAAGCCGTCAGTTGCAGCCGGTCGCCGACGCGATCCTGCCGTTCCTGCGCGACGATTTCGAACGCGTGATCTCGGGGCAAGGGCAATTGTTCTGAGACCGACGGCGCGGCGACATCATGTCCGCCGATTTCGTCATACGGTTGCACTCGCAACCGCATCCCTCCGCCCGCTCCCTTCGGGCAACGCGCCGCACGATCGGTATTCATGCGGGCCCGCGCGCCGAGCGATAAGTAAAACCGATCGACCCGGTCGGAAATCCGACTTGGACGCCGCGCGCGCCGCGGCGCACAATTTCGTCCATCGCAATCGAATGAAACCCTGATCCTTCGCAACCGAGTTTTCGTGGCATTCGCGCTCGCCGATGCGTGTCGCCATGCGCTTGAATAAAAAGGAAAAGGCGCGCAAGCCGTGCTTCAAATGCCTGCAACAACCCTCCTTTTCGTGCGGTCTCCCGTTCCCGCACTTCCCGTCTCCCTTCGCCGCGGCGCATGCCGCAAACCGGCGCTGCACGACATGATGTGCGGCACGCCGCCTCCGACGCCGTAACGCAGCCGCAGCAACACTCTCCGCCTGTCTCGCCCAAGGAAACCGACGTGTCGCAAGCCACCGTCGCGCCGCTACGGCCGCGCGATCCATTCTCCATCGATCCGAGAAAGCTCCTTTTCTCGATCAGCACTTTTATCGCCGCCGCGCTTGTGCTGCTGATCTCGTTCGCGGTCAGCTTCCCGCGTCCGTGGTGGGCGCTGCTGACCGTCTACGTGACCGCGCAGCCGATGGCCGGCGCGTTCCGCCCGAAGACGATCTACCGGCTCGCGGGCATCGCCGCGGGCGCGATCGTGACGGTCGCGGTCGCCCCAAACCTGCAGAACTCGCCGGTGCTGCTGGTGCTGTGCCTCGCGCTGTGGATCGGCTTCTGCATCTATCTCGCGGTGCTCGACCGCACGCCGCGCGCGTTCCTGTTCCAGATGGCCGCGTTCAGCTCGGCCGTGATCTGCTTTCCGTATCTCGACGATCCAACCAACATCTTCATCACCGCGGTGTCGCGCGTCGAGGAAATGACGGTGGCGATCCTGTGCGTGACGATCACGCACATGCTGCTGAAACCCGCGAACAGCCGGCCGGTGATTCACGAGCGCGCGCTGTCGTTTCTCGGCGATGCGTGCCGCTGGACGGCCGAGGCGTTCGGCACGCACCACACGCGGCTCGAACACGAGCATCGCCGCAAGCTCGCGGCCGACGTTACCGAGCTCGGGATGATCGCGACGACGCTGCCGTTCGACCAGCGCTTCGCGCTCGCGACGCGCGACACGGTCACGGCGCTGCAGCACCGTCTCGCCGCGCTGCTGTCGATCGCGTCGGCCGCCGCGAACCGGCTCGACCAGCTGCGCTCGCTGAACGCGGTCGATGCGGAAACCACAGCGCTCGTCGATGCCGTGATCGACGACCTGCATGCATCACAGGACGTGGGCGAAGCGCTCGACGTCGGTCTCGCCGCGCGGTGCCGCGCGCTGGCGGCCGAGCGCCTGCTCGACCCGACCTGGACGTCGCTGCTCGCCGCGAACCTGTTCGATCGCACCGCCGATTTCATCGACACGCTCCACGCGGCGCGCGGGCTCGTGCGCACCTTCGCGGAAAGCGACGCCGAACTCGAGCGCCACCTGCCGCCCGCCGACGGCACGCGCCGCTTCAAGCTCGCGCGCGATCACGGGCTCGCGCTGCTCGCCGGCGCCGCGACGACCACGGCGATCATCATCTACTGCGCGGTGTGGATCCTGCTCGCCTGGCCCAACGGCTCGGCGACCGCCGCGTTCGCCGCGCTCGTCACCTGCTCGTTCGCGGCGCAGGACGATCCCGCACCGGTGATCGGCCGCTACCTCGTGTCGACACTCGTCACCTTTCCGCTCGCGGCGCTGTACCTGTTCGTGATCCTGCCGCGCGTCGACGGCGCCGGGATGCTGATCCTGACGCTCGCACCGGCCTTCATCTGGATGGGCTACATCCAGGCCGATCCCGCGCGTACCGCGCGCGCGCTCCCGATGTTCTCCTGCTTCATCGTCGCCATGGGTTTTCTCGATCGTTTCCAGGCCGATTTCGCGCTGTTCCTCAATACGGGGCTCGCACAGGTCGGCGGCATCGTCACGACGCTCGTCGTGACCAAACTCTTCCGCTCGGCCAGCACGCGCTGGACCGCCTACCGGATCGTGCGCCAGAACTGGGCCGATCTCGCGCAGATGGCCGATCCGCACCGCCCGCTCGACGCGCCCACGTGGACCGCACGCGCGGTCGACCGGCTCGGCCAGGTCGCCGCGCGCATGGCGTTCGCGAATCAGGGCGATGCGCTGCATGCGGTCGACGGGCTGAGCGACCTGCGCATCGGCCGCAACATCATCCAGGTGCGCGAAGGCCTCGACAAGGGCGATGCGCAGACGCGCGTCGCGATCGAAGCCGCGCTCGAGGAAGTATCGAACCTGTATCGCGCCCGCGCCGACGCGCATCACCCGATTCCGGCCACCGCCTCGCTGATGCGTGCGCTGAACCGTGCGATCGGCGCGGCCGCGCGCAACACCAGCGGCCGCGACGACGCCACGCTGCTCGCGCTGGTCGGCATGCGCTGCAACCTGTTCCCGCATGTGCAGCTCGTCGGAGGAACGACGCGATGATCGAGGAAATCCACATCTTCGGCATCTACATGCCGTCCGCGCTCGCGTGGGCCGTCGTCGCGCTGGCCGTCACGTTCCTGTTGCGCGGCGTGCTGCTGCGCCTGCCGCTGCGCGTGCTGCTGTGGCAACCCGCGCTGCTCGAGCTGGCGACCTTCTTCCTGCTGTGGTGGGGCATCGCCCGCCTCGCCGACGCGTATTTTCCGTATCGCCTCCTCTCCTGACCATGAAGCGAATCATCCCCCTGTTACGTACCGTGCTGACGGCCGCAATCATTCTCGGCATCCTCGGCGCGATCTACGGCCTATGGGTGCGCTACCAGATCGAACCGCTCACCCGCGACGGCAAGGTGCGCGCGGACGTGGTGCCGATCGCGCCCGACGTGAGCGGCCTCGTCACCGACGTGCGCGTCCACGACAACCAGAAAGTAACGAAGGGCCAGGTGCTGCTCGTGATCGACCCGTCGCGCTACCGGATCGCACTCGAGCAGGCCGACGCGAACCTTGCGAGCGAGCAGGCCGAACTCGACGAAGCGATTCGCGAGGACCGCCGCAATCGCGCGATGCCGGACGTCGTTGCCGAGGAATCGACGCAGCAGGGCACGACGCGCGTCGAGAAGCTGCGCGCCGCGCTCGCGCAGGCACGCTCGGCACGCGACCTCGCCGCGCTGAACCTCGAACGCACGCTCGTGCGCGCGCCGATCGACGGCACGGTGACCAATGTCGGGCTGCTGCCCGGCGTGTACCTGAACGCCGGCAAGGGCGCGATGGCGCTCGTGAACGACACGTCGCTGCGCGTCGAAGGCTACTTCGAGGAAACCAAGCTGCCGGCGATTCATGTCGGCGATCCCGCCAGCATCTATCTGATGGGCGTCGCGAGCGAAATCCGCGGCCATGTGCAGAGCATCGCCGGCGGTGTCGAAGACCGCGAGCGCGCGGGCGGCGATGCGCAGCTCGCAAACGTGAACCCCGCATTCACGTGGGTGCGGCTCGCGCAGCGCATCCCGGTGCGCGTCGTGATCGACTCGGTGCCGCCCGGCGTGCGGCTCGTGCCGGGGCAGACCGCATCGGTCGAGATTCACGCGCGTGCCGGCGACGTCACGGTGCGCCGGAGCCTGCCATGGTGAGCCTGCGCACGCCTGCCATCGCCGCGCTGTGCATCGCGCTCGCCGCCTGCGCGGCGGTCGGCCCCGACTATCGCGTGCCGTCGAATGCGCTCGCGAACGTACCGGCCGCCAACGGCGCGTTCGTTGCGGGCGCATCTGTCGCGTCGAACGATCCGCTACCCGATCACTGGTGGCGCCTCTACAACGATCCGGCGCTCGACGGCCTCGTCGAAAAGGCGCTGGCCAGCAACGTCGACCTGCGCGCCGCGCAGGCGAACCTCGAACGCAGCAATGCGCTGCTCGCGGCGACGCGTACCGCGCGCGAGCCGAGCGCAGGCTTCGACGCATCGACGAACTACACGCAGCAGTCCGCGGCATCGGTGCTGTCGCATGTCGAGCCGCCGCGGCACGAGATCTACAACATCGGATTCACGATGAGCTACGACCTCGACCTGTTCGGCGGGATCCGTCGCGGGATCGAGGCGGCGTCCGCGGACAACGAGGTTGTCGCCGCCGCGCGCGATCTCGTGCGCGTGAACGTCGCCGCCGAAGTCGCTCGCGCGTATTCGGACCTATGCAATGCAGGCAACCAGATCGATGTGCTGCAGCGCTCGATCGCGGTCCAGCAGCAGCGCCTCGCGCTGACGCGCCAGCTCATCGCGAACGGCCGCGCGCCGACCTTCGAGCAGCAGCGCGACCAGGGCGGCATCGAGAACAGCCGCGCACAGCTCGCGCCGTTGCGGGCGCGCCGGCTGAACGCGGCGTTCCGTCTCGCGACGCTCACCGGGCAACCGCCGGAAAACTACGATCGCGCGCTGCTGTCGTGCAGCAAGCCGCTCGAACTGTCGACACCGATTCCGTCCGGCGACGGGCGCGCGCTGCTGAAGCGCCGCCCCGACGTGCGCGCGGCCGAGCGCCGGCTCGCCGCATCGACCGCGCGCATCGGCGTCGAAACGGCCGCGCTGTATCCGGACATCAAGCTCGGCGCGAGCATCGGTTCGACCGGCGGCGCCGCCGCGTTCTTCACGCCGCTGACGAACCGCTTCGCGGTCGGCCCGATGATCACGTGGGACCTGCACCGCAGCGCGATCCGCGATCGCATCGAAGCCGCGCAGGCCGACAGCCGCGCGAGCCTCGCGCATTTCGATTCGACGGTGCTCACCGCGCTGCGCGAAACCGAGACGTCGCTCGACACCTACGCCGGCGCGCTCGACCGGCTGCGACGCCTCGAGGCGTCGCGCGACGCGGCACGCGACGTGATGGAACGGACCGAAGAACTGCGGCGCGGCGGCCGGGTCGGCGGGCTCGCGGCGCTCGACGCGCAGCGCACGTGGCTGGCGGCCGAAACGGCCGTCGCGGCCGCGCGGCAGGACGTGAACAACGGCCAGATCGCGACCTTCCTGGCACTCGGAGGCGGCTGGCAATGAGCGCCTCCGACGACCTGACAATCGAACGGCCGGCGACGGCCGATGCGGGCCGCCATGCCACCGCCGCGGCCGGGCATCCGCGCGCCGGGGCGGCGGATGCGCCCGGCACCGGCGGCGTCGCGCGCGGCGGTACCCGGCAGCGCAACGCACCGCCTCGCATCACCGCGCCGCAACCGGCGCATAATGACGCGATGCCCGATCCACGTGACCAGCGACTCAATCCGCGGAAGATGAAGTTCACCCAACGCAGCCCCCTGCTTCGCAACATCAGCTACCTGCTGGCTATCGACGAGCATCGCAATTTCACACGGGCCGCCGAAGCGCTCAGCGTGTCGCAGTCGGCACTGTCGCAGAAGGTGCGCCAGCTCGAGGACGAGCTCGGTGCGCAGTTGTTCGACCGCAGCGGCCGCGTGGTCCAGCTCACCGATTTCGGCAGCGTCTACCTCGAATACGCGCGCCGCGCGCACAACGACCTGCTCACCGCGCAGCGCGCGCTGCACGACGTGCACGACCTGTCGCGCGGGCAACTGCGGATCGGCTTCACGCCGACCTTCACCGAGTATCTCGTCGCGCCCGTGATCGAGCAGTTTCACGAGCGCTATCCGGGCGTCGTCATCGAGATCACCGAGATGTCGCTCGATGCGGTCGAAACCGCACTCGGCGACGACCAGGTCGACCTCGCGTTCGGCTTCGTCGACGTCCGCTCCGACGAGATCGAGGCCGAAGCGCTGTTTCCCGAGCAACTGATGCTGGTGGTCGGCCGCACGCATCCGCTGACCGCACAGCGCGAGCCCGTCACGCCGACGCAGCTCGCCGACACGCCGCTCGCGCTGCTGACGACGAGCTTCGTGTCGCGCTTCTACGTCGACAGCTATTTCCAGTCGTACGACATGCAGCCCGACGTCGCATTGCAGGCGAATTCGATCAGCGCGGTGCTGAAGATCGTGAGCCGCGGCAAGATCGCGACGATCCTGCCCGGCACGATCGAGTTCGAGCATCGCGATCTGCAGTACGTGCCGCTGGATCCGCCGTTTCCGGTGCGCACGGTCGCGCTGTTGCGTCGCAAGGGTGCGTATCGCACCGTTGCGTCGACGGCGTTCGCGGAGCTGGTGCGCGAGATGCTCGATCACGGCAGCCTGTCGTCGCTGCGCACGCTGACGGCGCGCGCCCCATCCTGAGGCCTGCTGCGTCGCGCTTCGGGCGACGCGTCCCGCTCGAATAGTCGTTCCGGTTCGATGCCGCATCCGTATGCCGGATGCGGCGCTTGCATGCGCTCGCCTACGTGCATGCAAGCAAGCTTCATTTCATTTCGGATTCCACATTTTATTGATTCGAATATGCACGGTCGATTCGCCGGCACACGATCGATTTGCCTTATCGACTACATCGGAAATTCGCCTTGGACACGATCAGGGTTTTCCTTCATCCTTTCGTCATCGATTCCTGGTGAATCGGTCGCGCCGAATCCCGGCGTCGAGGGCCCCGGTGCCCATGTCGCACGATCCTTCCGCACTACGCCGACACACTCGACAAGAAGAATCCGACACGCCCCCGGCCATCGACAAGACGACTCGACCACGCCGACATCCCGAATCGAATTGGTGGAAAACTACATTCGTCTTATCGGAATCCTAAATGCTCAAGTCTGTCATTACCCCTGTCGCAGCAACCCTCGTCGTGCTCTCCGGCTTCACCGTCACCGCCAGCGCATCCGCCCAACAACAAGCGGCAGCGCCTGCCATCCAGCAGCAATCGAATGCGACCGTTGCGGCCAACGCCACGCAACTCGCCGCGCGTGCGAACGACGGCAGCGGCATGCACGCGGATGCCGCACCGAAAGTCGTGGTCCCGCTTCGCCAGACGCCGGCCCGCGCTCCCGCCACGCCGGACTCGGACTGCGTCGGCCCCGTGAGCTTCTGCAACGTCTATTTCGGCAGCTGATCGCGCCTTCTCCAACGCCCCTGCTACAGGAACCGTCGTGAACCATCTGTTCAGTGCGATGCGGGTTTTTCTCAAGGTTGCCGACACGCATCATTTTTCCCATGCAGCCCACCAACTGAATCTTTCGCCGTCGCTGGTGACGCGCTACGTCGGCGATCTCGAATCGCACCTGGGCGTGAAGCTGCTGCAACGCTCGACGCGCAAGACCGTGCTGACCGAGGTCGGCGTCCGCTACGCGGAAGGGTGCCGCGCGCTGCTGATGGATCTCTCCGAAATCGAGTCGCGCGCCACGCAGGAGTCGAGCCGGATCTTCGGCGACCTGAACGTCGTCGTGCTGCACAGCCTGATGTCGACGGAACTGGCCGGGCTGTTCGCCGAATACCAGTCGCGCCATCCGGACGTGTCGCTGCACATCACGCTAACCGAATCGGACGTCGACTTGCTCGGCGGCGAATTCGACGCGGGCATCGTCGCGGACACGATGATCACGTCGGTGTCCGTCGTCTCGCGCACGCTGGTACATGCACCGCTCGTCGCGGTCGCATCGCCCGGCTACCTGCTCGACGCGGCGGCGCCGCGGCGGCCGTCCGACCTCGACGGCCACCGGATCGTCGGCCTCGCGGCCGGCGCGAGAACCTACCGGTGGGCAGGCCCGAGCGGCACGCTCGACGCGCTCCAGCTCGAGGCGCCGGTCACCGTGAACAGCGTGCTGATGCAGCGTCAACTCACGCTGGCCGGCAGCGGCATCGCACTGCTGCCGGAATACGCGGTCGTCAACGACCTGCGCATCGGCACGCTGACGCGCGTGCTCGGCGATTACCGGATCGTGAACGACGGCGTGACCGTATCGCTCGTGTACCCGGGCCGCGAATTCCTGCCCGGCAAGGTGCGCGCGTTCGTCGATCTCGCCGCCGAACGGTTCAGGTTGCCGTCGATTACCGCGCCACGCGCGGTCGGCGCGGCCAACCCGAGGGTCGCCGCCGTCGCGGCTGCCGATGCGTAATCGGCATCGTCATGCGTCGCCACTCTCGCTCATTCTGGAACACAGCTCGCCAGGATTGACCATATATCCGGTCAATCCGGGTTCCTAAACTTGTCACATCGGTTCAGGCCATCGAATACACGCCGAACTGCGCCGAAACCTTCTGAGGAAATCGTGAAATCCATCATCGTCACCATCGCCACCGTCGCCGCTACCGCCACCGCTCTGCTCGCCGCACCGAGCGCGTCGTACGCTCAGTCGTCGCATTCGACGCTCACACGTGCGCAGGTTCGTCAGGAACTGCTCGACCTCGAATCGGTCGGCTACAACCCGTCGACCGGCGACGGCGACAACTATCCGGACGACATCGTCGCCGCGCAGGAGCGCCTGGCCGCGAAGCGCCTCGCCGAACACAAGAGCAGCGAAACCGCCTACGGTTCGACCGGCGCACCGGGCACGTTCTCGGGCGCGCCGGCTGTCGCGGCGGTGAAGCGATAACGCGCCAACGAACGGCGCGGCGGGGACGGCTTACCGAAGCCGCCCCGTTCGCCGCCAGCCGGCGCGATGCCGTCGGCGAACAGCACGGCGGCATCCGACCCTCCTGCACCGTCCTTCTACCGAACATACACACTCGCCCGGCCAAGCGCCGCTCCGATGCGGGCGGCCGAGCAGCCAACGCGGCACGGGCACTGAACCGATAGACCGGCGGGCACACGCCCATCCGGCTAAAATACCGGCCTGCCGCGCCTCCTGCCGCGGCCGGAGGACATTCATCATGACCGCACGTCGCGGTGCCGCGGTCGCCATCGCGCCCGGTCACGAGACAGCCAGCCTGTCGAAAGCCCAGAAGACGTTCAATACGCTCGTCGAGCACATCGAAAAGCGGCGCGCGCGTCTCGGGGCGTGGGAAGCCGTCATGCCGGCCTTCCAGAAGAAATTCGTCGACGGGCTGTTGCCGCTCGAACAGGAAGCGACCGCGCTGCGGATCAGGCTGATCCATCTGCTCGACGATGCCTTCCTGCGGAAGGGCTTGAGCAAGGCCGAGCAGCGCACGCTCTCCGACCTGATCGCCGACATGGCGCGCGACTTGCTGAACGTCAGCGACGATGCCGCGCTGATGATCATTTACAACCGGCATCGCGCATCCGGGAGCGTCGGCAGCGCCGCGGCCGATCCCGAACCGGCGAAGCCGGAATCGAAGCCGACGCCCGGCATGGAACCGGCGGACGATCTCGACGCGCTGTCGCCCGACGAACTTGCCGCGCGAATGCAGGCCGAACTCGACGCACAGTTCGAGCGCGACATGGCCGCCCACGCGGCCCGCGAGGCGCAACGCGCGAAGCGCAAGAAGGCGCCGAAGCAATCGGCTGCGCAGGCCCGGCGAGAAGCCGAGCAGGCCGAATCGAGCCGGTCGATTCGCGAGATCTATCGCAAGCTCGCGAGCGCGCTGCATCCCGATCGCGAAACCGATCCGCGGGAACAGGAACGCAAGACGGTGCTGATGCAGCGGGTCAATCACGCCTATGCGAAGGGCAACCTGCTGCAGCTGCTGGAACTGCAACTGGAGATCGAGCAGATCGACCGGCGTGCGATCGACGGGCTCGGCGAAGCGCGGCTTGCGCGCTACAACGGCATCCTGGAAGAGCAGCTTCGCGAGCTCGATCAGGAGATCCAGCACGTCGAGAACGATTTCCGCAGGACGTACGGCATCGCATCGTCCGTCAAGGTCGCGCCCGATACCGTCATCCGCATGCTCACGCGCGATATTGCCGGCATGCAGCGCAGCAACCAGGACCTCGGCGTGGCACTGCGCGAGTTCGAGGATCCGGACAAGGTCAGGGACTGGCTGAAGGACATGAAGCGCCGGCCGGCATCGTCGCGCTTCGACGACGAGTCGTTTTAAGGAGCGGACCGGCAGCTAGCGGTGAACGCGCGACGCGCACGCCCCGCAGATCACCGCTGCTCGCTCATCCCGCCCATCAGCATCATCAGCTGCTCCCGCAGCCACTGACTGCCCTGATCCTGATCGGCGCTGCGATGCCAGTAGCAGAAGTATTCGAGCCCCGGCATCTCGAACGGCAGTTCGAGAATCCGGGCCGGATAGCGCTGCAGCAGCCTGAGCGGCGCCGTCAGCGCGAGATCGCCGCGCATCGCGATCAGCGGCGCGACCATGTAGTGCTGCACGCGCATCTGGATATTGCGGCGCAGCCCGAGCCGCGTCAGTTCCGCATCGACGTGCCCGCTGCCCTTGCGGCGGCTCGACACGTGGATGTGCCCCATCGACAGGTAGTCGTCCAGGGTCAGCGTGTCGCCCTTGAACGGGTGATCGTCGCGGATCATGCATGCGTAGCGGTCGCGCACGAGCAGCACCTGGTGCAGGTGCGGATCGCCGATCAGTGGTGCGTCGATCGCGATGTCGACGGAGCCGTTCGCGAGCGCGGTCGCCACTTCGCGGCGGTCCATCGTGTAGCTGCGCACGTGCATGCCCGGCGCATGCGTCTGCAGCAGCTCGCCGAGCGCGGGCAGCAGCAGCGCTTCGGTCAGGTCGCTCATGCTGAGCCGGAACACGCGCTCGGACGAGGCCGGATCGAACACGTCGCCTTCGTGCGCGCTCGAATCGAGCAGCTGCAGCGCCTCGCGCACGCGGCCGACGATGTTCTCGGCCATCGGGGTCGGCATCATCCCGGCCGGCGTGCTGACGAACAGCGGGTCGTTCAGCGTCTTGCGCAGCCGCGCCAGCGCATTGCTGACGGCCGGCTGCGTGAGGTTCAGCACCTCGGCCGCGCGCGTCAGGTTGCGCTTGTTGTAGATCGCCTCGAATACGACGAACAGGTTCAGATCAATCTTCGAAAGGCGCATCGCCGGATCTCCAGGGGCCTGTTCCCGCTCATAACGGGCTTGCGAACGTGCCTTGCCGGTCGTAGTGCAAGGAGAGAGGAGCGCCGTTTGGCCATGCCAAACAAGCGACGATCGACGCCGCAATACGGCCGGCAAGGCACGTTCCCCTGTTTGGAAAAAGTCATTCGCGGGGCTGGCCGCCAGAAGGGCCGATCGCCGCGTCATGCTCCTTGCGAATACGTCGAGTATTCGCTTCGTCGCAATCCTTGCGCTCGGCCCTTCTGACGGCCAGCGCAAGCCCGTTATGAGCGGGAACAGGCCCCACATCTTAATACGGCGTGCGCCTCCCGTTCGCCCACGTCGCTTGCTCGCGCGACGCGATGCTCAGCCGCGCGGCGGCCGCGTCAGGTACGGCTCGGTCGACCCGCGCACGGCGTCCTTGATCTCCATGCGCGCGATCGCCTGCAGGTGCACCTCGTCCGGACCGTCGGCGAAGCGCAGCGCGCGGCCCCAGGTCCACATGTCTGCGAGCGGCGTGTCGGGGCTCAACCCTGCTGCGCCGAACACCTGCATCGCGCGATCGCACACGTCCGTGTACACGGTCGGCACGAGCGCCTTGATCATCGAGATTTCCTTGCGCGCCGCCTTCGCGCCGACCTTGTCGATCATCCACGCGGCCTTCAACACCAGCAGCCGCGCCTGGTCGATCTCGATGCGCGAGCGCGCGATCCATTCGCCGATCGTGCCGTGCCGGTTCAGCGGCTTGCCGAACGCTTCGCGCGACTGCGCGCGGTCGATCATCAGTTCCAGCGCGAGCTCGGCCGCGCCGATCGAGCGCATGCAGTGGTGGATGCGGCCGGGCCCGAGGCGGGCCTGCGCGAGCGCGAAGCCGCTGCCTTCCTCGCCGAGCAGGTTGCGCGCCGGCACGCGCACGTTGTCGAACGTGATCTCGCAGTGCCCTTCCGGCGCGTAGTGGTTGACCACGGTGATGTTGCGCACGACCGTCACGCCCGGCGTGTCGCGCGGCACGAGGATCATGCTCTGCTGCTGGTGCGATTCCGCATCGGGATCGGTCTTGCCCATCACGATGAAGATCTTGCAGTTCGGATGCGCGGCGTTCGTGATGAACCATTTGCGGCCGTTGATCACGTAGTCGTCGCCGTCGCGCTCGATGCGCGTCGTGATGTTGGTCGCATCCGACGAAGCCACATCGGGCTCCGTCATCGCGAACGCCGACCGGATCTCGCCGCGCAGCAGCGGCAGCAGCCACTGTTCGCGCTGCTCGGGCGTCGCGAACATATGCAGCAGCTCCATGTTGCCGGTGTCCGGCGCGTTGCAGTTGAACACCTCCGACGCCCACGCCACGCGCCCCATGATCTCGGCGAGCGGCGCGTATTCGAGGTTCGTCAGCGCCGTCCCCGGCTCGTCGCTCTTCAGGTGCGGCAGGAACAGGTTCCACAGCCCTTCGGCCTTCGCGCGCTCCTTCAGCTCCTCCATGAATGACACGGGATACTGCCCCGCATGCACTTCCTCGTTCCACTGACGGATGCGCGGCACGATGTGCGCGTCCATGAACGCGCGCACGCGTTCGCGCAGTTCTTCCACTTTCGGGGTGTAGCCAAAGTCCATGATCGACTCCTCGAGATTCCGTTTTCCGTTCGTTCAGAAGGCCGAGACACCGCCGTCGACGGCGACGGCCTGCCCGGTCAGATAAGTGTTTTCCTTCGCGCACAGCGTGAGCATCGTCGCGACGATTTCTTCGGGTCGGCCGAGCCGCTTCATCGGCGAGCCCTGCGCGAGAAAGTCCTGGCGATCGCCGATGTCACTGTCGGTGACCATCGGCGTGGTGCTGTAGAACGGACACACCGCGTTCACGCGAATGCCATGCCGTGCGTATTCGAGCGCGGCCGTCTTCGTGAGCCCGACCACCGCGTGTTTCGACGCCGCATAGGCGGCCAGCTTCGGCGCGCCGCCAAGCCCGGCCATCGACGCGACGTTCAGGATCACGCCTTCGCGCCGCGCGAGCATCTGGCGGATCTGGTGCTTCATCCCGAAGAACACGCCCTTCGCATTCACCGCGAAGCTCAGGTCGAGATCGACCTCGTCGGTATCGATCAGCGCCTTCAGCGGCGGGGCGATGCCCGCGTTGTTGATGCCGACGTCGAGCCGCCCGAAGCGCGCGGCCGCCGCCTGCACCAGCGCTTCGACCTCCGCTTCGATACGCACGTCGCAGCGCTGCGCGATCACGTCGGCGCCGGCCGCGCGCAGCGGCGCGGCCACGCGTTCGAGCGCGTCGCCGTTCAGGTCGCCGAGCGCGAGCCGCGCGCCCATCGCGGCCAGCTCGCTCGCGAGCAGCGCACCGAAGCCGCTCGCGGCGCCGGTGATCATCACGGCCTGCCCGTCATAGCTGTCGAGTTTCATCGCGCGCTCAGATCGTCAGGCCGCCGTCGACGACGATGCATTCGCCGTTCGTGTAGCTCGCCGCGTCCGACACGAGATACAGCACCGTGCCGGCCATCTCGCGCGGTTCCGCATGGCGGCGCAGCGGGATCTTGCCCATCCAGGTTTCGTAGATGTCCTTGTCGGCGAACAGCGCGCCCGCGAACTTCGTCTTCGTGAGGCCCGGCAGCAGCGCGTTCACGCGGATGCCGAACGGCCCGCATTCCTTCGCGAACGCCTTCGTCATGTTGACGACCGCGGCCTTCGTGATCGAATAGATGCCCTGCCGGTCGCCCGGCTGCAGCGCATTGACCGACGCAGTGTTGACGATCGCGCCGCCGCCTTGCGCCTTCATCATCTTGCCTGCCTCGACCGACATGAAGAAGTAGCCGCGGATGTTCACGTCGACGGTCTTTTCATATGCGGTGAGATCGGTATCGAGGATGTGCCCGAAGTACGGATTCGCGGCTGCGTTGTTCACGAGAATGTCGAGCCGGCCGTGCTTGCCGCGGATCGTCTCGAACGTCGCGGCGATGTCCTCCAGCCGCCCGACGTGACAGGCCAGCGCTTCCGCGCGGCCGCCCGCCGCGACGATCTCGTCGGCCACGGCCTGGCAGTCGTCGAGCTTGCGGCTCGACACGATCACGTGCGCACCCTGCTCCGCGAGCAGCTTCGCGATTTCCTCGCCGATGCCGCGGCTCGCGCCCGTCACCAGCGCGATCTTGCCCGTCAGGTCGAACAGATTCGTTGCCATGTTGCTGTGCTCCTCCATTGATGTGTTGTCGTGCCGTCGCGCGGCGCGATCGGTGCTCGCGGCGCTTTCGTCGATTTCAGCGGTGCGCGTCGATCACGCCGACAGCCATTTCGGCCAGCCGGCCGGTCATCGCGCCCACGCGCAGCGCCTGCTCGCTCGACGCATTGCCCTGCAGCGCGCGCGCCTTCACGCCTTGCGCGATCGCCGCGAGCCGGAAGAAACTGAACGCGAGATAGAAATGCCAGTCGCGGATCGGCTCGATCCCGCGCAGTTCGCAATAGCGCGCGACGATCGCCGCTTCGTCGGGAATGCCGAGTTCGGCACGATCCTGGCCCGCGAGCCCGCACACCTGGCCACCCGACGGCAGCCGCAGGCACATGCAGAAGTACGCGAGATCGGCGAGCGGATTGCCGAGCGTCGACAGTTCCCAGTCGAGCACGGCCTGCACGCGATAGTCGTCGTGCGCGAACATCAGGTTGTCGATCCGGAAGTCGCCGTGCACCAGCGCGGGCCGGCCCGTGTCCTCCGGGCAGGCTTTCGGCAGCCAGTCGATCAGCGTCTCCATCGCGTCGAGGCGCTCCGTTTCCGCCGCGCGATACTGCTTCGTCCACACGCCGATCTGGCGCTCGAAGTAGTTGCCGGGACGGCCGTAGTCGGCGAGACCCACCGCGTCGACGTCCACGTCGTGCAGCGCCGCCATCGTGCGCAGCAGCGCGTCGTAGCAGATCGCCCGGTCGGCCTTCGGCAGTTCCGGCAGCGCCGGATCCCAGAAGATCCGCCCGTCCTCGAAGCTCATCACATAGAACAGGCTGCCGATCACGTCGCGGTCTTCGCAGAGGTGATACGGATGCGCGACCGGCACCGCTGTGCCCGACAGCGCGCTCAGCACGCGGAACTCGCGATCGACCGCGTGCGCGGATTTCAGCAGTTCGCCGGGCGGCTGGCGGCGCAACACGTAGCGGCCGCTCTTCGCGTGCAGCAGGAAGGTCGGGTTCGACTGGCCGCCGGCAAACTTCTCCATGTCGAGCGGGCCTTCGAAACCCGGCACGTGCGCTTCCAGATAGCGCGTGAGGCGGGCTACGTCGAGGGGCTGGGAAGGGTTCGTCATCGTCGCGATCGTTCGTAGGGTCAGCCGTAGGTGCGCCACGCATGTCGTTCGGGATCCTCGAGATGCGGGATGCCGTTGAACGACGCCAGGTGGAACGCGTCGGCGTTGAAGAAAAACTGCGAAAGACTGCTGTTGCGGATCTGCAGGTTCAGTGCGATCGCGCTCGCAGGCGGTGCGGCGAGCACCTGCTGCACGGTCACCGCGATCGGGCCGCCGGAGCTCACCGCGAGCACGCGCTGGCTGCCGCCGTGGCGGATCGCAGCGCGTGCGTCGGCGACGCGCTGCTGGAAATGCGCCCAGGTTTCGGGCGCGGTGTCGCCGAGCTTGTCGTCGGCCCACAGGTGCAGCACCTGCCGCAGCGCACGAAAATGCTCCTTCATCGAGCCGGCCGCGAGCCGCGCGATCTCCGGATAGTCGCTGGCGGCCGCCGCGAACAGCCCGTGGAAGTCGTATTCGTTCAGGCCGGGATGGCGGTCGACCGGCACGCCTTCGCGGCCCATCCCGCGCAGGATCGCGTCGACCGTCTGCGCATGCCGGTTCATCGTGCCGCAGATCACGCGGTCGAACGTCAGGCCCTGCTTTGCGAAGTACTCGCCGAGCCAGACGCCCTGCTGCTCGCCGGAAGTGGACAGCCGGTCGTAGTCGTCCGTGCCGAACGACGCCTGCCCGTGCCGTACCAGAAAGAGTTCAGCCATTGCATGTCCGCGTGAGTGATACCGAGAGCCCAGCATAGCGACGCGGCTTGCATTTTTGAAATTTATTTTCTGAATCGGACGGTATTCATTGCATGAATTCCGGGTATCCATACAACGCCCTTTCGGCGACTGTCACCCCGCCGGGTGCAGCGGCACGGGAATTGCGGCAGCCGATACCGTCATGTCGAACACGTCAAGGAGGGGTGCGATGCTCGGTACGATCCTCATCATCATTCTGATTCTGCTGCTCATCGGAGCATTTCCTTCATGGCCCCACAGCCGAAGCTGGGGCTACTGGCCGTCGGGGACCGTCGGGCTCGTCGTCATCATCGTCGTGATACTGGTGTTGCTGGGGCGCATTTGACTGGGCGGGCGGGNGCCCGTGACACGGGCACCCGCCCGCCGATGCCTGCGCCGTGGCTTCTTTTACAAAAACCAGGCGGCGGCGGGAAGCCCGGCCGCGGCGCGCGCTTACTCCCGCGTCCACCCGTTCTGATAAAGCTCCCCGGCCAGCACGCCGAGCCGCGACGCGAGGACGTAGTTCTCGCCGTCCTCGATCAGCGCCGAACGCACGTCGCGGAACAGCTTCTCGATCGGAAACTCGCGCGTGGTCCCATTGCCGCCGAACAGCTGAAACGCCTCGTGCGTTACCTTCATCGCTTCCTCGGTCACGCTCACCTTCGCCTGCGCGGTCGCATACGGATGGCTCTGCGGCGACATGCGCGAAAACGCGAGGCTGCGCCGCGCGATCGCGCGCGCCATCTCCAGCCGGCGCAGCATCTCGCCGATGCGCAGGTGCGTCATCTGGTGATCCATCAGCAGCGCGCCACCCTGCTTGCGCTCGTGGCAATACGCGAGCGCGAGTTCGAACGCCGCGCGCGCCACGCCGACGAATACCTGGCACATGTGCGTGCCGGCATACGACCACGTCGACGCGAGATTGCCCAGATAATCGTCCTTCAGCGCGATCGCGAAGCGCTTCGGCACCTTCACGTTGTCGAAATAGATCTCGCCCTGCGGCAACGAGCGCTGGCCGATCTTGTCGAGCGGCTTGCCGCGCGACACGCCCGGCAGATCGAGCGGCAGGATCATCGCGATGCCGTTGGTGAACATGCTGCGCTCGCCCTCGCCGTAGAATCCGTCGCCGTAGTCGGCCGCCATGTACGCGAGCGCGACCTGCGCAACCGACCCGTTCGAGATCCACGCGGAGCTCTGCCCGTTGATCACGATCTCGTCGGCGCCGACCTTCGCGCTCACGTTGCCGACCGGCTGCCGGCCGTTCGCGCCGAGTTCCTGCCGATACAGGATCGCCGCGTCGGAGCCGCGATCGGGCTGCGTGTTCATCCAGCAGCCGACCTTGCCCTCGCACATCTCGACCAGCTCCGGGTTGCCGACGGAATGCGCCATCATCAGCGGCATCGTCGCGGCGCCGATCGACACGGCGAGACCCGAGTCGCCCCAGCCGAGCTCCTCGCCGATCAGCGACTCGATACGCACCGCGGTTTCCGGCGGAAACTGCGCGATCAGTTGCGGATCGAGCCCGAGCTTCGCGCTCTCGACGATCGCGGCCCAGTACGGCGAGCCGGGCGCAATCACCTCCTCCGGCGTCATCCGGTCGAGCTCGCGGCCGATCGGCCGCAGCACGTCGCGCGCGAAGCGGTGAACCGTGTGCTGAATTGCGTTTTCCTCTTCGCTCAGCGGCGTCTCGAAACCGGTCAATCCGACCAGCGGCAGCGCCGCGGACTTGTTCAGACGAATCATCTCCGTTCCCCTCCTGGACTCCAGTCATGTCGACCAGGCAGCGGACGTGCCCGGCCATCCCATATCTAGTAATACATACCAAACATAGGTCATAGTGACAAACATAGGAAGCAAAAAAAAGACAGGGTATTCCCCTGCCTCTTCGCGCATCGTCGCCACGAGGAACGCGTGACTAGCTCGTGGCGGATGCCGTCAGCGTGCCGTATGCAATCGCGCGCGACGTCGCGATGAAATACGCGTCGAGTGCCTGCGTCTGCCGCCCGGTGCCGTACTGCATCGCGAGACCGTCCGCCAGTGCGATGAGCATCGTCGCCGCGTGCTTGCTGTCGGCCGCACCGAACGCGGGATTGACGGCACGCAGCAGTTGCGCGAGGTCGCGCGTGAGCGTCGCGTACCACTCGTCGTAGAGCTTGAAGCACTCGGCATCGGTCGCCGCGAACGACAGGAAATGCCGGAACAGCGCGTTGTACTTGGCATCCTTCGCATCGCCGACCGAACGCACCAACATCTCTTCGAACACGTCGCGCGGCGACGCGTCGCTGCTGATCGCGCGCTTCATGTCGTCGAGATACGTCTGGATGACCGGCTCGATGACGGCCCGCAACACGGCGATCCGGGTCGGGAAGTAGTACTGCAGATTGCTGACGCTGATTCCAGCGGCAGCGGCGACCGCGCGCTGCGAGAATTCCAGCGGGCCGCCTTCCAGCAGCAGCTTGCGCGCGACGCGAATGATCGTGTTGCGCGTGCGCAGGCCTTGCGCCCGCAAACCGTCGGGGTTGCTCGCTGCTGCGGTGGCAGTCGAAGTGCGCCGCTTTCGTGTGCTGCGCTGCTCGTTGGACACTGTCATCGTGTTCGTCGTGAAGGTGGCGTTTCAGCTTCGTCGAATTGACGCTCCGTACCTTACGGAGCGCAAACGACTATACCCGATGCGAGCCTCATTTTCCATCGAGCCGCCCCTTCGCCGGGGCGGTCCGGCCGGATGCACGTTCCCGTGTCGCGACCAGCGCGTGCGCGGCTACATCGGACGCACCTTGCGGTTCACGCGTTCGTCGAGCAGGTTCGCGACGCCGAGCATCGCGGTGAGCGCACACCAGCGCAACGGCTCGGGCGGCACCGACGGCGTCTTGTGCGTGAGCGTGTCGAGCAGCGGCGATTGCCCGTCGTGAATCCGCTCGGCCAGCACGCGTCCGATCAGCGACTGCGTGCCGACGCCGTGCCCCGAGCAGCCGGCCGCGTAGAACACGTTGCGATGCGCGCCCGCCGCGCCGACCACCGGCAACGCGTCGCCGGCAAACGAAATGTAGCCGCTCCAGCATGCGCGCACCGGCACGTTGCCCAATTGCGGAAAGCGTGCATACAGCGTCTTCGCGAGCGCGCGATAGGCGTCGTCGTCCGGCACGTTCGGTGTCTGCGAGCCGTACACGTAGTGCAGTCGCTTGGTCGTCAGCAGCAGCGTGTTACGCGCGGTGAGGCGGTGGCTTTCCATCGTCAGGTGCGGCGTCACGATGCCCTCGCGGTTCGGCCAGCCCAGCGCTTGGAGCTGCGCATCGGACAACGGCTCGGTCTCGAGTGCCGACACGCGCAACGGCATCACCTTGTCGCCGAGCAGGCCGAGTTGCGGCGTGTACGCATTGGTCGCGAGCACCAGCACCGGCGCGCTCGCGCTGCCGCGCGCAGTGCGCACGCGCACCGTCTCGCCTTCGTCGAAGCCGAGCATGGCGGTGTTCTCGTACAGCTTCACGCCGGCCGCAAGCGCGGCACGCCGCAGCCCCGTCACGTACTTGCCGGGATCGAGCGTGCCCCCGCCCGGCACGTACGCGCCGAACAGAAAGGCCGGCGGAATGCCGCGCGCGCGCATCGCCGCGCCATCGAGGAAGCGAGCGGGCGAGCCGAGCGCGATGCCGGTTTCCATGCTCTCGCGCAAGCGCTTCTCCTGCGACGGATGCACGCCTGCGCGGATGATGCCCGACGCGCGATAGTCGCAATCGATCGCGTAGTCGGCGAGCTTGCGCTCGACATAGGCGACGCCTTCGTCGTAGAAGCCGACGATCCGCTTCGCCTGCTCGTGCCCCACGCGCTTGACGAACAGCTCGTATTCGAGCCCCTGACCGCCCGCGAGATAGCCGGCGTTACGCCCGCTCGCGCCGAAGCCCGCGAACTCGCGCTCGAGCACGACAACGCTCGCGCCGCGCGCGGCCAGTTCCAGCGCCGTCGACAGGCCGGCGAAACCGGCGCCGATCACGATCGCGTCCGCGCGCACGTCGCCTTCGAGCGGCGGCTGCGCGTGGTCCGGCGGTTCGATCCAGCCGCCGACCGGACGATACTTCTGCAACGCGGCATCCGCGCGGATTTCCTCACCCCAGCGCGCGAGCGGGCCGCCCGTATCCGTCCCGGCTGCCTGCATCGACGACGCCGCGCCGACGCCGCCCGCCGCGTGCGCGATCGCCTGCCCCGTGTGTCCGCCCATCGTCGCACCGTATGCGTCGCTCATGTCCGCCTCCGTCAATCCTTGCTGAGAATGTGAATCGCCAGCGCTGCTTCCTCGATACCCTGCAGACCGCCGCCGTTCTCCTGGATCGCATGGCGTGCGCCATGCACCTGGCGCGCACCGGCCTCGCCACGCAACTGCGTGACCAGTTCGTAAAGCTGCCCGATGCCGGTCGCGCCGAGCGGATGGCCCTTCGATTCGAGGCCGCCCGACGTGTTGATCGGAATCCGCCCGCCGAGCGTGAACTCGCCGCGCTCCGCGGCCGGGCCGCCTTCGCCGAACGGCACGAAGCCGAGGTTCTCGGCCTGGATGATTTCGCCCATCGCCGACGCGTCGTGCACTTCGGCGACGTCCATGTCCTGCGGCCCGACGCCGGCCTGCTCGTATGCCTGCAACGCGGCGAGCCGCCCGATATGCTTGTGCGGCTCGTCGATCCGGCGGCGCGTGAAGCTGCGGATCACGCTCGCGGCGATCCGGATGCAGCGGCTGCGATCGGCGCCGATGCGCGCGAGCCCTTCCTCGGTACAGAGGATCGCCGCGGCCGCGCCGTCCGACAGCGGCGCGCACATCGGCAGCGTGATCGGGTACGTAATCGGCGGCGCCGCCAGCACCTCGTCGATCGTGAACGGCTGTCGGAACTGCGAGTACGGGTTGTGCACCGAATGCGTGTGGTTCTTCGCGGACACGGCCGCGATCTGCCGCTGCGTCGTGCCGTACGTGTGCATGTGATGCCGGCACATCGCCGCGTAGATCTTCATGAAGCGGCTGTACGGCCGTTCGGATTCCGAACCGGGCGGCGGATCGATCCCTTCGCCGAGCCGCGCGAGCGTCGCGAAGTTCTCGTCGACGCGCGCGACGTCCCAGCCGGCTTCGAACAGCGCGAACGATTTCGCCTTGTCCGCGATGTTCATCTTCTCCGCGCCGAGCGCCAGCGCGACGTCGCACGCGCCCGACTGCAGCTCGCGCACGGCCAGGTGCACGGCCGTGCTGCCGGACGCGCACGCGTTCTCGACGTTGAACATCGGAATGCCGTCAAGGCCGATCTTGCTGAACACGACCTGGCCGGGAATCGACAGCTGCCCCTGCAGCGCGCCGTTGGTAATGCCGGAGTAGAACGCCGCGCGGATCGCATCGGTATGGCAGCCGGCATCGCGCAACGCGCGCTGCAGCGCCTCGCGTGCGAGGTCGTCGATACTGCGGTCGGGGTGCCGGCCAAATACGGTCATCGCAATGCCGGCAATGTAGATGTTGCTCATCGTCTGGAATCCCTATCGATCAGGATCAGATCCTGCGTTGCTGGCCCTGCCAGTATTGTTCGCGCAGGTCCTTCTTCAGCACCTTGCCGGCCGTGCTGCGCGGCAGTGCGGCGATGAAGTCCACGCTCTTCGGCGCCTTCACCGAACCGAGCTGCGCCTTGCACAGCGCGATGAGTTCGTCGGCGCTCACGTGCTGGCCCGCGTTGAGCTCGACGACGGCCTTCACGGCCTCGCCCCACGTGTCGTCGGGCACGCCGATCACCGCGCAGTCCTGCACCGCCGGATGGGCCCAGATCACCTGTTCGACTTCGCTCGGATAGACGTTGAAGCCGCCGCTGATGATCATGTCCTTCTTGCGGTCGGTGATGTGCAGATAGCCGTCACGATCGAGATGGCCGACGTCGCCGGTGTGCAGCCAGCCGTCGACGATCGTCTCGGCCGTCTTGTCCGGCGCGCGGTAGTAGCCCTTCATCACGAGGTCGCCGCGCACGCAGATCTCGCCGGTCTCGCCCTGCTTCAGCACGTCGCCGCGCTCGCCGACGATCTCGACGCGCACCAGCGGATTCGGGCGGCCGACCGACGCCAGCCGCTCGTCCGGCGCCAGCGCACCGTCGACGAAATGCTCGGCCGGCGTCAGGTACGAGATCGACGCGGGTGCTTCGGTCTGTCCGTAGCCGCCCGTCATCACCGGGCCGAATACGTCGATCGCGCGCTTGAGCTTCTCGACCGACATCGGCGCGGCGCCGTACAGGAAATAGCGCAGCGACGAGAAGTCGACCTTGTCGATGCCGGGAATGTCGAGCAGCCGGTAGATCACGGTCGGCGGCAGGAAGAACTCGGTCACCCGGTGCTTCACGATCGCGCCGAGCAGCAGCGCGGGGTCGGGCTTCGGCAGCACGACCACCGTGCCGCCGCGCGCGGTGCACGGCAGCGACATCATCCCGGCGGTGTGCGTCATCGGCGCCGCGGCGAGGTTTACCGGCCGCTCGGCGCCGTACGACATCGCGATCATGAAGTTCGCGAAATACGTCTGGAACGAGCGGTGCGTGTTCATCACGCCCTTCGGCAAGCCGGTCGTGCCGCCGGTGGCCGACAGCGTGACGACGTCGTCCATCGCATGGTCGACGACCGGCGGCGTGGCCGGCTGCCCTTCGCTCCACGTCGCGAGCGACGGCGCCCACGGCAGGTCGGCATCGATGCATACCCACAGCCGGACCTTCGGCAGGCTCGGACGCAGCGCGTCGATCGCGGCCGCGAACGCGTGATGGAAGAACAGCACCTCGCAGTCGAACGCGTCGAGCACGTACTGGTTCTCGGCGGGCGCGTTGCGGCCGTTGACCGGGATATACGCGAGCCCCGCGCGCCACATCCCGAGCGCGCAGCTCCAGCCGGTCACGTCGTTGTCCGCCCACACCGCCGCCTTCGCTTCCTTCTCGAAGCCGGCGGCGAGCAGCCCGTTCGCGATGCGGCACGACAGCTCGCCGATTTCCTGGAACGTATAGCTGCGATCGTCCTGGATATAGGCGATGCCGTCGGGATTGATCCGCCACCCGCGGTCGTAGAAATCGATAATGGCCATGTCACGTGTTCCGTTGAATGAGGTTCGGCGCAACGGTGGCCGTCACAGTTGCGTGACCGTCGCGCGCGCGAGCCCGCGCTGCTCGAGGAAGCCGAGCAGGTAGCGATGGCCGAACGCCTTCGAGCCCGACGCGAAGCCCGTGCGCGCGACGTCGCCGTCGAGCAGCTTGAGCACGCCCGCCGCATGGATCGCACCGGTCGAGATGTACGGCGTGATGCCGTGCACGGTGGCACGCACCGACGCGAGCTGGCCGCGGCCGATCGCGAAGTCGACGCTGCGCTGGATCGTCGTGCGCTCGCGCGGCGGCATCGTCGGCGTGGTCGAATCGACGACCTGCTTGAGGATCGCGTCCTGCTGCTCGAGCGGCAGGTGCTTGTATTCGGCTTCCCACTTCTGCCCGAACTGATGCACCAGCTTCATCACGTTGTTGTCGTAGAAGCCGACGCACGAGATGCAGCTGCGCACGCGCGAGTCGCGCTCGAAGTACACCGGCAGCGACGTGCCGCCCCACGGCAGGCAGAACACCGGCTGCATGAGCTCGGGCGTCGCCACGGTGAACGACGCGTCGGCGGCGTGCGGCACGAGCGCCTTCTCCCACAGGTAGCAGGACTCGTGACGTGCGCCGTCGAAGATCGTCGCGGTCGAGCCGATGCTCACGCCGGCCGCGTTGCGCGGGCCGCGCGTCAGCGTGGCCGTCTCGAGCGCGTCGATACCCGGCGTTTCGAGCGCGAGCTCGGCGGCGATTTCGGCGAACGTGTACATGTACGCGTTCGACGACGACACCAGCAGGCCGGCCTGGCGGTACAGCTCGCCGAACTGGTCGCGCACCGCGCGGATGTACGACTGCTCGCCGGTCGTATCGAGGTGGTGGCAGCCGGCCTTCAGCGCGGCCTCGACGCCGACGAGCCCGAAGCTCGAGAACGGCCCGACGGTATTGCAGACCACCTTCGCGCCGCGAAACGCGTTCACGAGCGAATCGACGTCGTGCCCGGCCTCGATGATTTCGTAATTCGCCGATTCGAGGCGCACGACGCGCTGCGCCATCATTTCCTTCGCGCGGCCAGCGTTGCGCGCGACCGCGGTGAACGGGATGTTCTGGTCGATCAGCCAGTCCATGATCAACATGCCGGTGTAACCGCTTGCGCCATAAACGACGACGGAGTGCTTAGCCATGGTTGTCTCCTGATACGTGAGTTGTTGAAAATCGGTTTGGTCAAACGTCCGCTACTGCCGCTTCACATTCGCATGCTTTTCATAGAACACATTACCAATCTTAGGTCACTATGACAAAGTAAACGACGAAGAAAAAGGCAGGGTATTCCCGGTCCTGACGCGCCGTCCGCATCATCGGGCCGTACCGCCTGCGCCACTTGCCCCACCCGCACCGTCCGGCGACAGGCCGGCCAGGTAGTGCGCAATCGCCCGCGAGTCGTCGCCGGACAGCGTCGCGGCCACGCCGTTCATCGCGCCGGTCGGATCGTGGCGCTGGCCCGAGCGGAATGCCGCGAGCTGCGCTTCCAGGTAAAGCTGCCCCTGCCCCGCGAGGCGCGGCATATGATCCTTGCCCGTCAGCGCCGCGCCGTGGCATGCCTGGCAGCTTCGTGCGGCGACCAGCGCCATCCCGCGCTGCGCGAGCGCGGCGTCTGACGGAACCGCCTCGTTGCGTGCCGGCGCCTGCCGCGCGAAATAGGTCGCGAGCGCGTCGATCTTCGCGTCGTCGAGTTCGCGCGACAACGGCCCCATGTAGGCATTGCGGCGCTGGTCGCTCGCGAATGCGCGCAGCTGCGCGGCGATGTAGGTCGCCGGCTGGCCCGACAGCGACGGATACCACGCGTTGCGCGACTGCCCGTGCGTGCCGTGGCAGAAGAAGCAGGTCTCGTGCGGCTGCGGCCATGCGCCGGCGTTCGCCTTGTCTGCATCGCCGATCGCGGTCATCGCCTGCTCGTAACGCATGCCGTCGATCAGGTCGGGGCCGTACAGCGTGCCTGCCGCCGCCACGCCCGCGATCACGAGCGCGGCACCGATCACCCAGGTTCGTTTCGATTTCATTCAGACCTCCCCGCCGCGGCCGGCCAGCTTGCCGAGTGCCTGCAATGCCGCGCGGTGCCCGGAGCGCACGGCGCCGTCCATCGCGCCGGGCCAGAGGTCGGCCGTCTCGGTGCCCGACCAGATCAGCCGGCCTGCCTCCGGGCGCAGGTATTTGCCCCATTTCGTCCAGAAGCCGGGCGGCAGCGGATGGATGCACTGCAGCGTCCACGGATCGACGCGGCCCCAGTCGTAGTCGTGAAACTGCACCGGATGCAGCGCCTTGTCGCCGAGCGCGCGCGCGAACACGGCCGACAGCGTCCGTTCCGCGGCCTTCGGCTCCGCCGGCAGCGCGCCGGGCGCGACGAACGCGGCAAGCACGCCGACCGAGCCGTCGGGCGGCGAGTTGTCGTACGCCATGAAGACCGGGCCGCCGACCTCGAAGATCTGCCCGTTATAGCCGTCGTCGCGCCAGAACGGCCGGTCATACACGTGCACCGTCTTGCGCATCGGCGCATTCGCGGGCCAGTTGCGCTGCAGTTGCGCGCGGCCGGCCGGCAGCGGCGGGTCGAACACGATCTGTTCGCACAGCGCCGGATTCAACGCGACGATCACGCGCCGCGCGCGGAGCACGCCGCAATCGGTCTGCACGTCGACGACGTCGCGATCCCAGCCCGAGATCCTGCGCACCGGGCAGGACAGCCGCACCTTCGCGCCGAGCTCGCTCGCCATCCGCAGGCTCAATACCTGCGAGCCGCCGACGAAGCGCGTTTCCTGTGCGCCGCCCTTGATCGACTCGAGCTTCGCGTAATCGCAGTCGGCGCTGTTGATCATCGACAGGTAGTGCAGCAGCCCGAGCTGCGCCGGCGCACCGCCGAGCGACAGCTTGGCCGCGAGGCCGAGGAAGTAGCCCTCCTCGTAGGTCACGCCCTGCCGCAGCAGCCAGTCGCCGTAGGTGAGCTTGTCGAGCTCCGCCGCGTGCTGCGCGGTCCACGGCTCGCGCGACGGCACGCCGCGCGCGAGCGCGCCGAGCTTCGCGCCGATCGCATCGTCGCCGCCCGAGCCGCCGTGGAAGTCCTGCGCGACGCGCGTGTCGCCGGCGAGCACGACGGTCTTGCCTTCGTAGAAAGTCGGGAACGTGTCGACGCCGAGTTCGCGCGCCAGATCGGCGATCGCCGTCTGGCCCGGCCCGATCCACTGGCCACCGGCCTCGGAGACGACGCCGTGCCCGAGGTCATGGTTGTAGGTCCGCCCGCCGACGCGGTCGCGCGCTTCGACGACGACGAACGAGTCGCATCCGGCGCGCTTCAGATCGCGCGCGGCCGTGAGCCCGGCGAGCCCGGCGCCGATGATCACGACGTCGAGGACGCCGCTCGCGGCCGCGGCCGGCACCGCATCGGCGAACGACATGTCTCCGGCCGCGAGCGACGCGGCGCCCACCGCCGCGAGACGCAAAATCTGGCGCCGGGCCTGCGCATCCGGCTTGTGCTTGCGATTCATGTTGAATGCTCCGTCCTTCCTTGCTCTTTTCGTCAATGGATTCATGTCATCGCGCGCTCAGCACGCCGTCCTGCGAAAACAGGATCGGCTTGCCGCGCGTATCGATCAGCGCCGCGGTGAGCGTCGCGCGATCCGCGCGCTGCGCGACGTCGAGCGGGCCGTCCGCGACGCGCTGCGCGAGCGTCAACCCGTCGAGTCCGACGCCGACGAGGCCGCCGCCGGTGGCGACGAGGTCGGTGATCGAGCTGCGCGTGCCGGTCTTCAATGCCGCCCACGTCGCGCCGCCGTCGCGGCTCTCGAACAGGCTGCCGAGCAGCCCGCCGACCACGAGCCGGCCATCGGGCATCGCGACGCCCGACCACAACGTGCCTTTCCCGCCGGTCGGCAGATAGAGCCAGTTCGCGCCGGCATCGGTCGACTTGAGCACCATCCCCTGTTCCGACACGATGTAGAGCGCATGCGCGGCGTCGGCGAACACGCGGTACAGGTTGCGGTCGGCCTTGCCGCCGCCCGGCGGCTTCGGCAGCGTCGTACGCGTCCACGTCCTGCCGCCGTCATGCGTCTGCAGCATCAGCGACCACAGGCCGACCGCAATGCCGTCCTGTGCGCTCGTGAACAGCACGGAAAAAAGCGGCTGGTCGACCGACGTATCGAGCCGTTGCGTGACCCACGTGTCGCCGCCGTCGTCGGTCGCGAGAATCGCACCCCACTGGCCGACGGCCCAGCCGTGTTTCGCATCGGCGAACGACACGGCCGACAGCGTCGCCGACACCGGTACGCGCCGCGCCTGGCGCCAGGTCTTGCCGTCGTCGTCCGACAACAGCACGATCCCGTGTTCGCCGACCGCGACGATTCGCGAACCGGCGCGCGTCGCGTCCGTCAGCATCATGTGCGTCGGCGCCGCCCACGCGCGCGCGGGCTTCGCGGCCCACGCCGCGACCGTGCCGCCGCCGTCCTGCGGTTGCGCGAAAGCCGCCGCGGCGGCGATGCAAAGGCCGATACCGGCTACGAGCGTCTTGATCATGGCGAGGATCTCCGTAAGGTGGCCGCGGCCGTCAATGGCTGAACAGGCCCGGTGCGCGCGCAGGCTTGCGGCGCGGGAACCAGCGCTCGAGCAGCGACGCGAGCGCGGGCAACGCGGTCATCGCCATCACGAGATTCACGATGAACATGAACGCGAGCAGCTTGCCCATGTCGGCCTGGAACTTGAGTGCGGAGAAGCTCCACGTCGCGACGCCGATCGCGAGCGTGATCGCGGTGAAGATCGTCGCGACCCCCACCTCGAGCATCGCGTGCTGCACGGCCTTCACGATGTCCTGGCCGCCCGCGAGATGCACCTGCAGCCGGTTGTAGATGTAGAACGCGTAGTCGACGCCGATACCCACCGCCAGCACCATCACCGGCAGCGTCGCGACCGTCAGCCCGATCTGCAGCTCCTTCATGAACCAGTAGCCGATGAAGGTCGCGACCGACAGCGGCACGCAGCATGCGAGCATCGCGCGCCAGTCGCGATACGCGAGGAACACGAGGATCAGGATCGCCGCATACACGTAGAGCATCATCGGCAGCTCGCTCTTCGCGACCTCGTCGTTCGTGGCGGCCAGCACGCCCGCGTTGCCGGCCGCGAGCCGGACCGTGATGCCCGGGAACGAATGCGCGGCGCGATACTGCTTCACGTCGTCGAGGATCCGGTTGATCGTGGTCGCCTTGTGATCGGTGAGGAACAGGTGCACGGCCGTCATCCCGCAGTCGCGATTCATGAAACCCTTCACGCGCGACACGTCGACCGACATCGCGCCGTAGTTCTCGGCATCGATCGGCACGACGTTCATCTTCGGGTAATCCTCGTTGTAGCCCTGGTTGTAGCTGCGCAGCATCGCCGAGTAGGACTGCACCGACACGACGCCCGGCACGGTGCGCATCGCCGCCGAGAAGTCGTCCTCGTACAGGCCGACCGCCGGGTTGTCGCAGGCCTTGCCGTTCGATTCGATCGCGACCGTGAGCCAGTCGAGACCCATGTCGTAGTTGCCGGCGATCGACGTCGCATCGCGATTGAAGCGCGCATCCGCGCGCAATTCCGGCGCACCGGGCTGCAGCGTGCCGATCACGCGGTCGCGGCTTTGCCAGGCGGCCAGCGCGAAGATCGCGACCGTCAACGCGACGGTGAGGCCCGCGTACTTCGGCTCGGCCACCCGCGCGAGCACGCGCAGCGGCTTGGCACGCTGCTGCGCGCGCTTCAGCGAATTGTCCGCATAGGCTTTCGTGAAGTTGAAGCAGGACGCGGCCACCGGCAGCAGGATCAGGTTCGTGACGATCTTGTACGCGACGCCGAGCGACGCGGTAATCGCGAGTTCGCGCACCATCGGGATCGGAATCAGCAGCAGCGTGACGAACGACACGAACGCGGTGATCAGCGCGAGCACGCCGGGGATCAGCAACCCGTTGAAGCTGTGGCGCGCCGCGTCGAACGAGCTTTGCCCGTGCGCGATCTCGCGAACGATGAAGTTCACCTGCTGCACGCCGTGCGACACGCCGATCGCGAACACGAGGAACGGCACCAGCACCGCGAGCGGATCGAGGCCGAAGCCGAGCAGTTTCAGCGTGCCGAACTGCCACACGAGCGACGTCAGCGAACACGCGATCAGCAGCACCGTGAAGCGCACCGAATGGCAATACCAGTACACAGCGAGCGTGGTCAGCAGCAGTGCGACCGCGCAGAAGCCGAGCACGGCCGTCGCGCCATCGGCGATGTCGCCGATCTGCTTCGCGAAGCCGATGATCTGGATCTCGTAACCGGCATCCTCGAACGGCTTGCGCACCTTCTGTTCGAGCAGGTGGTTGAACGCGACGTAGTCGAGCACCTTGCCGGCGCTGTCGCGCTCGTTCAGCTCGGCCGTGATCATCGCGCTGTCTTCGTCATGCGACACGAGCGTGCCGACGTAGCCGCCGAGCGTCGTCGCGCGGCGTACGCGGACGACGATGTCCGGCGTCAGCCGGTCGGGCGTGATCGTGCCCGGAATGATCGGCTCCGCGCGAAAGCCTTCGTCGGTCACTTCGTTGACGAACGCGTTCGGCGTCCACAGCGAGCGCACGCCGATGCGGTCGACGTTCGGCAGATACGTGACGGCCTGCGTGACGTTATACAGCCGCGTGAGCCCTTCCTTCGACCAGATCGACCCGTGCTTCGCGCGCACGACGACCGTGATCCGGTTCGCGCCAAGCAGGTCGTTCCGGTATTGCTGGAACGTGCGGATGTACTCGTGCCCGATCGGCATCTGCTTTTCGAAGCCGGCGTCCATGCGCAGCTGCACGGCGAACACGGCCATCGCGACGGTGAACAACGCGATCGCCGCGAGCACGATCGCGCGATGACCGAAGAAGAGCCTTTCGAGGCGGCTGACCAGACGATTGAGCACGACATTACCCCTTCATGATTGGCGGCGGCGCACGACGCGCGCCGCCCGTAAGCACATCGGCGTCAGAAATTCCGGGTGACGAACAGCCCGACGAAATTCCGGTCCGCGTACGGTTGGCCGACCGTGTTGTGGCCGCCGAAGAACGCGGTGAAGTTGATGCCGGCCTGCCAGTTCGGCGGGTTCTGGTTGAACAGCACGTAGACGTTCACCGACTTCGCGCCCTGCATGTAATTCGCGGTGAAGGTCGGCGTATAGCCGTACAGGCCGTCCGAGAACGTCACGCCCGGCGTCACCTGCCAGCCGGGAATCAGCGTGCCGTCATAGGTCCAGTTGAAATCGATCGTCGCGCCCACCGAGCTCGAGGTGCCCTGGCCCATCCCGATCGGATAGCCGAGCCCGGAACCGTTGTTCAGCCACGGCAGGTAGCCGGCCTGCGGCACCTGCGTGACGGTCTGTCCGTCGATCGTGCGCGTGACGCCGCTGGCGTGCAGGCCCGGGTAGTAGATCCACGTCAGTTCCCACGTGAGCGCGGCCGAATCGGCGCCGAGCCATTTCAGGAACGGATACTCGCTGCGCGTCAGCGCCAGCAGCCCGTTCAGGTCGTACTGGAATTTCTTCTTGTCGACCCACTGCTGGCAATTGATCCCGGCCACGCCGTTCGTGTTCAGGTCGAGCGGGCCGCCCGCGCCGTAGCAGCTCGACAGCGCGACCGCGTCGCGCGGGCGGTACGACAGTTCGGTGCCGATGGCCCAGGGCCCAAGCCCGAAGTTCGCGCTGACGCCGAACAGCTGGCGCCGGCCGAGATACGACCATTGCTCGGTGCCGTTCGCGAGCGACGCGAGCACCGGTGACTTGTCCGTGTAGTTCAGGTAGTAGAACGCGAAGTTCGCATCGAACGAGCGCGGCGAATAGTTGAACTTCACGCCGAACTGCGGCCGGTATTTCGCCGGCAGATTGGTGACCGACGGCAGGCCGATGCTGTTGAACGGCGGCCCCGCGAAGTCGCCGTTCACGAGCCCGTTCTTGATCGCATTCAGCGTGCCCTGGTTGCCTGCGGCCGCCCCGCCGCCGATCGCGTTCGCGATCGTGCCCGCGCTCGGGCCGGCCACGTTCAGGTTGTTCGTGTTGAGCGTGAACGGCTCGGCGCCGCGGCCGAAGCCGTTCGTCACCGACCAGTACGAGCCGACCGGCGGGTAGCGGTTGCCGTTCCACTGGAACTGGTAATAGCCCTCGGTGCTGAACCCGTGCGACAGGTCGGCGGCAAAGCTCACCATCGGCGCGGGCAGCAGCGCCTGCTTGAGCTGCGAGCCGGGGATCAGCAGCTTCTGCACGTCGAGCGAGTTGGTCGCGTTGATCCCGCTCTGCGCGAACATGCTCTCGCCCCAGTTGATTACCTGGTTGCCGATCCGCACGTGCGCGTTGCGCCCGCCGATCGTGAAATCCTTCTGCGCCCACAGGTCGAGCAGCTGCGCGTTGTAGACCACCTGCGCGGACGCGGTGCTCGACAGCGGCGTTCTCGCCGTGTTGCCGGCGAGAAAGTCGTACATGCCGGTGCCGCGCACCATGAATTTCAGCCCTTCGCTCGGCATCTTCAGCAACAGCTCGCTGGTCGCGCTGATGTAGGTGCTGAACGGCTGGCCCTTGCGGTAGTTCAGGTCGCCGTTGTCCGCATAGCCCCACTGGTTGGTGTTCGCCGCCGCGCCGCAGCCGTAGGCATTCGGGTCGCCGGTGAGCGAGCAGCTCGGGCTCTTGGTCCGGATTCCGGCGCCGGCCGTCAGGTTCGTCACCCAGGAGCCCTGCAGATCGTTGATTCCCGTCGTGAAGTCGTAAGCGCATGCGTTCGACGCCGCAGCACCTGCGAGCGCGATCGATACCGTAGCATTCCTGATCAATCCTGCCGATTCCATGATCCGTCTCCTCCCCCTGTCCGACGCCGGCGCGCAGTCGTCGCGCGCGCCGGTTCCTTGTTGTCCGTCAATCGCCGGCGATCACCGTTCGCTGACCGAGCGCAGCGATTCCGCTGTGTAGAAATCCTGCTTGAAGCGCGGATCGTCGGCCTGCTCGAGCCAGCGCACGTCCTTGCCTTGCCCGATCGACGTCGCATCGAGCACGTAGCGGCCGTTGTTCATGTCGTACTGCGCGAGCGGCTCGTTGTCGCAGGTTCCGCCAAGCTCCCAGACGGGAATCGGATAGCTTTCCCGCACCTTCCACAGCTTGCCCTGCGCGTCGTAGTCCTCGCCGACCAGCGCGAGCCAGCTGTCCTCGTCGAGATAGAACACCTTCTTCGACGCGACGTGCCGCGCGCTCGGCTTCAGCGTCGCCTCGACCACCCACACGCGATGCGTCTCGTAGCGCCGGTTCGCGGCCGCGATGCCGTCCGGCGTCGCGACGTCGTGCAGCTTGCTCTTGAACTTGTACATGCCGAACGCGTTGTACGGGACGATCATTTCCTTCTTGCCGACCAGCTTCCAGTTGAAGCGGTCGAGCGAGCCGTTGATCATGTTGGCTTCATCGATCAGGTACTGGTTCTCGAAGCCGATCAGCGGCGCGTCGTGCGTATAGGCCGGCATGCGCCGCACGCGCCGCTGGCCGGGGAAGTAGTAGTACGTCTCGGATGCCTTGTCGAAGTACTGGCGCTGCACGAACGCCTGGCCGGCCAGCGCGGCCGGCGAATTCATCTGGAAGTACACGGCCGCGCTCAGCTGGTCGACGTCCTGCGGCGAACGCTTGCCGAGCTTGCCGGACGGGAAGTAGTACGCCTGCGGACCGACCGCGTCGATCCATTCGCTGCTGCCCGGGCGCGGCGACACGGTCGTCGCCATCTGCGCCCAGTCGATGCCTTCGCCGCGATAGCGCATCTCGTAGTTGAGGATCGCCTCGATGCCGCTCTTCGGTTGCGGGAACGGCACGCCCGGCAGCACGGCCGATGCGAGGGTCTCGCCGGCCGGGCCGAGCTTTGCGGCCGTCAGGTTCGCCTTCGAATTCTGCTCGGCGGCGTCTGGCAGCTGGCATTCGCGATGGGACGGATAGACGTCCATCCGGTAGCCCTTCTTCTGCTTGATCAGCGCGACCTGTCCGGGCGACAGCTTGTCCGCGTACTTGTCGACGTTCGCCGCATCGATCGAATACAACGGCTTCTCGTTGCGGTGCTTCCAGAAATCGGCGCGCACCTTGCCCCACTCCCAGCCCGCGTCGGGCGACTGCTTGCCGGCGTAGGCCGGCACCGTGCCGTCCTTGCTCGCCGAACGATCGGCGCCGGCCGGCGTCAGGTCGTCAGCCGCGACGGCCGTGCCGATCGCGAGACATGCGGCGGCCGCGAGTGCGGACACGGCCCAGAATCGATGCTTGCTCATCATGGTTCTCCTTCCCATCGCGCGTTCGCTTGCCCGCCATGGGCCACGCGCATTCACTCGGTCCGCTTTCGTCGTCCGACGATCGCGTCGCTCCCTGATGGCGGCCGGCCGGATTGACGGCCGGCCGCCTGCCTGTTTCGATACGCCTTCGTCATTCCATCAGGACTGCGATTCATAGAGAACGCTCGTCAGGATGGAACGACGCGCTGCCCGCGGGATCAGTCCTTGCCCGACCCGGCCACCGCCACCGCGCGCACTTCGACGCACAGCCCCGGCAGCGCCAGTTGCGAGACGCCGACCGCCGTCCACGACGGGTAGCGGTTGGGGAAATAAGCGTCCTTGACCGCCGCGAATCCCTCGGTTTCGCGCTGAAGATCCGTGTGGAAGGTCGTCAGCTCGACGACATCGGCGAGGCTCGCGCCCGCCGCCTCGAGGATCATCTTCAGGCTCTCGAACGCGATCCGTGCCTGCGCCTCCACGCCGTCGGCGGGCTGCATCCGCGCGTCGAGACCGACCTGGCCCGACACCCAGATCGTGTCGCCGACGCGCGTGGCCGGCGAGAAGTGGTACGCGTCGTACCACGGCTGGAACGGCGGCGGAACGATCGATTGCCGCTTGGCGGTAGCTGACATGATGAAGAACTCCTTGCTCAGACGAGTTGACGGAAACACGGTGCACGGAACGGGTCGCCGGCCTTCAGCCCGGCGAGTTCCTCGACGAACAGCACGCCGGCCGGCGTGAAGCCGGAGCGGCTTTCATCGGGCAGCGGGCTGAACACCGCGTCGTCGCCGAAGAAGCGCAGCACGAGCGTGTGGCGATCGGGGAACGCGGCATCGACAGCGCCGCCGCCGTGCAGCACGCCCGGATGGAGCAGCAGCACGTCGCCCGGCTTCGTTTCCCAGGACACGATGTCGTACGCGTCGGGCGCCGCACGGCGTTCCGCTTCGATGTTCGGCAGGCGCGGCCATACGTCGCCGCCGTGCAGCGGGTCGGTCGGATCCTCGGCGTTCTGGAACGTGGTGCCGTCGTGGCGCACGCCGTGATGCGAGCCGCGCACGATCTCCAGTGCGTTGCGCTTCGGCACGTGCTCGAAGCTGATCCACGCATTGCCGAAGTGCATGCCTTGCCACGGCAGGTACGACGTGTCCTGGTGCCACGGCGAACGCGCGCTCTTGCCGCCGGCCTTCATGAACAGCTCTTCCGCGAAGTACCACACGTGCTTCGAGCCCCACAGATCGGCGAACAGCGTTCCGAACGGCAGCGTGGCGACCAGTTCGTCGAGCCGCGTCTTCGCGTACGGGTTCGCGTTGTCGTTGTGCGACCGGTATTCGGTGCCGTCGAGCAGCGTCGTCGCCATCGGGCCCGGGTTCTCCATGCCCCAGTCGAACACGGTGCGGCATTGCGCGAGCTGCGCCGCGTCGAGTGCGCCTTCGACGAGAACCGCACCGTCCTCGAAGAAAGCCTTGCGCATAAGTGCATCCATCGTAGATCTCCTGATTCGTCCAACCACTGCCGGCCGCGATCGCTCACTGCCGGCACCTTCAGTAGAACATGGTGACAATGTTAGGTCATCATGACAAAAAACAAAGAAAGAAAAAGACGGGGTATTCCCTGTTTCGTCTGCATGTTCGAACCGGCGTCGTGACGGCTTGCCGCGCAGCCATGACAACCGGCTTTCAGCCGTCATACAACCCGGTGACGAAGTACGGCCAGTGCCTCGTCGTTCCGTTGATCGCGCATGCGGTCGAATACTTCATGCGTGAGGAAGCCGCCCGGCGGTGCCGCGTGCGCCGGCCGCGCAGCATGACTGCACGCCGTCGCGCAGCGCGGTCGGGCCGAGCGCCAGTACCTGCGCGGGCAACGGCAGCGACACGCCCGCGCGTGCTGCGAACGCATCGATGCACGCGGTCGCGAGCGCCTGCCGCGCGCGCGGCGCCGATCAGGCGTTCGCGCGTCGCATCGCGCCGCTGCGCACGGGTCGGCCGGCCCGGTTCCATCCGTGCGCTTCGCGATCGCCGCGGCTGGCCCATTGCACGGCATGCACCTTCTTCCCTTACTCAGTACAGCTACTCATTCCGGATACGACAATACGTTCGCGTTCACCGTGCCGCGTCCGGTGTCGCGCTCCAGTGCGCAATACGCGTAATAGAGCGTGGCGGTCAGGTACGACCACGTCAGAAGCGCGAGCACGTAGAAATTGAACACGACGTTGGTTTCCTCGCCCGGGATCTTGTAGAAGTCGTAGATGCACGCGATCGCCAGCGACGCGACGATCCCGATCGTCGTCGTCAACGCATGGAACGCCAGGCCGGCGCGTACGAGCCGCAACACGAAACCGGCGAGATAGATCGACATCAGCGTCCACATCATCACGTAGAAGTAAGGCAGCGCGTGCTGCAGCATGCCAGCCACGAGTGCGATCGTCCCGAGCGTCGCGAGCACGAACAGCGCGACGTCCTGCCGCAACGAAGGCCGGTAGCCATGCGTGACGGCCATCAGGCCGGCCACCGCGATCACCGGCATCCCGAATCCGCGCGAGAACGCATCGAGAAAGTGCGAGATGACGTACGAAACCGGCGAGCCGGTCGCGAAGAAGATCACGGCATTGGACGCGGAGATCGTCACGATCCACCACTCGAAGCCGAGCAGGAAGTTGCGCTTGCGGACGAACTTGAAGCCGTACACGCCGGTCGTCGCCGCCAGCGTCACGCTGGAAAGACAAAGGACAAGTGATCTGTGATCCATGATTCGAACTCCGAGGTCGATTGCTGCCGTTGATTCACTGTTTGACGGGACCGAGGCTCGCGAGATAGGTCGCGACCGCCGCCCGATCGTCCGCCGACATCGCCTGTACGACGCGCTGCATCGTGCCGGTCGCTTCGATCCGGGTACCGTTCGCGAATGCGTCGAGCTGCGCGCGCAGATAGTCGTAGCCCTGGCCGGCGAGACGTGGAAACTGCGCCTGGCCGGTCAGCCGCGCACCGTGGCAAGCGACGCACGCGCCGCCCGTCACCAGTTGCTCGCCCTTCGCGCGCAGTTGCGCGTCCGGCTTGAAATAGCGGTTGTCCAGCGGCGCCTGTTTCGCGTAATAGCCGGCCACGCGCGCGATCTCGGCTTCGCTCATCGTCATCGCGAGCGGGCCCATCGTCGGGTTCGCGCGTTGTCCGCTCGCGAACGCGTGAAGCTGTGCGGCCACGTAGTGCGCCGGCTGGCCGGCGAGGCTCGGATAGGCGTCGTTCAGCGACGTGCCCTTCACGCCGTGGCAACCCATGCACACGTCGGTCGTGCGCGGCCACGGGCCGCCGTCGGCATCGTCGGCCTGCGCCGTCGTATCGATATGGCGCTGCAGGCGATAGAAGCCGAGCAGCGTGGGGCCGTAGACGGCCAGTAGCGCGCCCGCGATCACGAGCGCGGCAAGCAGCAGCATGCGTTTCTTCATCTCCGGTCTCCTACGCGCGACGCAGTGCATTGAGCGCCTGAAGCGCCGCCTGATGGCCCGAGCGAACGGCGCCGTCCATGTAGCCGGCCCAGATGTTCGCGGTCTCGGTGCCCGACCAGATCAGGTTGCCGCACGGTGCGCGCAGCGCGCCGCCGTGCGCGGTCCAGAAGCCGGGCGGAATCGCCGACACGCATGTGATCGTCCACGGGTCGGCCAGCCCCCAGTCGCGATCGTGGTACGACACCGGCGCACGTGCGTCGTCGCCCCACGCCTGCGCATAGAGGTCCATGTGCATCTGCTTCGCGGCCTGCGGGTCCGACGGCATCAGCGCATTGCGCACGAACGCGTTGATCACGCCGATCTCGCCGCCCGGCGGCGAATTGTCATAGGCCCAGAAGATCGGCCCGTCGGTCTGGAAGATGTGGCCGTTCAGCCCCTTGTCGCGCCAGAACGGACGGCGATAGACCATCGCCGTCTTGCGTGCCGGCGAATGCGCGGGCCATGCGCGCTGCAGCGCATGGCGCTTGTCCGGCAGCGGCGGATCGAACTGCACCTGGTGACAGAGCGCCGGATGCAGCGCCATCACGACCTTGCGCGCGCGCACCGTGCCGCGATCCGTCTGCAACGTGACGACGTCACGATCCCAGCCGACGATCCGGCGCACCGGCGACGACAGCCGCACCTTGTCGCCGAGCCGTTGCGCCATCCGGATGCTGAGGATCTGCGAACCGCCGACGAACCGGGTTTCCTGTGCGCTGTGCCTGATGGAGTCGAGCTGTGCGTAATCGCAATCGGCGGAGTTGATCATCGACAGGAAATGCAGCAGCCCCATCTTCGCCGGCGCGGCGCCGCCCGACAGCGAGATCGACGCATTCCAGCCCATCCGGTCCTCGGGCTTGATGCCCTGCTGCGCGAGCCAGTCGCCGACCGACAGCCGGTCGAGTTCGGCCGCCTTCGGCGACGTCCACGGCGCATCCGACGGCACGTCGCGCGACAGCCGGCTCAGCTTGGCCGCGACCGCCTCGTCGGTGCCGAACGTGCCGTGCAGGTCGATCTCGGCGCGGCCATCGCCGCCGAGGATGACGGTCTTGCCCGCGTAGTAGCTCGGGAACGTGCCGACTTCGAGTTCACGCGCGAGATCCACGACGGCCGTCTGGCCCGGGCCGATCCACTGGCCGCCGACTTCCGACACATAGCCACCGCCGACGTCGAAGTTAAGCGTGCGGCCACCGACCCGATCGCGCGCCTCGAGCACGACGAACGATTCGCAGCCCGCGTAGCGCAGGTCGCGCGCGGCAGTCAGGCCGGCTAGCCCGGCGCCGACGATCACGACGTCGAGCACGTCGCCGTCATTGCCGACGACCGGTGCGGTATCGGCGCCGGCACGCGCCGCGCCGAGCGCCAGGCCGCCGGCCGCGACGGACGCGCCGGCGATCTTGAGCCACTGCCTGCGCTGCGGGTCGGCCGACCCGCGGGAGGATGACTTGCTGGACATGATGATTGGGTTCCTGCCTGCAAAGAACGCGAACGACGGCGCGCCCGGCGGCACGCGGCCTTCGCTCGCGCGAAATCCGACGACTGAACGGGCAGCGGGGCCGCTTCCTCCGCCGGCCCCGCCACCTGCCGATAGTCCCCGTCACGCGAGGGATCCAGCGGCTTCCTTAATTAGTACATGTTGCAAAAGATAGGTCATGATACATAAAACAGGATCGAAAAAAAAAGACAGGGTATTCCCCTGTCGTACGATCGGCGGCCGCCCTGAAAGGTGTCGGAAAGCGGGCATCACCGGCCCGAACCGCGCCCGCTTCCCGCCTCCGATCGACGGCCGGATCGGTACGGTTGTATTGCGATTCGATGGAACCCCGATGGATCTGACCAAGCGGCCATGCCCGATATTTCCCCTCTCCCGGCACCGGCCAGGCGCTCGTCCTGATCGCCGAGGACGAACCCGAGATCGCCGAGATCCTCACCGCGTATTTCGCGCGCAGCGGCCTGCGCACCGTGCATGCGGCCGATGGCCGCCGCGCTCGAGCTGCACCTTTCGCTGAAACCCGACCTCGTATTGCTCAACGTGCAAATGCCGCACGTCGACGGCTGGAAAGTTCTCGCCGAGATTCGCCATCGCGACGACATGCCGGTCATCATGCTGCCCGCGCTCGACCAGGACATCGACAAGCTCACCGGCCTGCGTATCGGCGCCGACGACTACGTGGTCAAGCCGTTCAATCCCGCCGAGGTCGTCGCACGCGCACAGGCCGTGCTGCGCCGTTCGATGGCCGGCTCGCGTCACGAGGAACAACGCGTGCTGCGCGCCGCCCCGTTCGAGATCGATCTCGAACATCACGAAGCGACGGTCGAAGTCGACGGCACCCGGCACACGCTCGTGCGGACGCTCACCAAATTCAAGCTGCTCGCGCAGCTCGCGCGCGCGCCGTCACCGGCCCGCGATCGTTCGCTGCACGAAGCAGCGCGGCTCGCCGACAATTTCAACGCGCTCGCGAGCGAGCCGCAGCACGTGACCGAGGAGCAGACGTTCTGGAATGCGGCAGTCGCGCATGCGCATCGCGGCGAAGCCGTCTGCATGCCGGCGCCCGGCGGCGGCACGCGGTTCGACGTGTGCTGGCCCGACGATCTCACGCTGACGCCCGACGAGCGGTGTTTCCCCGCACAGTCAGCCGCAACGTCGAACCCGCTTCCCCGCACGGGCGACTGATCCGGCCTGACGCCCGCACGGCGGGCCATCACACCGAACGGCTGCGCTCGCGCGCAGCCTTCTTCCTTAGGCACCCGTCTCGCGCCCCACGCGTTCGAGCGGCGGCTCGAAACCGAGCAGCGTGTACTCCGCGACCGACACGGTCGATTTCCCCTCCGGCCCCTGCACGACGACGGCCCGCACCGCGCCGGCCCGGTCGAACTTCAGCCGCGTGCCCACGGTCGCCTGACGCAGCGCTTCCAGCTCCTCGACGCGCGCGATCGCCAGCTTGCGCACCGCGCCGGACACGTACACCGGCAGGAACACCAGCGCGATGAAGATCGACACCGTGTCCTTCGACACGCTGTCCAGCATCGGCTGGCCCGCCAGCACGAGCGACAGCGACGTCGCGCTGACGAAGATCGCCAGCACCGTCGCGCCCGCGCCGAGCGACGAGAAGCGCTCGGCCGCCTGCTTGGTGCGCGCCTTCACGAGCGCGCGCGCCGTCGCGGACGGCACGAGCCATTCGCGTTTCGCGCCGTGAAACCCGGCGAACCCGAGCAACAGCGTCATCCCGCCGCTCACGAGCAGCGCGCCGTACAGCGTGCCCAACATCACGCAGACGGATTCGAGCACGAACACGGTAACGAGCGGCACCAGCAGCAGCCGGAACGAATAACCGTCGCGGCCATGCCCCTGGATCCACCATTTCACCGGCGGCAGTTGCCAGAAACGGCTGTCCCGGTGGCGTGAAAGTTGTCGTTCCATGTCCGTCCATTCCCGACTGGGCAATATCGCTTCGTCACTTCATCATCGCAGCGCCACTGCACCGGCGTCGATGCGCGCGCCCGCTGCGCGCCCATTCCGCATCATGCCGCAACCGCCCATGGAAAACCCGCAGCACGTCCGCCCCGGTGCCCAGGCACGGCGAAACCGAATGCCTCAGGTTATCAATTGATCCAAAAGATTCATTAGACGATGCATCGCCCAGCACGCGATGCTGGCCCGGCCCGTGAACGCGGCGTCATTGCAACGCCGTGCACGACCTTGGAGCGAGACACATGACTACCGATCATCGTCAACGGCGCCATACGCTGTGGCTGCTGTGCGCGCTTTCGTTCATCCTCTACGTCGACCGCGTGAACCTCGCGACCGCGGCCGGTGCGATCAAGTCCGAACTCGGGCTATCGAACACCGAACTCGGCGTCGCCTTCTCCGCCTTCGCGTACTCGTACGCCGTCTGCCAGGTGTTCGGCGGCTGGATCGCCGACCGCTTCGGAGCCCGCATCACGCTGATCGGCTGCGGGCTGATCTGGGTCGCGTCGACGTTCATGACCGGGTTCGTGCACAGCCTCGCGCTGCTGTTCGCCGCCCGCCTGCTGCTCGGCATCGGCGAAGGCGCGACGCTGCCCGCGCAGGCCCGCGCGATCACGCACTGGTTCTCGCGCGAACGACGCGGCGTCGTGCAGGGCTTCACGCATTCGTTCTCTCGGCTCGGCAACGCGGTCACGCCGCCGATCGTCGCCGCGCTGATGACGTGGCTGTCGTGGCGCGCGGCGTTCTTCGTGATCGGCGCGGTCACGCTGGTGTGGCTCGTGTGGTGGATCGTCGGCTTCCGCGAGCATCCGCTCGGCGACGACGACGGCAACGGCTCGACCCGCACCGCTGCTGCCGCCCGGCCGGCTCCGGCGTCCGGCACGACACCGTGGGGGCCGCTGTTCCGCAGGATGGCGCCGACGATCTTCGTGTACTTCTGCTACGGCTGGACCGCGTGGCTGTTCTTCACGTGGCTGCCGACGTTCTTCCTGAACGGCAAGGGCCTCGACCTGAAGTCGACCGCGCTGTTCGCGTCCGGCGTGTTCTTCGCGGGCGTCGTCGGCGACACGCTCGGCGGCTGGCTGTGCGACCGCATCTACCGCAAGACCGGCAATCTCGCGCTGTCGCGCCAGAGCGTGATCGTCGCGAGCTTCACCGGCGCACTCGCGTTCATGCTGCCGCTCGCCTTCGTGCACTCGACGGCCGGCATCGCGCTGTGCCTGTCCGGGTCGTTCCTGTGCCTCGAACTGACGATCGGACCGATCTGGGCCGTGCCGAGCGACATCGCGCCGAAGCACGCGGGCATCGCGAGCGGGATGATGAACGCCGGTTCGGCGGTCTCGGGGATCCTGTCGCCGATCCTGTTCGGCTATCTCGTCGATCACACCGGCAGCTGGACGGTGCCGTTCATCGGGTCGGTCGCGATGCTGGTGATCGGCATCGTCGCCGCGCTGCGGATCCGGCCGGATCGCGCGTTGTCGGAATCGACGCCGTCGCTCGCCGAAGCGCCGGCCGCGCCGTCGGCGCGCTGAGGCCGTTCGCTCAGGGTTCGCCGGACTTATCCGTCTCGCCGGCGGCACCATCGCGCTTCATTGCGTTCCGCGATGGTGGCGCATGACCGGCTCGGCTGGTTCGGCTGGTTCGGCTGGCTCGGCTGGCTCGGCTGGCTCGGCTGGCTCGGCCGGCTGGGTTGATTCGGCCGGCTCGGCTGATTCGGCCGGCTGGGTTGATTCGGCTGGCTCGGCTGATTCGGCTGGCTCGGCTGATTCGGTCGGCTCGGCTGATTCGGCCGGCGCGGCTGGTTCGGCCAGCGCGGCCGGCGCGGCTGGCTCGGCCGCCTCGGCTGACAAACCGTGCCGTTACGCGCCGCCGTCATTTCCGGCTCCGTCGCGGTGAAACAGCGCGAGAAACTGCTGCGCGGGAATGCTCAACGGCCGGTCGCGCCGCACGAGGCTCCCGTACGAAGGCAGCTTCTGGTCGAGCTCGTAATCGAGGATCGCGACGAGCCCGTGCTCCGCGTTGCGCTGCGCGACCGTCCGCGGAATCACGCCGAGCATGTGCGAACGGTCGACGAGGTTCATCGTCGTCAGGATCGAGCCCGTTTCGACCAGCCCGCGCGGCATCGGCTGGTGACGCGCGCGGAACTCGCGCTCGACGACCTCGCGCGCCGGGCTGCCGGCCGGCTGCAGGATCCACGTGTAGTCGAGCAGCGCGTCGAATTCGACCGGCCCGGCGCCCGCGAGCGGATGGTCGCGGCCCGCGATGATCGCGAGCGCCTCGTCGTCCACCACGCGGAAGTCGCAATCGGTGCCGACGTTGCGGCCGATCACCACCTCGAGCACGCCTTCGCGCAACTGCGGCATCAGCCGGTCGCTGGTATCGACCGCGATGTCGATCGCGAGCAGCGGATAGCGCGCCTTCAACTGCACCAGCGCCTCGGTGAGCCGCCCCGGCGACGCCGCCATGATGCTGCCGATCGCGAGCCGCCCCGCGCTGCCGAGCTGCAGCTCGCCGAGCTCGCGATTGAGCGCCTCCACGCTGCCGCGGATCCCGCGGAAATAGCCGAGCACGCGCTCGCCGGCCGGGTTCAGCACGAGCCCGCGCCCGACGCGGTCGAACAGCCGCTGGCCGAGCGCGCTTTCCAGTTCGGCCAGCATCTTCGTCGCGGCCGGCTGCGTGAGGCCGAGCTGCCCGGCCGCCGCGCGCAGCGTCGAACATTCATCCACCGCGAGCAACAGCGCGATCTGCCGCATCCGCAGCCGGTTCAGCAATTGGGGAGTCGAGTCTCGTCGATCGATCGAGCCCATTTCGATTACTCCAGGTTATCGATTCATCAAGAGTTTTCAATTTACCGACTCATTCCGTCTACCTAGCATGAACCCCATACACCAACGGCCACGCGCCGCCACCGGAGACACAGCATGAACACGCACCCGACCGCCGTCCGCCACGGAGGCGCCGCATGACGACCGCCGCTCCCCTGCCCGTCGTCGCGCTGACGCTCGGCGATCCCGCCGGCATCGGCGCCGAACTGATCGCGAAACTGCTCGCGCGGCCCGACGCGACGTCCCGCGCGAACCTCGTGCTGATCGGCGACCGCTGGCTGTGGGAAGCCGGCCAACGCGTCGCCGGCGTGACGGTCGAGGTCGAGCCCGTCGAATCGCTCGCCGCCGTGCGCGGCCGGCCGTCCACCGCGCGCGCCGCGTTCGTTGCAGTCGACACGATCGATCCCGCACAGGTCACCGTCGGCCAGGCCGGCGCCGCCGGCGGCCGCTCGACGCTGACCGTGCTCGACCAGTGCCTCGACGCCGCGCTCGCCGGCGACATCGACGCGATCTGCTTCGCGCCGCTGAACAAGTACGCGATGAAGCTCGGCGGGCTGAAGCACGACGACGAGCTGCACCACTTCGCCGCCGCGCTCGGCGTGACCGGCTACTTCTGCGAATTCAACACGCTCGGCGAACTGTGGACCGCGCGGATCTCGTCGCATATCCCGCTGAAGGACGCGGCGGCCCAACTGAGCGTCGAGCGCATCGAACAGGCATCCGAACTGATCTACCGGTCGCTGCTCGCGAACGGCGTCGCCGCGCCGAAGGTCGCCGTCGCCGCGTTCAACCCGCACGGCGGCGACGGCGGCAGTTGCGGCCGCGAGGAAGTCGACACCATCGAGCCCGCCGTGCGCAAGCTGCAGGCGCGCGCGTGGCCGACCGACGCGCCGTTCCACGGCCCGTTCCCGGCCGACACGATCTTCCTGAAGGCGCAGGCCGGCGACTACCAGGCGATCGTCACGATGTACCACGACCAAGGGCAGATCGCGATCAAGCTGCTCGGCTTCTCGCGCGGCGTGACCGTGCAAGGCGGGCTGCCCGTGCCGATCACGACGCCCGCGCACGGCACCGCGTACGACATCGCGGGGCGCGGCAGCGCCGACGTCGGCGCGACCTGGCAGGCGCTGCAGATCGCCTGCCGGATGGGCGCCGCGCGCCGCACCCCCACCGTTTCGGCGTGACGCTCGCACGCCATCCCCACACGACAACATCGATATAAGGAGACACCATCATGAAAATCCGCTCCGTGCGCGCCCGCGTATTCCAGTGGAAAGGCAAGACCGTCCCGCCGCAAGGCAACTTCTGCTCGAACGCGATGGACCTGCTATACGCGCCGCAGGAAACCATGAGCACGTTCCGTTTCCATGCGTGGACGGTCGTCGAGGTCGAGACCGACGACGGCATCGTCGGCCTCGGCAACGTCGCGCTCGCGCCGCACGTCGCGAAGGTGATCATCGACCAGTACCTCGCGCCGCTCGTGATCGGCCAGGACCCGTGGGACTACGAATACCTGAACCAGCGGATGTACCGCGCGACCCATGCGTGGGGCCGCAAGGGCATCGGCATGGCGGCGATCTCGGCCGTCGACATCGCGATCTGGGACATCCTCGGCAAGAGCGTCGGCAAGCCCGTGTTCAAGCTGCTCGGCGGCCGCACCAAGGAAAAGATCCCCTGCTACTACTCGAAGCTCTACCGCACCGACCTGAGGGCAATGCAGGAAGAAGCGCAGCAGTATCTGAAGGAAGGCTTCCGCGCGTTCAAGATGCGCTTCGGCTACGGGCCCGCGCACGGCCAGCAGGGCGTGATGGAGAACCTGAAGTCGGTCGCGGCGATCCGCGAGGTGATCGGCTACGACAACGACCTGATGCTCGAGTGCTACATGGGCTGGAATCTCGAGTACGCGAAGCGCATCCTGCCGAAGCTCGAGAAATATCAGCCGCGCTGGCTCGAGGAGCCGGTGATCGCCGACGACATCGACGGCTACGCGGAACTGAACCAGCTCACGAACATCCCGATCTCCGGCGGCGAGCACGAGTTCTCGCTGTACGGCTTCAAGCAGCTGCTGGACCGCAAGGCCGTGTCGGTCGTGCAATACGACACGAACCGCGTCGGCGGGATCACGATGGCGCACAAGATCAACGCGCTGTGCGAGGCATACAGCGTGCCGGTGATTCCGCATGCGGGCCAGATGCACAACTATCACCTGACGATGAGCACGCTCGCGTCGCCGATGAGCGAGTACTTCCCGATGTTCGACGTCGAAGTCGGCAACGAGCTGTTCTATTACATCTTCGACGGCGAACCGGTGGCCGAGAACGGCTTCCTGCAGCTGCGCGACGACGTGCCGGGCCTCGGTCTCACGCTGAAGACCGAGTTCCTCGACCAGTTCGACATCGTCGAGTGAGGCCCGCCATGAACGCACGCTACCAGGGCGTCTTTCCGGTCGCGCCGACGATCTTCGACGCGCACGGCGCGCTCGACCTCGACGGCCAGCGCCGCTGCCTCGACTTCATGATCGATGCCGGTTCGCAGGGCATCTGCATCCACGCGAACTACTCGGAGCAGTTCGCGCTCGGCGACGACGAACGCGACCTCATCACGCGCACCACCCTCGAGCACGTCGCTGGCCGCGTGCCGGTGATCGTCACGACGTCGCACTTCAGCGCGCGGATCTGCGCGGAGCGCAATCGCCAGGCGCAGGCACTCGGCGCCGCGATGGTGATGGTGATGCCGCCGTACCACGGCGCGACGTTCCGCGTGCCCGAAGCACAGGTGCGCGCATTCTTCCGCGAAGTCGCCGACGGCCTCGACATTCCGCTGATGATCCAGGACGCGCCCGCGAGCGGTGTCGCGCTGCCTGCGTCGCTGCTTGCGACGCTCGCGCGTGAGATCGACGCCGTGTCGTACTTCAAGATCGAGACGCCCGGCGCCGCGTCGAAGCTGCGCGAGCTGATCGCGCTCGGCGGCGACGCGATCGAGGGGCCGTGGGACGGCGAGGAAGGCATCACGCTGCTCGCCGACCTCGATGCCGGCGCGACCGGCGCGATGACGGGCGGCGGCTATCCGGACGGCGTTCGCCGGATCACCGACGCGTATTTCGCCGGACGCCGCGACGAAGCTTGCGAGCAGTACGCGCGCTGGCTGCCGCTGATCAACTACGAGAACCGTCAGTCGGGCTTCCTGACCGCGAAGGCGCTGATGAAGGAAGGCGGCGTGATTGCGTGCGACCGGCCGCGCGCGCCGTGGCCCGAGCTGCATCCGCAGGTACGCGCGGGCCTGCTCGACGCGGCGCGGCGGCTCGATCCGCTCGTACTGCGCTGGGGGCGCTAGCCCGGCACCCGTTTGCCCCTGCAACGCGCGTGCGTTGCGCATCGGCGTGACGGCGGCCCGACAGAAGGCCGCCGCCGCTCATCACATGGATTGGAGACGTCATGAACCTGTTGAACCCGGCCACCCCGGCTTATGAAGCCGGCGAAGCCATTCCGCGCCGCCGCTGGCTGCGCGTGATTCCGCCGCTGCTGCTCGCGTGCATCGTTTCGTACATGGACCGCGTGAACATCGCATTCGCGATGCCGGGCGGGATGAATGCCGATCTCGGCATGGACGCGACGATGGCCGGCCTCGCTGGCGGCATCTTCTTCTTCGGCTACCTGTTCCTGCAGATCCCCGGCGGCCGGCGCGCGGCGCGCGGCAGCGGCAAGACCTTCATCGCCTGGTCGCTCGTGAGCTGGGCCGTGCTGTCGGTGCTGACCGGGCTCGTCACGCATACATGGCAACTGCTGACGCTGCGCTTTTTGCTCGGCGTGGCCGAGGGCGGGATGCTGCCTGTCGTGCTGACGATGGTCAGCCACTGGTTTCCCGACCGCGAACGCGGCCGCGCGAACGCGATGGTCATCATGTTCGTGCCGCTCGCCGGCATGATCACCGCGCCGCTGTCCGGCTTCATCCTCGCCGCGTACGACTGGCGTCACCTGTTCTTCAGCGCCGGCGCGCTGTCGCTGCTGTGCCTGTTCGCGTGGCTGATGTTCGCCGACGACAGCCCGGAAACCGCGCGCTGGGTGTCGCCGCGCGAGAAGGCGTACATCCTCGACGCGCTGCGCGAAGAGCAGGCGCGCAAGCAGGCCGCCGGCACGCCGGCCGCCGCATCGTTCGGCGCGATGCTGCGCAACCCGACGATCTGGCTGCTGATCGCGATCAACTTCTGCTATCAGGTCGGCATCTACGGCTATACGATGTGGTTGCCGACGCTGCTGAAAAACCTCACGCACGGCGGGATGGGCAAGGTCGGCCTGCTCGCGATGCTGCCGTACGTCGCGATGATGATCGGGATGTTCGCCACGTCGTATTTGTCTGACCGGACCGGCAAGCGCCGCCTGTTCGTGCTGCTGCCGCTCGTCGGCTTCGCCGCGTGCCTCGCGCTGTCGGTGCTCACGCATGCGTCGATGGCCGTGTCGTTCGCGTTCCTGATCGGCTGCGGCTTCTTCCTGCAGGCAGCGGCCGGCGTGTTCTGGGCGATTCCGCCGAAGCTGTGCAGCGTCGACACGGCCGGCAGCGCGCGCGGCCTGATCAACGCGCTCGGCAACCTCGGCGGCTTCTGCGGCCCTTATGCGGTCGGCGTGCTGACCCAGCACGTGAGCGCGGCGGCCGGCGTGTACAGCCTCGCCGTCACGCTCGCGGTGGCCGGCCTGCTCGCGCTGACGCTGCCCCGGCGCTGCGAGGACTGACGCGCGCCGGCACGCGAACACGCGAACACGCGAACAAAACCACGGAGACACACCATGAACGACATCCTGTTGCTGGTGCAGAAATGCGCCCATACCTTCAGCTTCTACGACCTCGAAACGAAAGCCGCGCTCAAGCACGTCGTGCTGCCGAACTTCCCGCACGAGTTCACCGTCGACGTGAACAACCGCTTCGCTTACGTCGGCATCTTCGGAATCGAGACCGCATGGTCGCGCGGCCATGAAGGCGATCACCGGATCGCCGAGATCGACCTCGTCGAGCGCACGCATACGCGGATGCTCGACCTGTGGCCGTACTACCGGCCGCACGGGATGGCGACCGATCGCGACGGCCGGCTGTACGCGATGAGCGAGGCGCACGACATGCTGCTCGTGTTCGACGAACCGACCCGCCAGGCCGTGCCGAACATGGCCGTGCCGTCCGGCGGCGTGAAGACCCACCTCGTGACGCTCACGCGCGACGCGAGCCGCGCATACGGCGTGCACCTGCTGTCGAACACGGTCACGCAGTTCCATCCGCGCGATGCGACCGTCGCGCCGCGCGCGGTGATGCCCGGCCCGCGTCCCGAAGGCAACGCGCTGTCGAGCGACGAGCGTACGCTGTTCGTCGCGAATCGCGGCGACGACACGCTCGTCGAGATCGACACCGACACGATGACCTGCGGCCGCCGCGTGAAGACGCGCAGCGATCCGAACCGCATCTACCGCACCAGCGCGCCGGACGGCCGCGACCTGCTGCTGCTGACGAATTCCGGCGAACGGTCGATCTCGGTGTTCGATGCGCGGCAGCTGGAAGAGATCGAACGCGTCGCGCTGCCCGCGAATCCGACCGCGCTGTCGTTTCATCCGTCGCGGCGCGTCGCGTACGTGTCGTTCCAGGACGACTACGTGCGCGAGCTCGATCTCGATGCGTGGCGATTCGTCGGCGCGTTGCCGACGCTGCGCGAACCGGATGCGTCGTATGTGCTCGCAGGCACGCGCTGAGCCGCACCGCGACGCACCGCCGCCGGACGCGATGCCGGCCGCGCTCGTCGACGCGCATCATCACCTGTGGCAGCTCGGCACCGGCGCGCACTACCCGTGGCTGCAGGACCGGTACGACCCGGCGCACTCCATGTTCGGCGACTACGCGGCGCTATGCCGTGATTTCGGCGTGAACGACTACCGGCATGCGGCGCAAAGGGCGCCGATCGTCGCGAGCGTGCACGTCGAGGCCGAGCGGGCACGCGGCGAAGCGCTCGCGGAAACGCGCTGGCTGCACGAGGTCGCGGCCGCACACGGGCTGCCGTCGGCGGTCGTCGCATGGGTCGACCTGCTGGCCGACGATGCGCACGAGCGGCTCGCCGAACAGGCCGCGTGGCCGCGCGTGCGCGGCGTGCGGTTCAAGCCGCGCACCGCCGCGTCGCCGGATGCGGTGGTCGACGGGCCCGGCACGCTGCGCGACCCACGCTGGCCGGCCGCGCTGGAACGCCTGGCCGCGCATGGCCTGAGCTGGGATCTGCGCGTGCCGTTCTGGCATCTCGGCGACGCGGCCGCGCTGCTGGCCGATGCGCCCGGCGTCGACGTGGTGCTCGAACATGCGGGACTGCCGTGGGATCGCTCGGAGGCGGGGCTCGCGCGCTGGCGCAGCGGCATGCAGGCGCTGGCCGCATCGCCGCGCGTGACCGTGAAGATCTCTGAACTCGGCTTGCGCGATGCGGCGTGGAACGAGGCGGACAACGCGCGGATCATCCGCGACACGATCGCGATATTCGGGTGGCGGCGCTGCCTGTTCGCGAGCAACTTTCCGGTGGCGGGGTTGCGCGTGTCATATCCCGCGCTGCTGCGGACGTTTGCCCGTGCGATGGCGGACCTCGACGACGCGGCGCGTCGGGCGATCTGGCACGACAACGCGATGCGGGTGTACCGGATTTCGAGGCAGGCTTGACCGGGCCCTTGGGGTCGCCTTTATTCATCGGCGATCCTCGATCTATCAACAGTCGGGCCGAATGACGCGATCATCCGGTGCCCGGCGAACCACAGTCCGCCTTCCCACGTAGCGCCTTACCGTGGCGCGCCCGGCTACGAAGCCGTGACCATGTGCCTGGCGTCGCCCGAAATCCGCGAGCGGGTCGCCCGGCCGGGCGGCAGATTCCGCTGGCCGGCCTTTGACCTGCGTCGCGAATGCTGGAATCATCGGCTGCGAGGCTCGGGCCTCCGAGCACATCCACATCGATCATGAAACCGGCGATCCACCTGCGCCCCGCGTCTCCGTCCGACCTGCCCTTTCTGCTGACGCTCCGTCGGCTCACGATGACCGAGCATCTGCAACGCGTCGGTGCGCCCACCGACGATGAAGCACACCACCTGCGCATCGCGGCGAACTTCGAAGATGCGATGATCGTCTGCGAAGGCACGAACACCGACACCAACGCGATCGGTTTGCTGAAGGTCACGCGCTCCGCCGCTGAATGGCACGTCCACCAGATCCAGATCCACCCTTCACGGCAAGGACACGGCATCGGCGAAGCCGTGCTGCGCGAACTGCTGATCGAAGCGGCACAAGAACACGTGCCCGTGTCGCTCAGCGTGCTGCACGGCAATCCGGCGCGGCGCCTCTACGAACGCCTCGGCTTCCGCGTTGCGTCGGAAACGGAAACCAGTGCGAATCTGATTTGGCGCGCATGAAGCGGCGCGGCGTTCCGACGCCGCGTCATCGCGTGCGCCGCGCAGCCACCGTCAAGGCGTCCACCGATAAACGGTGATGCTGTTCCCCTTCACGTTGTTCTTCGTCACCACGTATTCACCGTTCGAACGGCGGTACGCGCGCACGCTGTACATCGCATCGATCGCGCTGCTGGTATCGACGGTCGCGGGGCTCGCGTTGACGAGCGTCGTGTCGAGATTGCCGGTGTCGAGGTTGAACGCGTCGATGTTCGGCCACAGCGGCCCGCTGCTGCTGAACCAGTAGCCGACGAACAGATGGTTGCCGGCCGCGTCGATCGACTTCGCGCCGCTGTGCGGCAGCGTGATCACCGGATTCGGCTTCGTCGTGTTGCCCGCGCTCCAGCCGTGATACACCTCGATGCGCGTGCCGATCGACGTCCAGTCCGTGCTCCCGACCACGCCCTGCGCGAGCACCATCGTGTCGCTGTCGGCGAGATAGACGACGCGCGTCAGCGGCTGGATGCTGGCCGGCACCGGCGTCGGCACGCCCGGCCCCCACGCAGGCTTGCCGCTCGCATCGAAGCCGGTCAGCGGATAGTGATAAATGGCGCCCGTCTTGTCGAGGCCGGCCCATACGCCGCCCTTGCTGTCGAGGCTGAAGCCGGCCGACACGCGCCGGGTCGTATTGAACGCGGGCCCCGGAATCGAGCCGTCGGGAATCGCGACGTAACCGTTGGCCGCGTTGAAGTGGAAGAAGTAGTAAACCGGCGGATTCTGTCCCGCTGCAACGAGGATCCGGTTCGCACCGACCGACGTCAGCAGCCCGAAGTGCTCGTCGCGCTGCGTGTCGCTCATATTGATGCGCGGATCCGACGGATACGTGAACGGATCGACGGTGTTCGCGACGAAGGTGCCGCCCGCGGTGCCGCTGTACACGTGCGTACCGCTGTAGAACAGCGCGCCGTCCGTGACCGGATCCGGTGCGGCGATACCTTCGAAGTTGAGCGACTGCAGCGTCCACCGCAGGCTGCCGGCGCTGCTGTACGCGTGAATGTCGGTCGCACCGTTGCGGCCGAGATCCCAGCTGCCGCCCCACGGGTTGTTGAGCACGTACAGGTTGCCGGCCGTGTCCTTGCCGATCCCGGCGATGCGGGTAAAGCGCTTCGCGCCGACCTGCCCCTTGATGCCCGTCGTCGTGTCCAGATAGCCGCCGCGCACGCCGAACGTGCCGGCCAGCGCAGGCCGGCCCGACACGCCATAGCGCTTGATGTTCATGTCGGGACCTTCGTCGCCGACCATCAGCTGTGCCGCCGCCGCATCGAAATAGAGCGCCGACGGCTGCGACCCGGCGGCCAGCCGGATCGTGTTCAGCAGCGCACCGGTCGGGCTGAACTCGACGACCGAGCCCTCGCTTTTCTGCGCGACCCATACGTTCCCCGCCCCGTCGATCGCGAGCGCGCCCGGCGCGGACACGTTGATGTCCCGCTGCCAGACGCCGTCGGTCGTGAACACCCGCACGCGATTGCCGTAGAAATCGCTCGCATAGAGCAGCGAGCCGGCCGTGGCGAGCCCGGTGACGACGTCGATGCGCGGCTGGTTCGTCGCGGCGGTGACCTGAATGAGCTTGTCGCGAAAACGCGTCGCGCGGTTGTAGCGCCCGATGGCGCCGCTGCCGTACCCGCTGCCGGGCTGCAGCGCGACGAACAGCGAGGTCGCGTTGCCCGTGATCGCGCTGCCCTGGAATTCCGAATGCGTGCCGATCGAGCCGATGCTCTTGCCGTTCTGATAGATCGCGACACCGCCTTCATACTCGTCCCACATCGATGCCGTATAGATCACGCCTTCGGGCGCAACCCACATCGAACGCGCGACGTTGCCAACGTGCGCCGCGAGCGTGCCATAGGTGTTCGCCAGCCAGTCGGTGGTATTGCCTGCATGTCCCGCCGGCGCAATCGCGGCGATCGCGACGGCGAGCAGCACGGCCTGAATCGGTTTTCTGGCGACCATGGCTAATGCTCTCCTGAATGGATTTTTCATCAGAATTTGCTCCGAGAGACCCCGCTATTTCCCCCAAGGGGACTTCCTTCGGGGCGGATGGCGGGAAGGAAAGGATTGCTGTTGACAGACAGCTTCTTCCACGGGTTAGGATCAACGGCATGATCCTTGTCTACCGCTACCGCGTGAAGTCGCTCAACGGACTGCTCAACAAGCAGAGCCGTGCGGTGAACTACGTCTGGAACTTTTGCAACGATACGCAGAAGCATGCGCTCAAGTGGAGCAAGAAGTGGCCGACGGGATTCGATCTGAACATGCTGACGACGGGGAGCAGCAAGGCGCTCGGTATCCACTCCGGCACGATCAACGCGACATGCGAGCAATACGCGAAGTCGCGCAGTCAGCATCGTCGGCCTTACCTGCGCTATCGCGGCAGGAAATCGCTGGGCTGGGTGCCGCTGAAGGGCTGTCACCTGAAGCACGAGGGCGACGCGTTTCGCTTCGCCAGCAACACTTTCCGCGTGTTCAACAGCCGCCCGCTTCCTGAAGGCAAGATCAAAGACGGAACCAACTTTGCGCAGGAGGCGCGCGGCCATTGGTTCTTGAACATCGTGATCGAGATACCCGATATTCAGGCCCGCCCGATCCGTTCCGGTATCGGCATCGATCTCGGCCTGAAAGACTTCGCCACACTTTCGACCGGCGAAAAGCTGCCTAACGATCGGTTCGGTCGATGCGCGGCCGAGAAGCTCGCGAAAGCGCAACGGGCGCGAAAGCACAAGCGGCATATCGCGAAGTTGCACGCCAAGGTCGCGAATGCCCGTGCCGATTTCCAACACAAGCTCGCGCTCGATCTGGTACGGCGCTTTGACTACATCGCGGTCGGCAACGTGTCGGCCGCGAAGCTCGCCAGAACCAGGATGGCGAAGAGCGTCTACGACGCATCCTGGTCGTCCTTCCGGAACAAGCTCCGTTACAAGGCGATCGCGCACGGAGCCACGTTCGAGGAAGTGGACGAAAGCGGTTCTACCCAGTCCTGTTCGGCGTGCGGGTCGAAAGACAGCACGACGCGGCCGAAAGGTATCGCGGGACTGCGAATAAGAGAGTGGGCCTGCCGTGACTGTGGTGTCGAGCATGATCGAGATACCAACGCTGCCGTGAACATTCTCCGATGCGGACGTGCATCGCCAGGTGTGGGAATCCTCCGCCTTTAGACACGGAGGATGACGTCAAATAAATCGAAAAAAATTGCGGACCGCCCGCGCATGCGAGAGATGCGCTGCAGACGACTGCGCGAGAGTGAATGACCACTTACGCGTCCGGCACGACTATCGGGGAAAACGGGTGTTCGCCTGCGGGCATGTCACCGCTGGCTGGAATGCGGCGTATTGAAGAACTGGCGGAGGGCTTGTTCGGCGAATCGGGAAGGTCGCCGGCGGGTCTCGCGCCGGCCTGAATCCCTGTCGAATCCAGGCCGGAAAACATCATTGACTACCGGAACATCACGCGGACGTCGCCGTCTCCCGCACCTCCACCTGCTTGATCTCGCCGCCGCCGCCCGAATCCACGTCGTCGCGCGGATCGCCGAGCTGGCCCTCCCACTTCGCGACCACGGCCGCCGCGATCGAGTTGCCGACCGCGTTGGTGGCCGAGCGCCCCATGTCGAGGAACATGTCGACGCCCATGATCAGCAGCAGGCCGGCTTCCGGCAGATGGAACTGGCTGAGCGTCGCCGCGATCACGACGAGCGATGCGCGCGGCACGCCCGCCATCCCCTTCGACGTCACCATCAGCATCAGGAGCATCGTGATCTGCGTGCCGAGCGGCAGGTCGATCCCGTACACCTGCGAGATGAACAGCACCGCGAACGTGCAGTACATCATCGAGCCGTCGAGGTTGAACGAGTACCCGATCGGCAGCACGAAGCTCGAGATCCTGCGATTCACGCCGAACCGGTCGAGCGCGTCGAGCAGCTTCGGATACGCGGCTTCGGAGCTCGCCGTCGCGAACGACAGCAGGAACGGCTCGCGAATCAGGCGGATCAGCGTGAACGCGCGCTTGCCGAGGAATGCGACGCCGGCGAGCGTCAGCACGCCCCACAGCAGCGCCAGCGCCAGATAGAAGCTCGCCATGAACTTCGCGAACGTGAGCAGGATGCCGAGCCCTTCCGTCGTGATCGTCGACGCCAGCGCGGCAAACACCGCGACCGGCGCGAACCACATCACCGCGCCCGTCACCTTCAGCATGACCTGCGCGAGATCGTCGATCACGCCGGTCAGGCGCTTGCCGGCGTCGCCGAGCGCGGACAGCGCGGTGCCGAAGAAGATCGAGAACACGACGATCTGCAGGATCTCGTTGTTCGCCATCGCCTCGGCGATCGACTTCGGCACCAGGTGGACGACGAAGTCCTTCAGCGTGAATGCGCCCGTCTTCAGGTTGAGCGCCACATCGGCGGCCGGCAGCGGCAGGCTCAGATGGCTGCCCGGTTTCAGGATCGTCGCGGTCACGAGACCGAGTACCAGCGACGTGAACGACGCGATGAAGAACCAGCCGAACGCCTTCACGCCCACGCGGCCGACCGACCCGCTGTCACCCATCTGCGCGATGCCGACCGTCAGCGTCGCGAACACCAGCGGCGCGATGATCATCTTGATCAGGCGCAGGAACACGTCGGACAGCAGCGACACGTAGCCGGCGACTTCCTTGGCCATTTTCGGGTCGGGAAACGCGCTATGACAGGCGTAGCCCACGGCGATGCCCAGCGCCATCGCGATGACGATGTACCGGGTGATGTTGTGCTTCTTCATTAGCAATCCAAATTACAGTACGTGTGTTTCCAATGACAGGCAGATCGCCGGCATCGAAATGGAGACGGAATTCCGCCAGTGCGGCGAGCGCCGTTTCGCGTGCCGGAGTCCGTCCGTGGGCATGGCCACGGCGAACAGGGGAGGCATTCTATCGCAAACGCCGGACAATCTTTCAAATCTGAAAGCAAAGGCGGGGTGCGACGCGGAAAGGCGCGTGTGGCGGGCCTTCGCCGATCGGCGGCCGGCGGACCGCGACGCCGGTTCGCAACCCGCGCCTGTCGTGCCCGGGCGTCACACCGGCCGAACGCGGAACGCCGGCAGAAACGACAGAAACGGCAGGCGAAGCCTCACGCCGTTGGCGTGCCCGGTCGCGGCATGAAGCGGCACAGGCACAGCGGCACCACGACCAGCGCAGCGCCGGCAAGAAACGTGGTCGACGCGCCGAAGCGCGTCCACAGCGCGCCGGCGACGCTGCTCGCGAGCAGCATGCAGATGCCGCTCACCAGGTTGAATACGCCGAACGCGGTTCCGCGCAGCGCGGCCGGCGACGTTTCCGACACCATCGCGGCGAGGATGCCCTGCGTAAAGCCCATGTGCAGCCCCCACACGGCCACGCCGGCGAACATCGAGATCGTCGACGTGCCGATACCGAGCAGCAGGTCGGCCGCGATCAGCAGCACCATGCCGGCTGCGAGCAGCACACGGCGATCGAGCCGGTCCGACAAGGCACCGATCGGCCACGCGGACAGCGAATAAGCGATGCTCATCGCGACCATCACCGCCGGGATCCATGCGGCGTCGAGCCCGGTCTGCTGCGCACGCAGAACCAGGAACGCTTCGCTGAAGCGCGCGAGCGTAAACGTCGCGCCGGCCGCGACAACAAACCAGTAGCTGCGGGGAAACTCGCGCAGCGCGCGCCAGCGCAGCGGCGAGTGAAAGCGCCGGTGCGCTTTCGCCTGATCGGGTTCCCGCACGCCGAAGACGATCAGCGCGATCGCGACGAAGGCCGGCACCACGGCGAACCACAGCACGGTCCGGATGTGGTCGCCGAACCAGAGCATCAGCAGGATTGCGAGCATCGGGCCGAGAAACGCGCCCACGGTATCCATCGACTGACGCAGGCCGAAGCACGCGCCGCGGATTTCGGGGGGTGCGAGGTCGGCCACCAACGCGTCGCGCGGCGCGCCGCGAATGCCCTTGCCGACGCGGTCGAGCAGACGGGCCGCCACGACCACGGCCGGCGTGGACGCCAGCGGAAACAACGGCTTGGTCAATGCCGCGAGGCCGTAACCGACGAGCAGCAGCCCCTTGCGGCGCCCGAGCCAGTCGCTGATCGCGCCGGAGAACACCTTGACGATCATCGCGGTCGCTTCGGCCGCCCCTTCGAGGATGCCGAGCGCCGCGACGCTCATCCCCATCGTCGATACCAGGTAGATCGGCAGCAATGCATGGATCAGCTCGGACGACAGATCCATGAACAGGCTCACGAGGCCCAACGCCCACACGGTCCGCGGAATCGAAGGCTTGCCGGCAATCGGCGATGGAGCGTTCATGATGTGATCAGTCGGTGGTATCCCGTGTCAGCTTCGCGTGCCGCCGCGCGCGGTCGTTCACGATCTGATGACGCCTGTGATCCGTCATCTTCTTCCAGCCGCGCGCCTCTTCGCGCGTTCGCAGGCACGCCACGCAATAACCGGTCCTGCCGTCGAACGAACAGACGTCGACGCAAGGGGACTTGACCGCCATCCTTATTGCCCTCGCTTATTGCCCGCGCGCCGCAGGCACGACTTCGACGGTGACGTGCGACAGGTTCCTGAACCGCTGGAGCACGCCGTGATAAAAGCGCGCATCCCGCTTCGGGTCGTCCGTCGCCACCGACACGACCGCGCTCATGTGCCCGGGCCCGAGCCGCCAGACATGCAGGTCGCCGACGCGATCGCCCATGCCCTCGATGGCACCGCGCACGTTGTCCGTCAGACGACGGTCCGAATTCATGTCGAGCAGGATACCGCCGGTGTCGCGCATCAGCCCGTATGACCAGTTCGCGATCACCAGCGCGCCGATGATGCCGGCGAGCGGATCCATCCAGACCCAGCCGAAAGCGCGCGCGAGCAGCAGCCCGACGATCGTCAGCACCGAGACGGCCGCATCGGCGATCACGTGGATGTATGCGGAGCGGATGTTGTGATCGCGCGCGGCGACCGTGGACGCGCCATGGTCGTGCTCCTCGAACGCCAGTTCGTGCTCGCGGCCGTTCAAGCGGACGATCGCCTTGAATTCATGCGGTTCGGGGATGGCATCGGCCGACTCCAGGTAACCGCCGCGGCTGTCCATCGCGAACACCTGCCGGGTACCGTCCGGACGGATCGTCGTCACCGACACGGCGCTCGCGTCGACGTGCTTCGTATCGTTCGTCGCAGGGGTCACGCGGAAAACGGGCGGGACGCCATCCTCGAATACCGACACGAGAAATACGCCCTGCCGATCGAGGATCCGGTGCGCTTCCTCTTCGTGTTCGTGTTCGTGTTCGTCGTGAGCATGCCCGTGATGATGGTGATGACCATGACCGTGGCTATGGCCATGATGATCGCCGCTCAGCAGCCAGACGCTCGCGATGTTGACGAGCAAGCCGGCAACCGCGATCGGAATCGCCTCGCCGAAATGGATCGGCACCGGGGCGAGCAAGCGCGCGACCGCCTCGTAGCCGATGAGCAGTGCGATCATCGCGAGCACGATCGCGCTCGTGAAGCCGGCCAGATCGCCGAGCTTGCCCGTGCCGAACACGAAGCGCGGATCGCTCGCATGCTTGCGCGCATAGGTATAGGCGAACGCGGCGATCAGCATCGCGCCCGCGTGCGTCGACATGTGCAAGCCGTCCGCGATCAGCGCCAGCGAACCGAAGATCGACCCGCCGACGATCTCGGCCACCATCATCGCCGCGCACAGCCCGATGACCATCCAGGTCCTGCGTTCGTTCTGCTCGTGCGCGGCGCCGAGAAAGATGTGGTCGTGTCCTGCGCCGAAGGCGTCGTCACTGAAATGGCTCATTCCGCCCTCGATTACTTGAAGTAGCTGTGCACGACTTCGATCAGCTGTTCGGTCGCACTGCCTTCGTCGGCGTGCTCTTCGGCGTCGACCAGATGGCTGCGGATGTGATCCTCGAGCACGACCGCGAGCAGGCCGTTCATCGCGCCGCGGCCGCTCGTGATGAGCCGGAGGATCTCGTTGCAACCGCGCTCATCCTCCAGCGCGCGTTCGATCGCTTCGACCTGTCCCTTGATTCGACGGACGCGGTTCAGCAGCTTCTGCTTTTCCTTGATGGTGTGGCTCATGGCAGTCCCTTCATATACCGGGGGGGACTATATACCGAATCGCTTTTCCGTATAGGGGGAGGGGGTATATCCGCGAACAATCAGACAAACAAGGATCACCTCGCAGATCGCCGGCCGTCACGCCCTTGCAACCGTCGTCAAAGTCGGTTTGTAGAACCCGTAACACTTGAGTAGCATTTACTACATGAATTCGCTCACGACATGGTCGCTCCTCGTTCTGACCCTTCCGACAGGAAACGCGACGGCGCGCATGCGGTTCTGGCGCGCCCTGAAGGCAAAGGGCTGCGCGGTGTTGCGCGACGGCATCTATCTGCTGCCGTACGCCGAAGCGCATGAAGGGACGCTGCGCGACCTGGCGGGGGCCATTGCCGAAAGCGGCGGCACGGCTCACTTGTTACGCGCCCCGAGCCAGGACGCGTCGCAGGAACTGGAATTCCGAGCGCGCTTCGATCGCGGGGAGGATTACGCCGCGTTTATCCAGACCCTTGCGGAAGCCCGCAAGGCCCTCGCCGGACAATCCGCCACGGAACTCACGCGCCTGCTGCGACGCGTACGCAAGGATTTCGACGTCATCCGGGCGATCGATTACTTCCCGAATGACGCAGCCACCCGCGCCGAAGTCGCACTGAAGGATTTCATCGCATTGGTCGACACCGTGCTGTCGCCGGGTGAGCCGCACGCCGCGGACCGGGCGATCCGTCCGCTGGCAATCGACGCGTATCAGGGCCGCACGTGGGCGACGCGGCAGCGGATGTGGGTCGATCGCGTCTCGAGTGCGTGGCTGATCCGCCGCTTCATCGACGCACGCGCCCGCTTCATCTGGCTCGCGTCGCCCGCAGATTGCCCGGCTGACGCACTGGGCTTCGATTTCGACGGTGCGACATTCACGCATGTCGGCGAACGCGTGACGTTCGAGGTGCTGCTGGCCAGTTTCGGGCTCGACGACGACCCTGCGCTGCTGCGGCTCGGCGAGATCGTGCACGCGCTCGACGTGGGCGGCCGCGTGGCGCCCGAAGCGGTCGGCTTCGAGGCCGTGATGGCCGGCACGCGCCAGCGCGCGGAGAACGACGACCAGTTGCTCGAGCAGATGGGCGCCGTGCTCGACGCCGTGTACGCGCATTTCTCGTCGACCGGAAAGAACGACGCCGGAACCACGTCATGACCACTGCCATCGCCACGACCGAACCGACCTATTCGCTCGGCGAGCTGGTCGCCTACATGCTGCGTCTCGGTACGTTCGGTTTCGGCGGGCCGGTTGCGCTCGCAGGCTACATGCGCCGCGACCTGGTCGAGCGTCGCGGCTGGATCACGGAAGCCGACTACAAGGAAGGACTCACGCTGGCCCAGCTCGCGCCCGGGCCCATGGCGGCCCAGCTCGCGATCTATCTCGGCTTCGTTCACTACCGCATTCTCGGTGCGACACTCGTCGGCCTCGCGTTCGTGCTGCCGTCGTTCCTGATGGTGCTGGCACTCGGGTTCGCGTACGCGCATTTCGGCGGGCTGTCCTGGATGCAGGCCGTCTTCTACGGCGTCGGCGCCGCGGTAGTCGGCATCATCGCGATGAGCGCCTACAAGCTCACGACGAAAACCGTCGGCCGCGACAAGCTGCTCCGGGCGATCTTCCTGACGCTTGCCGCCGTGACCTTCATCACGGAATCGGAAATCGCGTGGCTGTTCGTTGTTGCGGGCCTGGTCGGCTGGCTGTGGCGCGCCCCGCCCAAGTGGCTGCACCGGGGCGGGCTGAGTGCGGTTGCCGCCGCCAACCTGCCGGCGGCCAGCGGAATATTGAGCGGCATCGATCTGCCGCAGCTCGTCCAGATCGGCGCGTTCTTCATGAAGGCCGGCGCGTTCGTGTTCGGCTCGGGGCTCGTGATCGTGCCGTTCCTCTATGGCGGCGTCGTCACCGAACATCACTGGCTGAACGACAAGCAGTTCGTGGATGCCGTCGCGGTCGCGATGATCACGCCCGGCCCGGTCGTGATCACCGTCGGCTTCATCGGGTATCTGGTGGCAGGCTTTCCCGGCGCGTGCGTCGCGGCGCTCGGCACGTTCCTGCCTTGCTACCTGTTCACGATCATTCCCGCGCCGTACGTGAAGAAGTACGGGCACCGTCCAGCCGTCAAGGCGTTCGTGGACGGCATCACCGCCGCAGCCGTCGGTGCGATCACGGGCTCCGTCCTCGTGATCGCAAAGCGCTCGATCGTCGACATGCCGACCGCACTGCTCGCCGTCGCGACCGTGCTGCTGCTGTGGCGCTTCAAGAAGCTGCAGGAGCCGGTCGTCGTCACCGCCGCCGCGCTCGTCGGGCTGGTGGCCTACCCGTTGCTCCATCATTGATCCGCGCTGCGGGGGAGCGATCTAGACGCATCGGACGACGTTCGTGCAGCGGTGTTGCCGCGTAACCTCGGCCCGCTGAACAGGAGAATTGAAATGAACGCGTCCCACCCGAGAACGTAGGCGCAGAGGAAGGAGGTGGATCCTCACGGGCCAACGGCATCGATGTGCCCAGGTGGAAAATGCACGCATTTCCCGGCAACCGGAGGATCCACGATGAACAGTATCGCAGTGGGCGTCGACATCGCCAAGCAGGTTTTCCAGGTTCATTACGTTGACCGGGAAACCGGAGAGATCGTGAACAAGCCGATCAAGCGGGCGAAGTTTCTCGAGNGGAGAATTGAAATGAACGCGTCCCACCCGAGAACGTAGGCGCAGAGGAAGGAGGTGGATCCTCACGGGCCAACGGCATCGATGTGCCCAGGTGGAAAATGCACGCATTTCCCGGCAACCGGAGGATCCACGATGAACAGTATCGCAGTGGGCGTCGACATCGCCAAGCAGGTTTTCCAGGTTCATTACGTTGACCGGGAAACCGGAGAGATCGTGAACAAGCCGATCAAGCGGGCGAAGTTTCTCGAGCACTTCGCGAATCGTGCGCCGTGCCTGATCGGGATGGAAGCGTGTGGCGGAGCACACCACTGGGCCCGCCAACTGACGCAGATGGGTCACGAGGTGAGGCTGATGCCGGCGGAATTTGTGAAGGCGTTCAACATCCGCAACAAGAACGATGCGGCGGACGCTCGGGCGATCTGGCTGGCGGTGCAGCAGCCGGGCAAGCCGGTGGCGGTGAAGACCGAGATGCAGCAGGCGATGCTGGCGTTGCACCGGATGCGCGAGCAGTTGGTGAAGTTCCGCACGATGCAAATCAACGGGCTGCGTGGACTACTGACGGAATACGGCGAGGTGATGAGCCAAGGCCGAGCGGCACTGGACAAGGAAATACCAGCAGCGCTTGGCCGGATCGCAGAGCGCCTGCCGGCGGCGCTGATCGATACGTTGCGCGAGCAATGGAACGGGTTGGCAAAGCTGGACGAGCAGATAACCGAGATCGAGCGCCGGATGCGCGAATGGAAGAAGGAAGACCGGGCCGTGAAGATGATCAGCGAGATTCCCGGTGTGGGGTTGCTGACGGCAACTGCCGCGGTGGCAATGATGGGTGACCCGAAGGCATTCCGGTCGGGACGTGAATTTGCCGCGTGGGCGGGCCTGGTGCCAAAGCAGACCGGCTCAGGCGGCAAGGTGAACCTGCACGGGATCAGCAAGAGAGGCGATACGTATCTGCGCACGCTGCTGATTCACGGTGCACGCAGCGTATTGGCGCGTGCGAAGGAACCCGGCCCGTGGGTCGAGCAGATGAAGAAGCGGCGGCCCATGAATGTGGTGATCGTCGCGCTGGCCAACAAGATGGCGCGGACGATCTGGGCGGTGCTCGCGCATGATCGGCCGTACCGGAAGGACTACGTGAGCATGAAACCGGCCTGAACGGTTTACGCACGGTAGAAGATCAACGTTTAACACAGGGTGAACGTCGAAAGGTTGCGCAGCAATCGAGTGTGATGACAAGCCAGGTAGGACCGGGACTCACTAAACCTGAATTGCGTAACGAGCTTCGAGCTCGTTAGGAGAATGAGGTGTGAGTCAGCGGATTTCATAGGGGCCCGCAGCGGCAGGACCGGCTGCAATAAGGCCGGATATAGAGACGCAGCCCATCTGTCTGTCAGAAACGCAAGAAAGCTGTTGCAAACGGGACGCGTTCATATAG
>NZ_LKPJ01000082.1 GCF_001443045.1 Burkholderia ambifaria | reverse complement strand
CCCTTGATGCGCCCCGCGTTGTCGAGCAGGTACACCTCGACGCTCGGGTTCACGCCCATCAGCTGGCCGAACAGCGTGCGCACGGCATCCGGACGCAGCCCGTTCGCGTCCATCAGCGGCGCGCTGCTCGCGTGCTCGGGCGCGTCGGCATGGCTGCAGATCCGTGCGAACGACATGCGCGAGAAGGAAGTCGTGCAGGGCCTGTCGCGCGATCTCGCCGCGCACATCGCGAGCAGCAGCACCGCGAACACGCACGACAGCCGCTGGGTGAGGGTCAGTTTCATCAGGTGTCCCGCTGGTCCGGCGCGGCGAGCTTGTAGCCGCGTCCCCACACGGTGAGAATCCGCACGGGCTCGGCCGGATCGGCCTCGATCTTCGCGCGCAGCCGGTTGATGTGGGTGTTCACCGTGTGGGGACGCGGCTACAAGCTCGCCGCGCCGGACCAGCGGGACACCTGATGAAACTGACCCTCACCCAGCGGCTGTCGTGCGTGTTCGCGGTGCTGCTGCTCGCGATGTGCGCGGCGAGATCGCGCGACAGGCCCTGCACGACTTCCTTCTCGCGCATGTCGTTCGCACGGATCTGCAGCCATGCCGACGCGCCCGAGCACGCGAG
>NZ_LKPJ01000081.1 GCF_001443045.1 Burkholderia ambifaria | reverse complement strand
AACGTGATCTCGCTCTGCCGCATGAACGCGTGGCGGTTCGACAACTGCGTCAGATGGTCGGTCGTCGCCATCCGGTGCAGTTCGGTCTCGATGTGCTTGCGCTCGGTCGCATCCGTGATGAAACCGTGCCAGACCGTGCCACCGTCAGGCATGCGTTGCGGGCGCGCGTCGCCTTCGCGCCAGCGCATCCCCTGGTCCGGCAGCAGCACGCGGTATTCGAGCCGCCACGGTGCCAGTCGCGCGGCCGACCTGGCNGCGTACNGTCAATCGCNGCTGGCGTCGGCCGGGTGAATCCGGGTTTCGACCGCATCCGCGTCGCCGGCGATCTGGTCGGGCGTCAGTTCGTAGATGTCGCGCACGCCCGCGCTCGCATACGTAAAGGACCGGCGACCGTCGGCGGTCTGCCGCAGCTGGAACACGAGGCCGGGAACCTGGTCGGTCAGGTTCGTGACGAGCGTGACGGACTCGCTCAGCCGGCCGGCGAGCTCGCGCAGCGCGGTGATGTCCGTGGTCGTGCCGACCATGCGCAGCGCGCGTCCATGACTGTCGCGGGTGATGACCTTGCCGCGGCTGCAGATCCATTTGTAGGTACCGTCCTTGCAGCGGATGCGGTGCTCGACCGCGTAGCTGTCGGTGCGGCTTTCGAAATGCGCGAGCAT
>NZ_LKPJ01000080.1 GCF_001443045.1 Burkholderia ambifaria | reverse complement strand
AAGTTTCTTCAACAGCCTGAAGAACGAACGGGTGCATGCTACGCGATACCGTACCCATCAGGAAGCGATGACGGACTTGTTCGAATACATCGAAGTGTTTTATAACCGCAGTCGTCGTCATTCGTCGCTCGGCTTCATATCGCCGGATCAGTTCCTGCAAAACTGGATCAAAGCTCAGCAGACCAAGGATGCGGCTGCATAACCAAGGGCCTCTGGAAGGCGAAAAACCGAGGGAACCTCACTCGCCTTCAACGGTTTTGCAACGGTTGTCCCAAAGTATGTGCACATACGGGCTTGCAAGAAGGCTCGCGGGAGTCACAGTGCGACGTTTCCATGGAATCCGACCGAGATACCAGCACCTCCAGTAGCGGAGCGGGTGGCGCGGATTACGTCGGAGCAGCGTTTCGAACGTTTCGACGTTGCCTATCGAAACACCCGTCGCCTCAAGGAGCACTTCACGAACAAAGCGTGAGCAGAACTGGCGCCGCGATTCCAGATTGAAACCGGTGTCGTAAAAGACTCGGACACGGCGCATTGCAGCCGCGACCACTCTGCGTTGCTGCGAGCCTTCGAGCGCCTGCTTCAGTCGCGCAATCACGAACCCACCATGGGAGCGGGCCAAAAACCTGGACATTGTCGTAATGCGAGAGATTGGAAATGTGCTCTCAGCAATGAGCGGATTGAGCTTCCCCTGAAATTTCGCCTTCCAGCAGGTCGTGTGTAAACTCGACCCGAAGGAAGGAAAGAATCGATGTTCAAAATACCGAAGCAGGCATACACCGCGGAGTTCAGGACGCTCGCGGTACAGCGAGTGAAGGACGGGCAAGGCGCGCGGGACGTTGCTCGTGAACTGGGGATTTCACACCAGTCGCTGCGCAACTGGGTCAAGGCCGATGAGGCAGGCACGCTCAATGGCGCGGGGACAAAGG
>NZ_LKPJ01000008.1 GCF_001443045.1 Burkholderia ambifaria | reverse complement strand
CTTCGCGAATACGTACCTGGCGATGCGCGTGGCCTATTTCAACGAACTGGACACCTACGCGGCGCAGCACGGTCTCGATACGCACCAGATCGTCGACGGCGTATGTCTCGATCCGCGCATCGGCGCGCATTACAACAACCCGAGCTTCGGCTACGGCGGTTACTGTCTGCCGAAGGACACGAAGCAACTGCTGGCCAACTATCGCGACGTGCCGCAGAACCTGATCCGCGCGATCGTCGAGTCGAACAGCACGCGTAAGGACTTCATCGCCGAGAGCATTCTCAGGCGCAAGCCGAAGGTCGTCGGCATATACCGCCTCGTGATGAAGGCGGGTTCCGACAATTTCCGCGCGTCCAGCATCCAGGGCGTCATGAAGCGCGTCAAGGCCAAGGGCGTCGAGGTCATCGTCTACGAGCCGGCATTGCACGAATCGACGTTCTTCCACTCATCGGTCGTGCACAACCTGGCTGAATTCAAGTGCTCTGCCGACGTGATCGTTGCAAACCGCCTGACTGACGATCTGACCGACGTCGCAGACAAGGTTTATACGCGCGACCTGTTCGGCGGGGATGCATGATCGACCAGAAGTCCGGTCAAGCGGCACGTGCGGCGAGCGCGCTGCCGCGTATTCTGTTCTTCAATGTGAATGGCTCGGGCATGGGCCATCTCAACCGTTGCCTCGCGTATGCGCGTCGGCTGCGTGGCCGCGCGCTCCCGTTTTTCTTCTCACTGGCGTCAGCGATCGAGATCATCGAGGAGATGGGATTCGAAGCGGACTACTTTGTTTCTCATTACTGGTCGTCGACTTCGACGTTCGGCTGGAACAGCGAGCTGGCCGTCCGGTTGGGCATGATGCTGGAGCGGGTTCGCCCGGATGCGGTCGTGTTCGACGGAACGTGGCCGTTCAAGGGCTTGCTGACGGCATGCGAAATGTATGGATCGCCCGTCCTTGTGTGGTCCAATCGCGGGCTGCTCAAAGCCGATACCAAAGCGGTGCCGGTGGACGAAGCGTTGTTCGATCTCGTGATCCAACCGGGTGAACTGGGCGCGACCGAAGCGCGTGCGTCACTGACGAACGGCGGCACGCGGTTGACGGTTCCGCCGGTCTGCCTGTTGGAGCACGACGAGTTGCTCGACCGTGCAGCCGCGAGAGACGCCCTTGGCCTGCCACGGGCGGGCCGCTTTGTCCTCTTTTCGCTCGGACCGGGCAACCTGAAGGATGTCGCCGGCATCGGGCACGGACTGATCGCCGCATTCGAGGCGGCCGGCTTTCAGGTGGTCTGGGCGCGGGCACCCATTTCGGTGCGCGACGTCGAATTGCCGGCCGGCGTGTTGCCGGTCTCGGTCTACCCGTTGGCGCGCTATCTGCGTGCGTTCGACGCATTTGTCGGCGCCGCGGGCTACAACACCTGTTGCGAATTGGTGCAGTCGGGTGTGCCCGCGCTGCTGGTGCCCAATGCTCAGCTCGTGGATGATCAGGTTCGCCGCGCACAAATGGTCGCCGAGGTGATGCCGGCAGTCGTGTCCGCGTGTGAGACCGAACAGCAACGCAAGGCTGCCGTCGACGCGTTGCTGGGCATGTTGTCCGCCACAGTGCCGGCGCAGCGCGCAGTGCCGATGAACGGCGCGTCGCTCGCAGCGGACGAGATCATCGCCAGGATTACCGAAAAGGGGCGAACGCGTTGAGCATCATCGACCAAACACGGACCCTGAGACGCGAGTTGCGCGCGCTGGCGGCGAAGCCCGACTGGACGTTGTTGGCGCGTCATGACCTGCTCGCCGGGAAACCGCCGGCAACGCTGAAAGAGCGCGCGTGGCGCAGTACCAAGCGCGCGCTAGCCATATTGGGCGTGATACCGCCTCACGTAACGAAATATCCGTGGCTGTCGACCTTGAAGCACGCGCCGGTTTCGGCCGAAGCGAACACGCTGCTGATCTGGGCGCCGGGTACTGAGTGCGATGCATTGCGCCGTGCATGCGAAGGGTTTTCCGCGCGGCTGGAGGCTAACGATGCGCTGGCGCCGGTACTGGTAACCGACGTGGCCGATTTCGCCTTCTATTCGCGGCTGGGCTGGCTGGTGGAATATCTGCCGGAATTGAGCGGCGAGGATCGTTCCTATCGCGAACGAAAGCGCGCATATCTCGCGTGGCGCTATCGCGACGCACGGATCGTGCCGCCGGCCGCGGCGCAGGCCAATGACGCCGACTGGAAGGCACTGGTGGAAATGAACTGAACATGATGGAAAGAAATCGCTATGCCATGTTGACGGTGGATACCGAGGCGCTGCCCAAGCGCGCCACGGAGGATCACGTCAAACGGCTGATGTGGGGTGTGCACGAGAAAGGGCGGGCGGGGGTCGGCGAAATGGCTTCCATCGGTGACGAGTTCGGCGTCAAGCATGTGTTCTTCGTGGACCAGTGCGGCGCGTACGCGTATCTCGACGAAACGAAGGACGTCGTGCGTCGGCTGGATGCCGCGGGGCAGGACGTGCAACTGCATACGCATCCCGAATACCTGCCCGACTCGTTCTGGGCCGAGCACGGGCTTGCGCGGCGGCCGCAGTACATGAACCAATACACGGACGATGCGCGTGCCGAGTTCGTGATTCGCCACTTCGGCGGGCTCATCTCGGCGGAAACGGGTAAGCCGGTGCTGGCGCACCGTGCCGGGTCGTTCCGCTGGAACGCGTCGACGATCCGGGCGCTGAAGTCCGCCGACGTACAGCTGTCCTTTAATAATTCCCTGTGCGCCGTCCATGCCGGACAGTGCAACTACAGCGAGCCCACGAATTTGCCGTTCCAGTGGTCGAACGGCGTGATCGAGGTGCCGATGACGGAAAAGAAGATCCTGCCGAAGGTCGGCAAGGAGGAATGGTGGGCACGCCTGACTTACCCTGAATCGCCGTATTTCCGGTTCCGTCCGTGGTGGGGCAAGCTGCTGCTCGACGCGTTCAGCGGCAGCCCGACGTTTTCGATCTTCCTGCTTCATTCGTGGTCGCTGCTGTATTGGGACGAGAACGGGCATGCGACCTATCGGGACGACCAGCGCGTCGAGGGCTACCGGAAACTCCTGTCACGCCTGACGAAGGACTACGACGTGATCACGACGTCGGAATTTCTGGACCTCCAGGCGCGCGGCAAGATCCGGACAACGCATACGACCGATCTCGCCCGTGCCGAACTGAAGCCAGCCGGGGTGGCGAAAGCATGAGCACGATGCTCGATTCGTTGCAGACGGCGTTGACCGAGCCGTTGCTCGCGATGAGCCGTCGACTGACGGCGCATGTGCTTGAGCACAAGTTGAGGCAGCGCTCGTGCGACGTGCCGTTTGTCGGTGACCCGGACAGCATGCTCTACGTGGCGGCGAGCGCATTGCCATATCACACGAGTGGCTATACGACGCGTACGCATGAAGTCGTTCGCGCACTGGCGGCCGCTGGCGGTCGCGTGCATCCGCTGACGCGGCCAGGTTACCCCGGCGATCGCGTGGATCGCCTGACGGATGTCGCCGGAAGCAAGACGCAGGTCAGCGAGGTCCGGTATCTGCATGCGAGCGCGCCGTTCAATAATCGACCGGTGCTGATGTATGCGTTGCAGGCTGCGCCCGTCATCGCGCGCGTGGCGATGCAGCACCGCGTGTCCGTGATCCACGCCGCGTCGAATCACGTGAACGCGCTGCCGGCCCTGCTGGCGGCGCGGCAGCTGGGCATCCCTTTCCAGTACGAGATGCGCGGGTTGTGGGAGTTGACGCGCATCTCGCGCATGCCGGAATACGAAGGGCGGCAGGGGTTCGCGCAGGGGCTGCAACTGGAGGGCCTGGTAGCCCGTCACGCGGACAAGCTGTTCGTGATCTCGGCGCAGTTGGGACGGTTCGCGCGAGACCGCTGGGGGATCGCCGGCGAGCGGATGCATTTGCTGCCGAATTGCGTGGACCCCGAGCGGTTTACGCCTTCGGCGCCCGAGGAGATCGACACCGGCACGATCGGATATGCGGGCTCGCTGATCGGCTATGAAGGGCTCGATACGCTGATCGACGCGGTCGGACGGTTGATCGAGGCAGGACGCACGGTGCGGGTCGAGATCGTGGGGGAGGGCGAGGCGCGGCCGACGCTGGAGGCACAGGTCCGGCGCCTCGGTTTGTCGGAGCAAATTCGCTTTCTGGGCCGGACCTCGCCCGAGCAGGCGCGCAGGACGCTCGGCCGTTGCGCGCTGGTGTGCATCCCGCGCAAGCCGTTCAAGGTTTGCGAGATCGTGCCGCCGATCAAGCTCGTGGAGGCGCTCGCGATGGGTAAGCCGGTGATCGTGCCGGATTTGCCGGTGTTTCGCGACGAAATGGGCCCGAGTCCGGCGGGCTGGTTTTTCAAGGCTGGCGATGCGGTCGATTTGGCGCGGGTCATCGATGTGGCGCTGTCTGATCAAGGCACACTCGCGGCGTTCGGTGGCCGCGCGAGAGAATACGCGGCCACGCAGCGCCGCTGGCGCGAATTTGTCATAAATGCACTGCCTATGTCGCAGGGTGAGGGGTTAAATGGTCGGCAGGGTCATTAGAAAACTGGGGTCGTTGGTCTACGACTACCCGACGATTTCGGAGGATGTGGAGCAAGCCGGGCGCTTCGGGCGCCTGAAGATCGCTCTCGTCACGGATTACTTCACGGCGGATTGCCTGTCGGCGGAATGCCGCGTGCGGACCATGACGCCTGCCAACTACATGGAAGTGATCGGCAACTGGAAGCCCGATCTTGTGCTCGTGGAGTCAGCGTTTCATGGCGTGGACGGAAGCTGGCGCTACGAGCTGGCGCGACAGTCGCCGCCGATGCGCCTGAGCAGGCCGACGGCGATTTTTCGCCTGGTCGACTTCGCCAAGCGCGCGGGCGTTCCGACCGTATTCTGGAACAAGGACGACGGCGCGTTTTTTGACACGTTCATCGACGTGGCGAAGGTATTCGACTACGTGTTTACGACCGACGAGGAGTGTCTTGAACGGTATCGGGAGCAGGTGCCCGCGCATGTGCCGGTCAACACGCTGGTCATGCCGTATCAGCCGGCGTCGCACGATTTCTCGGGCTTCAATTTCGTTCGTAACGAGGCGTGCTTCACAGGCAGCTACTACAGGCGCATCTTGAACGAACGCCGGCGCTTTCTCGACATGGTGTTCGACACCTGCGAACAGAGCAATCTGCAGCTCAACGTATTCGACCGCAATCACGATCGGCTGTCGCGCTTCTTCGAGTTCCGCTACCCGAAGAAGAATGGGCTGCGCGTGCATGGCAAGGTGCCGCACCGGGAAACCGCGCATGTGTACAAGTCTCATGCGATCTCGATCAACGTGAACTCGGTCACGGGCTCCGAGACGATGTTCTCGAGGCGCCTGCTCGAAATCATCGCGTGTGGCGGCATCGCCGTGACCAATGCGAGCCGCGCGGTCGATCGGTACTTCCGCGAGTTTTGTCATGTGATCGATACGCATGACGAGGCGTGCGAGCTCTTCTCGCGGCTTCGGCACGGTCCATCGCGGGACGATCTGGACCGGGCCGAGGCAGGGGCGCGCTACGTACGACAGAACCATACGTGGGCGCACCGGCTGGAGGAAGTCTGCGCCGTCGTGAAGATCTGAGGGGAAGCGGTCACGATGCTCGCGCTGCTTTCCTACGCTGCCCAGTTGGTCTTCCTGCTGGTGGTGCTCTATTTTGCGCTGTATGTGCTGCTCGAACTGCGCGTGCTGCTGATTTCCCGTAAGGTCGAACGGCGCAAGCTGACCGATCTTGCGCAGCCCGTCCGGATCTCCGAAGACGGGTTTCATCCTCGGGTCAGCGTGCTGCTGCCGATTTGTAACGAATCAGAGGTGGTCGAGCGGCTGATCGACGCAGCTTGCCGCCTGACCTATCCGCCGAACGAGATCGAGATCCTGGTGCTCGACGACTCGTCGGATTCGACGACGAAACTCGCGCAGGCGAAAGTCGATCGCTACGCCACCGACGGAATCAATATCCGGCTCGTCAAGCGTCAATCAAGAACGGGTTACAAGGCCGGCAATCTGGTCAACGGCATCCAGCAGTCGTCTGGCGAGTTCTTCGCGATCTTCGATGCGGACTTCGTGCCGCCCGCCGATTTCCTGCTGAAGACTATTCCGTGCTTCACCGATCCGAAGCTCGGCTTCCTCCAGACCGGCATCGGCTACGAGAATCGGGATGCGTCGTTTCTGACACGCTTCCAGGCCATGGAAATGGGCCACCAGCAGTATGTGACGGTGGGGCTGAGCGAGGACGGCGACATGGCTTCGCTGAGCGGCAGCTCGTGTGTATGGCGCAAGGAGTGCGTCGATGCGCTGGGCGGCTGGAATGCGTCGACGGTCACCGAAGACGTGGACTTGGGTTATCGCGCGCAGTTCGGCGAATGGAAATACGCGTATCTGCGAGAAGTCGTATCCATGTCGGTACTCCCGGAGACCATCAGCGCGTTTCGCATTCAGCGGGAACGTTGGGGGCGCGGCCTGATTCACAGCGGATTCAAGCATGTCGGACAAATGCTCTCGCAAAGCATGCCGCTGATGAAGCGGATGCACGCGATCTCGGTGATGTTCTCGTCCGTGCTGTTGGCTTCGATCTATGTGCTGATACTGCTCAGCCTGCCGTTGACCTGCCTGGTGCATTTCGACGGCGAGGGCATTCGTCTTGGTGCATTCGTCTTTTTTGTACTGGTAGCGATCTGGGCGCTTGCGAATGCATTCGGTTCACGCAAGGGGGCGAGATTCGACGACAGACCGAGTGTTCTGAAAACCCTATGGGAGACCTACCTTTATATCGCGATGTTTTTGCCGATGGCATGGTATTACTTCGCGGGCGGCGTGCGCGCGGTTTTCGGTGTGTATAGCGGTTTTCATCGCACGCCCAAAGGCAAGGACGCCTATCGATTGACGATGCCACGCATCAATGCAGTTCTGCTGGCCGGAGAAATCGCCACGTTTGCCTATTCACTCATGACGGTTTTGCTGGCGATTCAGAAGACGAACTATGTTCTGATTCCGCTCAACGTAACGGTTTGCGTCGGCTTCGGGATGGTTCTCTATTGGTCGTGGCAAGAGCGTCGTGCCCGCGAGCAATCATGATTTCAGCGTGCGCGCAGTCGAATCGACCCACGTGACGGGCGAGGATCGCCGAATCGTTAAGGGCACCTTTCTTTCTTCCATGTGGTCGGCGTAAAGCGATTGTTAGTATCGGTAGAAACACGGATGTTTGCGCGACGAGGGAGCGCGCAATAACAATCGATGCAGCACGACGAATTCCGCGGGCCGTCGATGCGTTGACCGGCCGTGCCCACTCGATCGGCCGGGGGCGATGCGTTTCACTTTTGCCGATGGCGGGGCCGACTGGCTTCGCTCGCCTCCGATCTGGAGGCGCTGCTTGACGATTTGCATACGTGGTTCAGCGAATCAAGCGAGTCGAAGGATCATCAAGATTTGCCAAGAACATTCGAGGAATTCTGTCCGTCCCGATTCGGCGGGGCAGAATGCCACCAGACAGTCTCTAGTCGAACTGGCCAGGTCAGAGATTCATGTCTGATGAAAGACCGGGAAACTTTAAGAATTGCTTGCAAGATTGCCGCATGCAGTCCATCGGGGGCGACGTAAGCACCAGTTATCTACGCAGCTAAAGCATCTTGCGAATGGGCTGGTGTCGGGCCGCCAGCGGAACAATTCGGCAGTTTTTTCCGATATTTGTACTTTGAGAGTCGACGTGCGGGCGGTTCCTGAGGATTGCAGGTAACGCGAGTTTCGTCCTTTGCATGGTTCCGAACCGCCGGAAGCACAGCGCGTGTAAGTGCTTGTAACATGTAAGGTGTTACCCGAATATTAATATTGATGTATGATCGCGTCGGCGCGTCGTAAGCTTGTGGCCTTCTGCCTTTCCCGCCGCGCAATTTTCCATGTAGTGCCGTTCGCTGCATGGCCTGCACATTTTTTCGCAACCCGGATTTGGGCGGCCGCACATCGTTACGTCAATGTGCGGGGCCAATGCGTGGCGTGTTGCAGGCGCAGTCAAGTCATACGAAATAATCAAACGCACTAAATCGACGATTGCTGTCCGCTGCTTGATCGAAATATCAGGTAGCGCTTGACACTTGGAGATCGATGACCAGACGAACCGCTGAAAAACAATGTCCGTTTAAAACGATGAAAAAGCAGCAATATTCGCAACCGGGGAGGGCAGGTGAGCGCAAGCGGGCCACGAGCAATCGTGATAACCGGCAGTAGTGCCGGGCTTGGGCGCGCGCTGGCATTGAGTTATGCCGCGCCCGATACCACGCTGGGGTTGATTGGCAGAAATTCGGCGCGGCTGGAATCCGTCGCTGCGGAGTGTCGTGCGCGCGGCGCCCGCGTCGTGGTCGGCTGTATGGACGTGCGCGATTCGGCCACCGTCCAGGACTGGATGATCGATTTCGATACGCGGTATCCGATCGAATTGATGATTGCGAATGCGGGCGTAGCCAGCACATTGCGGTCTGCCGACGACTGGGAGCACATGGCGCGCACCGCCGACGTCGTCGATATCAACCTGTACGGAGCATTGCATACCGTGCTGCCGGCCATCGACCGGATGCGCATGCGCCGGGGCGGACAGATCGCGGTCGTCAGCTCGCTCGCCGCGTTGCGGGGCATGGCCATCTCGCCCGCCTATTGCGCGAGCAAGGCGGCACTGGTTGCCTACTGCGATTCCGTGCGCCCAATTCTGGCGCGCGAAGGTATTGGTCTGTCGGTCGTGATGCCGGGTTTTGTCCGTACGGCGATGAGCGACGTTTTCCCGGGCAGCAAACCATTCATGTGGAGCGCGGAAAAGGCCGCGGAATACATCAAGAAGCGCCTTGCGCGTCGCCGCGTGGAAATCGCCTTTCCGTTCAGTCTCGCATTCGGCATCAAGTTGCTGCGCCTGCTGCCGGCCACGCTGGGGGATGCCATTCTCGGTCGTCTGTCCTATCTCCCGCGCGGGAAGGCGTGACGTGTTTCCCGGATTCGCGTTCGCGGCTGCCGCAGCCGCACTCTCATTTCTCGTAGAGGCCATCGCGTATCCGCGCGCGCCGCTTGCTCGTTCGCCTGCCGCGATCTTGCTGCATGTCTGCGCGTTCGCGATCGTTGCGGGGGCGACTTTCGCCGTGACGGCACGACTACTCTTCTCGGCATCGGTCGCTCTCGTGCTGATCGCATTGCTTGCCGTAATCAGCAACGCGAAATACGAATCCTTGCGGGAGCCTTTTGTCTTTACGGACTTGAGCTTGTTCAGCCAGGTTTTCGCCCATCCGCGTCTTTATTTGCCGTTTCTGAGCGCCGGCAAGGTGCTCGGCATCGTTGCCGCAGTGGCGGTCGCAACAGCCGGGTTTCTGCTCGAACGAGCGGCCGGCATGGCGGCGCGCAGCGCCGCCGCACTGATCGTGGTCGTTTGTGTGCCGGTTTGTGTTGCGCTGTCGCGTCGCATGCCACTTACGCTCGACCCGATAGCGGACCAGCGTCGGACAGGTTTCTTCGCGGCATTCGTCGCTTACCTCGTCAACGGGCTGCGGCGCGCAGAACGCAATGCGTTCTTTCGCGTGGTCGACGCCGGGCCATTCTCCAGCGGTCGTCCGGACAGCACGCCGGATGTGATCGTCATTCAGAGCGAATCCTATTTCGACGCCCGCCGTCTCGGCGAATGCGTGTTGTCGGAGCCGTACGCGAACCTCGATCGCGCTCGTCGCGAGGCGTTCACGCACGGCAGCCTGGACGTTCCCGCCTGGGGCGCCAATACGATGCGCAGCGAATTCGCGATGCTGACGGGGTTGCCGTCGGTAGCGCTCGGCTATTCGCGCTTTTATCCGTACGTGTATGTGCGGCGCGCGTGCGCATCGCTGGCGGGCTGGTTCAAGCGAGGCGGATTTCGCACGCTCGCGATTCATCCCTATCACGCTGATTTCTTCGGGCGCAACCGGGCATTCCGGTTCATGCATTTCGACCGGTTTATGGATGTTCGGGATTTCACCGGTGCGGCGCGAATCGGGCCGTATATCGGCGATGGTCCGGTAGCCGACGCGATTATCGCAGCCCTGCAGGAGCACGACGACCGGCCGGTATTCGCATTCGCGATCACGATGGAAAACCATGGCCCGTTGCATCTGGAATCGGTCGGGCAGGGCGAATCCGAGTCTCGGCATACGCTCGGCGACGACGCACGCTGGCGCGACCTGACCGCCTATCTCCGACACGTCGAGAATGCCGACGGCATGATCGGCAAGCTGACCGATTATCTCCGCAAGCGGGAACGACCGACCGTATTGTGCTTCTACGGCGATCACGTTCCTGCTTTGACTTCGGTATTCGAGGCGCTCGAAACCGAACCGACCAATAGCGACTACTTTATTTGGCGTAACTTCGGGAACGATTTCGGCGAGCAACGAAACGTTCGCGTTGAGAATCTTGGTGCCGCGATACAGCGCGCGATGGTGCACGTCGATTGCACTCGTGTCGCTTCGCTGACCGGGATGCTGCAGACGCCGGCGTGATGATGGAAAAAAAAATTGCAATTATTGGGATAGCGTGTCGCTTTCCCGGTGGGGTTGAGGGACCCGACGACTTCTGGCAACTGCTCCGCGACGAGCGCGATGCGGTAACGGCCATTCCGCCGGACCGATTCGGTACGGCGTTCTACCAGCATCCGTCGAAACGGGAGCCGGGAAAGAGCTACACGTTCGCAGCGGGCGTCGTCGACGACGTCGCGGGCTTCGACGCCGAATTCTTCGGCATCTCGCCGCGCGAGGCGGCGCAAATGGATCCGCAGCAGCGGCTGCTGCTCGAGCTCGCATGGGAGGCGTTCGAAGACGCCGGCGTGCGTCCTGCCGCGATGCGCGGACGCGACTGCGGCGTGTTCGTCGGTGTGGCGGGCATGGATTACGGCAACCGCAATATGGACGACATGAACACGATCGATCCGTATTCGGCAACCGGCAACACGCTCAGCATTGCATCGAACCGCGTGTCCTATCTGTTCGACCTGCGCGGCCCGAGCATGTCGGTTGACACCGCATGTTCATCCTCGCTCGTTGCGCTCCATCAGGCGGTCCAGGCGCTGCAGTCCGGCGAGACCGCGATGGCGCTTGCCGGCGGGGTCAACCTGCTGCTGCATCCGTTCGGATTTGTCAGTTTCTCGAAGGCGTCGATGCTGTCGCCACGCGGCCGCTGCCGCGCGTTCGACGCCACGGGCGATGGCTACGTGCGCGCCGAAGGCGGCGCGTTCGTGCTGCTCAAGCCGCTCGACCAGGCGCTGGCCGATGGCGACACGATCCACGCGGTCATCGCCGGATCGGGCGTAAATTCGGATGGCCATTCGCACGGCGGTATCAACGTGCCGGCGGCAGCGACGCAGGCGGCCCTGCTGCGCACCGTGTATCGACGTGCAGGCGTCGATCCGCGCACGCTCGCGTATATCGAGGCGCATGGCACGGGCACCGCGGTCGGCGATCCGATCGAGGCACGTGCGTTGATCGACGCGGTATCGGGCGGCAGGCCCGAGTCCGATCCACTCCTGATCGGTTCGGTCAAGACCAATATCGGACACCTGGAAACGGCGTCGGGCATGGCGGGCTTGCTGAAGGCGGTGCTGTGCCTGAAGCACCGCGCGGTGCCGCGTTCGCTGCATTTCGACACGCCGAATCCAGGCATCGATTTCGAAGGCGGGCGCTTGCGCGTGGTCGATCGGTTCACACCGCTCGAGCGCGGTGATGCACCGCTGACGATCGGCATCAATTCGTTCGGCTTTGGTGGCACGAATGCACACGTCGTTATCACCGAAGCGGTGGTGCCGGCCACGCAATCGGTGGCAAGGATCGATGCGCCACTGCCGCCGCTTGTCCTTACCGCACGCTCGCCGGCCGCGCTGGAAGCGGTTGCCGCGCGTCATCTCGCACGTCTGCAGTCGGGCGCGGACTGGGCAGCACTCGCGGCGGCGGCCGCACGGCGTCGTCAGTGGCTCGAGCATCGCGCGATCGTCGTACCGACCGATCGGGCGGAAGGGCTTGCAGCACTTGCGGCACTGGCCGAGTCGTCGGAGCACGGGTTGCCGGCATGTGCCGTGCAGGGGCAGGCCGTTGAAGTCGACGCGCCCGTCGCATTCGTCTATGCAGGCAACGGCTGTCAATGGGCCGGGATGGGCAAGCGACTCTATGCCGAGGATGCCGTGTTTCGCACGGCACTCGATGAGGTCGATGCGCTCTGGCGTGCGGACGGTAACGCATCACTCGTCGAAGTCATGTGCGAAGGCGTCGACGCCGATTGGCTCGCCGCGACCGAGAACGCGCAGCCGTTGTTGTTCGCGATGCAGGTCGGCATCACGCGTGTACTGACAGCACGCGGCATCCGCTTCGATGCAGCGGTCGGCCACAGTGTCGGCGAGATCGCCGCGGCCTGGGCGTCGGGCGCGCTCACGCTCGCCGAGGCAGTGCGTGTGATCCGGATCCGCAGTGGCGCTCAGGGCCTGACGCGTGGCGCGGGCAGGATGGCGGCGGCCGGCATCGGCGAAGCCGCGGCGCGCGACTGGATCGCGCGTCTCGATCTCGCGGCTGTCATTGAAATCGCGGGCACCAACAGCCCCGACGCGGTGACGCTCGCGGGCTCGCAAGCCGCGCTCGAGGCGATCGGTGCGGCGTTGACGGGTGCCGGCCATTTCTACCAGATGCTCGGCCTCGATTACGCGTTCCACAGCAGCCGCATGGACGCGATCGAACCGGTCGTGCGCGACGGGTTGGCGGATCTCGTGCCGCGCGGTACGCATACGCGATTCGTGTCGACGGTGACCGGCGACACGCTGCCGGGTACCGCGCTCGATGCGGGCTACTGGTGGCGCAACATTCGCGAGCCGGTCCGTTTCGGCGACGCAATTGCCAATCTGGCCGACGGTCGTGTGCGCGTGTTCGTCGAGATCGCACCGCACTCGATCCTGCGCACCTACGTGAAGCAGACGCTTGCCGCACGCAACGCGCCGGGCGTTGTCGTGCCGACACTCAAGCGTCAGCACGATAGCGCCGAGATGCTCGCCCATTCGATCCTGTCGGCGGTGGCGCAAGGCGCGCGCGTCGATCTCGACCGCTTCGTTCCCGATGTGCCACATGCTGCACTGCCGACCTATCCGTGGCAGCGCGAGCGTCACTGGCTCGTGCCGAGCGTGGAGGGGTATGGGCTCGTGAACCGGCGCGTCGATCATCCGCTGCTCGGCTATCGCCTGCACGAGCATGCGTTCGCGTGGGAAAACCAGCTCGATCCGCAGCGCGTGCCGATGCTCGCCGATCACGTCGTCGACGGCGGCATCGCGTTTCCGGGCGCCGGTTACGTCGAAATGGCGCTCGCGGCGGCGCGCACGTTCTTCGGCACATCGGATGTGGCCATCGAGAATGTCGAGATTCGCATGCCGGTCGTGTTCCAGCCGCAGCACGCGAAGCTGTTCCGGTTCGCGATCGACGTGCGCACCGCGTCGTTTACGATCGAGACGCGTGACCGGATGTCGGAAGGCCCATGGAATCTGAACGTGACGGGGCGCCTGCTCGAAAGCGGCAATACGCTTGACGCGGACAGCACGCCGGAAGCGTCGATCGTTGCCCACCTGCAGTCGCGTCCGGCATTGTCCGGCGACGCACTGTATGCGGGCACGGCGGCAATCGGTCTGAGTTACGGACCGGCGTTCCAGTGGGTACGGTCGCTGTGCGTGTCGGGCGACGACGCGCTGGCCGAGCTCGAGGTACCGTCGGTCCTTGCCGGCACGCGTGCGCGGTCGGACTATCTGCTGCATCCCGCGCTGATGGACAGCGGCTTCCATCCACTGTTCGCGGTGCTGGGGCAGGCTGGCGCCGCGCCGGACGATGCGCAAGCGGCGTTCGTTCCGGTCCAGATCGGCCGCGTCGATTTCCTGAGCGGCGAATCGATTCGTCGCGTGCTGGCACGCATTCACCGCCGCAGCCCGCATTCGATCGTCGCGTCGTTCGAATTCATCGATGCGCACGGCAAGATCGTCGCGCGTCTTTCCGCGTGCCGCTTCCGTCGCGTCGATCTCGCCGGGCGCCGTCACGGCGCGCCGGCGCGCTTTGCCTACGTGCTCGAAGCGCGACCGCTTCCGACGGGTTATACGGCAGCCGCGCTGCCACAGCCGGGCGTGCTCGTCGAGCGTGCGAACGCGCATGTCGCGGCGCGTGAGGACCTCGCGCGCCGCACGCAGCATCTGACCGAAATGCTGCCGCTGCTCGACGTGCTTGCCGGTCTGCACGCGCTCGAAGCGCTGGATGAGCTTGGCGTATTCGCGCAGCCGGCGCTGCCGACCGACATGCACCCGCAACAGATCGCGCGACTGGCGGAGATGGTCGTCGAGGACGGGCTGGCGCGCTTCGAAGGCGATCGTCTGGTTCGCGATGACGAAGCCTGCGCGGCGATGCCCGCGCGTGAAGCGCTGTGGCGCGACGTGTTGGCCGCATCGCCCGCCCATGTCGCCGAACTGACGTTGCTGGCGCACGTCGGCGCAGCGCTGCCGCGCGTGCTGTGCGACGCGTCGCCCGCGCTGCTGTCGTCGACCGGGCGCAGCCTGGTCGAACAGTTCTTCGATGCGTCACCGACGTGGGCACATACGCGCACGCTGCTCGCCGCTTGCGTGACGCAGGCAGTCGCAGTGTGGCCGGACGCACGTCGCTTGCGTGTACTCGAGATCGGTACCGCGAATGGCGACGTGCTGCAACCGCTCGACGTGGACGTGCCAGCCGGCCGCTGCGAATACGTGCTGGCGGGCACGCAGCAGCAGCTCGCGGGATTCGATGCGGAAGCGCACGCCCATGTGCAGACGCTGACGTTCGCGACCGACGCGCCGCTGTTCGCGCAATGCCGCGATACGACGTCGTTCGACGTGGTGATCGTCAACCGGATGCTGGGTGATCACCCGGATCCGCTTGCCGCGCTGACAGCAATCGCAGAACGGCTTGCACCGGGCGGGCTCGTCGTCATCGCCGATGCGCGACGCAGTCGCTTCTCCGACATCGTGTTCGGCACGGCAGGTGGTGAAGTTGCCGCCAGCGCGTACGGCGCGCTGGCGCCCGCTGCGGTCATGTCGATGTGCGAACGCGCCGGACTGGTCGATGTGGTGCGCGATACCGAACAAGGCCTCGATCTCGAAGGCGTGCCGACGATCGTCGTTGCGCGCAAGCCGGCTGCCGACGCGCAAACGGCAGTCGCATCGCGGGATGAGGATCGAGCGCGTCGCATGGCCGAGAGTGACGACGCGCACTGGCTGATCGTGCGGGACGATGATGACGCGTTCGGTATCGCCGTGGCGGGCGAGCTCGAGCGGCTGGGTTGCCGCGTCGAGTCGGCATCGGTGCGTGATGCGGCGGCATGGTCGGCACGCCAGCCGGTCGAGCATCCGGCGCATGTCGTGTTCGTTGCGCCACTTGCGGCCCTCGACACGGCCGACGGTGCGGCCATAATGCGCGCGCAGCATGGCGGCGCGCTCGCGCTGGCGTCGCTCGTGCGCGACCTCGATGCGACCGGCACCGCGGAGCGCGGCCGACTGTGCGTTGTGACGCGCGGTGGTGCGCCGTTCGCGACCGGCGCATCGTCACATCCCGAGCATGGAACGTTGTGGGGCCTCGGCCGTGTGATTGCGAACGAGTATCCGACGCTGCCGATTCGTCTGGTCGACGTCGATCAGGCCGTCGAACAACCGGCGCTGCAGCTTGCGATGGTGCTGCTTGGCGACGATGGCGAGGAAGAAGTGCTGCTTGCGCCGCAGGGTCGCTACGTGCCACGCATGCTGCCGGCCGCGCAGGCGGCTGAGCGTGACGGCGCGCTGTCGGCCACATCGAACCATCCGGGCGCGCGACTCGCATTCGACATGCCGGGGTCGTTGCGCAACCTCGAATGGTTCGCGATGCCGGCACACGATCTCGCCGCCGGCGAAGTCGAGATCGAGCCGATGGCGACGGGGCTCAATTTCCGCGACGTGATGTACGCGATGGGGCTGCTGTCCGACGAGGCCGTCGAGACGGGCTTCGCGGGCGCGACGATCGGCATGGAAATGTCGGGGCGAGTCGCCCGGGTCGGTCCGGACGTCGACGGCTTTGCAACGGGCGACGTGGTGCTGGGTTTCGCGCCGGCTTCGTTCGCGACGCGTGTGGTCACGCGCGCAACCGCGATCGCACGCAAGCCCGACTCGATGTCGTTCGAGGAGGCTGCCACCGTCCCGACGACGTTCTTCACCGCGTACTACGCACTGTGCGAACTGGCGCGGCTGCGACGCGGCGAACGCGTGCTCGTTCACGGCGGTGCGGGCGGGGTCGGCATCGCGGCGATCCAGCTCGCGCGGCATCTTGGCGCGGAAGTCTTCGCTACTGCCGGCAGCGACGAAAAGCGCGAGTTCATTCGCCTGCTCGGCGTCGAGCGCGTGTTCGATTCGCGCAGCCTTGCGTTCGCCGACGAGATTCTCGCGCGCACGAACGGAGAAGGCATCGACATCGTGCTCAACTCGCTCGCCGGCGAAGCGATGGTGCGCAGCATCGATACGTTGCGTCCGTTCGGCCGCTTCCTCGAACTCGGCAAGCGCGATTTTTACGAGAACAGCCAGATCGGCCTGCGGCCGTTCCGCAACAACATCAGCTATTTCGGCATTGACGCAGATCAGTTGATGGGCGTGCTGCCGTCGTTGACGACACGACTGTTCGAGGAAGTGATGAGCCTGTTCTCGGACGGCGTGCTGCATCCGTTGCCGTACCGCGCGTTCCCGGCTGCGCGTGCAGAGGAGGCGTTCCGTTACATGCAGCAGGCGCGCCAGATCGGCAAGGTGCTTGTCACCTATCCGTCCGGCACGCCGGTACCGACGCGTGGCGTCGCGTTGCCCACGCTGCGGCTCGACCCGCATGCCGCATACCTGATCGTCGGCGGCACGGGCGGGCTGGGATTCGCAACCGCGCGCTGGATGATCGAGCGCGGCGCACGACACCTGACACTCGCGAGCCGCGGCGGCGCATTGAGCGCCGCGATGCAGGCGGAAGCCGATCGCTGGCGCGACGCACTCGGCGCGGAAGTGTCGGTCGCGCGATGCGACGTGACCGACGGTGCGGCGCTCGACGATCTCATCGACGAAATCGAGCGTCGCGGGGCGCCGCTCAAGGGTGTGCTGCATTCGGCGATGCAGATCGACGACGGACTGCTGCGCAACGTCGATGACGCGCGCTTCGCGGCTGTGCTCGAACCGAAGGTGGCGGGCGCATGGAACCTGCATCGCGCGACGCAGCGTTGCGCGCTCGATTTCTTCGTCATGTATTCGTCGGCGACGACCTATCTCGGCAATCCGGGGCAGGGTGCGTATGTCGCCGCCAACGGTTTCCTCGAGGCGCTGGTCGCGCATCGTCGCGCGGCCGGTCAGCCGGCCATGTTCATGGCGTGGGGGCCGATCGAGGACGTCGGTTTCCTGGCGCGCAACGCCGGCACACGCGAGGCGCTGCAGTCGCGTATCGGTGGTGCGTCGATCACATCGAACGAGGCGATGGCCGCGCTCGAACGCGCGCTTGTGCAAGGGGGGGCCGGCGAAGCCGTCGTGCGTCTCGACTGGGGGGCCATCGCGCGCGGCATGCCGGCCGCACACGCGAGGCGTTACGCGGCGTTGCAGGCAGGTGGCGCGCTCGAGACGTCGAACGAGGATCGCGTATTGCTGGAGCAGTTGCGTGCGTTGCCGCCTGCCGATGCTGTAGCGCTCGTCGAGACGGCACTGCGCGGCCAGATCGCGCGGATTCTGCACATGTCGCCGGAGCGCATCGACGCCGGTCGGTCGGTCCTCGATCTCGGGATGGATTCGCTGATGGGCATGGAGCTCGGCATGGCCGTCGAGGAGACCTTCGGCGTCAAGCTGTCGATCATGGCGATCGCGGAAGGCGCGACGGTGCATACGCTGGCCGAGCGCATCGTCGAGTTGCTCGATACGCAGAACGGCGACGAGAAAGTCGCGGCAGCGGACGAATTGGCGGAAGCGCTGGTCGCGCGGCATGCGCTGGGTGATGAAGCGCGGACGACACTCGCACGTAATCAGGATCACGAAAACCAGGGGGCAGCAACATGCAAGTCGACGCCGGCGCATGCCGGGTGAAAGCGCCGCAGGGGTGGCTGGCCAGCGAAGGCACGGTCGCCCGGCCGGTGACGATGACCGGACATGGTCTGCACACCGGGCGCCGCGTCCGGGTGCGGATCCTGCCGGCGACGCCATCGGACGAACGGCACGGGATCGTGTTTCGCCGCATGCGCGGCGAGCATGAACTGGGCGTGCTTGCTGCCGGCCCGGCGGTGCGTCGCGCGCAGCCGCTGTGCACGATGCTGCGTGCCGACGACGGCATGGGCGTGCGTACGGTCGAGCACCTGCTTGCGTCGCTGCTGACCTGCGAGATCGATCACGCGATCGTCGAGCTCGATGCAGAAGAAGTGCCGATTCTCGACGGTAGTGCGCGGCCGTGGATCGACGCAATCACGACCGGTGGCCGCGCCGAATTGCGGCGTTCGAAGCGCTTTCTCCGGGTGCTGAAGCCGGTGAGCGTTGCCGACGGCGAGGGGGCGTCACGGCGGGAGTTGCGCGTCGAACCCGCGGCGCGATACGAATTCAGCGTGCGCGACGATCTCAAGGGGTTCGGCGACATGCAGTGGGACGGTGAGCTCACGCCGGGGACGTTTGCCGGCGAGATTTCGTCGTCGCGTTCGTACGGACGGGTCAAGTGGGCAGTGCCGGCGATCGCGGTTGGCTATCTGACGGGCACGCCGATCCTGCGCGGCGCGAGGCCGTCATGCACGGCCTCGATCATCGGCAATCACGTGATTGGCGGACTGCGCGCGCCGGACGAATTCGTGCGTCATCGCGTGCTCGATCTCGTCGGCGATCTTGCGCTCGCAGGCTCGCCGCTGCTCGGACGCGTCATCGCGCATCGCCCTACTCACGAAATGAACTACAGGCTCCTCAGCGCGTTGCTCGGTACGCCCGACGCGTACGAATGGGTCGACGTGTCTGCGTAACGCGGATGCTACGGACGGACTGCCCGGAACCAAAGACATGGCACTCGGAGAACACCTTCGCCAGCAATTGGCGGCGAAAGCCCTGAAGCGGCAACTGGAGCGCGCGACGGAAGCCGCCGCGGCGCCCGGCGTGCCCGGTACGCCGGCAGCACAGGCTGCCTCGACGCGCAGCCGTTTCGAATCGATGCCGCAGTATCAGCAGGTCAGGATCATGCGCGAGATGGGCGAGAAGCTGCGCGTCGATTCGCCGTTCTTTCGCGTTCACGATGGCGTTGCCGGCGCGACCACGCAGATCGGCGGCCGCGAATACGTGAACTTCGCGAACTACAACTACCTCGGTCTCGCCGGTGATCCGGCGGTGTCCGAGCGCGCGAAGGCCGCGATCGATCGCTATGGCACGTCCGCATCCGCGAGCCGCATGGTTGCGGGCGAGCGCCCGGTGCAGCGCGACCTCGAGCGGGCGCTGGCCGCGTTTTACGAGACCGACGATTGCGTCGCGTTCGTGAGTGGCCACGCGACCAACGTGACCGTGATCGGTGCGCTGTTCGGCCCCGGCGACCTGATCGTCCACGATGCGCTCGCGCACAACAGCATCGTGCAGGGCGCGCAGCTGAGCGGCGCGAAGCGGCTGAGCTTCGCGCACAACGACTGGCAGGCGCTCGACGAACTGCTGTCGCGCGTGCGGCGCGAATACCGGCACGTGCTGATCGCGATCGAAGGGCTGTACAGCATGGATGGCGACTTCCCGGACCTGCAGCGCTTCGTCGACGTGAAGACGCGTCACGGCGCGTTCCTGCTGGTCGACGAAGCACATTCGCTCGGCGTGCTCGGTGCGACGGGCAAGGGCATCCGCGAACATTGCGCGGTCGCGCCCGACCAGGTCGACATATGGATGGGCACGATGAGCAAGACGCTCGCCGGTTGCGGCGGTTTCATCGCCGGATGTCAGCCGCTGGTGGACATGCTGCGCCATCTGGCGCCGGGATTTCTCTATAGCGTCGGACTTGCACCGACGCTCGCCGAAGCGTCACTGGCCGCACTCGAACGCCTGCAGGCCGAACCAGAGCGGGTTGCGCAACTGCAGGCGCGGGGGCAGCAGTTCCTGACCGAGGCGCGCGCCGCTGGGCTGAACACCGGTACGAGCGCCGGGTATGCGGTCGTGCCGGTGATCACAGGAAGTTCGCTGAAGGCCGCGCAGTGGGCGAACGCAATGTTCGACGAAGGGATCAACGTGCAGCCGATCTTCTATCCGGCCGTCGAGGAGAAGGCTGCGCGCCTGCGCTTCTTCATCTGCTCGACGCACGAGCCCGAGCAGATCAGCCGGACGGTCGCCGTGCTGGCCCGCCTGGCGGGGCGGGGATGATGCCGGCCGCGGTACTCGCGCCATCGTTCGGCGTGCCGCAAGACGGTTTGTTGACGCCGTTTCGCGCGGCATGCGCGGACGATGCGGCGGCCTGCGCGCCGCTCGTGTTCGCATCCGGTGTCGGCGAATTCGGTTTCTTCCTCGGTGAAGGCGACGCGCGCTGCATTGCGTTCCTCCAACAGGCGTTCCGGTCGCGTCACGGCCGATTCTCGTGGCGCCGGCATCGGGTCGCGGTTGGCGCCGACGGCACGGTGCATGCCGTGATGGCCATCCACGACGGGCGCAGGACGATGTTCGACGACGTTCACGTCGTGTGGGCCCTGGCGCGCTTTTTCGGCGTGCGCCGTACGATCGGCCAGTTGCTGCGCGGGCTGGTGCTCGAAACGGAGATTCCGGCACCCAAGCGTTCGCAGATCCTCGTCGCGCATTGCGCGACGGACGAGCCGCGTCGCGGCATGGGCATCTTCACTGCGTTGTTTCGCGATGCGCTCGATACCGGCGCTTTGCCGAGCGATGGCAGCCGCGACATCGTGCTCGACGTGCTGACTCGCAACGCGCGTGCGCGCGTGCTGTATGAGCGGATCGGCTTCGTTGCGCTGACGCGGCGTCGCACGCGCTCGCACCGGCTGCCCGTCGAACTTGATTCCGTACGCATGCGGCTCACGCGCCGTGCGTGACGGCGCGTGTCAAATTTCTTTCATGCACAGTTCGAGCGCGGCTTCCCAATGCGGCGCGCTGAGTCCGAAGTGTTCCGCCAGCTTCGCATTCGACATGCGCGAATTGGCCGGGCGCGACGCGGGTGTCGGATAAGCGCTGGCGGGGATGGGCAACACCGACGGCTTTTTCGGCAGATTCGAAAGACGGAAGATCGCTTCGGCGAATCCATGCCATGAAGTCGAACCGGCCGCGCACAGGTGATAAACGCCCGAATGCGTGTTCCACCATTCGCCCTGGCCATCCCGTTCGGTTGTATCGGCACCGATTGCCTGCGCGGCAACATTTGCGCTCAACGCAGCGATCGTCTTCGACCAGGTGGGTGCGCCGATCTGGTCCGAGACGATCTTCAGCTCGTCGCGCTCGGCGCCCAGGCGCAGCATGGTCAGCAGGAAGTTCTTGCCGCGCGTGCCGTACACCCAGCTCGTGCGGAAGATCAGGTGCGCGCATCCCGATGCCGCGATCGCCTGTTCGCCCGCCAGCTTGGTCTCGCCGTAGACGTTTTGCGGATCGACGGGGTCATCCTCGACGTACGGGCCGTTCTTCGTGCCGGCAAACACGTAGTCCGTCGAGTAATGAATCAGCGCCGCGCCGATGCGCTTCGCTTCTTCCGCGAGCACGGCGGGTGCTTCCGCATTCAGCCGCGTGGCCAGCGCGACGTCGTTCTGCGCCTGGTCCACGGCCGTATAGGCGGCCGGGTTGACGATGAGGTCCGGCTTGACGTCGCGCACGACGTCGCGCACCTGATCGAGGTTCGACAGGTCGAGCCGGCTGCGATCCAGTGCGACGACCTTGCCGAGACCCTGCAGGCTGCGCGCGAGCTCGAACCCGACCTGACCGTTGATGCCGGTGAGCAGGATGGTCCGCTGTTCGGGGGATTGCATGGCGCCGCTCATGCGTAGCACTCGGCTTCGACGAGTCGCTTGCCCGCTGCATCCTTCGCCGCCAGCACCGGCTCGCCGTCGAACGGCCATTGAATGCCGATCTCCGGATCGTTCCACAGCAGGCTGCGTTCGTGCTCCGGGAACCAGTAGTCGGTCGTCTTGTACAGGAATTGCGCGGACTCGGACAGCACCACGAAGCCGTGCGCGAAGCCGGGCGGCACCCAGAGCTGGCGGTGGTTGTCGGCGGACAGCGTCACGCCGATCCACTTGCCGAAGTTCGGGGAGCTGCGCCGGATGTCGACCGCGACGTCGAACACCTCGCCTTCGACCACGCGCACGAGTTTGCCCTGCGCGTGTTCGATCTGATAGTGCAGCCCGCGCAGCACGCCTTTCGCCGAGCGCGAATGGTTGTCCTGCACGAACTCGACGCCGGTTTCGACGAGTTCTGCGAATTCGCGGCCGTTGAAGCTCTCGTAGAAGTAGCCGCGCGCGTCGCCGAATACCTTCGGCTCGACGATCTTGACTTCGGGGAGTGCCGTAGCAGTTACCGTGATGGCCATGCAACCTGATCCGTAAGAATGTTCAGCAAATATTTACCGTAGCCGTTTTTCGACAGCGGCTGCGCGAGCTTCTGCACTTGCTCCGCATCGATCCAGCGCTTGCGGAACGCGATTTCTTCGGGGCAGGCGACGACCAGGCCTTGCCGCTTCTGCAGCGTCGCGATGAAGCTTGCCGCCTCGATCAGCGAATCGTGCGTGCCGGTGTCGAGCCATGCATAGCCGCGTCCCATGATCTCGACGTTCAGCGCGCCGTCTGCAAGATAGCGCGAATTCACGTCGGTGATTTCGAACTCGCCGCGCGGCGACGGCTTGATGTCGGCCGCGATGTCGCACACGCGGTTGTCGTAGAAGTAGAGACCGGTGACGGCGTAGTTCGAACGCGGTTTTGCCGGCTTCTCTTCGATCGACAGCGCGCGGAATTCGTCGTCGAACTCGACGACGCCGTAACGCTCCGGATCGTGCACGTGATACGCGAACACCGTCGCGCCCGTGTCCTGTGCGTCCGCACGCTCGAGCTGTTTCGCCAGATCGTGACCGTAGAAGATGTTGTCGCCGAGGATCAGCGCCGACGGATCGTTGCCGACGAAATCCTTGCCGATCACGAACGCCTGCGCGAGACCGTCAGGCGACGGCTGCACTGCGTACTGGATGTTCATCCCCCACTGGCTGCCGTCGCCGAGCATCGATTCGAAGCGCGGCGTGTCCTGCGGCGTCGAGATGATCAGCACGTCGCGGATGCCCGCGACCATCAGCGTCGACAGCGGGTAATAGATCATCGGCTTGTCGTACACCGGCAGCAGCTGCTTCGACACGGCGTGCGTGATCGGATACAGCCGGGTGCCGGACCCGCCGGCGAGAATAATGCCCTTGCGTGCCATGTCCGTTGCCCTTACGCGCGTTGCGCGTAGTTCGTTGCGACCCACTTGCGGTAGTCGCCCGAAGCGACTTCGTCGACCCATTCCTGGTTGTCCAGGTACCAGCGCACCGTCTTCGCGAGGCCCGTTTCGAACGTTTCGGCGGGCTTCCAGCCGAGCTCGCGCTCGAGCTTGCGCGCATCGATCGCATAACGACGATCGTGGCCGGGACGATCCGTCACGTAGGTAATCTGGTCGCGATACGAGCCGGCCTGTTTCGGCCGCAGCTCGTCGAGCAGGTCGCACAGCGTATGCACGACTTCAAGGTTCTTCTTCTCGTTCCAGCCGCCAACGTTGTACGTTTCGCCGGTCTGGCCGCGAGCGAGCACCTCGCGAATCGCGCTGCAGTGGTCGCCGACATACAGCCAGTCACGCACGTTCTGGCCGTCGCCGTACACCGGCAGCGGCTTGCCGGCGAGCGCGTTGGCGATCATCAGCGGGATCAGCTTCTCCGGGAACTGGTATGGGCCGTAGTTGTTCGAACAGTTCGTGGTCAGCGTCGGCAGGCCGTACGTATGCTGATAGGCACGCACGAGATGGTCCGAACCGGCCTTGGTGGCCGAATAGGGACTGTTCGGCGCGTACGGGGTCGTTTCGGAGAACTGCGGATCGGTGGCCGACAGCGAACCGAATACTTCGTCGGTGGAAACGTGCAGGAAACGGAATGCGGCCTTGTCCGCTTCAGGCAGCGTATTCCAGTACTGGCGCGCCGCTTCGAGCAGCGTGAACGTGCCGACGACGTTGGTTTGCACGAAATCCGCCGGCCCGTGAATCGAGCGATCGACGTGGCTTTCCGCAGCGAAATGCAGGACCGCGCGAGGCTTGTATTCGGCGAACAGCGCGTCGAGCGCCGCGCGGTCACAAATGTCTGCTTGCGCGAACACGTGCTTCGCGTTTCCGTGCAGCGATTTTAACGTTCCGAGATTGCCCGCATAGGTCAGTTTGTCGACGTTCAGTACCGATTCGTCCGATTGACGCAGCCAGTCCAGCACAAAGTTGGCGCCGATAAACCCGGCACCACCTGTAACCAATATCATGTAGCCTCTTTTATATGTTAATGGCAGCGAATCCTGCCTTGCTCTCGTTCGTGTACGTTGCCCTCGATTGATGCAGGGCGAAGAATATCAAGAAAAAATCGTGCAGGCCCGGCGGACATGAGCGGACTGGTTTGCCCGCGTATTCTTGGGCATTCCTTGGCGGCGACGCATGCACCAGCCGGGCGGTTTGCATTGCAAGACTATTAATTCTCTATGCCGCGGGACCCACCCTGCACCTGTTGTGTGCGGCGTATCACGACGTCCCGTCCTCTCGCGTGTGATTCGTCAGACATGCTGTCGCACGCAAACATTTGCGCGGACCGCAGCAAAGAAACAGCAGGCGGGGCTCGAGGCAGAATGTGATGAGTTTTTGGCGCCGGTTAAAATCGATGGCAACTATATCATGCTCGATTCGTTGGGTGCGAATCGGACATTTATATCGCGATTTAAAACTGACATGTTTTTGCTTTACCGCCATGGTCTTGATGCCGCTGCGACCGTTGCTGCGCTTGCCGGGTTACTCGTCGAAACCGGTTCTATCTAGATGCATTCCGCGCATCGACGCTGATACCTGAAGCACCGCTTCGGCCTACTTATGCCGCGGATTAAACGGCCGCTGCTGCACATCCGCCCCATGCGCGACGATCGCCGTGCTTTCCGGCACTTCCTCCCATGCCCCGCGCAGGTCGACGAGCGGTTCCGAGACGACCATGAACGCGTCGTCGCCCGCTTCGGCGATGCGCGGATTGTGCGGATAGAGTTCGTGCAGGTGCTTGAACGACGTGCTGTGGAACAGCGAGCGCGATTGCCGTTCGCTCGAGTAGCGCACCGCGATGATCCGGTCACCGTCCGTCGTGCAGATCGTCATGTTGAGCGGCTCGGCGACGCGATACCGCGCGGCGGTTTCCTCGACCATGCCGACCATCCGCTCGAGCGCAGCCAACGGCGTCTGCTCGAGGCCGTAGGTCAGTGCGAGTCGAAACATCAGTTCGGAGTCGGTCGAGCCTTCGAGCGTCGGGAACAGCGCCGGGTCGACCTTCATCGTCAGGTCGCGGCGCAGCTTGTGGAAATCGCGGATCAGCCCGTTGTGCGCGAAGAGCCATCGGCCGTGGCGGAACGGGTGGCAGTTGGTTTCCTGGACCGGCGTATCGGTCGCCGCGCGAATGTGCGCGATGAACATCCGCGAGCGGATCGCACGCGCGGCTTCGCGCAGGTTGCGGTCGTTCCATGCGGGATGCACTGAGCGGTAGCGGAACGGCAGTTCGTCGGGGTGGCCGTACCAGCCGATGCCGAACCCGTCGCCATTGGTGGTCGTGGCGCCCAGCTCCGAATGCAGGCTCTGGTCGATCAGCGAATGCTTCGCGCGAAACAGTACGGTCTCGAGATGAATCGGATTACCCGTATAGGCGAGCCAGCGGCACATGGGGCGCTCCTCCGCGATGAGTCTTCGCGCATGGTAGCCGACTTCGCGACACCGCTTACGCGACCGCGGCGCGCCCGTCGGTTGGCCGGCAGTGCCGGCCGATCGTCGGTAAAGGATGCGGCAGGCGCCGCACCCTTCATGCGCGCGTCACTCGCCGAGCGCGTCCATCACGCGGGCCGAGTAGACGAGCGCCGCACCCGCGTTCAGCGCGATCGCGACGCCGAGTGCTTCTGCCACTTCCTCCTTGGTCGCGCCATGCTTCGCGGCTTCGGCCGTGTGCACCGCGATACAGCCGTCGCAGCGCGTCGTGACGGCCACCGCGAGCGCGATCAGTTCGCGTGTCTTCGCGTCGAGATGGCCCGTCTTGGCACCGGCGCCGGACAGCGCCTTGTAGCCGGCCAGCGTGTCGGGCGACAGCTTGGCGATATCGCCGATGCGGGTCGAGAGTTCCTTCCGGTATTCGTTCCAGTTCAGCATGATGCGTCCTTTCGAGAAGAGGTGGGTCAGGCGGCGGATGCCGCGATCTCGGGCGATGCAGGACTTATTCTGATCGTTCGCGCTGAGGGTTTCGATACGTTAGAGTGTCAATTTTTAGCGCAAACGTCTCATGGATGCGTTGAGTCAACTGTTGTCGCTGGGCCGCAGCCATGTCGAGCTCGACGTGCGCTGCCTGCTCGACGGCCCGTTCGCGATGCCGCACGACCCGTTGCAGCCCGGCGAGGCGGCGTTTCATCTGTTGCTGTCCGGAACGTGCCGGTTGCGCACGGCCGACGGGCGCACGCTGCGGCTGGCCGACGGCGACTTCGTGCTGCTGCCGGCGGGCGACGCGCACGATTTGTCGGATGCGGACGGTGGCCGCGCCAGGTCGGTCGCGTCGCTGCGCGAAGTGGGCGAGGCCAGTGGAGCGGTGCTGCCGGTCAAGTCGAACCGCGATCCCGCGGATGCGGGCGAGGCGGGTGTCGACCTGCTCTGCGGGCGCTTCGTCTATGCACGCGGCGCCGGTGAATTGCTGATGCGCACGCTACCGCGCGTGCTGCACGTCGGGCTGCGCGAGGCGTCGGGGCTGGCGTCGCTGCAACTGCTGACGAGCGTGCTGCGCGCGGAGGCATCGAATGCGCAGCCGGGCGGGCGCGCCATCGTGAACGCGCTCGGACAGGCGCTGCTCGCCTATGCATTGCGCGCGTACGGCCGCGATGCGCGCGTGCCCGCCGGCTGGCTCGCGCTCGCTGCCGATGCGCGGCTCGGCCCGTCGGTCCAGGCCGTGCTGCAAACGCCGGCGAAACCGTGGACGGTCGAATCGCTCGGCGCGGCATCCGCGATGTCGCGCGCGACGTATGCGCGGCATTTCCGCGAGAAGGCAGGGATGAGCGTTGGCGCGTTCGTCGCGCAGATCCGGATGATGCATGCGTGCGCGCTGCTGCAGGACACGCAGCGCGGGCAAGCGGAAATCGGGCAGGCGGTCGGCTATCAGTCGGAGGCGGCGTTCGGCAAGGCGTTTCGCGCGGTGCTCGGCACGACGCCGGGGCGCTGGCGGCGTGCGCAACGCGGCACGTAAGACGGCAAGCGCGCCCGCCGTGCGGCGCGACAAAGCTGCTACCATGCCCGGGTTGCTCCGGTCGAGCGCGATTAGAGGTCCATGTCGAACGATGGCGCGCCACGTTCATTGGCTTGCAAATCTATATCGTATGTCGCAGGCACTCGATTGACTGAATTGTCGGGCTGTTGCGTGGGGCCACGATGTTGCGGGGTGCGCGCGGGACTTAACGCTCGGATTGGCATTCGTGACACAAAATTTGCGATGTCGATTGCCATTGCCCTATCCTCGGGGACGTTGGAATGGGCTAGTGCGTGTGCGATTTCGTGCCAAGCGCTCAAGGTGTCGAGATGTGCCTCCCATAGAGCCCGGCGTGTCTCTTCGTCGATCACCGGCGAGCAAAAGCGGAGAGGAATGCCTTGTGCTGCCATCCAAATAGCGGCTTGTTTCGGAAAGCGTTGAGTTTGGCCGCGCACTATTCTGGGTGTCGCGTTCGCGTCGACGCCGTGTTCTCGTAATTGCCGCGCGAAGGATTCTCGCCACTGATGCAAATCCTGTTTGCGCGGATTGAGTCGCTGGCCGTCAGGACCACGTGTATGAATACTTAGGTGTACATGAGGATGTGCTTCATCATCGTGTACCGCGAAGACGTATGGCCGCCCATCGCCGAATGTCTCGTGCGCAAATGCTCTTGCCGCATCCCGAACTGCTTGGCGATTTGTACCAGGAGGCATCGACAGCAGCACATTGAGGGTCTCTCTACGCTTGCTTTCTTGGGGAATTCCCCAGCCGCCCAAGTGCCATTGCTCGAGGAGGTCGTTCAACTCGGCCTTTCCGTTGATCACATGCCCGTCCTGATCTTCCAACTCGACATCACCGTTGCGGGAGATGTACTGCAAGTGACGACGGACTACGGCCATCCCCTGCGCGCCTCCCCCCTTGTTGCTAATCTTGACCATCACCTCCGGGGCGTGCCCGAGCGTTGCAACCAGCTTCTCACGCAAATGCAGGGCGTGTCGGTGCATTGTCCAATGCGATAGGTGCTGAGCGCGGGCATGCCGAAGCGGTTCGTGAAACAGTCGATCTCCCCAGTTGACCAGCAGAGCATCGACGTAGGTTCTGGGAAAGGCCATGTCAGCGGCTCCATCGATCCAGGTTGCTGCGCACGAGCGTCGCCGCGGCGCGTAGGTGCGCGTCAATTGCTGCGCGAGTGTCCTCCCAAGCGAGTCCCTCCCGGGAGAGACTCGTGCCTGAACCCCTGATGAGTTCACCGAGTAGCTTACGGATTACCGCAAGTTGTTGATTTGACTCTGCGAGAAGCGTCAACTCTCGGTTCCCAAGCTGCGGTTCACCGGTGAGATGCGCCCTAATCAGTGCGACGATCCATCGGTTGGCCGTGAAACCATTAACATAGGCCGCGGCCCTAACGGATTCGTGCTCAGTGCGAGTGAGTCCAATCCCGATGCGTATGCAGGGCCCATCTCGAGGGGGGAACGATGGTCGCATGTCTGGTCGGTCGGCTGCCTGTTCAATGGCCTTCGCCGCGAACTGCCGCAAACCCTCGCTGGGCGTGACGCCGCGTTGTGCGCACCACGCCTCCCATTCGGCTTTGAGCGTCCCAAGCTCGACGCTGAGCCTCGCCCGGGGCGCGTTCACGGTTCACCTGTCACGGGTTGGGCATCAGTAGTGGGGCGAGCACATGTGTGACTGCCCGCTCGGGTGCGCGGAATTGCTTTTGCAGGGGCAGAGGGGATTGCATCGGGAGTGTCTTCGAATAGGCCTCTCGTTACTCGGGGCATGAAGCAAGAACCGATCGGCGAAGCAATATCAATCTGGCTGCGCATGGCTTCTTGTTGCCTGAGTCGAATTTCGTCGAATTTCGGTCCCGCGGTATGCATAACAAGACGCTCGAGCCACACCGGGCGGGGCGATACGCGCTCATGGTCAGCCGATTGACCATCATTCCACACCCGGCGAAGATTTCCTTGACGTGGACAGGCGTCAACCGTCACTCGACACTGCAGTCCATTGAGCGGTTGAGTGATGATTGGGAGCAATTTCATGGTGGCATTCCTCATGGAGAGCATCCCAAGCGCAGGTACCGGCGTACGCAGAAATGCCGTCGATTTTGCATACCGCATATCTGCGACCTATGGCGAAGCTCGTAAAAAATGTGCAGGTGCAGGCTCGTCACGAACGGCACGATGGGCGTTCGTGACCAGTGAACCGAGGTGACGGCGTGGGTAAGCCCGTGCTCGGTTGCGTATGCAGGTTGACCGGACCGGATTGGCTTGAATCTAGGTCGGTTTTTCAGAGGAAACAAGAGGGCACGCCGAGGTATCGGGGCGCGCACGCATCCGTGTAGTGCTCAGTCAATCCGCTGAATGCTGAAAATTTTTTTTGGCTGACAACACCGGGCTATGGTGGTTCGCCAAGCCGGTTTGCGCGGTGGCTGGTATGGTGAAGTCTCTGTGACCGGTGTTCCACGCGAGGCGCGTGCTCGATATTCCGATACGGTCATTCGCCCAACCTGGTCGCATGCCTTACTTCACGGTTGCCAAAGGCAAAAACAGCGCCAATGGATCATGCGCCAGTTGCTCAAAGCCGAAATGCCGATAGAACGTGGCGGCGGCCTCGTTCTTCGCGTCGACCGTTAGGGCTACTGCGGCGATTTCTGATCTCGCGGCACGCTGTAGCGCATTAACGAGCAGCGCCGCTCCGAATCCCCTGCCTCGGTAAGTCTGATCAACGGCCAACCGCCCCATGCGCACGGCTGGAATCGCCGGATACCGCGGCAGCTTGCGTGCCAGATCATGCGGTAAGTCTGCAAGGGTGATACTGGCGGCAGACAGCGTGTAGTAGCCGACAACGACGTTGCCGTCGAGCATGACGAAACAGGCAGCAATCTTTCGGCGAACGTCCTGCGTGACTTGCTCCCGCAAATAACGGTCTAGTACTGGCGTTCCACAAACGAACCGCGATCGATCATGAATCGGTCCCAGGGCAGCGACAACAAGTGTTGAACTGCTCATTCGTCACGCAGGAGTTGATCGTGGCGCTCGAGCGCGCGCTTCAACGCGTCGACTGGTTCTGCCGGCGACAGAATTGCTTGAGCGAAACGTTCGGAGTCCACCACCGACAGCCGGATAATTTCGGCGTCGGCGATTGCACGTTGCGCCGCTTCGCGAGCGGCAGACACGACGAAATCCGACATGGTGCGCCCTTGGATCTCGGCGGCGCGCCGGATCACTGCATGCACGTCTGTCTCAATGCGGGCTTCAAATCGAGTAGTAGCCATGGTCGTTTACCTCCTGATGCCACTGTACGGAAAATTGCCGGTCAAGTCAATCTGTACGGAAATTTGCCGGTTCGATCGGCCGTTCGTCCACATTGGGTGGGCGGTGCTCACGATGGGCTGGGCCGTACACGCTGACAGATCAGGTCGCCGGCGGTGGTCTTGCGGCGGCGAGTAGTTTCACGAAGGGGGCTGCGTGCGCAGCACGGCTGCCATCTAATCGGGATCGGCGCCATATGCCGGAACATTGCTCCGTTGTCAGGTGGTTGGCGGCGTCAGCGTAGGGGAAGGCACGGTGCGGCTTCTGATACGCTTTCGCTGTGTCACACGGATAAACTTGCTAGATCTGCGGCGCGCACTCACTGGCCGAACCGTCGATCGTCGTCGGTCTCAACCGCGACGCAAAGAAGTGGGCGGCCGCGCACGGGAGCGTCAGGAGGCTCGAGCCGCAGCAGAAAGTCGAAATACCGTTCCGTGAGTTTTGCGAGTTGTTCTTGTACCGCGCCGAGCCGGATCAGGCATTGAGCGTCCCAGTTCATACCGACGACGAGTTCGCTTGTCTCGCATTTCCACTCGCTCAGCAGAATCGCGGCGGCCCGGGCATTCTCCTCGGCGAACCGTTCGACGCGCTGCTCGATATAGCGCACGTCGTCGCGCATCAGCGTGCCGGAGATGCGTAGCGAGACGGTGTGTGCCACCTCGTCGTGCTTCAAGTGCACCGCCGCTATGCCGCTCAGATGCCGAGACACCCGATCAAGCTGCTCATCTTCCAAGTCGTCATGGACGGATAGTGCACCCGACAGGACGTAGCGTGCTGGCTCTTCCATCGTCTTCTCCGTTGCTTCGGTTATCCTAGGTCATAGGTTGTTGCGGTCTGTCAGCGTTCTCTCGCGCGTGAAGTGGTGGAGGGCCGGAACTTTTCCAGAATCCGTGCCTGGCGTTGCAGGAAGGCCTCCAGTTGCAGGTGCTCGTCGGCGAGTTCTTCAAGCAGTTCGACGTATTGGGCAAGGCCGATGGGAATAAACGATGATTCACCGTATCGCACACGGCGGAAGATGGCGCCGGCACGCGCCCATTTCTGGGACAATTCCTCCAGCGCCTCCTCGACCGACCGGGCTTCATCGTCATTGAGCACGCCGCGAATGCGAATCAAGAGCGAATGAGTGACGGCGTCAGTGGCGAAATAGACGTCAGCGGGGTTCGCGATACTCTCGGCGAATCGCTGGGCGTGTTGGTGGCGAAAGTTGTCGAGAACGGATAGCGCACCGCAAATTTCGTATGTGAATGACATATAACCTCCGCATCGAGGAATCGCGATCGGCGGGGTATGCTGCTTTTCCTCGCAATGGCGCGACAAGCTAGCAATCGGATGTTTCTGAATCTGAGTTTAGGACTTATTGATATTTTTTCAAGGGAAAATCATATCAAATGAATGGGTTTGAGGCGCGCCTGAAAAGGGAGCGATTGCGTTTAGGGCTGAATCAGACCGAGTTGGCAGATCTTGGTGGGGTCCAGCAGCACGCGCAGTACCAGTACGAAAAGGGCTTGCGTCGGCCGAACTCCGATTACCTGAGCGCAATCGCCGGTGCAGGTGTGGATGTCTGCTATGTCCTTACCGGAGTAGAGGGGGCTCGCCTCGAGAACCCCGATGAGCAACGCGTTGTTTCTGGATTTCGCGCTCTCGACGCGCGCAAGCGCGAGGCGCTTTTGGCGCTCATTGATGCGTTTACCGAGTAATCCGAGCGGTCGCTTGCGGGTTAGCGCGATTTTTTGGAGCGGCAGGGCGCTTCAGGCATTGCATGTCTCGGTTACCGCGGCACAGCGCTGTTCGGCAGATGCTCGAAGCAGTTTCTCCATTGGCTCGCACATCACGTCTGCACTACGCTCGTCAATGGGAGGTCCAGCGAGGCGTGGTGCCAAACGGCTTCCGGAAGTCTTCGAACGTCCGAGCTCAGATAACAACAAAGCTACTCACCACGCTTCCTTCGCCTGGCTCTGTTCTGTAGATCGGCTCAGTTTGCCGGGCCTCGCGCCGTGAAATGAGCGAGACGCCGGCGGCGTTGCGTTGCGGCACATGGTGCATCAATGGTGCGTGGACCGTTGGCGAATCAGCGGGTCTTGAATGGTGGGAAGCTTTCCGCATCGACTCCCTTCCGATCGAATTCCACCTTGGCGCGAATCCAATCGTAGACCTCCTTGCAACCGATCCTCGGTGTCGACAGGCGAGGATCGGGATCGAACGCGGTCTCGATGATCGGATATGGTGCAAGCTGTCGCTGCGATAGCGCTCCAGCACATGATTGGCGAGCAGCATAGTGGCACGGGCGCGCACGCGTAACGGGGCGTTGCGAGGGAAGCGGCACCGTGCCCCCGCAAAGGCAACAGACGCAAAAAAGCCTCCGCTTGGGAGGCTTTAATTGCACTATCAAAGATAGTTGGTAGGGTGGGAGGGACTCGAACCCTCGACTCTCTGATTAAAAGTCAGATACTCTAACCAACTGAGTTACCACCCCACGTTCTTGAAACCTGTTAGTCCGTTGCGCTAACAACTCTCGCAGAGACCTAAAGAGCAAAAAATTATAGCGACGGATTGCGAGTCTGTCAACAACCCGCCGCGATAATTATTTGATGCTCTCGATCTTGCCCTGCGCCGTCTGCGCAGCGTTCGACCCGGCGTACTGCGACACGACCTGCTCGAACGTCTTCTTCGCGGCCGCCTTCTGGCCTTGCTCGAGCTGGTTCGTCCCGATTGCGACGAGCGCGTCGGCCGCGCGCGGATGCTGCGGATACTTGCTCACGATCGTTTGCCACGTCGCAGTCGAGCCGCGGTAGTCGCGCAGCGCGTATTGCGCATTGCCGAGCCAGTACTGCGCGGTCGGCTGGTACGGGCTCTGCGGATACTTCGCGATGAAGCTGCGGAACGATGCCGCGGCCGCCTTGAAGTTGCCGTTGCGGAACTGCTGCTGCGCCGCGCTGAGCGCATCCGTTTCACCCGGCTGCACGGTGCCTTCGACACCATCGATCGTCGCCTGTTGCGGCTCGAACTTCTTGAGTCGCGTGTCGAGATCCTGGTAGTACTCCTTCTGCTGCCGTTCGAGCGTCGTCAGCCGGTTCGTCAGGTCCTCGTTCTCGCCGCGCAGCGTCGCGACCTGTTGGTTCAGCTGGTCGAGACGGCCGGATTGATCGAGGATCGTACGCTGGGCGGCCGACAACTGACTGGCCAGGTTGTCGGTCTTGCTGCGCAGGTCGAGCACGGCGCGGCGCGCTTCGTTGTCGTCGAACACGCCGGCGTGCGCCGGCGCGGCCGACCACGCCGCGCCGGCGACGCAGAATGCTGCGGCAACGCGCAGCAGGGATACACGGTGCGTCATACGGCGATTCTTCCGTTACTTACTGTTGGTAGACGAGGTCGGCGCGACGGTTCTGCGCCCACGATGCTTCGTCGTGACCCGTTGCCTGCGGCTTTTCCTTGCCGAGGCTCACGGCTTCCATTTGCGAATCGTTCACGCCGAGCAGTGCCATCGCGCGACGGACGGCTTCCGCACGCTTCTGGCCCAGCGCGAGGTTGTACTCGCTCGTGCCGCGTTCGTCGGTGTTGCCCTGGATCAGCACGTGACGCTGCGGGTGGCTCTTCAGGTACTGAGCGTGCTGCTGCATCAGCGGCTGGTACTCGTCCTTCACCGAATAGCTGTCGAAGTCGAAGTAGATGCTGCGCTTCGCGAGCGGGCTGTTCGGGTCGTTCAGCGGATCGACGTTCACTTGCGCGACGTTGTCGGCGCTCGGCTGCGTGCTCATCGCGCCCGCATTGGCCTTGTCGTCGAGCTTCACGCCCGACTTGCACGCTGCGAGCGCGCTGATCATCATCACGGCCAGGGCCAGACGAGCTTTATTCGACATCATGGTTACTCTCCTTGTGGTCATTGCATGAAGGGCCCCCACGACGGCTCACGAACGGAGCCGCCCTGGACGGACAGGATCTGCGGCGGCGCGCTGCCGTCGGAGGGCACTGCTGCCAGCACGTTGCGACCACCCGACTGGGTAGCGTAGAGAAGGTACTGGCCGTTTGCCGCGAAGCTCGGCGATTCGTCGCGATTGGTATTCGTGATGGCGTTCGCCGCGCCGGTTTGCAGATCCTGAACGTACAGCTTGAACCCCCCACCCGTGCGGGAGATGTAGGCAAGCAGCTTGCCGTCCGGGCTGATGCGCGGACTGGTGTTGTAGCTGCCGGTGAAGGTCACGCGTTGTGCCGAGCCGGCGCTTTCGCCTTGCGCGGGCATCCGGTAGATCTGCGGCGCACCGCCGCGATCGCTCGTGAAATAGATCCAGCGGCCGTCCGGCGAGTAGAACGGCTCGGTGTCGATCGAACTGCTCTGCGTGAGCCGGCGCAGACCGCCGCCGTTCGCATTGACCGTATAGATTTGCGTATTGCCCGTCAGCGACAGTGCGACGGCCAGCGTGTTGCTGTCCGGCGACCACGCCGGGGCGCTGTTGTTGCCCTTCTGGTCCGAGACCATGTAGCGGCGGCCGGTCGGCAGGTCATGGATGTAGACGATCGGCTTCTTGCGCTCGAACGACACGTACGCGACCTTCGTTCCGCTCGGCGACCACGCCGGCGAGATGATCGGCTCGGTGCTCGACAGCGCGATGCGCGCGTTCTGGCCGTCCGAATCCGAAATCTGCAACTGGTAGCGGTTGCCGGTCTTGATCACGTACGACAGGCGCGTGGCGAACACGCCGCGCACGCCGAGCAGCTTCTGGTAGATGTAGTCGGCGATCTTGTGGCCGGCCGTGCGCAGCGTGGTGTCGTTCGCCGTCAGCGACAGGCCGCCGAGGCTTTGCTGCTTCACGGTGTCGTACAGGATGAAGTTCACCTTGTACTGGCCGTTCGCTTCGCGGTTGACGCTGCCGGCGACGAACGCGTTCGCGCCCTTGGCCTTCCACGCGCCGAGATCGACCGAAGCGGTCTCGGGCACGGGCGTGCTGCCTGCGTCGATATTGGTGAATTTGCCGCTGCGCGCGAGGTCCGCGCGGACGATCGACGTGACCTGCTGCGGCAGGCCGGCCTCGTTCGCGAAGTTCGCGGTGGCGATGGGGAACTGGGTCGAACCGACGCCGGTGATCAGCACGTTGACCTGCGCGTTAGCGGCGCCGCCGGCCGCAATCAGACACGAGGCCACGAGTGCCCTGAAACCTAGTTTCGTCATCAAACTCATGCTTCTTGCTTCCCATGTGACTTGGATCGCTGCGCAACCGCAGAGACAGTAAAAATACCCGATTCGTTCCCGTCCGGCAGCGACGCACGGAGTGTAAGCGCATTTCCGCTCACTCCGCCGCCTTGAAGGTAATCGTAATACTGGACGGGGTATGACCGTCAGTATCGGGCGGTAACGGGACCGACGCCTGGATTGCATTGACGACCGCTTGATCCCACCCCGAATTGCCGCTCGGCCGCGAGACCGATACGCTCAACAGGTCGCCCGAGGGCGTACAGCGGATCTTGACGATCGTCGTGAGCCCCGCGCGCTCGCCACCCCAGACGATGTTCGGCTTCACGCGCCGGCGCACCTTGTCGGCATAGCCGGGCGACGCGGCATTGCCGCCGGAACCCGTACCAGTGCCACTTTTCGCGAGCCCTTGGCCGCCGCCTTCGCCGGCACCCGCCAGGCCCTGCATCTGCGCAAGCCGCGCATTCCGTTCCCGGTCGAGCTTCGCTGTTGCTGCTGCATCGGCCTTCGCGCGCGCAGCCGCTTCGGCCTTTGCCTTGGCCTGGGCGTCCGCCTTTGCCTTCGCGGCCGCGTCGGCCTTGGCCTTCGCCGCCTGCTGGGCTTCCAGCTGCGCCTGCTTCTGCTGCTGCAGTTTCTGCTGCTGGAGCTGCTTCTGCTGTTCGAGCTTCTGCTGCTCCACGAGCTGCTGTTGCTTGAGCTTGTCCGCCTGCTTCTGCTTTTCGCGCTCGGCGGCCTTTTGCGCGGCGAGCGCGGCGGCCTGCTGGGCTGCGAGCTGCTCGCGCCGGGCTTCCTCTTGCTGCGCTTTCAACTGCTGCGCGCGGCGCTGCTGTTCGAGCAGCGCTTCGCGCGCGGCCGCTTCCTGTTGCCGTTTCTTCTGCTGCAGTGCAATGTCCGCCTGCTCGTCACGGACCGGGGGAGGGGGCGGTGCGAGCTTCGCGGGCGGCGTGGGCGTGACGACGGGCCGCGGTGCGGGGACGTCGGGCACCTCGGTCCACAGCTCGGCTTCGGCGCCGGCCGGCGTGCTGTTTTGCCACTGCACGCCGTGATAGAGGAACAGCGCGAGCAGCACGTGCATCAGCGCGGCGAGCGCGAACGCGCGCCAGGTGCCGCGCTCGCGAGGGGGCTGAGACGGGTAGGCGTTGCTGCGCGTGGATTGCTGCCGGTTCATTGCGATTTGACGAGGAGGCCGACGCGCTTGACGCCGCGCGCCTTCAGATCCGACATCACGGTCATGACTGCATCGTACTGCACGGTCTTGTCGGCCGCGATCACGACCGGCTGGTCGGGATGATCGGCCTGCCGGGCCGAGATGAAGCTGTCGAGCTCGGCCTTGGTCATCGTGTCTTCCTGCGTCGCGCCGGCGTCGCCCTTGTACTTGACGCTCATCGTGCGGTCGGCCTTGATGTTGACGACGACGGGCGGCGTCTGTTCCTGCGGCGCTGCATTGCCGACGGTCGGCAGATTGATGATCGACGGGGCCACGAGCGGTGCCGTGACCATGAAGATCACGAGCAGCACCAGCATCACGTCGATATACGGCACGACGTTGATGTCGGCCATCGCGCGACGCGAGCGGCCGCCGCGCATGCTGGATCGAATGGGACTTCCTGCCATGGCGTGCTCCTTACTGGGCCTGACGCTGCAGGATGTTCGAGAACTCTTCGATGAAGGTCTCGAAGCGGATCGCGAGGCGGTCGATGTCGTGCGCGTAGCGGTTGTATGCGACCACCGCCGGAATCGCGGCGAACAGGCCGATCGCGGTGGCGACGAGCGCCTCGGCGATGCCCGGTGCGACGTTCGCGAGCGTGGCCTGCTGCACGTTCGCGAGGCCGCGGAACGAGTTCATGATCCCCCACACGGTGCCGAACAGACCGATGTACGGGCTGACCGAGCCGACCGACGCGAGGAACGCGAGGTTCGCTTCGAGCACGTCCATTTCGCGCTGGAACGATGCGCGCATCGCGCGGCGCGCACCGTCGAGCACGAGGCCCGGGTCGCTGATCCGCTTTTCCTTCGCCTTCAGGAATTCACGCATCCCCGACTCGAAGATCCGCTCGAGCGCGCCGATCGTGTGGCGGTTGTTGGCCGCGCTCTGATACAGCGCCTGCAAGTCGCCGCCCGACCAGAAATCCCTTTCGAAGCGTTCGGTCTGCGCGCGTGCGCGGCGGATCGCGAACCACTTGCGGAAAATGAAGGTCCACGACATCAGCGACAGCAGCAACAGCAGCCCCATCACGGCCTGGGCCAGCACGCTCGCGTTGAGGACGAGGGAAATGATCGACAGGTCTTGAGTTGTGTTCATAGAGGTTTGAGTAACGTCCCTTCGGGGGTGCCCGGCGAGGGCGCACGGTATGCGTGCGGTGCGGCGCGCCGGTCAGGCCTGGCGCCGAACCTTGCTTAGTATCGATTCAGGAAGGCAAGTTCATAGGCTTTGTCTAAACGGTGCTCATGCGAGCTTCGTTGACAATACAGTTTGCCCGGCGTCGATGACGGGCCCGCGTTGCAGCACGTCGAGCACGGCCGGCGGGATCGCCGCGGGCCGGATGCCGGTTCGGTCCACGCAGCCGAGGCGGATGTGTCCGGCGACGAGCAGCGTGTCGCCACGCCAGGCTTCCTGTGTGAATTCCACCGATGCGCGGCCGATGCGTCCGGGCCGGCTCGTGATCGTCAGTGCGTCGTCGAGTCGCGCCGGCGCGCGGTAGTCGAGCGACGTGCTGCGGACGATGAAGATCGCGTCCGTATCGTCTGCGAGCCGACGCTGGTCGATGCCGCACGCGCGCAGCCATTCGGTGCGGGCGCGCTCGAAGAATTTCAGGTAGTTGGCATAGAAGACGATGCCGCCTGCGTCGGTATCCTCGTAGTACACGCGTACCGGCCAGGTGAAGCCGGAGGGCGCGTCCGGGGAGCGGGTAGGCTGAGTCATGGCGCGCATTTTACCGGAAGGCCGGAGCCGGATTCGTAACCGATTCGTAACGGAATGTAGTATGCGGTAGCACGCCGCAGGCCGGCCGGAGGCGGGCCTGCGGCTGTGCCCGGCGTATCAGCCGCGATGGATCGTGAGGCCGGCCGGAGCCTGGGCGACCGGCATCATTTCGATCGTGTTGATGTTGACGTGCGCGGGGCGCGTCGCGATCCAGTAGATCGTGTCGGCGATGTCCTCGGCCGTGAGCGGCTGGACGTTCTGGTAGACGTTCGCCGCCTTTGCATCGTCGCCGCGGAAGCGGATGTTCGAGAATTCCGTGCCGCCGCACAGGCCCGGCTCGATGTCGGTTACGCGCAACGGTGTGCCGATCAGGTCGGCGCGCAGGTTCAGGCTGAATTGTCGGACAAAAGCCTTGGTTGCGCCGTATACGTTCCCGCCCGGATACGGATAGGTGCCGGCGACCGAACCGAGGTTGAAGATGTGGCCGCGGCCTCGCGCGATCATCCCGGGCAGCAACGCGTGCGTGACGGTCACGAGGCCCGAGCAGTTCGTGTCGATCATGGTCTGCCACTCGTCGAGGCTGGCCTTGTGGGCCGGCTCGACGCCGAGCGCGAGACCGGCGTTGTTGACGAGCACGTCGAGTGCGGCGAATTCGACGGGAAGGGCGGCCGGCACGGCTTCGACGGCTGCGCGGTCGCGCACGTCGAGCTCCAGCGGCAGCAGCGCGTCGCCGAGTTCGGCCGCGAGCGCATCGAGACGATCCTTGCGGCGCGCGGTTGCGACGACGCGGTGGCCGCCCTTGACGAAGGCACGGGCGATGGCGGCGCCGAAGCCGGCGGACGCGCCTGTGACGAACACGATCATTGCTGCTCCTGGTCGGTAACAAAGTGGCGGATAGTATCCCGCAAGCCTACTGAGATTGCCGCACCGCGGCAAGGCGCCAAAGCGTGTCGGGGCGGGTGCGTAGAGTCTGGCCCTTATTGTTTTGGGGCCGCTGCCGTGCGGTTGCCTATTCATGACGCATCCAATACACTAACGCGCTCATCACCCCTGCGTGACTGGCGATAGAACCCTTCGGGTTCAAGGTGGAGCATCCCACCGTGAAGCGCGGGGCGCCGTTTTTGCCGTTCGCCTGGGCAGCCGTTGTGCGCCGTTGCGTGCATCGCCGGTGGCTGTCCTGTCTCGCGTCATACGGATTCTTCCGCCACGTCGAGCTGGTTCCGCCAGCAGCGCAATGTACTCGGCCACCCCGGTCAACCTGTACACACTTAACGGAAACCGTATGTTTGACAGAGCCCAAAGCACCATCGCGAACGTCGATCCCGAAATCTTTGCAGCGATCGAGCAGGAAAACCGCCGCCAGGAAGATCACATCGAGCTGATCGCGTCGGAAAACTACACGAGCCCGGCCGTGATGGCCGCACAGGGCTCGCAGCTCACGAACAAGTATGCGGAAGGTTACCCGGGCAAGCGTTACTACGGCGGCTGTGAATACGTCGACGTGGTCGAGCAGCTGGCGATCGACCGCGTGAAGCAGCTGTTCGGCGCGGAAGCCGCGAACGTGCAGCCGAACTCGGGTTCGCAGGCGAACCAGGGCGTGTTCTTCGCGATGCTCAAGCCGGGTGACACGATCATGGGCATGAGCCTCGCGCACGGTGGTCACCTGACGCACGGCTCGCCGGTGAACATGTCGGGCAAGTGGTTCAACGTGGTGAGCTACGGCCTGAACGAAAACGAAGACATCGACTACGACGCAGCCGAGAAGCTGGCAAACGAGCACAAGCCGAAGCTGATCGTCGCGGGTGCATCGGCATTCGCGCTGAAGATCGACTTCGAGCGTCTGGCGAAGATTGCGAAGTCGGTGGGTGCGTACCTGATGGTCGACATGGCGCACTACGCGGGCCTGATCGCCGCGGGCGTGTACCCGAACCCGGTGCCGCACGCGGATTTCGTGACGACGACGACGCACAAGAGCCTGCGCGGCCCGCGCGGCGGCGTGATCCTGATGAAGTCGGAATACGAGAAGCCGATCAATTCGGCGATCTTCCCGGGCATCCAGGGTGGCCCGCTGATGCACGTGATCGCGGCGAAGGCCGTGGCGTTCAAGGAAGCGCTGTCGCCGGAGTTCAAGGAGTATCAGCAGAAGGTGGTCGAGAACGCACGCGTGCTGGCTGAAACGCTGGTCAAGCGTGGCCTGCGCATCGTGTCGGGCCGCACCGAAAGCCACGTGATGCTGGTGGACCTGCGCGCGAAGAACATCACGGGCAAGGCAGCGGAAGCGGCGCTGGGTGCTGCGCATATCACGGTGAACAAGAACGCGATCCCGAACGATCCGGAAAAGCCGTTCGTGACGAGCGGCATCCGCCTGGGTTCGCCGGCGATGACGACGCGCGGCTTCGGCACGGCGGAAGCGGAGCAGGTCGGCAACCTGATCGCCGACGTGCTGGAAGCGCCGGAAGATGCCGCGACGCTCGAGCGCGTGCGCGCGCAAGTGGCCGAGCTGACCAAGCGTTTCCCGGTCTATCGCTAATCCAGCATGCGCTGCCCGTTCTGCCGGCATGAAGACACGCAGGTCGTCGACTCGCGCGTGTCCGAAGATGGCGCCGCGATTCGTCGGCGCCGTCGCTGCTCGGCTTGCGACAAGCGCTTCACGACGTACGAGCGGGTCGAGCTGAACCTGCCGGCCGTCGTGAAGAAGGACGGCAGCCGCACGGAATTCGATCGTCGCAAGATCGTCGCCAGCATGCAACTCGCGCTGCGCAAGCGGCCGGTTGCCGCTGACGCGATCGACGCGGCGGTCGCCCGCATCGAATATCAACTGCTCGCGACCGGCGAGCGTGAAGTGCGTAGCGAGAAGCTCGGCGAACTCGTGATGAACGAGTTGCGCGGTCTCGATACGATTGCCTATGTCCGTTTCGCATCGGTTTACCGCCGGTTCGAGGATGTGTCCGAATTTGCCGACGTGATCGAAGAGTTCCGTCGCGCGTCCCCCTCCAAGCCTCCACGTAAGCGCTGACGCGCTGCGTTCGTTCATCGTCTTCTCCGTGGGTTCAGTTCGCACCGATTGTGTCGGTCGCGATCGCATGTCGCCAGTCGGCCGTTCGGCCAATGGCGCGCGTTCGCTCGCGTCGCTACAGTCGTCGCATCACGTTGACGGAGGGCGATGGCAATGGAATTGCACCGGCAGGCCGTTGTAAAAAGCTTGCGACGCTGCGGCGGTTTCACGCTCGTCGAGCTGATGGTCGCGATCGCGCTCGCGGCCGCGATCGGACTTTCCGCAGCACCCGCATTCGATCAGTGGCGCATGCGCGAACGCGTGGACGCCCGCTCTCGCGCGCTGCTCGGTGCACTATCGTTCGCGCGCACCGAGGCGACGCGTCTCGGCGTGCGCGTCACGCTGTGCAGGGCCGGGCGCGACGGCGACTGCGTGCGTCCCGGCGAGCGGTGCGACCCGGCGGAATGGTCGTGCGGCTGGATCGTCAGCGGGCAGTTCGACGGGCAATCGCGCGTGCTGCGGCGCTATCCGCGCGATGCCGACATCGCCGTCGCGGGCGCTGCACACGATCTGGCGTTTGCACCGCCGGCGGGCCAGGTGCTCGGCGGGATCAGGCGTTTCGAATTGCGTCCGCAGCGCGCGCTGCCCGGCGATGATGCACACGTATCGCGTTGCATCCGGATCGCGGCGGGCGGTCGGGCGCGCGTCGTCGCCGGGCGTTGCGACGCGGCATGAAGCATCCGTACAAGTCGATGCACGGTACGTCGCTGCTCGAAGCGGTGCTGGCCATTGCGCTGCTCGCAGCCGTGATGCTGGCCGTGGCCGGCAGCCAGCTCGCGATGACGCGCGCGCAGCGAGCGACGATCTGGCGTGAACGCGCGCTGTGGCTGGCCGACGCACGCATCGAAGGCCGGCACGCAGCGGCGGGTGTCGACGACGGCATCGCGGCGCTTGCGGCCGCATCGTTGCCGGGTGGCGCGATGACGCTCGATCATGGGTCGGGCGGCATCCGGTACGTGATAGTTGGCTGGCGCGATGCGGACGCGGCGGCGTCGGCGCGATGCGAAGGTGCCGGGGCAACGGTGAAGCCGCCGTCGTGCGTGCGGATTCCGTTTCGGGAGGCCGAGATCGATGCGGTTGAACACTGAGCGCCGCAGCCGCGCGCATACGCTGCTCGAAGTGCTGATCGCGATGATCGTCGGTCTGCTCGTGCTTGCCGCCGCCGGTGCGCTGTATCACGCCCAGCGCGTCGCGCAGCGGCAGGCGGAAGACGGGTTCCGGATGCGCGATGCGGCCGCCACCGCATTGATGCTGATCGGCCAGCAGATCCAGATGGCCGGGTTTCGCCCGCTCGATGTCGAAGGGCCGTCATCGTTGCCGCCGGTGTTCGGTTGTTCCGCGGGGCGCGTGCGAGGCGACGGCGCACAGGTGCGCTGCGAAGCCGTGCGCGCAGCGTCGGATGCGGTGCTGGTTCGGTATGTCGGGGATGCCGTGTCGACGTGGCTGACGGTCGGCTCACACGTATCGGATTGTCTCGGACAAGGTGTCGGGGCTCCCGGTGAGCGGCCGCTCGTGGAAAACCGTTTCGACGCGCATGTCAGTCCGTCGACGGGCGAGCCCGAGCTGTACTGCGAAGGAAGCGGGCGCCCCGGTACGCCGCAACCCCTCGTGTCCGGCATCGACCAGCTGCGCATGCGCTACCTGCGTCGCGAAGGCGCGCAGTTCGTCGACGCGGAGGCGATTGGCGCAGGCGACTGGCACGACGTCATCGCCGTGCACGTGTGCGTGCGGGCGCGTGGCGAACCGATGCGCGAGCCCGTGCGTCATGTCGATTGCGACGGCCGCACGGCCGCGTCGCCGGATGGTCGCGCGCGTCTGGTGCTGCATCGAATCGTTGCGTTGCGGAATGCCGCGGTCGCATTCGCCGATCCGCGCAGCGATACGCCGCAGAACCAACGGGCGTTGTGATGACCCACGCCAACGGATTCATCGACGAGCTTGCGATGCAAGTCGCGACAAGTCGGGCAAAACGCGCGCGTGCCATGTCGCCCTGCGGCCCGCAGCGCGCGGCGGAGGCCTCATGTTGAGCTGCGGAGCAGTGCACACGCGCATTCTGTCCGGCACTCGCAGGTGGCGTCGCGACGCGGGCCTTGCGTTGCCTGCCGTGATCGCGGTCGGCGCAGCGGTCGCCGCGCTCACCGGCACGTGGTTCGAATCCGCACTGACGGAATCCCGCCGCACGCGTGCACTGTCCGACCGGCTGATTGCGTTTCACGCGGCCGATGCGGCACTGACAGCCTGCACTGCGCGATTGCTTCGCGGCGGCGCGCCGTACATGGACGAACCGGCATCATCCGCTGAGCCGGATGCATGGCGGCGAACGCCTGCGCTGGGCGCCGCCGAAGCGTTCGCCCCGTTCGCGTCCTGGCCGATGGCGGCGCAGCCGCCGCGTTGCCTGATCGAAGCCTGGCGAGGCGTCGGTCCGCAAGGTAGTCGCGCTTACCTCGTGACCGCACGTGGCGTCGGCGGCCATGCGTCGAGCGTGGTCTGGCTGCAGAGCCAGGTTGCGCTGCGCGATGGACGCATCGTTGCGCAGCGCTGGCGTCGCGTCGCGGCGGTGCATCGATGAAACGGCCTGCGCTGATGCACCGATCGGCGGCGTTCACGTTGCTCGAACTGATGATCGTGCTCGCGATCGTCGCCGTGCTGGCCGCGTGGGGTATTCCTTCGTATCGCGAGCATGTCGCTCGCGCGCATCGCGCATCCGCGGTTGCCGCACTGTATCGCGCCGCCCAGTATCTCGAAACGCTCGACGGCCCACCACCGCGGACGTTGCCGGACGCATATGCGCAGGCGCCGCCGGACGGGCCGGCAGTCTATCGCGTGGCGCTGCAACGATCGGTTGGCGACGATGCGCCGGTCGTCTACGAACTCGTTGCGAGCCCGCTCGATGCAGGCCCGATGCGCGACGACGCATGCGGCGCATTCACGCTGCGTTCGGACGGGATGAAAGGCAATGCGGGATCGAATGACGGGGAGACCGATGTACGGGATCGGACATGCTGGGGCGTGCGTTGATCGCGCGACAACGTACGGAAAACGCGCGAAACACGCGCAACGGCGCGGGGCCGTGCGCGTCTGTCGTTACGTGTCAGTCGTCGTTCGCGGCAGTTTCGCGCTCGTCGCGCGACTGTTTCCAGATCCGGTAGACCTCCCACGCGGCGAAGCCGACGGTGCCCCACTTCAGCGCGGGGCCCGCGCTCGCACGCAGAAGCGAGCGAACGGGTTTCGCCAGCACGAGCGATGCGAGCGAACTCAACATCGGATACTGGTTCACGAGTTGGCCGAGGCTCGCATTCAGGTTCTTGGCGGACTGGCTGAACTTGCCGCTCGACATGCCGGGAATGAACACCTTGAGCCAGCTGAAGCGCGTGACGGCGTGGCGCATTTCGGTGGCGGCTTCGGCAAGCTCGAGCCGCTCGACCTCGGATCGCAGGATCAGCAATTCCTTGCGGAGCGCGCGATGCTGCGACGCGCTCCAGTTCGATCGCGACGAATGGGGGCGGGGTGAATTGCCCGTGACGTTCTGGCTCATGGCGCGTCGGCGAAATAGGTGAGAGGGGTGAGCGCGACTGCGTTCACGGCTTGCCGCGGAAAATTTCGCGGTCTTTCTCGAGCTCGGCGAGCGTGGCTTCGAACACGGTCGGCGCTTCGCGCAGGCCCGAACGCGCCTTCAGCGCACATGCGATGCCGGCGATCGCGTACAGCGCGGTGATGGCCGCGAGCGACTGCCAGCGATAGGTGTCCCAGAACGCGATCGCGACGAGCACGGTCAGGCTGATCAGTGCCATCGTCGCGAGCATCATGGCCGCGAGCCCGAGGAACAGCACGCCCATCAGGCGTTCCTTCTCCTCGGCGAGCTCGATGCCCACCAGTTCGAGGCGCGTTTGCAGGAGGCCGATCGCGGAGCCGACGAGGCGGCGCAGCGGTCCCTGGCCGGACGGCTGCGGGTGAGTGTCTGTCGTCATGGATGAGGCGCTTGCGCGCGCAGTGAGCGGCTAGGTCAAAGCAGCCGGTGGCGAACCACCGGCTGGCTTCGGCGCCCATGTACCGCCCGGGCGGCACATGGGGCGGAACGGCGCTGAGCGCGTTACTTGCGGTTGATCAGCAGACCGATCAGCACGCCGACGCCGGCGGCGATGCTGATCGACGTCCACGGATGCTCGTGCACGTAATCGTCGGTCGCGCGTGCGGCCTTCTTGCCTTTCTCGACCACCACGACCTGAACGTCGGTTGCCTTTTCCTTGGCCTGCTTCAGGCGCGACATGGCTTTCTCGCGCAGCTCGGCCGCACGGTCGCCCGTGCTGCTCGCTGCCTGCTTGAGCAGATCCTCGGCGTCCGCGAGAACGGTTTTGATATCCGACATCAGTTTCTCCTTGTTGATTTCCGACATTGCAACTCCCTTCATGCTGTCATGCTGCAGGTTCATATCGTAGCGAAACCCCTGCCTGCTGGCGAGCCGGGAAGACACACGGCGGTGCAAGACCGCATGGTAAACGACTCGTAATCATCAACAGAGCCGCAAACCGTGCGAAAAGTTTCCATCGCGGCCGTCCGTCCTGCTCCGGCATCGGGTAAAAATGACAAAAAAGTATGAATATCAAACGGAATAATCGTTCGCGCGGCCCATTGCTTCCCGGTAAGCTGATGGACTGTCCCGCGCCGATCGCGCGCGGTTTTAACCAGCATCGTTCGAGGAGGGAACATCATGAGTCTGCGTCTTGGTGACATCGCACCGGATTTCGAGCAGGAATCGAGCCTGGGTCCCATCAAATTTCACGAGTGGCTGGGCGACAGCTGGGGTGTTCTGTTCTCGCACCCGGCCGACTACACGCCGGTGTGCACGACTGAACTCGGGCTGACCTCGAAGCTGAAGGGCGAATTCGAGAAACGTAACGTGAAGGTGATCGCGCTGTCGGTCGACGGCGTCGAATCGCACAAGGGCTGGATCAACGATATCAACGAAACGCAGTCGACGGTCGTCGGTTTCCCGATCATCGCCGACGCGGACCGCAAGGTTTCGCAGCTGTACGACATGATCCACCCGAACGCGAACGAAACGCTGACGGTGCGCTCGCTGTTCGTGATCGACCCGAACAAGAAGGTGCGGCTCACCATCACCTATCCGGCCAGCACGGGACGTAACTTCGACGAAGTGCTGCGCGTGATCGACTCGCTGCAACTGACCGACAACTACAAGGTCGCGACGCCCGGCAACTGGAAGGATGGCGACGACGTCGTGATCGTGCCGTCGCTGCAGGATCCGGAAGAGCTGAAGAAACGCTTCCCGAAGGGTTTCAACGCCGTGCGTCCGTACCTGCGCCTCACGCCGCAGCCGAACAAGTAAGCTGCGGCTGCCAAATCGGCGGCGCGTGACGCACGCGCGCGCCGATGCAAACGGCCCGCCCGGCAGTGATGCCGGGCGGGCCGTGTCGTTTCAGCGTGTGCGATGCGACGCAAGCGCAGCCGCGTATCGGACGCGAATGATCAGAAGAATGCCTGGATGCCCGTCTGCGCGCGGCCGAGGATCAGCGCGTGGATGTCGTGCGTGCCTTCGTACGTGTTGACCACCTCGAGGTTCACGAGGTGGCGCGCGACGCCGAATTCGTCCGAGATGCCGTTGCCGCCGAGCATGTCGCGCGCGAGCCGCGCGATGTCGAGCGCCTTGCCGCACGAGTTGCGCTTCATGATCGACGTAATCTCGACGGCCGCCGTGCCTTCGTCCTTCATCCGGCCGAGACGCAGCACGCCCTGCAGGCCGAGCGTGATCTCGGTCTGCATGTCGGCGAGCTTCTTCTGGATCAGCTGGTTCGCGGCGAGCGGCCGGCCGAACTGCTTGCGATCGAGCACGTACTGGCGCGCGGTGTGCCAGCACGACTCGGCCGCGCCGAGCGCGCCCCACGCGATGCCGTAGCGTGCCGAGTTCAGGCACGTGAACGGGCCGCGCAGGCCGCTCACGTTCGGCATCAGGTTCTCTTCGGGCACGAACACCTCGTCGAGGACGATCTCGCCGGTGATCGACGCACGCAGCCCGACCTTGCCGTGGATCGCCGGCGCGGACAGGCCCTTCCAGCCTTTTTCGAGGATGAAGCCGCGGATCGCGTCCTTGCCGTCTTCTTCCAGCTTTGCCCACACGACGAACACGTCGGCGATCGGCGAGTTGGTGATCCACATCTTCGCGCCGGACAGCGAATAACCGCCGGGCACCTTCTTCGCGCGCGTGACCATGCTGCCCGGGTCGGAGCCGTGGTTCGGCTCGGTCAGCCCGAAGCAGCCGATCCATTCGCCGGTCACGAGCTTCGGCAGGTATTTCTGCTTCTGCGCGTCGGAGCCGAATTCGAAGATCGGCACCATCACGAGCGACGATTGCACGGACATCATCGAGCGGTAGCCGGAGTCGACGCGCTCGACTTCGCGCGCGATCAGGCCGTAGCTCACGTAATTGAGACCAGGGCCGCCGTATTCTTCCGGAATCGTCGGGCCGAGCAGGCCGACTTCACCCATCTCGCGGAAGATCTCGGCGTCGGTGCGTTCATGGCGGAACGCCTCGGTGACGCGCGGCGCGAGCTTGTCCTGCGCGTATGCGTGCGCGGCATCGCGCACCATCCGCTCTTCTTCGGTCAGTTGCTGGTCGAGCAGCAGCGGATCGTCCCAATGAAAAGTTGCGGCGCCCATCGTGTCATCTCCTGTCTGTCAGGTCCCGGGCTGGCGCTTCGCCGCCCGGCCCGGTGTCTAAAGTTCGCTTGACTGAAGTTCCGCTGTGCGGAACAATGTTTTGCAAATCGAACCCAGTGTAGCATCCCATGACGCTTTCAACCATCGACGAAACCACGATCGACGAACGCAAGTTCGTCGTTGCGCTCGCGCGCGGGCTCGACCTGCTGCGCGCATTCCGGCCCGGCGAGACGATGCTGGGCAATCGCGACTTCGCGGAGCGCACCGGGCTGCCGAAGGCGACGGTGAACCGGCTCGCCTACACGCTGACCGTGCTCGGCTACCTGCGCTACGACGAGACGCTCGGAAAGTATGCGCTCGACGCCGGCGTGCTGTCGCTCGGCTACGCGCTGCTGTCCGGCTCGGGGACGATCGATCTCGCGCGGCCGCACATGCAGGCGCTCGCGCGCGAGATCGGCGCGGCCGTGTCGCTCGGCTGCCGCGACGGGCTCGACATGATCTACCTGGAGACGATCCGCAGCGAAACCGCGCTGACGCTCGGGCTCGCGCCCGGCTCGCGGCTGTCGATGCTGACGAGCTCGATGGGGCGCGCTTACCTGGCCGTGCAGCCGGAGGACGTGCGCCGCGCGCTCTATGCGGACCTGCACCGGGCAGCCGGCGGCGCGGCCGACGCGGATGCGCTCGTCGCGGCCGCGCAGCATGCGGTGGCCGAGTTCTCCGACGGCGGATGCTGTTATTCGTTTCGCGCGTGGCACATGGACGTGAATGCGGCGGCCGTGCCGTTTCGCGAGCCGCGCGAAGGGCGCTGGCTGATCCTGAGCTGCAGCGGGCCCGCGTCGTCGATGGACGAGGACGTGTTCCGCACGCAGGTCGGGCCGAAGCTGAAGGCGCTCGCGCAGCGGCTCGGGCAGACGGCCTGAGACGGGCGCGGCGCGCCGGTGCGTTACCGGTTCTCCGGAACGGAGAAGCGCGTGGCCGCCGGTTGCATCGCGCGTGAACGGCGCTCATCATCGTTCGCCAGCTTCCCGACGATGACGAGGTTCGCGATGCCACATCCGGAAACGATGGAAGGCGGTTGCGCATGCGGTGCGATCCGCTACCGGATCGCCGGCATTCCGGCCGACGCCGGTTTCTGTCATTGCCGGCTCTGCCAGCGCACGACAGGTGCGGCGGTCGTCGCGTCGGCATCGGTGCCGATCGACGCATTCGAGTACCTGCAGGGCGAGCCGACGGTCTATGCGTCGAGCGCGTGGGGCGAGCGGCGCTTCTGCGGCCGCTGCGGCGCGCAGCTCGAGTACCGGCTGGCCGATGCGCCGACGACCGTGGAAATCAACTCCGCGACGCTCGACGAGCCGTCGCGGCTGCGTCCCGCGTGGCATGTCTGGTACGGGGATCGTTTCCCGGGCATCGAGATCGACGACGATCTGCCGAAATACGACGACGGTGGACGAGCGTAGGCGGCCGGAAGCGGCGATGCGCCGGCATCGAATCCGCGATCAAGCGCATTCGTCCGTTCCGCACGAACGGACAGGAAACCGGCCGGCATCGCGTGACGCTGCCCGCTGACACACGATTCCGAAGCCATACGCCATCGGAATCCGCCATCCGGCGCGGCGCGCCCCGCGCGCGCCTGTCACCCGTCCGGCTCAGGCCGTGACGACCTTCGCGAACACCGGCCCCTGCATGAACCGCACGTCGTGCTGGCGCAGCAGCTCGCACTGCGTCTCGTCGACGACGCCGTCGAAGATCAGCGGAATCCGCACGCGCTGCGCATACGCGACCAGCGCCTTCACCATCCCGTCGCGCAGCGCGATGCCCGCATCTATCTTGATGTAGTCGGGCCGTGCCATCTCCGATTCGACCGCGAGGATCCGGCCCGGGTCGGGCAGCTTGTCCGCGACCTTGAAGCCGTGATGCTGGTAGCTGCGCGTCAGGTAGCCGAGGAAGGTCTTGTGCGCGACCGCGACCGACGGCAGCTCGATCACGATCCGCTCGGCCGGCAGCCCGAAACGCTGCAGCACCGACGAGAAATGCTTGCCGTGGTCGTACTTCACGCTCTTGAGCAGCCGCTCGTGCACGCGCAGGAACAGCAGCCCGTGGCGTTGCGCGCCGAAGAAGTTGATCGCATGCAGCGCGCGCGACAGCCGGTCGATCGCGACGAGCGTCTGATCGTCGACGGCCGAGTCGACCGGATCGTGCGGCGCACCCGTGGCCAGCGTGACGGCCTGGAAGCCGAGTTCGTCGCCGTAGCGCTCGATCGCATCCGCGAACGACGTCGACTGCGGTGCGCCGGGCATCGTCACGTCGTAGATCGGTTCGTAGGCACTCGCGAGCGTGCGCTCGGGCAGATTCGCGCACGCGGTGCCGCCGTCGGCAAGCGCGAGGTGTTCCCGCAGATAAGGCAGTTGCCCGGCACGGGCGACCAGCTCGGGAATGTTGGGCGGAATCATCGGCTTGGCAAGGAAAAATGGCGGCCGAAAGGGCCGCCTCATGTCTTGATATTAGCAGTGCGCGCCCGGCTCGGCTTGGCGTTTCGCTCATATGGTTATCCCGTCCTTGAGACGATGGCTAGGGTTTACGTTGATTTCACTATTCGTAATTGGTTTTACTATTCGTAAATCCAAGGATTTGTCGCCGATCAAGAAAAGCGGCGTTCGGGCGTCGGGAACGGCGCCGTTTCCCGAATCGGATCAACAGGAAGCAAGGAGCGAGACGTGGCGGTTGACAGGAAGTGGGCTGAGCAGGGCGGGCCGCGGCAGCGGCGGGCAACGTGCGCGGGCGGAGCGACGCTGCGCGCGCCGGCGTGCGCGCGGCAGGGCTGAGGAGCGGATGGCGACCATGAGCATCGATTACCAGACGCTGAAGTTCGAGTACCGGCCGCGCGCGATGCGGGCTGCCGGCCATGACGCGGCCATCCATCCGGTGATCGTCGTCGGCGCGGGCCCGGTGGGCCTGTCGGCCGCGATCGATCTGGCGCAGCAAGGCGTGCCGGTCGTGCTGCTCGACGACGACGACACGCTGTCGACGGGCTCGCGCGCGATCTGCTTCGCGAAGCGCACGCTCGAGATCTTCGACCGGCTCGGCTGCGGCGAGCGCTTCGTCGACAAGGGCGTGAGCTGGCACGTCGGCAAGGTGTTCCTGCAGGACGAACAGCTCTACGCGTTCGACCTGCTGCCCGAGGAAGGGCATGCGCGCCCCGCGTTCATCAACCTGCAGCAGTACTACGTCGAAGGCTACCTGGCCGAGCGCGCGTTCGAACTGCCGAACCTCGAGATCCGCTGGAAGCACAAGGTGACGGGCGTCGCGCAGTCGGCGGACCACGCGGCGCTGACCGTCGAGACGCCGGAAGGCATCGAGACGCTGCGCGCGCAGTACGTGATCGCGGCCGACGGCTCGCGCAGCCCGATGCGCGCGGCGATGGGCCTCGAGAGCCGCGGCCGCACGTTCAAGGATCGCTTCCTGATCGCCGACGTGAAGATGAAGGCGGAATTCCCGACCGAGCGCTGGTTCTGGTTCGACCCGCCGTTTCACCGCAACCAGTCGGTGCTGCTGCATCGCCAGCCCGACAACGTGTGGCGCATCGACTTCCAGCTCGGCTGGGACGCCGATCCGGTCGCCGAGAAGCAGCCGGAGCGCGTGATTCCGCGCGTGCGTGCGCTGCTCGGGCCGGAGGTCGAGTTCGAACTGGAATGGGTGAGCGTCTATACGTTCCGCTGCCAGCGGATGGATACGTTCCGTCACGGCCGCGTGCTGTTCGCGGGCGATTCCGCGCACGGCGTGTCGCCGTTCGGCGCGCGCGGCGCGAACAGCGGCGTGCAGGATGCGGACAACCTCGCGTGGAAGCTGAAGCTCGTGCTCGACGGCCGCGCGGACGATCGCCTGCTCGACACCTATGCGAGCGAGCGCGAGTTCGCGGCCGACGAGAACATCCGCAATTCGACGCGCTCGACCGACTTCATCACGCCGAAGAGCGCGGTGTCGCGCGTGTTCCGCGACGCGACGCTGAAGCTCGCACGCGACTGCGAGTTCGCACGCAAGCTGGTGAACAGCGGCCGCCTGTCGGTGCCGGCCGTGTTGGCCGATTCGCCGCTGAACACGCCGGACCGCAACGGCGACGCGTTCGCGTGCGCGATGCGCCCGGGCGCGGCGGCGGCCGATGCGCCGGTGCGCACGCAGGGGGCGTCGGGTTGGCTGCTGCCGCATCTGGGCGATGGCTTCGCGGGCGTGCTGTTCGGGCTGCCGGGAGACGCGGCCGCGCTCGCGCAGGTGCTCGACGGCCTCGCGCTGCCGGTGCGGCCCGTGCTGGTCGTGCCGGCCGGGCATGCGCAACCGGTGGCCGGTGTCGACGTCGTGGAGGACGTCGACGGTTTTGCCGCGCAACGCTACGACGCGCGGCCCGGCACGTTCTACCTGCTGCGCCCCGACCAGCACGTGTGCGCCCGGATGCGCGCGCTCGATCGTCAGGCGATCGCCGACGCACTGGCGCGCGCGACCTGCGCACGCTGAACACTGCATTGGACCCGACAACGACACCGGAGACCCCCGTCATGCCCCGACTCGATACCCGCCCGCGCCTGGCCGATCCGGACGCGTTCTACGAAGCGCTGATCGACATGCATCGCGACCTGTCGGACGCCGACAGCCAACTCGTCAACGCGAAGCTGATCCTGCTGCTCGCGAACCAGATCGGCGACGTCGACGTGCTGCGCGAAGCGATGGCGCTCGCGCGCCAGGGCGTGAGCCCGCCCGTGCATCCGGCCGCCGAGGTGGCGCAATGAGCGCGGCGCCGGCCGATGCGCGCGTGCTCGAAGTCGAGCGCGTGATCGACGAGACCCATTGCCCGGGCTTTCACTGGATGCTGCTCGTGTTGTGCGGGCTGTGCCTCGTGATCGACGGTTTCGATGCGCAGGCGATGGGTTATGTCGCACCGAGCGTGATCGCCGAATGGGGTGTGCCGAAGCAGGCGCTTGGGCCCGTGTTCAGCGCGAGCCTGTTCGGGATGCTGCTCGGCGCGCTCGGACTGTCGGTACTCGCCGACCGGATCGGGCGGCGCCCGGTGCTGATCGGCTCGACGCTGTTTTTCGCGGTGACGATGCTCGCGACGCCGTTCGCGGGTTCGATCCCGGTGCTGATGGCGCTGCGCTTCGTCACGGGCCTCGGCCTCGGCTGCATCATGCCGAACGCGATGGCGCTGGTCGGCGAGTTCAGCCCGGCCACGCATCGCGTGAAGCGGATGATGATCGTGTCGTGCGGCTTCACGCTCGGCGCCGCGCTCGGCGGTTTCATCAGCGCCGCGCTGATTCCGGCGCTCGGCTGGCGCTCGGTGTTCTTCGTCGGCGGCGTGGTGCCGCTCGTGCTGACGATCGCGATGCTCGCACGGCTGCCCGAGTCGCTGCAGTTCCTCGTGCTGAAAGGGCGCGATGCGCAGGCACGCGACTGGCTCGCGCGCTTCGCGCCGCAGGCCGGCATCGATGCGAACACGCGCCTCGTCGTGCGCGAGCGAGCCGCAACCGGCGCGCCGGTCGCCGAGCTGTTCAGCCACGGACGCCTGCCGGTCACGCTGCTGTTGTGGGCCATCAGCTTCATGAACCTGATCGACCTGTACTTCCTGTCGAACTGGCTGCCGACCGTGATGCGCGACGCGGGTTACTCGCCCGGCACGGCGGTGATCGTCGGCACGGTGCTGCAGACGGGCGGCGTGATCGGCACGCTGTCGCTCGGCTGGTTCATCGAACGCTACGGCTTCGCGCGCGTGCTGTTCGCATGTTTTGCCTGCGCGGCCGTGTCGGTCGGGCTGATCGGCTCGGTCGCGCATGCGCTGCCGTGGCTGCTGCTCGTCGTGTTCGCGGGCGGATTCTGCGTGGTGGGTGGCCAGCCGGCCGTGAACGCACTCGCGGGCCAGTACTACCCGACGTCGCTGCGCTCGACCGGCATCGGCTGGAGTCTCGGCATCGGCCGGATCGGCTCGGTGCTCGGGCCGCTCGTCGGCGGACAACTGATTGCGCTCAACTGGACCAACGGCGCGCTGTTCCATGCGGCCGCGGTGCCCGTGCTGTGCTCGGCGCTGTTCGTGCTCGGGCTGGCCGGTGTGACGCGGCGCAACGGCGCGCAGGCGCCGAACGCCGCCATGAATTGATGGAGAAAGGAAACGATGACGTTTGACCTGTCGAAACCGGCAAGCGCCGGCTACCTGAGCGGCTTCGCGAACGAATTCGCGACCGAGGCGCTTCCCGGCGCGCTGCCGCACGGCCGCAACTCGCCGCAGCGCGCGCCGTACGGCCTGTATGCGGAGCAACTGTCGGGCACCGCGTTTACCGCGCCGCGCGGCCACAACCGCCGTTCGTGGTTGTACCGGATCCGGCCGGCGGCCGTGCACCGGCCGTTCGAGCCGCTCACGGGCCCGCAGCGGCTCGTGTCGGAGTTCGGCGACTCGGCCGACGTGCCGCCGACGCCGCCGAACCAGCTGCGCTGGGATCCGCTGCCGATGCCGGTCGAGCCGACCGATTTCGTCGAAGGGCTCGTGACGATGGCCGGCAACGGCTCGGCGGCCGCGATGAACGGCTGCGCGATCCACCTGTATGCGGCGAACCGCTCGATGCGGGACCGCTTCTTCTATAGCGCGGACGGCGAACTGCTGATCGTGCCGCAGCAGGGGCGTCTCTTCATCGCGACCGAATTCGGCCGGCTCGACGTCGAGCCGTTCGAGATCGCGGTGATCCCGCGCGGCGTGCGCTTTTCCGTCGCGCTGCCGGACGGCGATGCGCGCGGCTATATCTGCGAGAACTTCGGCGCGCTGCTGCGCCTGCCGGATCTCGGCCCGATCGGCTCGAACGGGCTCGCGAACCCGCGCGACTTCCTGACGCCGCAGGCCGCGTACGAGGATCGCGAAGGCGCGTTCGAGCTGGTCGCGAAACTGAACGGGCGCCTGTGGCGCGCGGACATCGGCCATTCGCCGTTCGACGTCGTCGCGTGGCACGGCAACTATGCGCCGTACAAATACGACCTGCGCCTGTTCAACACGATCGGCTCGATCAGCTTCGACCATCCCGATCCGTCGATCTTCCTCGTGCTGCAGTCGCCCAGCGACACGCCGGGCGTCGACACGATCGACTTCGTGATTTTCCCGCCGCGCTGGCTCGCGGCCGAGGATACGTTCCGCCCGCCGTGGTTCCACCGCAACGTCGCGAGCGAGTTCATGGGGCTCGTGCACGGTGCGTACGACGCGAAGGCCGAAGGCTTCGTGCCGGGCGGCGCGAGCCTGCACAACTGCATGTCGGGCCACGGGCCCGACGCGGACACGTTCGAGAAGGCGTCGGCGGGCGACACGACGAAGCCGCACAAGGTCGACGCGACGATGGCGTTCATGTTCGAAACCCGCACGCTGATCCGGCCGACGCGTTACGCGCTCGACACCGCGCAGCTGCAGGCCGACTACTTCGAATGCTGGCAAGGCATCAAGAAACATTTCAATCCGGAGCAAAGATGAGCGACACCCAAGACTGGCGCGCGACGCTCGACCCGGCTCGCAAGAGCTGGGTCGACACGGCGAACGATCCCGCCTGCGATTTCCCGATCCAGAACCTGCCGTTCGGGATCTTCAGCGATGCGAAGCAACCGGCGCGCCGCGCGGGCGTCGCGCTCGGCGACCAGATCGTCGATCTCGCCGCGCTCGCGCGTGCGGGCTTCGTGACGCTGCCGGCCAGCGCCGACGTGTTCGCCGCGCCGACGCTCAACGCGTTCATCGCGCTCGGCCGCGACGCATGGCGCAGCGTGCGCGTGCAGCTGTCGGACCTGTTCTCGCGCGACAACGCACGGTTGCGCGACGATGCGGCGCTGCGCGCACAAGTGCTCGTCGCGCAGCGCGACGCGACGCTGCATCTGCCGGTCGACATTCCCGGCTACACCGATTTCTATTCGTCGAAGGAGCATGCGACCAACGTCGGCTCGATGTTCCGCGATCCGAAGAATGCGCTGTTGCCGAACTGGTCGGAGATGCCGATCGGTTATAACGGCCGTGCGTCGTCGGTGGTCGTGAGCGGCACGCCGGTGCGGCGCCCGAACGGGCAACTGAAGCTGCCCGACCAGGAGCGCCCGGTGTTCGGCGCGTGCCGCAAGCTCGATATCGAACTGGAGACGGGCTTCATCGTCGGCTGCGGCAACGCGCTCGGCGAGCCGATCGCGTGCGAGGATGCCGAAGCGCACATCTTCGGGATGGTGCTGCTCAACGACTGGAGCGCGCGCGACATCCAGCAATGGGAATACGTGCCGCTCGGCCCGTTCAACGCGAAGACCTTCGCGACGACGATCTCGCCGTGGATCGTCACGCTCGACGCGCTCGAACCGTTCCGCGTCGCGCAGCCGGAGCAGTCGCCGCAGCCGCTCGCGTATCTGCGGCACGCGGGCAAGCATGCGTTCGACATCGCGCTCGAAGTGACGCTGCGCGCGGAGGGGGCCGCCGAAGCGACGTCGATCTGCCGTACCAACTTCAAGCACATGTACTGGACGATGGCGCAGCAGCTCGCGCATCACACGGTCGCGGGCTGCAACACGCGCGTCGGCGACCTGATGGGTTCGGGCACGATCAGCGGGCCGACGCAGGATTCGTTCGGCAGCCTGCTCGAACTGACGTGGAACGGCAAGGACCCGCTCGCGCTGAATGGCGGCGGTAGTCGCACGTTCATCGAGGACGGCGACGAGCTCACGCTCGCGGGCTGGTGCCAGGGCGACGGCTATCGCGTCGGCTTCGGGGCGTGCGCCGGCAAGATCCTGCCGGCACGTAGCGCATAACCGGCTGCGGCGCGATACGTCGCGCGTGATTCGCCGGAGCAGGGCGGCCCGCATTGCGCGGGCCGTTTTCGTTTGGGCGGCGGGCGGTGGTGATACGCAGACATGTCGACACTCCGACACTCCGACACGCCGAACGCCGAACGCCGGCGTCAGACCGCGCGCCGCAACGCGGCGCGTCGTTCCCACAGCGCGGCCGCGACGAACGCGGCGACGCAGACGACCAGCACGCCGATCAGCGCGTGGCTGCCCAGTTGCTCCATCAATGCGCCGGCCACCAGCGGGCCGCCGAAACTCGCGGCGCTCCACGACGCCGACACGAACGAGCTCGCGGTGACGAGCGCCGCGCCGCGAAAGCGTTCGCCGCACGCGACGAGCGACAGCGTGTAGATGCTGCCGGCCGCCGCGCCGAGCACGAACAGCAGCGGCCAGCACAGCCACGGATTCGCGATCACGAACGGCAGCAGCGGCAGGCCCGCGAGCACGATCCAGCCGGCGCCGAGGTGCACGCGTTCGCGGCCGAGCTTGTCCGCGAGCCAGCCGATCGGGAACTGCATCGCGGTGTCGCCAAACAGCATGATCGACGCGAGCAGCACGGCGGTCGCGCTCGCGACGCCGTGATCCATCGCGTAGAGCGGCAGCAGCGACAGCGCGAGCGTATCGAACAGCGCGAAGAAGCCGGTGCCGATGATCAGCGCCGGCATGCGTGGCAGCACGGCGAGCCAGTGATCGTGTTCCTCGCGATGCGCGTCGTCGCCGGCGAGCGGCGCGCGCCGGATCGTCGCGAGCGTCGGCAGCGCGAGCAGGAACAGCGCGCCGCACAGCGCGAAGCGGATGCTCGTCGCGCCGGCGATCTGGCTGACGAGCACGGGGCCGGCCATCTGGAACAGCGTGAAATTGGTCGCGTAGATCGCGACCACGCGGCCGCGCGTCGAATCGTCGGCGAGCTGGTTGACCCACGCCTCGCCGATCGTGAACAGCAGCATCAGCGCGGCACCGCACAGCACGCGCAGCACGCCCCAGACGATCAGGTTCGACGTGAACTGCATCAGCGCGGTGGCCGCGGCGAGCAGCACGACCGATACGACGATCGCGCGGCGTGCGCCGATGCGCCGCGCGAGCGCGGTGACGAACGGGACGATGGCGAGGCCGCCAAGTGCCTGCGCGGCCGTCAGCATGCCGACGACGTTGGTGCCGTGCCCGGCTTCGGTCAGCGCGAGCGCGGTGAGCGGCAGCGTGGCGCCGGTGCCGAGGCCGACGACCGCGACGCTCAGGATCAGTGCAAGGAAGTCGCGATTGAGAATGGCTTTCATCGGCCGCGATGCTACACCGCGGAACTTGAAAGGTCCATGAAGGCCGTCAGGTCTAGGGCGGGTTCCCCTGACTGGGAGAAATTCATAAATGGGGCTGGCCGCCAGAAGGGCCGATCGCCGCGTCATGCTCGTCGCGAATACATCGAGTATTCGCTTCGTCGCGATCCTTGCGCTCGGTCCTTCTGGCGGCCAGCGCAAGCCCGTTATTAGCGGGAACAGGCCCTATAGGAGTTGCGCACGCAACGATCGCAGCAGGGTTGCATCAGACGTACTCGGTCGGCACGGCTGCCGGACGACGTTCGAGCGACGCCGACCACAGCGTGAGCGCAAGCGCGGCGACGGCCATCGCGACACCGACCCACGGCAGCTTCACGAGCGACACGCCGGAGCCGATCGCCATCCCGCCGAGCCAGGCGCCCGTCGCGTTGCCGAGGTTGAACGCGCCCTGGTTCAGCGTCGACGCGAGGTTCGGCGCGTCGCTTGCGCGGTCGACGATCAGGATCTGCAGCGGCGGCACGATCGCGAACGCGAGGATGCCCCACACGAAGATCGTCGCGAGCGCGGCGAACGGCAGGTGCATCGTGCCCGCGAACAGCGCGAGGATCACGCCGATCAGCGCGAGCGTCGCGATCAGCGATGGCATCCGGCGCCAGTCGGCGAGCTTGCCGCCGAGCGTGCCGCCGACGGTCAGGCCGAGGCCGAACAGCAGCAGCACGTAGGTGACCTGGTGCGGCGAGAAGCCCGTCACGTCCTCGAGGATCGGCGTGATGTACGTGAACACGCTGAACAGGCTCGCGGACGCGAGCACGCTGATGCCGAGCACCATCAGCACCTGCGGGTGCTTCAGCACGCCGAATTCGCGCGTGATGCTGGTGTCGGGCATCGCGAGATGCTTCGGCAGGCATACCGCGAGCGCGGCGGCCGCGGCGATGCCGATGCCGGTGACGGCCCAGAACGTCGCGCGCCAGCCATAGGCCTGGCCGAGCGCGGTGCCGAGCGGCACGCCGAGCACGTTCGCGAGCGTGAGGCCGGTGAACATCAGCGCGATCGCCTGCGCGCGGCGGTTCGGCGCGACGAGATTGCTCGCGACCACCGAGCCGATCCCGAAGAATGCGCCGTGGCAGAACGCGGTGACGACGCGCGCGGCCATCAGCACCGCATAGCCGGGCGCGATCGCGCAGAACAGGTTGCCCGCGATGAACAGCCCGATCAGGCCCATCAGCGCGCGCTTGCGCGGCATTTTCGCGGTGACGATCGCGAGGATCGGCGCACCGATCGTCACGCCGAGCGCGTAGCCCGACACGAGCATCCCGGCGGCCGGGATCGATACGCCGAGGTCGCGGGCGACGTTGGGCAGCAGCCCCATGATCACGAATTCGGTGGTACCGATTCCAAAGGCGGCGACGGCAAGGGCGAAAAGAGGTAAGGGCATCGCGGGTGGGCTACCGAAAAGGCCGCGGCCCGAGGCCGGCGCGGGATGCGCGGGACGGGCAGGGCGGGGAGGCATCAGTCGCGATTCTACTTCAGTGAAAACCCCTATGCTCGGGGCCAAAACGGATGTTGCCGGCGTGCGACGGGGGAACACGCAGGATGCCCAGAGTGTGGGATCTGGCGGTATGTTCGGCGGCGGCGGCGGCGGCGGCGGCGGCGGCGGCAGGCGAAATATCGGGCCGGAGAGAAGCGGGTGGCACGTCTGTTCTACGCGCCGTGCGTTCGGTCAGCGGCCGGGAAGCGCCCCGGCTGGTGCCGAATCGGAGAGGTTGCCCGGTGCGGCAACCTCGGGCGACGGGGACGATTCCGCGACAGTGCTCGACGCCGCCGCACGATCGGCGGCTTGCGTCGCCGGCGCGTCCCAGCCGTTTTCGAACAGGCATGCCTCGATCGGCATGCGTGCGGCCCAGCGCTCCTCCTCGAGCATCGGCTTCGCATAGAACGCGTCGACATGCCCGACACACAGCACGGCGATCGGCTTCGCGCCGGCCGGCATGCCGAGCAGCGTGCGCAGCGCGTCGACGTCGAACAGCGACACCCAGCCCATCCCGAGCCCTTCGGCGCGCGCGGCGAGCCACATGTTCTGGATCGCGCAGGCGGCGGATGCGAGGTCCATCTCCGGCAGCGTGCGGCGGCCGAACACGTGGCGCTCGCGGTCGTCGGTCAGCGCGACGACCAGCAGCTCGCCGCATTCGCGCACGCCTTCGACCTTCAGCCGCATGAATTCGTCCTGGCGCTCGCCGAGCGCGTCGGCGGTCGCGCGGCGCTCGGCCTCGACCAGCGCGTGGATCGCGGTGCGCAGCGCGGCGTCGGTGATGCGGATGAAGCGCCAAGGCTGCATGAAGCCGACGCTCGGCGCGTGGTGCGCGGCGCGCAGCAATCGCGCGAGCGTGGCCGGATCGACGGGCGCCGGCGTGAAATGGCGCATGTCGCGCCGTTCGAAGATGGCGCGGTAGACCGCGGCAATGGCGGAGTCGTCGAAACGCATGGGCGGCAGAAGCAGGGGGAAGTCGGCGCAACGATAGCAGACGCCGCGCGTGCGGCGTTACATCAGTCGAAACAAAGTGACGAATCGTTGATGGATGGGGGCGCCGAACGTGGAATGCGTAACGCCGAGCGCCGAGCGCCGAGCGCCGAGCGCCGAGCGCCGAGCACCGAGCGCCGAGCGCCGAGCGCCGAGCACCGAGCGCCGAGCGCCGAGCGCCGAGCACCGAGCGCCGAACGCCGAACGCCGAGCGCCGAATGCCGAATGCCGAATGCCGAATGCCGAATGCCGAATGCCGCGGATCAGCGCCCCGTCGTGACGACGTTGGTCGGCGTGCCGGCGTGCCATGCCTCGATGTTCAGTAGCGTCGTGTGCGCGATCTCGGCGAGCGCCTCGCGCGTGAAGAATGCCTGGTGCGACGTGACGATCACGTTCGGGAACGTCAGCAGGCGCGCGAGCACGTCGTCCTGCAGCGGCAGGTCGGAGTGATCCTCGAAGAAGAGGCCGCTTTCCTCTTCGTACACGTCGAGCCCGAGATGGCCGAGCTGGCCGCTCTTGAGCGCGTCGACCAGCGCCTGCGCATCGACGAGGCCGCCGCGGCCGGTATTGATCAGCATCGCGCCGTGCTTCATCCGCGCGAGCGTCTGCGTATTGATCAGATGATGCGTCGACGGCAGCAACGGGCAGTGCAGGCTGACGATGTCGGCATGGTGCAGCAGCTCGTCGAGCTCGACGTAGCGCGCGCCGAACGCGATCAGCTCGTCGTCGTACGGCGGCATCGAGTGCGCGAGCACGTGCATGCCGAAGCCCATCATGATCTTCGCGAACACGCGGCCGATCAGGCCGGTGCCGATCACGCCGACGGTCTTGCCGTGCAGGTCGAAGCCGAGCAGCCCGTTCAGCGAGAAGTCGCCCTCGCGCGTGCGCGCAACCGCGCGCGGCAGGCGGCGGTTGAGCGCGAGGATCAGCGCGACCGCGTGTTCGGCGACCGCATGCGGCGAATACGCAGGCACGCGCACGACCGCGATGCCGAGCCGCTCGGCGGCCGCCAGGTCGACATGATTGAACCCGGCCGAGCGCAGCGCGATCAGGCGCGTGCCGCCGTCGGCGAGCCGTTCGAGCACGGTTGCGTCGACCGTGTCGTTGACGAACGGACAGACGACCTCATAGCCGTGCGCGAGGATCGCGGTTTCCGCGTCGAGATGGGACGGCTGGAAGTGCAGCCGATAGCCGAACTGCCGGTTGGCGGTGGTAAACGATTCGTCGTCGTACTGCCGGCTGCTGAACAGGATTACGCGCACGCTGCACCTCCGATGGCTGTCGCGTGCAGTTTACTGCAGGCCCGTCTGCCGGCCCGTGACGACATCGACGCGATCGGGCGTGCGCAGGAAGCCGTAGCCGGTCCGCCCGCGGGCCGCCTGCACGCCGAAATACTCGAGCGCGTGCTCGACGAAGCTGCGCGTGCGGGCCGGCACGTACTGGCGATTCGGGTAGACGAGCGACAGCTGGGCATCCGGGTCGTCGATCCGGTAGGCGGGCAACAGCCGCACGAGCGTGCCGGCGGCGAGCGCGTCGGCGATGCACGGCTCGGGCAACACGGCGATGCCGGCCCCGGCGACGACTGCCGCCTGCACGAGCGTCAGCTGGTTGACGGTGCAGGTCGGGCGCACCGTGATCGAATGCGTGACGCCGTCGTGGCCGACCAGCCGCCACGCGGGCGCATGCTGGTGCGGTGCGAGCGCGACCCAGTCGTGGCCCGGCAGGTCGTCGGGCGCGCGCGGCTCGCCGCGTCGTTCGAGATAGGCGGGCGCCGCGCAGGCGACGAACGGGTTCGGCGCGAGGGCGTGGCCGATCAGCGTCGGGTTGCCGTCGAGCCGGTTGCCGGTCACGATGCCGACGTCGTAGCCCGAATCGAGCACGTCGAGCGGCCCTTCGGCGACGGTGAGCTGCACGCGCAGCTCGGGGTAGCGGTGGCGGAAACTGCTGACGAGCGGCGTCAGCGCGAGCGGCGACAGCAGGCCCGACGCGACGACGCGCAGCGTGCCGGCCGGCTCGCGCACCGCGTGTGCGACGGATGCCTCGAGGTGATCGAATTCCTCTAGCAGCGCGCGACAGCCGTCGAGGTAGCGCAGGCCGGCCTCGGTCAGCGACAGGTTGCGCGTGGTGCGATGGATCAACCGCGTGTTCAGGTGCGACTCGAGCATCGCGATCGAACGCGTGACGAGCGCATTGGACACGCCTAGATGGTGCGCCGCGCGCCGGAAGCTCTGCTGCTCGGCGACGCAGACGAACACACGCATGGTCTGAATCTGGTTCATGGCTCGCGAATTTCTGGCCCGGTTGATTGATTTCCGTTGTGATTTTTCGTGGCACGACCGGGAAAACCGTCGCGCAACCTCCGGTTCTCGTTCGTATCGAAAAATCGGTTTTCGATTCTGCAGATGATTGTTCATGACGGAAGCGATAGCCGTCAACCTGAGAAAAGGGGCGGGTTGCGTAAAATCGAAATCACGGGTATCGCTTTAACGAATCGGTGTCGCGTATGCGGGCTGGGGATAGCCGTGGCGTATTGGATGGCGGTCGCATGAGATTTGAATATCATCATTTAAATCAATGTGTTATCCGTAATCGTGGGGTTGGGTGCGGTAATTGGTGAAATTGCTCACCAATAGATGTAACGGTAATGGATGTTTTTTGAACAGGTCCCGTTTTCGTGGGTCGACTCCACTTGCGCGATTTTTATCGTGATGACCGGTATTCCGGTCGATGCGCGCGTCCTGATGAACGCAGGTATCCGGGGCTTGTCGCAATATTGCGGGAGAAAATCATGGGCATCGACCCTCGGGATGGAGCCGTTTCGCATGCGATGGGCAATGCCGCGGCAATACGAAGCGCGGTCGTCCGGCGTGTGCGCGGCCGGCCGGCCCGGTCTGTCGACCGGGCCAGCGTCACGCTGTCCGGCCGCGTGTGCCTCTTGCGCGCGGGCGCGGAACGCGGAATGATCGATCCGTTCGCCATGCCGTGCGGCGAATGACGTCCGCGCGTTTCTTTCTTCCTCTTTTGCCAGCCATGTCCATCGATTACTCGCCGATTCCCTGTCCCGTCGTCGTGCCGCTCGACGCGATCCTGCCCGAAGAACCGCTGCTGATGATGGGGGCCGGCCCGGTCCCGATCCCGGCCGCCGTCGCGAAGGCGAACACGATCGTGATCAACCACCTCGGCGCGACGATGGCGAAGATCATCGAGCAGGTGAAGGAGATGGCGCGCTACGTGTTCCAGACCCGCACGAAATGGGTGCTCGGCGTCGCCGGCCCCGGCTCCGCGGCGATGGAAATGGCGATCTCGAACCTCGCGTGGCGCGGCACGCGCGTGCTGTCGATCCGCAACGGCTTCTTCAGCGCTCGGATGGCCGAGATGGCGACGCGCGTCGGTGCCGACGTCGCGACGCTCGAAGTGGCCGACCGCTCGGTCGCGAGCCTCGACGAGATCGCCGACGCGATCGCGCGCGAGCGGCCCGAGATTGTCACGATCGTGCAGGGCGAGACGTCGAACACCGTATGGAACCGCGACCTGCGCGACATCGCGGCACTCGCGAAGGCGGCCGGCGCGCTGGTCGTCGTCGATGCGGTGTGCACGCTGTCGACGATGCCGCTCGAAATGGACGCGTGGGGCATCGACGCGGTGATCACGGGCGGCCAGAAGGGGCTGTCGTCGATCCCCGGCGTGTCGCTGATCGCATTCTCCGACGCCGCGTGGGAGCGCATGAAGCAGCGTCCGGAACCGAACGCGCACTGGTGCCTCGACATGGCGCTCGCGGAGAACTTCTGGCACAACGCGGGCTATCACTACACGGCGCCGGTGTCGGGCGTGCTCGCGCTGCACGAGGCGCTGCGCCTCGTCTGCGCGGAGACGCTCGAAAGCCGCTTCGCGCGCCACCTGCGCTGCTCGCTCGCGCTGCAGGCGGGCGTCGAGGCGATGGGGCTCACGCTCTATGCGCCGAAGGACTGCCGGCTCAATTCGGTGGTGGGAATCGAGACGCCCGAAGGGCTCACGCCCGGCATGGTGTGCGGCCATATCTCGAAGCAGTACCAGGTCGAGATCTCGGGCTCGTTCGGGCTGCCGATCGTGCGGATCGGGCAGATGGGCGAACAGTGCCGCGAACACAACCTGTTCCGCACGCTGCATGCGTTCGGCCGCACGATGTTCGATCTGAAGGTGCCGGTCGACCTGCCGGCCGGCGTGGCCGCGCTCGAGCAGGAATTGTCGCAGCGGGGCGTGTAAGCAGCGGGACGCGCGCGGGGCCGGGTGCGCCGCGCGCAACGGATCGTCGAACGCCGGGGCGCGGCTCAGCCGCCCTGCATTGCCCGGCGATACGCGTTCGGCGTCGTGCCGTGCGCGTCGCGAAAGCGATGGCTGAAGTGGCCGGCGTTCGCGTAGCCGCATTCGGCGGCGACCTGCGCGAGCGGCAGCGCCGTCGTGCGCAGCAGCAGGCGCGCCCGCGCGAGCCGCTGCTCGGCGACCCACGCATGCGGCGCGCGGCCGAACGACAGCCGGAACATCCGCGAGAAGTGATACTCGGACAGCGCGGCGACGTCCGCCAGTTCGCCGAGCGTCAGCGGCTGCGACAGGTAGCTGTCGATATAGTCGCGCACGCGGCGGCGCACGGCCGGCGCGAGCCCGCCGCGAAACGGCACGTCGGTGCGGGTCGTGCTCTGGCCGCGCAGCAGCAGGCTCAGCACGTCGTGCGCGGCCTCGTTTACGCGCAGCCGCCCGTCGGCATCGTCCCAGCGCTCCAGCGCGAGCGAACGGAATTGCGCCGCGACGCGCGCATCCTCGAAATAGGTGCGGTCGGCAAGCTTCAGCTCGCGCGGCTCGCGATCGAGCTCGCGGATCGCGCGCTGCGTGAAGTGCTCGGGCAGGAAGTACAGGTGGATGAAGTGCATCTCGCCGCGCACCCACCAGCGCGATTCATGGTCGCCCGGCAGCGCGCACAGCAGGCTCGGCGCGCCGTAGCGCGGCACGCGTTCGCGTTCCGTCCGGTAGCCGCCGTCGAGATAGCACGACAGCGTATGGTGGCCGGGCTGTTCGTAGATCGTCTCGCTTTCGTCGGTGATGCGCGTCCATTCGGCGATCGCGAGATGGTCGCCGAGCCACGTGAAACGCTCGAGCGTCGCGTTCGCCTCGGCGAGCGTGCGGCATACCGACTGCAGGCCGAACGGCATCGCGCCGCCGGCAAGGGCGGCCGCGTGATCGACAGGCGGGGCGTACAGGGGCGAACTCATGGTGCGACGAGTATAAGCGCGCGCGCGGCGGGCCGTGCGGCGGCCCGTAAAAGACCGCAATTCCGGACAATCCGTGCGGGCGGGGCGGCGGCATAGTCGGCTTCCGTTTCACTCGTTTCGCTTCGTTGCCGCCATGAACCTGTCGCTTTATTTCGTCACCGTGCTGATCTGGGGCACCACCTGGATCGCGATCAAATGGCAGCTCGGCGCCGTGCCGCCGCCCGTGTCGATCGCATGGCGCTTCTGGCTCGCGGCCGCCGTGCTGTTCGCGCTGCTGCGCGTGATGCGCCGGCCGGTGCGCCCGCCGCGCGAAGCGTGGCGCTACCTCGTCGCGCAGGGTTTCGCGCTGTTCTGCCTGAATTTCCTGTGCTTCTACTATTCGGAGCAGGTCGTGCCGAGCGGACTCGTCGCGGTGATCTTCTCGACCGCGCCGCTGCTGAATTCGATCAACGGCCGGCTGTTCATGGGCCGCCCGCTGCGGCCGTCGGCGATCGCCGGCGCGCTGCTCGGGCTGACCGGCATCGCGTGCCTGTTCTGGCAGCAGATGGCCGGCCACCTCGACGATCACGCCACGTGGGTGGGCCTCGCGATCGCGTTCGCGGGCACGATGTGCTTCTCGGCCGGCAATTTGCTGTCGAGCCGGATGCAGTCGATGGGCCTGCATCCGCTCGCAACCAACGGCTGGGCGATGCTGATCGGCGCGGCGATCCTGACGGTCGGCAGCGCGGCGGCCGGGCTGCCGTTCATGATCGACCCGAGCCCGCGCTATCTCGGCGCGCTCGTCTATCTCGCGGTGCCGGGCTCGGTGATCGGGTTCACCGCGTACCTGACCCTCGTCGGCCGGATCGGGCCGGAGCGCGCAGCGTACTGCACGGTGCTGTTCCCGATCGTCGCGCTGGCCGTGTCGACCGTGTTCGAGGGCTATCAGTGGTCGCCGCTCGCGGTGATCGGGCTGCTGCTCGTGCTGGCCGGCAATCTCGTTGCGTTCGACCTGACGCGCCGGTTGTTTCTGCGCACGGCGTGATCGGCGAGCCGTACTTCGGCAAGGCGGGCGGCAACCGCTTCGACGATCCGCGCCCGCGGCGCCGGTACGGCACCAGCTATTTCGGTTTCGATTTGCGTTGCGCATTCGCCGAGACGGTGCTGCACGACGAAGTCGCCGATCTGGAGCTGTGGGCGGCTTTCCGCTCGTGACGACCGAGCTCGATTGCTACGTGCTTTCATTTGACGGCGCGTCGTTGAACGTGGCCGTCCTGCACGGCTTGCTTGCCGCTGAAGAGCCTGGGCGGTGATGGCGCGTTGTCGACCATCGTGCCGTACGACGTTCCGCAGCAGTGGTCGCTTGCCGTCCATCGGCATCACCAGCGGGTCGACGGCTTTCTATATATGTCCCGCCATCTCAACACATCGGAAGCGCTCGTGCTCTTCGATCGTGCCGAACCCAGGCTTTCGCTCTTTCGCTCACGAACGCCGTTCCGTTCCGGCGCCATCCCCAGGCCGTCGGCGTATTGCGGGAATTCAACGTGTTGCCGCGTTGAACGGCGCTGCACGCGCCGCAATACGGCTCAAGCCGCCGCGCCGCTCCCCGCGACCCGCGCCTGCCGCTGATACAGCACCATCGACAGCGCGACGCCCGCCGCGGCCGCCGCCGCCGCGAACAGGAACACTTGCGGATAGCCGAACGCACCGGCCACATAGCCGGCGAGCGGGCCGGTAATGCCGAGCGACAGGTCGAGGAACACCGAATATGCGGACAGCGCCGCGCCGCGGCTCGCCGGCGGCACGAGCGCGACGGCCTCGACGCCGAGCGCCGGGAAGATCAGCGCGAAGCCGAAACCGGTCAGCGCGGCGCCGACGAGCGCGACGTGCGGCACGGGCGCGAGCCACAGCAGCACGAGGCCCGAGCATTCGAACGCGAACGACACGATCGCGACGCGGAAGCCGCCGTAGGTCTTGATCGTGTTCGCGAACAGCAGGCGCGCGCCGATGAACAGCGTGCCGAACACGGTCAGCGACAGCGCGGCGTTCGGCCAGTGGCGCGCCGCGTAGTACAGCGTGACGAAGGTCGCGATCGAGCCGAAGCCGGCCGAGCCGAGCGCGAGGCCGAGACCGTGCGGCAGCACGCGCGTGAACACGCTCGCATACGACATCCGCTCGCCGTGCACGAGCGGCACGGAATCGATCAGGCGTGCGAGGTAGAAGCCGATCGCGGCGAGCGCGATCACGATCACGCCGATCAGCGCCGGGTTCAGCGTATGCGCGATCGCGACGCCGACCGGCGCGCCGAGCGCGAGCGCGCCGTAGGTCGCGATACCGTTCCACGAAATCACCTTCGCGTTGTGCGCGACGCCGACCCGGCCGATGCCCCACAGGATCGCGCCGGTGCCGCACAGGCTTTCGCCGACGCCGAGCACGAGGCGGCTCGCGACCAGCAGCACGAGGCTTGCGACCGGCCAGTGGGCCAGCAGCAGCGCGACGAGCAGCAGCACGCCCGACACGCCGCAGCCGATCAGCCCGCGCAGCACCGTCTGCTTCGGCCCGAGCGTATCGGCGAAGCGCCCGGCGAGCGGGCGTGACGCGAGTGTCGCGAAATACTGGACGCTGATCGCGCCGCCCGCGACGATCGCGGAAAAGCCGAGATCGTCGTGGACGAAGCCCGGCAGCACGGCGAGCGGCAGGCCGATGGTCAGGTAGCAGATGAACGTGAAGCAGACGACGGACACGATTTGCAGCGTGACCGCGAACCCGCTGCGCGGCGGTGTGGCGGAATCGGATGACATGGGGTCGGAACGAATGAGCGAAACGGAACGGAAGGCGGCGAAAAACGGAATCGGGATTTTCCCATGGAACCGGTTTTCACGCAGGTACCATTTAGTTAATCGCGACCTGTTTCATCGCTGATGGGTCGCTGACGCATCGCCGAAGAATCGCCGACGAAGCGGCGCAAGCAGGCCCGAAACGCAGGCGCGGCAATGCGCGAGACGGCCGCCGGGCGGCCCCGGTGCTCATATCGCGGCAGTTATATGGGCCCCATGCGTGATGGGCTATGGGTTGCGGAATTTGATGGTGATAGCGTGCAAACTGTCAGAGAAACGTCGGTCGAGCGCCCCGCGCTGGCCGCCTTGCCCCCACTTGAAGAACGATAGAGACATGAGTGAGCCGATTCGCTTCTACCATCGTCACGCGATCCGCGAAGTCAGCGGCGCGGACGTCACCCGCACCGTGCTGCAGTATCTGCGCGAGGATGCGCATTGCACCGGTACCAAGGAAGGCTGCGCGGAAGGCGACTGCGGCGCGTGCACGGTCGTCGTCGGCGAGTTGACCGACGCGGGCACGGTCGAGTTCAAGGCCGTCAACGCCTGCATCCAGTTCCTGCCGACGCTGGACGGCAAGGCGTTGCTGACGGTGGAAGACCTGCGTCAGCCGGACGGTTCGCTGCACCCGGTGCAGCAGGCGATGGTCGACTGTCACGGGTCGCAATGCGGGTTCTGCACGCCCGGCTTCGTGATGTCGATGTGGGCGCTGTACGAGAAGCACGGCCATGAAGGCTGCGGCAGCGCGTGTGCGAAGGCGAAGGACGTGCCGACGCGCACCGAGATCGCCGATGCGCTGACCGGCAACCTGTGCCGCTGCACCGGCTACCGGCCGATCGTCGATGCGGCGGTGCAGATGTTCGACGCGGCCGGCGAAGGTGCGCCCGCGCCGGCGGCGCCGGTCGACACGGCCGCACTTGCCCGCACGCTCGCCTCGCTCAAGCGCGACGATACGTTCGACTACACGACGATCGACGGCGCGCGCTTCGCGGCGCCGCGCACGCTCGACGCGCTGGCCGCGTTGAAGGCCGGGCGTCCGGACGCACGGATCCTCGCCGGCAGCACCGACATGGGCCTGTGGGTCACCAAGCAGATGCGCCGGCTCGACGACCTGATCTACGTCGGCCAGATCGCCGAGCTGCAGACCATCGTGCACGGCGACGACTGGATCGAAATCGGTGCGGGCGTGACGGTCGAGAAAGGGTATGCGGCACTCGCCGGCACGTATCCGGAGCTGACCGAAATGTGGAAGCGCTTCGCGTCGCTGCCGATCCGTAACGCAGGGACGATCGGCGGCAACGTCGCGAACGGCTCGCCGATCGGCGACTCGATGCCGGGCCTGATCGCGCTCGGCGCGCGCGTCGTGCTGCGCGGCGGCGACACGGTGCGCGAGCTGCCGCTCGAGGCGCTCTACACCGGCTATCAGCAAAAGGACATGGCGCCGCACGAATTCGTCGTCGGCCTGAAGGTGCCGACCCGCACCGGCGCGCGCGCGAAACTGCAGTTCCGCAACTACAAGCTGTCGAAGCGGTTCGACTCCGACATTTCGGCGGTGTGCGCGGCATTCGCGTTCATCGCGGACGGCGAGCTGATCCGCGAGCCGCGCATCGCATTCGGCGGGATGGCCGCGACGCCGAAGCGCGCGACGCATACGGAAAGCCTGCTCGATGGCGCGCAGTGGCACGAAGCCACCGCGCAGGCCGCGATGCAGGCGCTCGAGCGCGACTACCAGCCGCTCACCGACATGCGTGCGACGAGCGCGTACCGCCTCGATACCGCGAAGAACCTGATGTATCGATTCTGGCTGGAGACGCGCCCGCACGACCCGCTGCCGCCGCAGGCGTTGAACGTGCGTGAAGTCGCCGCCGAAGTTGCCAACGACGCGGCGCGCGTCTGAAGAGGGAGAACACCGAACATGAACCAGCAAGCAGAACCGTTCCTGAGCACCCTCGACCCGCAAGCCGATGCTGCGCAGGTGCATGTATCCCGCGCGCACGAATCCGCCCACCTGCACGTGAGCGGACGCGCGACCTACACCGACGACATCCCGCTCGTCGCGGGCACGCTGCACGCGGCGCTCGGGTTGTCCGCGAAGCCGCACGCGAAGATCGTGTCGATGAACTTCGACGCGGTGCGCGCGACGCCCGGCGTGGTCGCCGTGTTCACGGCCGACGATATTCCCGGCGTCAACGATTGCGGCCCGATCATCCACGACGACCCGGTGCTCGCGAAGGGCATCGTGCAGTTCGTCGGCCAGCCGATGTTCATCGTCGTCGCAACCTCGCACGAGATCGCACGGCTCGCCGCGCGCCGCGCGCAGGTCGACTACGAGGAGCTGCCCGCGATCCTGACCGCGCAGGAAGCGCGCAAGGCCGAAACCTACGTGATCCCGCCGCTGAAGCTCGCGCGCGGCGACGCGGCCGCGCGGCTCGCCGCCGCGCCGCATCGCGAGTCGGGCGAGATGCTGCTCGGCGGCCAGGAACAGTTCTACCTCGAAGGGCAGATCGCGTACGCGGTGCCGAAGGACGACGACGGGATGCACGTGTACTGCTCGACGCAGCACCCGAGCGAAATGCAGCACCTCGTCGCGCACGTGCTCGGCGTCGCGTCGCACAACGTGCTGGTCGAATGCCGCCGGATGGGCGGCGGGTTCGGCGGCAAGGAATCGCAGTCGGGCCTGTTCGCATGCTGCGCGGCGCTCGCCGCGTGGAAGCTGCTGTGCCCCGTGAAGCTGCGTCCGGACCGCGACGACGACATGATGATCACCGGCAAGCGGCACGACTTCCATTACCGCTTCGACGTCGGCTACGACGACGACGGCCGCCTCGACGGCGTCGCGCTCGACATGACGTCGCGCTGCGGTTTCTCGGCCGACCTGTCGGGCCCGGTGATGACGCGCGCGGTGTGCCACTTCGACAACGCGTACTGGCTCGGCGACGTCGACATCGCCGGCTACTGCGGCAAGACCAACACGCAGTCGAACACCGCGTTCCGCGGCTTCGGCGGCCCGCAGGGCGCGTTCGCGATCGAGACCATCCTCGACAACGTCGCGCGCTCGCTCGGTCGCGATCCGCTCGACGTGCGCTACGCGAACCTGTACGGCAAGACCGAGCGCAACGTCACACCGTACGGGCAGACGGTCGAGGACAACGTGCTGCAGGAACTGCTCGGCGAACTCGAGGCGACGAGCGACTACCGCGCGCGGCGCGCGGGCGTGCGTGAATTCAACGCACGCAACACGGTGCTGAAGAAGGGCATCGCGCTCACGCCGGTGAAGTTCGGCATCGCGTTCAACGTCACGCACTTCAACCAGGCCGGCGCGCTGGTGCACATCTACACCGACGGCTCGGTGCTCGTGAACCACGGCGGCACGGAGATGGGGCAGGGGCTCAACACGAAGGTCGCGCAGGTCGTCGCGCACGAACTCGGCATTCGCTTCGGCCGGATCCGCGTGACGGCGACCGACACGAGCAAGGTCGCGAACACGTCCGCGACGGCTGCATCGACCGGCTCCGACCTGAACGGCAAGGCCGCGCAGGACGCCGCGCGCCAGTTGCGCGAGCGGCTCGCGGCATTCGCGGCGAAGCAGTTCGGCGATGGCACGGTCGATGCGGCCGACGTGAAGTTCGGCAACGACTTCGTGTGGGTCGGCAGCGCGAGCGTGCCGTTCGGCGAGGTGATCGCGAAGGCGTACCTCGCGCGCGTTCAGCTGTGGTCCGACGGCTTCTACGCGACGCCGAAGCTGTACTGGGATCAGTCGAAGCTGCAGGGCCGGCCGTTCTACTACTACTCGTATGGCGCGGCCGTGTCGGAAGTCGTGATCGACACGCTGACGGGCGAGATGCGCACGCTGCGCGTCGATGCGCTGCACGACGTCGGCGCGTCGCTGAACCCGGCGCTCGACATCGGCCAGGTCGAAGGCGCGTTCATCCAGGGGATGGGCTGGCTCACGACCGAGGAGCTGTGGTGGAACAAGGGCGGCAAGCTGATGACGCACGCGCCGTCCACGTACAAGATCCCGACCGTCAACGACACGCCGCCCGAATTCAACGTGCGGCTGTTCCAGAACCGCAACGTGGAGGACAGCATCCATCGTTCGAAGGCCGTCGGCGAGCCGCCGCTGCTGCTGCCGTTCTCGGTGTTCTTCGCGGTGCGCGACGCGATCGCCGCGATCGGCGACTACCGCGTGAATCCGCCGCTCGACGCGCCGGCCACCGGCGAGTCGATCCTGCGCGCGTTGCATGCGGTGCGTGCGGCGAGCGCCGCACGGGCAGGCTGATATGGAAATGGCCCGCACGCTCATTTCGTTCGCTGCCCCCTGCGGGGCGGCCCGGCGGAGGCTGATATGAAACGACCCCCACGCTCACTGCGTTCGCTGCCCCCTGTGGGGGCGGTCAGCCTCCTTGGGACGGCCCGGCGGAGGCTGACATGAAACGACCCCCACGCTCACTGCGTTCGCTGCCCCCCGTGGGGGCGGTCAGCCTCCTTGGGGCGGCCCGGCGGAGGCTGATATGAACGGCCCCGCTCGTTCGCTGCGTGCCGCGTCGCATGCGCCCGTCGCCGGGTGCGACGGCGTGTGCGGCGCCTCGCCCGCGCAGCCGTTCGCGCAAGGCACCGGCCGGCGCAACCGCGCGAGCGCCGCGCCGCCACCGATGCACGTCGTGCTGTTCGGCGCGGGGCACGTCGGCCACGCGCTCGTCACGCTGCTCGGCGCGTTGCCGTGCGTCGTGCAGTGGGTCGACACGCGCGACGAGCTGTTCCCGGATGAATGTCCGCCGAACGTGCAGCCGGAGCCGACCGACACGCCTGAGGCCGTCGTCGACGCGGCGCCGCCCGGCGCGTATTTCCTCGTGATGACGCACAACCACGCACTCGACTTCTCGCTCGCCGCGCAGATCATGCGGCGGCGCGACTTCGCCTATTTCGGGATGATCGGCTCGCGCACCAAGCGCGTGAAGTTCGAGCGCCGGCTCGCCGCGCGCGGCGTCGATCCGGCGCGGCTCACGGAGATGGTGTGCCCGATCGGTGTCGCGGGCATCGTCGACAAGGCGCCCGGCGCGATCGCGGTGGCCGTCTGCGCGGAACTGCTGCAGGCCCGCTCGGGGATGCCGGTGGCCGATGCGAAGGCGGCCGCGGCCGCGCGCGTGCGCGACGACCTGAGCTGCGCGCGCTGACGACGAGGGGCCGACGCTCGACGCACGTCCGCGCGTTTTTGCCTACACTGCACGGATCGCGTGGCATCGGGCCGCGCGTCATGCGTGCAGGTGCCATGTCCGATCATCAGGTCTATCTCGACGCGCTCGATGCGAGCCTCGTCGCCATCGAGCGCTGGCTGTCCGGCGCCGATACGGAACCCGCGGCGCTCGATGCGCTGCTCGCGCCTTTTTCCGCCGATTTCACGATGATCATGACCGACGGCCGCGTGCTCGACCATGAAGGCACGCGCGCGCTGTTCGCGAAACTCGGCGGCGCGAAGCCGGGGCTGCGCATCGCGCTGTCGGACATCCGCGTGCTCGCGGCCGACGCGTCGCATGCGGTGCTCACCTATCTCGAAGCGCAGCATGCGACGTCGGGCGAACTGCCCGCGCGTCGCGCGACCGCCGTGTTCGCGCGCGACGCGGCAGGCGTCGTGCGCTGGAGCCATCTGCAGGAAACCTTCTGCACGGCCTGAGCGGCGGCCGCGTTGCGTGATTCCGCGCGGGCCGTCCCGCGCCGGGTCAGCGCTTGCGGCCGCGCGCGGCCGTCAGCTCGTCGGATACGCTCTGCATCAGTGCGCACAGCCACGCGATGTCGGTCGGGCGATCGGGCTGCGGGTGCGTGAGCAGGTAGCTCTTGATGCGTGGGAACGGCACGGGCGGCGTGACGACGACGAGCGGCAGCAACTGCGCGTAGTGCGTCGCGAAGCGGCGCGTCGTCGTGAAGATCAAGTCCGACTGCAGCAGCACCTGCGGCACGATCCCGAAGTAAGGCAGCGTCGTCACGATCCGCCGCGTGAGGCGCGCGCGTGAGAGGCCGATCTCGATCGCGTTGCGCTTGTCGCCGGTGTACGGCGTCGGCGCGACGTGCGCGGCCGATGCATAGGCTTCGCGCGTGAGCGGTTCGCGTGCGAGCGGATGCGCATCGCGCATCAGGCACACGATCGTGTCGGAGAACAGGTCCTGACGCGCGAAGTACGGGTCGGGCTTCGGCCAGTTGCCGATCACGAGATCGAGTGCGCCCGATTCGAGCGCCTCCGCGTGATCGAGCGTGGGATTCAGCGAGTCGATTTCCAGATGCGCATGCGGCGCCGCGTCGCGAAAGCGCTCGATCAGCGTCGGCATGAAGAAATCGTTCAGGTAGTCGGGTGCGGCGACGCGGAACGTGCGCCGCGCGGACGACGGGTCGAAGTCGCCGTGCGGCGTCGCGATGAAGTCGACCTCGCGCAGCGCGCGCGACGCCGCGCCGAGCAGCGACGCGCCATATTCGGTCGGCACCATCCCCGACTTGCCGCGCACGAGAATCGGGTCGTTCAGCGTCTCGCGCAGCTTGCGCAACGCGGTGCTGATCGCGGGCTGGGTCTGATTCAGCCGCAGTGCGGTCTGCGTGACGCTGCGCTCGAGCAGCAGCGTGCGCAATACGCGCACGAGCCAGATATCGAGCGAGGCGGTACGGTCGTCGTCTTCCATCGATGGAGGGGGATTCGAGCGAAGCGTAACCTTACCGCAGCCGCGCGATGCCGTGCGTGATACCGGCCATCACGCGCGTCCCTTCGGCAGCGTGCTGATCCGCTTGACCTCGCGCGACTCGAGCCAGTTCGGCGTGCGCGCGCAGTACAGCACCATCGGCAGCGCATCCTCGCCCCAGAACAGCTGCTGGTTCATCCAGAAGGTCGGGACGCCGAACACACCGAGCGCGATCGCGTCGTCGGTGTTGCGGCGCAGCTGCGCGCTCGTTTCCTCGAACTCGATCAGCTCGTCGCCGTGCCCGACGCCGACGCGTTCGCACAGCGCGGCGAACCCGTCCGGCGTCGACGGATCGTTGCCGTCGTGCCAGATGAAGCGGAAAATTTCCAGCACGGTCGCGATGTCGGCGCGCAGCGCGATCGCGAGGCGCAGTACCTTGTCGGAATCGAACGGATGCGCGGGCGGCATCTTGAAGCGGATGCCGAGCTGTTCGGCGCGAAACAGCGCGTGGCGGTACGTGAACACGCGCTTGGCCGGCACGTCGGCGCTCGAGCGTTGTCCCCAGTGGCGCTGCAGGTCGAGCAGCGACACGGCAACGGGTTCGAACGGCACGTCCGGCCATTTGTCGAGCTGCTCGAGCAACAGGTAGGAGAACGGCGACACGAAGTCGTAGAACCAGGCGGGTTGGGCGGTGTCGAGGCCGGTTGTCATGGCGATCTCCAGAGGGTGGGGCGTGCGCGCCTGGCGGCGGCCTTCATGTTACGCGGTGGCGCGCGGATGCAGCAATGATCGCGGATCGGCCGCTCACACGGAACCGGGAGTCGCCCGGGGTGGCTCGCCGGCCGGCGGCGGCGTCGCGCCGGTGCGTGCCGCCGCGGGGGTGCCGGCGCCCGGCGTGCCCGTTGCGGCGTCGTGGTCGTGCGCGGTGAGCCGCTCGCGCACGAAGCCGATGTGCTCGCGCAGCACGTAGAACTGTCCCGCGTACGCGAGCGGCATCTTCATCCGGTTCACGGCTTCCTCGATGTCGTCGAGCTCGTCGAGCAACCGGACGCGCTCCTCGGCCGTGTGCTCGCCGAGCGCACGGCGCTCGAGCGCGATCAGCGCGCCGTACCAGCGATAGATGCGCGAACGCACGCGCCAGCCGTACAGCGACGGCACGAGCCGCAGCCCGGGGATCAGCACGACGATCAGCGGCACCACGACCACGAGCAGCCGGTCGACGAGACTGGCGACCCAGAACGGCAGCCGCCGGTACAGGAAGGTCTTGCCCGACTTGTAGTAGCGCGCCGCGTCGTCCGACAGCGGGAAGCCGCGCGTGACGGCCGACGGGAATTCGCCCGCGTGCTGAAGGATCGTCGCGTGGCCGTGCACTTCGCGTGCGGCCTCGATCAGCAGGTCCGACAGCGCGGGGTGCAGCGTGTCGCGCGCGACCAGCTCGATCGTCGGCGCGACCGTGTGGATGTCGGCGGGCGGCAGGTTGCGGCCGAGATCGTAGACGCCCATCGGCAGCGTGATCGCAGTCAGGTACGGAAAGCGCCGCGCGTATGCCTCGGCCTGCGTGAACGAGTACACGTGCACGCCGGGCGCGCGGAACAGCTTCGCCATCACCGGGATCTGGGTCGAGTCGCCGGACAGGAATGCGGCGTCGATCTTGCCGTCGAGCAGTGCCGTTGCCGCGTCCTCGCCCGCGGTCGGCAGCAGCTCGGTCGAGCCGCCCGGCACGATGCCGTTCATCTTCAGCAGCGCCAGGCTCAGTTCGCGGGCACCGCTGCCTTCCGCACCAAGCGCGAGCCGCTTGCCCTTGAAGTCGGACAGGCGCGCGACGACCGGGCCGCGGTACATGATCGCGAGCGGCACGTAGCCGATGCTGCCGAGCGATACCAGGTGCTCGTCGCGCTCCTTCGGGCCGATGCCGCTCTGCACGAAGCCGACGTCGACCGGTGCGTTCGGGTTGGACAGCCGCGCAAGGTTCTGCGCCGATCCTTCGGACGACTCGACGTCGAGCGTGACGCCGTTCTTCGCGAGGATCGCCTTGTATTTCTGCGCGGCGTTCCAGTACGTGCTGCCGGGCGGCCCGGACGAAATCACGAGCGTGGACGGCGGCGCGGGCTGGATCAGCTTGACCGCGAGCCAGACCGCTGCGACCGCGAGCAGCACGGTGGGGCCGATCGACAGCGCGAGGTCGCGCCACGACACCGCGACGAAGCGGGCGAGGATGCGGCGGGGCGGGCGAGGGCGGGCTGGCTTCATGGCGGCGGATGACACGGGTGTGACGCATCGATGACGACCGTCACGGACGACACACGCGATGCACGTTCTGGCGGCGATGGTACCCGGTTTCGCCGCGCGTGCGCGAGTCGGTCGCCGTGGCGCGGCCGCGGATCCGGGCGAGCGCGCCGTCAGACGGCGGGCGGCCGCGCGTCAAAAGCTTTGCGCTTCGGCGGGCGCTGGATTACATTGTGCGACGCAGCCGCGCCCGATTCGCGCGCGACCCGGCACGCAATGAGACCGGGCGCGTCCGGCCGGCGGCTGTCCGGCCCGGCTGGCCCGCATTCGCGCGCGCCGGCCGCCGGCCCGTGTCGCCTCTCTCGCATCGCCGTGGAAATCATCGGCCGTCCCGCCCGTTCGCGCGCGGGCCGGCTGCCTTTGGGGGGTATCCGGCCGTACTGTGCACGGCCGTTCCGAAGTCACAAGGAGTTAGCATGAAGTCGATCGTGTTGAGAGCGTTGGGTGTTGCGGCCGTAGCCGCCTGTTTGTCGGGCAGCGTATACGCGCAGTCGAGCGATGTGGCGGCAACCGAAGCGCCGGCCGCGGCGGCGAGCTCGCCGAAGGCCGCGGCCAAGACCGCGAAGAAGGCGAACCGCAAGCTCGGCTACGCGGTGCGCAAGGCAATTACGAAGGCGGGCGGCGTCAACGTGGCGAACCTCGTCGTGCGTTCGAAGGGCGGGGCGATCACGCTGGAGGGCACGGTGCCCGACCAGGCACAGATCGACAAGGCCGAAGAAGCAGCGAAGGGCGTGACCGGCGTGACGTCCGTCACGAACAAGCTGACGGTCCAGCAGCAGTAATGCCGGGCGGCGGCGCGTGAGCGCCGCTCGCGCCCGCTTTCAGGCGGGCCCCGGCGTGCCGGGGCCCGTTTGCGCTGTAGCGTGCCCCCGGGATCTGTCGCTTCGCGACAGGCTCCAGGGGGCATCCCCCAAGGGGACTTCCTTCGGGGCGGAAAACCAGGGGCGGCCCCGCGTTTTCTTCAGAGGCCGCAAGCCGCGCACGAAGAGGCGGCGGATCGATAACGATATCGAGAGGGCGGCAATGACGACGAACGGGTGGGGTAGTCGGATTCTTGTCGGCGCGGCGCTGGCCGCGCTCACGTTGCTCGGCGCCTGCAACGGCGACGATTCGGGCGAACGCAACCGGTTGCCCGGTTTCGTTTCCGGCAGCGTGCGCACGACCGCCTATGACGGTTCGAGCGACGACCTGCTGACGGCCGGCCTCGGCAAGACGGGCCTCGCCGTCGCCACCGCGCCCGCGTTCGCGGATCCGTCCCGGCCGACGAGTGCCGAGTTGCGCCGGGTCGCGATCTGGTCGAACTACCGCGCGCTCGTCGACATGAGCGCGAACGGCGGCTACGGCCGCTTCTGGGGGCCGAACGTCGACCTCGACGGCAACGACACGCTCGGCGAAGGCAAGATCCCCGGCACCGAATATCTCGCGTACTCCGACGACGGCAGCGGCCGCAAGAACGTGACGCTGCTCGTGCAGGTGCCGGCCAGCTTCGATCCGGCGCAGCCGTGCATCGTCACCGCGACGTCGTCGGGTTCGCGCGGCGTGTACGGCGCGATTTCGGCGGCCGGCGAGTGGGGCCTCAAGCGTGGCTGCGCGGTCGCGTACAACGACAAGGGCGGCGGCAACGGCGCGCACGAGCTCGGCTCCGACACGATCACGCTGATCGACGGCACGCTCGCCAACGCGGTGCTCGCCGGCAATGCCAGTCTATTTACCGCGAACGTGACGAGCGGCGACCTGGCCGCGTTCAACGGCAGCTTCCCGAACCGCTACGCGTTCAAGCACGCGCATTCGCAGCAGAATCCCGAGCAGGACTGGGGGCACGCGACGCTGCAGTCGGTCGAATTCGCGTACTGGGCGCTCAACGAACAGTTCGGACCGCTGCTCGACAGCTCGCATCACGGCGTGCGCTACCACCCGGGCGACATCACGACGATCGCCGCGTCCGTCAGCAACGGCGGCGGCGCGGCGCTCGCGGCGGCCGAGCAGGACACGCGCCGCTGGATCACGGCGGTCGTGGTCGGCGAGCCGCAGGTCAACGTGCGGATGGCGCTGAACGCCGTCGTGCGCGAGGGCGGCCAGCCGGTGCCGTCGTTCGGCCGGCCGCTGGCCGACTACGCGACGCTCGCGAACCTGCTGCAGCCGTGCGCGGCCGCGTCGGCATCGCTCGCGGGCGAGCCGTACCTGAGCGCGCTGCCGCTCGCCACCACGCAGTCGATCCGCGCGCAGCGCTGCGCGACGCTCGCGGCGGCGGGGCTCGTGTCGGGTGCCGATACGCAGAGCCAGGCCGCCGATGCGCTCGCGCAACTGCATGCGGCCGGCTATCTCGCCGATTCCGACCTGCTGCACGCGTCGATGTGGGATTCGCAGGCGATTCCGGCGATCGCGGTCACCTATGCGAATGCGTACACGCGCTCGCGCGTGACCGACAACCTGTGCAATTTCAGCTTCGCGACCACCAATGCGGCAACCGGCGCGGTCGCGCCGCCCGCCGCATCGCCGATGCCGGCCGTGTTCGGGCTTGGCAACGGCGTGCCGCCGACGGCCGGCGTCAATCTGGTGTTCAACACCGGCGCGGGCGTCGATCACCGGCTCGCGACGCCCGACGCGAGCTTCGCGGGCGCGCTGTGCCTGCGCCAGCTGTGGACCAACGGGTTGCTCGACATGCCGGCGAACGTCGAGGCCGTGCGCGTGAACGCGAACCTGCAGGGCAAGCCTGCGATCATCGTGCAGGGCCGCAGCGACGCGCTCGTGCCGGTGAACCACGCATCGCGCGCGTACGTCGCGCAGAACAGCATCAGCGAAGGCGGCCGCAGCCAGCTCGTGTTCTACGAGGTGACGAACGGGCAGCACTTCGACGCGTTCCTGCCCGTCGCGGGCTTCGACACGCGCTTCGTGCCGGTCCATTACTACAACTTGCAGGCGCTGAACCTGATGTGGCGCCATCTGAAGAGCGGTGCCGCGCTGCCGCCGTCGCAGGTGATCCGCACGGTGCCGCGTGGTGGCACGCCGGGCGCCGCCCCCGCGCTGACCGGCGCAAACCTGCCGCCGATCTCGGCGTCGCCCGGTGCGAACGCGATTGCGGCCGGCGCCGGCGCGATCGACGTGCCGCTCTGACGGCGTACATGGTGCAGGCCCGCAGCTACGCGGACTACACGCTGTATGGACGACAGCCCGATCGGCGCAGGCCGGTCGGGCTGTTTTTTCAGGGTGTTCGGGGCGGCGAACTGCCGGCGTGCGGTGCGCGGACGATGGCGGCGGAGCTGGGTTGGGCCGGAGCTAGGGCGAGGGCAGGTGGCGTGAGCGGCGCGACCGGGCTTACGCGAGCACGAGCCGTACGCCGACCGCGACGAGCGTCGCGGCGAGCAGGTTGCGCAGCAGGCGCTCGGGCGCGCGCGCCGACAGCAGGCTGCCGAGCACGATGCCGGGTAGCGAACCGAGCAGCAGCGACAGCAGCATCGACCAGTCGACCGAGCCGAGCAGCCAGTGGCCCATGCCCGCGACGAGCGTGAGCGGCACCGCGTGCGCGATGTCGGAGCCGACGATGCGGCTGGTCGCGAGCGTCGGATACAGCAGCAGGAGCACGGTCACGCCGATTGCGCCGGCGCCGACCGACGTCATCGACACGAGCACGCCGAGCACGGCGCCGGTCAGCACGGTCGACCACAGCGTGCGAGCGGGGCTCGGTGCAAGCGGGTTGCGCGCGGCGAGCGCGGTGAGTTGCGGCCGGAAGATCAGCGCGAGCGACGTGAGCAGCAGCGCGACGCCGAGCACCAGCTGGATCATCCGCGCGGTGCCGGGCGAATTCATCCCGTGCGTGTGCAGCACCCACAACGTGACGGCCGCGGCCGGGACGCTGCCGGCTGCGAGCCGGCAGGTGATGCGCCAGTCGATCGACCCTTTCAGTCCGTGGACGAGCGTGCCGGTGGCCTTGGTCGCGGCCGCGTACAGCAGGTCGGTGCCGACCGCCGTCGCGGGGTGGACGCCGAACAGCAGCACGAGGATCGGCGTCATCAGCGAACCGCCGCCGACGCCCGTCAGGCCGACGAGAATGCCGACGAACAGGCCGGACAGGGAGTACAGCAGATCGATATGGGGAAGCGACATCGGAAGCAGGCGGTTATGCGGCGTTCGGCGGCGGCGCGCAGGTCAAAGTCCGCCATTGTCGCAAAAGTGGCGCGTTGGTGTACGACTACGTTAAAAATCGACCGGGACGGCTTGCCGGACGGGGGTGTTCGCGGCGGGTGAAACAGTCGTTTGAACGGGCGCCGGGCCCGGCGGGGCGGCGCGCCGGCGTTCGGCGGGCGATGCGGCCGATGCCTGGCGATCGGGCAGGGCGCGCCGGATCGGCGCGGAAAAGGGGGCCGGCACGCGCCCCGGTTCAGGCCGGACGGCCGTCAGTGCATCGCGGGGCCGACGTCCGAAACGGCGTCCTGGCGGCGGATGCGCAGCGCGAGACCGAGCAACCCGGCCGCGGCCGCGAATGCCGCGCCGACCGCGAACGCGGCGTGATAGCCGCCGTTCAGTGCGTCGAGCGGCGTCGCGCGGGCGGCCGCGAGCGCGTCGGTGCGCGCGGCCGCGAGGCTCGCGAGCACGGCGAGACCGAGTGCGCCGCCCATCATGAACGCGGTGTTGACGATGCCCGACGCGAGCCCCGAATCGGCCGGATCGACGTCGCTCATCGCGGCGAGCAGCACCGGGTTGAACGCGACGCCCGCACCGATGCCGAGCAGCGTCATGCCGGGCAGCACGTGCCAGACGAAGCTGCCGTCCGCCGGCGCGCGCGAAAACAGCGCGAGGCCGCATGCGGCGATCAGCAGGCCGGCCGCGATCGGGCCGCGGATCCCGAAGCGCATCACGATCCGCGCCGACAGCCCGAGCGAGAACGCCGCCATGATCAGGTTCGCCGGCAGGAACGCGAGCCCGACCTGCAGCGGCCCGTAGCCGAGCACGCGCTGCATGTAGAGCGCGGACAGGAAGAACCACGCGAACATCGCGGCCGCCCACAGCACGCCGATCACGTTCGCGAGCGCGACGTTGCGCGCGGCGAACAGCGTGAGCGGCATCAGCGGATGCGCGACGCGCGCCTCGATCGCGACGAACAGCGCGAGCAGCACGGCGGCCGCGCCGATCAGCACGACCGTCTGCGTCGACAGCCAGCCGGCCTCGTTGCCGCCGACGATCCCGTAGACCGCGAGCATCAGCGACGCGGTCACGGTGATCGCGCCCGCGACATCGAGCCGCGCGGCGCCGGCCGGCGCGCGCATGCGCGGCAGCAGCGCGACGCACATCGCGTAGACGGCGATGCCGATCGGCAGGTTGACGAGGAAGATCCAGTGCCAGGACAGCGTGCTCGTCAGGAGCCCGCCGAGCAGCACGCCGATGCTGCCGCCGCCCGCGCAGACGAAGCCGTAGACGCCCATCGCGCGCGCCCGTTCGCCCGGTTCGGTAAAGAGATTCATGATCAGCGACAGCGACACGGCCGACACGATTGCGCCGCCGAAGCCCTGCACCGCGCGCGCGGCGATCAGCATCGCCTGCGCTTGCGCGAGGCCGCAGGCGAGCGACGCGAGCGTGAACACGACGAGGCCCGCGAGGAACATGCGCCGCTGGCCGTACAGGTCGCCGAGGCGGCCGCCGAGCAGCAGGCAACCGCCGAACGTGAGCAGGTATGCGTTGACGACCCATACAAGGGCCGTCTCGGTGAAATGGAGGTCGGTGCTGATCGACGGCAGCGCAACGTTCACGATCGTGCTGTCGAGCACGATCATCAGCACGCCGAGGCAGAGGACGATCAGCGCGTACCAGCGCCTTTCGCCGTGAATCCCGTGGGTCATGGGCCTGCAGCCTTCCGATAGCCTTTGAAAGGTTGCATTGTAGACATCGTTCGCGCGTGCTTCCTGTCGGTTTGTGGCAGGAGCGACGCGTAGCGGCGGCGCGTTTAGCCGCGCGGCGGCAGTTCGCAGCCGTCGGGGCCGCACGCGGCCGCGTCGTCGCCGGCGAATTCGACGATCGCGCCGTCGCGCCACGCCTGCTCGAGCGCCTGCGCGAACACGTCGGCCGGCTGCGCGCCCGACACCGCGTAGCGGCCGCCGAACACGAACAGCGGCACGCCGCGTCCGCCGATCTGCGCGGCACGCGCAATGTCGGCCTCGACTTCGTCGCGATATGCGCCGCTGCGCAGCACGGCTTCGACGGCCGAGCGCTCGAGCCCCGCTTCGACCGCGAAATCGATCAGCGCCGCGTGGTCGAACAGCGAGCCGTGCTCGCAGAAATACGCGCGGTACAGGCGTTCGGTCAGCGCATGCGCACGGCCGGTCGCTTCCGCGAGTTTCACGAGCCGGTGACCGTCGAGCGTGTCGCCGACGAATGTGCCGGGCAGGTCGTAGCGGAGCCCGACGCTCGCGGCCGCGTCGGTCACCTGGCGCAGCATCTGGTCGACCTGAGCGGACGACATCCGGTACTTGCCGGCGAGCATCGCCTCGACCGGCTCGACCGGTTGACCCGGCATCAGCCGGTACGCGCGCAGCGCGACGTCGACGTGCTCGGCATGCGCGAACGCGGCGAGTGCCTCGTCGAAGCGGCGCTTGCCGATCCAGCACCACGGGCAGATCAGGTCGGACCAGATTTCGACGGTCAGGGTCGGGCGGGCAGTCGGGGCAGGGGTGGTCGTCATGGGCGGTCCGGGGCGGCAAATAAATGTAACCGGGACTATATCATTTTGTGCTTCGACGCTTCGTCATGGTCGTTCCCGTGCGGAACGGGCCGGCCTTCGACGTATCACGAAGCATAGACACGGACGCCGCGTACCGGTAGCGATTGCCGATGCCGACGACAGCGGCATGTCCGGCGCCCCCGCCCCTGGAGCGCGCCGCCTACGCGTCGCCCTGCGTTTCCTTCAGATGTTTCAGATGCTTGTAGACGGTCGCGCGCCCCATCCCGAGCACGTTCGCGACATAGTTCGCGGCGCTCTTGCCGCGGAACGCGCCTTCCGCATGCAGCGCCTCGACGAGTTCGCGCCGATGCTCGCGCGTGAGGCCGTTCAGGCCGACCTGCCGTTCGCGCAGCCAGCCGTGCAGGAACGTGTTGATGCGCTCCTGCCAGTCGTCGCGGAACAGCTCGTCGGGTTGCGCGACGATGCCCGCGCCCTTGATGAACACATCGAGCGTCGCGCGGACGTCGTCGAACACCGCGATGTTGAAGTTGATGCACATCATCCCGGCCGGGCGGCCTTCGTCGTCGAACAGCACGTTGCTCACGCAGCGCATCCGCCGGCCGTCCCAGTTCAGCTTCTCGTAGGGGCCGATCACGCGCTCGCGCGCCGAATGATCGATTTCCTCGAGCGCCGAGTCGTCACCGACCTCGCGCTTCGACAGGTTGTTCGCGAGGTACAGCACGGTCTGGTCGTGCAGGTCGTGGATCACGACTTCCGCGTACGGGAAGAACAGCGCCGCGATGCCGTCGGCGATCGGTGCATAGCGGGTGAGCAGCAGGTCTTTGACGGGGGATTGCTTCTTGCGCATCGGAATCGCCATCTCGGGTGAGCGGGGGCCGGGCAGCGCGTCGGCGCGGCGCGCCGGCGTACCGTTGACCGGCCCGTCCGTGCGCCCGCGCGCTGCCGCCGCGGCGGTTGCGCCATTGTATCGGCCCCGCGTGCGCGTGCTGCTCATGCGCGCGTCAGATGCGTGTACAGCGCGTGCGCGATCGCGATGTCCTCGAGGCCGAGGCCGATCGAGCGGAAGAACGCATGCCGCGTGCGCGACGGCGCCGCGCAGGTCCCGGCGACGAGCGCGGGCAGGTCGCCGACGATCCGCTCGGGCGTCCAGCCGTGCCCGGCCGCCGCGATCTGCATCTCGCCCGCGCTCGCGGGCGTCGTGTGGCGGTAGTCGCAGTACACGTCCATGTCGGGCAGCCACGCGGGTGGGATTTCGTGCGCGCGCGCGACGTTGGTGCTGATCGACGTGACGAGCGCGGGGCGGGTGAGCATGCCGTCGGCGAGCACCGGCGTGCCCGACGACGTACACAGCATCACGACGTCCGCATCGCGCACGCACGCCTCGACACTGGCGGCCGGGCGCGCGCGCGGGTCGATCTGCGCGAGCGTCGCCTGCAGTGCCGGGTCGCCGGCGAGCGCGGGCGAATGGACGCTGATCGACGCCCAGTCGCGCAGTGCCGCGGTGTGGCGCAGATGTGCGAGGCCGACCGCGCCCGTGCCGATCACGGCGAGCCGGCGCGCGTCGCGCGGCGCGAGGCAGTCGACCGCGAGCGCCGTCGTGCCGGCCGTGCGCTCGACCGTCAGCAGCCCTGCGTCGCACCACATCAGCGGCTGGCCGGTGCGCATCGACATCAGCGCGGTCCACGCGGTGACGATCGGCTTGCCGCCCGTCACGACGTACGGCGACAGCTTCGCGCCGAACACCTGCTCGTCGGCGAGCGCGCCGAGATACGTGATGAAATCGCCGGCCTGTTCGGGGAACAGCGTGAGGGTTTGCGGCGGCTGCACCGCGCGGGCCGACGCAAGCGACGCGAACATGCGACGCAGCGCGCCGAGCACGTCGAGCGACGGCAGTGCCGCGCGCACCGCGGCTTCGTCGACGGTCAGCGGCGGGGTCGGGGCGGGTTGCGTCATGGGACTTCTCCGGTCGGGGCCGGACAGGACTGTCTCGAAAGAGGGCGTCCGGCGGTGTTAATAATGGACTAAAAGTCTAATATAGACAAAGAAACTCGGGTAGATTTTTCTTTTCGTGACTCGATCACGTCGCCTGTAGCAGAAAAAACATCGACAAATCAAAGGTGTTTGGCGCGATCGACAGAATTCCGGCAGGGGGCGACCGCGCTACGATTATCGTATCCCCTATAGTCTATAGTAGACTAAGAGTCTATATTTCGCGTGCAGACACAGCGTGTCGCCGCATGGCGGCCGGCTGCATCGCATGCCGATCCGGCGCCCGGCAACGGCGTCGCACGACCGGTCTTCATCGCCTCAATCCGGAATCGAAGGACATCCGTCATGAACTGGAAGCTTTCCCTCTGCGCCGTCGCGGCGCTTGCGTGCGCGGCCGTCACGGCCCACGCGGAACAGACCACGCTGCGCTTCGGGATCGAAGCCGCCTATCCGCCGTTCGAGAGCAAGACGCCGGCCGGCCAGTTGCAGGGCTTCGACGTCGACGTCGGCAATGCGGTCTGCGCGAAGCTGAACATGAAATGCGTGTGGGTCGAGAATGCGTTCGACGGGCTGATCCCGGCGCTGCAGGCGCGCAAGTTCGACGCGATCAATTCGGCGATGAACATCACCGCGAAGCGCAAGCAGAGCATCGACTTCACGCCGGCCATCTACGTGGTGCCGATCGTGATGGTCGCGCACCGCGGCTCGCCGCTGCGGCCCGATGCCGCGAGCCTGCGCGGCAAGCACGTCGGCGTGCTGCAGGGCTCGTCGCAGGAGGATTTCCTGAAGGCGCACTGGGCGAATGCGGGCGTGGACGTCGTGTCGTATCAGGACCAGGACCAGATCTACGCGGATCTCGTCGCCGGTCGTCTCGACGCGGCCGTGCAGGAAGCGCAGACCGCCCAGGACGGTTTCCTCGACAAGCCGGCCGGCCGCGACTACCAGATCGTCGGCGAGCCGCTGAAGGATCCCGCGACGCTCGGCGAAGGCACCGGCTTCGGGATGCGCAAGGGCGACAAGGCGCTGCAGGCGAAGATCGTCGGCGCGCTCGACGCGCTGAAGAAGGACGGCACGCTGAGCGCGCTGTCGCAGAAGTACTTCAAGCGCGACATCGTCGCGAAGTAAGCCTGGCCGCGCGCCGGCCGCGGTGCCGGCGCGCGTCGCACCGAATCTCGACGCAGTACGGGGAAGCATGGATTTCGACGTCATCGTTCTGGGGGCCGGCATCGTCGGCGTGTCGTCGGCGCTGCATCTGCAGGATCGCGGGTTGCGCGTCGCGCTCGTCGACCGGCGCGCGCCCGGCGAGGAAACGAGCCACGGCAATGCCGGGCTGATCGAGCGCTCGTCGGTCGTGCCGTACGCGTTCCCGCGCCGGCTCGACACGCTGCTGCGCTATGCGCGCAACCGCTCGGTCGATCTCTATTGGGACTACAAGGCGCTGCCCGCATACGCGGGCTGGCTCGCGCGCTTCTGGCGCGAATCGTCGCCGCAGCGGCTCGCGGCGGCCGCGCGTGACATGCTGCCGCTCGTCGCGGCGAGCGTCGTCGAGCACGACGCGCTGCTCGCGCGCACCGACGCGCAGCCGCTCGTGCATGACGGCGGGTGGCTCGAGGCGTTCCGTTCGCCCGCGCTGTTCGATGCGGAAACGCGCGCGCAGCAGCGGGTGGCCGACGCGCACGGGCTGCGGATGAGTGTGCTCGATGCGCGCGCGTTGCGCGAGCGCGAGCCCGGCATCGGCGACGCATTCTGCGGCGCATTCCACTGGCAGGACCCGAAGACCGTGTCGAGTCCCGGCGGCCTCACGAAGGCGTACGCGCGGCTGTTCGAGCGCGACGGCGGCACGTTCGTGCGCGGCGACGCGACGACGCTCGCGCAGGTGCGCGACGGCTGGCAGGTCGATACCGAACACGGGCCGATTTCGGCCCGGTCGGCCGTGGTCGCGCTCGGGCCCTGGTCCGATCACGTGTTCGCGCCGCTCGGCTACCGGATTCCGCTGCGCGTGAAGCGCGGCTATCACATGCATTACCGGCCGACCCGCGCGCCACTGAACGTGCCCGTGTGCGATACCGAGGAGGGCTTCGTCGTCGCGCCGATGGAGGGTGGCCGCCTACGGCTCACCACCGGCGTCGAGATCGCGTTGCGCGGTGCGCCGCCGACGGGCGTGCAGCTCGCGCGCGCCGAGCCGCTGGCGCGCGACGCGTTCGGTATCGGCGAACGGCTCGATCCGGCGCCGTGGCTCGGGATGCGGCCGTGCACGCCCGACATGCGACCGGTGATCGGGCCTGCGCCGCGCCATCGTCATCTGTGGTTCGCGTTCGGCCATTGCCACCACGGACTCACGCTCGGCCCCGCGACCGGGCGTCTGCTCGCCGAGATGATGACGGGCGCGCCGACCTATATCGATCCCCATCCGTACCGGCCCGCGCGCTTCGGCTGAGCCCATCGCGGCACGACGGCTGCCGCGCGTGCGGCCGTCACGGTTTTTCATTTGCCTGTTCGAATTGTCGAAAAACCGATCGGCCGGAAATTATCTGCGTAATTGATCGGAAATAAATCGCAATTAAGAAAATAAGAAAAAACGCGATTTATCAATGCATTTCCATGGGAATGCAATGCGAAATAGGCAGGCCGTCAGAGTAATCCGGCGTCGCTTCGTAACGGCCCGTTCCGATGTGAGCAGAAATGTACCGGAACACGTTACTTTGAGCCTCACAAACGTTACGTTACATCCGCGCTCCCTACGCCTTTTTCATCGGAAGATTGGCGCGTCGCGACTCGTTTTTTTACCGATAACCCATATAAAAAACGTTATTGGCTTGCAATAAGCCAAAGAATGGATCCGTTTATCGAGGTGGCGCGCTTCGTGCAGTCCGTCCCCATGCTTTATCAACGTAGTGCCAACCGAGATGGGGTGACGATGGGAAAAAATCATAAATTGACGGGTGTGGCGCTGTCGGTCGCGACGGTATTCGGGGTACTGGCTTCCGGTTCGGCAATCGCGGGGCCGCTCGACACGCTGCCGATTCCGCAAGTGATCGTGAATCCGCCGACGAACAGCGTATCGATCGGGCTGGCCGTGACCGGCACGTCGCCGCTGGGTTCGGTCACCGTGGCGGCGGGCGGGTCGGGCGAGATTCAGACGTTGCCGGGTAATCCGGCGCAGGCGTTGTCGGGCGCGGCGAATGCGCTGACGGGCGCGCTCGGCGGCGGCGGTGGCGGCTCGGTGACGCCGCTGGCGCCGGTGCAAGGCGTGGTGAATCAAGTGACGGGTGCGCTCGGTGGTGGCAACCCGGCAGGTACGCGCACCGGCGCGCTCGGCACGGTAACGGGCGCACTGGGCAACGTCGGCGGTGCGAACCCGCTGACGCCGATCCAGAACATCGTCGACCAGGTCACGGGCACGCTGGGCAGCGGCAATCCGGCCGGCGCACTGGGCAACGCGGTCAACCCGATCACGGGTACGCTCGGCAACATCGGTGGCGCGTCGAGCACGCTGGCGCCGGTGCAAGGCGTCGTTACGCAACTCGCCGGCACGCTCGGCAACGGCGACCCGGCCAGTGCACTGACGAACGCGGTGAATTCGATGACGGGTGCGCTCGGCAATCTCGGCGGCACGAACCCGCTCGCTCCGGTACAGGGCGTCGTGAACCAGGTCGTCGGCACGCTGTCGGGCGCTGGCGGCGGCAGCCCGATCGCGCCGATCACGAACCTCGTCAGCGGCCTGCAGAACGCGCTGCCGACGGGCGGCAACGCGGCTGGCGTGCTGACCGGTGCCCTCGGTTCGGTCACGGGTGCACTCGGCAATCTCGGCGGCACGAACCCGCTCGCCCCGGTGCAGGGCGTCGTGAACCAGGTCGTCAACACGCTAGGCAGCAGCAATCCGGCCGGCGCACTGAGCAATGCGGTCAGCTCGGTGACGGGCGCCCTGGGCAACCTCGGCGGCTCGAACCCGCTGGCGCCGGTGCAAGGCGTCCTGAACCAGGTGGTCGGTACGCTTGGCGGCAGCAATCCGGCCGGCGCGCTGACGGGCGCCGTGAACTCGATGACGGGCGCGCTGGGCAACCTCGGCGGCACGAACCCGCTGGCGCCGGTACAGGGCGTCGTGAACCAGGTCGTCAACACGCTGTCGGGCGCGGGCGGCAGCCTGCTCGGTTCGGGCGCGGCGGGCAGCACGGCGACGATCGTCAATGCGGTCGGCCCGGCGCTGGGTTCCGCGCCGGGCCTGTCGGTCACGCCGCACTCGGGCAGCAGCTCGGCGAACAACCCGCTCGCACCGGTGTCGACGCTGCTCCAGGCGGTGACGGGCGCCCTGCCGAAGTAACCGGCCGGAACGCGCGGCGGCGATCCATCGCCTGCCGCGCGCAACAGGTCGCGCAACGCGGCATGACAGCAATGTCATGCCGCGTTTTCTTTTGGGTTCCCGATCGGCTTCGTCGGAGGCATGGGCGTGCGCGGTTGCCGCCGCCTATTGTGGGGCGGCATGGAATAACCGGCCGCGTCCGTCCGTTTACATACCGAGTCGCGGCGTAACCGGACGGCGGGATAATGGTCATGACGAAGTCGACCCCCGTCCGGCGGTGCCGTGCCGCAACGCCATGCCAAGGAGACGGAAATGAAGACGATGCTGTTCGCCATCGCGCTGACGGCCGCGATCGCGCGGCCCGCGGCCGCCGAGCCGCCGCAGGCCGGCGACGGGAAACTGGTCGACGAAGATCACATGACGCTGTACGTGTTCGATCACGACGCGCCGGGCAAGAGCACGTGCAGCGGCACCTGCGCGGCCAACTGGCCGCCGGCGCTCGCCGACGAATACGACAAGCCGTCGGGCGCGCTGAGCCTCGTCGCGCGCGACGACGGCAAGAAGCAATGGGCGTACCGCGGGCGCCCGCTGTATCGCTGGAAAATGGACCACAAGGCCGGCGACGCGGGCGGCGACGGAATCGGCGGCATGTGGCACGTCGCGCGTCCCTGAGAACTGACGGACGGACCGAGGGGCTGACGGCGCGGCGACGCGCAAGGCATCCGGATGAGCTACGAATCGGACCTGCTGGTATGGCTGCCGCATCTCACGCGGTACGCGCGTGCGCTGACGGGCGATCGGGCCTGGGCGGACGATCTCGTGCAGGACACGCTCGAGCGCGCGCTGAACCGGCCGCCGCGCGACGGCGGCAATCTGCGCGCATGGCTGCTGACGCTGCTGCGCCACCGCTTCATCGACCAGTTGCGCGCGCGGCGCGAGATCGCGGTCGACGACGCGACCGCGCCGTGGCAGACGATGGCTGCGCCGGCCGACGAGATCGGCGGCCTGATGCTGCGCGACGTGCAGCGCGCGCTGTACCGGCTGCCCGTCGAGCAGCGTGAGGTGCTGCTGCTGGTCGCGCTCGAGGAGTTGAGCTACCGCGACGCCGCGCAGGTGCTCGGCGTGCCGGTGGGGACGGTGATGTCGCGGCTGTCGCGGGCGCGTGAACAGATGCGTACGTTGCTGTCCGGCGAACCGCCGGCGCACGGCACGGCCGCGTTACGGGTGATCGGGAAGAGATGATGGACGACGATCCGCGCAAACCTTCGAACGATCGGGACGACGCTGCGTCGGCCCAGCTGCTGTCGGCGCTGCTCGACGGCGAGTTGTCCGGACAGGAGCGCCGCGAGGTGCTCGAGCGGCTGCAGTCCGATCCGCGGGAAGCCGACCGGTTCGCGCATTACGGTGCGCAGCGCGACGCGTTGCGCGCGCTGTTCCCGCTGCCGGCCGCCGCACCGGCATTGTTCGTGCAGCGGCGCGCGTCGCGCCGGCGCATGGTCGCGTACGCGTTCGCGGGGCTGGCGGCCGGGCTGGTGCTCGGCATCGCGCTGCACGCGGGCTGGACGGCATTCGGCGTCGAACCGGCGTTCGCCGCGCGCGCGGATGTCGCGTATGCGGTGTACGCGGCCGATCGTGAACACCCGGTCGAAATCGACGCCCGCGACCCGGCGCGCCTGGCCGGGTGGCTGTCCGCGCGTCTCGGCCGGCCCGTGCGCGCACCGTCGCTCGACGAATACGGCTATGCGCTGCTGGGCGGCCGGCTGCTGCCGGGCGACGCGGGGCCGGCCGCACAGCTGATGTACCAGCGTGCGGACGGCGCGCGCGTGACGCTGTACATGACGGCCTATGACGCGCGGCGCCTCACACCGCAGGCGATGTCGGCCGACGGCCGCTACACGTACTTCTGGTCGGATCGCGGCATGGGTTATGCGCTGTCCGGCCGAGGCGACGAACGGCGCCTGCGCGAGCTCGCGATCGACGCGTGCGGCGCACTCGGCGGGCCGACCGACGCATGGAAGGGGTGACGCACGCGGCATCGGCAGGGAGCAGAGGATGAACGCGAAGACGGCGATGGTGGCGACGATAGTGGCGGTGCTCGCGGCGGGCGGCGGGCTTGCACGGGCGGACGGCGACGCCCCGGTGCGCGTGCCGGTCGATGCCGATGGCGTGCAGCGGGTGACGATCGTCGGCGGCAGCTATTTCTTTCGTCCGAACCACGTGATCGTCCGCGCGCATGTGCCGGTCGAACTGACGGTATCGGCCGAACCGGGTGTCGTGCCGCACAGTTTCGAGATCGCTGCGCCGCAGGCCGGCATCGCGGTGCACACCGAACTGGGCACGACGCCGCGCATCTTGCGCTTCACGCCGACGGAGCCTGGTCGCTTCGCCTACTATTGCACGCATCGGCTGCTGTTCCTGCGCAGCCATCGCGAGCGCGGCATGGAAGGCGTGCTCGACGTCGAGGCGGCGCCATGATCGCAGCATGGCTGGCCGCGAGCCTGATAGGAGTGAGCATGACAGCCGACCCCGTGAGCGTCGCGCAGGCGCATTTCGATCAGGTCCGCTCGTACCGCGCGACGATCCGCTCGTCGGCGCGCAGCGGCGAGCACGCCGAATTCCATTATGCGTACCTGAAACCCGGTTTCGTCCGGATGGACTTCGTGTCGCCCCATCACGGCGCGGTGCTCGCGTACGATCCCGGCGACGGCAAGGTCCGGCTGCGTCCGTTCGGCGAGCATGCGCCGCCCGCGCTGACGCTGTCGCCGTCCAATCCGCTCGTGCGCGACCGCAGCGGCCATCGCGTCGACCGGTCGGACGTCGGCGCGCTGCTGCGCAACGTGCATGCGCTGCAGCAGGGCGGTGCGACGGTGACGGAAGGCGAGGAAACCGTCGGCGGCCGGGCCACGCTGCGCGTGTCGGTGACGGGCGCGCCCGCGCACGTGGTCGGCGGCGTGCATCGCTACCGGCTGTGGCTGGACACCGAGGACGGCTTTCCGCTGAAGGTCGTCAGCTTCGCAGACGGCGACGGCGACCCGCTCGAAACGGTGACACTCGACGACGTCGAGATCGACGTCGCGTTTCCCGCTCGCTTTTTCGCGCCCTGATCCCAGATCCCTGATCCCGACACGTGCCGGAGGCTGCATGGCGGAATACCGGTTTTCGACGACGTGGCGCGTGGACGCGCCGCTCGCGGCGGTCTGGGATGCAATCTACCAGGTCGACCGCTGGCCCGACTGGTGGAAGGGCGCGGTACGGACCGTCGAGATCGAGTGCGGCGACGTGCGCGGCGTCGGCGCGCTGCAGCGATACACGTGGAAAGGTGCGTTGCCGTACCAGCTGACCTTCGACATGCGCGTGCTGCGCGTCGAGCGGCCGCATGTGCTCGAAGGCCGCGCGAGCGGCGCGATCGAAGGCGATGGCCGCTGGTCGTTCGCGGACGACGGCACGCGTACCGTCGTGCGCTACGACTGGCACATCCGTACGCGCGAGCGCTGGATGAACTGGCTGGAGCCGGTTGCGCGCCCGCTGTTCATCTGGAACCACGACGTCGTGATGCGTGAAGGCGCGAAAGGGCTCGCGCGGCTGCTCGGCGCGGCGGTCGAGACCGACGGCCGGACGTTCCAGCCGGTCGCGGGCTGTCCCGACACGTGACGGTCCGGTGCCGGAAATGTGGCCCCGTCGGCGCCCGGGCAGTTTTTTTCATGCGATGCCGGACGACCGCGGGAACTCAGTGCTTACCCCGTGTCAAATCGGTGCGATGGCAGGGATATCCCGCATCGTGCTCGCTTCCGGAGCGCGGGATTGATGTCTACTTGATTGTTTCAAAAGGTTTTTTCAAGTTTTGCCCCCGTTTTTTCGCCGTCTCGCCCCGGGCGAAAAAACCTCCGGCTCCCCTTCTTGAATTTGTCAAAACCCGTCCATATAATTAGCACTCGCTGCACGAGAGTGCTAACAATTCTCTGCCGGGCGATCCGCCGGGCAGATTCCCTAAGCGTTCTTCAATCTCATTCAAGAGAGGAGTGAATATGAACCTTCGTCCTTTGCACGATCGCGTGATCGTCAAGCGCCTGGATCAAGAAACCAAGACCGCCTCGGGCATCGTGATCCCCGAAGCTGCAGCTGAAAAGCCGGATCAAGGCGAGATCCTCGCGGTCGGCCCGGGCAAGCGTGACGACAAGGGCGCGCCGATCGCGCTCGACGTGAAGGTCGGCGATCGCGTGCTGTTCGGCAAGTACGCTGGTCAGACCGTGAAGGTCGACGGCCAGGAACTGCTGGTCATGCGCGAAGAAGACATCATGGCCGTGGTCAACGCGAAGTAAGCGTCCACTGACGGTACATATTCCCAAGAATTCAAGGAGTTAGAAGATGGCAGCTAAAGACGTCGTATTCGGCGATTCCGCCCGTTCGAAGATGGTCGAAGGCGTGAACATTCTCGCCAACGCAGTCAAGGTCACGCTGGGTCCGAAGGGCCGTAACGTCGTGCTCGAGCGCAGCTTCGGCGGCCCGACGGTCACCAAGGACGGTGTGTCGGTCGCGAAGGAAATCGAACTGAAGGACAAGCTCCAGAACATGGGCGCGCAAATGGTCAAGGAAGTGGCTTCCAAGACCAGCGACAACGCCGGCGACGGCACGACGACGGCAACCGTCCTCGCGCAATCGATCGTCCGCGAAGGCATGAAGTACGTCGCATCGGGCATGAACCCGATGGACCTGAAGCGCGGCATCGACAAGGCAGTCGCAGCGGCTGTCGAAGAGCTGAAGAAGATCAGCAAGCCGTGCACGACGAACAAGGAAATCGCACAGGTCGGCTCGATCTCGGCGAACAGCGACACGTCGATCGGCGATCGCATCGCTGAAGCGATGGACAAGGTCGGCAAGGAAGGCGTGATCACCGTCGAAGACGGCAAGTCGCTCGCCGACGAACTCGACGTCGTCGAAGGCATGCAGTTCGACCGCGGCTACCTGTCGCCGTACTTCATCAACAACCCGGACAAGCAAGTCGCCGTCCTCGACAACCCGTTCGTGCTGCTGCACGACAAGAAGGTGTCGAACATCCGTGATCTGCTGCCGGTGCTCGAGCAAGTCGCGAAGGCTGGCCGTCCGCTGCTGATCATCGCTGAAGACGTCGAAGGCGAAGCGCTCGCAACGCTGGTCGTCAACAACATCCGCGGCATCCTGAAGACCGTTGCGGTTAAGGCGCCGGGCTTCGGCGATCGTCGCAAGGCGATGCTGGAAGACATCGCGATCCTGACCGGCGGTCAAGTCGTCGCGGAAGAAACCGGCCTGACGCTCGAGAAGGCAACGCTGGCAGAACTGGGCCAGGCGAAGCGTATCGAAGTGGGCAAGGAAAACACGACGATCATCGACGGCGCAGGCGAAGCCGTGAACATCGAAGCGCGCGTCAAGCAAGTTCGCACGCAAATCGAAGAAGCGACGTCGGACTACGACCGTGAAAAGCTGCAAGAGCGCGTGGCCAAGCTGGCCGGCGGCGTGGCAGTGATCAAGGTCGGTGCTGCGACCGAAGTCGAAATGAAGGAAAAGAAGGCACGTGTCGAAGACGCACTGCACGCAACGCGCGCAGCTGTGGAAGAAGGCATCGTGGCAGGTGGCGGCGTTGCGCTGATCCGCGCTCGCACCGCGATCGCAGCCCTGACCGGCGCGAACGCTGACCAAAACGCCGGCATCAAGATCGTGCTGCGCGCAATGGAAGAGCCGCTGCGCCAGATCGTCACGAACGGCGGCGAAGAAGCGAGCGTTGTTGTGGCGGCAGTGGCTGCAGGCACGGGCAACTACGGCTACAACGCAGCAACGGGCGAGTACGTCGACATGGTTGAAGCCGGCGTCGTCGATCCGACCAAGGTCACGCGTACCGCACTGCAGAACGCAGCTTCGGTTGCAGGCCTGCTGCTGACGACGGACGCTGCTGTCGCAGAACTGCCGAAGGAAGACGCACCGATGCCGGGCGGCATGCCGGGCGGCATGGGCGGCATGGGCATGGACATGTAATCGACTTCGGTCGATGGTGTCCGGAGCGCGCAGCGATGCGCGTTCCAGCCAAAAGAAAAGACCCGCAGCGATGCGGGTCTTTTTTTATGCACGCGTGAAAAAGAGCGGACATGCCGCCCCGAAGCAATGGCACGCCACGGCGGCGAAGGGCCGCCGTGCGGGCGTCAATGCCTGTGCGACGTTCTCGGTACCGGATCGGCCTTCACGGCCGGCGGCGTGTCCGCATCATCGTTGCTGCGCGCCCAGAAGAACCGGTCGGGCAGGTGCGCGCCCATGCCGGGCCGGAACGCGTCGCGCACCGCCTGGTACAGGTATTCCTGCGCTTCGCGCACCGCTTCGGGTGGCTCCTGGCCGTTCGCGAGCAGTGCCGCGATCGCCGCGCCGAGTGTGTCGGTGATACCCATCAGCCGGTGCGGCGAGCGATCCCACATGTCTTCGCGGAGCTGGCCTTCCTCGCCGTACAGCGTGTTGACGAGCCGGTGCGAGCCCGTCTCCGACGACAGGATGTACTCGCAGCCCTGTGACAGCAGGTGCGACACGGCCGCGTCGAGATTCGGCGCCTCGGCGTCGCCGTCCGGCTGCGCGAGCGCGATCAGCGTCGCGTGGTCGGCAACCAGCAGCGTCGTCTGCGGCGCGAGCAGGTCGGCGATCGATTCGCGCAGGTCGTCGGCGGCGAGCACGTGCTCGTCGTCGAGCGTGAAATCCGGTGCGAGCACGAGCGGCACGCCGTCGTAGTCGGCGACCACTTCGGCGATCGCGCTCACGACTTCCGCGCGCGTCGCCGCGCCGATCTTGAACGCGGCGACCGGCATGTCCTCGAGCAGCATGCGCGCCTGGGCGACGACGACATCGGGATCGAGGCCGGTCACTTCGTCGCAGGCGGCCGAGTCGCGCACGGTATAGCCCGTCAGGACGGACACGCCGTGACAGCCCATGCTCGCCAGGGTCATCAGATCGGCTTGGAGGCCGGAGCCGCCGGTGGGATCGGACAGGCCGAAGGTGAGGACGATCGGAGGGGCGTTGCTGGACATGTAAAAATGGGGCAAGAAAAAAACGGGGAAGCGACGGAGCTGCGGACGGCGAGGCGAAGTGGGCGGTTTGGCCCTGTGTTGCCCGGCAGGCCGCACTTTCCAGCCATTATGCGGCGGAATCCGGCCCGCACGACGGATTTTTTAGCGCAGCGCAACGTAGTTGCCGCACTCCAGTGCGATTGCTAGGCAGTCCGGCCCCGACACGGTACCATCATGGCTCCCGAATTTACCGACTTTCCCGACGCGGCTTAAGATGGAATACAAGAGCTGGATGTGCCTGATTTGTGGCTGGATTTATGACGAAGAAGCCGGGCTGCCCGAAGAGGGCATCGCCCCGGGCACGCGCTGGGAAGACGTCCCGATCAACTGGACGTGCCCCGAATGCGGCGCTCGCAAGGAAGACTTCGAGATGGTCCAGATCTGACCGGACCCTTGGCCCACGGACACACCGCTCCGGCCTCGCGGTTGCCCGGCGCTTGTGCGCCGCGGCCGGCGCGAGCGACTTGACGATGACAGGCGCGCGTGTCCATGACGTCCGATCCGGCGAACGTTTCCCACCCTGACGCACTGCCCAACCCGCGCGGCGGGGCCGTGCGCGCGGCCGATGCGTGGCTCGCGGCGGCCGTCGACGCATTCGAGCGTCGCGACGACGCGGCCGCGCCGCTGTCGGCCGCCGCCGCCGTACTGGCGGAGGCCGGCTGGCTGCCGGCCGCCCGTTTCGCCGGGCAACTGGCCGCCACGGCGCCGCTCGTCGCCGCCGAACCGGGTTCCGCCGCCTGGCGCATCGCGTTGCGCGATTTCCGCGCGGCGATCGGGCGTCACAATCTGCGCGAGCTGGCCTGTTCGCCGCTTCTGTTCGACCATTTTCGTACGCTGCGCGCCCAAAGCGCGGCCGATCTGCATGCGAGCGTGTCGCTCGACGTGCTGGCACTCGTCGGGCGCGCAATGCCGCCGGCGACGCTGCGTGCGTTGCCCTGCGCGTTCGCAAGCCGGGCCCGGGCCCGCTACGAACAGGCGCTGCTCGGCGTGCTGCGCGCGCCGAATGGCACGCCGGACGCGGCACTCGACGAACTCGATACGACCCTGACCGCGCTGGCTGCCGATGGCCCGTACGACTTCTGGCGGCTCGCCGCCGCGTGCCTGCGCGCGCTGCGTGCCAGCGCCGCGCCCGAACTGAAACGTTTCCTCGCCCGGACCAACCTGCTGCTCGGCGAGCACGTGCAGGGCAGGCGCCATGCGCCACCGGCACTCGTGCGCGAAACGGTCGCACTGCTATGGCGCGATTTCGCGCTGTTCGGCGCGGCCGCCGAGGATGTCGCGCTCGTCGACGTACTGCACGACTATGGCCTGACCGTGGACTGGCACGTCGCCGGCACGCCCGCGTCCGAGGCGCTGTGGGAGGCCGGCGCCGCGCGGGCCGAGCATGACGCGGTCGCGGCGGCGCCCACCCGCATGCTCGGGGTCGTGACCGTCAACGCGCATGCATATGAGGATTTCCTGCAGACGGCCGATGCGTCGATGGCCGAACTCGCGATCGATCCGGCCGCGGCCGATGCGGGGGCCGCATGGCGCGCATCCGCGGCCGCCTATCGGGTCGGTACGGCCGCGTGCGCGCTCGGGCTCGGTCACGCGGCGCTGCTGGCCGATACGCTAGGACTGGCGTGGCGCCGTGCCGCGCACGGCGTGCCGCTCGCCGACGGCGGACGCGATGCGCACGGTCGCGCGTCCGACATGCTGCGTGCCGCGCTGCTGAAGATTGCCGCGGGGGTCGCGCCGCCGGACCTCACGGCGGCGTCCGAGGCGCTCGGCACGGCGCTCGGCCGGATCTGACGCGCAACGGGGCGCGTACACCACAGCAGCCCTTGCCGCGCGGGCCGGCAACACGCTGCCGACAGCGCCCGCGCGCGTGTTAGAGTGCCGTGTGATCCGCGTGCGTCGTTGCCAGCGTCGCGCGGCGTTGCTTGTTGATCGCGGCCCGGTCAGGTCGCGGCGTCTTTGCTAAAATTCAAACCATGTCAAAGCCTTCCGATCGCATCAATCTCACCAACCAGTTCCTGATCGCCATGCCGAACATGGCGGATCCGACGTTTTCGGGAACGGTGGTCTATCTTTGCGATCACAGCGAGCGCGGTGCGCTCGGCCTCGTCATCAATCGTCCCACCGACATCGACCTCGAATCGCTGTTCAATCGCATCGACCTGAAACTCGACATCGAGCCGCTGCTGCACATTCCCGTGTACTTCGGCGGCCCAGTGCAGACCGAGCGCGGCTTCGTGCTTCACGAGCCGGTCGAGGGCGCGAACTACAACTCGTCCATGTCGGTCGAGGGCGGGCTCGAGATGACGACGTCGAAGGACGTGCTCGAGGCGGTCGCAACGGGCACCGGCCCGAAGCGTTTCCTGCTGACGCTTGGCCATGCAGGCTGGGGCGCAGGGCAGCTCGAGGAAGAAATTTCCCGCAACGGCTGGCTGACCGTGGCCGCCGATCCGCGCATCGTGTTCGACACGCCGGCCGAGGAACGCTTCGAAGCCGCGCTCGGCCTGCTCGGCGTCAGCTCGTCGATGCTGTCCGGCGAAGCAGGGCACGCATGAGTGGCGCGAGCGCGCGCGATGCGACGCTCCTGGCGTTCGACTACGGCGAGAAGCGGATCGGCGTCGCGATCGGCAATGCGCTGACGCGCTCGGCCCGCGCGCTCGTCGTGATTCCCAACCTGAACCGCGAGCACCGCTTCAAGGCGGTCGGCGACCTGCTGGCCGAATGGCGGCCGGATGCGCTCGTCGTCGGCCTGCCGATGCATCCGGACGGCACGCCGCACGAGATGACGCAGCAGGCGAAGCGCTTCGGCAACCAGCTGAATGGCCGCTTCGGGCTGCCCGTCACGTGGGTCGACGAACGCTATTCGTCGGTCGAGGCCGAGGCCGGGCTGCGCGAGCGCAACGTGCGCGGCCGCGCACGCGCGGAGATGCTCGATGCCGAGGCCGCGCGCGTGATCCTTCAACAGTATCTCGATCAATTGTCCGACCATGAGCACCATTGACGCCGACGCGCTCTACCGCGTCCTGCTCGACCAGATCCGCGACGCCTACGGCACGGCCTTCGCCGAGCCGGGCGGCCCGCGGCTCGCCGGCATTCACAGCGGCGGCGCCTGGCTCGCCGAGCGCCTCGCGCGCGATCTCGGCGCACCGGGGTTCGGCGTCGTGAACGTCGCGCTGCACCGCGACGACTACGCGAAGAAGGGGCTGCACAGCCAGGCCAGCCCGACGTCGCTGCCGTTCGAGGTCGACGGCGCGCGCATCGTGCTCGTCGACGACGTGCTGTACACCGGCCGCACCGTGCGCGCCGCGCTCAACGAACTGTTCGACTACGGCCGTCCGGCCGCGGTCGAGCTCGCGGTGCTTGCCGATCGCGGCGGCCGCGAGCTGCCGGTCGCCGCGCGCTTCGCGGGCGGCACGCTCGACGTGCCGGCCGATGCGACGCTCGTGCTCGAGCGCGACGAAGCCGCGCAGCTCACGCTGCGCATCGAGGCGCACGGCGCCTGAGCGGACCGCGAAACCGTATCCCGGGCCGCCGGTTCGCGCCGCGGCCCGTTTGCATAGTTGGAATCACGCACACCATGACCACCGACACCACTGGCCGCACCGGCAATCCCGCTGCGGCCGCGAGCCCCGAGCGGTTCCGCTACGGTTTCCTGAAGGGCAACCCGCAGCTCACGAAAAACGGCGAGCTGAAACACCTGCTGTCGATCGAGGGCCTGCCGCGCTCGATCGTCAACCACATTCTCGATACGGCCGAGCAGTTCGTCAGCGTGACGGACCGCGAGGTGAAGAAGGTGCCGCTGTTGCGCGGCAAGTCGGTGTTCAACCTGTTCTTCGAGAACTCGACGCGCACGCGCACGACCTTCGAGATCGCCGCGACGCGCCTGTCGGCCGATGTGCTGAACCTGAACATCAACGCGTCGTCGACGAGCAAGGGCGAGTCGCTGCTCGACACGATCAACAACCTGTCGGCGATGCATGCCGACCTGTTCGTCGTGCGCCACGCGTCGAGCGGCGCGCCGTACCTGATCGCCGAGCACTGCGCGCCGCACGTGCACGTGATCAACGCTGGCGACGGCCGTCATGCGCATCCGACGCAGGGCCTGCTCGACATGTACACGATCCGCCACTACAAGCGCGACTTCACGAAGCTGCGCGTGGCGATCGTCGGCGACATCCTGCATTCGCGCGTCGCGCGCTCGGACATCCATGCGCTCACCACGCTCGGCGTGCCGGAAGTGCGCGCGATCGGCCCGCGCACGCTGCTGCCGGGCGGTCTCGAGCAGATGGGCGTGAAGGTGTTCCACAACCTCGACGAAGGACTGAAGGGCGTCGACGTGATCATCATGCTGCGCCTGCAGAACGAGCGGATGAGCGGCGCGCTGCTGCCGTCCGCGCAGGAGTACTTCAAGACCTGGGGCCTGACGCCCGAGCGCCTCGCGCTCGCCGCGCCCGACGCGATCGTGATGCACCCCGGCCCGATGAACCGCGGCGTCGAGATCGACTCGCAGGTTGCCGACGGTCCGCAGTCGGTGATCCTCAACCAGGTCACGTTCGGCATCGCCGTGCGGATGGCGGTGATGGGCATCGTCGCCGGCAACAACGACTGAGCTCGCCTTCGCGCATCCTTATTCACGCAATCAACGCATTCACAGACAGCGCATGAAGATTCATATCCAAGGCGGCACGCTGATCGACCCGGTCGCCGGCACCGAACGGCAGGCCGACGTATTCGTCGCGGACGGCAAGATCGCCGCGCTCGCGGAGGCCGGTACAGCGCCGGCCGGCTTCAACGCGGAGAAGACGATCGACGCGTCGGGCCTGATCGTCGCGCCCGGTCTCGTCGACCTGTGCGCGCGCCTGCGCGAGCCCGGCTACGAGCACAAGGCGACGCTCGCGTCCGAGATGGCCGCGGCCGTCGCGGGCGGCGTCACGACCCTCGTGTGCCCGCCGGACACCGACCCCGTGCTCGACGAGCCGGGCCTCGTCGAGATGCTCAAGTTCCGCGCGCGCAACCTGCGCCAGGCGAACGTGCATCCACTCGGCGCGCTCACCGTCGGCCTCAAGGGCGAAGTGATCACCGAGATGGTCGCGCTGACCGAGTCGGGCTGCGTCGGCTTCACGCATGCCACCGTGCCGGTGCGCGACACGCAGGTGCTGCTGCGTGCGCTGCAGTACGCGAGCACCTACGGCTACACCACGTGGCTGCGCCCGCAAGACGCATTCATCGGCCGCGGCGGCGTCGCCGCGAGCGGTGCGCTTGCGTCCCGGCTCGGGCTGTCCGGCGTGCCGGTCGCGGCCGAGACGATCGCGCTGCACACGATTTTCGAACTGATGCGCGTGACCGGCGCGCGCGTGCACCTCGCACGGTTGTCGTCGGCGGCCGGCCTCGCGCTCGTGCGCGAGGCGAAGGCCGAGGGGCTGCCTGTGACGTGCGACGTCGGCGTGAACCATGTGCACCTGATCGACGTCGACATCGGCTACTTCGATTCGCAGTTCCGGCTCGATCCGCCGCTGCGCAGCGAGCGCGATCGCGAAGCGATTCGCGCGGCGCTCGCCGACGGCACGATCGACGCGATCTGCTCCGATCACACGCCGGTCGACGATGACGAGAAGCTGCTGCCGTTCGCCGAAGCGACGCCGGGTGCGACGGGGCTCGAACTGCTGCTGTCGCTCACGGTGAAGTGGGCCGATGAAACGAACACGCCGCTCGCGCAGGCGCTGCGCCGCATCACGGCCGCGCCGGCCGACGTGCTGAAGTTGCCGGCCGGCCGCCTGGCCGAAGGCGGCGCGGCCGACCTGTGCGTATTCGACCCGCGCGCACACTGGCGTGTCGAGCCGCGTGCGCTGAAGAGCCAGGGCCACAACTCGCCGTTCCTCGGCTACGAACTGCCGGCCTGCGTGCGTGCGACGCTCGTGGCGGGACAGGTCGCGTTCGAGCGTCACTGAACCCCACGCCGGATCCTCGCCATGACCGCTCTTCGCAAGCTGCGCCTCGTCTTTCACCTGCTGCGCGGCATGGCGATCGTCGCGCTGCGCTTTTCGCACGTGAGCCCCGCGCGGCGCCTCGAGCTCACGCGCCGCTGGTCGCTCAAGCTGCTGCGGATCTGCGGGATGCGCCTCGTCGTCCACAACGATGGGGCGCGTCTCGACGCGGGCGCGCTCGTCGTCGGCAATCACGTGTCGTGGCTCGACATCTACACAGTCAACGCGTGGCGGCCGACGCCGTTCGTGTCGAAGGCCGAGGTGCGGCAGTGGCCGGTGGTCGGCTGGCTGGCCGAGAAGCTCGACACCGTGTTCCTGCAGCGCGAGAAGCGCACCGAGGCGATGCGGGTCATGCACGAGATGGCCGACCGGTTGCGCAACGGCGGCGTGATGTGCGTGTTTCCGGAGGGCACGACGTCGGACGGGCAGGCGCTGCTGCCGTTTCATGCGAACCTGTTCCAGGCCGCGGTGTCGGCCGGCTGCGCGGTGCAGCCGATCTGCCTGATGTACGAGGACGCGCGGCGGCGGCAGTCGGTCGCGCCGGCCTATACGGGCGAGTTGTCGCTCGGCATGTCGCTCGACATGGTGTTGCGCGGCGGCCCGCTCGTCGCGCACCTGTATGTGTGCGAGCCGATTCCGCCGGGTGGTGATCGTCGCACGACGTCCGCGGCCGCGCGCGATGCGATCGCGGCCGCGCTCGAGACGCTGCAGGCGAAGGTCGGCAAGCCGTCACCCGAGTCGCTGGCGGAACTCGAGAAGCATGCGTATCCGGCAACCGAAATCGGCGCCGGCGCGGCGGGCGATGCCGCGGCCGAGGAGCCGGTGCCGGGGCGCGAAGGCTGACGCGTCGTTTCGTTCACGCGCGTCGCCGCGCGTGTCAGTCGCCGCCGGGCGTGCGGCACGCTTCGCATTGCACCTGCGTGACCGTCCGCTGGGCCGGGTCAGCCGTCAGTCGCACGGCCGACAACTGATTTCCCCACACACACCCCGAATCCAGCGCGATGACGTTCTCGCGCAGCATCAGGCCGAGCGCGGCCCAGTGGCCGAACACGACCGTCACGTCTTCGGTGCGGCGGCCCGGCACGTCGAACCACGGCAGGTAGCCGGGCGGCGCGCTGTCGAGGCCGCCGTTCGCCTTGAACTCCATCGCGCCGTCGGGCGTGCAGAAGCGCAGGCGCGTGAGCGCATTGAACGCGACGCGCATCCGGTCGCGTTTTTTCAGGTTCGGGTTCCATTGGTTCGGCTCGTTGCCGTACAGGTTTTGCAGCGTTTCACGCCAGTCGGGCGCGCATAGCGCGCGCTGCAGTTCGTCAGCGAGTTCGAGGGTGAGCGTGACGTCCCATTGCGGCAGTACGCCCGCGTGGACGAGCAGTTTGCCGTCTTCGAAATGGGCGAACGGACGGTGGCGCACCCAGTCGAGCAGCGCGTCGGCGTCGGGTGCGTCGAGGATCTCGCCGATCGTGTCGCCGGGGCGTTCGGTGCGGATGCCCGCTGCAACCGCGAGCAGGTGGAGGTCGTGATTGCCGAGGACGGCAGTTACACGCGGGCCGAGGTCGACCAGCGCGCGCAATGCCGCGAGGGAGGCCGGGCCGCGGTTGACGATGTCGCCGGCGACCCACAGCGGGGTGTCATTAGGGACCGAAAGCTTTTCGAACAATGACTGGAAAGCCGAATGACAGCCTTGGATGTCGCCGATGGCGATGGGGATAGGAAGCATGAGGGGCGGATCGTGACGAATCGGGTGGGCTGAGAAAAAAATCGCACAAACACGCGCATGGCGCAAAGGTCGTTCCACAGCGGGCCGTCCACGGGGTATGGGATTTTTCGTGGCGCCAAAGGCCGGGGCGCTGTATCAAGTTGTTAGCAGCATGGAGTGGGTGCCGGTTCGATTCCTATAATTGATATTTTCGCTCCGAAATTAACATCTCGTGACTTTGCCGGTCATGGCGACCGGTTAAAATGCCGGGCCTGATCGGCCGAGACTTGGCCACTGTGACATGACGAGAAGTGCGATGCGCGTCTGCCAGGCGCGCCGCATATTATTGCTAGAGGAAGTTTCATGATCCTGGTTACCGGCGGCGCGGGTTTTATCGGTGCCAATTTCGTACTTGACTGGATAGCGGCTTCCGGCGAGGCCGTGCTCAATGTCGACAAGCTGACCTATGCGGGCAACCTGCGTACGCTGGCACCGCTGGACGGGAATCCGGATCATGTGTTCGCCCGTGTCGATATCTGCGATCGCTCGGCACTCGATGCGCTGTTTGCCGAGCACAAGCCACGTGCCGTGATTCACTTTGCCGCCGAAAGCCACGTCGACCGCTCGATCCACGGGCCGGCCGATTTCGTGCAGACCAACGTCGTCGGCACGTTCACGCTGCTCGAAGCGGCGCGTGCGCATTGGAACGGCCTGAGCGATACGGACAAGGCGGCATTCCGCTTTCTCCACGTATCGACCGACGAGGTGTTCGGTTCGCTGTCCGCGACCGATCCGCAATTCTCGGAGACGACCGCGTACGCACCGAACAGCCCCTATTCGGCGACGAAGGCAGGCTCCGATCACCTGGTGCGTGCGTATCATCATACGTACGGCCTCCCGACACTCACGACTAACTGCTCGAACAACTACGGCCCGTACCAGTTCCCGGAGAAGCTGATTCCGCTGATGATCGCGAATGCACTCGCGGGCAAGCCGTTGCCGGTCTACGGCGATGGCCAGAACGTACGCGACTGGCTGTACGTCGGCGATCACTGTAGCGCGATCCGCGAAGTGCTCGCGCGCGGCGTGCCGGGCGAGACGTACAACATCGGCGGCTGGAACGAGAAGAAGAACCTCGACGTCGTGCATACGCTGTGCGATCTGCTCGACGCGGCGCGGCCGAAGGCGACGGGTTCTTATCGCGAGCAGATCACCTACGTGAAGGACCGTCCGGGCCACGACCGCCGTTATGCGATCGATGCGCGCAAGCTCGAGCGCGAGCTCGGCTGGAAGCCTGCCGAGACGTTCGAGACGGGGCTCGCGAAGACCGTGCGCTGGTACCTCGACAACCAGGCATGGGTGGACGACGTCGTGTCGGGCGATTACCGCAAGTGGGTTGAAACGAATTACGCGCAACGCACGTGAGGGTCTGATCGATGGCACGTAAAGGCATTATTCTGGCGGGCGGCTCGGGTACGCGGCTATATCCGATTACCTACTCGGTGTCGAAGCAGCTGCTCCCGGTGTACGACAAGCCGATGATTTACTACCCGCTTTCGACGCTAATGCTCGCGGGCATTCGCGACGTGCTGGTCATTTCGACGCCGGCGGATACGCCGCGCTTCCAGGCGTTGCTGGGCGATGGCTCGAAGTGGGGGATGAACCTGCAGTACGCGGTCCAGCCGTCGCCGGACGGGCTCGCGCAGGCGTTCATCATCGGGCGGGACTTCATCGGCAACGATCCGAGCGCGCTCGTGCTCGGCGACAACATCTTCCACGGCAACGATCTCGCCAAGCAGTTGCTCGCGGCCAACGCACGCACCGATAGCGCGACCGTGTTTGCCTATCACGTGCAGGATCCGGAGCGCTACGGCATCGTCGAATTCGACGACCAGATGCATGCGCTGTCGATCGAGGAGAAGCCGCTCCAGCCGCGCTCGCGCTACGCCGTGACCGGCCTCTATTTCTACGGCAACGACGTGTGCGACATTGCTGCCGACATCAAGCCGTCGGCGCGCGGCGAACTCGAAATCACCGACGTCAATTCCCGTTATCTCGCGGCGGGCAAGCTGCGGGTGGAGATCATGGGGCGCGGCTATGCGTGGCTCGATACCGGCACGCACGATTCGCTGATGGAGGCCGCGGCTTTCATCGCGACCTTGCAGAAGCGCCAGGGCCTCGTGGTCGCGTGTCCGGAGGAAATTGCATACCGAATGGGCTGGATCGATGCCGAGCGCCTGCTGGAACTTGCCGCGCCGCTTGCCAAGAACGGGTACGGGCAATATCTGAAGAACCTACTGACGGACAAGATTCTATGGCAATCACGGTAACTTCCACCGCAATTCCAGACGTCAAGTTGATCGAACCCAGGGTCTTTGGTGACGCTCGCGGGTACTTCTTCGAGAGCTTCAACCAGCGGGAATTCCGTGAGCAGGTTGCAGATGTCGAGTTCGTTCAGGACAACGAGTCGCGCTCCGGCAAATCTGTGCTGCGCGGGATGCACTATCAGATCAGCCATGCGCAGGGCAAGCTGGTCCGCGTCGTCGAAGGCGAAGTGTTCGACGTTGCCGTGGATCTGCGCCGTTCGTCTCCGACATTCGGCAAATGGGTCGGCCGCGTACTGTCCGCGGAAAACCACCTGCAGATGTGGGTGCCGGCCGGATTTGCGCACGGCTTCCTCGTGATGTCCGAGACGGCGACGTTTCAGTACAAGACGACCGATTTCTGGTATCCCGAATTCGAGCGCGTGCTGCTGTGGAACGATGCTCAGGTCGGCATCGACTGGCCGCTCGACGGCGATCCGGTGGTCGCACCGAAGGATCTCGCCGGCACCGTCCTGGCGGATCTGGAGACCTACGCATGAAGATTCTCGTGACGGGGGCGAACGGGCAGGTCGGGTGGGAACTCGTCCGCGCGTTGCAGCCGCTGGGTGAAGTGGTCGCCGCGACGCGTGACGTCGTCGATCTCGGCGACGCGGCTGCCGTCGGTACGTATATCGACGCGCTCGCACCCGATCTCGTGGTCAATGCGGCCGCCTATACGGCGGTGGATCGCGCCGAGGACGAGCCCGATGTCGCGTTCGCGATCAACCGCGACGCGGTGGCCTCGCTCGCGCAGGCCGCCCGCAAGCGCGGCGCATTGCTGATTCATTTCTCGACCGACTATGTGTTCGACGGAAGCAAGCGGACGCCGTATGCCGAAAGCGACGACGTGTGCCCGCTGAACGTCTATGGCGCGAGCAAGCTGGCGGGCGAGCAGGCGATCGCCGAAGCCGGTGGCGACTGGCTCGTGTTCCGCACGTCGTGGGTGTACGCGTCGCGCGGGCAGAATTTCCTGCGCACGATGCTCCGGCTGGGGGCGAGTCGCGAGATGCTGTCCGTCGTCAGCGACCAGTTCGGCGCGCCGACGAGCGCGCGCATGATTGCCGAGCTGACTGCGCATGCGGCGGCGAAAGCGCTTGCCGAGCGTCGGGCGGGATCGTTCTCGAGTGGCCTGTATCACATGACCGCGCGAGGCGCGACGACCTGGCACGCGTTTGCCGAAGCCATTTTCGCCGGCGCCAGACGCCTGTCCCCGCAGATCGACCTGTCGATCCGGGAAGTGCAGCCGATCTCCGCGGCCGAATATCCGGCGAAGACCACGCGTCCGACCTTTTCGGTGCTCGACAACACGCGGTTCGACGAGCGTTTCGGATTGCATCGACCGCAGTGGTCGGACGGGCTTGCGCTCGTCCTTGCGGAACTGTTCGATGCCTGATGCCGCCCAGTCCGGGCGGCGCACATCACAATTCATGCCGCGTCGTGCGTGCGGCATGGCCTAGCTAGAGATTGTCATGCGGGAACTCATTCAACCATCACTTCCCATCTGGCGGCATCGTCGCCTGATCCTCCAAATGGCGCGCCGCGAGGTGGTCGGCCGCTACCGCGGCTCGGTACTCGGCCTGCTGTGGTCGTTCTTCAACCCGCTGCTGCTGTTGACCGTCTACACGTTCGTGTTCAGCGTGATCTTCAAGGCGCGCTGGAATACCGGATCCGATTCGAAGACCGAATTCGCCGTCGTGCTGTTCGTCGGAATGATCATGTTCCAGGTGTTCTCGGAAGCCGTGAACCGTGCGCCGTCGCTCATCATCAGTAACGCGAACTACGTGAAGAAGGTCGTGTTTCCGCTTGAGGTGCTGCCGGTCGTCGCGTTGCTCGTCGCGTTGTTCCATGCCGCGATCAGCTTCTGCGTGCTGGTGCTCGCGATGGTCGTGTTGGGCTTTCCCGTACACGCGACGATCCTCTATTTCCCGCTGATCGTGTTGCCGTTCATCCTATTTACCCTCGGTGTCTGCTGGTTCCTGGCGTCGCTGGGCGTGTTCATTCAGGACATCGGGCAGTCGATCGGGCTCGTGACGACGGTGCTGATGTTCCTGACACCGGTGTTCTATCCGGTGAGTTCGCTGCCGGCCCATTACCAGCGTATCGTCGGGATGAATCCGCTCGCGTTCGTCATCGAGCAAAGCCGCAACGTCGTGATCTTTGGAACCGTGCCGAGCTGGACCGGTGTGTTGTTGATGATGGTCATTAGTGTCGGTGTCGCGGCGCTGGGCTACCAATGGTTTAATCGCACGAGGAAAGGATTCGCAGATGTCCTCTGATCTCGCAGTCAGCGTGAAGGATCTGAGCAAGGTCTTTCATATTTACGATAGCCCGCGCGCGCGCCTGTTGCAGATGCTGTTCGGCGCCCGCAAGCAGTACTACCGGGAATTCTGGGCGCTGCGCGACATTTCGTTCGACATCGCACGTGGTGAGACGGTGGGGATCGTCGGTCACAACGGTTCCGGAAAGTCGACGCTGCTCCAGGTGATCTCGGGGACGCTCGCGCCGAGCGCCGGCAACGTCGAAACGAACGGCAAGGTCGCCGCGCTGCTCGAACTCGGGTCGGGCTTCAACCCCGAATTCACCGGCCGCGAGAACGTGATGCTGTACGGCCAGATTCTCGGGATGAGCGAGGAAGAGCTGGAAGAGAAATATCCGGCGATCGTCGATTTCTCCGAAATCGGCGATTTCGTCAACCAGCCGTTGAAGACCTATTCTTCGGGCATGTACGTGCGCTTGGCTTTCTCGGTCGCGATTCACGTCAACCCGGACATCCTGATCGTCGATGAAGCACTGTCGGTTGGCGACGCGCTGTTCCAGGCGAAGTGCATGGCGGTGATGAAGAAGCTGATGGATCGCGGCACGACGCTGCTGTTCGTCAGCCACGATCCGGGCTCGGTGAAGGCGCTGTGCAACCGCGCAATCCTGCTCGATCACGGCAACATGCTGGCCGTCGGCTCGACGGACCATGTGATCGAATCGTATTACTCCTCCTACGTCCGCAAGAAGCAGCACGTAATCGAGGACGCCGATGCGCCGGCGACGCAGATTGCCGAGCTCGATGCCGACCTCAACGACGGTGCGGACGAGTTCCAGAAGCAGGCGGCGTTCCAGCGCCTCCGCAACGGCCGTGCGAGCTTCGTCAACGTTCAGTTGCTGAACGAACAGGGGCGCGTGACGCGCCAGGTCACATACGGCGACACCGTGACGCTGAGAATGGTCGTAAGCGTCGAGGAAGATCTGCCGCTGCTCGCGTTCGGCTATCACCTGCGCGACAAGAACGGTTTCGATATCGCGTATTCGGACACAGGTCTCGAGCATGCGCATTTGTACGACGTGCACGCGGGCGAAGTCCACGTGGTCGACTGGACGTTCAAGGTGTCGCTGCGCGGCGGTGACTACAGCATCAGCGCGGCGACGTCGGTGCCGACGGACCTGAGCATCGGCCAGGTCGACACGTGCGATCATGTGCCGATCGCCGTGCAGTTCAACGTCTCGCGCGGCACCTACCTGCCGCTGTACGGCGCCGTACATTTCGACAACAAAGTCCAGACGCGGCTGTTGTCGAAGACGGTGGCCTGACGCAGCGTCGGCCGGCAGGGGGTCCGGCGCCGGGGCAGGCGTGCGGATCTGCACGAGGAATCAATCAGGAGCGCCCTATGAGACAAAAGCCGGATGGTTTCGCCAATCCGATCTATGTGACGAGACCGATGTTGCCGCCGCTCGGCGAGTTTACGTCGCAGTTGGAAGACATCTGGGACAGCGCGTGGCTGACGAACGGCGGTGCGAAGCACATCGCGCTGGAGGCGGCACTTGCGAAGCGGCTCGGCGCCCGGCACTTCTCGCTGTTCAACAACGGGACGAGTGCGCTACTCGTCGCCTGCCAGGCACTGCGGCTCGCCGGTGAAGTCATCACGACGCCGTTCACGTTTCCCGCGACGCCGCATGTGCTGCACTGGAACAACGTGACGCCGGTGTTCTGCGACATCGACGAGGAAACGCTGACCATCGACCCGGCGGTGGCGGAAGCAATGATCACGCCGCGGACGACGGGTGTGCTCGGCGTGCACGTCTACGGGATGCCGTGCGACGTGAAGGCGTTCGAGCGCATTCGCGAGCAGTACGGCGTGAAGGTGCTCTACGACGGTGCGCACGCGTTCGGCACAGAAATCGATGGCAAGCCGGTCGCCGAGTTCGGCGACGCGACGATGTACAGCTTCCATGCGACGAAGCTGTTTCACTCGGCCGAGGGAGGCGGGCTAGCGATGGCGGACGAAGCGATGAAGCGGCGCGTCGATCTGCTGAAGAATTTCGGAATTCTGAACGAGACCGAAGTCATCATGCCGGGCACTAACGGCAAGATGAACGAAGTGCAGGCGGCACTGGGTCTCGTCAATCTCGCCCATTACGATGCCGAGCATGCCGCGCGGCAGCGTGTTGCAATGGTGTACCAGAGTCGCCTGGACGAGGTTCCCGGCATCAAGTGCTTCCGGCTGCCGCAGAACGTCAGCCACAGCATGCAGTATTTCATCGTGCGCGTGAACCCGCAGGCATGCGGCGTGTCGCGCGACCAGTTGTACGACACGCTGAAGCAGTTCAACGTGTTTTCGCGGCGCTATTTCTACCCGCTTTGCAGCGAGCACAATTGTTACCGCGCGTTGCCGAGCGCTGATCCTGGCCGCCTGCCGGTTGCGACGCGCGTGTCCCGCGAAGTGCTGGCGTTGCCGCTGTACGGCGAGCTCGGGGAAGACGGGGCGAATCGCATCGTCGACATCATTCAATACATCTGCAATGGCAAACAATAATTATTCGACCGGGGATTCGCGGCCGCGTGTCAGCGTTCTCACGACGTCTTACAACTACGGCAGATTCATCGGGGAGACGATTCGGTCGGTACTGTCCCAGACGTACGCGTCATGGGAACTGATCATTGTCGACGACTGTTCGACCGACGATTCCTGGGAGGTCATCCAGCAGTTCGGCGACCCGCGGATTCGCACGGTGCGCCAGGAGCGCAACCAGGGCGCGTGCGCGGCGTACAACACGGCACTGCGGCTCGCGTCCGGCGAATTCATCGCGAGCCTGGATTCCGACGACGTGTTCGTGCCCGAGAAGCTTGCGGTGCAGGTTGCATTCATGGACGCCCATCCGGATGTCGAGATTTGCGGCAGCTTCATGGCGGAGATCGATGCGTCGAGCCAGCCTGTCGCTGCCGACAAATGCTTTTATGCGCCGTGGTTCAATCAGGACCTCGACCTGAATATGCCCGACAGCTGGGTGTGGGAGAACCATCTGTGCCATTCGACTGTGCTGGTCAGGAAGTCCACGCACGACCGGATCGGTTTTTTCCGGGAAGACCTGACTTACTCGCCGGACTGGGATTTCTGGCTGCGTTCGCTCGCCGGCGGCGCCCGGTTTCATGTGATGAAGGACGCGCTCCTTCTTTACCGTGCGCACGGTGGCAACGTTACGCATCGCAATCGCGACGCGTTGATGTGGGAGTATGCGGACATCTCCGGCCGCGTTGTGCATCCGTACCTCGAGCGGATCGAGCGCTTCGACCTGCTCCGCAAGAGCATGGAGTCGTTCATCGGACGCTTCTTCGAGATCGACGGCAACTGGAGGCGGTTTCTGGAGCTGATCGAGATGCTGCGCGTGTACGACCGTCACGAGGACACGTTCAGGATTCCGCCCCATCTGTTCTTCAATGGCGAACTGAGCGCGTTCGTGATGAGACTCGCATCTGGCTGGTCGCCGCAGGCTTTTGCTGCTGTTCGCGAGCGCCTGTCGAAGCAGGGGGGCGAGTACGATGATCCGGCGCCAGCGGCGGACGCGCAGGCGCTCGAGGGCGCCGCGACGTTTCAACTGCTGATTCGCGGCGAGCGCGACCGCGCGCTTGCCGAACTGGATCAGGCGCGTACCGAGCGCGAGCGCGTTGCAGCGGAACTCGAACACGCGAAGGCGGAGTTGCGTGCCGCGGCCGAGCGGGAAGGGCGGCTCGCCGCCAGCTTGGCCGACGCGCAGACGGAACTCGATCGTGTCAGGGGCACCATCTGGGGCAAGGCGGATAATCTGTACCGGCGCCTGAGCCGATAGTCCGTGCACCAGCGAATGAATCAAGCTATCTAACCATGTCGCGATACCAGCATCTTCTGTACTTTGCCCAACGCGTCTACCATCGCCTGCCGCTGAGCCAGGAGGCGAAGTGGCGCGTTCGCAAGGCCATTTCGCCGGTTATCACGTCGTTGCGTCACGGCAAGTCGATTCGTCAGGCGTTGCACTCGGCGGTCCGTCGCGAACAGTTGCTCGACCATGCGCGCGAGTCACGCCTGCAGCACCTGATGCTCGACCTCGCGCAGCGGGGTGTGCGAAACGTCAGCCACATCATTGCGGTGCCGTTCCTCGGAACGGGGGGCGCAGAGAACGTCGCGCTCAATTTCTCGAAAGCGCTGCGCGAGATCCATCCCGACCGTCAGGTCCTGATCGTCGTCGCCGATCGCGATCTGGTCGACGAGCGCGTCGCGCGAATCGACGGCGTGCATGTGGTCGTCCTGCGCGATTTCACGCACGACGATTCGTACGCGCTGAAGCAGGCGCTCCTGTATGACATGTTGCTGGCGATCCGGCCTGCCGTGGTCCACAACATCAACAGCGAAGTCGCCTGGAACGCGGTCATCTCGCAGGGAAGCCGGCTCAAGGAAGTCATGCGTCTGTTCGCCAGCATTTTTGCGTTCCAGTTCGCCGAGGACGGAAAGAGCAAGATCGGCTACGCGGCCTATTTCCTGCAGCCGGGGCTGCCGGCGCTGACCGCGTTGCTGTCCGACAACCAGCGCTTCGTGACCGATGCGCGCGCCGAATACAACCTCGGGCAGCAGGGCGAAAAACTGCACGCGGTGTACAACCCCAGCCGCATGGCGACCGATGGATGGAAGGCACGCGCGCTCGCACGCATCGCGAGCCGCGGACAGGATCTGGCGGGGCAACGCCCGGCGTTTCTGTGGGCGGGGCGGCTCGACAAGGAGAAGCGTGTCGACCTGCTACTGGCGCTCGTGCACGCATGCCCGCACGTCGACTTCTATGTCTATGGCCAGGCGGTCGTGAATGTCAGCGAGCAGCTTCCCGATCTCGCCAATCTGCATCTGATGGGGCCGTTCACGTCTCCGGAAGAGCTTGTGCGCGAACGCGCATACACGGGCTTCATCTTCACGTCGAAGTGGGAAGGCATGCCGAACATCCTGCTCGAGATCGGGACGTTGGGTGTGCCGATCATCGCTCCGTCGGTCGGCGGCGTGGGCGAGCTGATATCGGATTCGACCGGATATCCGCTGTCCGAGAAGCCGGAGGTCGCGGATTATCGCGCGGCGATGGAGTCAGTCATTTCGAATTCGCAGGAAGTCGAAACGCGCGCCCGCGCGCTTGTCGAGCTGATCGACGGGCGCCATACGTGGCAGCGCTTCGTCGAGCATGTCAAGGAGTTGGAAGGTTATGGGATCTGACCGGAAAGAATCGGGCGCTGACGATTCGCGTGATTCGTCGTTGCCGCTCGTATCGGTGGTAATCCCGTGTTTCAATCAGGCACAGTATCTGAACGAATCGATCTCGTCGGTTCGCGACGCGTATCGCGGGCCGCTGGAGATCATCGTCGTCGACGACGGCAGCACGGCACCCAGGACCGACATCCATCTGCGTGCGGCACAAGCGCTGTCGCCCGCGGTGCGGGTGATTTCGCAGCAGAACGCGGGGCTTTCGGGCGCGCGCAACACGGGTATCGCCGCCGCGACCGGCGAATTCGTGCAATTGCTGGATGCGGACGACCTCATCGTTCCCCCGAAGCTCGACCTGCAGGTTGCGCATTTCCAGGTGGCAAATGCGCTCGACGTATCGGTATCCAACTTCCTGCTGTGCGACGATACGCGTTCGGTCTTTTCGAAAAACGATGAAGCGATCGCGCATTCGGCGCTCGACCTGTCTGATTTTCTATACAAATGGGAACGCGGCTTCGCGATTCCGATCCACTGCGCGCTGTTTCGCCGAACCGTGCTGATGGACACGCCGTTCGACACGTCCGCGCGCGCGAAGGAAGACTGGTTGTTCTGGTGCAGCCTGAGCGCGCGCGGCGCGCGCATGGCCTACCTCAACGCACACAATGCGATTTACCGGCAGCATGCGCAAAGCATGCGCCGGTCGTACGTGAAGATGGGAAAGAGCTGGCTGCATGCAGCCGCCAAGATCGACGCGATGGTGTCCGCGCGCGAACCGGCGTTTTTCGAATCCGCGGTCGACTGGTTCGAGAATTTCTATCGGAAGCATCCGGCGTACGTCGAGGAAATCGCGCAGTTGCGTAGTCATGCGCATGAAACCGCATCGAGTGCAGCCGCGCCGCCGGTCGCTCCCGCCGATCTGCACGCGCAGAAGCTTGCGCAACTGCAGGCTGCCATCGCGAAGATGCCGACGTCGTCAGCACCGCTGATCAGCGTCGTGATTCCGGCATACAACCATTTCGACTACATCGACGGCTGCCTGCTGTCCGTGATCGAACAGCGGGACGTCGCATTCGAGATCATCTGCGTCGATGACCGTTCTCCCGATGCACGCACGACTGCCCTGCTGTGTGCGCTGCAGGGCAGTCACCCCAACGTGCGGATCGTCCTCAACGTCGAAAACAAGGGTATTTCGCGCACGCAGAACGAAGCGGTCGAACAGGCGGCCGGAGAGTACATCGCGTTCGTCGATTGCGACGACGCACTGGCGCCAGGCGCGCTGTCCCGCGTCGCGCAGGTACTGGCGCAGGGGCAACCGTGCGACTATTTGTTCACCGACCGGTTCGACATCGATGAAAGCGGCGACGAGATCCGGCGTGCAGATTACGGCGGCTATCCGACCATTGCGTTCAGGAACGACGCGAGCATCAAGGACGATCTGCTCGACGGCATGGTCGCGTCGCATCTGAAGGTGATTCGGCGCAGCGCGTATCTGCAGTCCGGCGGGTCGGTCGATGCCTATTCCGGCATCCAGGACTGGGAACTGGCGCTGAAGATTGCGGAGTTCGGCCGCTTCCGGTATCTGCACGAGCCGCTCTATCGGCACCGGATCCATACGCGGTCCGTCACGTCGTCGGACAGTGTCGGCCAGTTCAGGAGGACCAATATTGTCCGACGGCAGTTTGCCAGCAGATGGCTTTACGACGGGCGCGAACGAACCGGGCCGGTCACGCGTTTTTCGAGCGACGCGAAGTCGATGCCGTCGATCGAACAACTGAAGGAGGCGTGGCGGCAGGGACGTCAATGCGAGATGTTCGTTGCCGCGGATGCGCCGCCACCTGTGCTCAATTTTCTGCGGGAATTCAATTCGTACTTCGATCGCATCGTGTGGGCGAGCGCCGAAACCTATGCGGGCCTGCTCGGGTATGTGGAGTCTGGCGTGATGGTGGCACCGGGGCAGGCGTAGCGCGACCGGCCTGAGCGGGCCGGCGCGCTGTGTAGCTTACGCCGGCCGCTTTACCATCGGCGCAGCCGGGTTGCCGACCACGGTCGTACCCGGCGGCACGTCCTTGGTCACGACGGCGCCCATGCCGACTACCGCGCCCTTGCCGATCGTCAGCGGTTTGTCGGGCGTTCCCTGCTTCAACACTGCACCGGTGCCGATATAGGCATCGTCTTCGATCACGATCCGGCCGTTACAGGCGACGCGCGGCGCGAACGTGACGAAATCACCGATCACGCAGTCGTGAGCAACGTAACTGTAGATATTGCACTGGAAATGCCGGCCGATTCGGATATCCGACGTGCACATCGAAAAATCGCAGAAGACTGCACCTTCGCCGGCCTCGACGTTATCGAGCGATACATGCGTGCCGGCTGACAGCGAACCGAACGCGAGGCCTTCGCTTTCGCAGCGCCGGGCCAGTGCACGTCGGGCGGCAGATGAACCGAGCGACACGACGACCGCACGATCGCGGTGTTCCGGCGAGATGAGCGCATCGAAGGAAATGACTTCAACGCCATTCTGGACGGTGCCGATTTCCGACGGCGTGTCGGAGACGAAGACGATTCCGGATGCCGATCCGACACCGGCTCGGGCCAGATGTTGTCGTGCCAGCGGCAGAATCTCGCGCCCGAACCCGCCGCAGCCGTAAATAGCGATTCGCTTCATCATTCACTCCGGTCTGAATGGGGGCAGTCTAACCCGAAGTTCCAATAGCGACAGTGCGAGTTTGCCCTTGTGCCACAAGCATTTGGCGTGAGTTCGGGGTTGCGGGTTCTGTCTACGGCCGGATCTGCTTGATCAGATCGAGCGCGTGGCGTTGCGTCGGGTTGGGCGTCGTGACGATGTCGAACGTCGGTGCCTCGGGCCCGGCCGCGGGCGTGTGGCAGGTGTTGCGCACGATGCCGCCCAGCTCGGCCATCAGGGTGCTGAAGCTGTGGGCGGGCGTGNCCCGAAGTTCCAATAGCGACAGTGCGAGTTTGCCCTTGTGCCACAAGCATTTGGCGTGAGTTCGGGGTTGCGGGTTCTGTCTACGGCCGGATCTGCTTGATCAGATCGAGCGCGTGGCGTTGCGTCGGGTTGGGCGTCGTGACGATGTCGAACGTCGGTGCCTCGGGCCCGGCCGCGGGCGTGTGGCAGGTGTTGCGCACGATGCCGCCCAGCTCGGCCATCAGGGTGCTGAAGCTGTGGGCGGGCGTGCCGTCATCCACGGTGTGGCGGGCCAACTTGTCCAGTGTCAGCTGCGAGCGCTGGGCCGGCGCCACGGGATCGCGCGTGGCCTTGGCTGCCTGATCGATGTCGGCGAACATCAGCTCGCGCCAGGCTTCGCGCATGTGCCACTCCACGTAATACGCGAGCATGCACAGCAGGATGTGCGCGCGCACGCGATCGGCTGTGCGATGGTGGATCGGTCGCACCTTCAGGTCCATCGTCTTCAGGCTGCGGAACGCGCGCTCCACGTTGGCCAGCGCCTTGTAGTTGCGCACGCAATCGGCCGCCTCCATGTGTTCGGCATCGACCGAGGTGCGGATGATGTAGACGCCGTCCAGCGCAGCTTCGGCGGCGATCGCCTCGTGCTTGCGCGCGAACGAGAAGCGGTTCTCGCCGATATCCAATTCGAAGTGCTTGGCCACCTTGTACTGGTTGACTACCTTGCCCACGCGCAGCCCGATCGCGTCGGCGCCCTTAAGCTTGCCCGCGTCGACGCGCTGCTTGATCTGCTGCAGGTTCTTCTCGGTGGCAGTGAGCAGTTCCACGCGCTTGTGCGCGCGCAGCGCCGCGAGCTGCGGATTGCGGCACGCCACCAGCCGCTCGCCGGGGTACTCGGGCGATGTGATCTCCATGAGGTTGCGCTCATCGAACAGCCCCAGCTGCAGTTGCCCTTGCTCGACCAGCGTGCGAATCGACGCGCTCTTTAGCGCCGTGATCCAGTCGATTCCCTGGAGCTCGCGCAGCTCGTCGATGGCCTTGCTGGAGATCATGCCGCGATCGCCCACCATCACCATCTTCTCGATGCCGAAGCTCTCGCGCAGGCGCTGCACCACGGGCAGGAAGGTCACGCTGTCGGCCACGTTGCCCTCGTGCACCGACACCGCCACCGGGCAGCCGCGCGCATCGGTGAGCAGTCCGTAGTTGACTTGCAGCAGCCCTTTCTTGCCGTCGCGGTTGTGCCCCAGTCGCGCCAGCGGACAGGTGGTGCCTTCGAAGTAGCTCGAGCTCAAGTCATACAGCACCAAGCCGCCGTCGTGAAGATGCCGCGCGGCGAGCTTCTTCTGGATCGCGTCCTGGCGCGCGAGCAGCCAGTCCATTGCCACGTACAGGTCGTCCTCGTTGGCGTCGCTCACGCCGAAGTCCGCCGCCAGCGTGGTGGTGTGCCACCAGCGCGTGGTGGCCAGCTTCGTGTGCGGCGCCACGATGCGCGCGGCCACCATCGCCAGCACGCGTTCGCGCTCACGTGAGGGCGTGCTGGCGAGCAGCGATGCAAGTTCCAAGCGCTGCATCGCCAATTCAACGGCGTGCACATGGCCGTGAGCGAGTGAACCGGTGACCTCGAATGCCTGGCCCAGCGGCACGAACGTCTCGCCTTGCAGCGCGCGCCGAATGATCTCGATCAGCGGCTCGGGCAGATGGGACAGGTTGCCCAGCGTCTCGTTCTTAACCTTGCCGTCCTCGCGGTAGCTACGCCGCAGCAGGTGCGTGCGGTACACCTTGCCCTTGTAGGTGCGCGATGTGGTGACGACGTGAGCGGTTCCGGTTCTGGATGCCATGCATATAGAGTAGTCAAAAAAACGCTAACGTCAATACATTTTAGTGACTACATTTCTAGACCAATAAAGGCGCCCTATGGGCGCCAGTCTCCAGCTATCACGCGAACTTGCGGCGGTGTGATGACTACGGGGAAGCGGGGAACTTCGGNTCCTCGCGGTAGCTACGCCGCAGCAGGTGCGTGCGGTACACCTTGCCCTTGTAGGTGCGCGATGTGGTGACGACGTGAGCGGTTCCGGTTCTGGATGCCATGCATATAGAGTAGTCAAAAAAACGCTAACGTCAATACATTTTAGTGACTACATTTCTAGACCAATAAAGGCGCCCTATGGGCGCCAGTCTCCAGCTATCACGCGAACTTGCGGCGGTGTGATGACTACGGGGAAGCGGGGAACTTCGGGCTAGCGCGGCGCGTGCACCGGCCAGCGCGCGATGCGGGCGGCGCCGTGCGTTACGCGAGTTCGCGCAGCTTGTACTTCAGCACCTTGCCGGTCGACGCGGCGGGCAGCGCGTCGAGCACGCGAATCCGCGCAGGGCGCTTGTAAGGCGCGAGCCGCTGCGCGCACCACGCCTGGAGCGCTGCCTCGGTCGCGGTCGCGCCGGGCACCAGCTCGACGAACGCGAGCACTTCCTCGTTGCCCTCGACCGCCCGGCCGATGACGGCCGCCTGCACGACGTCCGGGTGCGCGTTCAGCACCTGTTCGACCTCGACCGGATACACGTTGAAGCCCGAGCGGATGATCAGTTCCTTGCTGCGGCCCGCGATCGTCACCGAGCCGTCCGCTTCCTGGCGTGCGAGATCGCCGGTGCTGAGCCAGCCGTCCGGCGACACGGCCGCGCGCGTCGCCTCCGCGTTGCGGTAATAGCCGAGCATCACGTTCGGCCCGCGCACGCGAATTTCCCCCACTTCGCCTTGCGGCACGTCGGTGCCGTCCGGTGCGACGATCCGCATCTCGACGCCCGGGATCGGCACGCCGACCGAGCAGTCGGTACGCGGTGCGTCGAGCGGCGTCTGCGTGATCGTCGGGCTGCTCTCGGTCATCCCGTAGCCGTTGTGCAGCGGCACGCCGTACACGCGCTCGACGCGCGCCTTCAGGTCGGCGTCGAGCGGCGAGCCGCCCGAATACGCGAAGCGCAGCCGCGGCGCGTGCCATGGGTGTGCGTGCGTGTGCAGGTGCTCGAGCAGCTTCGCGTGCATCGCGGGCACGCCCTGGAAGATCGTCACGCCTTCGTCGGCGAGCGCGACGCGCACGGCTTCCGGCGAGAAGCGCGGCGCGAGCCGCAGCGTTGCGCCCGCGTACAGGCTGCCGAGGCAGACCGACGCGAGCCCGTACACGTGCGATACCGGCAGCACCGTATAGACGACGTCGTCGGGCGACACGCGGCGCAGCGTGCTCGACACCGCCGCGATGAACAGCAGGTTGCGATGCGACAGCATCACGCCTTTCGGCGCACCCGTCGTGCCGGTCGTGTAGATCAGCGCCGCGCATTGCGCGGCACCGTCGGCCGCCACCGGTTCGTCGGGCGCGCTCGTGTCGACGCGGTACGACCATGCGCCGATGTCGACCGGCAGCGCGTCGGCGGGCGTCGCGTCGTAGCGCGCCGCGTGCGCACGCGCGTCGGGCGACGCTTCCGTCGCGAATGCGATCAGCTTCGGGCGCGCGTGCGCGGCGATCGCATCGAGCTCGCCGGCCGACAGCCGCGCGTTCGACACGAGCGCCCACGCATCGACGCGCGCGACCGCGAACAGCAGTACGATCTGCGCGACGCTGTTTTCCGCGACGATCATCACGCGATCGCCGCCGCGCACGCCGAGGCGCGCGAGCCGCTCGGCGGCGGCATCGACGGCCTGCGACAGCTCACCGTACGACAGGCGTCGCGCGTCCTCGATCAGCGCCGGATGCGCACTCGCGCGCGCGGCCCAGCGGGCGGGCACGTCGGCGATGCGCCCTGGCAACGCGGCGAGCAGTGCCGCGACGTCGAGCTGTGCGGATGGGCGGGCAGGCGAGGGCATGGCGTCTCCAGGAGAAGGGCCGGGCGGCGGCACGGCGAGTTTTGCGAACGATCGTGCCATGACGGCGGGCGGGCCACAATCGGCCAATCGGGCAATAGCGCTTCGCGATGTCCGCAATGATGACGGCGCGTTGCGGCGACGGGCGCGCTCGCCCCGGACAAAAGGGCCGTGAGTATACCGCCGGGGCGCGGCGCGGCGCCGTGAACACGCGATGCCGCGATTGTGCGATGGCGATCGCCCGCCGGTCGTTCGCCATTAAAATGCCGCCATGAGCAAATCCAGACATGTGTCCGAGACACCCGCGACCCAGCTGCTGCGCCGCCATGCCGTTGCATTCGGCGAGCATCCGTACGATTACGTCGAGCACGGCGGCACCGGCGAGTCGGCGCGCCAGCTCGGCGTCGACGAACACAGCGTCGTGAAGACGCTCGTGATGGAAGACGAGCATGCGAAGCCGCTGATCGTGCTGATGCACGGCGACCGCACCGTGTCGACCAAAAACCTTGCCCGGCAGATCGGCGCGAAGCGCGTCGAGCCGTGCAAGCCCGACGTCGCGAACCGCCATTCCGGCTATCTGGTCGGCGGCACGTCGCCGTTCGGCACGCGCAAGACGATGCCCGTGTACGTCGAGTCGACCATCCTCGAGCTGCCGACGATCTACCTGAACGGCGGCCGCCGCGGCTATCTCGTCAGTCTTGCGCCGACGGTGCTCACGACGCTGCTCGGCGCGACGCCCGTGCAGTGCGCGAGCGTCGACTGAGGGTTTCACCTTCGTGGCAGGCCGTGCTCGTTCGGTAGAATGGGCGCCGTTTCGGCCGGGCGCGCCCGGCCGTCCCTTTACCGATACGTTGAAAGAAGAGTTCTCCGCATGCAGATCCTGCTCGCCGCACTAGTTGCCTACCTGATCGGTTCGGTGTCGTTTGCCGTCGTCGTCAGCGCCGCGATGGGCCTGGCCGATCCCCGTTCGTACGGGTCGAAGAATCCCGGCGCGACCAACGTGCTGCGCAGCGGCAACAAGAAGGCCGCGATCCTGACGCTCGTCGGCGACGCGTTCAAGGGCTGGCTCGCCGTCTGGCTCGCCCGGCACTTCGGGTTGTCCGATGTCGCCGTTGCGTGGGTCGCGATCGCCGTGTTCCTCGGCCACCTGTATCCGGTGTTCTTCCGCTTCCAGGGCGGCAAGGGCGTCGCGACCGCGGCCGGCGTGCTGCTCGCCGTGCACCCGGTGCTCGGGCTCGCGACCGCGCTGACCTGGCTGATCGTCGCGTTCTTCTTCCGCTATTCGTCGCTCGCGGCGCTGGTGGCGGCCGTGTTCGCACCGGTGTTCGACGTGTTCCTGTTCGGCACGGGCCACAACCCGGTCGCGTGGGCCGTGCTCGCGATGAGCGTGCTGCTCGTGTGGCGTCACCGCGGCAACATCTCGAAGCTGCTGGCGGGGCAGGAGAGCCGGATCGGCGACAAGAAGAAGGCTGCGGCCGACGGCGGCGCGCAGGGCGGCGGGAAGGCCTGAGGAAGGGGGGCTGCTGCCGCCCGCCGGGGCATCCCGCATGCGGGATGCCCCGGCGGCGCGGGACGACCGGTCGACGGCGTCGATCAGTCGCGGAAGTTGTTGAAGTCGAGCGGGGTGTCGGTCACGTCCTTGCGCAGCATCGCGATCACGTTCTGCAGGTCGTCGCGCTTCGTGCCGGCCACGCGCACCGCGTCGCCCTGGATGCTCGCCTGCACCTTGATCTTGCTGTCTTTCACGAGCCTGACGATCTTCTTCGCGAGGTCGCCCGTCACGCCCTTCTTCACGGTGACGATCTGCTTGACCTTGTCGCCGCCGATCTTCTCGACCTTGCCGTAGTCGAGGAAGCGTACGTCGACGTTGCGCTTCGCGAGCTTGTTGATCAGCACGTCCTTGACCTGGCCGAGCTTGAAATCGTCGTCGGCGAACAGCGTCAGCTCGCGCTCCTTCTGCTCGACGCGCGCGTCGGAGCCCTTGAAGTCGAAGCGTGTCGAAATTTCCTTGTTCGACTGCTCGATGGCGTTCTTCACTTCGATCATGTTCGCTTCGGAAACGACGTCGAACGATGGCATGGCATTCTCCCTTGAGATGCGAGGCCCGGCTCGCGCGCGGGCACTCGCTATAATTGCGGACTGTTTGCCATTTTACCGATGCCCCTCCGTTTGCCCAAGGCCGGCCGTGTGCCCGCCCTGGCGGACGTGACCGCGAATGCCGATGCCTCCTGACGATTCCGCCCTGTCGCTGCTCCCCGACCATCCGCTCGCCGTGCACAATACGTTCGGCATCGCCGCGACCGCCCGCTTCGCCGCCCGCATCACGCATGCGGCGCAGTTCGCGGCGCTGCATCGCGACCCGCGCGTCGCGCACCTGCCGCAGCTCGTGCTGGGCGGCGGCAGCAACGTCGTGTTCACGCGCGATTTCGACGGCGTCGTGCTGCTCGACGAGATTGCCGGCCGCCGCGTCGTGCGCGAGGACGACGACGCGTGGTACGTCGAGGCAGGCGGCGGCGAAACCTGGCACGCGTTCGTTGCGTGGACGCTCGAGCACGGGATGCCGGGCCTCGAGAACCTGGCGCTGATTCCGGGCACCGTCGGCGCCGCGCCGATCCAGAACATCGGCGCTTACGGCCTCGAGATGAAGACGTATTTCGACTCGCTGGCCGCCGTCGAACTTGCGACGGGGCGCAGCGAGCGCTTCGACGCCGCGCGCTGCGCGTTCGGCTATCGCGACAGCTTCTTCAAGCGGGAAGGGCGCGGCCGCTTTGCGATCGTATCGGTGACGTTCCGGCTGCCCAAGCGCTGGACGCCGCGGCTCGGCTATGCGGACGTCACGCGCGAGCTCGACGCGCGCGGCATCACGCCGGACGCCGCGACGCCGCGCGACGTGTTCGACGCGGTCGTCGCGATCCGCCGCGCGAAGCTGCCCGATCCGCTGATGCTCGGCAACGCGGGTAGTTTCTTCAAGAATCCGGTGATCGACGCCGCGCAGTTCGACGCGCTGCGCGCGCGCGCGCCCGAAGTCGTGTCGTATCCGCAGCCGGACGGGCAGGTGAAGCTCGCGGCCGGCTGGCTGATCGACCGCTGCGGCTGGAAAGGGCGCGCGCTCGGCGCGGCGGCCGTGCACGACCGGCAGGCGCTCGTGCTGGTCAATTGCGGCGGCGCGACGGGCGCCGACGTGCTCGCGCTGGCGCGCGCGATCCAGGACGACGTGCGCGAGCGGTTCGGTGTCGAGCTCGAACCCGAGCCGGTGTGCCTGTAACGCGGTTGTTCGACCCGCGCGTTTCGTTCTCTTTCGTCCGTACCAACAAAAAGCGCCGATCGACGATCGGCGCTTTTTTGCATGCGGCCGGAATCCGGCCGCGCGCGAGTGCGGCGGTCAGTGCTTGAGGCGGCCGAGCAGCAGGAATTCCATCAGCGCCTTCTGCACGTGCAGGCGGTTTTCCGCTTCGTCCCACACGACGCTCTGCGGGCCGTCGATCACGCCGGCCGTCACTTCCTCGCCGCGGTGTGCGGGCAGGCAGTGCATGAAGAGCGCGTCCGGGTTCGCGTGGCCCATCATTTCCTCGTCGACGCACCAGTCGGCAAACGCCTGCATGCGCGCTTCGTTTTCGGCTTCGAAGCCCATGCTCGTCCACACGTCGGTCGTCACGAGATCGGCGCCCTTGCACGCTTCGTTCGGATCGTCGAACACTTCGTAGAACGGCGCGCTGTCCGGCGACACGAGCTTCATGTCGAGCGCATAGCCCGGCGGCGTCGACAGGCGCAGCTTGAAGCCCAGGATCTGCGCGGCTTCGATCCACGTATACAGCATGTTGTTCGCATCGCCGACCCACGCGACCGTCTTGCCGGCGATCGGGCCGCGGTGCTCGTAGTACGTGAAGATGTCGGCGAGCACCTGGCACGGGTGGTATTCGTTGGTCAGCCCGTTGATCACCGGCACGCGGGAGTTCTGCGCGAAGCGCGTGATCACGTCCTGCTCGAACGTGCGGATCATGATGATGTCGACCATCCGCGAGATCACTTGCGCGGAATCCTCGACCGGCTCGCCGCGGCCGAGCTGCGTGTCGCGCGTGCTCATGAACACCGCGTGGCCGCCGAGCTGGAAGATGCCGGCCTCGAACGACAGGCGCGTGCGCGTCGAGCTCTTCTCGAAGATCATCGCGAGCGTGCGGTCGTGCAGCGGGTGATAGGTCTCGTAGTTCTTGAACTTGCGCTTCAGGATACCCGTGCGTTCGAGCACGTACTCGTAGTCTTCCAGCGAGAAATCCTTGAACTGCAGGTAGTGACGAATGGTTTTGGCGGTCATGAAACGAAATACGGCGGATTGGAACCGGCAGCGGGGCCGGACGGCGCCGCCGTCGGGTGTGGATAACTCAAAGCAGCATAAAGGATTTTCTGTGCTTTGACGAGCCGCGAAGAAAAGCGGGGAGCGATCCGGGCCGGCGACGGAGCGTGTCGGAAGAGGGGTGGCGGGACGACGCGCGATGGCGCGCTGCGGTATAATTCAAAAGTTTTCTCCAGCCCGGCAGGCAAGGCTTTTCGCGCTCTGCCGGACACAAGCCGTGCGCTGCACAAATCCGGTGCGGCGCGCCGGCGGCACGCATCGACGGCCTGTTTTCGGGATTCGGAGCGCGTGTGCCGCGGTCCACTCCAGCTTTGTGTTCGCGTATCCAGGCGCCGTCGCCTGGACATCGCCGGGCCGTCACTTGGGTAACCACATGGCTGAAACCCCTCCGACCGAATTCTTCATCCAGGGCATCACGAAAGACGGGAAAAAGTTTCGCCCGAGCGACTGGTCGGAGCGTCTGGCCGGCGTGATGGCCTGCTTCGGGCCGGGTGCAAGCGGGCCGAACGCGCGCCTGAAATATTCGCTGTACGTGCGCCCGACGATGCTGGGCGACCTGAAATGCGTGATCCTCGATTCCCGGCTGCGCGACATCGAGCCGATGGCGTTCGATTTCGTACTGAATTTCGCGAAGGACAACAACCTCGTCGTCACCGAGGCGTGCGAACTGCCGGACTACAACGAGAAGAAGTGAGTTCGGCGGGCGAGGGCGCATGCCGCGCCCCTGCCTGGCAGTCGCCCGGCGCGATGCGCAGGCGACGCACAGCAAAAAAGCCCGCCTAGGCGGGCTTTTTTGCGATCGCAGGAAACAGGAGCACCCGCCGAAGCGGGCACACCGGATTTACGCTGCTGCCTGCAGACCCTTGACGGCTGCGGCGAGGCGGCTCTTGCTGCGAGCGGCCTTGTTCTTGTGAACGATCTTCTTGTCGGCGATCGTGTCGATCGTCTTCACGGCAGCCTTGAACAGCTCGGCAGCCTTAGCCTGATCGCCGGCTTCAACAGCCTTGCGAACCGACTTGATCGCGGTACGGAATTTCGAGCGCAGCGCCGAGTTGTGCGAATTTGCCTTCGCGGCCTGGCGGGCGCGCTTGCGTGCTTGTGCGGAGTTAGCCATGACGGTTCCTTATCCTGTCCTGTTTCCAGAGCTTGGAGCCTGACGGCCAAGCGCTGCTTTTCGATCCGTCCCCTGAGAACGATTGCCCAGGGGCGCATAAAAAAACGGTGATTTTAACCGAGGCCGAGACATGAAAACGACAGGCGCCGTGCATGTAACAGGCTCAGAAACCGGCGATTATAGCAACAAAATCAAGCGCGTGGCAAGTTCGACGTGACATCGGCCGGGCGGGGCACCGGCGACGCGCGCGCTTTTCCGCATCCGTCCGTGCCGGGACACGCAACGTCCGTATAATAAGCGCCCCATGAATCTATTCCGAGCCCTGCTGACGGTCAGCGGCTTCACGCTGCTGTCGCGCGTGACCGGACTGGCCCGCGAGACGCTGATCGCCCGTGCGTTCGGCGCCAGTCAATACACCGACGCGTTCTACGTCGCTTTCCGCATTCCGAACCTGCTGCGCCGCCTGTCTGCCGAAGGCGCGTTCTCGCAGGCGTTCGTGCCGATCCTGGCCGAGTTCAAGAACCAGCAGGGGCACGATGCGACCAAGGCGCTCGTCGACGCGATGTCGACCGTGCTCGCGTGGGCGCTCGCCGTGCTGTCGGTCCTCGGGATCGCCGGCGCGTCGTGGGTCGTGTTCGCGGTCGCGTCCGGCCTGCATACCGACGGGCAGGCATTCCCGCTCGCGGTCACGATGACGCGGATCATGTTTCCGTACATCGTGTTCATCTCGCTGACGACGCTCGCGTCCGGCGTGCTCAACACCTACAAGAGCTTCTCGCTGCCGGCGTTCGCGCCGGTGCTGCTCAACGTCGCGTTCATCGCCGCGGCCGTATTCGTCGCGCCGCACCTGAAGGTGCCGGTGTTCGCGCTCGCGTGGGCCGTGATCGCGGGCGGCGTGCTGCAGTTCCTCGTGCAACTGCCCGGCCTGAAGAAGATCGACATGGTGCCGCTGATCGGCCTCAACCCGGTGCGCGCGCTGCATCACCGCGGCGTGAAGCGCGTGCTCGCGAAGATGGTGCCCGCGACGTTCGCGGTGTCGGTCGCGCAGCTGTCGCTGATCATCAACACCAACATCGCGTCGCGGCTCGGGCAGGGCGCGGTGTCATGGATCAACTACGCCGACCGGCTGATGGAATTCCCGACCGCGTTGCTCGGCGTCGCGCTTGGCACGATCCTGCTGCCGAGCCTGTCGAAGGCGCACGTCGACGCCGATTCGCATGAATATTCGGCGCTGCTCGACTGGGGGCTGCGCGTCACGTTCCTGCTCGCGGCGCCGAGCGCGCTCGCGCTGTTCTTCTTCGCGACGCCGCTTACCGCGACGCTGTTCAACTACGGCAAGTTCGACGCGCATACCGTCACGATGGTCGCCCGCGCGCTCGCGACCTACGGGATCGGCCTCGTCGGCATCATCCTGATCAAGATCCTCGCGCCGGGCTTCTATGCGAAGCAGGACATCAAGACGCCGGTGAAGATCGCGATCGGCGTGCTCGTCGTCACGCAGATTTCGAACTATGTGTTCGTGCCGCTGATCGGTCATGCGGGCCTCACGCTGAGCATCGGCGTCGGCGCGTGCCTGAACTCGCTGCTGCTGTTCCTCGGGCTGCGCAAGCGCGGCATCTACCAGCCGTCGCCGGGCTGGATGCGCTTCTTCGTGCAGCTGATCGGCGCGGCGCTCGTGCTCGCAGGCCTGATGCACTGGTGCGCGATCAGCTTCGACTGGACCGGCATGCGTGCGCAGCCGCTCGATCGGATTGCGCTGATGGCCGCGTGCCTCGTGCTGTTCGCTGCACTATATTTCGGTATGTTGTGGGTGATGGGCTTCAAATACGCTTACTTCAGAAGGCGCGCCAAGTGACGACCGCAATGACTCGCGTCCTCGACTACTTCAGCACGCTCGTGGCGGACGACGACAGTCTGCCCGTCACGGAGACCGCGCTGTCGCTCGCGCAGGACGCGTATCCCGACCTCGACCTGCAGGGCACGCTGGCCGAACTCGACATGCTGGCCGCGCGGCTGCGCCGCCGGCTCGCCGACGATGCGGACCTGAAGGACCGCGTTGCCGCGCTCAACGAGTTCTTCTTCCGCGAACTCGGCTTCGCGTGCAATCACAACGATTACTACGACCCCGATAACAGCCATCTGAACGCGGTGCTGAAGCGGCGGCGCGGGATTCCGATTTCGCTGTCGGTGCTGTACCTCGAGCTCGCCGAGCAGATCGGCGTGCCGGCGCGCGGCGTGTCGTTCCCCGGCCACTTCCTGCTGCGCGTGACGCTGCCGGACGGCGACCTGATCATCGATCCGACCAACGGCCATTCGCTGTCCGAAGCCGAGATGGTCGAGATGCTCGAGCCGTACGTTGCGCGAGCGGCGGGTGCGGTCGACAGCGCGTTGCGCGCGCTGCTGCAGCCGGCCACGAGCCGCGAGATCATCGCGCGGATGCTGCGCAACCTGAAGACGATCTATCTGCAGACGGAGCGCTGGCAGCGGCTGCTCGCGGTGCAGCAGCGGCTCGTGATCCTGTTGCCCGAACATCTCGACGAGGTGCGCGACCGCGGCTTCGCGTATGCGCGGCTCGATTACCTGCGTCCCGCGCTCGAGGATCTCGAGCAGTATCTGGGCGAGCGGCCCGATGCGGACGACGCGACCGTCGTCGAATCGCAGGTGACCGAGTTGCGGCAGCGGATGCAGCGCGACGGCGACGACTGAACCGTCGCGGTATCGCCGGAACCCGAAACATAAAAACGCCCGCATCGCGGGCGTTTTACGTTTGCCGTTGCCTGGCACTTACTTCGGCTGCATCCGGATCGCGCCGTCGAGGCGGATCACTTCGCCGTTGAGCATCGGGTTCTCGACGATCTGGCGCACCAGCATCGCGTATTCGTCCGGTTTGCCGAGCCGCGGCGGGAACGGCACCATCGCGCCGAGCGCGTCCTGCACGTCCTTCGGCATACCGAGCAGCATCGGCGTCTCGAACAGTCCGGGCGCGATCGTCATCACGCGGATGCCGTGGCGCGACAGGTCGCGCGCGATCGGCAGCGTCATGCCCGCGACGCCGGCCTTCGACGCTGCATACGCGGCCTGGCCGATCTGCCCGTCGTAGGCGGCGACCGATGCGGTGCCGACGATCACGCCGCGCTCGCCGCCGTCGTTCGGCGCGGTCGCGGCCATCGCGGCGGCCGCGAGCCGGATCATGTTGAAGGTGCCGACCAGGTTCACGTTGATCGTCTTCGCGAACACGTCGAGCGGGTGCGCGCCGTCCTTGCCGACGGTCTTCGCGGCGGGCGCGATGCCCGCGCAGTTCACGAGCCCGCGCAGCGTGCCCGCGCGCGTCGCGGCATCGACGGCCGCCTGCGCATCGGCCTCGCTCGACACGTCGCAGCGCACGAATACGCCGCCCAGTTCGTTCGCGAGCGCCGTGCCGGCCGCCTCGTTCAGGTCGGCGAGCACGACCTTGCCGCCGGCTTGCGCGAGCATGCGGGCCGTTCCGGCGCCGAGGCCCGATGCGCCACCCGTGATCAGAAAGACGTTGCCGCGAATCTCCATCATTGTCTCCTTGGTTGGGTCCGATGCCGCTCGATCGGAGGAAGGACCGGCGCGCCGGTTCGCGCGGCGCACGTGCTTGAACGATTGTACGGGGCGCTGCCGGGCGCCGGCGAGACCGGCACGCTCGTGCGAATCCTGGTCGGACGAAACGGAGGAAACAGACGAAAAAAAGCCGCCCGGGGAGGGCGGCTCGCAGGTGCACGACGCGGTGCTTACTTCAGTGCGTCGAATGCACGCTCGCGGATTTCGTCCACGCTGCCGAGGCCCGAGATCTTGCGATACTGCGGGGCCTTCAGGCCGTTTTCCTCGCCGCGCTGCGCCCAGTCGCCGTAGTACGTGATCAGCGGCTTGGTCTGCGCTTCGTACACTTCGAGACGCTTCTTGACGGTTTCTTCCTTGTCGTCGTCGCGCTGGATCAGCGGTTCGCCCGTCACGTCGTCGTGGCCTTCGACCTTCGGCGGGTTGAACTTCACGTGGTACGTGCGGCCCGACGCCGGGTGCGTGCGGCGGCCGCTCATGCGCTCGACGATTTCCGAAAACGGGACGTCGATTTCGAGCACGTAGTCGATCGCGACGCCGGCTTCCTTCATCGCGTCAGCCTGCGCGATCGTGCGCGGGAAGCCGTCGAACAGGTAGCCGTTCGCGCAGTCGGATTCCTTCAGGCGCTCCTTCACGAGGCCGATGATCAGCGCGTCCGGCACGAGCTTGCCGGCGTCCATGTAGCCCTTCGCCTCGACGCCGAGCGGCGAGCCGGCCTTGACGGCCGCGCGCAGCATGTCGCCCGTCGAGATTTGCGGGATGCCGAACTTTTCCTTGATGAAGTTTGCCTGGGTGCCCTTTCCCGCGCCGGGCGCGCCCAACAGGATCAAACGCATGGTGATATCTCCAGTATGTAGATTCGTATGGCGAGACGTAAAAGTGTCGACGACTGCGTGCGCGGTGCTTGCCTGGCGCGCGGCGGACCGGTCTGACGCGGCGCGTCGACGAAAAGCGACGCGCGGCTGCCGGGACGGGCCGTGGCGGGGTCAAGCGAGAACGCGCGGGTCGCGGACGGCTCGCACAATCGCTTGATTATGCCACGGGTTATTTTGAACTCGGCCGAAAAAGGGCCTGCACGCGTGCAAGATCGGCCGGCGTGTCGATTCCGGCTTCGGGCGCGTGCTCCGTCATCAGCACCGCGATACGCTCGCCGTGCCACATCGCGCGCAGCTGTTCGAGCTGTTCCGCCTGCTCGATCGGCGCCTGCGCGAGCGACGGATAAGTGCGCAGGAAGCGCGCGCGATACGCGTAGAGGCCGATATGCCGATAGACCGGAAACGCCGGCGCTGGCATGGCCGCGACGTCGGGCCAGTGCATCAGATACGCGTCACGGCTCCACGGAATCGGCGCGCGCGAGAAGTACATCGCGACGTTGCGCGCGTCGAGCGCGACCTTCACGATGTTCGGGTTGAACACGTCGGCCGCTTCGTGAATCGGGTGCGCGGCGGTCGCGATCGCGCAGTCCGGATGCGCGGCGAGGTGCGACGCTACGTCGCGCACGAGCACCGGGTCGATCAGCGGCTCGTCGCCCTGCACGTTGACGACGACGGTGTCGTCGCTCCACCCGAACGTCGCGGCGACTTCCGCGAGCCGGTCGGTGCCGGACGGATGGTCGGCGCGCGTCAGCACCGCTTCGAAACCGTGATCGCGTGCCGCGTCGAGCACGCTCTGCGCGTCGGATGCGACGAGCACCTGCTGCGCGCCCGCTTCGCGCGCGCGCTCGGCGACGCGCACGACCATCGGCTTGCCACCGAGATCGGCGAGCGGCTTGTTCGGCAGGCGCGTCGACGCGAGCCGGGCAGGAATGACGGCGATGAAGGGCTGCGGATGAGTCATCGGGGCTGGGCGGTGAGAAGGGCTGGGGCGGGCGGCGCATCGAAAGCAGGCCGCCCGGCAGGGTCCGGCACGCGGCCGCGGTGAATCGCGGCCGGGCGCCGGTGCAGCGGTGTGGCGTTCAGCTGCCGGCCGGGCCGGCGGGGTCGACTGGCGTGCCTTCGACGGTCTGGCGTGCTTCGTCGACGAGCATCACGGGGATGCCGTCGCGAATCGGGTAGGCGAGCTTGTCCGCGTTGCAGATCAGTTCCTGCGCGGCGCGGTCATAGTGGAGCGGGCCTTTGCAGATAGGGCACACAAGGATTTCAAGCAGGCGAGCGTCCACGGAGTTTCTCCACAACGAGGGCAATGAGGCGAGGATCGAGCGCGGCTTCGACGGGGACGACCCACAGCCGAGCGTCGCGCCAGGAAGCGCCCAATTTTACTGCATCCTTCTCGGTGATCAGGATCGCGTCGACCGCATCGTCGACGAACGGATTGTCGGCGAACGCGTAATGGTCGGGCAGCGCGCGCGTTGCCGGCGCGAGGCCGGCCGCGCGAAGCGTCGCGAAGAAGCGTTCCGGCGCGCCGATGCCGGCCGCGGCGAGCACGCGCTCGTTCGCGAACTGCGACAGCGGGCGGCGCAGCGCCGGCCGGTCGAGGTGCCACGCGGCGCCCGGCGTCAGCGCGAGCGCGTAGGTGTCGGGCCACGGCGGCAGCGCGCCGCTGTATGGATCGTTGACGAGCGTCGCGTCGCGGTGGCGCGACAGCGGCTCGCGCAACGGGCCGGCCGGCAGCAGGAAGCCGTTGCCGCCGAGCCGGTGGTCGAACACGACGAGCTCGACCGTGCGCGCGAGCCGGTAGTGCTGGAGACCGTCGTCACTGACGATCACGTCGACATCCGGATGCGCGGCGCGCAGCGCCTGCGCGGCCGCGACGCGGTCGGGGCATACCCATACGGGCGCGCTGGTGCGGCGCGCGATCAGCAGCGGTTCGTCGCCGGCCGCGCTCGCGCGCGACGTGGGCGTGACCGCGGTCGGCGCCTTCACGTTCGCGCCGTAGCCGCGCGACACGACGCCCGGCGTGAAACCGGCCGCGCGCAGCGCATCGACGAGCGCGATCACGGTCGGCGTCTTGCCGGTGCCGCCGACGGTCACGTTGCCGACCACGACGACGGGCACGCCGACGTCGACCGGTTGCTTCCAGCCCTGCGCGTAGGCGGTGCGACGCAGCGCCGCGCACAGGCCGAACACGCACGCGAACGGCGTGAGCGCCCAGGCGAGTACGCCGCGGCGTTGCCATTCGCGCGTGAGGCGCGCTTCGAGCCGCGTGAGCGGGCCCCCAGGGGCGCTCATCGGGCCGGGCGCGGCGCGTCGTGCGCCGCGGCGTGGGACGGATTCGTCAAGACGGATTCTCCGTTGGGCGGCGTATGCCGCAAGGTCTTCGGAAGGCGGCACTCTAGCGCGCGGCACGTGGGCGCGGCAAGCGCGGCCGGGCGGCGCACGCGACGGGGCCGGATCGGGGCGGGTTGTGGATAACTCTGTGAAGAACTCCCGGCCCGTTTGCGTCGATCGCCTGCCGGGTGGACATCGAATCGATGGCGAATAAAATCGCAAGGTTGAAAAATCTATAAAAATCAATGCATTGCTTGAAATTGTCTGGATTTTCCCGCGGTTTTCAAGCGTTTTGGGCGGACGATTGCCACAGTGTGGACACCTTTCGCGCGTCGCGGCGCGGACGCTCGGCGCTGGACGTCGCGCGCATGTCGGACTATCGTGTCGCCGCCAGCATTCATCCGATCGCCCATGCTTTCCGACTCCTCTTTTTCCGCTCCCGGCGCCACCCGCGGCGGCGACGAAGTGATTCCCGTTTCGGCGCTCAATCGCGCGATTTCGACGATGCTCGAGCGCTCGTTTCCGCTGCTGTGGATCTCGGGCGAAGTGTCGAATTTCACGCGCGCCGCGAGCGGCCACTGGTATTTCTCGATCAAGGATCAACAGGCGCAGATGCGCTGCGTGATGTTTCGCGGTCGCGCGCAGTATGCGGAATTCACGCCGCGCGAAGGCGACCGGATCGAGGTGCGCGCGGTCGTCACGATGTACGAGCCGCGCGGCGAAGTGCAGCTCAATGTCGAGGCCGTGCGGCGCACCGGGCAAGGCCGCCTGTACGAGGCGTTCCTGCGGCTGAAGGCGCAGCTCGAGGCCGAAGGCCTGTTCGCGCCGGAGCGCAAGCGCGCGCTGCCGGCACACCCGCGCGCGATCGGCATCGTCACGTCGCTGCAGGCCGCCGCGCTGCGCGACGTGCTGACCACGCTCGCGCGCCGCGCGCCGCACATCCCGGTGATCGTCTATCCGGCACCCGTGCAGGGGGCCGGCTCGGCCGAGAAGCTCGTCGCGGCCGTGCAGGCCGCAAACGCGCGGCGCGAGGTCGACGTGCTGCTCGTCTGTCGCGGCGGCGGCTCGATCGAGGATCTGTGGTCGTTCAACGATGAAGCGCTTGCGCGTGCGATTGCGGCGAGCGAACTGCCGGTCGTGAGTGGCGTCGGCCACGAAACCGATTTCACGATCGCGGACTTCGCGGCCGACCTGCGCGCGCCGACGCCGACCGGCGCGGCCGAGCTCGCGAGTCCGCAGCGCGCGTTGCTGCTGCGCGAGGTCGCCGACCGGCAGCGCGCGCTGGCGCGCAGCCTGGAACGCGGGCTCGAGCAGCGTGCGCAGCAGCTCGACTGGCTCGCGCGCCGGCTCGTCAGTCCGGCCGAACGGCTGCAGCGGCAGCGCATCCACGTCGAGCAACTGGCCGTGCGGCTTGCGTCGGCGGCGTCACGGCCGGTGCGCGACGCGCGTGCGCGTTTCGCGCTCGCGCAGCTGCGCTGGCAGCGCGCGCGGCCCGACCCGGCGCAGGCGCGCCATGCGCTCGTGGGACTGTCGCAGCGTCTTGCGGTGGCGTTGCAGCGCCGTCACGAGCGCGACACCGCGCGGGTCTCGGCCTGTGCGGCGCGGCTCGAGGTGCTGAGCCCGCAGCGCACGCTCGAGCGCGGCTACGCGGCGCTGATCGATGCGCAGACCGGCCGCGCGGTGCGCGCGCCCAATGCGCTGAAGCCGCAGCGGCGCCTGACCGTGCATCTCGCCGAAGGCTCGGCCGACGTGTCGCTCGCCGACGTGCAGCCGCGGCTGACCGACACGTTCTGACGCGCGCGGCGTAAGCGAAACGCAGGTCGCGCGCCCGGCGTGCCGGGTGCGCCGGGTGCGCCGGGTGCGCCGGGGCCGCGGCCGGGAACGGATGCTGCGCCTCGTCGTCTCGTCCTGCCGGATGAAGCGCCAACGCCGATTTTCTGCATACCGCGGATAAATGCCCGTGAGTTTGCGGGGATATTCGGACTCGCCTACAATCGGACGCTCGGCAGCATTCAACACAGCCTCCCTACATACTCAACGAAGGAATCGCCATGGCTCATACGCTCCCGCCGCTCCCGTACGCTGAAGACGCACTCGCGCCGACCATCTCGAAAGAGACGATCGAGTACCACTACGGCAAGCACCATCAGGCATATGTGACGAACCTGAACAATCTGATCCCGGGCACGGAATTCGAAAACCTGTCGCTGGAAGAGATCGTGAAGAAGTCGTCGGGCGGCATCTTCAACAACGCCGCGCAAATCTGGAACCACACGTTCTTCTGGAACAGCCTGTCGCCGAACGGCGGCGGCGCACCGTCGGGCGCGCTGGGCGACGCGATCAACGCGAAGTGGGGTTCGTACGACGCGTTCAAGGAAGCGTTCACGAAGGCCGCGGTCGGCACGTTCGGTTCGGGCTGGGCATGGCTCGTGAAGAAGGCTGACGGTTCGCTCGACATCGTGTCGACGAGCAACGCAGCAACGCCGCTGACGACCGCCGACAAGCCGCTGCTGACGATCGACGTGTGGGAACACGCGTACTACATCGACTACCGCAACGCACGTCCGAAGTTCGTCGAAGCGTTCTGGAACATCGTGAACTGGGACTTCGCAGCGAAGAACTTCGCGTAAGTCCAGGCGTCCTGCGCGTCCTTGCGGCGCGCGGCACCTCAAAAAAGCCCTCGTCAAGAGGGCTTTTTGTTTTTGTCGGGCGTGAATCGGCGCGCGGGATTCACCGGATCACGCGATCATCGTCGACATCCAGCCGAGCGCCGCGCTCGCGATCACGACGGCCCATGGCGGCACGCGCCAGAATGCAAGCGCGACGAATGCGACGAGCGCGGCCGCGAAATCGCGTGGCGACACGATCGTGTCGCTCCACACCGGGTGATAGAGCGCGGCGAGCAGCAGCCCGACGACGGCCGCGTTCACGCCCGCGAGTGCTGCCTGCATGCGCGTGCTGCGGCGCAGGCGTTCCCAGAACGGCGCGGTGCCGGCGACGAGCAGGAACGACGGCGCGAAGATCGACACGAGCGCGATCGTCCCGCCGAGCCAGCCGTTCGGCGCGTCGCGCAACGACGCACCGAGGAAGGCCGAGAACGTGAAGAGCGGCCCCGGCACGGCCTGTGCGACACCGTAGCCTGCCAGGAACGCCGAATCGCCGACCCAGCCGGGCGCGACCACGGCGGCCTGCAGCAGCGGCAGCACCACGTGGCCACCGCCGAACACCAGCGCACCGGTGCGGAAGAACGCGTCGACGACGGCGAGCGCATTGGAATGGGCCGCGCGGGCCGCGACCGGCAGCGCGACGATGAGTGCCGCGAACAGCACGAGCCACAACACGCCCGCGCGGTGCGACACATGCAGCGGCAACGGATCGTGGGCACCGCGCTCGGGCTGCGGCAACAGCACGAGCCCGGCTGCCCCCGCCGCGACGATCACGGCCACCTGCAGCCACGCGGTCGGCACGAGCAGCGCGATGCAGGCCGCGATCGCCATCAGCGTGACGCGGCGCGCATCCGGGCACAGCGTGCGCGCCATGCCCCACACCGCCTGCGCGATTACCGCGACCGACACGATGCGCAGCCCGTGCAGCGCGCCGGCGGCGACCGGCATGCCCGTCGCGTGCACGCCGAGCGCGAACAGCATCATCAGCAGCGCCGACGGCAGCGTGAAGCCGAGCCATGCGGCGAACATTCCCGCATAGCCCGCACGCGACAGGCCGATCGCCATTCCAACCTGGCTGCTCGCGGGCCCCGGCAGGAACTGGCACAGCCCGACGAGATCCGCATAGGCGCGCTCGGTCAGCCAGCCGCGCCGCGTGACGAACGCGTCGCGGAAGTAGCCGAGATGCGCGACCGGGCCGCCGAACGACGTGAGGCCGAGCCTCAGGAACGCGACGAACACGGGCCATGCGGGGCGGGACGGGGTGGTGACGGTCGACGTGTTCAAGTGCGGATGCGGGGAAGGCGAGGGAGCCGCCACGATAGCGCAATGCCATGACGGCGGGAATGCGGTGTTGCGGCGCTTGCGGCGATTGGCGCGGCGGTGTCAGTACGTGCCGTCGGGCAGCCCGCTCGCGCGCCGCAACGCATCGACGTCGACGAGTTCGATCTCGCCGACATGGAGCCGCACGACGCCGTCGGCCTGCAGCGCCTTCAGCAGCTGGTTGGTGGTCTGGCGCGTCAGCGACAGCATCGCGGCGAGCTTTTCCTGTGACAACCGGATGCGCGTGCGGCCGGCGCTGATTCCGCCGTAGCCGCCGGCGATCATCAGCAGCCGCACGGCAAGCCGCTGCGCGGCCGGCATCACGCTCATCGATTCGACGGTCAGGAAGCTCAGCCTGAGCTTTTGCGCCATCAGCAGCGCGAACTGCCGCCAGTATTGCGGCGTCGCGTCGAGAATCGCGAGCAGCGCGGCCTGCGGGACGTGCAGCAGCAGCGTGTCGTCGAGCGCGATCGCGTCGTGCGTGCGCGGCTGGCCGTCGAACAGCGCAATCTCGCCGAACCACGTGACGGGTTCGGCAACCGTCAGCAGCGCTTCCTTGCCCTGCGGATCGACCGCGCCTATGGTGAGGGAGCCGGCCAGCACCGCATACAGCCCGCACGGCGGGTCGCCACGGCGGAACAGTGCGTGGCCGGCCGGCAGGTGCCGCAGTGCGGCGCGGGCGAGCAGGTCTTCGCGCAACGCGGGCGGCAGCGCGGCGAACCACGGGTGCGCTTCGATCTGCGGCAGGTAGGGGGCGAGCGACGAGGGCACGGGCATGCGATGTCGGGTAGCTGACAGAGGTTCTCGGGCGTGACGCGCATCATAGCGCTCAATGATCGTTCAGGAGACGCCGTGAAGACGCTCGAAGACCACCTTTCCCAGTATGCGGCCTACCATCGCGACGTGCGCAACATCGCGACGCATCTGGTCGGCATCCCGATGATCGTGTTCGCGGTCGAGGTGTTGCTGTCGCGGCCGGTGCTCGGCATGCTGGCCGGCGGCGCGCTGTCGCCGGCGCTGCTGCTCGCCGTGGCGTTCGCGGTGTTCTACCTGCGCCTCGACCTGCGCTTCGGCGTGGTGATGACCGCGCTGTTCGCCCTCGGCCTGTGGGCCGCGCAGACGCTTGCACTGCTGCCGACCGTGCAATGGCTCGGCATCGGCATCGGCGCGTTCGTCGTTGGCTGGATCGTGCAGTTCGTCGGGCACTGGTTCGAGGGGCGCAAGCCAGCGTTTGTCGACGACCTGGTCGGTTTGATGATCGGGCCGCTGTTCGTCGTCGCCGAAGTCGCGTTCTTCGCGGGCCTGCGCGGCGACGTGCGCCGCGAAGTCGAACGGCGTTCGGGGCCCGTGCACGGCGGCGCGCATTCGCATGTCTGACACGTCGGCCGCGCCGGTCTGCGTGTTCGGCGCGGGCGCGGTCGGCTGCAATCTCGGCGGCCAGTTCGCGGCGGCCGGTACGCCGGTGACGCTCGTTGGCCGCGCGCGTCGGCGCGCAGGCGCAGGTCAACGCGCGGCTGTGCGCGCTCGTTCACGACGCGGAAACGGCCGCATCGCGGCCGGCCTGGCGCGGCGATGGCTGTGGGCCGAGCTGACCGCGCCGACGTGTCGCGCGGGCGACGTGCGAGCGGCATAGGGCCGCCTGCCACGCAGCTCACCACGCGTGATGCGCAACGGCTAAGATGCGGGGTGCGTCGCACGACAGGACGCGTATGCGGAGCAATCGCCATGGTGGATCGCCCGACTCTCGATGCCTACGAGGCCCATGCCGCTCAATACGCGCAGGACTGGCTCGACCAGGCCGCCCCCGACGACATGTATGCGCTGCTCGAGCAGTATTTCTCGCCGGGGCCGACGGCCGATGTCGGCTGCGGCGCGGGGCGCGACACCGCATGGCTTGCGTCGCAAGGATTCGACGTGCGCGGCTACGATGCGAGCGCCGCGTTGCTCGCCGAGGCGCGCCTGCGCCACCCGTCGCTGACGTTCGAGCTGGCTGCGCTGCCGGCGCTCGCCGGCGTGCCGTCCGGCGCGTTCCGCAACGTACTGTGCGAGACGGTCGTGATGCACCTCGAACAGGCGGATGCGGCCGCGGCGGCCGCGCGGCTGGCCGCGCTGCTGATGCCCGGCGGCACGCTGTACCTGAGCTGGCGGGTGGCCGGCAACGGTGCGCTGCGCGACGAGCGCGGCCGCTTGTACACACCGCTCGATTCGGCGCGCATGCATGCGGCACTCGGCGCTGGCATGCATGTGCTCGACGAGCACGAGGTGGTCAGCGCGTCGTCCGGCAAGCGCGTGCACCGGCTGATCGTGCGCCGCGCCGAGGGCGTCGATGGTGTCGACGGCGCCGCATGAGCGCGGCGCGCGCCCTCATTCGCGGTTGAGCGCCGCTTCCCAGTTGATGTCCACGCACAGCACCTGCATGCCGGTCGCGGTCGTCGCGGCGACCGATGCGGTCACGCACAGGTGCGCCTCGTTGATCGACAGGTACGGCGGCGTCAGATGCACGCGGCCCGGCGCACGCATCGCGTGGATGAAGTAGGGGCGGCGCTCCCAGCTCGCGCCTTCGGAATGCAGCAGCGGCCGGAAGCGCTTCGCACGCTGCGATACGCTGCCGCGCGCGAGCACGTTGTCGCCGATCTGGCGGCCCGATACATCGAGCAGGAAGCAGCGCGCGGTTTCCGGCAACCCGAGCACGGCGCCGGCCGCGTCGATCAGCGGCTCGCCCGCGGCGAGCTTCTGGCTCGCTTCCTCCAGCGCGGCGACATACGGCGCAAGGCGCTCGGCCTGCGTGCGCTCGCGCTGCGCGACGCGCAACCGCAATGCGGCCGACAGCGTGTCCATGCAGCCGGCGGCGGCCTGCGGTTGCACGGGGTCGACGCTCGGCCCCGCGAAGTACTGCCCTTGCACGAAATCGACGTCGCATTCGAGCGCGATCAGCGCGTCGCGCTCGGTCGAGAGCCCGCCCATCAGCACGAGCTGCCCGGATTCGTGCAGCAGCGACACGAGCCCCGGCAGCACGCGTTCGAGATGCGAATGTTCGCTCGCCTGCGCGAGGATCCCGCGGTCGAGCGTGACGATGTCGGGGTGCAGGTGCCACACGCGGTCGATGTTCGAATGCTTCGCGCCGAAGCCGCCGAGCGCGATCAGGAAGCCGGCCTTGCGCAGCCCGTCGACGATCGCCGCGTAGCGCGGCGTCTCGCCGCCTGCCTGCTCGGGCACCTCGAGCACCACGCGGTGCGGCGGCAGGCCGAGCGCCTTCAGGTTCGCGAGCAGCGCGTCGCCGTAGATGGTGTCCATCAGCGCGGCCGGATGCAGGCTCAGGAAGAGCCATTCGTCGTGGCTGTCGAATGCGTGGAAGTTGCCGAGATGCAGCGATTCGGCGAGCCGGCCGAGTTCGAGCAGGTCGCCGCGCCGCGCCGCCTGCGTGAACACCTCGTGCGACGCGACCTGGCGGCTTTCCTCGTCGTGCGCGCGCAGCGACGCGTGATAGCCGATCGCGCGGCGGTGCGACACCGAGAAAACGGGCTGGAACACGCTGAACACGGTGTACGCGCCGTACAGCACGGTGCGCCGCTTTCCGTCGTCGCCGGCGACGGGGCGGGGCGGCTGGAAGCCGGGTGGATCGATGTCGATCATGCTCATGATGTCGGCCGAAGGAAGACTGCCAGTTTACCTACAGAATAGGCGAGCAAGAAGCATGCACGACATCGCGCCCCATGCGGCGGCCTGTCGCGGCCCCCGGTTGCCGCGCGGTGCGGCATTGGCGCACCGACTTGGTGCGCGGCGCGCCGTCGTGGCGATTGTGGCGGCGTGAGCCGTGCGTTACGCGCGTTCGGACGGATCGGTCTTGTGCGCGCGGCCGCGGATTTCGGGCGCGAGCTGCGCGAAGATCCACGCGGACGCAGCCGTGATGATCCCGACGCAGATGAAGGTCGCATGGAACGCGGGCAGCGTGTTGCTCGGCGTGACGGTGCGCAGCATGCCGGTGAAGGTCGCGAGCAGCGCGCCCGCGACGGTCACGCCGAGGCTCATCGACAGCATCTGCACGAGCGAGAACAGGCTGTTGCCGCTGCTCGCGCCGCCGGTGCCGAGATCCTTCAGCGTCAGCGTGTTCATCGCGGTGAACTGCATCGAGTTGAAGCCGCCGAACAGCGCGAGGTGAACGACCTTCACCCACACGGGCACCGAGTCGCGCATCAGCGCGAAGCTCGCCATCATCACGCCGACCATGATCGTGTTCGCGAGGAGTACCTTGCGGTAGCCGTGCCGGGTGATCAGGCGCGTGATGATCCGTTTCGAGAACATCCCGGCCGCCGCGACCGGCAACATCATCAGCCCGGCCTCGAACGCCGAATACCCGAGGCTCACCTGCAGCAGCAGCGGGATCAGGTACGGCATCGCGCCGCTGCCGATCCGCGCGAACAGGTTGCCGAGCAGGCCGACGCTGAACGTATGGATCTTGAACAGTTCGAGCGAGAAGATCGGCTGCGGCGCGCGCACTGCGTACAGACCGTATGCGACGAAGCACGCGAGGCTCAGGATCAGCAGCACGAGCACGGCCGCGTGCTGCATGCCGAGATCGGCGAGCCCGTCGAGCGATAGCGAGATCGCGACCATTCCGATCGTCAGCAGCAGGTAGCCCTTCAGGTCGAAGCGGCCGACGGCCGGGTTGCGCGAGTCGGGCATCGAGTAGAAGGTCGCGATGCAGCCGGCGACGCCGACCGGTACGTTGATCAGGAAGATCCAGTGCCACGACGCGATCTTCACGAGCCAGCCGCCGAGCGTCGGCCCGATCAGCGGCCCGATCAGTCCGGGAATCGCGACGAACGACAGCGCGGGCAGGTAGCGCTCGGCCGGGAACGTGCGCAGCACGGCGAGGCGACCGACCGGCAGCAGCATCGCACCGCCCACCCCCTGTATGACGCGGAACACGACGAGCTGCTGCAGCGTATGCGCGTTCGCGCACAGCAGCGAACCGAGCGAGAACACCAGGATCGCGCTGAAGAACACGCGCCGCGTGCCGAACGTGTCCGCGAGCCAACCCGAAACGGGAATCATCACCGCCATCGTCAGCGAGTATGCGATTACGACCGACTGCATCCGCAGCGGCGATTCGCCGAGACTCACGGCCATCGACGGCAGCGCCGTGTTGACGATCGTCGCATCGAGCGTCTGCATGAAGAAGCCCGTCGCGACAAGCCACAGCATCACGGTAAGGTTCTTTTCGCCGGAAGCGGCGGCGGGCGGGCGTTGGAACATGGGGGCAGGGCGGTGGCGCGGGACAGCCGCCATTGTAGGCAAAGCAGCCGTGGCGCGCAGGATGGGTCCGGGCGCGAGGGCCGGACGGCCGCGGCACGATACCGGGCGGACAGCCGTCCGCCGGCGGACCGGTACAGTTCAGCCGGAAGCGTCTGCAGGCGTATCTGTGCGTGTGTTGCCACTGTCCGAAATACTGGTGTCATCGAACCCACGCGACCCGGAGGCGGCCATGCGCGAACTGCGACTTTACGAGATGGATGGCAACGAGCCGGCCGGACGGTGGCGGATCGTCGATCGCACCGCGCTGCAGGTCGCGGACGGCGGCTTGTGGGTGACGATCGAGGGCCGGCCCGACGATCACTGGCTGCGTGCCGGCGAGGCGCTGGCGCTGCTGCCCGGCATGCGCGTATGGATCAGCGCGGCAGCGGGCGGTGCGGTGTTCGCCTTTGGCCCGCAGGCGGCGCCGGCCGTGCAGGCCGTGCAGGCCGCGCCGATCGCGTGGCGGCGGTTCGCCGTATGGCGCGGCGGCCGCGCTCAGGCAGTTGCATCGCTGCCGACATAGCGCGCGCGGGGCCGGATCAGCTTGCCGTCCGCATACTGTTCGAGCGCGTGCGCGATCCAGCCCGCGGTGCGGCCGGCCGCGAACAGCGTGAACGCGGCGCCGTCGGGCAGCGCAAGCGCGCGCTCCAGCACCGCGAGCGCGAAATCGATCGCCGGCCGCAGGCCGGTCGCCGCTTCGACGCGGGCGGCGAGCGCGCGGGCCGCCTGTAGCGGTGCCCGGTCGGGCAACGTCGCGTGCAGTGCGTCGAGCAGCGCGCGTGCACGCGGATCGCCGTCGGGATAGAGCGGGTGCGCGAATCCGGACAGCGCCGTGCGCGCGCCATGCGTGCGTTCGTCGTGCGCGACGCGCAGCGCGAGGTAGCGGTCGAGGTCGGCGGCGCGGGCCGCTTCGTCGAGCAGCGCACCCGCGCGGAACGTCTCGCCACCGTGGCGCGGGCCCGACAGCGCGGCGAGCCCGCCCGCGATCGCACCGAACAGATGGGTGCCGGTCGACGCGATGCAGCGCACCGCAAAGGTCGACGGGTTCAGTTCGTGATCGGCGCACAGCACGAGCGCGCGGCGCAGCAGGTCGGCTTCGTCGTGCCGCCGGATGCGCCACGCGGCGGCGAGCTGCCGATGCACGGGCGCGTCATTTGGCGCGCTGCCGGCCAGCGCGGCCGTCGTCACGCGCAGTAGCAGCGTGGCGGCGTCGAACTGTGCGTCGCGCCCCTGTGCCCACAGACGCGGCAGCGACGCGGCCGCGGCGGGAAGCAGGACCAGCGTGCGTTCGAGCGGCGCGAGATGCGTCCAGCGGCGAGCCCAGTCGTCCCATTGCGCGGCGTCGAAACCGGTCGACGCAAGCGATACGGCGGCGAGCCGCGCGGGCGGACAATCCCACAACCGTGCGGCCGCTTCCTCGAGCGTCGCATCGTTCGCGAGCGCGATTGCGTCGGCGCCGCGGTAGCGCAGGCGGCCGTCGGCGATCTGCGTGATCCGCGACTCGAGCACGGGCACACCCCAGTCGAGCGAACGTTCGGCGACGCCGCCCGCCCGTTTCGCATCGGCGCGGCGGCGCGCGAGCAGGCGCACCTCGTCCGCGTCGTAGCGGCGGCGCTTGCTCGCGCCGTCGGGTAGCGAGCGCAGCAGGCCGCGGCTCACATACGCATAAAGAGTGCTCACGCTGACACCGAGGATGCCGGCGGCTTCCGGCGCGCTGAGGGACGTCATGCGGATCGCTCCTGCCGGGGCGCATGAAACGCGGCCCGGCTACAACTATTCGTTATGCATTGATTCGCGCAATCAAGATTGATCGTGCCTGTCGCGAATTCTAGACTCGATTCCGTCTCCTCAACGGTTCGCTTCCACCATGACACCCGAACTGGCATTGACCCGTTTGTGGCAACTCGCGCACGGCGAACCCGGCGCGCTGGCCCGTGCGGCCGTGACGGGGCAGGATCCGACGCTGCCGTCGACATTCCACGTCGGTACGCTCGCCGCGGCGACGATCGCGGCAGCCGGGCTCGCTGCGGTCGAATGCCACCGGCTGCGCACGGGCGTCGCGCAGCGCGTCGACGTGTCGATGCACGACGCGCTCGTCGCGTTCCGCAGCGAACGCTACCTGCGCGTGGACGAAGGCCCGCCGCCCGAGCTGCGTCATCCGGTGACGGGCTTTTACGACACGCGCGACGGACGCTGGATCCAGCTGCATGCGAACTTCGCGCATCACCTGCACGGGATTCTCGACGTGCTCGGCTGCGGCCCGCAGCGCGACGACGTTGCCGCGGCGATCCGCACGTGGGACGGCGTGGCACTCGATACCGAACTGGCCGAGGCCGGCCTGTGCGCAGCATTGATCAGAACCCCTGACGAATGGGTCGCGCACGACCAGGCACGCGCGCTCGCGTCGCTGCCGCTGTTCGAGATCGAGCGGATCGGCGATGCGCCCGTCGAGGCGATCGGTCGCGGTGAACCCGACCAGCCGCTCGCGGGCGTGCGCGTGCTCGATCTCACGCGCATCATCGCGGGGCCGGTCGCGGGCCGCACGCTTGCGTCGCACGGCGCGCAGACGCTGCTCGTCAACGGCCCGCACCTGCCGAACATCGCGTCGCTCGTGATCGACAACGGGCGCGGCAAGCGCTCGACGTGGATCGACCTGCGCGAGACGACGGGCGTCGCCACGCTGCGCGCACTTGCACGCGATGCCGACGTATTCCTGCAGGCCTATCGCCCCGGCGCGCTGGCGGCGCGCGGGTTCTCGCCTCACGCGCTCGCGGAACAGCGGCCCGGCATCGTCTGCGTGTCGGTTTCCGCGTACGGACATGCGGGGCCGTGGTCGATGCGGCGCGGCTTCGACAGCCTCGTGCAGTCGGCGAGCGGCATCGCATGGAGCGAGCAGCACGCCGCGCACACGGACGGCCCGCGCCATCTGCCGTGCCAGGCGCTCGACCATGCGACGGGTTATCTCGCGGCATTCGGCGCGATGATCGCGCTCGCGCGCCGGGCGACGGAAGGGGGAAGCTGGCACGTGCGGTTATCGCTCGCGCAGACGGGGCGCTGGCTGCAATCGTTCGGCGTGGTGCCGGACGGCCTGCACGCACCGGATTTCGCGCCTGACGACGTGCGCGACCGGATCGACCGGAGCGCGTCGCCGTTCGGCACGATCGATGCGGTGCGCCCGGCCGAACGCCTGTCGGCGACGCCGCCGCGTTTCACTCGGCCGCCCGTGCCGCTCGGCACGGACGAAGCGCGCTGGCTGTGAGCGCGAGTGGCGTCGTGCGCGTTACTTGCGCAGCTCGACGACGAAGTCGTAGTAATCGTTGCGGCAGTAGGTGTCGGTGAGCTCGATTGCACGCTGGTCGGCCGTATAGCCGATCCGCGTGATCAGCAGCAGCGCGTCGTGCGGCGCGATGCCCATCTGTTGCGCGATCTCGTCGGTCGCGTTGACCGCGCGGAAGTGCTGCAGCGCGCGCACGATCGGCGTGCCGCGCGCTTCGAGATAGCTGTATAGCGAACCGCCGATCGCCTGCGGATCGGGAATCAGCGTGGCGGGGAACGTCGAGTTCTCGACGGCCATCACGATGCCGTCGGCGAGGCGCAGGCGTTTCAGCCGTGTAACCGATGCGGCCGGCGACAGGCCGAGCTGAATCACTTCGTCGCGATTCGCCGGCTGGATCTCGCGCTCGAGCCATTGCGAGCTCGGCTTGAAGCCGCGGCGCTCGAGCATCTCGCTGAAGCTCGACAGCCGCGACAGCGGATCCTCGTAACGCGGCTGGATGAAGTTGCCGGCGCCCTGCGTGCGGCGAATCAGGCCCTGCTCGACGAGCAGCGCGATCGCCTTGCGTGCGGTGATGCGCGACACGCCGAGCGCCTCGGACAGCACGCGCTCGGACGGTAGCGCCTCGCCGGCCGCCCAGCGATTGTCGTGGATCGCGTCGCCGAGCTTGCGGGTGAGCTGCAGGTAGAGCGGCGTGTCGTTGTCGGGGTCGGGGCGCAGGTCCTGCCAGCGGTCGTCCGTGGGTGCCTTCATGGAATGGGTATCGATCAGGTTGCCGGCCATTCTAAGTCATCATGCGGCGCCGTTATAGCCGGTTTTTGCCGTGCAATAGGTGAACGCCGCACCGATTGACTACACTGATGCGTCGTATTTGATGCTTCGGTCGCGGTGTGCGGCCACGAATCCGCAGCGAGGAACGCATGACAGACACGATCGCCACGGTCGTCCTGCCGGACGGCGAGACGATTCCGAAGCTCGGCCTGGGCACCTGGGAAATGGGCGAGCGGCCCGCGCGCCGCGCCGACGAGATCGCCGCATTGCGCGAGGGAATCGCGCTCGGGATGACGCTGGTCGACACCGCCGAGATGTACGGCGACGGCGCGACCGAGGAACTCGTCGGCGAGGCGTTGACGGGTCTGCGCGACGACGTGTTCCTCGTCAGCAAGGTGTACCCGCATCACGCGAGCCGACGCGGCGTCGTCGCCGCATGCGAGGCGAGCCTCAAGCGTTTGCATACCGATCGTCTCGACCTGTACCTGCTGCATTGGCGCGGTTCGGTGCCGCTCGAGGAGACGGTCGAGGGGTTCGAGGCGTTGCTGCGCGCGGGCAAGATCCGCCACTGGGGTGTCAGCAACTTCGATACGGCCGACATGGCCGAACTCGTCGACGACGCAGGCGGCGGCGCGTGCGCGATCAACCAGATCCTCTACAACATCGCACGGCGGGGCCCCGAATTCGACCTGCTGCCGTGGCTCGCCGACCACCGGATGCCGGCGATGGCCTACAGCCCGGTCGATCATGGGCGGCTGCCGAAGCGCTCGCCGCTCGACGAGATCGCGCGGCAGCGCGGCGTGTCGGTGACGCGCATCGCGCTTGCATGGGTGCTCGCACAACGGGGCGTGTTCGCGATTCCGAAGGCGTCGCGGATCGAGCACGTGCGCGACAATCGTGCGGCGCTCGATCTCGTATTGAGCGAAGACGAGCGCGCGCAGCTCGACGGCTATTTCCGTCCGCCGCGCAGCAAGCGCGCGCTCGAAATGCTCTGACTGCACCCGGTCAGGCGATGCTTCGGTCAGTGGCCGTGGCCGCCGGCCGATCCGCCGTTACCGCCATTGCCACCGGCACCGCCGTTGCCAACACCGTTGGCACCGCCGTTGCCGGCGCCACCACTGCCGTTGCCATTACCGTTGCCGCCGCCATTGCCATGGCCGCCGACTCCTTGGCCGCCAGCGCCACTGCCACTGCCGTTGCCAGCACCGCCGCTGCCGCCATTACCGTGACCGCCGTTGCCGCCGGCATTACCACCACCATTGCCGTTGGCGCCGCCATTGCCGGCACCACCATTGCCATTTCCGTTTCCGCCGCCGTTTCCGCCGCCGTTTCCGCCGCCGTTTCCGCCGCCGTTTCCGCCGCCGTTGCCGCCGCCGTTGCCGCCGCCGTGACCCCGTTGCCGCCGCCGTTGCCGCCNCCGTNNCCGCCGCCGTTGCCGCCNCCGTTGCCGCCGCCGTTGCCGCCACCGTTGCCGCCGCCGTTGCCGCCACCGTTGCCGCCGCCGTTGCCGCCACCGTTGCCGCCACCGTGACCACCGCCGTGACCGCCGCCGTGACCGCCACCGTTACCTACGCCATTGCCGCCACCATCGCCATGGCCACCACCGCCATGACCACCATGACCACCCGAAGTACCGCCACCCGAAGTACCGCCACCCGAAGTACCGCCACCCGAAGTACCGCCACCCGAAGTGCCGCCACCCGAAGTGCCGCCACCCGAAGTACCGCCACCCGAAGTACCGCCACCCGAAGTACCGCCACCCGAAGTGCCGCCACCAGAAGTGCCACCACCCGAAGTACCGCCACCCGAAGTACCGCCACCAGAAGTGCCACCACCAGAAGTACCGCCACCAGAAGTACCACCGCCCGAAGTGCCGCCACCTGAAGTCCCACCACCCGAAGTCCCACCACCATTACCCCCGTTGCCGGATGCGTTGCCGCCACGGCCCGTGCCACTCGTGCCGCCGGATGTCGCTCCTGTGGTTCCGCCTACACCTGCGGGCCCGACGGCGCCGCTTCCGCCGCTTCCGCCATTTCCGTTGCTACCCGGGCTCCCGCCGCCGGTGGTACTGCCGGCACCGCTACCTTCCGCGCCACGGCCGGCATAGACGTGTACCGCGCATGCAGCCGGATTGGCGGCGCAGGACGCCGCGTTCTCGGCCAGCATCATGACGGTGTCCGCGCTGGCAATCGGATCGGGCGCGGTGTCGGACATCGAGTCCTGCGCCACGGCATACGAGCAGCAGCACGCAAACGCGGCTGCGGCCAGCAGGGTCGTGTGATAGCACCGCCCCACAGCGCGGGATAGCTGTTTCGTTCTACTCATCATCGATCTCCCCGATGCGCGCGATGCCTCGTCACGCGCGACCATCAACGTGTGATGCAGGGGACCATCAACGATGCGTTGTCGTTTCGGCGGCCGATGCGTGTCGGGCCGGCGCCGGAGGCCAGCCGCGAACACGGATCGGCACGCGGGCCCGCCGTGCGAATCCCTAACTGCGAGATCCGTGCCATCGGCCCGCTATGCCCGTGGCGCAAGGCGTGCACGTATCGCACGACAGCGCGTGAAACACCGTTGTGAGTATTTTGTTTCTGAAATGAAACGTCTGACGAAGTTAGCGCGCCGTTGTATCGGCAGCGCGCGGCCAGCGATGGCACAGGATCGACGCGATCCAGCCGACCAGAAACAGCGCGACGATGCCATAGCCGATCGCGCCGAAGTGGCCGCCGAGCGTATCGAGCGCATCGCGTACGGGGCCCGTCAGCGACAGTTTGTCGGCGAGCAGGCCGGCAGCCTCGACCCCGCCGACGGCCAGCGCGACGACCGCGGACAGCAGCGTGATGCTCGCGTTATAGAGCAGCTTGCGCTGCGGGTCGTCCATCGCCCAACCGTACGCGTGAATCATCAGCACATTGTCGGTCGAGTCGATCAGTGTCATGCCGGCCGCGAACAGCGCGGGAAACAGCATGACCGTATAGAGCGGCAGCGCGTGGCTCGCCTGCGCGGCCGCGATCGCGAGCAGGGCGATTTCTGTTGCAGTATCGAAACCCAGGCCGAACAGCACGCCGACCGGATACATGTGCCAGCTTTTCGACACGAACCGGAACAGCGGGCGCAGCAGCCGCGACACGAGGCCGCCTGCGCGATGCGTGTGCGCAGTGCCGTGCGCATGGTCCGGTGCGCCGCGATAGCGCCGCCACACGTCGCGCAGGATCACCAGGTTCATGCATGCGAGCACGAGCAGGAAGGTTGCGGACACCGCCGTGCCGATCGTGCCGCCGATCTCGCGGAATGCGTCGAAGCGGTCGCGCAGCGCGAACGCGGTCAGCGCGATGCCGAGCGTCGCGGCGATGACGATCGTCGAGTGGCCGAGCGAGAAGAACAGGCCGACGGTCACCGGACGCTGGCCGTCCTGCATCAGCTTGCGCGTCGCGACGTCGATCGCGGCGATGTGATCGGCGTCGACCGCATGACGCAGCCCGAGCCCGTACGCGAGCGCCGCGGTGCCAAGCAGCAGCGGATGGTCGCGCAGCACCGCGAGCGCCCACAGCCAGACGGCGACGTTTGCGGCGATCAGTCCGGCATACAGCATCAGCAGGCGGCGCAGGGCAGGGGGGCGTGGCATCGGGAGGGTTCCGTCGGACGAATCGCGATGCATTGTGGCATGCGAAAAAAATGGTTCTTCACGGATTAGCGTGAAGAACCAAAAAAATGCCCGCCGTACCGATCGAAAACGCCGTCGGCTGCCCGCATCGCTGCATTCGACGGATCAAAAAAAGGCCCGTCCGGAACCGGACGGGCCTGCGGCTTGCCGCCGGGCGCACGCGCCCCGCGCTTACTTCACTTTCGCATTGATCACGGCTTCCGACACGTTCGCCGGCGTTTCCGCGTACTGCTTGAACTCCATCGTGTACGTCGCACGGCCTTGCGTTGCCGAGCGCAGCGACGTCGAATAGCCGAACATCTCGGCAAGCGGCACTTCGGCGCGCACGAGCTTGCCGCCGCCGCCCGCGATGTCCTCCATCCCTTGCACGATGCCGCGCCGGCTCGACAGGTCGCCCATCACGTTGCCCATGAACTCCTCGGGCGTCTCGACCTCGACGGCCATCATCGGCTCGAGCAGCACGGGCTTCGCACGGCGCATCGCTTCCTTGAACGCCATCGAGCCGGCCATCCGGAACGCGTTTTCGTTCGAGTCGACGTCGTGGTACGAGCCGAACGTCAGATGCACCTTCACGTCGACGACCGGGTAGCCCGCGAGCACGCCGCTCTTCAGCGTTTCGATGATGCCCTTGTCGACAGCCGGGATGAATTCGCGCGGAATCACGCCGCCCTTGATCTCGTCGAGGAACTCATAACCCTTGCCCGGGTTCGGCTCCAGCGTGATCACCGCGTGCCCGTACTGGCCGCGCCCGCCCGACTGTTTGACGAACTTGCCTTCGACATCGGACGCCGTCGTGCGCACCGTTTCGCGATATGCGACCTGCGGCTTGCCGACCGTCGCCTCGACGCCGAACTCGCGCTTCATCCGGTCGACCAGGATTTCGAGGTGCAGCTCGCCCATCCCCGAGATGATCGTCTGGCCGGATTCCTCGTCGGTCTGCACGCGGAACGACGGATCCTCCTGCGCGAGACGGTTCAGCGCGAGGCCCATCTTTTCCTGGTCGGCCTTCGTCTTCGGCTCGACGGCCTGCGAGATCACCGGCTCCGGGAATTCCATCTTCTCGAGGATGATCGGCTTGGCCGGGTCGCACAGCGTGTCGCCCGTCGTCGCTTCCTTCAGGCCGACCGCCGCGGCGATGTCGCCCGCGCGCACTTCCTTGATTTCCTTGCGTTCGTTCGCGTGCATCTGCAGGATCCGGCCGAGCCGCTCCTTCTTGTCCTTCGTCGCGTTAAGCACCGTATCGCCCGATTCGACGACACCCGAATACACGCGGAAGAAGATCAGCTGGCCGACGAACGGGTCGGTCATGATCTTGAACGCGAGCGACGAGAACGGCTCGTCGTCGCTCGGGTGACGTTCCGCCGGCTTTTCCGGATCGGCGAAGTCGTGGCCGAGGATGGCCGGCACATCGACCGGCGACGGCAGGTAGTCGATCACCGCGTCGAGCATCGCCTGCACACCCTTGTTCTTGAACGCGCTGCCGCACAGCATCGGCACGATCTCGTTCGCGATCGTGCGCTGGCGCAACGCGGCCTTGATCTCGTCCTCGGTCAGCGACTCATGGTCGTGCAGATACTTCTCGAGCAGTTCCTCGCTGGCTTCCGCAGCGGCCTCGACCATCTTCTCGCGCCACTCGTGCGCAAGCTCGACGAGATTCGCCGGGATTTCCTCGTAGGTGAACTTCACGCCCTGGCTTTCGTCGTCCCAGACGATCGCCTTCATCTTGACGAGATCGACCACGCCCTGGAAATGATCTTCCGCGCCGATCGGAATCTGGATCGGCACGGCGACACCCTTCAGGCGCTCGCCGATCTGGCGCTGCACGCGGAAAAAGTCTGCGCCGACGCGGTCCATCTTGTTGACGAACGCGATGCGCGGCACTTTGTACTTGTTCGCCTGGCGCCACACCGTTTCGGATTGCGGCTGCACGCCGCCGACCGAGTCGTAGACCATGCACGCGCCGTCGAGCACGCGCATCGAGCGCTCGACCTCGATCGTGAAGTCGACGTGCCCGGGGGTGTCGATGATGTTGATGCGGTGTTCCGGATAGTTGCCGGCCATGCCCTTCCAGAAGGCCGTGGTCGCGGCCGACGTGATCGTGATGCCGCGTTCCTGCTCCTGCTCCATCCAGTCCATCGTGGCCGCGCCGTCGTGCACTTCACCGATCTTGTGGCTCACGCCGGTGTAAAACAGGATGCGCTCGGTCGTCGTGGTCTTGCCGGCATCGATGTGAGCGCTGATCCCGATGTTGCGATAGCGCTCGATGGGGGTTTTGCGGGGCACGTGAACCTCCTGGTGGTTCGGATCGTAAGCGGACCGGCTGGGCCGGCCCGGGCTGGAACTAGCGAGATTTAAAGCATAGCGCTTGTCCGTGGCTTTTGCAGATGCGGGCAGCGTTTGCCGAATCAAGGCGGGCGCCGTCGCCGGCGAGCGAAAAAAAGCCGGCGCGCAACGGGCGGCCGGCTTCGGTCGATGCGCGGCACCGCCGCGGCATACGCCGTTACTGGGATTTGGGCAGCCCGTCGAGCTTCATGCCCGGCTTGATGCCCTTCGCGGCGAACCAGCCCTTGCTCATTTCGAGCGCATAGACGCCGTTGTTGCGCGGGCAGTGGTTGTCGGTCGTCTCGGCGCGCATCTCGTCGATGTCGGTGATCGTGCCGTCCGCGCGGATGAACGCGATCGACAGCGGGATCAGCGTGTTCTTCATCCAGAAGCAGTGCACGGCGTTCTCGTTGAACACGAACAGCATGCCTTCGTTCGGCGCGAGCTGCGACCGGTACATCAGCCCTTGTTCGCGGTCGGCATCGTTCGCGGCGATGGCCGCGTCGATCACGTACATGCCGGCGCGCAGCTTCACGCGCGGGAACTCGCTCGGCTGCTTGGCGCCGGGCGGCATCTGCGCGTGGGCGGTCTGCACGCCGAGTGCGAGGACGGCGAGCGCGGCGGGAAACACGGCGGCGCGCGCAAGGCGGCCGAGCGACGAGCGCAGGGAGAATCGCACAGCAGGGCTCCTATCGGGAAAACGAGACCCGCATGGTACGCGAAGCGTGCCGGCGGGCACAAAAAGAAAAAGGCAGATCGCCTCGCGGCGATCTGCCTTTCAACGCCGTAAGAACGGCAAGACTGCGTGTTCTTGACTGCGTTATTACAACCAGCTTGCTTAGTTCGAAGCAGCTGCCGGAGCTTCGGCTTCGCTAGCAGCCTTCTTCGCTGCGTGGTGCTTCTTCGCAGCGTGGTGCTTCTTGGCGTGGGCCTTCTTTGCCGGTGCCGAAGCAGCTGCCGGAGCAGCAGCCGAAGCAGCTTCCGGAGCCGAAGCTTGTGCGAAAGCAGCCGTTGCGAAGAGACCAGCGACCAGAGCGGCGATCAGTTTGTTCATGTTGTGTTCCTCAGCTTTAGTTAATTAACCAGATGACCCGGCAATAGGAGTCATGACGTCTAACGGTGCCATCCACCTTTCGGTTGACAGACGCTTCGAGAAATTTCTCATTGCGCTGCGGGCGCCGAATCGTATTCGAAGAAAACGTCGCTTTCGTGACGCAAACACGGAAATATCGGTTCGGCTGCCAATGCCGGATAGCTCAGGGTGGCATCTGCGTGGTTTAACGCGCGATCTTCGCCGGCGGTTGACGAAAAAGATGACGAAAAAAATCGAAAGTTGCCGACGCGGTCATGCGTCGCGTGCGAAACCGTCCCACGGGGCCCGCGGCGGCAGCGCGATTGTTTCACCTGGTGCAATGCCGAGCGCGAATATGTCGAGCGCGCCGATGCCGACACGCACGAGACGCAACGTCGGGAAGCCGATCGCGGCCGTCATCCGGCGCACCTGCCGATTCTTGCCTTCGGTGATCGCGAGTTCGATCCACGTGGTCGGGATCGCGGCGCGGTAGCGGATCGGTGGATTGCGCGGCCACAGCGTGTCGGGCGGTTCGATGAATTCGGCGCGGCACGGGCGTGTCACGTAGTCGCCGAGATCGACGCCGCGCGCGAGCGCCTTCAGGTCGGCCGGGCCCGGCGCGCCGTCGACCTGCGCCCAGTAGCGCTTGACGAGCTTGTGGCGCGGCTCCGCGATGCGCGCCTGCAGCGCGCCGTCGTCGGTGAGCAGCAGCAGGCCCTCGCTGTCCGCGTCGAGCCGGCCGGCCGGGTAGACGCCGGGCGTTTTTACCCAGTCGCCGAGCGACGGCCGCGTCTCGTGCGCGGAAAACTGGCAAATCGTGCCGAACGGCTTGTTGAGGGCGATCAGGGTCATGGCGGGGCGCCCGCCCGGCGTGCCGCGGGGGAAGCGGGGCGGGCAGTCTATGGCAAATGGCGGAATCTTAATGCATAATACGGAACGGCAAGTCATCTGTCTTATATAAGACATAAGGGGAGACTTGATACGCAGCGTCGCGCTTCGTGCCGCCGGCCCCGGTTGGGGCGCTAGAATAGCGGCTCGCTGTTGCCGTCACGAAGGTGGCAAGGCCACCTCGCCGCGCGCAGTTTCGACCAGCATCACCTGCTCAGCCACGTCACTGGAGTCGATCATGCCGTATCAGCACATCAAGGTTCCGGAAGGCGGTGACAAGATCACCGTCAACAAGGATTTCTCGCTCAACGTTTCCGATCAGCCAATCATTCCCTATATCGAAGGCGACGGCACGGGCTTCGATATCACGCCGGTCATGATCAAGGTCGTCGACGCGGCGGTCGCGCATGCCTACAAGGGCAAGCGCAAGATCCACTGGATGGAGATCTTCGCGGGCGAGAAGGCGACGAAGGTGTACGGTCCGGACGTGTGGCTGCCGGACGAAACGCTGCAGGTGCTCAAGGAATACGTGGTGTCGATCAAGGGGCCGCTCACGACGCCGGTCGGCGGCGGCATCCGTTCGCTGAACGTCGCGCTGCGCCAGGAACTCGACCTCTACGTGTGCCTGCGCCCGGTCCAGTATTTCAAGGGCGTGCCGTCGCCGGTGCGCGAGCCGCAGAAGATCGACATGGTGATCTTCCGCGAGAACTCGGAAGACATCTACGCGGGCATCGAATGGGCCGCGGGCTCCGAGCAGGCGAAGAAGGTCATCAAGTTCCTGCAGGACGAGATGGGCGTGAAGAAGATCCGCTTCCCGGAAACCTCGGGGATCGGCGTCAAGCCCGTGTCGACCGAAGGTACCGAGCGTCTCGTGCGCAAGGCGATCCAGTACGCGATCGACAACGATCGCAAGTCGGTCACGCTGGTGCACAAGGGCAACATCATGAAGTTCACGGAAGGCCTGTTCCGTGACGCCGGCTACGCGCTCGCACAGAAGGAATTCGGCGGCGAGCTGATCGACGGCGGCCCGTGGATGCGCGTGAAGAACCCGAAGACGGGCAACGAGATCGTGATTAAGGATTCGATCGCCGACGCGTTCCTGCAGCAGATCCTGCTGCGTCCGGCCGAATACGACGTGATCGCCACGCTGAACCTGAACGGCGACTACATCTCTGACGCACTGGCCGCGCAGGTCGGCGGCATCGGGATCGCGCCGGGCGCGAACCTGTCGGATTCGGTCGCGATGTTCGAGGCAACGCACGGCACGGCGCCGAAGTACGCGGGCAAGGATTACGTGAACCCCGGTTCCGAGATCCTGTCGGCGGAAATGATGCTGCGCCACCTCGGCTGGACGGAAGCGGCCGACGCGATCATCGCCGCGATGGAAAAGTCGATCCTGCAGAAGCGCGTCACGTACGACTTCGCGCGCCTGATGGAAGGTGCGACGCAGGTGTCGTGCTCGGGCTTCGGCGAAGTGCTGATCGAGAACATGTAAAACCCCTTCCGGGGTGGGCCGGCGGGTAGCCGGCCGCCCCGGCGCCTACTGCCGGCGCCGGGGCGTTTCGTGGATGGCAGGTTTGTTGGCAGGGCGGTCCGGCATGCGGGCCGCGGCGCCGCGATGCGGCCCGGATGTCCTGCAAGGTAGAACATGACGGCCCTCGCAACACCACCGCCCGGCTGAGCCGGCGCGCCCCTTTCGCGACCGACCCGGTCGCTCCCCGCCGGTTACCGCCGGCGCTTCTCAGTCCAAATTTTCACGTAGCAACGCATCGACCATGTCCACTTCGCCCAAGATCATCTACACCCTCACCGACGAAGCGCCCGCGCTCGCGACCTATTCGCTGCTGCCGATCGTCAAGGCCTTCACGCGCTCGTCCGGCGTCGCCGTCGAAACGCGCGACATCTCGCTCGCCGGCCGCATCATCGCGGCATTTGCCGACGTCCTGCCGCAGGAGCAGAAGGGTTCCGACGATCTGGCCGAACTGGGCCAGCTCACGCTGAAGCCGGAAGCGAACATCATCAAGCTGCCGAACATCAGCGCATCGGTGCCGCAGCTCAAGGCCGCGATCGCCGAACTGCAGGCGCAGGGCTACAAGCTGCCGGCCTACCCGGAAGATCCGTCGACGGACGAAGAGAAGGCGGTCAAGGCCCGCTACGACAAGATCAAGGGCAGCGCGGTGAACCCGGTGCTGCGCGAAGGCAACTCCGACCGCCGCGCGCCGCTGTCGGTCAAGAACTATGCACGCAAGCATCCGCACAAGATGGGCGCGTGGAAGGCCACGTCGAAGTCGCACGTCGCGCACATGAGCGAAGGCGACTTCTACGGCAGCGAGAAGTCGGCGCTGATCGCCGATGCCGGCAGCGTGAAGATCGAACTCACGACGACCGACGGCGCGAAGAAGGTGCTGAAGGAAAAGACGGCCGTGAAGGTCGGTGAAGTGATCGACGCTTCGGTGATGAGCCGCAAGGCGCTGCGTAGCTTCATCGAAGCGCAGATCGCCGACGCGAAGGCGCAGGACGTGCTGTTCTCGGTGCACCTGAAGGCGACCATGATGAAGGTCTCCGACCCGATCCTGTTCGGTCACTTCGTGTCGGTGTTCTACCGCGACGCGCTCGCGAAACACGCGGACGTGCTGGTGCAGGCCGGCTTCAACCCGAACAACGGGATCGGCGACCTGTACGCGCGCCTGAAGGACCTGCCGGCCGACACACGCGAAGCGATCGAAGCCGACGTCAAGGCCGAATATGCCGTGCGCCCGCGCCTCGCGATGGTCAACTCCGACAAGGGCATCACGAACCTGCACGTGCCGAGCGACGTGATCGTCGACGCATCGATGCCGGCGATGATCCGCGATTCGGGCGGCATGTGGGGCCCGGACGGCCAGCTGTACGACGCGAAGGCCGTGATTCCGGACCGCTGCTACGCCGGTGTCTACCAGGCCGTGATCGAGGACTGCAAGCAGCACGGCGCATTCGATCCGGTCACGATGGGCAGCGTGCCGAACGTCGGCCTGATGGCGCAGGCGGCTGAAGAATACGGTTCGCACGACAAGACGTTCCTGATCCCGGCAGACGGCGTCGTGCGCGTCACCGACGAAGCCGGCAACGTGCTGCTCGAGCACGCGGTCGAGTCGGGCGACATCTGGCGCATGTGCCAGACGAAGGACGCGCCGGTGCAGGACTGGGTCAAGCTCGCGGTGAACCGCGCTCGCGCGACCGGCGCGCCGGCCGTGTTCTGGCTCGACCCGGCACGTGCGCACGACGCGCAGATCATCGCGAAGGTCGAACGCTACCTGAAGGATCACGACACGAGCGGCCTCGACATCCGCGTGATGACGCCGGTCGATGCGACGCGCTTCTCGCTCGAGCGCATCCGTGCGGGCAAGGACACGATCTCGGTCACGGGCAACGTGCTGCGCGACTACCTGACCGACCTGTTCCCGATCATGGAACTCGGCACCAGCGCGAAGATGCTGTCGATCGTGCCGCTGATGGCCGGCGGCGGGATGTTCGAAACGGGCGCGGGCGGCTCGGCACCGAAGCACGTGCAGCAGTTCGTCGAGGAAGGCTTCCTGCGCTGGGATTCGCTCGGCGAATTCCTTGCACTGGCCGCGTCGCTCGAACACCTCGGCAACGCATACCAGAACCCGAAGGCGCTCGTGCTCGCGAAGACGCTCGACCAGGCGACCGGCAAGTTCCTGGACGAGAACAAGTCGCCCGCACGCAAGGTCGGCGGCCTCGACAACCGCGGCAGCCACTTCTACCTGTGCCTGTACTGGGCGCAGGCGCTGGCCGAGCAGACCGACGATGCCGCGCTGAAGGCGCAGTTCGAAGGCGTCGCGAAGTCGCTGTCCGACAGCGAAGCGCGCATCCTGGAAGAACTGTCGGCCGCGCAGGGCAATGCGCAGGCGATCGGCGGCTACTACCGTCCGAACGTCGAGCTGACGAGCCAGGCGATGCGCCCGAGCGCAACGCTGAACGGCATCGTCGACGCAGTCGCCTGACGCCGGCCGCGCCAACGCGCGCGCCACGGCGGCGGCATCAGCCGACGCGGCGGGCGTTGCGGCTCGCCGTTCCGCCGAACATGAAAACGCCCCGGTCGCCCGGGGCGTTTTTCGTTGCAGGCGTGCCATTCAGACGTGAACGATTTCCCATTCGGCGATTTCGTGCGGCACTTCGAGCGTGGCCGTATCCAGCTCGGACGGCTGCTCGCAGTCGCCGCGGGAGATGTGGTCGGCCGCCACTTCCGGGCACGAGAACGCGCCGAGCAGAGCGTTGCCGAACGTCGCTTCCCAGCCGCCGTTACCCGGCAGGATGTAGAACGACCCGAGCGCTGAACCAAAGCGAAATCCCTTCATTTCCGTTCTCCCTTTCTGATTACAAGCGATTCTGTTGTGCCGCCCGCCGGCTCTTCCGGCTGTGGCCCGACTGGTTGCCTGCGCCGGGTTCCGTATCGAACGTCGTGGCGAAGCGTCAGTGCATGGAACAAAGTCTACGTCCGCGGCCGCAGCCGATGGTGCGCGTAGAGCGCTTTCTAGAAAGAAAAATTTGTGTTTAAAAACAATTATTTATTTGCATAATTTTATATTGTGGAACGATTTTTGGCATCGCGAAACGGTGAATTTGTGCCGTGCACCACGAATTTTTATAACGCAGAGACTTGTTCCGCATCGTGAAAAATTGACGGGTTCATGCGTCGAAGGCGCGGGGCGTGCGGCTGCCGGGATGAACAACTGGTGCGAATTGCCTCGATCGGGCGTGGAGAAAGCGGGTGGCGAAGGCCGCCGACCGGGGCGGTCGGCGTAAATGGAGCCGGGGCGTCGCGGCGTCGGGCGATGGTCGAAAGCGCCGCGCGAACGGTGCCCGGATCGTCGGGCGCGGCCGCGTACTGCGGCGTATCGCCGCTTGCGCGGTGCCGCGGCGCTTCGGTCGTGGGCTGCGGTTATGATGACGCGGGCCTGAGGTTTTGCGTCGCGCACGGACGCTTCCGCACTGGCCGGCGCGGGTGTCGCGACGGCCGCGCGACGCAGCACGAATAACGAGGAACGATTGATGATACGGAGAACCTTCCTGTCGCACGCCATCGGTGTCGCGGCCGCATCGCTGTTTGCGCGCACCGCCTGGGCGCAGCATGCCGGACACGCGGGCATGGCAGGCATGGATCAGATGGATGACATGCCGGGCATGTCAGGGATGGCGGGCCACGCGCAGCACGCGAAGCCGGCGCCGGCCGCGCTCGCGGCGGCCGATGCGCTGCCGGCCGGCGCGCCGCTCGCGTCGCTGCGCACGCTTGCGAACGACAGCCGCGAGCCCGGCACGTTCCGCGCGACGCTGGTCGCGCAGCCAGTCGCACGTCCGATGCTGCACAGGGCGCGTCCGACGATGTTCTGGCAGTTCGGCACGGGCACGCAGGGGCCGGTGATCGGCCCGCTGATCGATGTACGCGAGGGCGACACGGTCGAAATCCGCTTCGTGAACAAGCTGCCGCAACCGTCGACGATCCACTGGCACGGCCTGCCGGTGCCGCCCGACCAGGACGGTAACCCGTCCGACCCCGTCGCGCCGGGCGCGTCGCGTGTGTACCGCTTCACGCTGCCGAAGGGGAGTGCCGGCACCTACTGGTATCACCCGCATCCGCACATGATGACGGCCGAGCAGGTGTTCCGCGGGCTGGCGGGCCCGTTCGTGGTGCGTGCCGCCGACGATCCGCTTGCCGGCTGGCCCGAGCGCAACCTGTTCGTGTCCGACCTGAAGCTTGCGCGCGACGGCACGATTGCGCCGAACGACATGATGGACTGGATGAACGGCCGCGAAGGCCAGTTCGTGCTGGTCAACGGTGCGCGCCGGCCGCGGATCGACGTCGCGAGTGACGAGCGCTGGCGCGTGTGGAACGCGTGCAGCGCACGCTACCTGCGTGTGGCGTTCGACGACGGCCGCGCGTTCGAGCAGGTCGGCACGGACGGCGGGCTGTTAGAGGCGCCGCGCCGCGTGACGTCGCTGCTGCTCGCGCCGGGCGAGCGGGCGGAATTGCTGGTGCGCGCCGGCGAGCGCGCGTCGCGCGCCGTGCTGCAGGCGGCCGAATACGACCGCCGCAAGATGGCGATGTCGCACGACGACGGCCACGCCAGCCTGCCGCCCGATCCGACGCTACCGTTGGCCGACGTCGCGTTCGCACCGGCCGCCGCCCGTGCGCTGCCGGCGACGCTGCGCGCCGTGCCGGCGCTCGGCGAACCGGTCGCGCACAAGGAAGTCGCGTTCGGCGAAGAGATGGACATGGACGCGATGATGAACGGCCCGGCGCATGGCCGTCCGGCCGGGATGCGCTTCACGATCAACGGCGCGGCCTATGCACCGCACCGTGCGACGTTGACGAGCCGCCGCGGCGACATCGAGCGCTGGACGATCCGCAACCCCACCGACATGGATCACCCGTTCCATTTGCACGGCACGCAATTCCAGGTGATCGAGCGCGCATCCGACGGCACGCGCACGAGCGAACCGTTCCGCGCGTGGCGCGATACCGTGAACGTGCGCAGCGGCGAGACCGTGACGATCCTCGTCACGCAAGACATGCCCGGCGAGCGCATGTTTCATTGCCATATTCTCGAACACGAGGATCTCGGCATGATGGGCACGCTGAAGATCGTGTAACGAGTATCGAATGTGTTTCACGCGTATGACGGCATTCGATCTGCGCTTGAAACAAGACAATGTGTGTTCAATTATCGGGATTGAACGAAAAGGCCGGCCAATCGAATTAACGAGTGGCCGGCCTGAAAAAAAGAAACCCGGCGCAATGCCGGGTTTCTTCGTCCGATATCCGGTGCCTTACGCGGCCTGGATGTTCGACGCTTGCTTGCCCTTCGGCCCTTGAACGACCTCGAAGCTCACCTTCTGGCCTTCCTTCAGGGTCTTGAAGCCCTGCATGTTGATGGCCGAGAAGTGCGCAAACAGATCTTCACCGCCCTCGTCGGGAGTGATGAAACCGAAGCCCTTCGCGTCGTTGAACCACTTAACGATACCAGTTGCCATTTTCCTACTTCCCCTGTCACACAGTCGCTGCTACTTACCACGAGCACGCTCGAAAAGCTAAACGACCGGAAAAATACAGCCGTTCCCCCCTCACAAGCTCACCTTCGGCCTCTTTCATTTCGCCAAGCGGCAAATTGAAAAAAGTGCCAGCTTGATTGTTGGCGCTCTTTATTTGAGTGTCAAGTGGAATTTTTAGACGGTTAGAGGGCCGTTGTAAAGAACCCATTTTCAGGGTTTTTCCGGCTTTGCTTTGCAGCATGCCGCCGAGCGCGTGGACTTGAAAAGTCGCATAATCAGCTCATATACCAGGCTCGAGTGACACGCGATCGAGTCGTCCCGGCTTGTGGGATACTGGATGCGGATGCGACGGTCCGGTGCAGTTTCCCCCTGACGGTTCGTGTTCCGCGCCATGCGTGAAAGCCGGCACCGCAGCCGGCTTTCGTATGGCACGAAGACGATCGCGCGTCGTCGGGAACCAGGGAGGGCGCCGGCCGGTCGGTCGGGTAATGGCAGGATTGCGGGCCTGTCCGAGTTGTTTAGAATGGGTGTATGGCGATTATCCCGGACAAGCAGGACAGCACCGTCCTGGAACGCAAGCAGCAGAAGCTCAAGCCGCCTTCGATGTACAAGGTGGTGCTGCTGAACGACGACTTCACGCCGATGGAGTTCGTCGTGATGGTCGTACAGGAGTATTTCAAGAAGGATCGCGAGACGGCCACGCAGATCATGCTGAAGGTCCATCGCGAAGGGCGAGGGGTTTGTGGGGTCTATACGCGGGACATCGCGTCGACCAAGGTTGAGCAAGTCGTTACCCATGCGCGGCAGGCCGGGCATCCGCTGCAGTGCGTGATGGAGGAAGCATGATTGCCCAGGAATTGGAAGTCAGCCTGCACATGGCGTTCATGGAAGCACGCCAGGCGCGCCATGAGTTCATTACGGTCGAGCATCTGCTGCTGGCCCTGCTGGATAATCCGACGGCAGCCGAGGTGTTGCGCGCGTGTGCGGCCAACATCGAGGACTTGCGTCAGAACCTGCGCAATTTCATCCACGACAACACACCTACCGTCCCGGGCACCGACGATGTCGATACCCAGCCGACGCTCGGTTTCCAGCGCGTGATCCAGCGCGCGATCATGCACGTCCAGTCGACGTCGAACGGCAAGAAGGAAGTCACCGGCGCGAACGTGCTGGTCGCGATCTTCGGCGAGAAGGATTCGCATGCCGTCTATTACCTGCAGCAGCAGGGCGTCACGCGCCTGGACGTCGTGAACTTCATTTCGCACGGCATCGCGAAGACGAACGGCGGCGAAGCCGCGAAGTCGACCGACGCGAATGCGGAAAGCGAGGACGCGAACGCGCAGAAGGAAACCCCGCTCGCACAGTTCACGCAGAACCTGAACCAGATGGCGAAGGATGGCCGCATCGATCCGCTGATCGGGCGCGAGCCGGAGGTCGAGCGCGTCGTGCAGGTGCTGTGCCGCCGCCGCAAGAACAATCCGCTGCTCGTCGGTGAAGCCGGTGTCGGCAAGACCGCGATCGCGGAAGGCCTCGCCTATCGCATCACGCGCGGCGAAGTGCCGGACATCCTCGCCAACGCGCAGGTGTATTCGCTCGACATGGGCGCGCTGCTTGCGGGCACCAAGTATCGCGGCGACTTCGAGCAGCGGCTGAAGACGGTGCTGAAGGAACTGAAGGAGCGTCCGCACGCGATCTTGTTCATCGACGAGATCCATACGCTGATCGGCGCGGGCGCCGCATCGGGCGGCACGCTCGACGCGTCGAACCTGCTGAAGCCGGCGCTGTCGTCGGGCACGCTCAAGTGCATCGGCGCGACCACGTTCACCGAGTATCGTGGCATCTTCGAGAAGGATGCGGCCCTGTCACGGCGCTTCCAGAAGGTCGACGTGACGGAGCCGACGGTCGAGCAGACGGTCGCGATCCTGCGCGGGCTGAAGTCGCGCTTCGAGGAGCATCACGGCGTCAAGTATTCGTCGGGCGCCCTGTCGGCCGCGGCCGAACTGTCGGCGCGCTTCATCACCGACCGTCATTTGCCGGACAAGGCGATCGACGTGATCGACGAAGCCGGCGCCGCGCAGCGCATCCTGCCGAAGTCGAAGCAGAAAAAGACGATCGGCAAGAGCGAGATCGAGGAAATCATCTCGAAGATCGCGCGCGTGCCGGCGCAGAGCGTGTCGCAGGACGATCGCAGCAAGCTGCAGACGCTCGATCGCGACCTGAAGAGCGTCGTGTTCGGCCAGGATCCGGCCATCGACGCGCTCGCCGCGTCGATCAAGATGGCGCGCGCGGGCCTCGGCAAGATGGACAAGCCGATCGGCGCGTTCCTGTTCTCCGGCCCGACGGGCGTCGGCAAGACCGAAGTGGCGCGCCAGCTCGCGTTCACGCTCGGTATCGAGCTGATCCGCTTCGACATGTCGGAATACATGGAGCGTCACGCGGTGAGCCGCCTGATCGGCGCGCCGCCGGGCTACGTCGGGTTCGATCAGGGCGGCTTGTTGACCGAAGCCGTCACGAAGAAGCCGCATTGCGTGCTGCTGCTGGACGAAATCGAGAAGGCGCACCCGGACATCTTCAACGTGCTGCTGCAGGTGATGGATCACGGCACGCTGACCGACAACAACGGCCGCAAGGCGGATTTCCGCAACGTCATCATCATCATGACGACGAACGCGGGCGCCGAGTCGATGCAGAAGGCGACGATCGGCTTCACGACGCGCCGCGAGACGGGCGACGAGATGACCGACATCAAGCGCCTGTTCACGCCGGAGTTCCGCAACCGCCTGGATTCGATCATCAGCTTCCGCTCGCTCGATGAGGAAATCATCATGCGCGTGGTCGACAAGTTCCTGATCCAGCTCGAGGAGCAGCTGCACGAGAAGAAGGTCGACGCGCTCTTTACCGACGCGTTGCGCAAGCATCTCGCGAAGCACGGCTTCGACCCGCTGATGGGGGCGCGGCCGATGCAGCGGCTGATCCAGGACACGATCCGCCGAGCGCTGGCCGACGAACTGCTGTTCGGCAAGCTCGTCAACGGCGGGCATGTGACGGTCGACGTCGACGAAAACGACAAGGTGCAGTTGTCGTTCGACAAGCTGGCGAATCCGCCGCACAAGCCGAACGAAGAGACGGTCGAAGTCGAGTAAGCGATAATTCGTTGTTCATGCGAACGGCGCGGGAAGTTCTCCGCGCCGTTTCGTTTTATCTGGCGCCGGTGGCGCAATGGTGGTGCAGGGGAGTAGCAACGCAGTGACACAACAACAACGGTCGTTCGACAGCATCGTCGCGCGCGAACAGGGTTTGCGCCATGCGCTGACGTCGGGGCAGATGGCGATGATCGCGATCGGCGGCGCGATCGGCACGGGGCTGTTCCTCGGCAGCGGATTCGCGATCGGGCTCGCGGGCCCGAGCGTGCTGGTCTCGTATGCGATCGGCGCGCTGATCGCGCTGCTGCTGATGGGCGCGCTTGCGGAAATGACGGTCGCGCATCCGACGGCCGGTTCGTTCGGCGCGTATGCCGAGCACTACGTCGGCCCGCTCGCGGGCTTTCTCGTGCGCTATGCGTACTGGTTCGCCGTCGTGTTCGCGATCGGCACCGAGATCAGCGCGATCGCCGTGTTCATGAAGTACTGGTTCCCGGCCGTACCCGGCTGGTACTGGGTGATTGGCTTTTCCGCGCTGCTGATCGCGGTGAACCTCGCGAGCGTCACGCTGTACGGTTCGGTCGAATATGCGTTCTCGCTGTTGAAGATCGCGGCGATCGTCGTGTTCATCGTGCTCGGCGCGTATCTCGTGTGGTCGGCACCGCCGGCTTCGGGCATCGGCTTCGCGAACTACACCGCGCACGGCGGCTTCATGCCGAAGGGGCCGTGGGGTACCTGGGTCGCGGTGATCGTCGCGATCTTCAGCTACATGAGTATCGAGGCGGTCGCGATCGCGGCGGGCGAAGCGCGCGATCCGCAGCACGCGGTCACGCGTGCATTCCGCTCGACGGTGTTCCGGCTCGTGCTGTTCTACCTGCTGACGCTGTCGCTGATGCTCGCGATCGTGCCCTGGACGCAGGCCGGCACGGACGAAAGCCCGTTCGTGAAGGTGATGGCCGCGACGCACGTGCCGTATGCGGCCGGCGTGATCAACTTCGTGCTGCTGATCGCGGCGCTGTCGGCGATGAACAGCCAGCTCTACGTGACGACGCGGATGATGTTCAGCCTGTCGCGCGCGCGGCTCGCGCCGGCGGTGTTCGGCCGGCTCGGCAACAACGGCGTACCGCGTGCGGCGCTGTGGATCTCGACGAGCGGCGTCGCGGTCGCGACCGTGCTGGTCGCGCTGTCGCCCGACACGGCATTCACCGTGATGATGGCGATCGCGATGTTCGGCGCGCTGTTCACGTGGCTGATGATCTTCGTCACGCACCTGCGCTTTCGCGCGCGATATCGCGGCCCGGCGCTCGCCTTCCGGATGTGGGGACACCCGTTCGGCAGCCTGCTCGGTGCGGGGCTCGTCGGCGCGATTCTGCTCACGACCGCGTTCACGCGCGAATTCCGGATGACGATGGTGGTCGGCGTCGTGTTTGCCGTGCTGCTGACGCTCGCGTACGCGCTGCACTACCGGCACCAGCACGCGCGTTGACGCATGAGCGCGCGCCGTGCGCAAGCGCGCGGCGACGCGGTGCAAGGCCGCTAAGGTTCCGTTAAGCCGGCGGCGGCTACATTCGAACCTGTCCGCGATACGGGTTGGCACACGCCAGCCCGTCGCCATCTGCAAAAGGGGTTCGAATGAACAAGCTTCCTCAGATCACGCTCGCATTCTGGATCATGAAGATCTGCGCGACGACGCTCGGCGAAACCGGCGGCGACCTGCTATCGATGACGCTGAACGTCGGCTACGCGGTGAGCTCGATCCTGCTGTTCGGTTTCTTTCTCGTCACGCTCGGTGCGCAGCTCAGGACGACCGGCTATCGCCCGGCCATCTACTGGGCCGTGATCGTTGCGACCAGTACGGCCGGCACGACGATGTCCGATTTCATGGACCGCACGCTCGGCCTCGGCTATGCGGCCGGCGCGTCTATCCTGGTCGCGATCCTGCTGGCGATCTTCGCGGTGTGGCGCCTGAGCGGCGAATCGCTGTCGGTCGACCTGATCCGCACGCGCAAGGTCGAGCTGCTGTACTGGATCGCGATCCTGTTCTCGAACACGCTCGGCACCGCGCTCGGCGATTTCCTCGCGGACAGCTCGGGCCTAGGCTTCGGCGGCGGCGCGCTGCTGATCGGCGGGTTGCTCGCGGTGATCGTGCTGGCGCACTATTTCACGCGGATCTCGGGCGTGCTGCTGTTCTGGGCCGCGTTCGTGCTCACGCGCCCGTTCGGGGCGACGGTCGGCGACCTGCTGACGAAGCCGGTCGACAAGGGCGGACTCGCGCTCGGCACGGTCGGCTCGTCGGCGGTGCTGCTGGGGGTGCTGGTCGCGATGGTGGTCTACGCCGGCGTTGCGCAGGCGCGGCGACGCGAGCTGGTGCCCGCGCGGATCGTGCAGACGGCCGATCGGTGACCGGAAGCCTAAAAAGGAAAGGGGCCGCGAGGCCCCTTTTTGTATTGCGCCGTTCAGTGACGGCCGGTGCTGCCGAAGCCGCCCTCGCCGCGATCGCTCTGCGCGAAGTCGTCGACGATGTTGAACTGCGCCTGCACGACCGGCACGATCACGAGTTGCGCGAGCCGCTCGAACGGGTTCAGCACGAACTCGGTCTGGCCGCGGTTCCACGTCGACACCATCAGCTGGCCCTGGTAGTCGGAGTCGATCAGGCCGACGAGGTTGCCAAGCACGATCCCGTGCTTGTGGCCGAGGCCCGAGCGCGGCAGGATCAGCGCCGCGTAGCCGGGATCCGCGAGATGGATCGCGAGGCCGGTCGGCACCAGCGTCGTTTCGCCTGGCTGCAGCGTGACAGGGGCGTCGAGGCACGCGCGCAGGTCGAGGCCCGCGCTGCCAGTGGTGGCGTAGGCGGGCAGGTAGTCGCGCATGCGCGCGTCGAGAATCTTCAGGTCGAGTTTCATGCGGTCGTCGAATCGGTCGGGAAGGGCGCGGCAGCGCGTGCCGCCGCGCAGGGGATCAGATCAGGCGGTTGTCGGGCAGGCGCTTCGCGATTTCGGCGACGAGCGCGTGCGCGAGCTCGTCCTTCGGCGCGCGCGGCAGGCGTGTGAGGCCGGCTGCCTCGAACAGCACGACTTCGTTGTCGTCGCGGCCGAACGTCAGCGGGCCGAGGTTGCCGACCAGGAGCGGCACGTTCTTGCGCTTGCGCTTCTCGTCGCCGTGCACGTCGAGGTCGCCGCTTTCGGCCGCGAAGCCGACGCAGAACGGCGGATCGGGCAGTGCCGCGACCGACGCGAGGATGTCCGGGTTTTCGACGAACGCGAGCGCCGGCATCTTGCGGTCGGCCGCCTTCTTCATCTTGTGCTCGGCGGGCTGGTCGACGCGCCAGTCGGCGACCGCGGCCACCGCGATGAAGATGTCCGCGTCGGATACCGCCTGCATGACCGCGTCGTACATCTGCTGGGCAGTCTGCACGTCCTGGCGGTACACGCCCCACGGCGTGTCGAGTGCGACCGGCCCCGCGACGAGGTGCACGTCCGCGCCGGCCTGCTGCGCGGCGCGCGCAAGCGCGAAGCCCATCTTGCCGCTCGAGCGGTTCGTCAGGCCGCGCACCGGATCGAGCGGCTCGAACGTCGGGCCGGCCGTGATCAAGACGCGTCGGTGCGCGAGCACCTTCGGCGCGAAGTGCGCGACGATCGCTTCATAGATCGCCTCGGGTTCGAGCATGCGACCGTCGCCGACTTCGCCGCAGGCCTGCGCGCCCGAATCGGGGCCGAGCACCGACACGCCGTCGGCGCGCAGTTGCGCGGCATTGCGTTGCGTGGCCGGGTTCTGCCACATCTGCCGGTTCATCGCGGGCACGACGAGCAGCGGACAGTCGCGCGCGACGCACAGCGTCGACAGCAGGTCGTCCGCGAACCCGTGTGCGAGCTTCGCGAGGAAATCCGTCGACGCGGGCGCGATCACGATCGCGTCGGCTTCGCGCGACAGGTCGATGTGCGCCATGTTGTTGTCGATGCGCGTGTCCCACTGGCTCGTGTAGACGGGCCGGCCGGACAATGCCTGCATCGTGACGGGCGTGATGAACTGCGTGGCGGCTTCGGTCATCGCGACCTGCACGGTCGCGCCTGCCTTCGTCAGCAGCCGGGTGAGCTCGGCGATCTTGTAGCAGGCGATGCCGCCCGTCAGGCCGAGAACGAGGTGTTTTCCAGCGAGTTCTGCGTGTGCCAACTCAGGTCTCCAGGGGTCAAACGGAACGGCCGGCGAGAAGCCGGCCGTCGACACCGAGTATGCGCGCTCAGCGCGAGCCGCGCACGCGACGCAGTTCGTCGTAGATCAGCAGCACCGCGCCGACCGTGATCGCGGAATCGGCGAGATTGAACGCCGGGAAGTGCCAGGCGCCGAGGTGGAAATCGAGAAAGTCGATCACGTGACCGTAGATCAGCCGGTCGATCACGTTGCCGAGCGCGCCGCCGAGGATTAGCGCGAGCGACAGGCTGAACAGCCGCTGCTGGCCGTGACGCTTCAGCAGGAAGCAGATCACGAGCGTCGCGCCGATGCCGAGCGCGGTGAACGCCCAGCGCTGCCAGCCGCCTGCGGTCGACAGGAAGCCGAACGCGGCGCCGCGGTTGTACACCAGCACGAGGTTGAAGAACGAGGTCAGCGCATGCTGCGCGCCATACGCGAACGTTTTCAGGATCGCGATCTTCGACAACTGGTCGAACAGGATCACGATCAGCGAAATGCCGAGCCAGGGCGCGAGCGCGCCGCTGGCCGGCTTCGACACAGTTTTCGCCATATTCAAGCAGCGCTCCGGATTTCGCCGTTTTCAAACAGGTTCGAGAAGCAGCGGCCGCACAGCGTCGGATGATCGGCATGCGCGCCGACGTCCTCGCGGTAGTGCCAGCAGCGTTCGCACTTCTGGTACATCGACGCCGCGACGTCGACGCTTTCCTGCGCTTCGTCGTCGACCTTCACGACCGTCGCCGCCGACGTGATCAGCACGAACTTCAGGTCTTCGCCGAGGCTCGTGAGCGCGTCGTAGCGCGCGCCGCTCGCATGCACGGCCACTTCGGCCTGCAGCGACGAGCCGATGCGGTTCGCGGTGCGTGCTTCCTCGAGCGCCTTCGTCACGTTGCCGCGCACGTCGCGCAGCAACGCCCACTTCTCGATCAGCGCGGCCGAGCCGGCGACTTCCGGATACGCGTAGTACGTTTCCGTGAAGATCGTGTCGCTGGCCGGCTGGAACACCTTCCACGCCTCTTCCGCGGTGAACGACAGGAACGGCGCGAGCACACGCAGCAGGCCGTGCGTCAGGTGGTACAGCGCCGTCTGCGCAGAGCGGCGTGCGCGCGAATCGGCCGCGCTGGTGTACAGGCGGTCCTTCAGCACGTCGAGGTAGAAGCCGCCGAGATCTTCCGAGCAGTACGTCTGCAGCTTTGCGACGACCGGGTGGAATTCATACTTCTCGTAGTGGCCGAGCAGTTCCGTTTGCAGTTGCTGCGAGAACGCGACCGCATAGCGGTCGATCTCCAGCCATTCTTCAACCGGCACCGCGTGCTGCGCGAAGTCGAAGTCCGACAGATTCGCGAGCAGGAAGCGCAGCGTGTTGCGGATGCGGCGATAGCCTTCCGTCACGCGCTTCAGGATTTCCTCGGAGATCGCGAGCTCGCCCGAATAGTCGGTCGACGCGATCCAAAGGCGGATGATTTCCGCGCCGAGGCGGTTCGCGACCTCATGCGGGTCGACGCCGTTGCCGAGCGACTTGCTCATCTTGCGGCCTTCGCCGTCGACCGTGAAGCCGTGCGTGAGCAGGCCCTTGTACGGCGCGCGGCCGTCGATCATCGACGCCGTCAGCAACGACGAGTGGAACCAGCCGCGGTGCTGGTCCGAACCTTCCAGGTACAGGTCGGCCGGGAACTGCAGCTGATCCTTGTGCGAGCCGCGCAGCACGTGCCAGTGCGTCGTGCCCGAGTCGAACCACACGTCGAGCGTATCGCGGTTCTTTTCGTACATGTTCGCGTCGTCGCCGATCAGCTCGCGCGGGTCGAGCGACTGCCACGCCTCGATGCCCGACTGCTCGACGCGCTTCGCGACTTCCTCGAGCAGCTCGAGCGTGCGCGGATGCAGCTCGCCGGTTTCCTTGTGCACGAAGAACGCCATCGGCACGCCCCACTGGCGCTGGCGCGACAGCGTCCAGTCGGGACGGTTCGCGATCATGCTGAACAGGCGCTGCTTGCCCCACGACGGGTAGAACGCGGTCGCGTCGACGCCTTCGAGTGCCGTTTCGCGCAGCGTCTTGCCGCCGTCGCGCGGCGTCACGTCCATGCCGGCGAACCACTGCGACGTCGCGCGGTAGATGATCGGCGTCTTGTGGCGCCAGCAGTGCATGTAGCTGTGCGTGTACTTCTCGCTGCGCAACAGCGAGCCGGCGGCGTTCAGCGCGTCGACGATCTTCGGGTTCGCGTCCCAGATCGACAGGCCGCCGAACAGCGGTAGCGATTCGATGTAGCGGCCATCGCCCATCACCGGGTTGATGAAGTCCGAATCGGTCATCCCGTGCGCCTTGCACGACTGGAAGTCTTCGATACCGTAAGCAGGCGACGAGTGCACGACGCCGGTACCCGTGTCGGTCGTCACGTAGTCGCCGAGGTACACGGGCGCGGTGCGCTTGTAGCCGGGGTGGGCCGGCGCGAGCGGGTGGTGGAAGCGCAGGTTCGCGAGCTTCACGCCGGGCGCGGTCGCGACGACGCGGCCGCTCAGCTTGAAGTCGGCCATGCAGGCTTCGACGCGCTCTTCCGCGATGATCAGCAGCCCGCGCTCGGTGTCGACCAGCGCATAGACGATTTCCGGATGGAGGTTCAGCGCCTGGTTGGCGGGGATCGTCCACGGCGTGGTGGTCCAGATCACAATGCCGCCCTCGGCGCGCGGCAGCGTCGGCAGGCCGAACGCCTGCGCGGTCTTTTCCGGTTCGGCGAACGCGAACATCACGTCGATCGTCGGGTCGGTGCGGTCCTTGTACTCGACTTCCGCCTCGGCGAGCGCCGAGCCGCAGTCGAAGCACCAGTTCACCGGCTTCAGCCCGCGATATACGTAGCCCTTCTCGATGATCTTGCCGAGCGCGCGGATCTCTTCCGCCTCGTTGACGAAGTTCATCGTCTTGTACGGATTCGCCCAGTCGCCGAGCACGCCGAGGCGCTTGAAGCCGACCTTCTGCTTTTCGATCTGCTCGGTGGCGTACGCGCGCGCCTTGCTCATCACTTCGGCCGCCGGCAGCGACTTGCCGAACTGCTTCTCGATCTGGATCTCGATCGGCATCCCGTGGCAATCCCAGCCGGGCACGTACGGCGCGTCGAAGCCGGCCATGTTGCGCGACTTGACGACGATGTCCTTCAGGATCTTGTTGACCGCGTGGCCGAGGTGGATGTCACCGTTCGCATACGGCGGGCCGTCGTGCAGGATGAACTTCGGCCGGCCTGCGCTGGCCGCGCGGATCTTCTCGTAGATGCCGCGCTCTTCCCATTCCTTGACCCACTGCGGCTCGCGCTTGGGTAGGTCGCCGCGCATCGGGAACGGCGTGTCGAGCAGGTTGACCGGATACTTGGCCTGCGGTTTCGAATCGGCTTTCTTGTTGCTCATGATGGGATCGCTATCTAAATCGGGGGACGCTCGTGCGTCGTGAATCGGAGATGCGCGCGAGTGGGCGGCGCGAGGGTGCGGCGCCAGGCGCCGCCGTCCGGATCAGCTAATTCGGTCGGTCGCCGATGTCGAGAAGCCGGTCGCGCGGCTGCCCGGCGCGTGGTCGCGCTCGACGAAGTACGCGCGCGCATTCGCGACGTCCAGCGCGATCGCGCGCGACAGCGCCTCGAGATCGTCGAACTTCGCTTCGTCGCGCAGCTTCTTCAGGAATTCGACGCGGATGAGCTTGCCGTACGCGTCGCCGTGCCAGTCGAGCAGGTGGACTTCGAGCAGCACGCGGCCGGAATCGTCGACGGTCGGGCGCAGCCCGAGGCTCGCGACGCCCGGCAGCGGGGCGGGGCCCAGGCCGTGCACCTGCACGACGAAGATGCCCGCGAGCGCCGGCCGCTTGTGCGCGATCGGCAGGTTCAGGGTCGGGAAGCCGAGGTCGCGGCCGAGTTTCAGCCCGTGCGCGACGTGGCCGCTGATCGCGTAGCCGTGGCCGAGCGCCTGCGCGGCCGCATCGAGATCGCCCGCGGCGAGCGCGGCGCGTACGCCCGAGCTCGAGATGCGCGTGCCATCGCTGCCGGCGACCGTGCCCATCTGCTCGACCTCGAAGCCGTACTGCTTGCCGGCCGCCTTCAGCGTGTCGAAGGTGCCTGCGCGCTTCGCGCCGTAGCAGAAATCGTCACCGACCATCATCCAGCGCGTGTGCAGCCCGCCGACCAGCGTGCGCTCGACGAACGCCTGCGGCGACTGGCTCGCGAACGTGTGGTTGAAGTGCTCGACGACGACGCGGTCGACCCCGTGGTCGCGCAGCGCTTCCAGCTTGTCGCGCAGCATCGCGATGCGCGGCGGCGCGCCGGCCGGATTGAAGAATTCGCGCGGGTGCGGCTCGAAGGTCATCACGCACACGGGCAGGCCGCGCGCGTCCGCTGCCGCGCGCACGCGCGCGAGCAGTGCCTGGTGGCCGCGATGGACACCGTCGAAGTTGCCGATCGTCAGCGCGCACGGCGCGCGGCTCTCGGCGTTGGGCAGGCCGCGGAAGACTTTCACGATAGCGGATGCAGCGTCGGGGAATGGGCGGTGGGATGCCGCAAAGCAGAAGATTATAAACGTTCGGGCGGCCCGGCGGCCGAGAAGGGGGGAAACGCGGGGGCGAATGGTAAAATTCGCGGATGAAAAAACTCGTGATCCTGATTTCCGGTCGCGGCAGCAACATGGAGGCCATCGTCCGCGCGTGCGCGCAGGAACGCTGGCCGGCCGAGGTCGCCGCCGTGATCGCCAACCGGCCCGACGCGGCCGGCCTGGCTTTTGCCGCGTCGCACGGGGTGGCGACCGCGGTGGTCGACCATCGGTCGTTCGACGGCCGCGACAGCTTCGATGCGGCGCTCGCCGCCGAGATCGACCGCTTCGCGCCCGATCTCGTCGTGCTCGCCGGCTTCATGCGCATCCTCACGCCCGATTTCGTCAGACGATATGAGGGCCGGCTGCTGAACATCCACCCGTCGCTGCTGCCGAGCTTCAAGGGCATCCACACGCACCAGCAGGCGCTGGATGCCGGCGTCGCGCTGCATGGCGCGAGCGTGCATTTCGTGATTCCCGAACTCGACAGCGGCGCGATCGTCGCGCAGGGCGCCGTGCCCGTGCGTGCGGGCGACGACGCGGCGGCGCTCGCGCAGCGCGTGCTGACGGTCGAGCACGTGCTGTATCCGCGTGCGGTGCGTTGGTTCGTCGAGGGGCGCCTGCGCCTCGAGAACGGCCGGGCAGTGGTGGCGCCGGAAGAGGCGCGCTGGATTTTCGCGGATCAACCGCATACCGAAAAGAGCGAGGGCGTATGAAGCTGCACGGATTCCTGATTGGCCAGACCGAGACCCTGCTGGCCGAGGTGCTGAAGTTCACCGGCCCCGCGGACGCGACGACGAGCCGGTTCTTCCGCGCGCACCCGAAGCTCGGCCACGCCGAGCGCGGCGTGATCGCCGAGGCGGTGTTCGCGGTGCTGCGCCGGAAGATGGAGTTTTCGCACCTCGCCGAGAGCGGCACGGGCAGCCCCGCGCGGCGCCTGACGCTGCTCGGCCTGATGCAGACGCTCGGCCGCAATGCGCTGAAGCCGTTCGTATCCGACACCGAGGCCGCGTGGCTCGAGCACGTGTCGAAGATCGATCCGGCGAGCCTGCCGGTGCGCGTGCGCACCAACCTGCCGGACTGGATCTACCAGGCGCTGTCGGCCCGCTTCGACGCCGAGGAACTCGCGCAGCTCGCCGCCGCGCTGAACTACCCGGCGCCGCTTGACCTGCGCGCCAACGCGCAGAAGGCGACGCGCGACCAGGTGATCGACGCGCTGCGCGCGAACGGGATCGATGCGGGCGAGACGCCGTTCGCGCCGCAAGGCGTGCGCGTCGTCGGCAAGCCGGCGCTCACGCGCCTGAAGCTGTTCGAGGAGGGTCAGATCGAAGTGCAGGACGAGGGCAGCCAGCTGCTGTGCTCGCTGGTCGCGCCGCGCCGCGGCGAGATGGTCGTCGATTTCTGCGCGGGCGCAGGCGGCAAGACGCTCGCGCTCGGCGCGATGATGCGCTCGACCGGGCGCCTGTATGCGTTCGACGTATCGGAGAAGCGACTCACGAAGCTGAAGCCGCGCCTTGCGCGCAGCGGGCTGTCGAACGTGAACCCGGTGCTGATCGACAGCGAGCACGATGCGAAGATCAAGCGGCTTGCCGGCAAGATCGATCGCGTGCTGGTCGACGCCCCGTGCAGCGGCCTCGGCACGCTGCGCCGCAACCCCGACCTCAAGTGGCGCCAGACGCGCACGTCGATCGAGGAACTCACGCCGAAGCAGGCGTCGATCCTCGCGAGCGCCGCGCGTCTCGTGAAGAAGGGCGGCCGGCTCGTGTACGCGACCTGCAGCGTGCTCGACGCGGAGAACGAGGCGATCGTCGAGCAGTTCCTGGCCGACCATCCGGACTTCGTGCTGGTGCCCGCGCAGAAGGTGCTGGCCGACCAGCGCATCGAAATCGAGACCGGTGACTACCTGTCGCTCTGGCCGCACCGCCATGCGACCGACGGCTTCTTCGCCGCGGTGCTGGAACGGCGCGCGCAGTAACAGCGACCCGGACGGACGATGGAGAGTCTGCAAAGCCGCCTGCTGTCGCACCGGCTGGCCTCGGTGATTCGCGATTTCCACCAGCCGGTGATGATCTGGCAGGCGGCGATCCTCGTCGGCGCGCTGTGTTTCGCATGGGTGGCGGCGCGCTTCGTGCACGGCCGGATCGATGCGCGCCGCAGGGCGGCCGGGCGCGTGCCCGGTGCGGGTGCGCAAAGCCTGAAGCGCGCGCTGTTCCCGTTGTTCGGCGGCATTTTCGTCGGCGTCGCGCAGCTCGCGTTCGACCCGTTCATGTCGACGTCGCTGCTGTCGCTCGCGCTCGTGCCGCTGTTCGGCATCGGGCTGATCTACGTGCTGTTCTTCTTTGCGCGGCGTGTGTTCGCGCGCGACGGACACTCGCATGCGTGGCTGTCGATCGTCGAGAAGATCGTGTCGACCGTCGTGTGGGCCGCGATGGTGCTGACCGTGCTCGGCATCCAGCGCGACGTGCTCGGCTGGCTCGACAGCGTGCAGTTCCGCGTTGCCAATGCGCATCTCACGCTGCTGTCGGTGATCTCCGGCGCGCTGTGGGTGTGCGTGACGCTGATGGTCGCGATGTGGCTCGGCTCGGTGTTCGAGGAGCGCCTCGCGCGCGCGAGCACGCTCGACGCGAACCTGAAGGTCGTGCTGTCGCGGGTCGGCCGCGCGCTGCTGGTGTTCGCGGCGATCCTGATCGGGCTGTCGCTCGTCGGCATCGACGTGACGGTGCTCGGGGTGTTCGGCGGCGCGGTGGGCGTCGGCCTCGGCTTCGGGTTGCAGAAGATCGCCAGCAACTACGTGTCGGGCTTCATCATCCTGCTCGATCGCTCGCTGCGGCTCGGCGATGCGATCAGCGTCGGCGGGCTGCAGGGCGTCGTCACGCAGATCCGCACGCGCTATACGGTCGTGCGTGGCCTCGACGGCAACGAGACGCTGATCCCGAACGAGAAGCTGATTACCGACGTCGTGCAGAACCAGTCGTCGTACCTGACGCGCGGTTACGCGAAGGTCGCCGTGCAGGTTGCCTATACGAGCGACGTCGAGCAGGCGCTGTCGGTGCTCGCGGAAGCCGCGGAGGGCGTGCCGCGCGTGCTCGCGGAGCCGGCGCCGACCCCGTACCTGGTCGGCTTCGGCGCCGACGGGATCGATCTGGAGCTCGGCTTCTGGATCGAGGATTCGGCGAAGGGCACGTCGGGCGTGCGTTCGGCCGTGAACCGCAACATCTGGCGGCTCTTCGGCGAGCACGGGATCTCGATCCCGTTTCCGCAGCGCGAAGTGCGCGTGGTCGGCCTGCCGGAGGGCTTTGCCACGACCGGCGTGGTGGCCGAGGGCGTGCCCGTGGCCGGCGGCGGCCCGGTGGACGGGCAGGCGTCGGCGGCTTAGGCACGGCGCGCGAGCCCGAATCGGGCAAGTTCGGCGGCCAGAACCGGATCGTGGAGCCTTCCGGGTCCGTCGATGGACTGTCCGCGTTGCGTCAAGACAAGAAAATATTCATTTTTTACAAAGACTTGGAACGGTTGAAGTAAAATCCCGGTCTACACGCGGTATGCTTTCATTTTTCTGACGCCTGCGCGAGCCGGCGTCGCTCTCATCACAGGTAACTGCCTTGTTGAATTCCCTGCTCGATTTTCTTTCCCACGGGCTCCTGCATTTTTCGTGGTGGCAGGTCGCGCTGTTCGCGCTGGCCGTCACGCACGTGACGATCATCGGCGTGACGGTCTATCTGCACCGCTGCCAGGCGCACCGCGCGCTGGAGCTGCATCCGATCGCGAGCCACTTCTTCCGCCTGTGGCTGTGGATGACGACCGGCATGCTGACGGGTCAGTGGGCCGCGATTCACCGCAAGCATCATGCGAAGTGCGAGACCGAGGAAGATCCGCACAGCCCGCAGACGCGCGGCATCTGGAAGGTGTTCCTCGAAGGCGCGGAACTGTATCGCGCGGAAGCGAAGAACGAAGAGACGATGCGCAAGTTTGGTCACGGCACGCCGAACGACTGGCTTGAACGCAATCTCTACTCGAAGTATCCGATTCTCGGCATCAGCATGATGATGGTAATCGACGTCGCGCTGTTCGGCGTGATCGGCCTGACCGTGTGGGCCGTGCAGATGGTCTGGATTCCGTTCTGGGCCGCCGGTGTCGTGAACGGCTTCGGCCACTTCTGGGGCTACCGCAACTTCAACTCGGCCGATGCGAGCACGAACCTGTTCCCGTGGGGCATCGTGATCGGCGGCGAAGAGCTGCACAACAACCACCACACGTTCGCGACGTCGGCGAAGCTGTCGAACAAGTGGTACGAGTTCGACATCGGCTGGATGTACATCCGCATCATGTCGGCATTTGGCCTCGCGAAGGTGAAGAAGGTCGCGCCGACGCCGCGCCTGAACAAGCCGAAGACGGTGCTCGACCAGGAAACGCTGCAGGCCGTGCTGTCGAACCGCTACGAAGTGATGGCGCGCTACGGCAAGGCCGTGAAGCGTGCGTACCGCCAGGAACTCGCGCACCTGAAGGAAATCGGCGGCGAGAAGTACCAGCTGATGCGCGGCGCGCGCAAGTGGTTCCACAAGGATGCCGACGGCCTCGACGAGCCGCAGAAGAAGCTGCTGCCGGAGATCTTCGCGAACAGCCAGAAGCTGCATACGTACTTCCAGCTGCGCCAGGATCTGGCCGCGATCTGGGATCGCTCGACCGCGTCGCGCGAACAGCTGCTCGCGCAATTGCAGGATTGGTGTCATCGCGCGGAACAAAGCGGCATCAAGTCGCTGCAGGAATTTGCGACGCGCCTGCGTCGCTACGCCTGATTCGAAATCGATTAGAATCTCAGGACGTCACAAACCCCGCGTTGGCGGGGTTTTTTCTTTTGGGCGGCCGGTTTTCGAAGGACGGCCGGAGGTGCCGGAAGTCGTGTGAGGATTGGGGGCGTGTCGACGTGGCGCCCCGGGGCGAATGTAGAGGATGGGGCTGGGGGTGGTGCGGAAGCGCCAACTCTGGTCGACCGCGAAGCATGGGACCAGAGTAAGCGCTAAAGCGCTAACTCTGGTCGACAGGAGATATGGAGATGCAATCGACGATCAAATCCGTCGAGTACGACCGGCCGGTCTCGGCAGGGACCGTCTGTGGCGTCGGGCAAGCGTGGGCCAAAGTGCCCGATGCACCGTCCGCCGAAGAACGCGCCGCACTGAAGGCGCGCATCAAGGCACTGCTCGCCCGTGAAAAGGCCGTGCTCGTCGCTCACTACTACGTGGATGCCGAACTGCAGGAGCTGGCCGACGAAACCGGCGGTTGCGTCGCCGATTCGCTCGAAATGGCTCGCTTCGGCCGCGACCACGACGCGCAGACGCTCGTCGTCGCCGGCGTGCGCTTCATGGGCGAAACCGCGAAGATCCTGAGCCCCGGCAAACGCGTACTGATGCCCGATCTCGATGCGACCTGCTCGCTCGATCTCGGCTGCCCGGTCGACGAATTCTCCGCGTTCTGCGATGCGCATCCCGACCGCACCGTCGTCGTCTACGCGAACACCAGCGCCGCCGTGAAGGCACGCGCGGACTGGATGGTCACGTCGTCGATCGGCCTCGAGATCGTCGCCGACCTGCACGCGCGCGGCGAGAAGATCATCTGGGCACCCGATCGCCATCTCGGCAGCTACATCCAGAAGAAAACCGGTGCGGACATGCTGCTGTGGCAGGGTTCGTGCCTCGTCCACGACGAATTCAAGGGCATCGAGCTCGACCTGCTGCGCGCGGAATACCCGGACGCAAAGGTGCTCGTGCATCCCGAGTCGCCGGAAAACGTCGTCGCACAGGCGGACGTCGTCGGCTCGACGACGCAGCTGATCGACGCAGCCGTGAAGTTCGACGCGACGCACTTCATCGTCGCGACCGATCTCGGCATCCTGCACAAGATGCAGCTCGCGGCGCCCGGCAAGACCTTCATCGCCGCGCCGACGGCCGGCAACAGCGCGACCTGCAAGAGCTGCGCGCATTGCCCGTGGATGGCGATGAACGGCCTCGCGAACCTCGCCGACGTGCTCGAACGCGGTCACAACGAGATCTTCGTCGATCCCGCGATCGGCGTGCGCGCGCGTCTGCCGATCGACCGGATGCTCGATTTCGCAGCGGCGCACAAGAAGCGCGTGCAGGCGAGCGGCGATCTGCAGCGCGACCAGCAACTGTTCGCGAACGTGGGGGCTGCATGACTGGCGCAGTCTCCCCGTTGTTCGAGGCCGTCCGCGCACAATACGGCGTTGCATTCGACGAAGCGATCGCGCGCAACGTCGCCGATGCGATCGCCGAAGACGTCGGCACCGGCGACCAGACCGGGCGCCTCGTGCCGGCCGGCGAGCGGCGCCGTGCGCGCATCATTGTGCGCGAGGAAGCGGTGCTGTGTGGCGTGCCGTGGTTCGAGGCCGTCATCGCGCGGATCGATCCGTCGATCACCGTGCAATGGCACTATCGCGAAGGCGACCGGATGACGTCGGATTCGACGGTCTGCGAACTCGAAGGGCCGGCGCGCGCGCTGTTGACGGCAGAGCGCAACGGGCTGAATTTCCTGCAATTGCTGTCGGGTGTCGCGAGCGCGACGCGCCGTTACGTCGATCGCGTCGAAGGCACGCGCGCGAAGATTCTCGATACGCGCAAGACGCTGCCGGGCCTGCGGCTCGCGCAGAAGTACGCGGTGCGGGTCGGTGGCGGCGAGAACCAGCGTCTCGCGCTGTACGACGGCATCCTGATCAAGGAAAACCACATCGCGGCAGCCGGCGGCGTCGGCGAAGCGCTCGATGCGGCGTTCGCGCTGGATTCGGGCGTGCCGGTGCAGGTCGAAGTCGAGACGCTCGCGCAGCTCGACACGGCGCTCGCGCATGGCGCGCAGTCGGTGCTGCTCGACAACTTCACGCTCGACATGATGCGCGAAGCGGTGCGCGTCGCGGCCGGCAAGGCCGTGCTCGAGGTGTCGGGCGGCGTCAATTTCGATACGGTGCGCACGTTCGCGGAGACGGGCGTCGACCGCATCTCGATCGGCGCGCTGACGAAGGACGTGCGCGCGACCGACTATTCGATGCGGATCATCGACTGACCGCGTGTCATACCGTCTGACGAAAAAGCCGTTGGCGCGCAACCGCCAACGGCTTTTTTTCTGTGTGTGGCAGCCGGGGAGGGTGTACCGGTCAGCGGCGGCGCAAGCGCGGCGTGAGCACGCTCGGCAGCGCCTTCGGTAGCGTGTGCGGCCAGTCGCGGCTGTAGTGCAGTCCGCGGCTTTCGCGGCGCGAGTATGCGCTCTTCACGATCAGCGTCGCGACGTCGACGAGATTGCGCAGCTCGAGCAGGTCGCGCGTCACGCGGAAATTCGCGTAGTACTCGTGGATCTCGTCGCGCAGCAGCGACAGCCGGTGCTTCGCGCGTTCGAGGCGTTTGTCGGTACGCACGATGCCGACGTAGTTCCACATCAGCCGGCGCAGTTCGTCCCAGTTGTGCGCGACGACGACTTCCTCGTCCGCATCCGATACGCGGCTTTCGTCCCACGCCGGCAGCGTGGCCGGCGCTTCGGCGTCGAAGCCGGCCGCTTCGATCGCCTCGGCGGCCGCGCGGCCGATCACGAGGCATTCGAGCAGCGAGTTGCTCGCGAGGCGGTTCGCGCCGTGCAGCCCCGTGTACGACGTTTCGCCGACCGCATACAGGCCAGCGAGATCGGTGCGCCCCGCGAGGTCGGTGACGACGCCGCCGCACGTGTAGTGCGCGGCCGGCACGACTGGAATCGGCTGCTTCGCGATGTCGATGCCGAATTCGAGGCAGCGCGCATGGATCGTCGGGAAGTGTTCGCGCAGGAACGCTTCCGGCTGATGGCTGATGTCGAGATACACGCAGTCGATCCCGCGCTTCTTGATCTCGAAGTCGATCGCGCGCGCGACGATGTCGCGCGGTGCGAGTTCCGCGCGTGGATCGTGCGCGGGCATGAAGCGCGTGCCGTCCGGCAGCTTCAGCAGGCCGCCTTCGCCGCGTACGGCTTCCGAAATCAGGAACGATTTCGCATACGGATGGAACAGGCAGGTCGGGTGGAACTGGATGAATTCCATGTTCGACACGCGGCAGCCCGCGCGCCACGCCATCGCGATGCCGTCGCCGGTCGCGGTGTCGGGGTTCGTCGTGTACAGGTAGACCTTGCCGGCGCCGCCGGTTGCGAGCACCGTGTGCGGCGCTTCGATCGTGATCGTGCGGTCGTTGTCGACGTCGAGCGCATACAGCCCGTGACAGCGGCGGCCGGGCAGGCCGAGCCGATCCGACGTGATCAGGTCGATCGCATGGTGGTTTTCGAAGAACGTGATGTTCGGATGCTGGCGAGCGCGGTCGGACAGCGTCGCGAGCACCGCATGGCCGGTCGCGTCGGCCGCGTGGATGATCCGGCGGTGACTGTGGCCGCCTTCGCGCGTCAGGTGGAAGCCGAGTTCGGCCGCATCGTCCTTCGTGAACGGCACGCCCTGCGAGATCAGCCATTCGATCGCTTCGCGGCCGTGCTCGACGATGTAGCGCGTCGCGCCTTCGTCGCACAGTCCGCCGCCGGCGACCAGCGTGTCGTCGACGTGGTTCTCGATGCTGTCCGCCGAGTCGAGGACGGCCGCGATGCCGCCTTGCGCGTTATCGCTCGCCCCCTCCATCATCGAACGTTTCGCGATCAGCGCGACACGTCGCGTGCTGGCCAGGTTGAGTGCGACCGACAGCCCTGCCAGGCCGCTGCCGACGATCGCCACGTCGAATTTCATGCTGCATCTCCATCGTTACGCTTTAGATCTTGTGCGTTCCGTCGGCCGTGACCGCGGAAAGGGGAGAGCATACCGCGTCGGGCTCGCGCGTGCGCGCAAAACAAAAAGCCCCGCATGTGCGGGGCTTTTCGGTCGCCGTCAGGCTAGCAGAAACCGGAGATTACTTGATCTTGGTTTCTTTGTATTCCACATGCTTGCGGACGACGGGATCGAACTTCTTGATCGCCATCTTTTCCGGCATGTTGCGCTTGTTCTTCGTGGTCGTGTAGAAGTGACCCGTACCAGCGGTCGACTCGAGCTTGATCTTGTCGCGTGCGCCTTTTGCCATGATTATGCTCCTTGGGCTTAGGCTTCGCCGCGTGCGCGCAGGTCAGCGAGCACGGAATCGATGCCGTTCTTGTCGATCAGGCGCAGGCCGGCGTTCGAAACGCGCAGGCGCACCCAGCGGTTTTCGCTCTCCACCCAGAACCGGCGGTTTTGCAGGTTCGGCAGGAAGCGGCGCTTCGTCTTGTTGTTTGCGTGGGAAACGTTGTTGCCGCTCATCGGCGCTTTCCCAGTTACTTGGCATACGCGTGCCATGAGAGCACTCCTAATACGCTAAATTCGGGGTTCGATCGCCGATGAAGGTTCCATCGCACCGCCACGTGATCCATGGCTGCACTCAGAACGCCGAAGCCTTTACAGACAAGGCCCTTCGATGGCTAGAACTGGTTGGAAAAAAGACAGACGACGATTCTAGCAGAAAAAGTTCCGAAAAATCAAACCCAATTTCGCTTCGTCGTTGCGGCGCCCCCGGGGTGGGGTGCCGGGCCACAGTCTACAACCAACCGGCGCGTGCGAACGAAAATGTATCAGCTGTGCCGACGACGACGTGATCGAGCAGCTTTGCGTCGACGAGCGTGAGCGCGTCGTGCAGCGCGCGCGTCAGGCGGCGGTCTTCCGCACTCGGCTGTACGGCACCGGACGGGTGGTTGTGCGCGATGATCAGCGCGGCGGCATTCAGCGCGAGCGCGCGGCGCACGATCTCGCGCGGATAGACGGCCATGCGCGTCAGCGAGCCGCGCGCGCTTTCTTCCACGTCGATGAGGCAGTGACGGGCATCCAGGTACAGCGTGACGAATACCTCGTACGGACGCGTGCCGATTCGCAGCCGCAGATAGTCCTCGACGGCGCCCGGCGAATCGATCAGCGTGCGCGTGCGTGCCTTTTCGGCCAGCGCGCGTCGCACGATCTCGGTCACGGCGATCAGCAGCGCGGAGCGCGCCGCGCCGATGCCGGGGTGTGTCGCGAACACGTGCGGCTCCGCGTCGAGCATGTCGCGCAGCGAGCCGCCGAACCGGGCGAGCAGCGCGCGGGCGCTGGCGAACACGTCGCGGCCGCCGCCGCCGGTGCCGAGCAGCAGCGCGATCAGTTCGGCGTCGGTCAGCGAGTCCGGGCCGCGCTCCAGCAGCCGCTCGCGCGGCAGGTCGGGGCGCCAATTCCGCGGGCGGCGCTTGCGCGGCAGCTCGGCGGTGCCGATACGGCGGGCCGCAGCGGCCGTGGTTTCGGCGGTGTCGCGACATTCGGTCGCCGGGGCGACGGGGCAGGGTGACAGCATGATCGAAACTCCATTGGCGGCGTGCGTGTGCGCGACGTCGTCGCACTTTCAGCCTTGCGCGCTCAGGTGACTTACAATATTGGCTTTGCGCCGGGCCTTTCGGCCAGTTCGGGCGCCGACGAACACGAGTCATTCATGAGCATCATCGATCTATCCGAAGTGAAGCCCGGTTCCCATGTCACGCTGCATTACCGGCTTGCGCTGGCCGACGGCGCCGACATCGTCAACACCTTCTCCGACAAGCCCGCCACGCTGCTGCTCGGCGCGGGGCAACTGGCGCCCTCGCTGGAACAGATTCTGATCGGGCTCAGGGTCGGCGACCATTCGACTTTTCAGCTAACGCCCGAACAGGGGTTCGGTCCCCGCAATCCCGACATGCTCCAGCGCGTGACGCTGTCGACGCTGCGCGAGAACGGGATGGTCGGCGACGATTTCACGCCGGGCGACCTGATCGAGTTCAACGCGCCGGACGGCGGCCGCTATGCAGGGGTGCTGAAGGAAGTCAGCGAAACCTCGGCGCTGTTCGACTTCAATCATCCGCTCGCGGGCCAAGCGCTCACGTTCGAAGTGAAAATCATCGGAATCCTGTAATCATGAGCACCACCGATACGCTGTCCGGGCAGACCGTCGCCGCCGATGCCGAAATCCTGCTGGCCCAGCCGCGCGGCTTCTGCGCGGGGGTCGATCGCGCAATCGAGATCGTCGAGCGCGCGATCGCGATGCACGGTGCGCCGATCTACGTCCGTCACGAGATCGTCCACAACAAGTACGTGGTCGAGGATCTGAAGAAGAAGGGCGCGATCTTCGTCGAGGAGCTCGAGGAAGTGCCGGCCGGCAACACCGTGATCTTCAGCGCGCACGGCGTGTCGAAGGCCGTGCGCGACGAGGCGGACGTGCGCGGGTTGCGCATTTACGACGCAACCTGCCCGCTCGTCACGAAGGTGCACGTCGAAGTGGCGAAGATGCGCCAGGACGGCGTCGACATCGTGATGATCGGCCACAAGGGTCACCCGGAAGTCGAAGGCACGATGGGGCAGGTCGAGCGCGGCATGCACCTCGTCGAAAGCGTCGAGGACGTGCAGAAACTCGAACTTGCCGATCCCGAGCGCATTGCGCTCGTCACGCAGACGACGCTGTCCGTCGATGACGCGGCCGAGATCATCGGCGCGCTGAAGGCGAAATACCCGAAGATCCGCGAGCCGAAGAAGCAGGACATCTGCTACGCGACGCAGAACCGCCAGGATGCGGTGAAGTTCATGGCGCCGCAGTGCGACGTCGTGATCGTCGTCGGCAGCCCGAACAGCTCGAATTCGAGCCGCCTGCGCGAAGTGGCCGAGAAGCGCGGCGTGGCCGCGTACATGGTCGACGCACCCGAGCAGATCGATCCGGCGTGGGTGGCCGGCAAGCGCCGCATCGGCGTGACGGCCGGCGCATCGGCGCCCGAAGTGCTCGCCCAGGCCGTGATCGCGCGGCTGCGCGAACTCGGCGTGCGCAACGTCCGCGCACTCGACGGCATCGAGGAAAACGTGTCGTTTCCGCTGCCGCGCGGGCTGAACCTGCCGCCTGCCGCCTGATTGCCGCATCACACCGCAGTACCCCGAAGCGCGCCTCCCGGCGCGCTTTTTTTTGCGTCACGAAAACGAAATCGCAACCATTATTCACATTAATAGTGCAACCCGGTTGCTATACCCTTGCTTAACCGTCTCTCAAAATTGGTTGCAATGCAGGAAAACCCCATCGAATCAGGATTATTGGCGTCCTATAAATGGAGTTACAATGCGCCCGTTTTCAGGCCGGAATGGCTTTGAAACAAGGTTTTGGCAAGGCGGGGGAGACCACTCGATGCATGTGAAGTTGGCTTACGCCATGTCTGTCGCCGCACCGGTTGCAATGCTTGCCGGTTGCAGAAAAAAGAGCGACGACGGGGCGGGCAGGGAGGCTGCGGCATACGCAGTACCGGCGGCCAGCGACGTGCGCGCTGCCAGAACCGGTCGTGCGGCGCCGTCGGCGTGCCGCATTGCGCAATCGGACAGTGACAAGGATAACGGGGCACGTTTGGCGATCGAGGAATTCAACGCGCAGGGCCCGAAGATCGGCATGCATTCGTCACGGCGGGCAAGACGCGCCGGCGGCATGGCGACCAACCGGGCGACGGGCACGCGGTTGGCCCGACGACGGGCCGCCGACCGTGATGCGGCAGCAGGGCGCGTCGAACGACGGACTGCCGGGTTTCGGGGCAACGCAGGCAACGTGCAGATGTCACTGGTCCCCTTTCATTTCGATTCGACGAAACAGCGTGTCGCCGCGGCTCACCGCGTCGCGGCGGGCAGTCTGCTTCGTTTCACGAATTCCGACGCAGTCCTGACGAAAGTCGGGTGCCACCTTCGCGATGCCGGTTCGGGCGCCGCGCGGGCGGCGGCGGACGGCCCGCTTGCAACGCAGGCGACGGCGTCCGGCATCGGAGCGCAAATCCTTGGCGACAACGGCATGTGCGCCGTCAAGGTGGTCGAGCTCGCGGGCGACGCGGCGCGGAACCTGATCTGTCCGGACGCGGGGTTCGCACCGGCCGTGACGGAAAAAGGCATGGCATTCGGGAAACCGGAGACCGGCCGCTTCAGCACGCTGCCCTACGACTTCAAGGAGGCCAAGTACACCGTCCTCGATGTCGTGACGATTTAGCGACGGGACTCTTGATGGCACCGGAACAGTGCGGTGCTGTTTTTGTATCCGCTCCGGCGGCAAGTCCGGCCGTACAGGCCGGGCGGCGCGCGCCGGGACGATCCACCCTTACCGGTATCGACTAGTACCCGCAGTGTCGCCGAGAAGGCGCGATTCCTCGCTTACCCGCGGGGCGCAACGTCCTCCGGCAGCACGGGCCAAGGAGCTTTAAATGGATATTTTCGTCCAGCAGGTTCTCAACGGGCTGGTGCTCGGCAGTGTGTACGCCATCATCGCGTTGGGCTACACGATGGTGTACGGCATTCTCGGCATCATCAACTTCGCGCACGGCGACGTGCTGATGATCGGCGCGATGGTCGCCCTGTCGGCGATCACCGTGCTGCAGAACCACTTCCCCGAACTCGGCAACGTCGCGACGCTGACGATCGGCCTGGGCATCGCCGCGATCGTCTGCGCCTGCGTGGGCTACACGATCGAGCGCGTCGCGTACCGGCCGCTGCGCCGAGCCCCGCGTCTCGCCCCGCTGATCACCGCGATCGGCGTGTCGATCCTGCTGCAGACGGCCGCGATGATCATCTGGTCGCGCAACCCGCTGCCGTTCCCGCAATTGCTGCCGACCGACCCGATCAACGTGATCAAGGCGACCGACACGACGCCCGGCGCCGTGATCTCGGTGACCGAAATCGTGATAATCGCGGTGGCGTTCATCGTGATGGCCGGCCTGCTGCTGCTCGTGCACAAGACCAAGCTCGGTCGCGCGATGCGTGCGATTGCCGAAAGCCCGAACACCGCGAGCCTGATGGGCGTGAACCCGAACTTCGTGATCTCCGCGACGTTCATGATCGGCTCCGCGCTCGCCGCGCTGGCCGGCGTGATGATCGCGTCCGAATACGGCAACGTGCACTTCTACATGGGCTTCATCCCGGGCATGAAGGCGTTCACGGCGGCGGTGCTCGGCGGGATCGGCAACCTCGGCGGCGCGATGGTCGGCGGCGTGGTGCTCGGCCTGATCGAGCAGCTCGGCGCGGGCTACATCGGCAACCTCACGGGCGGCGTATTCGGCAGTAACTACCAGGACGTGTTCGCATTCATCGTGCTGATCATCGTGCTGGTGTTCCGTCCGTCGGGCCTGCTGGGCGAACGTGTCGCGGATCGCGCGTAACGGAAGGGGAGCAAACAACATGACATCCATTCAACCGATCGAATCCTCGACGTCGCTCGTCGAAGAGCGCAACACCGCCAAGACCGTCATCATCGGCATCCTGACCGCGGCCTTCGTGATCGCCGCGCCGATCATCATCGGCTCGGCCGGCGGCAACTACTGGGTCCGCGTGCTCGACTTCGCGATGCTGTACGTGATGCTCGCGCTGGGCCTGAACGTGGTGGTCGGCTTCGCCGGCCTGCTCGACTTGGGCTACATCGCGTTCTACGCGGTGGGCGCGTACACGGCGGCGCTGCTGAGCTCGCCGCACTTGAGCTCGCAGTTCGAGTGGATCGCGGCGCTCGCGCCGAACGGGCTGCACGTGCCGTTCCTGCTCATCGTGCCGATCGCGATGGCGCTGGCGGCGACCTTCGGGATCCTGCTCGGCGCGCCGACGCTGCGCCTGCGCGGCGACTACCTGGCGATCGTGACGCTCGGCTTCGGTGAAATCGTCCGGATCTTCATGAACAACCTCGACCGCCCGGTGAACATCACCAACGGCCCGAAGGGGATCACGGGCATCGATCCGGTGCACGTCGGCGGCTTCAACCTGTCGCAGACGCACTCGCTGTTCGGCATCCAGCTGCCGTCGGTGTACATGTACTACTACCTGTTCGTGCTGTGCTCGCTGCTGGTGATCTGGGTGTGTACGCGCCTGCAGCATTCGCGTATCGGCCGCGCATGGGCGGCGATCCGCGAAGACGAGATCGCGGCGAAGGCGATGGGCATCAACACGCGTAACGTGAAGCTGCTCGCGTTTGCGATGGGCGCGTCGTTCGGTGGCCTGTCGGGTGCGATGTTCGGTTCGTTCCAGGGCTTCGTGTCGCCGGAGTCGTTCACGTTCTGGGAATCGATCGTGGTGCTGGCCTGCGTGGTGCTCGGCGGCATGGGCCACATCCCGGGCGTGATCCTGGGTGCGGTGCTGCTCGCGATCTTCCCGGAATTCCTGCGCTCGACGATGAGCCCGCTGCAGCACGCGATCTTCGGCCACGACATCGTCGATACCGAAGTGATCCGTCAGGCGCTGTACGGCCTCGCGATGGTGGTCATCATGCTGTATCGCTCGGAAGGCCTGTGGCCCGCGCCGAAGCATGAGGACAAGATCGCGAAACTGGCAAAGCGCAACAGCAAGAAGCCGGTGCGCGCTTAACCGACGGACAAGGGGATATCACACATGAGCGACAAACAAATCCGACTGTCCGTCAAAGGCGTGAACAAGCGCTTCGGCGGCCTGCAGGCGCTGTCCGACGTCGGCCTCGAGATCAAGGAAGGCGAGATCTACGGGCTGATCGGCCCGAACGGTGCCGGCAAGACGACGTTCTTCAACGTGATCACGGGTCTTTACACGCCGGACTCCGGCGAGTTCAGGCTCGACGGCACGCAATACCAGCCGACCGCGGTGCACCAGGTCGCGAAGACGGGCATCGCGCGCACGTTCCAGAACATCCGGCTGTTCGGCGGGATGACCGCACTCGAGAACGTGATGGTGGGCCGCCACGTGCGCACCAAGCACGGGCTGCTCGGCGCGGTGTTCCAGACGCCGGCCGAACGCCAGGAAGAGCGCGAGATCAAGGAACGCGCGATCGAGCTGCTCGAATACGTGGGCGTGCTGCAGTACGCGGACTACACGTCGCGCAACCTGTCGTACGGCCACCAGCGCCGTCTCGAGATTGCGCGGGCCCTTGCGACCGACCCGAAGCTGCTCGCGCTCGACGAGCCGGCGGCCGGGATGAACGCGACCGAGAAGGTCGAACTGACGCGCCTGCTCGACAAGATCCGCTCGGACGGTCGCACGATCCTGTTGATCGAGCACGACGTGAAGCTCGTGATGGGGTTATGCAACCGGATGACGGTGCTCGATTACGGCAAGGTGATCGCCGAGGGTCTGCCGCAGGACGTGCAGAAGAATCCGAAGGTGATTGAGGCATATCTCGGCGCAGGGGTGCACTGATGGCAGCGGCAATGTTGAAAATCAAGGGCTTGCAGGTCAACTACGGCGGCATCCAGGCCGTCAAGGGTGTTGACATGGAAGTCCGCCAGGGCGAGCTCGTGACGCTGATCGGCGCGAACGGCGCAGGCAAGACCACGACGATGAAGGCGATCACGGGCCTGAAGCCGTACTCGGCGGGCGACATCGAGTACGACGGCAAGTCGATCAAGGGCGTGCCTGCGCACGAACTGCTCAAGCGCGGCCTCGCGATGGTGCCGGAAGGCCGCGGGATCTTCGCGCGGATGTCGATCGTCGAGAACATGCAGATGGGCGCGTACCTGCGCAACGACAAGGAGCAGATCAAGAAGGACGTCGACCGGATGTTCGGCTTCTTCCCGCGCCTGAAGGAGCGTGCGACGCAGCTCGCGGGCACGCTGTCGGGCGGCGAGCAGCAGATGCTGGCGATGTCGCGCGCGATTCTGTCCAAGCCGAAGCTGCTGCTGCTCGACGAACCGTCGATGGGCCTGTCGCCGATCATGGTCGAGAAGATCTTCGAAGTGGTGCGCGAGATCTCGAAGGAGGGGATCACGGTGCTGCTGGTCGAGCAGAACGCACGCCTCGCGCTGCAGGCGGCCGACCGCGGCTACGTGATGGACTCGGGCACGGTCACGATGGAAGGCGACGCGAAGAAGATGCTCGACGATCCGAAGGTGCGGGCCGCGTATCTGGGCGAGTAAAACAGCGGATCTGGTGCGGCGCGGCGGCGGATGCCGGCGTGCCGCGCAAGGACGTTCGAAAAGCTGTCACGGGATGCCGTGACAGCTTTTTTTTCGTGCTTTTCGTGCCGCGTATTCGGAGGGCAACGGCATTCACGACACGTACATGAACCAGGGTTCGACGGGCTCGAACTACCTGCACCGCGCGGGCGATGACCACAACGATCACAACGACGTGTGGCGGGACGGCGCGCTGATCGTGCGCGTGAGCGAGTCGCAATGGGCCGCGTATTGCGCGGCGTTCGGGCAGCAGGCCGTGCCGACCGACGCGCTCGGCAACCCACTGCCGGGCGCGGTGCCGATCACGCGCTGAGGGTGGCGACTGCCGGCGTCAGGCGGCCGGCAGTGTCTTGCCGAACGAGATGCGTTCTTCGACGCGATAGCCGAGCGCCGCATAGAAGCGGCACGCATCGTCGTTGCCGGGCAGTACCTGCAGGTTGATCTTCAGGCAGCCGCGCGCGGCGAGCGCGCGTTCCGCATGCGCGATCAGCGCGCGGCCGATGCCGAGTCGCCGCGCGTCGTGCGACACGCCGAACGAGTAGAGCCAGCCGCGATGTCCGTCGAAACCCGCCATCAGCGTGCCGACGACCCGCGCGCCGCAGGTCGCGACGAAGAACAGCTCCGGCTGCGTCGCGAGCTTCAGCTCGATCGATCGCAGCGGATCGCGGTGCGGCGGCGCACCGGCTTCGTCGTACTGCGGGAACGCGTCGCGCCAGACTGCAAGCACGGCATCGGTGTCGGCGCGTTCGAACGGGCGGATGGCGACAGCATCGGCGGCGGCATCCATCGCGGGGGTCTCCTTAGAGCGTATCGAGGATCGACCGCAGCATCGCCATCATCTGGTCGATTTCCTCGGTCGTCACGTTCAGCGCGGGCATGAAGCGCAGCAGGTTCGGGCGGGCTGCGTTGAGCAGCAGGCCGTCGGGCTGCATGTCGCGAGCCTTCTCGACGATCTGCGGACCGATGTCCTTGCCGAGCAGCAGCGCGCGCAGCAGGCCTTCGCCGCGTTCGCCTTCGAAGCCGCGCTCCTCCGACAGTTCGAGCAGCTTGCGCTTCAGGTATTCGCTGCGCGCGCGCACGCCTTCGAGGAAGCCCGGCGCGACGAGCTGCGAGATCACCGAATAGCCGGCCGCCGTCATCAGCGGGTTGCCGTTATACGTGCCGCCCTGGTCGCCGGCCTCGAACACCGCGACGTCGGCCTTCGACAGCAGCGCGCCGAGCGGCACGCCGCCGCCGATGCCTTTCGCGAGCGTCATGATGTCCGGCTCGATGCCGGACAGCTCGTACGCGAACAGCGTGCCGGCGCGCCCGCAGCCGCTCTGCACTTCGTCGACGATCAGCAGCAGGTTGTGCTGCTTCGTCAGCGCGCGCAGCGCCTGCATGAATTCACGCGTCGCCGGAATCACGCCGCCTTCGCCCTGGATCGGCTCGAGCATCACCGCGACGGTCTTGTCGGTGATCAGCTTCTCGACCGAGTTGATGTCGTTCAGCTCGGCCTTCGGGAAGCCCGGCACCTGCGGTGCGTAGATCGTGTCCCAGCCCGGCTTGCCGCTGGCCGACATCGTCGCGAGCGTGCGGCCGTGGAAGCTGTGGTCGAACGTGATGATCTCGTATGCGCCGTTCTTGAACTTGCGGCCCCACTTGCGCGCGAGCTTGATCGCGCCTTCGTTCGCTTCCGCGCCGCTGTTCGTGAAGAACACCTTGTCGAATACGCTGTGCTGCGTGAGCAGGTCCGCGAGCTTCGCCATCGGTTCGTTGTAGAACGCGGGCGACGGGTTCAGCAGCTTCTCGGCCTGCGTCTTCAGCGCTTCGACGATGCCGTCGTTGCAGTGGCCGAGACTGTTGACGGCCCAGCCCTGAATGAAGTCCAGATAGCGCTTGCCCGTGTGATCGTAGAGCCACGAACCCTTGCCGTGCGTAAACACGATGTCGGGGCGGTTCGTGATGTACATCAGCGAGTCGATCGGGTAATCGTTCAGGGGCATGGCAGCAGACTCCAGCGGGCGTTGAAAGGGAAACGGGCAATAAAAAAGCCACGGAAGGCCGTGGCTGGTGGATCGAACAGCTTGTGCGTAACCGGTGAAGCGGAGAAGGGTTACGCGCGAGTCCGTGACGAGCCGGCGGCATCCGGGCGGAGCGGCGAGCGGCGACGTCGGAGAGCGGACAGGAAGCGGTTCATGTGCGCAAGCATAAGGCATCCCGCGCCCCACTGTAAACCGCCGCGATGCCACGGATGTGACACGGCGGCGCGCAGCGGGGGACGCGGGCGCGCCCGGTGTTCAGACCGGATGCGCGAGATCGGCGGCGCTCGTGAACGAATCCGCGTAGAACTCGTCGGCCGGCAGCGCGTGGTGCTGCGTGAAGTCGCGCTGCGCGGATTCAACCATCACCGGCGCGCCGCATGCGTACACCTGATGGCCCGACAGATCGGGCAGGTCCTCGATCACCGCGCGGTGGACGAAGCCGGTGCGGCCGGTCCACTGGTCGGCGTCGTCCGGTTCGGACAGCACCGGCACGTACGTGAAGTTCGGGATCTCGCGCGCCCATTGCTCGGCGAGCTCGCCGAGGTAGATGTCCTGCTTGCGGCGAGCACCCCAGTAGAGCGTCATCGGGCGCGTGATGCCCGTGTGCTTCACGTGCTCGACGATCGCCTTGATCGGCGCGAAGCCGGTGCCCGACGCGAGCAGCACGATCGGCTTGTCGGAGTCCTCGCGCAGGAAGAACGTGCCGAGCGGGCCTTCGAAGCGCAGGATGTCGCGCTCCTTCATCGCGCCGAACACGTGGTCGGTGAACTTGCCGCCCGGCATGTGGCGGATGTGCAGCTCGATCGGGCCTTCCTCGTGCGGCGCGTTCGCCATCGAGTAGCTGCGACGCGAGCCGTCCTTCAGGATGAATTCGACGTACTGCCCCGCGAGGTATTGCAGGCGCTCGTTGGCGGGCAGCTGCAGCTTCACGACCATCACGTCGTCGGCGCGGCGCTCGAGCGCGGCGATCCGGCACGGCAGCTTCTTCACCTGCACGCCGTCGACGCCGGCGATTTCACGCACGTCGATCTCGAGGTCGCATTGCGCCTTCGAGCAGCACAGCAGCGCGAGGCCGCGCGTGCGTTCGTCGTTGGACAATGCCGACGCGGCGTGCGGGCCTTGTTCGATCTGGCCCGACACGATCTGGCCCTTGCAGGAGCCGCACGCGCCGTTCTTGCACCCGTACGGCAGATGGACGTTCTGGCGCAGCGCCGCCGCCAGCACGGTTTCGTCCGACTCGACCTGGAACTGCCGGCCGCTTTGCTTGAGAGTAACGTTGAATGCCATAGAACCAAATAGAACAAAATGTGGGGACCGTGCATGTCGCGCACGGCAGCTACAATGCAAACCCGTTGCGCGCCGCGCAACGGTGGCTACTGATTTCGCAACCAACATGATCGCGACTCGAATCCTGCGCCGGCCGCGCGCACTGATCGTCGGCTGCGGCGACGTCGGGCTGCGCTGCGTCGCGCAGTGGCGCGCCGCGCGCCGCAACCTGCGCATCGTCGCGCTGACGAGCCATCCGGGCCGCTGCGACGAATTGCGCGCGGCCGGCGCGACGCCGATCGTCGGCAACCTGGATCACCGGGCGACACTCGTACGGATCGCCGGGCTTGCCCGCACGATCCTGCATCTCGCACCGCCGCCATCCGACGGCCGCGACGATCGCCGCACCCGTGCGTTGATCGCCGCATTGTCCGTGCCTGCACGGCGACCCCGCGCACCGTCGGTGTCTTCGGTGGGCCGGCTTCGCACGCTGCGCGCCGCGACCCGACAGGCCGGCATGCCGCTTCAGGCAGCGCGTATTGTACCCGACGCCCTTCGCGCGCCGACGCTCGTCTATGCCAGTACGACGGGCGTATACGGCGATTGCGGCGGGGCGCGGATCGACGAAACGCAGCCGCTGCGCCCCGCGAATCCGCGCGCGTTCCGGCGCGTGTCGGCCGAGCGCCAGCTGCGGGCGGCGACGGTGCGCGGCGTGCTGTCCGCGCGCATCGTGCGCATTCCCGGCATCTACGCGGCGAACCGATTGCCGCTCGCGCGGCTCGAACGCGGCACGCCGGCGCTCGAGCCGGCCGACGACGTCTACACCAATCACATCCATGCGGACGATCTCGCGACGATCCTGCGCCGCGCGGCCGTGCGCGGCAAGCCGGCGCGCGCCGTGCACGCGTCGGACGACAGCGAACTGCGGATGGGAGAGTATTTCGACCGGGTCGCACAGGCATTCGGCCTGCCGCCGCCGCCGCGTATCAGTCGCGCGGACGCCGAGCATCAGCTCGAGCCAACGCTCCTGTCGTTCATGCGCGAGTCGCGGCGCCTGTCCAATGCACGGCTCAAGACCGAATTGTGCGTGACGTTGCGCTATCCAACCGTAGACGAATTCCTTCAAACGCTCGCGCCGCGCAGCGCGTCAGGTCAGCGCCGGTAACGCCTCGATCAGCAGGAAGCACAGCAACGCGCCGATCAGCGCGCCAATCAGGTTCGGATGGTATTTGTGCTTCATGTGCATCGTGGCCAGCAGCGCGCCGATCACGATGGCGCCCATGACCGCGAACGCGATCGTCACGTACGACAGTTCGAACGAATGGTTGATGTTCATGATGTCTCCCCTGCATTGCTGCTCTTACAGCTTGTGATTTCAGTATAGCGGGGGAACGTTCGGCCGCGATGCGGCCGGACTTCGAACGGTCGTGCGGATTTTCCCTTACAGGGTTTTGACGGGATTGCGCAGGGCTGAAAGGTCGCTTTCCCCGAGCCAGCGCCACGCGCCGGGCGCCAGGTCATCCGGCAGCGTGAAGCCGCCGATGCTTTCGCGGTGCAGTGCCTCGACGCGATTGCTGGCCGCGGCGACCATGCGTTTCACCTGATGATATTTGCCTTCGAGGACGGTCAGCGCGAGCGCATGCGTGTCGCGCGCGTCGGCGGCGACCGCTGCGATCGGCTTCGGCTCGCCGTGGAGCTGCACGCCGGCGCGCAGCGCGTCCAGCTGGGTGTCGTCGAGCGGGTGGCGCACGGTCGCGACGTAGGTCTTCGGCACCTTGCGCTTCGGCGACGTGTACGCATGCACGAACTGGCCGTCGTCGGACAGCAGCAGCAGGCCCGTCGTGTCCTGGTCCAGGCGGCCGACGCACTGCACGCCACGCGCGACGAGCGGCGCGGGCAGCAGGCTGAACACGCTCGCGTGGTGTTGCGGCTCGCGCGAACACTCGTAGCCGGCCGGCTTGTTGAGCGCGAGATACGCGCGGGCGTGGAACGGCCACGCGGTGTCGTCGACCGTGAACACCAGGCCGTCGGTGTCGAACGACGCGTCGGGGTCGGTCGCGCTCGCACCCGCGACGGTGACGCGGCCCGTTTCGATCAGGCCGCGGCACTGGCGGCGCGAGCCGAAGCCCTGCGTGTAGAGAATGCTTTCGAGATCCATAGCGCGCGCATTCTATCAAGCCGCGTGCCGGCACCGGCACGAACCCGCCCGCGCTGGTAAGCTGCCGGAGCGCTGCGCGCGCTCATCCTTCGCGACCGACGGCCGTCGCACGCAAGGGACGTACGGCTTCAGCGTGAAGTCGTGCCACGGCGGCGGCAGGCCCGTGCCAGAGCTGCCGCCGTCTTCATCCGCCACGGAGTTTGCCGCATGAATCCGACGACGCTCGATGCACTCGCCGATTTTCCCCGCCAGCTCGAAGCCCATTTCGCCGCCGTGCCGGACGGCTACGCGCGCTGGACGCCCGACGACTGGAGCGGCATCCCGAGCGAGCACTTCTCGCCGCTCGGGCAGCTCTGCCACGTGCGCGACATCGAGATCGACGGCTATCACGTGCGGCTGCGGCGGATGCTCGAGGAAGACCACCCGCTGCTCGTGTCGGTCGACGGCGACGCGCTCGCGATCGCGCGCCGCTACGACGCCGCGTACGCATCCGACGTGCTCGCGGCGATTCGCGACGCACGGCGCGAGACGCTCGGCCTCGTGGCGCGCCTCACGCCCGATCAGTTTGCACGCACCGGCGAGTTCGAAGGCTATGGCGCGCTGACCGTGCGCGGCCTCCTTCACTACCTGTGCAGCCACGACCAGCAGCATCTGGCCGGCATGCAGTGGCTGCTCGGCAAGATCGACGCGGTGCTGTACACACGGTGATTCGCGCGGCGCCGGGGCCGCGCATCGTATCGCGCCGAGCCGATTTCGCGGCCGCTGTCGGTGGGGCAGCCCGCCATTCCCGCCGCTCGATTGGACCGCTTTTCTGGATAATCCATCCAGCCGCGCCGGGCTGACCGGTGCGTTGCGCGTGCCTACACTCCTAGCTTCATTCAACGCTAAAAGGAGTCAACCGTGGCTACTCACACGCTCGCAGACAAGGTCGTCCTGATCGCAGGCGGCGCCAAGAATCTCGGCGGCCTGATCGCCCGGGACCTGGCCGGCCACGGCGCGAAGGCGGTGGCGATTCACTACAACAGCGCGGCGTCGCAGGCGCAGGCCGAGGAGACGGCCGCCGCCGTGCGCGCGGCCGGCGCGCAAGCCGCGACGTTCCAGGCCGACCTGACGACGGCCGCCGCGGTCGAAAAACTGTTCGACGACGCGAAGCAGCGCTTCGGCAAGATCGACATCGCGATCAACACCGTGGGCAAGGTGCTGAAGAAACCGTTCACGGAAATTTCGGAGGCCGAATACGACGAGATGTTCGCGGTGAACAGCAAGTCGGCGTTCTTCTTCATCAAGGAAGCGGGGCGGCACCTCGAGGATCACGGCAAGCTCGTCACGCTCGTGACGTCGCTGCTCGGCGCGTTCACGCCGTTCTATGCGGCCTACGAAGGGTCGAAGGCGCCGGTCGAGCACTTCACGCGCGCAGCGGCGAAGGAGTACGGCGCGCGCGGCATCTCGGTGACGGCGGTCGGGCCGGGTCCGATGGACACGCCGTTCTTCTATCCGGCCGAAGGCGCCGACGCGGTCGCGTATCACAAGACGGCGGCCGCGCTGTCGCCGTTCAGCAAGACGGGCCTCACCGACATCGAGGACGTCGTGCCGTTCATCCGTCACCTCGTGACCGACGGCTGGTGGATCACCGGCCAGACGATCCTGATCAACGGCGGCTATACGACGAAGTAACGGGCCGTGTCGGCGGGCGCCGTGTGCGCGCGGGAACCCGCAATGGACCGTTTGCATGGACAATGGACGGGCGCGCGGGCACGAAGCTACGCGCCCGTTTCTTCTGTGCCGCAGGCATCGGCCGCGACGCCCGGCGTTTGCCGGTGACGGTCGTCCGAACCCACTTTTTCCACCCGCCGATGGACAAGCTGGACCAGGTCAGAATCTTCCTTCAGGTTGCCGAGATGGGCAGCTTCATCAAGGCCGCGCATGCGCTCGACGTGCCGCGCGCGACCGTGTCGGCGGCCGTCCAGCAGCTCGAGACGGCGCTTGGCACGCGCCTGTTGCACCGCACGACACGGCAGGTCCAGCTGACTGCCGACGGCGCGCTGCTGCTCGAGCGCGGCCGGCGGCTGCTCGCGGAGGCCGACGACCTCGATCGCCTGTTCCGCCGCCGCGACCGCGACGTGATCGGGCGGCTGAGCGTCGACGTGCCGAGCCGGATCGCGCGTCGCGTGGTCGCGCCCGCGCTGCCTTCGCTGTTTCGCCAGTATCCGAAGCTGCAGCTCTCGCTCGGCTCGACCGACCGGTCGATCGACCTCGTGCAGGAAGGCGTCGACTGCGCGATCCGGGTCGGGCGGCTCGCGGACAGCAGTCTCGTCGTACGGCCGCTCGGGCAGTTTGCGCTGATCAACTGTGCGAGCCCCGACTACCTGCGCGAATGCGGCGTGCCCGAGCATCCGGATGCGCTCGCGCACGGCCACTGGGCGATCGGCTATGCGTCGCCGACGACCGGGCGCGAGCTCGGCTGGGAATACTGCGCGGACGGTGGGCGGCACACACTGGCGTTGCCGAGCCGCGTGATCGTCAACAACGCCGAAACCTATATCGCGAGCTGCATTGCCGGGATGGGGCTGATCCAGATTCCGCGGTTCGACGTCATGCATCTGCTCGACAGCGGTGCGCTGGTCGAGGTGATGCCCGGCCATCGGGCCGCGCCGATGGACGTGTCGGCCGTGTATCCGCATCGCCGGCACCGGTCGCGGCGGCTCAACGCGTTCATCGAGTGGTTCGGGGAGTTGATGGCGGATGCGCTGAACGACACGGGCACGAGTGCGAGCGGTGACTGAAGAAGGCCGCTGCGCCCGAATGCGCTGACCGCGATCGGCGGGTGCCGGCGGCATTCGCCATGTATTGCGGCCGGCGGGCGGCGGATCCGCCGCCGACGCGGGGCGCAAGCAGGTCGGCGAGTCTGATGTTCCTGAACCTCTCGCGGCGAATGCGATTCCCGGCACTGGTCAGCACATGCCGCCGTTGGCGCGCAGGATCTGGCCGTTGACCCACGCGCCGTCGGGGCCGGCGAGGAACGCGACGACGCCGGCGATGTCCTCGGGCTGGCCCAGCCGCTCGAGCGGGTTCAGCTTCGCCATGCGATCGACCAGCTCGGGGCTCTTGCCCTGCAGGAACAATTCGGTGGCGACCGGCCCCGGTGCGACGGCGTTCACGCTGATGCCGCGGCCGCGCATCTCCTGCGCGAGCACCTGCGTCATCCCTTCGACGGCTGCTTTGGTCGCGATATACACGCCGTAGGTCGGCAGGCGCATGCCGATCACGCTCGACGTCAGATTGACGATGCGCCCGCCGTCGCGCACCCGTTTCGCCGCCTCGCGGCTGACGTTGAACGCCCCCTTCAGGTTGATCGCGACGGTCTGGTCGAAGGCCGCATCGTCGAACTCGGCGAGCGCGCCAAGCTTCATGACGCCCGCGCTGTTGACGACCACGTCGATGCGGCCGAACGCCTGCTCGGCCGCATCGAACAGTGCGGCCACCGCCGCCGGGTCGGCGACGTCCGCCTGTACCGCGATGGCTTCGCCGCCGTCGGCGGCGATCGCGTCGACCACTTCCCGGGCCGGGGCGGCGCCGCCGGCGTAGTTCACGACGACCCGGAAGCCGTCCCGGGCGAGACGGCGGGCGATTTCCGCGCCGATGCCGCGCGACGAGCCCGTGACGAGGGCGACCTGTTTCGATGCGTTCATGTCCTGCTCCTTGGTTCGTAAGTGCCGGACGATCCGGCGACAGGACTAATGTAGGTTTCCTCGATCAATAAAAATAATGAATAATGATCAGATCAAGAATGACTAAAAGTATGTCTCATGGGATTCGACAGCAGGCTCCTGAGCGGGATCGGCGTGCTCTCGGCGGTGATCGAGGCCGGTACCTTCGCGCGCGCGGGCGAGGCGATGGGACTGACGCAGCCGGCGGTGAGCCGCGCGGTCGCGCGGCTGGAAGAGCGTGTCGGTATCCGGATCTTCAACCGGACGGCGCGCGCGATCACGTTGACCGACGAAGGGCGGCGCTTCTACGAGGCCGTCGCGCCGCTGCTGGCCGGCATCGAGGAGGCGGCGGTCGACGCCGGCCGTTCCCGGGCGCGTGTCAGGGGGCGGCTGCGGGTCAACGTGGACGGCACCTTCGGCCACTATGTGCTGGCGCCGAGGATGGCCGAATTCCTCGACCGCTTCCCCGAGCTGTCCGTCGAGATCAGCGTGCGCGACCGGATGGGCGACCTCGTCGCCGACGGGTTCGACGTCGCGGTGCGTTTCGGCATTCCGGAGCCGTCGTCATACCGGGCGCGACTGCTGCTGGAGACGCACGTGCTCACCTGCGCGTCGGCGGCCTATGTCGCGCGTCACGGCGAGCCGAGGCACCCGCGGGATCTCGCGGACGGGCACCGCTGCGTGCTGATCCGCGATCCGGTGACGGGGCGGCCGTACGGATGGGAATTTCATCGCGGCAACGAGGTGGTGCCGTTCGACGCCGCCGGCCGGCTGACGGTCAACGATACGGGCGCGCTGCTCGGCGCGTGTGTCGGCGGGGAGGGTGTCGCGCAGTTGCTCGAACTCTACGCGAGAGACATCGTCGCTGAAGGCCGGTTGGTGCAGTTGCTGCCCGAGTGGGCGGACGAGACCTTCCCACTGTATGCGTATCACCACGCGTCGAACCTCGTTTCGGCGAAGGTGCGTGTGTTTCTCGACTTCGTGCGGGAGCTGACGGGTTGAGCGCATGCGGCGCAAGGCGACCGGTCATTCGGTGCGATGCGGGACGTTGTCCGGGAACGGATACGGCGCATGCGGTCCCGGCCATTCGGGTACGGGCGGCGCGGTCAGCACGTCGCATCCGCCCAGCACCAGCGAGAGCACCGCGGCGAGCACGCCGCGGCAGAGCGGGGATGATATCGTGCGCATGGGCATGGCTGCCTCCGTGCTGCGCGTCGATCATGATGCTTGGACCGGCGGGGAGCGGCGTGCGTTGCGGCGCGGGCGGCGAATAACAAAAAACCCGCGAAGCGATGTGCTTGCGCGGGTTTCGAGTGCAGCGCATGACGCTGCGAAAGCTGGTGCCCAGGGCCGGAATCGAACCGGCACGCCTTGCGGCGGGGGATTTTGAGTCCCCTGCGTCTACCAATTTCACCACCTGGGCTTGTGTTCCTGACCGCGCATGCGATTGTGCGCGGCGAAACGCGGATTATGGCGGAAAACGGGCCACCGGGCAAGCTGTCCGGCGACTGTTCGCGCGTTACTGGCTCAGGTAGACGAACCGGCCCTGCTTCACGATCCCCATCACGCTCGCGCGCTGATCGAGCCCCACGTGATCCTTGTCACTCGTGTTGACGACGCCGTTCGGCACGACGAGCTCGTGCGCGCGCTCGAGCTCGCGTCGCAGCGCCGCGCGGAACGCGGGCGTGCCGGGTTGTGCTGTCTTCAGCGCGCGGCCGACCGCGTCGGCGAGGCGCGGGTACACGCCCGCCGCGTCGCCCGCGAACTGCGTGACCGTACCGGCGCCGTATTTCGCCTCATACGCGTCGACGAACGCGAGCGCGGCCTTGCGGGCAGGATGGTCGGCGGGCAGCGTACGCGCGACGACGACCGGCTGGGTCGGGAACAGCGTCCCGTCAACGTCCTTGCCGCCGAGCTTGATGAATTCCGGTGTCGCGATCCCGTGCGTCTGGTAGATCGCGCCCTTGTAGCCGCGCTCGATCAGCGTGCGCTGCGGCAGCACGGCCGGCGTGCCGGAGCCCGCGATCAGGATCGCATCGGGCTTCGCCGCGATCAGCTTCAGCGCCTGGCCGGTGACGCTCGCGTCGGTGCGGTTGAAGCGCTCGGTCGCGATCACGCGGATCTTGCGCACCTGCGCGAAGCGCGTGAACTCGTTCAGCCAGCTGTCGCCGTAGCTGTCCGCGAAGCCGATGAAGCCGACCGTCTTCACGCCGTGGTTGGCCATATAGCGCGTCATCACGTCGGCCATCGCGCTGTCGCTTTGCGCCATCTTGAACGCCCAGGTCCGCGCGCCTTCCTGCGGCTCGACGATCGCGCCGGAGCCGACCAGCGTGATCATCGGCGTCTGGGCGGTTGCCACCGCGTCGAGCGCCGCGAGCGCGGCCGGCGTGATGTTCGGACCGACCACGACGTCGACGTGATCCTCGTCGACCAGCTTGCGGATGTTGCGCACGGCGGTGCCCGGGTCGGATGCGTCGTCGAGCACCGTCACCTGCACCGGCTGCCCGGCGATCGTCTTCGGCCACATCAGGATCGCGTTCTTGCTGGTGATGCCGATCGCGGCGGCCGGGCCGGTCGACGACAGGTCGACGCCGACCTTCAGGTCGGCGTGCGCGGCCGCGCACGCGAGTACGAGGGCGGCGCCGGCGGCGCGGCGCAACAGGGCGGGAAGCGTCATGCGGGAATCTCCGTCGGGCAGCAAAAAGGGGCGCCAAGCGGGGAGCGGGCGCCCCTGCGTTTATACACGCGGGTCAAAGCTCGTACGATTCGGACTCGCCCTTGAGCGCCTGCTCGATCAGCTTGCGGTTCAACGTCGGCGACAGCAGCTCGACGAGCGTATACACATAACTGCGCAGGTAGGCGCCCTGCTTGAGCGCGACGCGCGTCACGTTGCTGCCGAACAGGTGGCCGACCGGAATCAGCCGCAGGTTGCGGTCGCGCTCCGGATTGAACGCGATGTCGGCCATGATCCCGACGCCGAGGCCGAGCTCGACATAGGTCTTGATCACGTCGGCGTCGATCGCCTCGAGCACGATGTCCGGCGACAGCCCGCGCAGCGCGAACGCGTGGTTGATCTTCTTGCGGCCGGCGAACGCGTCGTCGTACGTGATCAGCGGGTACTGCGCAAGATCGTCCAGCGTGACCGGCTTGCGCTCGAGCAGCGGGTGGTCGGCAGGCACCACGGCCGCGTGATGCCACTGGAAGCAGGGCAGCGACACGAGTTCCTTGTAGTCGGCGATCGCCTCGGTCGCGATCGCGAGATCGGCCTGGTCGTGGATCACCATCTCGGCGACCTGCGTCGGGCTGCCTTGCAGGATCGACAGGTGCACCTTCGGGAAGCGCTTCTTGAACTCGGCGATCGCGGCCGGCAGCGAGTAGCGGGCCTGCGTGTGAGTGGCGGCGATCGTCAGGTTGCCCTGATCCTGTGCCGCATAATCTTTTCCGACCCTTTTTAGGCTTTCAACCTCCTGCAGGATCCGCTCGACCGACGCGAGGATGATCCTGCCCGGCTCGGTGAGCGAGCGCACGCGCTTGCCGTGCCGCGTGAAGATCTCCACGCCGAGCTCGTCCTCGAGCTCGATGATCGCCTTCGATACCCCCGGTTGCGACGTGTACAGCGCCTTGGCGGCCTCGGTGAGGTTGAAATTCTGCCGGACGGCCTCGCGCACGAAGCGAAATTGGTGCAGGTTCATTTATAACCCTTCCGCATATCAACAGAATTTTTTAGTCGTTTGAAATATAAGGCGAGTTTATTACGATTCACCGGAGTTTTTCAAATATGGATATCTGTTTTCGTCATTAGCAATCCAGCCAGGCAGCGGAAGGCCGGCGGTGGCGGCGGAACGGAGATTCGGGCGCGACGTGGCTAGGACGTCGCGCAGTCACCACGAAAACCCTGGGGTCCCCGAATGTATCAGTACGACCAGTACGACCAGACGATCGTCGACGAGCGAGTCGCACAGTACCGCGATCAGGTGCGCCGCCGCCTGTCGGGCGAGTTGAGCGAAGAGGAGTTCCGTCCGCTGCGCCTGCAGAACGGCCTGTACATGCAGCGCCACGCGTACATGCACCGCATCGCGATTCCGTACGGCAACCTGCGCAGCGAGCAGCTCCGCATGCTGGCGCGCATCGCCCGCGAACACGACCGCGGCTACGGCCACTTCTCGACCCGCTCGAACATCCAGTTCAACTGGGTCGAGCTGGAAGACACGCCCGAGATCCTCGCGAAGCTCGCGTCGGTGCAGATGCACGCGATCCAGACGTCGGGCAACTGCATCCGCAACATCACGGCCGACCAGTTCGCCGGTGTCGCGCAGGACGAGGAGATCGATCCGCGTCCGTGGTCCGAGATCCTGCGCCAGTGGTCGACGTTCCATCCCGAATTCGCATGGCTGCCGCGCAAGTTCAAGATCGCGGTGTCCGGCTCGAAGGACGACCGCGCGGCCGTGCAGATCCACGACCTCGGCGTGTACCTGAAGAAGAACGCGCAGGGCGAAGTGGTCGCGAGCATCCTCGCGGGCGGCGGCCTCGGCCGTACGCCGATCGTCGGTGCGGTGATCAAGGAAGACCTGCCGTGGCAGCACCTGATCACCTACTGCGAAGCCGTGCTGCGCGTATACAACCGCTACGGCCGCCGCGACAACCTGTACAAGGCGCGTATCAAGATCCTCGTGAAGGCGCTGTCGCCCGCGAAGTTCGCGCAGCAGGTCGAGGAAGAGTGGCAGCACCTGAAGGACGGCCCGTCGACGCTCACGCAGGCCGAACTCGACCGCGTGTCGCAATACTTCCAGCCGCCCGTCTACGAGAAGCTCGCCGACACCGATGCGTCGTTCGAACAGCACCTGCTCGAGAACAAGGCGTTCGCGCGTTGGGTCGAGCGCAACGTCGCACCGCACAAGGTGCCGGGCTATGCCGCTGTCACGCTGTCGCTGAAGGACCATCGCGTGGCCCCGGGCGATGCGACCGACGCGCAGATGGACCTGGTGGCCGACTGGGCCGACGCGTACTCGTTCGGCGAACTGCGCGTGTCGCACGAGCAGAACCTGATTCTCGCGAACGTGAAGAAGCGCGACCTGTTCGCGGTGTGGGAAAAGGCGAAGGCGGCCGGTTTCGCGACGCCGAACATCGGCCTGCTGACCGACATCATCGCGTGCCCGGGCGGCGACTTCTGCTCGCTCGCGAACGCGAAGTCGATCCCGATCGCGCTGGCGATTCAGCAGCGTTTCGACGATCTGGACTACGTGTACGACCTCGGCGACCTGTCGCTGAACATTTCCGGTTGCATGAACTCGTGCGGCCATCACCACGTGGGCAACATCGGCATCCTCGGTGTCGACAAGGACGGCGCCGAGTGGTACCAGGTGTCGCTCGGCGGCGAGCAGGGCACGGGCCAGAACGGCGCGCGTCTCGGCCGCGTGATCGGGCCGTCGTTCTCGGCGGAAGAAGTGCCGGACGTGATCGCGAAGCTGATCGACACGTTCGTCGAGACGCGCATCGACGGCGAGCGCTTCATCGACACGTACGACCGCATCGGCATCGCACCGTTCAAGGAGCGCGTGTATGCGGCGCGCCAGGCAGTGAACGCGTAACCAACCGGGTAGAGGGAATTTGCAGATGGCTTCGATTATCAAGAACCGCGCAGTGATCGACGACGCATGGCAGGTCGTGCGCGCGGCGGAAGACGGTGCGCTGCCCGCGGTCGACGCATTGCCGGCCGGCAAGGTGCTGGTGCCGTTCACCCTGTGGCAGGCCGAGCGCGCGGCGCTCGTCGCCACGAAGACGAAGGACGAACTCGGCGTGTGGCTCGCGCCGGACAGCGAGCCGGCCGATCTCGTGGCCGATTTCGATGCGATCTCGCTGATCGCCGTCGAATTCCCGCGCTTCGCGGACGGCCGCGGCTACAGCATCGGCCGCCTGCTGCGCGAGCGCCACGGCTGGAACGGCGAGCTGCGCGCGATCGGCGATGTGCTGCGCGACCAGCTGCTGTATATGTCGCGTTGCGGCTTCGACGCGTTCGCGGTGCGTGCCGACAAGGACATCCACGACGCGCTGAATGCGTTCGGCGAGTTCACGCAGCGTTACCAGGGCGCATTCGACGAGCCGGCGCCGCTGTTCCGCCGCCGCACCGCGGCAGTCGACACCAAGGTGAGCGCATGAGCAGCGCGACCGCACTGAGCCCGGAACTCGCCGCGAAGGTCGAGCGCCTCGACGCGCTGCTCGCGCAGATCGGCGCACGGCACGAGAAGGTGAAGTTCGCGAGCAGCCTCGCCGCGGAAGACATGCTGCTCACGCACGCGATCCTGTCGAAGGGCGTGTCGATCGGCATCTTCTCGCTGAACACCGGCCGCCTGCACGCGGAAACGCTGGGCATGATCGACCGCGTGCGCGAGCGCTACGGCTACGAGATCGAGCAGTTTCACCCGCAGCAGGACGCGGTCGACCAGTACGTCGCCGAGCACGGCCTGAACGCGTTCTACGAAAGCGTCGAGCTGCGCAAGTCGTGCTGCCACATCCGCAAGGTCGAACCGCTGAACCGCGCGCTGGCCGACGTCGGCGCGTGGGTCACGGGCCAGCGTCGCGAGCAGTCGGTCACGCGTGCGGAGCTGCACGAGGAAGAACAGGACGAAGCACGCGGGATCGCGAAGTACAACCCGCTCGCCGACTGGACGGAAACCGACGTGTGGGCTTACCTGAAGGCGTTCGACGTGCCGGTCAACCCGCTGCATGCGCGTGGCTACCCGAGCATCGGTTGCGAGCCCTGCACGCGCGCGATCCGTCCCGGCGAGGACAGCCGGGCGGGCCGCTGGTGGTGGGAGTCGCGCGACACGAAGGAATGCGGGCTGCACATCACGATCACGCCGATTCCCGCGACAGCCGTTGCCGGCGCCGCGAACTGAAAGCCGACAAGAAACCGAATATTGCGCCGCCTGCGACAGCGGGCGGCACGAACCCAGAAGAGAAGGACTGAAATCATGAGCACGACGCTCGAGCAATCCGCCTTTGCCCCGCCCACCGGTGCCGACAGCCGCATGGGCCACCTCGACTGGCTCGAAGCCGAGTCGATCCACATCCTGCGCGAGCTGGTCGCCGAGTGCAGCAAGCCGGCGCTGTTGTTCTCGGGCGGCAAGGATTCGGTCGTCGTGCTGCACCTCGCGCTGAAGGCATTCGGCCTCGGCGCGAACCGCAAGACCACGCTGCCGTTCCCGCTCGTGCACATCGACACGGGCCACAACTACGAGGAAGTGATCGACTTCCGCGACCGTCGTGCGCAGGAGCTCGGCGCCGAGCTCGTGGTCGGCCATGTCGAGGATTCGATCAAGCGCGGCACGGTCGTGCTGCGCCGCGAAACCGATTCGCGCAACGCCGCGCAGGCCGTCACGCTGCTCGAGACGATCGAACAGCACGGCTATACCGCGCTGATCGGCGGCGCGCGCCGCGACGAAGAGAAGGCGCGTGCGAAGGAGCGGATCTTCTCGTTCCGCGACGAATTCGGCCAGTGGGATCCGAAGGCGCAGCGCCCGGAACTGTGGAGCCTGTACAACGCCCGCCTGCACAAGGGCGAGCACCTGCGCGTGTTCCCGATCTCGAACTGGACCGAACTCGACGTGTGGCAGTACATCGCGCGCGAGAACCTCGAACTGCCGTCGATCTACTACGCGCACCAGCGCGAGATCGTGCGCCGCAACGGGCTGCTCGTGCCGGTCACGCCGCTCACGCCGATGCGTGACGGCGAGACGAGCGAGCTTGCGCAGGTGCGTTTCCGCACGGTCGGCGACATTTCCTGCACGTGCCCGGTTGCGAGCGATGCGGACGACGTCGAGAAGATCATCGCCGAGACGGCGGTGACCGAGATCACCGAACGCGGCGCGACCCGGATGGACGACCAGGCCTCCGAAGCCGCGATGGAACAGCGCAAGAAGCAAGGTTATTTCTGAAGCACACGAGGACATTCACATCATGAGCATCATCGAGAACACCGAAGACCTCGGCGTGCTGCGCTTCATCACCGCAGGCAGCGTCGACGACGGCAAGAGCACGCTGATCGGCCGCCTGCTGTACGACAGCAAGGCCGTGCTGTCCGACCAGCTGTCCGCGCTGTCGCGCGCGAAGAACAAGCGCACCGTCGGCGACGAGATCGACCTCGCGCTGCTGACGGACGGGCTCGAGGCCGAGCGCGAGCAGGGCATCACGATCGACGTCGCATACCGCTATTTCGCGACCGCGAAGCGCAAGTTCATCATCGCCGACACGCCGGGCCACGAGCAGTACACGCGCAACATGGTGACGGGTGCGTCTACCGCACACGCGGCGATCATCCTGGTCGACGCGACGCGCGTGACGATCGAGAACGGCGTCGCGGAACTGCTGCCGCAAACGAAGCGCCACAGCGCGATCGTGAAGCTGCTCGCGCTGCAGCACGTGATCGTCGCGATCAACAAGATGGACCTCGTCGACTACAGCGAAGCGCGCTTCAACGAGATTCGCGACGCGTACGTCGCGCTCGCGAAGCAGCTCGGCCTGACCGACGTGCGTTTCGTGCCGGTGTCGGCGCTGAAGGGCGACAACATCGTCGGCGCGAGCGAGCGCATGCCGTGGTACGCGGGCGAGCCGCTGCTCGACGTGCTCGAATCGCTGCCGGTCGAGACGCAGGCGCATGACGCGCTGCGCTTCCCGGTGCAGTGGGTCGCACGCCAGGACGGCAGCTCGGCCGACGATTTCCGCGGCTACATGGGCCGGATCGAGTCGGGCGAGGTGAAGGTCGGCGACGAAATCATCGTGCTGCCGTCGAACCGCACCGCGACGGTCGCCGAGATCGTCGCGCCGGTGCCGGGCGGCACCGCGTCCGTCGCGCATGCATTCGCGGGCCAGACGGTGACGATTCGCCTCGCAGAGGACGTCGACGTGTCGCGCGGCGACATGTTCGTCACGACCGCCGAGCCGGTCGCGCCGGCGAAGAAGCTCGAGGCGGACCTGTGCTGGTTCGACGAGACGCCGCTGTCGCCGCAGCGCAAGTACCTGCTCAAGCAGACCACGAGCACGGTGTTCGCGAAGATCGGCGCGGTCAAGGAAGTGCTCGACGTGCATACGCTGTCGCACGCGACCGACCGCCAGGAGCTGAAGATGAACGACATCGGCCGCGTCGCGCTGACGCTGCAGAAGCCGATCGTCTGCGACACGTACGACGCGCATCCGGGCACGGGCGCGTTCGTGCTGATCGACGAGGCGACGCACCACACGGTCGCCGCCGGCATGATCCGGGCGTTCTCGGCGTAACCGACGTAACCGGCATAACCGGCGGTTAGCGCCGCCCTCGCGGCGGCGCGGGCCGGCCGCCGTCCGCACGAGCAGGACAAGCGAAGCGACAAACATGGGCAAGGTGTATCTGATCGGAGCAGGGCCGGGCGCCGCGGACCTCATCACGGTGCGTGGCGCGCGGCTGCTCGAGCAAGCCGACGTGGTGCTGCACGACGCGCTCGTCGAGCCGGCGATGCTCGACTACGCGCCAAACGCGCGGAAGATCGCGGTCGGCAAGCGCTGCGGGCAGCGTTCGACCGCGCAGCACTTCATCAACAAGCAGATCGTCGACGCGGCGCGCGAGCATGGTTGCGTCGTGCGGCTGAAGGGCGGCGACCCGATGCTGTTCGGTCGCGCCGAAGAGGAAATGCGCGCGCTCGAGGCGGCCGGCATCGACTACGAGGTCGTGCCGGGCATCACCGCGGCGCTGGCCGGCGCGGCGACGCTGAAGCGCTCGCTGACGTTGCGCGGCGTGTCGCGCAGCGTCGCGTTCGCGACGCACAGCCGCGCACCGGGCAGCGACGAGATTCGCGAGGCGGCGCGCGCCGATTCGATCGTCTACTACATGGGCCGCGACAGCGCGCCCGGCATCGCGCAGGAACTGATCGACGCGGGCCGCGCGCCCGCGACGCCGGTGGCGATCGTCGAGGCATGCAGCACCGCGCGCGAACGCACGCTGACGCTGACGCTTGCGCAGATGGCGGCGGGCGACGCGCAGGCGTGGCTCGACCCGGCGGAACCGAGCCTGCTGATGATCGGCGATGCGTTCGCCGAACGCGTGCGGCTCGCGAAAGAGGGCGACGCGTTGCGGGACGCGGCTTGAGTCGAAGGCGCGGTCCGTGCGGCAAGCGATGCATCGATGGCCGCCGGATTGACGCCGGTCCGCAGGCTGAAAAAAAGCGCTGGCTTCACCGAAGCCAGCGCTTTTTTGTTTTGGGGCCGCCGATTCGCTTACGCGTCGCGGCCGACCTGGTCGATGCAGTAGCGTGCGATGGCGTCGAGCACGCCGTCGTCTTCCCCGACGGCCGTCGCGCAACGGATCTCGACCCCCGGATGCGCGGCGCGGCAGGCGTCGACGAGTTGCGGCAGGTCGCGACGGACATGGCCGCCCTGGCCGAAGAATACGGGCACCACGGTGATACGTGTGCAGCCGGCCGCGACCTGCGCGGCGACGGCTGCGTCGAGCGACGGCGTCATCAGTTCGAGGAACGCGAGCGACACGTGCGGCGGGGAGGCGCCGGCGCCGCGCAGCCGTGCGGCCAGCCGTTCGAACGGCTCGGCCCAGCGCGGATCGCGTGCGCCGTGGCCGAACAGGACGATGCCATGCGAACTCATGTCGAAGCCTCCGTCGTGACGGCGCTCAGTGCCGGTCGACCCACTTGAGCGCGAACAGGCCGAGCGCGAGATAGATGAGGCCCGGCGTCGCCGCGGTCAGCGGCGCGGGCCACGTATTCAGCGTGCCGATGTGCGAGAACAGCGTGTTGAGCAGTTGGAAGCTCATGCCGAGCATGATGCCGCCGAACACCTTCACGCCGACCACGCCGGCGCGCGTATGCAGGTACGCGAACGGCAGCGACAGCACGAGCATCACGAACACCGCGAACGGGTAGAGCAGCTTGCGCCACAGCGCGATGTCGTAGCGCTGCGTGTCCTGCTGGTTCTCGCGCAAGTGCTGGATGTAGCGGAACAGATTGATGAGCGACATCCGTTCCGGCGACACGAGCAGCACCGACAGGATCTGCGGCGTCAGGTCCGAGCGCAGCCGGTATTCGGGCAGCGTCACCTGTTGCGACCGGTACACGGGGTTCAGCGCATCCGTCGGCTGGCCGCTGATCGGCTTGATCGGCGTCAGTTCGGTTTCGGTGACGCCCTTGAGCAGCCAGTGGCCGGGCGGCTCGTAGCGGCCCGTCTGCGCGATACGCACGTTCTGCAGCTGGAATTTCGAGTCGAACTCGTAGATGCGCACGTTGCTGATCGTCGAGTCGGGCGACAGGCTGCCGACGTTGACGAAGCGCGTGACCTGCTCGCCGTTCTCACGGGCCGCGAGTGTGTCCTTCACCCACACTCCCGACTGGAAGTTCGACGACACCGACGCGCCGAGCGCCTGCAGCCGCACGCGTTCGGACAGCTGGTCGGCGTACGGGCCGACGAATTCGCCGATCAGGTAGGTGATGATCACGAGCGGAATGCCGATTTTCAGCAGCGAGCGCAGCGCCTGGTTGGTCGCGAGGCCCGACACGCGGAAGATCGTGAATTCCGAGTTCGCGGCCATCTGCGCGAACACGTAGATCGCGCTGATCAGCGCGGCGACCGGGATGATCTCGTAGAAGCGCGACGGGGTTTGCAGCGCAACGCGCAGCACCGCGTAGCCGAACTTGTAGTTGCCGTGCCCGACCGAGTTCAGTTCGCTGATCAGGTCGAAGAAGAAGAACAGGCCCGAGAACGCGAACAGGATGAAGACGAACGTGACGTAGATCTGCCGCGCGAAATATTTTTCATAGAGCCGCATCGATCATGCTCCCGAGCGGCCGAACAGCGCGCGTGTAAACAGCGGACGATTGCGCACGCGCAACCAGAAGATGAACGCGACGATCACCGCGACGACCAGGTGCAGGCCGACGAGGCCGACGCCGAACGACATCTTGCCCTGCTCGATCTGTGCCTGCACGACGTTCAGCAGGTTCGAGTACGTGAGGTAGATCAGCACGGCCATCACGAGGTTGATCGTGCGGCTGCGGCGCGGGTTCTGGTACGACAGCGGGATCCCGAGCACCATCAGGTTGATCGCGATCAGCGGCAGCCCCGCGCGCCACGCGAATTCCGCGAGGTTGTCGCGCGTCGGGTTGCGCAGCAGGTCGGGCGTGGGCGTGCTGTTGGTGGTCGGCACGTTGGTGACCGGGGTGCTTGTGATCTTCACGCCGTAGCGCTGGAACTCCATGATCTTGAAGTTCGGCTGGCCCGGCGTGCCGTCGTAGCGGCGGCCGTCTTCCAGCACGACGAAGCGATCGCCGTCCTTCGTTTCCGTATGGCCCGTGTGCGATACGACGATATTGACCTTGCCGTTCTCGGTCGACGTGACGAACACGTTCTGCACCTTGCTCTGGTCCGGCGACATCTTCTCGATGAAGAACACGCGATGATTCGCGGCCGATTCGCGGAACTGGCCGGGTGCGAGCAGCGAGATCTCGTCGCGCTGCTGGAAGCGTGCCTTGATCATCTTGCTCTGCTGGTTCGACCACGGCCAGCCGACGAACGCGAAGAGCGCGATCAGCAGGACGATCGGCGTGGCGAACACGCCGATCGGCTTGATCAGGCGCGTGAGGCTCACGCCCGACGCGAGCCAGACCACCATTTCGGAGTCCCGGTACCACCGGGTCAGCACGAACAGGATCGACACGAACAGCGTGACGACGAGCATCACGGCGAGATAGCCGATCACGGTGAGGCCGATCAGCACGAGTACGTCCCGCGGATCGATTTCGCCGGACGCAGCGTAACCGACGATGCGGATCATCATCGTCGTGAGCATGATCGTGAGCAGCACCATGAACACGGCGCCAGCCGTATACGCAAGCTCGCGCTGGAGGGAGCGTTCGAAGATCATTCTTGATGAGAAGAGGGCGGGAGGCTGCGCACGCGTGGTGGAGCGCTCGCGCCGCCACGGGAAAAATAGCGGATAATTGCGGCTTTCATCCTTAGCCCAGATTTTATCCGAGGACAAGCGCGATGGACTTTAGCATAAAAGGCTGTGATTGGAGCAAAGGCGAGGCCAAGGGGTTCCTGACCGGGAAGTCCGATTGCATCGTGCTCGGCATCTTCGAGGCGCAGACCCTTTCAGGCGCAGCGCTCGACATCGACACGGCCACCAAGGGGCTGATCTCGCGCGTGGTGAAGGCCGGCGACATGGACGGCAAGCGCGGCAAGACGCTGTTCCTCCCCGAGGTATCGGGCATCGGCGCGTCGCGCGTGCTGCTCGTCGGGCTCGGCAAGCAGGATGCTTTCAACCAGAAAGCCTACAACGATGCAGCGACGGCCGCATGGCGCGCGCTGCTGGCGACCAAGGTCGTCCAGGTCACGTTCACGCTCGCGCAGCTGCCGGTCGACGAGCGCGGCTCCGACTGGGGCGTGCGTGCGGCGATTCTCGCGCTGCGCAACGAAACCTACCGCTTCACGCAGATGAAGAGCAAGCCGGAACCGGCGTCGCATACGCTCAAGCGAGTCGTGTTCAGCGTCGATCCGGCCGATGAAAAGGCGGCGAAGCTGGCGGTCAAGCAGGCCGTCGCGCTCGCGAACGGGATGGATCTCACGCGCGATCTAGGCAACCTGCCCGGCAACGTGTGCACGCCGACCTATCTCGGCAACACCGCGAAGAAGATCGCGAAGGATTGGGGTCTGAAGGCCGAGGTGCTCGGCCTGAAGCAGATCCAGGCGCTCAAGATGGGCTCGTTCCTGTCGGTGGCGCGCGCGTCGGTCGAGCCGCCGCAGTTCATCGTGCTCCATTACCAGGGTGCCGCCGCGAAGGCCGCGCCGGTCGTGCTGGTCGGCAAGGGCATCACGTTCGACACGGGCGGCATCTCGCTGAAGCCGGGCGAGGGCATGGACGAGATGAAGTACGACATGTGCGGCGCCGGTTCGGTGCTCGGCACGATGCGTGCGGTCGCCGAAATGGGCCTGAAGATCAACGTGGTCGCGATCGTGCCGACCTGCGAGAACATGCCGGGCGGCAACGCGACGAAGCCGGGCGATATCGTCACCAGCATGAAGGGGTTGACGATCGAGGTGCTGAACACCGACGCCGAGGGTCGCCTGATCCTGTGCGACGCGCTGACTTATGCGGAGCGCTTCAAGCCGGCCGCGGTGATCGACGTGGCGACGCTGACGGGCGCATGCGTGATCGCGCTCGGCGCCCATAACAGCGGCTTGTTCTCGAAGGACGATGCACTCGCGGGCGAACTGCTCGACGCATCGCGCGAAGCGAACGACCCGGCATGGCGCATGCCGCTCGACGACGAGTACCAGGATCAGCTGAAGTCGAATTTCGCGGACATCGCGAACATCGGCGGGCGTCCGGCCGGTGCCGTGACGGCGGCGTGCTTCCTGTCGCGCTTCACGGAAAGCTATCCGTGGGCGCACCTGGACATCGCCGGTACCGCATGGAAGGGGGGCGCGGCGAAGGGCGCGACCGGCCGTCCGGTGCCGCTGCTCGCGCAGTTCCTGATCGACCGCGCCGGCCAGTGATAGTGATGGCAGGTCTTACGACGATGCGGGTACGCGGGCAATGACGCGAATCGATTTCCATTCGAACGTCGGCGATTCGCTCGCGTATGCATGCCGGCTGCTGCGCAAGGCCTATCAGGCCGGGCAGCCGGTCGTCGTGCTCGCGGAACCCGCGCGCCTGCGCGCGCTCGACGAGCGGCTCTGGACGTTCTCGCCGCTCGATTTCATCCCGCATTGCGGCGTCGACAGCGCGCACGCGGCCGGCACGCCGATCGTGCTGACCGCCGATCTCGACCAGGCGCCGCATCACCATGTGCTGCTGAACCTCGGTGCGGCCGTGCCCGCGCAGTTCGCCCGTTTCGAGCGCCTGCTCGAAGTGGTCGGCAACGCGCCGGACGAACTGGCCGCGGGCCGCGACCGCTACCGCTTCTACCGCGATCGCGGATACGCGCTGAACAACTACAAGCAGGGCAGCTAGCCGAAACCGTCGACGGAGCATCCCCGTGACACAAGCCGAATCTTCTTCGATTCCGACGCTGACCGACGTGCTGGTGCCGGGCAAGCCGGCGCCGGAGCGTTCGTCCGCGGCCGATGCGCCGCCGAGCGACGATGCCGCCGTGCCGGCGCTGACCGACGTGGTCGCGCCGGGCCATCCGGCCACGCCGTCCGCCGCATCGGAACACGTGGGACCCGACCCCGAATCCGTGGTGGTCGAGCCGGTGCCGACGCCGGACGTCCCGACCGTCGAATTGCCCGGAGACAGCGACGCACCGGCGCAACCCGGTGCCGCCGGACACATCGTCGCCGAAGAGTCTGGTGGGATGCAGGCGCCGCTGCGCTCCGCACTGGCCACCGATGACACGCAGCAGCCCGCCTTTGCCGCGGCGGCGCCGCGCGAGGCCGACGAAGCGGTGCTGCCGCATGGGCTCGCACCGGCTGCCGACGGGCTGGCTACGGATCAGCTCGCCGGCGTATCGCAGCCGGACACGCCTGCGGCCGCCGCGCTGACGCCGGAGGACGCGCAGCGTATTGCCGAGCGTCTGCGCAATCGGCTGACGAATTATCTGACCGGGGAAGGGCGCGAGGCGATCGAGGCCCGCTGCCGCGATGCGCTGCACGACCATACGGCCTGGTTGGTCGGCCAGATCACGCGCGAAGTGGCGTTGGCGCTCGAAACCGAAGTGATGGAGTGGGTTCGCGACGCGGTCGACGAAGAGATCGGCCGTCGCCAGACCGGTCATTCAGGCTGAGCGCACGGTCGTTCGTGCGCCGGAACCGCGGGTGCGGTTCCGTTCATCGTCAATGACGGGTCGCCGAGCCGGTCATGTCGAGGAGAGCGGGACGGTGCCCGACGGGAAGCGCGGCGTGCATGCACGCCGCCCGCTCATCCGGTCCAATTCAATGCAGCGACAGCACCCACTGCGCGAGCGTGTGTGCTTCGGCGCTCGTCAGCTGCGTATTGGCGGGCATCGGCACGCTGCCCCACACCCCGACACTGCCCTTCACGATCGATTGCGCGAGGTAATCGACGGCGTCGGCGCGTGCCGCGTACTTGCCGGCGATGTCATGGAACGATGGGCCCATCAGCAGCTTGCCGACCGCATGGCAGGTCATGCAGTTCTTGCGCTGTGCGAGCGCGAGCCCGTTGCCGGCCTGGTCGGCGTGGGCCGCCGCCGCGCTGCCGGTCAGCAGCGCCACGAGCAGCGCGCGCAATATCGTCTGTTTCATGCAGTTCTCCGCCGGCGGGGGACGGCCGGCTTCACGATTCGCGCATTATAAAAGCAAAGGGAAAGCACGTTTTGCGCGTTTTCCCGGCGGCCGCCTGCAATGGGGTCGCATGCCCCGCGCGCCGCGTCAGCCGGTGACGGCGCCCTTGTTCGCCGGACGCGCGAGGGCCGCGTACTTGGCGAGCACGCCGCGCGTGTAGCGCGGCGTCGGCTGCTTCCACGCAGCGCGCCGGCGCGCGAGTTCCGCGTCGTCGACGTTCAGCTGCAGCACCAGCCGGTGCGCATCGATCGTGATCGAATCGCCTTCCTGCACGAGCGCAATCGTGCCGCCGACGAACGCCTCGGGCGCGACGTGGCCGACCACCATTCCCCAGGTGCCGCCCGAGAAGCGGCCGTCCGTGATGAAGCCGACCGATTCGCCGAGCCCCTTGCCGATGATCGCCGACGTCGGCGCGAGCATTTCCGGCATGCCGGGGCCGCCCTGCGGGCCGAGATAGCGCAGCACCAGCACGTCGCCGGCGCGAATCCGGTCGCCGAGGATCGCGTCCATCGCGCTTTGCTCGTCGTCGAACACGCGCGCCGGGCCCGTGATCACGGGGTTCTTCAGGCCGCTGATCTTTGCGACCGCACCGTCTTCCGCGAGGTTGCCCTTCAGGATCGCGAGATGGCCTTCCTTGTACAGTGCGCGATCGATCGGGAAGATCACGTTCTGGTCCGCGCGTGGCACGCCCGGCACGTCCTTCAGCTCCTCGGCGATCGTGCGGCCGGTGATCGTCATGCAGTCGCCGTGCAGCAGCCCTGCATCGAGCAGGATCCGCAGCACCTGCGGAATGCCGCCGGCTGCGTGCAGGTCGGTCGCGACGTACTGGCCCGAAGGCTTCAGGTCGCAGATCACCGGCACGCGCTTGCGGATGCGCTCGAAGTCGTCGATCGTCCAGTCGACCTCCGCCGCGTGCGCGATCGCGAGATAGTGCAGCACCGCGTTGGTGGAGCCGCCGGTTGCCATGATCAGCGACACCGCGTTCTCGATCGACGCCTTCGTGATGATGTCGCGCGGCTTCAGGTCGCGCTTCACCGCCTCGACCAGCACGCGCGCCGATTCGGCGGCCGAATCGACCTTCTCCTGGTCGGGGTTCGCCATGGTCGACGAGTACATCAGCGACATGCCGAGCGCCTCGAACGACGAACTCATCGTGTTCGCGGTGTACATCCCGCCGCACGACCCCGATGTCGGGCACGCGTTCTGCTCGACTCCCTCGAAATCCTCCTGCGACATCCGGCCCGCGGTGAACTCGCCGACCGCCTCGAACGACGACACGATCGTCAGGTCGCGGCCCTTCCAGTGACCGGGGCGGATCGTGCCGCCGTACACGTAGATGCCCGGCACGTTCAGGCGCGCGAGCGCGATCATCCCGCCCGGCATGTTCTTGTCGCAGCCGCCGACCACCACCACGCCGTCCATCCACTGGCCCTGCACGCAGGTCTCGATGCAGTCGGCGATCACTTCGCGCGACACCAGCGAGTACTTCATCCCCTCGGTGCCCATCGACATGCCGTCGGAGATCGTCGGCGTGCCGAAGATCTGCGGGTTCGCGTCGGCCGCCTTGACTGCCGCGACGGCCGCGTCCGACAGCCGCTGCAGGCCCGAGTTGCACGGCGTGATCGTCGAGTGGCCGTTCGCGATGCCGATCATCGGCTTGTCGAAATCGTCCTTCTGATAGCCGAGTGCGTAATACATCGAGCGGTTCGGCGAACGGGCCACGCCTTGCGTGATGTGCTTCGAGCGACGGTTGTACGGCATGGGGAGCTCCATCGTTGTATTGGCGACGCCCGCGAACGGCGCGCCGGTTCGGATCAGTCAAGAATGGAGTTTCCGGTTTGGGATGTCCAATATATTATTTGTCGCCTATTAAGTCGTTTTGCGAATGAGTGAAGCATGGCCGACCCGACACCCGACCTGCGCCAGTGGCGCTATTTCGTGACCGTCGCCGACGAGCGCCATTTCGGCCGCGCAGCCGAGCGCCTGTCGATGACGCAGCCGCCGCTGTCGCAGGCGATCCGGGCGCTCGAGGATGCGCTCGGTGTCGCGCTGTTCGTGCGCACCAAGCGCTCGGTTGCGCTGACGGCGGTGGGTGCCGCGCTGCTGCCCGACGTGCGCAGGCTGCTCGCGTCGGCCGACGCGCTGCCGCCGCTCGCACGGCGCCTCGCGCGCGGCGAAGCCGGTTCGCTGTCGCTCGCGTTCGTGTCGACCGCCGATTACGGGCTGCTGCCGTCGCTGCTGCGCGCGTTCGGCGCGCGCTATCCGCAGGTGCGGCTGCAGCTCGCGGAGGCGACGAGCGACGTGCAGATCGACGAACTCGTCGCGGGCCGCATCGACGCGGGGCTCGTGATTCCGCCCGTGCCGCCGCGCCACGCGGCCGGGCTGTCGTACCTGCCGGTCGTGCGCGAGCCGCTGGTGGTCGCGATGCCGGCGGCCGCGGCGCCGGACGTGCCCGAAGACGAACCCGTGCATCTGGCCGAGCTGGCCGCGTTGCCGCTCGTGATCTTCCCGCGCCGTTTGGCGCCCGGCTTTTATGACATCATTACGGGCTGCTACGGCGCGGCGGGGGAAACCCCGCGCATCGGCCAGGAGGCGATCCAGATGCAGACGATCGTCAGCCTCGTGTCGGCCGGCATGGGTGTCGCACTGGTGCCGCAGTCGCTGCGTAACCTGCGGCGCACCGGCGTGGTCTACCGGCCGCTCGCCGGCGACGCGCCGGTCGTCGAGACGGGCCTCGTGTGGCGCACGGGGGATGTCAGCCCCGTGCTTGCCGGTTTCATCGACGTCGTGCGCGCACACGGTCTCGCCGCGTGATGCGAACGATGGCGCGCCGGCGCCGTCCAATGCGCGGTGCGGCGCCGGTGCGAGCGCCGTACCGCATTCGAAAACTTCATCGCTAACCCATGATCATTCACCCGAATTTCGACCCCGTAGCGATCCACCTCGGGCCGCTGGCCGTGCGCTGGTACGGCCTCATGTATCTCGTCGGCTTCATCGCGGCGATCGTCGTCGGCCGGATCCGCCTGAAGCTGCCGCATGTCGCGGCGCAGGGCTGGACCGCGAAGGACATCGACGACATGATGTTCTACGGCGTGCTCGGCACCGTGCTCGGCGGCCGGCTCGGCTACGTGCTGTTCTACAAGGCCGACTTCTACTTCTCGCATCCGCTCGACGTGTTCAAGGTGTGGGAGGGCGGGATGTCGTTCCACGGCGGCTTCCTGGGCGTGACGCTCGCGATGGCGCTGTTCGCGTGGCAGCGCAAGCGCCACTGGCTGCAGGTCACCGATTTCGTGGCGCCGATGGTGCCGACGGGGCTCGCGGCCGGGCGGCTCGGCAACTTCATCAACGGCGAGCTGTGGGGTCGCGTGACCGATCCGAATTCGCCGTGGGCGATGATGTTCCCGGGCGCGATGCGCGACGACGCGGCATGGCTGCCGAAGCATCCGGCGCTCGTCGAGAAGTGGCATCTCGCCGACGTGTTCATGCAATACCAGATGCTGCCGCGCCATCCTTCGCAGCTCTACGAAATCGCGCTCGAAGGCATTGCGCTGTTCTTCGCGCTGTTCTTCTTCTCGCGCAAGCCGCGGCCGATGGGGGCGGTGTCCGCGCTGTTCCTGATCGGCTACGGGCTCGCGCGCTTCACGGTCGAATTCGCGCGCGAACCGGACGATTTCCTTGGCCTGCTCGCCCTCGGCCTGTCGATGGGGCAGTGGCTGTCGCTGCCGATGATTCTCACGGGCATTGCGCTGATGGTGTGGGCGTATCGCCGCCGCGCGGCGAATGCGGTTGCGTAATGGAGTTGTGTCATGCGCGCTCCGTGTGACGTATGACGCGTGATGCGATGCCGATGCGCACGATCGGCATGCGCACCGACCGCAGGATCGCAAAGCGCAGGATCACAAATGAAAACGCCGGCCTTCGGGCCGGCGTTTTCGCATCTGCCGAGCGTCGCGCGATGCGCGTTACTTCATCTGCACCGAGCCGTTGACCGTCACCGACACGGTCGCCTTGCCGCCTTCGACCGAGATCGGCGCGCTCATCTTCGCGTTGTCCATCGGCGCCGCGGCCATCGCCATCATGCGCGTGTACGGCTGCACATTGCGGCCGCCGCCGACGTTCACGTCGCGAATCGAGTAGCTGCTGTAGCCGAAGGCCTTCGCGGCTTCGTCCGCGCGTGCACGGAACGACTTGATCGCTTCGGTCGTGAGCTTCTGCTCGGCCGCACGCTGCGCTTCGGGCGACAGCGAGAACTCGACGTTCGCGACCTGCATCTGGTTCGACAACTGGCCCGCGAGTTTCGACGCCGCCGCGAAGTCGCGCGATTCGAGCACGACTTCGGTACGGCCGCGCCATGCGGAGATTTTCCCGTCGCGATCGGTGCTCGGATATACGGAGAACGCGCCGGTGTGTGCGGTGACGCCCGATACGCCCTTCGCCTGTGCGAGCGCCGCATCGGCGCGCTGGTTCAGCGCGGACGTCAGGCTGCCCGGGTCCTTCGCCTGCTGTTCGTAGAACAGCGTGATGTGGATGATGTCCTGCGGCACGTCGGCGCTGGCCTGCGACGACAGCGACAGCACGCCCGCCGGCTCCGGAAAGTGCGGGTTCGCAGTTTGCGCGTGCGCGGCCGGCGACGCGAGCGTCAGCGCGACGGGCACGGCGACGGCGAGGGCGAGCGACAGCGCGAGTGTGGATTTCTTGGTCATTGTTGGATTCCTTGTGCGAGGGCGCGCACGCGGATCACGCGTGCGCGACGCGGGCGTACCGCGCGACAAAAAACGGCCGTCGCCCGATCGGACGACAGCGGTTGCTTAGGCCGCGCGAACGCTCCGCGAGTTCCGTGATCGTGGCGCGTGTTGACCGGATTTGACCTTTGGCGTGCGCGAGCTGCACGCGCCTTACTGCGTGCGCCTACTTCATCAGCTTTTCGGTGATGAAGCGCCATTCGGCGCGCGTGACGGGCGTGATCGACAGTCGGTTGCCGCGCGCGAGCACGCGCATGTCGGCGAGTTCGTCGTGTTCGCGCAGCGCGGCGAGCGGCACGAGCGGCGACTTTTTCACGAAGCGCACGTCGACGAGCAGCCAGCGTGGTGCTTCCTGCGTCGACTTCGGATCGTAATACGGGCTTTTGGGATCGAACTGGGTGGGATCGGGGTAGGGTGTCGACGAGACTTCGGCGAGGCCCGCGATGCCTGGCTCGGGGCAACTCGAGTGATAGAACAGCACACCGTCGCCGATCTTCATCGTGTCGCGCATGAAATTGCGCGCCTGATAGTTGCGCACGCCGGTCCAGGGCAGCGAATGCTGCGGCGCGTGCGCGAGGTCGTCGATGCTTGCTTCGTCCGGTTCGGACTTCATCAGCCAGTATTGCATGGTCGTGATCGACGCAGAAAGAGGCTGCTACAAAAGGAAACGGCATCGGGACTCGCCCGATGCCGTTGGATAGGCCCCCGCCTTGGCCGCTAGGCCGGCATCCTGAACCTGGGGTTCAGAATTGGTCGCAGTTAGCAGCACATCGGGTACATCAGACAGAGTGACGCGCGCGCCCGTGCTACAAATTTCCGCAACCGTGCACATGGCATTGGTTCAAGGAATATATGACCTTGGCGAACCAGGCAGGGAAGCTGACTGAACTGTGTTTCGTTGCGCCAATTTGACCACCGTTGATCGCCGAGATCAAGGGGAATCGACGCATCGATCAAACGTTACTGCGTCTCGTGCTGTGCGAGCACCGCGCCGAGCTGTTCGTTCATCTGATGCATTGTACGACGGATTTCTTCCGCCGGAAATGCTTCACCGTGCCGCACGCTCGTTTGCAGCCGCAGCAATTCGGATGCGAGCGACAATGCCGCCATTACCGCGATGCGATCGGTGCCGCGCACCGAGCTGTTCGCGCGGATCTTCGACATTTCGGCGTCGACGCGCGCGACGGCCTCGAGCAGCGCCGCTTCGGTCTCGGCCGAACAGGCGAGCCGATAGGGCTGACCGAGAATCGAGACTTCGATCTGCTTGGTGCTCATGCATGTTCTCCGTGGCTGGCCGCGTCGTCGCTATCCGTGCGCGCCTGCGCATCCAGCAGGTCGAGCTGGTTGTCGGTTTGCTCCGCATTCTTCGTGCGCGGCAGCTTTTCGAGAATCGCGTTCAGTTTGACCTGGGCGTCGTCGATCTTCGCCGACAGCGTGTCGCGCTCGGCCGCGAGCGCATTGCGTTCGTCGCGCAGTTGCGCAAGTTCCGCGCGGACCGCGTCCGCTTCCGCGCGCATTTGCGCGACCTGCTCCTCGAGCGCGAGCCGTTCCGAGTGATAGCGCTTGTTCAGCGAGATCAGACGGCCAATATTTTGAGATAAAGTTTCGAGTTCGTTGAGCATCTGCTGCGTCCTCTAAAGACCCAGCATTTTAGCGCGGAATAACGCGCATTCCGACATCTGTAACGTTTCCAGTCGTAACACCCCGGCTTCTTGCCGCGAATACACGGCTCCGGCGTGTTCGCGGCGCGCGCCAGGCACGCGTCCGGCCGCTTTCTTGACGCTCGCGCGGCCGGCTCCTAAACTGGCGCCGCCTCGGTGCTCGCGCGTGCGTCGCGCGGTTAAACTAAACGGGAAGCAGGCCGCGCGCTCCGCCCGGAGATCGCCAACCTGCGCTGCCCCCGCAACGGTAAGCGGCCGCGTCGCGTGACGCAGGCCGGCTCGGGCGCGTTTCGCGTGCAGGTCGCACGCGGGCGCGGGCCACTGCGCGTGACACGCGCGGGAAGGCGAGCCGGTACGCCGCCAGCCCGGATACCGGCCGAGGCGAGGAGCCAGCACGGCTTCATGACGCGCGGCCTGCGGGGAAGCGGGGCGCGCAGTGCTTCACGGGACTTGTCTTCGATGCTGACCCCAATCGTCCGCACGGCATTCGGCGCACGCCGCGGCGTACCGCTTGCCGCCGTCGCGCAGGCCGCGGCGGACGCCGATTCGTCCGGGATCGGCGCCGACGCTCGTCGTCACCACGCCGATCGACCCGATGCGGCACCTTCCACTATATTGCGCAGAACGCCGGTCGCGCGAAGGTGCGGCCCGGCGGATCGCGGCCGTTGCATGCCGGTATGGCCGGCGTGCGGCGCAACAACCCGTTCGACAAGGATAACGAGCTTGCGTATGCCTACAACGCGCCGAAGCGCGACGCCCGTGCCGCGCTCGGTCGGCAACAGTGGTCAGCCGACCTGTCGCGCGTCATGCGCGATGCCGTACGCCGCATGAGCGCCGCGCGTGCCGCCGCGATCTGGGCCGTGCTTGCGGCCGTGGTCGCGCTGCTGTTCGTCGCGTCGCTGTCGATCGGCAGCGTGCCGATGTCGCCGTGGCAGGCGCTCGCGTCGCTCGTGCCGCACGGCGGCGACGCGCTGTTCGCCGACATCGTGCGCACGCTGCGGCTGCCGCGCGCGCTCGCGGGTTTCGCCTGCGGCGCGCTGCTCGCGCTCGCCGGTGCGCTGCTGCAGGTGCTGCTGCGCAATCCGCTCGCGGAGCCGTACGTGCTCGGCGTGTCGGGCGGCGCGGCGGGCTTCGCGCTCGTCGCGATGATCGCGGGCGCCGCGTGGTGGCTCGTCGATGCGTCCGCGTTCGCCGGCTCGCTCGCGTCGGTCGCGCTCGTGCTCGGGCTGGCTCGCCGCGAGCTGTGGCGCGGCGATTCGCGCGATGCGTCGCCGCGGCTGCTGCTCACCGGTGTCGTGATCGCGGCCGGGTGGGGCGCGCTCGTCACGCTGCTGCTGTCGCTCGCGCCCGATGCGCGGCTGCGCGGCATCATCTTCTGGCTGACGGGCGACCTGAACGGCGTGACGGCGCCCTGGTTCGCATGGGGTGCGCTGCTGGTGGCCGCCTGCGTCGCGCTGCCGGCCGCGCCGCAACTCAACGTGCTGCTGCGCGGCGACGCGACTGCACATGCGCTTGGCGTGCCGGTCGCGAGACTGCGCATGCGGATCTACCTCGTCGCGTCGCTGGCCGCCGCGGCCGCGGTGACGACGGCCGGCACGATCGGCTTCGTCGGCCTCGTCGTGCCGCACGCGCTGCGGCTCGCATTCGGCAACGACCAGCGCATGCTGCTGCCCGCCGCGATGCTCGCGGGCGGCGGCGGCGTGATGGCGGCGGACCTGCTCGCGCGCACCGCGATCGCGCCCGTGCAATTGCCGGTCGGCGTGATGACCGCGTTGATCGGCGTGCCGGTGTTCCTGTGGATGTTGCTGAGGAGACCGATGCGATGACGCACACCGTATCGCACACCGGCGGCGACATGGCCTGCGCGGCGGTCGACCTGACGCTGAAGGCCGGCGCACGGACGCTGCTCGACGGCTTCACGCAAGAGTTCCGGCCCGGCGAGATCTGGTGCGTCGCGGGGCCGAACGGCGCAGGCAAGACGACGCTGCTCGCGACGCTCGCGGGCCTGCAGCAGCCGGCCGGCGGTCACATCGAGATCGACGGCCGGCCGCTCGCCGCGTGGTCGCCCGAAGCGCTCGCGCGGCGCCGCGCGCTGATGCCGCAACAACTGCACGACGCGTTCAGCGCGACGGTATTCGACACGGTGCTGCTCAACCGCTTTCCGTATCTCGGTGGCTGGGGCTGGGAGCGTGACGAGGACCGTGCGGCCGCGCGCGCCGCGCTCGCGACGTTCGGGCTCGCCGAGCTCGCGTCGCGCGACGTGCTGTCGCTGTCGGGCGGCGAGCGGCAGCGCGTCGCGCTGGCCGCGACCCTGTGCCAGGACGCGCCGCTGATGCTGCTCGACGAACCGCTCGCCCATCTCGACCTGCATCACCAGATCGATGGCCTGACCGCGCTGGGCGCGTGGCTCGACGCGGGCCCGTGCACGGTGCTGTTCTCGTGCCACGACCTGAATCTCGCGCGGCGTTTCGCGACGCACGCGCTGTTGCTCGACGGCCGCGGCCATGCGTGGGCGGGCCCCGTGCACGACGTGCTGACGCCGGCGCGCGCGAGCGACGCGTTCGGCTATCCGCTCGTGCTGATTCGCGAGAACGGCCGCGACGCGCTGCTGCCTGCGTGGCCCGAGCGGCGATGAACTCCCTTCTTTCGATGCGCGGCAGCGGCCGCGCCAACGAGGCAACCTTCCGATGACGAAACCGACCGACTTCCCGCCCGCGATCGCGCCGCTCGACGACACGCTGCGCAAGCGCCTGCAGCATGTGATCGATCACAAGACCAAGCCGCCGGGCAGTCTTGGCCAGCTCGAGGCGATCGCGCTGCAGATCGGCCTGATCCAGCATACCGAGCGGCCGCAGGTGCAGCGCCCCGTCACGATCGTGTTCGCCGGCGACCACGGGATCGCGGCCGAGGGCGTGAGCCCGTATCCGCAGTCGGTCACCGCGCAGATGGTCGCGAACTTCCTGGCCGGCGGCGCGGCGATCAATGCGTTCTCGGGTGTCGCGCAGAGCGTGCTCGAGATCGTCGATGCGGGCGTCGCGTCGCCGCTGCCGGTGTCCGACCGGCTCGTGTCGCTGCCGATCGCGCGCGGCACGCGCAACTTCGCGGTTGAGCCCGCGATGACGCGCGACGAGGCGAACACCGCGCTCGCGGCCGGCGCCGCACGCGTACGTCTGCACGCATCGCTCGGCACGAACGTGATCGGCTTCGGTGAGATGGGGATCGCGAACACGTCGTCGGCCGCATGCCTGATGAGCCGGCTGCTCGACGTGCCGATCGACGCGTGCGTCGGGCGCGGCACGGGCCTCGACGACCAGGGGCTCGCACACAAGCGCGCGGTGCTCGGCCGCGCGCTCGTCCGGCATTCGCACGCGATCGCGCCGCTCGACGTGCTTGCGACGTTCGGCGGCTTCGAGATCGCGATGATGACGGGCGCGTATCTCGCGGCCGCGAGCGAGCGGATGACGATCCTCGTCGACGGTTTCATCGCGACGGCCGCGCTGCTCGTCGCCGAGCGCATCGCGCCCGGTGTGCGCGACTACTGCGTGTTTTCGCATACGTCGCACGAGGCCGGCCACCGGCGCATGCTCGAGCATTTCGGCGCGAAGCCGCTGCTCGCGCTCGACCTGCGGCTCGGTGAAGGCACGGGCGCCGCGCTCGCGCTGCCGCTGGTGCGCGCGGCGGCCGCGTTCCTCACCGAGATGGCGAGCTTCGAATCCGCAGGCGTCGACAATCGTGACGCCTGAGCACGCGCGCGGCGTACGCGCCGAACTGCGCTACTTCTTCGTCGCGCTCGGCTATTTCACGCGCGTGCCGGTGCCGCGCGCGATCGGCTACGCGGCGGGCGATCTCGACCAGGCCGCGCGTTACTTCCCGCTGATCGGCGCATGCGTCGGCGCGTGGGGCGCGCTCGTCTATCTCGCGGCGCTGCGCGTGCTGCCCGCGTCGATCGCAGTTGGGCTGTCGATGGCCGCGACGCTGCTCGCGACCGGCGCGTTCCACGAGGATGGCCTCGCCGACAGCTGCGATGCGTTCGGCGGCGGCTATGCGCGCGACGACGTGCTGCGCATCATGCACGACTCGCGAATCGGCACGTTCGGCGCGGTCGCGCTCGTGATCGCGCTCGGCCTGAAATGGCAGGCGCTCGCGGCCATGCCGCCGCTGCGCGCCGCGTGGACGATGATCGCCGCACATGCGGCGAGCCGCGCGGCGGCCGTGAGCCTGCTGATGTCGCTCGACTACGTCCGGCCGGAGGGCAAGGCGAAACCGGTCGCGCAGCGCATGGGTGCACGCTCGGCGTCGGTCGCGGCCGCATTCGGGCTGCCGTGGCTCATCTGGCCGGACTGGCGCGCGGGCATTGCGGCCCTCGTCGCGCTCGTGATCGTGCGTGCATGGGCGGCCCGCTATTTCGTGAAGCGGATCGGCGGCTATACCGGCGACTGTCTCGGCTTCGCGCAGCAACTGAGTGAACTGGCGATCTATCTGGTGGTGCTCGGATGGACCTCGTCCTGATCCGCCATCCGGCCGTCGATGTCGAGCCGGGCGTCTGCTACGGGCGCAGCGACGTGCCGCTCGCGGCATCGGCCGATGCGGGCGCGCAGGCCGTGCGCGAGCGTCTGGCGGCGCTCGCAGCGCCGTTGCCCGAACAGGTCTGGACAAGCCCGCTTGTGCGCTGCGCGTCGGTCGCCGAACGGCTCGCGCAAGCGCTCGACGTGCCGCTGCGGTGCGACGCGGGTTGGCGGGAAATGGACTTCGGCACGTGGGAGCTGCAGCGCTGGGACGACATCGACCGCGCCGCGCTCGACGCGTGGGCGGCCGACCTGATGCACGCATGCGCGCACGGCGGCGAAAGCGTCGCACGGTTCGCCGCGCGTGTCGCGCGGATCGCGGGCACGGTCGCGCAGACCGATGCGCCGCAATGGGCACTCACGCATGCAGGCGTGATTCGCGCGCTCGCGTCGCACGCGTTGCGCGTGCCGCTCGATACGGTGCTGTCGCGACCGGTACCGACGGGCGGCGTCGTGTGGCTGCGCATGGATGATGCCGACCGCCCGTGGGAAGTCGTCCATTGGGACGCGTAGGCGCTCGCGTCCGCCTCCGAAGCGCCGCAGGGCGCCGAAGGCCGGAATCAGCGCGCCGGCCGCCGCGCCCGCGCGGCGTCGAGATCCTCGCACAGCGCAGCCGCGCCTTGCGCGATCCGCGGCGACGGACGGGTCAGCAGGTCGCCGTCGATCGCGAACAGGTTGTTGTGCGCCACGGCCGTCAGCGCGGGCCAGGCACGCCAGCGCGCGAGGCTCGGCAGCGGCGCATCCGAGCGCGTCGCGCCGGCGCTCGTCGTCACGATCGCTTCAGGATTCGCCGCGAGCACGGCCTCGTCGGTGACGGTCGGCGCGAGCGGCTTCAGCGCCGCGAACACGTTGCGGCCGCCGCACAGCGCAATGACGTCGTTGAACAGGTGCGCGCCGTTGAGCGTCGTCAGCGGCCGGTCCCATACCTGGAAGAACATCGTGACGGGCGGACGCGTCGCGTAACGCGCGCGCAGCGCCGCGATGTCGCGCGAAAACGATGCCGCGGCCGCGTCGGCGACCGGTTCCGTGCCGAGCAGCGTGCCGAGCCGGCGCAGCGACGTCGCCACGTCGTCGAGATGCTTCGGTTCACTGAAGAACAGCGGGATGTGCAGCGCCCGCAGCGCATCGGTCTGCCGTTCGGCATTGCCGTGCCGCCAGACGATGATCAGGTCCGGCTTCAGCGCGGCGATCCGCTCGAGGTCGAGTGCCTTGTTGTCGCCGACGCGCGGCACGGCCTGCGCGGCGGGCGGATAGTCGCTGTACGTGACGGTGCCGACCAGCTTCGCGCCGCCGCCAGCCGCGTAGACCAGCTCGGTCGCATGCGGCGCGAGACTGATCACGCGTTGCGCCGGCGCAGGCAGCGTGACGGTATTGCCGGCATCGTCGTGTGCCGTGACGTCGGCATGAGCGAAAGGCGCGAGCGCGACGAGTGTTACGAGCGGCGGTAGCCGGCGGAACAGGCGAACGTTCATGCGGATGCCCGTTGCAGCGCCGGGACGCACTGCGCGAGCGCGTCGGCGATGTGCTGCCATTCGGCTTCGCTTCCCGGCAGGCCGACGCGTATGCTCGACGGTCGCGCGAAGTGCCGTGTCCAGATTCCGCGCGCGGCGAGCGCCGCATGCAGCGCGGCGGCGCGCGGGTCGTCGGTCCAGCTGAAGAGCGGTGTCGCACGTACTGCGAAGCCGTGCATGCGCAGCAGCGTGGCGAGTCGTTCGCCGTCGGCCGCGAGCCGATCGCGCGCGGCAGCCTGCCATGCGCGATCGGCGAACGCGGCGGCGACCGCATGACGCGCGGGGCCGCTGACGGTCCAGGCGCCGAGCACGTCGCGCAATGCGGCGATCAGGTCGGGATGCGCGAGCACGAAGCCTGCACGAATGCCGGCAAGCCCGAAAAACTTGCCGACCGAGCGCAGCACGACGAGACCCGGACGATCGGTGTACTGCGCGAGCGATGGGGTGGCGCCGGTATCCGCGAATGCCTCGTCGACGATCAGCGTGCCGCCGCGTGTCGACAGCTGCGCATGCCAGCCGAGCAGCCGTTCGGTTGGCACGGATTCGGCGGTCGGATTATTCGGATTCCCGACGATGACGTGACGCAACGTCGCATGCAACACGTCCGCGTCGATGTCGAGCGGTACGACGCGATGGCCGTGGCGCGCGAAGGCAGGCGCATATTCGCCATACGCGAGTGTCGCGACGCCGGCGTCGCCGGTCGGCAGCAGCGCGGGCAACGCGCGGATCGCGGCCTGGCTGCCGGCGACCGGCAGCACGTGCTCGGCATCGGGCGCGTGATAGTAGTCGGCCGCGCGCGCGGCGAGCGCATCGCCGTCGTCGGGCAGCCGGCGCCATGCGTCGGCCGGGACCGGCGGCACCGGATAGCCGACCGGATTGATGCCGGTCGACAGGTCGAGCCAGGCGTCGTACGGAATGCCGTGGCGGCGCGCGGCTTCGTGCAGGTTGCCGCCGTGCGGGATGCGTGCGTCAGACATGATGGGTAGCGAGGATGAGTGCGCCGCTCGCGACGAGCAGCGCGAGCCACAGCGCGAGCGTGCGCGTGACGAGCGACAGCGCGGCGACGACGTGCACGGCCGTTGCGGGCGCGCCGGTGCCGAGCGCGGGGCGCTCTTCGATTTCGCCGTGATAGACGGCCGGGCCGCCGAGCTGCACGTTCAGGCTGCCGGCGCCCGCGGCCATCACGGGGCCCGCGTTCGGGCTGTCCCAGTGGCGTGCCTGCGTGCGCCAGCAGCGCCACGCGGCGGCCGTGTCGCCGAGCAGCGCGTAGCTCGCGGCGGTGAGGCGCGCGGGAATCCAGTTGAGTGCATCGTCGAGGCGCGCGGCGGCCCAGCCGAAGGTCAGGAAGCGTGGCGTGCGGTAGCCCCACATCGCATCGAGCGTGTTCGCGAGCCGGAACAGCAGCGCGCCGGGGCCGCCCGCGACGACGAACCAGAAGAGCGCGCCGAAGATCGCATCGTTGCCGTTTTCGAGCGCCGATTCGACGGCCGCGCGCGACAGCGCGCCTTCGTCGGCTTCGCTCGTGTCGCGCGACACGATCCGCGCGGTCAGCGCGCGTGCGGCGTCGAGATCGTGCCGCAGCAGCGCGGCGGCGATCGGCGCGACGTGGTCGGCGAGGCTCTTCGCGCCGAGCGCGAACCATAGCAGCGCGACGTGCAGCGCGGCCGCGAGCGGCCACGGCAGCACGGCCGCGAGCCATGCGGCGACGGCCACCGGCGGCAACACCGCCGCGACCCATGCGGCAACGCCAACCGCGCGGCCGCGCCGGCCCGTGTTCAGTGCGCCTTCGATGCGGCCGGCGAGCCGGCCGAACGCGACGAGCGGATGCCAGCCGGCCGGTTCGCCGACGAGGCGATCGACGAGCGCGGCCGCGACCGCGAGCATCGCGACGACCGGCAGCGACAGCATCAGCATGACGGCGCTCCGGCCTTGAGCTCGAGCGGCAGCCCGGCCACCAGCAGTGTCACGCGTGTCGCGAGCGCGGCGATGCGCTGGTTCAGGCGTCCGAGCTCGTCGACGTAGCGGCGCGTGACCGACCCGAGCGGCACGACGCCGAGCCCGATTTCGTTGCTGACGACGATCACCTGCGCGCGTGCGTTGCGCAACGCGTGCTCGAGCCGCTCGACTTGCGCCGCGTACTGCGCATCGTCGAGCGGTTCGCCGTCAAGCGGGCACAGCAGGTTCGTGAGCCACAGCGTCAGGCAGTCGACCAGCAGGCACGCGCGCGGATCGTCGAGCCGCGCGAACGTGCCGGCGAGGTCGACGCTCGCATCGGCGAAGCCCCAGTCGGCCGGCCGGCGCGCGCGGTGATGCGCGATGCGCCGTTCGAATTCGGCATCGGCGGCGGTCGCCGTCGCGGTCGCGATATAGGTGACGGGGCGGCCGCTGTCGGCGGCGAGCCGCTCGGCGTGCGCGCTCTTGCCCGAGCGCGCGCCGCCGAGGACGAAGGTGAGGTCGTGCGGAATCATCGCGTGATTGTAACGGCGCGCGTGCGGCGGCGCGGGCGATAATGCGGCCTTTGCTTCGCCACGACCTTGCACACGATGAATGCACCCGAACCGCAGCCGCGCGGCACGTTGATGATCCAGGGCACGACGTCCGACGCCGGCAAGAGCACGCTCGTCGCGGGCCTGTGCCGCCTCGCGCGCCGCGCGGGCGCGCGCGTTGCGCCGTTCAAGCCGCAGAACATGGCGCTGAACAGCGCGGTGACGGCCGACGGCGGCGAGATCGGTCGTGCGCAGGCGCTGCAGGCGCTCGCCGCGGGTGTGGCGCCGCATACCGATTTCAACCCGGTGCTGCTGAAACCGACGAGCGATCGCGGCGCGCAGGTGATCATTCACGGCAAGGCGCGCATGAACCTCGATGCGCGTGCGTACCACGACTACAAGCCGGTCGCGTTCGACGCAGTGCTCGAGTCGTACGCGCGGCTGCGCGCCGGCTACGACACGGTGCTCGTCGAAGGCGCGGGCAGCCCGGCCGAGATCAACCTGCGCGACGGCGACATCGCGAACATGGGCTTCGCCGAACGCGTGAACTGCCCGGTCGTGCTGGTGGCCGACATCGACCGCGGCGGCGTGTTCGCGCACCTGGTCGGCACGCTCGCGTGCCTGTCGGACAGCGAGCGCGCGCGCGTGCGCGGCTTCGTCATCAACCGCTTCCGCGGCGACATCAAGCTGCTCGAACCGGGCCTCGACTGGCTGCGCGCGCAGACGGGCAAGCCGGTATTCGGCGTGCTGCCGTACTTGCACGGGCTGCTGCTCGACGCCGAGGACATGCTGCCGTCGCAGGCGCGCAGCGCCGCCGCGCGCGGCGACGCCGGCGTGCTGCGCGTGGTGGTGCCTGCACTGCCGCGGATCAGCAACCACACCGATTTCGATCCGCTGCGCGCGCATCCGCAGGTCGAGTTCACGTACTGGAAAAGCGGCCCGGTGCCGGACGCCGACCTGCTGATCCTGCCCGGCTCGAAGAGCGTGCAGCGCGATCTCGCGTGGCTGCGCGACGCGGGCTGGGACGCTGTGATCCGCCGGCACCTGCGCTATGGCGGCAAGGTGATCGGCATCTGCGGCGGGATGCAGATGCTCGGCCGCACGCTGGACGATCCGCTCGGCCTCGAGGGTGCGCCCGGCAGCGTGCCGGGGCTCGGCCTGCTCGACTTCGACACGACGCTGCAGCCGGACAAGACGCTAAAGAACGTGGCCGGGCATCTCGCGCTGCCCGGCGCGGCCGCCGTGCACGGCTACGAGATCCACATGGGCGACACGCGCGGGCCCGCGCTCGCCGCGCCTGCGCTGGAACTGGCAACGGGCGACGCACCGGGCGGCGTGCGCACGGACGGCGCGGTATCGCCCGACGGGCAGATCCTCGCGACCTACGTGCACGGGCTGTTCGACGCGCCCGACGCGTGCGCGGCCCTGCTCGCGTGGGCGGGGCTCGACGGCGCGGAACGCATCGACTATCCGGCGCTGCGCGAGGCGTCGCTCGAGCGGCTGGCCGATTCGTTCGCCGAGCATCTCGACCTGCGCGCGCTGTACGCCGAGTTCCGCTGACGTACGGCGCGGCCGGCCTGGTATTTTGCGGAGGATCGCGTACAACTCAGGTGGGCGGAGGTCCGCCCGAAGGAGCGCGACGATGAAGGCTCGATGGTGGTTGAGCGTGCTGCTCGCGGTGCTGCTGGGCGCGTCGGCGGTTGCGCACGCGTGTGATTCGTACGCACCGGGCGGCGGTCCGGCTGGCTCCGGCGACGCCGGGCAGGGCAAGAGCGGCGGCTGACGAGCGTATTGGAAATGGAGCGTCAGGGCATGATCGGTCATGCCCTTTTTTACAGCTCGATTCGTTCCTTGTGGGAATCAGTTAAAGCCTTGTGGCGTGTTTATCGGTCGAATCGATTCGAATAGAGTGCGATCCATTCTCACCCACTCACGAAGGAATTCGCCATGAACCCCAATCGTCTGAACGATCTCGGCGCGACGCTGCTGCGCGTCGCGCTCGGCGTGCTGTACCTCGCGCATGTCGCGCAGAAGGTATTCGTCTTCACGCTGCCCGGCACCGCGCAGTTCTTCGCGTCGATCGGCCTGCCCGGCTGGCTCGCGTACGTGACGGCCTTCGTCGAGCTGGCCGGCGGCCTCGCGCTGCTTGCGGGCTTCCGCGTGCGCATTGCCGCGCTCGTGCTGCTGCCGTTCATGCTCGGCGCGGTGTCCGCGCATCTGCCGAACGGCTGGGGCTTCGCATCGCCGCACGGCGGCTGGGAATACCCGGCGTTCTGGGCCGTCACGCTGGCCGTGCAGGCGCTGCTGGGCGGCGGCGCCTTCGCGCTCGGCGCGCCGCGCGCGGCGACGCGACCCGCATAAACGGGGCAGGCATCGGCGCAACCCGTTCCGGTGACACCCCGTTTGCCGATATCATCGCTCCCTGTATCCGCAATCGAGCGGCGCCTGCCATGCGGCACGCGCCGCGCGGCCTTCTCGGGGGAATTCATGACGGTCATCGTGGTGGCGAATCCGAAGGGCGGCGTGGGGAAGAGCACGCTGTCCACCAATCTTGCCGGCTATTTCGCGGCGCAGGGCGCATGGGTCGCGCTCGCCGATCTGGACCGGCAGCAGTCCGCGCATGCATGGCTCGACCTGCGGCCGGCTGGCCTGCCGGCGATCGAGGCATGGGATCTCGATCCGGACGCGCCGACGAAGCCGCCGCGCGGCCTCGAATATGCGGTGATCGACACGCCGGCCGGCCTGCACGGCAACCGGCTCAACGTCGCGCTGCAGCTCGCCGACAAGGTGATCGTGCCGCTACAGCCGTCGATGTTCGATATTCTCGCGACCCAGCAGTTTCTGGAGCGCCTCGCCGGCGAGAAGGCGGTGCGCAAGGGCAGCGTCGAGGTCGGGATCGTCGGGATGCGGGTCGACGCGCGTACGCGCTCGTCCGACCAGCTGCACCGTTTCGTCGAGGGGCTCGGGCTGCCGGTGCTCGGCTACGTGCGCGACACGCAGAACTACGTGCAGATCGCCGCGCACGGCCTGACGCTGTGGGACGTCGCGAAGAACCGTGTCGAGAAGGATCTCGAGCAGTGGCGGCCGATCGTCGAATGGGCCGAGCGCCGTGCGTCGAAAGCGGAGAAGGTCGCGAAGGCGTCCTGATCCGCGTTGGCCGAACCGGGCGAAGCCGGGGCACGGTGAGCAAGGCAGAGTGAATGACAAAGGGCCTGATCCGGCATCGCGCCGGATCAGGCCCTTTGTTTTCATACGGTTGCGCGGCTCCGGCCGCCATGACGCGCGGGGCGCCGCGACAGCTACCCGGCGTGTCGTGACACGCCGATGGCCGGCCGTATTACGTCCAGTTCTGCGTCGGCACGTGATCGCGATGGCCCTTGATCTTGTTGCCTTCGTCGATGAACACGAGCTTCGGCTTCCAGCCGGCCTGCAGCTCGGCTTCGTCGACCATCGCGAACGCCGCGATGATCACGAGGTCGCCGAGTTGCGCGCGACGCGCGGCCGAGCCGTTCAGCGAGATCATCCCGCTGCCGCGCTCGCCCTTGATCGCGTACGTCGAGAAGCGCTCGCCGTTGTTGATGTTCCAGATGTCGATCCGTTCGTTTTCGACGAGGTTCGCTGCTTCGAGCAGGTCTTCGTCGATCGCGCACGAGCCTTCGTAATGCAGCTCGCAGTGCGTGACGGCCGCGCGGTGAATCTTCGATTTGAGCATATGGCGCTGCATGGTATCTCCGTGATGCGTGAGAGGCGAGGGCGGGCGGCCCGTCAGATTTCCAGGTTGTCGATCAGGCGCGTCGCGCCGAGCTTCGCGGCCGCGAGCACGACGAGCGGTTCGCCGGCTTCGAGCTCGGCGGCGCTCGGCGCGATCAGGTTCGCGCGGCGGCGGATCGAGATGTAGTCGGGCGCCCAGCCGCGCTCGGCCAAGTGCATGCATGCGGTCTGCTCGAGCTTGCCGAGGTCGCGTTCGCCGCCGAGCACGCCTTCGCGCACGCGCTGCAGCGTCTTCGCGAGTTCGGGCGCTTCCTTGCGCTCGTCGGGCGTCAGGTAGCGGTTGCGCGACGACAGCGCGAGGCCGTCCTCGTCGCGCACGGTCTCGGCCGCGATGATCTCGACCGGCAGCGCGAGCTGCTGGCACATGCGGCGCACGATCATCAATTGCTGGTAATCCTTCTTGCCGAACACGGCGACGCGCGGCTGCACGCAGGACATCAGCTTCGCGACGACCGTGCACACGCCCGTGAAGAAGCCGGGGCGGAACTCGCCCTCGAGAATCCCGCCGAGGTCGTCGGGCGGCAGCACGCGGTACTCCTGCGGCTCCGGATACATGTCGCGCTCGGTCGGCGCGAACAGCACGTAGACGTTTTCCTTCTGCAGCTTCTCGATATCGTCCTGCAGCGTGCGCGGATACTTGTCGAAATCCTCGTTCGGGCCGAACTGCAGCCGGTTGACGAAGATGCTCGCCACGACCGGATCGCCGTGCTGGCGCGCGAGGCGCATCAGCGACAGGTGACCTTCGTGCAGGTTGCCCATCGTCGGCACGAACGCCGTGCGGTTCTGGCCGCGCAACTGGTCGCGCAGTTCCTGGATCGAGCTGATGACTTTCATGATCGGGTAGCGGGTTCCTCGCGCATGCGCGCGTTGGCGCCGCAACTGCGGCGTCGGGGTCGAAGCGGAGAACGCCGGCGCGCGGGCCGCGCATCGGGCGTCGGCGGATTGTAGAGGATTTGGCCGCCGGGCGCATCGAAAAAAGAACGATCGTTCACTTTTTAATCGGGCGCGTCGCTGGCGAGCCGCGCGGGCGGGGCCGGCGGCGCAATGCGGTGTGTCGAGTGTGCAGGGGCGACGCGGGCGCGGCGGCCCGCCTTACGCGGGCAGGTAGGCGAGGCGCACGTAGATCGGCGCGAACGGTTCGGCCTGGGTGATCTCGACGAGCGATTCGCGCGCGAGCTCGAGCATCGCGATGAAGTTCACGACGACCACCGGCACGCCGCGCGACGTGTCGAACAGGTCGGCGAACTCCATGAAGCGCGCGTTCTGCAGGCGGCGCAGGATCAGGCTCATGTGTTCGCGCACCGACAGCTCCTCGCGGGAGATCTTGTGGTGCTGGACGAGCTTCGCGCGCTTGAGCACGTCGGCCCACGCGGCGCGCAGGTCGTCCGAGTTCACGTCGGGGAAGCGTGGCGTGACGCTCTGCTCGATGTAGACCTCGGCGCGCAGGAAGTCGCGGCCGAGCTGCGGCAGCTGGTCGAGGCGCTGCGCGGCGAGCTTCATCTGCTCGTATTCGAGCAGGCGGCGCACGAGTTCCGCGCGCGGATCCTCGGCTTCCTCGCCGGTGTCGGCCTTCTTGACCGGCAGCAGCATCCGCGACTTGATCTCGATCAGCATCGCGGCCATCAGCAGGTATTCGGCCGCCAGCTCGAGGTTCGACGTGCGGATCTGGTCGACGTAACCGAGATATTGCGCGGTGACCTGCGCCATCGGGATGTCGAGCACGTTGAAGTTCTGCTTGCGGATCAGGTACAGCAGCAGGTCGAGCGGGCCTTCGAACGTCTCGAGGAACACCTCGAGCGCATCGGGCGGGATGTAGAGATCCTGCGGCAGCTTGAAGAGCGGCTCGCCGTACAGGCGTGCGAACGCCGCGACACCGTCTACCGTGTCGGGCGTCGAGTCGGCGCCCGCGGGCGCGGCGATCGCGTCGTCCTGCCGGGCGGCGCTGGCCTCGTCGGCGGCGCTCACGTCGTCAGAAGTTCTGGTAGTAGACGTAGGACGTTTGCTTCACGCGCGATTCCTGCTGCTCGGCGCGCTCGTCGAGGTCGATCGGCTGCTTGTCCCACAGCAGGGAGCGGCCCTTGCGCTGCTCTTCTTCGAGCGTCGGCTTCTGTTGCTTGAGCTGGTTCAGGAATTGCGTGACGTCGGACTGGTACGGCATGGCTTGGCTTTCCGTTTCGGGCGGCGCACGGTGCGCCGGATTCTCGATGGCGGGATTTTACCGCATCGCGGGGAACAGCCGGCGGCAATCGCGCGTCGAATCCGCTGGCCGGGGCACGGCCAGCGCCAGCGCGGGGGCCGGCAAGCGCTGCGCCGCGGTCACGTCCGCCCGCGGCGCGGTTTGCAAACATTAAGCTTCGACGCCTGCACCCTGTGGTCAAATACAGGGTTTTCCACGAAACCGAGACAACCGAGGACGAGGTCATATTTGGCGGGTCAGGCGAACCAGCAAGCACATCCGGCGCGTGAGGCGAATCCGCGCGCGGCCCGTGATCCCGGCGATCGCGCACGGCGCGGCGCCGGTGCCGCGGCCCGGACTGCCCTCGTGGGCTGTCTCGCCGCGTGCGTCGTGTTGCCGGCCTACGCGAAGTACGACGTCGACATCGACGCGCCGCGCTCGATCCGCAAGCTCCTCAAGACCCATCTCGACATCGCGCGCTTCGCGAAGCGCGACGACATCAGCGACGACCAGTTCGACTTCCTCGTGACCGCCACGCCGCAGCAGGTGCGCGACCTGACCGCGACGGCCGGCTATTTCTCGCCGGTCGTGCGCACCGACGTGCGCACGCGCGACGGCAGGCGCGACGTGCGCGTCGCCGTCGATCCCGGGCCGCAGACCGTCGTGTCGACGGTCGACCTGACGTTCAAGGGGCCGGTCGATACCGAGGATCCGAAGCAGGAGGCCGCGACCCGCTTCGCGTTCTCGCTGAAGCCGGGCGACCCGTTCACGCAGTCCGACTGGGACGGCGCGAAGGGGGCGGCGCTCAGGCAATTGCAGTCGCGCCGCTACCTGGGCGCGAAGATCGCGTCGTCGGAGGCGCGCATCGATCCGCGCACGCAGCGCGCGACGCTGGCCGTCACGTTCGACAGCGGTCCGACGTTTACGATCGGCAAGGTCGACGTCGACGGCGTGCGCCGCTATCCGGAGAAGATCGTCACGAACGTCAATCCGCTGTCGGAAGGCGAGATCTACGACGCACGGCGGATCACCGAGCTGCAGCGGCAACTGCAGAACACGCCGTACTACGCGAGCGTCGCGATCGATGTCGGCGACGATATCGCGAAGCCCGAGCGCACGCCCGTGCACGTGAAGGTCAGCGAGTTCCCGTACAACAGCATTCGCGGCGGCGTCGGCTACGCGACCGATACGGGCCCGCACGTGCAGGGCTCCTACACGTACCTCGACACGTTCGGCGCCGCGTGGCCGCTCACCGTGTCGGGCCGGCTCGACCAGATCCAGCAGTACGGCCAGGTCCAGCTGTCGATGCCGCCCGGCGCGAAAGGGTGGACCAACAGCGTGCTCGCGTCGTACACGAACACCAACGTGTCGGACACGCGCATCTACAGCGCGCGGGTCGGCGTGCAGCGCACGCGCACCGGTCAGTTCATCGACTACGCCTATTCGCTGATGTACTACCAGGACCGGCTCGACCAGAACGGCGCGAGCCCCACCACGAGCCGCGCGCTGGTGCCGCAGTGGGCCTGGACGCGCCGCAACGTCGACGATCCGCTGTTCCCGCGCTCGGGCAACCTGATCCACGCGGAGGCCGGCTTCGCGATCAAGGGCGCGCTGACCGACCAGACCTTCATCCGCGGTTACGCGCGCGGCCAGCAGTACGTGCCGATCGGCAAGCGCGACCTGTTCGTGTTCCGCGCTGAACTGGGCGGAGTGTTCACGAGCGGCAGCTCGGCCGGCGTGCCGGCGTCGCTGCTGTTCCGCGCGGGCGGCTCGAACTCGGTGCGCGGCTACGGTTACCAGAGCATCGGCAACAACGTCGACGGCTCCGTGCTGCCGACCAAGTACCTGATGACGGGCACCGCCGAATACCAGCACTGGTTCAACCGCGACTGGGGGGCCGCGACGTTCTTCGACATCGGCACCGCGACCGATGCGTGGGGCGAGCGCGTGTTCTACCCGGGTGTCGGCATCGGCGCGCGCTGGCGCAGCCCCGTCGGCCCGATCAACGTCGACGTCGCGTACGGGCTGCGCAATCACAGCGTGCGCCCGTACCTGACGCTCGGCATCGCTTTCTGACCTTATTGCCCGCTCCACGACGAACCGCATGACGAAGGACCCGAACGACACGCCGCCGCCTCACGATCCGGACTCGCCCGCGCCCGATGCACCGCCGCGCGCGCCGCGCCGCGCTCGGGCGGGCCGGGTCGTCGCGTGGACGCTCGCGACGGTCGTGCTGCTCGTCGTGCTGGCGGCCGGGCTCGTGCTGGCCGCCGCGGCGACCGAGCCCGGCACGCGGCTCGCGTGGCAGGCGGCCGTGCGCGTGCTGGGCGGTCGGCTCGCGGGCACGCTGGAAGGTGGCGCGCTCGCGACCGGCGTACGGCTGCGCGGCTTCGCGTGGACGAGCCCCGGCGGCGCGGGCACCGAAGTGCGGATCGACCGGCTCGACGGCCGCTGGGCGTTGACCCGCGCGCCGTGGCGGCTGTCGATCGCGTATCTGCGCGCGGGCACGATCGACGTGCGGATCGCGCCGGGGCCGTCGACGCCGGCCACGACGCCGCAGGACCTGAGCCTGCCGCTGCAGTTGCGGATCGACGACCTGCGCGTCGATCGCCTGGCGATCCACGAAGGCGGCTCCACGACGCAGCTCGACCACCTTGCACTGAACGGCCGCAGCGACGGCCGTCACCACGAACTTGCGCTCGATGGCGTCGACACGCCATACGGCGCGCTGACCGCGCGGGCGAAGCTCGACGGCGTGAAGCCGTTCGCGCTGACGGGCAACGCGACCTACGTGGGCAAGCTCGCCGACGAACCGGTCAACGCGAGCGCGAGCGTATCGGGTTCGCTCGAAGCGCTTGTTGCCGACGTTGCCGCGAGCGGGATGAAGCTGAACGGGCGCGCGCACGTCGAGGCCGCGCCGTTCGGCGCGGTGCCGCTCACGCGCGCGTCGCTCGCGTTCGATCACCTGAATCCGCAGGCGATTGCGCCGGGCGCGCCGGCCGCCGATCTCGCGGTGCGTGCGGAATTGGCGCCGGTGAGCGCGCCGGCCGGCGCCGCACCGGCGAAGGGGTTCGCGGTGACGGGCCCAGTGTCGATCGTCAACGCGAAGCCTGGCACGCTCGGCGAGCACCTGCTGCCGGTCGTCGACGCGCATGCGACGGTGAATCTCGACGCGCACGCGCAGCGGATCGACGGCCTCGCGCTGAAACTGATCCGCGACGGCAGCGTGACCGGCCGCGGCACGCTGACGGGCGGCAAGGGCCGCTTCGACCTGAAGGTCGCGAATCTCGACCTCAATGCATTCGTCGCCGAACTGCGGCCGATGCGCCTCGGCGGCCCGCTCGGCGTGACGCTCGCCAGCGACGTGACGACGGTCGACTTCAACCTGAACGATCCGAAGCTCGCGCTCGGCGCGCGTGCGAAGGTCGCGCTGACGCCGCAGCAGACGGTGCTGACCGACGCGCGCGTGACCGCGGGCAAGGGTCGCATCGACCTGACCGGCGTGTTCCGTCACGACGCACATTCGAGCTACGACGCGAAGGCGACGCTGACCGCGTTCGATCCGCTGCTGCTCGCCGCGATGAAGGCGCCGGGCGCGGGCGGCGGCAAGCCGGCGGCAAAAACGGCGAAGGCGGCAGCCAAGGCGCAGGCCCCGCGCGGCGAGACGCGCGTGTCGGGCACGCTGACGGTCTCCGGCGCGTTCGCACCGCAGGTGTCGACGAAGGCGACCTTCAAGCTCGGCGACAGCCTGTACGACGGCGTGCCGCTGACCGGCGCCGGCGTCGTGCAACTGGCCGGCACGCGGATCCTGCCGAGCAACGCAACTCTGTCGATCGCGGGCAACCACGTCGACCTGCGCGGCAGTTTCGGCGCGCCTGGCGACCGGCTGCGCTTCGTCATCGACGCGCCGGAGCTCGATCGGCTCGGTTTCGGCATGCAGGGCCTCGTGCAGGCGCAGGGCGACCTGACCGGCAGCTTCGCGCATCCGAACGTGACGGCCACCTACAAGGCCCAGCACGTCGTGGTCGGCTCGAACCGGATCGGCGCGGCACAGGGCCGTGCCGACATCCGCGACGGCGCGCATGGCGCGCTCGTGTTCACGGCCGACGCGACCGACATCGCGCTCGGCTCGCTGCAGTTGAAGTCGCTGCGCGCGAATCTCGACGGCACGCGCGCGAAGCACACGCTCGACGCGTCGGCGATCGGGATGGCCGGCGGCCGCGTGATCGACCTGACGCTCGCGGCGAACGGCGGCGTGGTCGAGAGCCGCGACGGGATGCGCTGGGACGGCACCGTCACGCGTCTCGCGAACCGAGGCACGCCGGCGGTGGCGCTGCAGTCGCCGCTCGCCGTGTCGGCCGGCGCTGGCCGCGTGACGCTCGGCGCGACGCGGCTCACGCTCGAAGGCGCGGCGATCGACCTGAAGTCGTTCGTGTTCGATCACGGTCAGATGCGCTCGGCAGGCTCCGTGCGCGACGCATCGGTCGCGCGTTTCCTCGAGGTTCGTCAGGAGCTGACCGGCCAGCGGCCGCCGCTTCGCACCGACGTCGTGCTCGATGCCGACTGGGACTTCTCGCTCGGCGCGAACGCGACCGGCTACGTGCAGATGAAACGGCGCGGCGGCGACGTGACGATCGAGTCCGGGCGCGGCATCGCATCGCTCGGGTTGACCGACCTGTCCGCGCGCGCGAGCTTCGCGCCGGGCAACCGGCTCAACGTGGTGGCGCTCGCGAAGGCAAACCGGATCGGCTCGCTCGACGCGAACGTCACCGTGCCGTTCGCGCTGCGCGACGGCGTGTTCGGCGTCGTCGACGACGGCCCGCTGTCGGGCCGCATCGACGCCGACATCCCGTCGCTGAAGGCGACCGGCAACCTGCTCGGGCCGAGCTACCTGCTCGGCGGGCGCGCAGCGCTGCACCTGACGATCGCGGGCACGCCGGTGAAGCCGAACGTGTCGGGGATGCTGACGGGCGACGATCTGTCCGCGACGCTCGTCGACCAGGGCGTGCAGTTGAAGGACGGCATCGTGCGCGTGAAGCTCGCGGAGAACCTCGTCGAATTCCAGCAGGTCGAGTTCCACGGCGGCGACGGCACGCTGCGCGCGCTCGGCCGCGTGCGTCTCGATGGCGAGGCGCCGGACCTAACCGCGAGCATCGTCGCGGACAAGCTCGAGCTGTTCGCGGCGCCGGACCGCAAGCTGTCGCTGTCGGGCAAGGCGACTGTCGCGAACGACGGGCCGCGCGGCGCGCTGTCGATCGACGGCAAGTTCGTCGTCGACCGCGCGTTGTTCGACCTGCCGGAGGAATCGGCGCCGCACCTGTCCGACGACGTCGTGATCGTGCGGCCGGACGGCACGGTGCGCGGCGAGACGCCGACCGGCACTGCAGCCACGAAGCCGCAGAAGGTCGACGAGAAGCCGGCGCCGTCGCTCGCGCCGCGCGCGAACATCGACATCGGCCTCGGCAACAACTTCCGCTTCAGGGGCCACGGCGCGGATCTCGGGCTGCGCGGCACGATCACCGTGATGAGTGCGCCGGGCGTGCCGCTGCGCGCGGTCGGCAACGTGCGCGTGACGGAAGGGTCGACGTATACGTCGTTCGGCCGCAAGCTCGCGGTCGAGAACGGTTTCTTCACGTTCAACGGCCCGGTGTCGAATCCGGGCGTGAACATCCTCGCGATGCGGCGCAACCAGGAGGTCGAGGCCGGCGTGCAGGTCACCGGCACGATCCAGTCGCCGACGGTCAAGCTCGTGTCCGAGCCGAACGTCACCGACAACGAGAAGCTGTCGTGGCTGCTGTTCGGCCACGGCACCGACCAGGGCAACAACGTCGGCCAGCAAAACGCGATGACTGCCGCGCTCGCGCTGCTCGGCAGCGCGACCGGCAAGCGCGTCGCGCAGAGCATTGGTCTCGACGAATTCTCGATCGGCCGCAGCGACGTCGGCCTGACCGACCCGCAGGTCATCCAGGTCTCGAAGGCGATCAACGAGCGCTTCGTGTTGGGCTTCGAGCAGGGGCTGCAGTCGGCGAGCAACGCGTTCAAGGCGACGATCAACCTGACGCGCTTCTGGTCGGTGTCCGCGTACGGCGGCACGTTCCAGGGCGTCGACTTGAACTACACGCGGCGCTTCGATCGCTGGTTCAGCCAGCGGTGATGAAGAAGGGGCGCTGTCCGGCCCCGCTCAGACCGTCGCACCCGGTCTCGGGTTGGCGCGCACGCGTGTGTCGAGGCCTTCTCGCGTCGCGGCGTCGCGGTGGACGGCGTGAATGTGAGCGGCGGCGCGAAGCGGATCGTTCGACCTGCGACGGCATGGACATGCCGGCGGCGGCTGTCGCAGGCGGCTGGCTCGCGCAACGCGAGCCATGCGAAGCGCCGGGCGGTGCTGCGCGCGCCGCGTCATGAAAAAAAGCCCCGCACGTATCGTGCGAGGCTTTCGTGCTCGAGCGCAGGCGGGTGACGCTTACTTCACGCGCATGCCGGGCTTCGCGCCGCTGTGCGGCTCGAGGATGTAGAGGCCCGGCTCGGCCTTCTCGTCGGAAGCCGACGCGGCGAGCACCATCCCTTCGGACAGCCCGAACTTCATCTTGCGCGGCGCGAGGTTCGCGACCATCACCGTCAGCTTGCCGACGAGCTGCTCGGGCTGGTAAGCCGACTTGATGCCCGAGAACACGTTGCGGGTCTTTTCCTCGCCGATGTCGAGCGTGAGTTGCAGCAGCTTGTCCGAGCCTTCGACGGCCTGGCACGCGACGATCTTCGCGATGCGCAGGTCGACCTTCGCAAAATCGTCGATCGAGATCGGACTGTCGTCCGCACCATTCGCGGCCGCGACCTTCGCGTTCGCCTTGGCGTTCTTCGCATCCTTCGCGGCGTTGGCGGCGGTCGCCCCGGCGGCCGCGGCACCGGCGGCCTCGGCCTGCAGCGAATCGCGGTTCGCCGCGAGCAGCGCGTCGACCTGTTTCTGATCGACACGCGTCATCAGGTGCTGGTACGCCTTGATCGGTTGCGCCGACGACAGCGGCTTCGCGGCATCGGTCCACGCGAGCGGTGCGATCCCGAAGAAGGTCTCGACGGCTTCGGCCACGCGCGGCATCACCGGCTTCAGTGCGAGCGACAGCAGGCGGAACGCCTCGAGGCTCACGCTGCAGGTTTCGTGCAGCGCGACCGCGTTGGCCGGATCCTTCGCGAGTTCCCACGGCTTCGCGCCGTCGACGTATGCGTTCACTTCGTCCGCGAGTTCCATCGTCTGGCGCAGCGCGCGGCTGTATTCGCGCGCTTCGTAGTGCGCGGCGATCGCGGGAATCGCATCGCGCAGCTTCGCGACGAGCGGATGGTTCATCGCGCTGTCCTGCACGCGGCCGTCGAAACGCTTGATCAGGAAGCCGGCCGCGCGGCTCGCGATGTTCACATACTTGCCGACGAGGTCGCTGTTCACGCGCGCCTGGAAGTCGTCGAGGTTCAGGTCGATGTCTTCCATCGTCGCGTTCAGCTTCGCGGCGAAGTAGTAGCGCAGCCATTCGGGGTTCAGGCCCGTGTCGATGTAGCTCTGCGCGGTGATGAACGTGCCGCGCGACTTCGACATCTTCGCGCCGTCGACCGTCAGGAAGCCGTGCGCGAACACGTTGGTCGGCGTGCGATGGCCCGAGAACTCGAGCATTGCCGGCCAGAACAGCGTGTGGAAGTACAGGATGTCCTTGCCGATGAAGTGGTACTGCTCGGCGGTCGAGCCCGAGCGGATCCACGCATCGAAGTCGATGCCCTTGCGGTCGCACAGGTTCTTGAAGCTCGCGTAGTAACCGACCGGTGCGTCGAGCCACACGTAGAAGTACTTGCCGGGCGCGCCGGGGATCTCGAAGCCGAAGTACGGCGCGTCGCGCGAGATGTCCCAGTCGGCGAGCTTGGCTTCACCGGCGTCGCCGAGCCATTCGCGCATCTTGTTGGTGGCTTCGGGCTGCGCGAGGCCGCTGACCCATTCGCGCAGGAACGACTCGCAGCGCGGGTCGGACAGGCGGAAGAAGTAGTGCTTGGACGTCTTGCGCACCGGCGTCGCACCCGACACCACCGAGTACGGGTTCAGCAGTTCGGTCGGCAGGTAGGTCGAGCCGCACACTTCGCAGTTGTCGCCGTACTGGTCCTTCGCGTGGCACTTCGGGCACTCGCCCTTGATGAAGCGGTCCGGCAGGAACATTTCCTTGACGGGGTCGTACGCCTGCTCGATCTCGCGCTCGGCGATCAGGCCGTTTTCCTTCAGCGCGAGGTAGATCTTCTCGCTCAGCACGCGGTTCTCGTCCGAGTCGGTCGAGTAGAAGTTGTCGAACGACACGCCGAAGCTGTCGAAGTCGCGCTTGTGCTCGATCCATACGCGGTCGATCAGCTGCTTCGGCGTGAGGCCTTCCTTCTCCGCGCGCAGCATGACCGGTGTGCCGTGCGTGTCGTCGGCGCCGATGTAGTAGACCTCGTGGCCGTGCATTCGCAGCGTCCGCACCCAGATGTCGGTCTGGATGTACTCGACCAGGTGGCCGATGTGGATCTGGCCGTTGGCATAGGGCAGTGCGGACGTAACGAGGATCTGGCGGCTACCTTGCGGCGCCGCAGCCTGCACGGAAGTGAGGTCGGATGCGGACATAGGGTCTGTAGAAGAACGGCGGAAACGACGGAAACTGCGATTCTAGCAGGGGCGCGCGCAGGTCAGTCGGGGCGGGTATTCCGGATCGGGCGCCGGAAGGGGCGGGGTCGCCCGGGCGGCGTGCCCGGCGGTGTGATGTTGCGGTGCGGCAGACGAATGGCGGGCAAAAAAAACCGGGGCGGATACGGCCCCGGAGCAACAACGACAAGAGGAGAATGGTGACGCGCCGGCAGCGCCAGCCGCGTACCGTAATGAGAGACCGCGGGCCGCGACAGAAGTTCGAAATTTTTTTCGATTTGTTACGGGTCCCGCTGGAAGCCCTGTACGGCGGGGCTGTGCGCGTGGCGCACGGCCCCGTTTCCTCTCGTGGCGATGCTTACTGCTGTGCTGCGCGCAGGTAGATCTCGACGCGGCGGTTTTGCGCACGGCCGGCTTCGGTCGCGTTGTCCGCGATCGGGTTCGACGGGCCCATGCCCTGTGCCGACAGGCGGCCGCCGGCGACGCCGCGCTGCGCGAGCGCGTTCACGACGCTCTGCGCACGGTTCTGCGACAGCGTCTGGTTCAGCTGTGCCGAGCCGGTGCTGTCCGTGTAGCCGACGATCGAGGCCGTCACTTGCGGGTTCTGGTTCAGCGTCGTCGCCAGGTCGTTCAGCAGCGGCGTGAAGGCCGGCGTGATCGCGTACTGGTTCGTCGCGAACGTCACCGAGCTCGGCACGTTCAGCTTCAGCGAGCCGTCCGGCTGCTCGGTCACTTGCGTACCCGTCTTCGCTGCCGACGGTGCGAGCTTGTTCTTGATCGCTTGCCAGTTGTAGCCCGTCACGCCGCCGACCAGTGCGCCGACGCCCGCGCCGATCGCCGCGCCCTTGCCGCCACCGGCCAGTGCGCCGATGCCCGCGCCCAGCGCTGCACCCGTGCCGGTACCGACGGCCGTGTTGTTGCCTTGCTGCGTGGCGCAGCCTGCCAGCAATGCGCCGGCCAATGCGAAGACGGACAGGCGGGTCGCGATTTTCATGTTCATCTTGGATTCCTCTCTTGGTTGAACGAGTCGACAACGACGACAAACAACAATTACGGCTCCCTCCACGGGCGCCCGAAAAAGGAGGGCAGGCCCGTGCTCGCGGCAGCCGCCGAGACGGCCGCATGCCCTGTTTGCCAGCGTGGCTGTTCCGGACAGGGTGACGCGTCAGCCTCTACAATATAGGCGGTTGACGGCCGATTTGGCCCCATAGCATACCGCACGCGAAGAGTGCGCCGCCGCGCGCGTTCGCGCAATGGCGTGCAACAGATTCTTTCACTTTTCCCGATTTTCGCCGCGTAATTTGATATTTTTTGACGTTTGCGCGAGAGAAAAACGTTTTCATGGAGTTTCGATGAGCATTGACCGGGCACAAGTCGACGCCGCGCTGGCGGCTGTCGTCGACCCCAATACCGGCCGCCCGTACGCGGCGAACAAGGGCGTGCGCAACGTCGCGATCGACGGCGACGCCGTGGCGGTCGACGTGGTGCTCGGCTATCCCGCGCGCAGCCAGCACGACGACGTGCGCGCACGTATCGCCGATGCGCTGAAGGCCGTGCCGGGCGTGCGCGACGCACGTGTCGCCGTGTCGCAGGAGATCGTCGCGCACACGGTGCAGCGCGGCGTGAAGCTGCTGCCCAACGTGAAGAACATCGTCGCGGTCGCGTCGGGCAAGGGCGGCGTCGGCAAGAGCACGACGGCCGTCAACCTCGCGCTCGCGCTCGCCGCGGAGGGCGCGTCGGTCGGCATCCTCGATGCCGACATCTACGGCCCGTCGCTGCCGACCATGCTTGGCATTCACGGCCAACGCCCCGAGTCGCCCGACAGCCAGTCGATGAACCCGCTGGTCGGCCACGGGCTGCAGGCGAACTCGATCGGCTTCCTGATCGAGGAAGACAACCCGATGGTATGGCGCGGCCCGATGGCAACCTCGGCGCTCGAGCAGCTGCTGCGCCAGACCAACTGGCGCGAGCTCGACTACCTGATCGTCGACATGCCGCCGGGCACGGGCGACATCCAGCTCACGCTCGCGCAGCGCGTGCCGGTGACGGGCGCCGTGATCGTGACGACGCCGCAGGACATCGCGCTGCTCGATGCGAAGAAGGGCCTGAAGATGTTCGAGAAGGTCGGGATTCCGATCCTCGGTATCGTCGAGAACATGAGCATCCACATCTGCTCGAACTGCGGTCACGAGGAGCACATCTTCGGCGCGGGCGGCGCCGAGCGGATGGCGCAGGACTACGGCGTGAACGTGCTCGGCAGCCTGCCGCTCGACATCGCGATCCGCGAGCGCGCCGACAGCGGCACGCCGACGGTCGTGGCCGATCCGGAAGGTGCGCTGGCGCGGCGCTACCGCGACATCGCGCGCGGGGTCGCGCTGGCGATCGCCGAGCGCGCGCGCGACATGACGTCGAAGTTCCCGTCGATCGTTGTTCAAAATACGTAAAACCCTTGCGGGGCGGGGCCTCACGCTGTTTACGGCGCCGCGAGGCGCGGTATCATGGCGACTTTTCCCGGGTCCCTTTACCCGCCCGGCATGGCCGCCGTGTCAAACGGCCGCCAGCCGGCATGAGGATCGAATGAACCAACGACATCACGGCGTGCGCGCCGGCCGCGCGCGGCGCGCGCTGCTGGCCGCCGCCGCGCTGGGCCTCCTGGCCGGCTGTACCTCTTTTTCCTCGTCGCACGAAAAGCGCGCCGATGCGCAGTTGCAGCCGACCGTCGGCTCGCAGGCACGCGGCGCGGTGACGTTCGTCGAACGTCCGGACGGCGTCCAGGTCACGTACAACCTGGTCGGCCTGCCGCCGAACAGCGATCACGCGCTGCAAGTGCACGAGCGCGGCGACTGCAACGCGGGCGACGGCTCGAGCGCCGGCCAGGTGTTCGCGCCGGCGGCCGACCGCTTGCGTGCGGGCGCGCGTGTCGCCGGCGATCTCGGCAACATCCATGCGGATGCGAACGGCGTCGCGGCCGGTTTCATCGTCGCGCCCGATCTGGCCCTCGACGGCGTGCGCTCCGCGCTGACCCGCGCAGTGCTGGTGCACCGCGACTCGAGCGACCCCGCGTTTCCGCAGCATGGCGCGGGCCCCGCGCTCGCTTGCGGCGTGATCCGTTGACGGCCGCCGCGTGCGCGGCCCGATGATCGCGTAAAATGTGCGCCTTTCCGGGTCGCTGCGTCACGCCAGTGGCCCTTACCGACTGTCACGCAGCGTTTCCAGGCGCCCCGATATGAAACGACCCCAACGCTCACTTCGTTCGCTGTCCCCCGAGGGGACGGCCAGCCTCCTTGGGACGGCCCGGCGGAGGCTGGCATGAGTATCAAGTCCGACAAGTGGATTCGGCGCATGGCCGAAGAGCACAAGATGATCGAGCCGTTCGTGCCCGATCAGGTTCGCGCGTCCGAGGACGGTCGCAGGATCGTCAGCTACGGCACGTCGAGCTACGGCTACGACATCCGCTGCGCGGACGAATTCAAGATCTTCACGAACATCAACTCGACGATCGTCGATCCGAAGAACTTCGACGAGGGTTCGTTTGTCGATTTCAAGGGCGACGTGTGCATCATCCCGCCGAACTCGTTCGCGCTGGCCCGCACCGTCGAATATTTCCGCATCCCGCGCACCGTGCTGACGGTCTGCCTCGGCAAGTCGACGTACGCGCGCTGCGGGATCATCGTCAACGTGACGCCGTTCGAACCCGAGTGGGAAGGCTACGTCACGCTGGAGTTCTCGAATACCACGCCGCTGCCCGCGAAGATCTACGCGAACGAAGGTGTCGCGCAGGTGCTGTTCTTCGAAAGCGACGAAGTGTGCGACGTGTCGTACGCCGATCGCGGCGGCAAGTATCAGGGTCAGCGCGGTGTCACGCTGCCGAAAACCTGATCTGGTTGCATAACGTCTCACCAGTTTCCGGGTGACCGCTGCGCGTGACGCGCCGCGGTCGTTCTTTTTGGAGAATCGCCCATGAAGTTTCGTTTCCCCGTCGTCATCATCGACGAAGATTTCCGCTCCGAGAACATCTCGGGCTCCGGCATCCGGGCGTTGGCCGAAGCGATCGAGAAGGAGGGCGTCGAAGTCCTCGGCCTCACGAGCTACGGCGATCTGACGTCGTTCGCGCAGCAGTCGAGCCGCGCGTCGTGCTTCATCCTGTCGATCGACGACGACGAACTCATGCTCGGCGAAACGGGTCCGGACGGCGAGCTGCCCGAGCTCGCGACCGCGATCATCGAGCTGCGCGCGTTCGTCACCGAAGTGCGCCGCCGCAACGCGGACATCCCGATCTTCCTGTACGGCGAGACGCGCACGTCGCGCCACCTGCCGAACGACATCCTGCGCGAACTGCACGGCTTCATCCACATGTTCGAGGACACGCCGGAGTTCGTCGCGCGCCACATCATCCGCGAGGCGAAGGTCTATCTCGACTCGCTCGCGCCGCCGTTCTTCAAGGAGCTGGTGAAGTACGCGGACGAAGGCTCGTACTCGTGGCACTGCCCGGGCCACTCGGGCGGCGTCGCGTTCCTGAAGAACCCGCTCGGCCAGATGTTCCACCAGTTCTTCGGCGAGAACATGCTGCGCGCGGACGTCTGCAACGCGGTCGACGAACTCGGCCAGCTGCTCGATCACACGGGCCCGGTCGCGGCGTCCGAGCGCAATGCGGCGCGCATCTTCAGCGCGGACCACCTGTTCTTCGTGACCAACGGCACGTCGACGTCGAACAAGATCGTCTGGCACGCGACGGTCGCGCCCGGCGACATCGTGCTGGTCGACCGCAACTGCCACAAGTCGATCCTGCACGCGATCACGATGACGGGCGCGATTCCCGTGTTCCTCACGCCGACGCGCAACCACTTCGGCATCATCGGCCCGATCCCGCGCGATGAATTCAAGCCGGAGAACATCCGCAAGAAGATCGAGGCGAACCCGTTCGCGCGCGAGGCGATGCGCCAGAACCCGGAGATGAAGCCGCGGATCCTGACGATCACGCAGAGCACGTACGACGGCGTCGTCTACAACGTCGAGATGATCAAGGATCTGCTCGGCGACCTGCTCGACACGCTGCACTTCGACGAAGCGTGGCTGCCGCACGCGACGTTCCACGATTTCTACCGCGACATGCACGCGATCGGCGACGGCCGTCCGCGCACGGGCGCGCTCGTGTTCGCGACGCACTCGACGCACAAGCTGCTCGCGGGCATCTCGCAGGCGTCGCAGATCGTCGTGCAGGATTCCGAGAACCGCACGTTCGACAAGCACCGCTTCAACGAGGCGTACCTGATGCACACGTCGACGAGCCCGCAGTACGCGATCATCGCGTCGTGCGACGTCGCGGCCGCGATGATGGAGCCGCCGGGCGGCACCGCGCTCGTCGAGGAATCGATCGCCGAGGCGATCGACTTCCGCCGCGCGATGCGCAAGGTCGACGCCGAGTACGGCGACGACTGGTTCTTCAGCGTGTGGGGCCCGGACGAACTGTCGGAAGAGGGCATCGGCTCGCGCGAGGCCTGGATGCTGAAGCCGAACGACCACTGGCACGGCTTCGGCCCGCTGGCGGAAGGTTTCAACATGCTCGACCCGATCAAGGCGACGATCATCACGCCGGGGCTCGACGTCGACGGCGAGTTCGGCGAGACGGGCATTCCGGCCGCGATCGTCACGAAGTACCTGGCCGAGCACGGGATCATCGTCGAGAAGACCGGCCTGTACTCGTTCTTCATCATGTTCACGATCGGCATCACGAAGGGCCGCTGGAACTCGATGGTGACCGAGCTGCAGCAGTTCAAGGACGACTACGACAACAACCAGCCGCTGTGGCGCGTGCTGCCGGAATTCGTCGCGCAGCATCCGCGCTACGAGCGCGTCGGCCTGCGCGACCTGTGCACACAGATCCACGACGTGTACCGTGCGAACGACATCGCGCGCCTGACGACGGAGATGTACCTGTCGGACATGGAGCCGGCGATGAAGCCGTCGGACGCGTTCGCGAAGCTCGCGCACCGCAAGATCGACCGCGTGCCGCTCGACGAGCTCGAAGGCCGCGTGACGAGCATCCTGCTGACGCCGTACCCGCCGGGCATTCCGCTCTTGATCCCGGGCGAGCGCTTCAACAAGACGATCGTGAACTACCTGCGGTTCGCGCGCGACTTCAACGAGCGCTTCCCGGGTTTCCATACCGACATCCACGGTCTCGTCGCGGAAGAAGTGAACGGTCGCGTCGAGTACTTCGTCGATTGCGTGCGCGACTGATGGCGACGCAGAGACGAATCCGGGCGATGCGCACGGCGCTGGCCGCGCTCGTCGTCTGGGCGAGCTGGTCGGCAGGGCCGGCGGGGCTGAATGTCGCGCATGCGGAAGTGGCGGCGGCCGACCCGATCGACGTCGCGATGCGGCAGTGCCTCGCGCGGCGCGACCGGTCGTCGCCGGCCGGCCAGATCCAGTGCATGGGCGAGACGCAGCAGCAGTGGCAGGCGGTGATGGACGGCGCGTACCAGCGCCTGTCGAACAATGCGCCGGCCGATGCGAAGCGCGGCTGGCAGGACAGCCAGCGCCACTGGGTCACGTGGCGCAAGGATGAAATTCAGCTACTGAAGGCCGTGTACGACACGACGCGCGGCACCTCGTACGCGATGTCGAGCGCCGACATGCAACTGCAGCCGGTGCGCGATCGCGCGCTGGCGCTGCGCGCGGCGGCCGACCGCTATGCGCCGCCGCCTGCCGCCGTGCCGGTCGCGGCCACGAGCGGTGCGCAGGGTGGTGCCCAGGGCGGCGCGAATGCGGCGCCGGGCGCGGCCGCCGCTGCCGGCGCGAAATCGGCGAGCGCCGCACCGCGCGATCCGGTGATCGGCCGCGTGCGGCCGTGCGTGCAGGATGCCGCGTGTGAGCATGCGCTGTTCGATCTGAACCGCTACTACCAGAAGCTGCGTCGCAAGATGCCCGCTCATTCGGCCGCGACGCTCGCGCGCGCGCAACGCGCGTGGGTCGCGTTCCGCGATGCGACGGCGCCGCTCGTCGGCGAGGACGGACGCGTCGACCTGATCGGCGCGCGCATCGCGACGATGAAGCGGCTGTCGGAGACGGCCGGCAACAAGTAGGGATCGCCGCGACGCCGGTCATCCGGCGCGGCAACGCAAAACGGGCACCCTCGGGTGCCCGTTTGCATTGGGTGCGCCGCGTGCGGCGCTTACGCGGGTTGCTGCGTGTCCAGACGGCCGAACCACGACGGCACAAGCGCGACCGCATCGTCGAGCGACGCGAGCACGTGCAGGCTCAGCGCGACGATCTCGGGCGTCGGTGCCTTCAGGTCGGGCACGGTGACGACCGATGCGCCGGCGCCGGCGGCCGACTGCGCGCCGAAGTCGCTGTCCTCGAACGCGACGCACGCGTGCGCCGGCACGCCGAGGCGTTCGGCCGCGAGCCGGTACACGGCCGGGTCGGGTTTGCCGCGCGCGACTTCGTCACCGCCCGCGATCGCGCGGAAGAACGGCAGCACGCCGACCGCGTCGAGCCGCGCACGGATCACGTCCTGCGCGGACGACGACGCGACCGCGCACGGAATGCCGGCCTGCGCGAGCGCCTCGAGCAGCGCAAGCGCGCCGGACTTCAGCGGAAACTTCGGATGGGGTTCGGGCGCGGCGAGATGCTCGCGCACGCGGATGCGCACGGCGTCGAACGTGTCGGCGTCGCCGATCAGCCGCGCGAGAATCACCTGGCCTTCGGCGAACGAGCGGCCGACGATCTGCAGGTAGTCGATCTCGGTCAACGTGACGCCGTGTGCGTTCGACACGTCGATCCACGTGTTCATGATGGTCCGCTCGGAATCGACGAGCAGGCCGTCCATGTCGAAGAGCGCGGCGGAGAAGGTCATCGGCGGTATCCGGGATGCGGGGAAGGCGACGGGCGGCACGGCGGCCGCCCGAATGAACGAATGAACAACGGACGCCGAAGGTGTCCGTCCGTGACGGCAGGCTTACTTGCCGAGCGCGGCGCGGGCAGCCTTGATGGCCGCACGCACTTGATCGGGCGCGGTGCCGCCCGGGTGGTTGCGGCTTGCGACCGAACCTTCGAGCGTCAGGTAGCCGAACACGTCGTCGCCGATCAGATGCGCGACGTTCGGCAGTTCCTGCTTCATTTCGTCGAGCGTCAGGTCGGCCAGGTCGATGCCGCGGTCGTCGCAGATCTTCACTGCGTGCGCGACGGCTTCGTGCGCGTCGCGGAACGGCAGCCCGCGCTTCACGAGGTAGTCGGCGAGGTCGGTGGCGGTCGAGAAGCCCTGCAGCGCGGCCGCGCGCATCGCGTCCGGCTTCACGGTGATGCCCGCGACCATCTCGGCGAAGATCCGCAGCGTGTCGGCAACGGTGTCGACCGTGTCGAACAGCGGTTCCTTGTCTTCCTGGTTGTCCTTGTTGTACGCGAGCGGCTGGCCCTTCATCAGCGTGAGGAGCGCCATCAGGTGGCCGTTCACGCGGCCCGTCTTGCCGCGCGCGAGCTCGGGCACGTCCGGGTTCTTCTTCTGCGGCATGATCGAGCTGCCGGTGCAGAAGCGGTCGGCGATGTCGATGAAGCCGACGCGCGGGCTCATCCACAGCACGAGTTCCTCGGAGAAGCGCGACACGTGCGTCATCACGAGCGCGGATGCGGCCGTGAACTCGATCGCGAAGTCGCGATCCGACACCGCGTCGAGCGAGTTCGCGCAGATGCCGTCGAAGCCGAGCGTCTTCGCCACCGCGTGACGGTCGATCGGGTAGCTGGTGCCCGCGAGCGCGGCCGCGCCGAGCGGCAGGCGGTTCACGCGGGTGCGGCAGTCGCGCATGCGTTCCGCGTCGCGCGTGAACATCTCGACGTACGCGAGCAGGTGATGGCCGAACGTGACCGGCTGCGCGACCTGCAGGTGCGTGAAGCCCGGCATGATCGTGTCCGCGTTCTTTTCCGCGAGGTCGACCAGCGCGCCGCGCAGGTCGTTCAGCAGGCCGCCGATGCGGTCGATTTCGCCGCGCAGCCACAGACGGATGTCGGTCGCGACCTGGTCGTTGCGCGAGCGGCCCGTGTGCAGGCGCTTGCCGGCGTCGCCGATCAGCGCGGTCAGGCGCGCCTCGATGTTCAGGTGGACGTCCTCGAGATCCAGCTGCCATTCGAATTCGCCGCGCTCGATCTCGCCCTTGATCTGCGTCATCCCGCGTTCGATCGCGGCGAGGTCGTCGGCGCTGATGATCTTCTGCGCCGCGAGCATGCTCGCGTGCGCGAGCGAGCCGGCGATATCGACGAGCGCGAGGCGCTTGTCGAAAAACACCGACGACGTGTAGCGCTTGACCAGCTCCGACATCGGTTCCGAGAAGCGGGCCGACCAGGCCTCGCCCTTTTTGTGCAGTTGGGACGTCATGGCGATTCTTCGAAGGGGAGTTGGGCGGCGTACGCCGCCGAGGGAATCCCGCGATTCTAACATTCGCGGGCCCGGCCGCCGGCCTTCGCCGGCGCGGGCCGTCCGCGGCGCCTGTCCCCGTTACCGGCGGGAACGGGCCCTAGTCGCGCACGAGTACGACGAGCTTCAGGTCCTCGCGGTGCGCGGGTTTCAGCGTGATCTGCTGGTACACGAGGCGGCCGTCGGCCGGATGGTCGAACTCGCGCAGGCCGCCTTCGCGCTCGAACACGTCCTGTGACGCCCAGTATTGCGCGAACGCGTCGCTGCCGGCCATCAGCGCGTCGATCAGCGCGCGGGTCGGCGCGTCGGCGAGGTGGCGGATCGAGTCCGCGCGGAATTCGGCCGCGAGCCGCCGCGCGCGGGTTTCCCAGTCGACGATCAGCGTGCGCGCGGCCGGTGCCATGAACGTGAAGCGCAGCAGATTGCGGTCATGCTCGCCGTCGAGCCAGCCCGCGAACAGCGCGGCGGCCGGTGCGTTCCACGCGAGCGCGTTCCATTGCCGGTCGAGCACGTAAGCGGGCGTGGCGATCGCGGCGACGGTTGCCGCGAGCGTCGGCGGCAGGTCGCCGGCCGCGACGTCGGGCTCGGCCGGATCACGCTGCGCGGCCAGCTCGAACAGGTACGCGCGTTCGGCCTTCGACAGCTGCAGCGCGACGGCGATCCGCGCGAGCGCGTCGGCCGACGCCGACACCGGGCGACCCTGTTCGATCCACGTGTACCAGGTCGGGCTGACTCCGCACAGCTGCGCGACTTCCTCGCGCCGCANGCCNGGCGTGCGGCGGCGCGGGCCGGGCGGCAGGCCGACGGCCTGCGGCGACAGCCGTTCGCGGTGCGCGCGGATGAATTCGCCGAGCGCGCGGGCGGGCGTGGCGTCGAGCGGCGGGGTGGGGGCGGAAGACGGCTGGTTCATGCGAAAACGGCTGAAACGACAAAAAAGGACGCGCGGGATGCACGGGATGCACGACACGGATCGGGGCAGCGATCAGGCAGGTGTAACAAATACCAGAATAACTGCTTAACTTGTACTGGTACAAGCGCGGCCCTATTGTAGCGATTCGCGCGCTGGCAGGCAGCGAGCGCCCCACCCAACGAAGGAGCGAACGATGAAACACCACGACCAGGTCGCCGACGCATTCGGCACGACGGCCGCCGCCTACCTGACGAGCACGGTCCATGCGACGGGCGCCGACCTGCAGGCGCTGGGCGACGCCGTGCGCGCGACGCCCGACGGCGCGGTGCTCGATCTCGGCTGCGGCGCGGGCCACGCGAGCTTCGCGGTCGCGCCGCACGTGCGCGATGTGGTCGCCTACGATCTCGCCGCGCCGATGCTCGCGACCGTCGACGCCGCCGCGCGCGAGCGCGGGCTTGCGAACATCCGCACGCAGCAAGGCCCGGCCGAGCGGCTGCCATTCGACGCAGGCACCTTCGACTGGGTGGTCAGCCGGATGAGCGCGCACCACTGGCACGACGTGCGCGCGGCGCTCGCCGAAGTGCGCCGCGTGCTGAAGCCGGGCGGCCGCGTGCTGATGATCGACATCGCGGGCAACGACCACCCGCTGCTCGACACGTATCTGCAGGCCGCGGAAGTGCTGCGCGACGCGTCGCACGTGCGCGACTACCGCGCCGACGAATGGCTCGCGATGTTCCGCGGCGCCGGGTTCGACGCGAAGGTGCAGCGCCGCTGGCGCCTGCCGATCGATTTCGATACGTGGGTCGAGCGGATCCGCACGCCGGCCGACAGCGTCGCGGGCATCCGCGCGCTGTGGGCGCATGCACCCGACGAGGTGCGCGGCTACTACGCGGTGCAGCCGGACGGGTCGTTCGAGCATGACGCGTTGCTGATCGACGCGCAGTGAGCATGCGGCGCGTCGGCCGCTGCTTTCGCTCCTCTCGATGAAAAAAGCCGCGATACGCATGAATTGCGTATCACGGCTTTCGTTTCACGGCTTTCGTTTTGCGATGCCGGCGCGGCGCGGGGCAGCCCCGCGCCGCGTGCGGATCAGCCCGTGTTGCGCAGGCCGGCCGCGATCCCGTTGATGGTCAGGTGAATCCCGCGGCGCAGCCGCGCGTTCGTATCGCCCGCGCGGTGACGCTTGATCAGCTCGACCTGCAGGTGGTTCAGCGGATCGAGATACGGGAAGCGGTTCTTGATCGAGCGCGCGAGCAGCGGGTTGGTCGCGAGGCGGCCTTCGTGCCCGGTGATTTCCGCGAGCGCCTGCGACGTACGCTCCCATTCGGCGACGATCCGCTCGAACACGTGCTTGCGCAGCTTGCGGTCGGCGACCAGCTGCGCATAGCGCGACGCAACCGCGAGATCGGTCTTCGCGAGCACCATGTCCATGTTCGACAGCAGGTGCGCGAAGAACGGCCAGGTCTTGTTCATCTTCCTGAGCAGCGTCACGCGCTTCGTGCGTTCGGCCGCGTCCTGCGCGCCGTCGAGATACGCGCTCACCGCGCTGCCGAAGCCGTACCAGCCCGTCAGCAGCAGCCGGCACTGACCCCACGAGAAGCCCCACGGAATCGCGCGCAGGTCTTCGATCTTGCGGTTCTTCGGATCCTGCAGCTTGCGCGAGGCCGGGCGGCTGCCGATGTTCAGCTCGGCGATCTCGGTGATCGGCGTCGACGAGAAGAAGTAGTCGGTGAAGCCGGGCGTTTCATAGACGAGCGCGCGATACGACGCCATCGCGGCGTCGGACAGCGTCTGCATCGCGGCCTCGAACGCGGGCAGTTGCGCGGGCGCGTTCGACTGCGGCAGCAGCGACGCTTCGAGCGTCGCGGCGACCACCGTCTCGAGGTTGCGACGGCCGATCTCGGGGTTCGCGAACTTGCTGGCGATCACCTCGCCCTGTTCGGTCAGGCGGATCTGGCCGTTCACGGTGCCCGGCGGCTGCGACAGGATCGCCTGGTAGGTCGGGCCACCCCCGCGGCCGACCGTGCCGCCGCGGCCGTGGAACAGGCGCAGCGTGATCTTGCGTTCGCGAAACAGGTCGACGAGCGCGAGTTCGGCGCGATACAGCTCCCAGTTCGACGTCAGGAAGCCGCCGTCCTTGTTGCTGTCCGAGTAGCCGAGCATCACTTCCTGCTCGGCGCCCTGGTGCGCGATCAGCGCGTCGATGCCCGGCAGCGCGAAGTATTCGCGCATGATGCGAGCGGCGTCGCGCAGGTCGGGAATCGTCTCGAACAGCGGGATCACCATCAGGCCGTTCTTCGCATTGCTGCCGAGCGCGCCTTCGAGCAGGCCCGTTTCCTTCTGCAGCAGCAGCACTTCGACGAGGTCGCTGACCGTCTCGGTGTGCGAAATGATGTAGTTGCGCGCCGCACGCGGGCCGAATTGCGCCCGCACCTCGCGTGCCTTCTCGAACACGCCGAGCTCGCTTTGCGCGAGTGCCGAGTACTCGATGTACGGCGAGCGCAGCGGGCGCGGATCGGCAAGCGCGGCAAGCAGCGCGATCAGCTTGTCGTCCTCGGAGAGCGAGGAATAGTCGGCCTGTACGCCGGCGCGCGCGAACAGTTCGGCGACCACGGCCTCGTGGATGTCGGAGCTCTGGCGCAGGTCGATGCTCGCGAGATGGAAGCCGAACACCTCGGCCGCGCGCACGAGCGGCGTGAGGCGCGGTGCGGCAAGCGACGCGCCGTGGTGCTCTTCGAGCGACGCGGTCAATACCTTCAGGTCCGCGACGAACGCTTCGGAATCCGCATACGGAATCGCCCGCACGGGCGGTGCGCCGCGGCCCGCGCTGCGCACCGGCACCGTGCCTTCGCCGAGCCGCACGCGCGCGCTTGCGGCCAGCCGCGTGTAGATGCCGATCAGCGCGCGGCGATACGGTTCGTCGACGCGGTGCGGCGACTGGTCGGGCGATGCGGCGGCGAGTGCCTTCACCGCGTCGTTCGCGCCGACCAGCAGGTTCGACACCGACAGCTCGGCGCCGAGCTTGTGCACCTGTTCCAGATAGTGTTCGAAGATCACCGCGGCCTGGCGGTTGATCGCTTCTTCGAGCGTCGGGGCGGTCACGTTCGGGTTGCCGTCGCGATCGCCGCCGATCCAGCTGCCCATCTGGAAGAACGCCGGCACGCGCGCGGACAGGCCGTGTTCGGCGAGCGCCGCCTCGATGTCGCCGTACAGCGCCGGCAGTTCGTCGAGGAACGTCGCGCGGTAGTACGACAGCGCGTTCTCGATCTCGTCGCCGACCGTCAGGCGCGAGTCGCGCAGCATGCGGGTCTGCCACAGCGCGGTCACGCGCGCACGCAGCATCGATTCGTTGTACGAGCGTTCGCGCGCGGTCAGCGGCTGGTCGCGTTCGGCGAGCAGGCGCGCGATGTCGTGCTGCGCGTCGAGGATGCTCTTGCGCTGCACTTCGGTCGGGTGCGCGGTCAGCACCGGCACGATCAGCGCATCGTCGAAGAAGCGCTGCAGCAGGCGCTTCGACGCGTTGCCGGTCGTCTTCAGCTGTTCGAGCGCGTACGCGACGGTGCCGGGCTGCGACGCGGAGCCGGCCAGCGCGTGGATGCGGCGGCGACGGTTGTGGTGGCGGTCTTCCGCGATGTTCGCGAGGTGCGAGAAATAGCTGAACGCGCGCACGACGCTCACCGTCTGCTCCGGCGTCAGCTTGCGCAGCTTCTTCTCGAGCGTCTGCGCGGCTTCGCTGTCGTCCTCGCGGCGAAACTTCACCGCGGTCTGGCGGATCGTTTCGACGACGTCGAACACGGTGTCGCCTTCCTGTTCGCGCACCACGTCGCCGAGCAGGCGGCCGAGGAAGCGGATGTCCTCGAACAGCGGGCCGTCCTTGTCCTCGCGCGTGCGTGCGCCGGGCTTCGATGCACCGGCCGTGCGGGCAGCCGGGCCGGCGGTCTTGGTCACGCGTTTTGTCTGGCGTATCGGGTCTTTCGGTTTCGTTGCCGTTTTCGCACGGCCGTTCGCGGCGGTGGCGAGGGTGCCCGTCTGGGCGTCGGAGGAGGGCAAGGCAGCATTGCGGCGCGTCGTACGCGCCGATCCGGAAGACTTCACGATGGGTTTCCTTGGGAAAGCTCGAGTCAAAAGGGACTGCGGGGACTACGGGAACTGCGTTCAAGCAACCAGCTACGTGCGGCACATCCGCGCACCGGTATCGCCGCCCGCGCCAAAGCGCGGCGGGAGCAGGCTCCGGGCCGGGGCGGGCCGAAGCGTGCGTGCTACCATTGTTCGATCTTCAATCCCGTCCTTCGATGTTCCAGCAATGAATTCCGAGACCTTTTCGGCCGGGCCGCGTTCGGCACAAGCCCCCGTTACGCTGACGATTGCTTCGCGCGAGAGCCGCCTGGCGATGTGGCAAGCCGAACATGTGCGTGATGCGCTGCGCAAATTATATCCAGCTTGTGACGTGAAAATCCTCGGGATGACGACCCGTGGCGATCAGATTCTCGATCGTACGCTGTCGAAGGTCGGCGGCAAGGGCCTGTTCGTCAAGGAGCTGGAGAATGCGCTCGCCGACGGCCGCGCCGACCTGGCCGTGCATTCGCTGAAGGACGTGCCGATGGCGCTGCCCGACGGCTTCGCGCTTGCCGCGATCATGGAGCGCGAGGATCCGCGCGACGCGTTCGTGTCGAACGACTATGCGTCGCTCGACGCGCTGCCGGCCGGCGCCGTCGTCGGCACGTCGAGCCTGCGCCGCGAGGCGATGCTGCGCGCGCGTTATCCGCACCTGAACGTGCTGCCGCTGCGCGGCAACCTCGACACGCGCCTGTCGAAGCTCGATCGCGGCGACTACGCGGCGATCATTCTCGCGGCCGCCGGCCTGAAGCGCCTCGGTCTCGAAACGCGAATCCGTGCACTGATCGACGTCGAGGACAGCCCGCCGGCCGCCGGCCAGGGCGCGCTCGGCATCGAAATCGCCGCGCACCGCGCGGACGTCGCCGCGTGGCTCGCGCCGCTGCACGATTCGCAGACCGCGCTCGCGGTCGAAGCCGAGCGGATGGTGTCGCGCGCGCTCGGCGGCAGCTGCGAGGTGCCGCTCGCCGCGCACGCGGTGTGGCGTGCAGGCGAGCTGTACCTGACGGGCCGCGTGTCGACGACCGACGGCCAGCGCGTGCTGACGGCCGAGGAGTGCGCTGCCGTCGTCACCGTCGCCGATGCGCTCGCGCTCGGCCGTGCGGTGTCCGACGAGCTCGAGGCGCAGGGCGCGCTCGACATCGTCAACGCCCTGCTCGCCGGCTCGCGGGCCGGCAAGGGCGACGCCTGATGGCGGGCCGCGCGCGCGCGTTCACCGCTGTCCTGACGCGCCCGGACGGCCAGTCGGCCGCGCTCGCGGCGCAGCTGGCCGAGGCTGGTTGCGACGTGCTCGAATTCCCGCTGATCGACATCGCGCCGGTCGACGATCCGGCGCCGCTCGACGCCGCATTCGCGGCGCTCGCGGATTACGCGCTCGTGATCTTCGTGTCGCCGAACGCGATCGACCGCGCGCTCGCGCTGTACGGCGCGATCTGGCCGAATGCGCTGCCGGTCGGCGTCGTCGGTCCCGGCAGCGTCGCGGCGCTCGAGCGCCACGGGATCGCGGCGCCCGCGTATCGCGTGATCGCGCCGCAGGCGCCCGCCGACGGCGGCGTCCCGCATTACGATTCGGAAAACCTGTTCGCGAGCATCGAGGCCGCGTTCGGCGGCGCGCAGGCGCTTGCGGCCAAGCGCGTGCTGATCGTGCGCGGCGACGGCGGGCGCGAATGGCTCGCCGAGCGGCTGCGCGAAGCCGGCGCAGACGTCACGCTGGTCGCCGCGTACCGGCGCGTCGTGCCCGAGCCGCGCGTCGGCACGTGGGAGCGCGTGCACGCGCTGCTCGCCGGCGCGCCGCACGCGTGGCTCGTCACGAGCTCGGAAGGCGTGCGCAACCTGCACGAACTCGCACGCACGCACCTGAACGACGCCGAGATCGAAGCGCTCAAGCATGCGCCGCTCGTGACGCCGCACCCGCGCATCGAGCAGACCGCGCGCGCATTGGGTTTTGATAGGATTACGCTGACCGGCGCGGGCGATGAGCGCATCGTCCGCGCGTTTCGAACGATGGCCGACGAGGCCGTCCAACCGGCGACAGCCGCACCGGTGACTAAACGCATGACAGATACCAACGATTCCAAAAGCGTCGCTTCCCAGCCGGCCGCTGCATCCGCACCGCCGTCCCGCCCCGCCTACATGGCGTCCGAACCGCCCGCGCGCCGCGGCGGCAGCGCGGTGCTGTGGTTCGTCGTCGTCGTGCTCGGCTGCGCGGCGGGCGTCGGCGGCTACGCGCTGAACCGCAAGGTCGACCGGCTCGACGATTCGTTCGTCGCGCGCCAGAAGGCGCTCGACGCGCAAACGGCCGAAACCCGCATGAAGACCGAGCAGGCGCTCGCGAGCACGCATCAGGTCGACACGCAGCTCGCGCAGCTCGACGGCAAGCTCGCCGACGCGCAAAGCGCGCAGCAGGCGCTGCAGCAGCAATACCAGGACCTGTCGCGCAACCGCGACGCGTGGATGCTCGAGGAAGTCGACCAGATGCTGTCGAGCGCGAGCCAGCAGCTGCAGCTGACCGGCAACACGCAGCTCGCGCTGATCGCGCTGCAGAATGCCGACGCGCGCCTCGCGACGTCGCAGAGCGCGCAGGCCGTCACGGTGCGCAAGGCGCTCGCGCAGGACATCGAGAAGCTGAAGGCCGCACCGTCGGCCGATCTCACCGGCCTCGCGATCAAGCTCGACGACGCGATCGCGAAGATCGACGCGCTGCCGCTGTCGGGCGAGGCGATCGTTCCGCACGCGGCGCCGAAGGCCGAGCCCGATGCCGCCGCGTCGTCGGCTGCGGCCACGGCTGGCGAGCCGCGCTGGAAGGTGTGGTGGCATGACTTTTCGGCCGGCCTCGGCCAGCAGCTGAAGGGCCTCGTGCAGGTGCGCCGGATCGACAATGCCGACGCGATGCTCGCATCGCCCGACCAGGGCTACTTCGTGCGTGAGAACGTGAAGCTGCGCCTGCTTACCGCACGGCTGTCGCTGCTCGCGCGCAACGACGGCGCGATGAAGGCCGACCTGCACGCCGCGCAGGCCTCGCTCGGCAAGTATTTCGACCAGGCCTCGAAGGACACGCAGTCCGTCGAGGATCTGCTCAAGCAGGTCGACGGCGCATCGCTGACGGTCGCGGTGCCGAACCTGAACACGAGCCTGAACGCCGTTCAGCAGTTCAAGAGCCGGGGGTAACGATGACGCTTCGAGGAATCGTCTGGCTCGCGATCCTGTTCGCGATCGCCGCGGGACTCGCCACCGTGGGCCGTTTCGACGCGGGGCAGGTGCTGCTCGTCTATCCGCCGTACCGGATCGACGTGTCGCTGAACCTGTTCGTGATCGCCATCGTCGTGCTGTTCATCGTCATGTACGCGCTGCTGCGCATCGTGCGCAACATCTGGCGCATGCCGCAGCGGGTCGCCGCGTATCGTGCGCGTTCGCGCAACGAGAAGGCGCAGGCGTCGCTGCGCGATGCGATCGCGAACCTGTACGCAGGGCGTTTCTCGCGCGCCGAGAAGGCCGCGCGCGACGCGCTCGCGGTCGATGCGAACCAGGGCGCCGCGAGTCTCGTCGCGGCGACCGCTGCGCACCGGATGCACGAGTACACGCGCCGCGACGACTGGCTGTCGAAGGTCGACGCGCCCGAATGGCAGGATGCCCGGCTGCTCGCCGCGGCCGACATGCGCGCGGATGCACGCGATGCCGACGGCGCGCTCGCCGCGCTGGCCGACCTGCAGGCGGGCGGCAAGCGCATCCATGCGCAGCAGGTCGCACTGCGTGCGCAGCAGCAGTTGAAGAACTGGGCCGAGGTGCTGAAGCTCGCGAAGGCGCTCGAGAAGCGCGAGGCGTTGCATCCGGCCGCAGCCGTGCGGCTGCGCCAGCAGGCGGCGGAGAACCTGCTGCGCGAACGCCGGCACGACCCGGACGCGCTGCTCGAGGTGTGGCAGTCGTTGTCGCCGCTCGAGCGGCAGTCGCCGCGCCTCGCCGATCTCGCGGCCGAGCTGCTGGTGCCGCTCGAGCGCCGCACCGAAGCGCGCCGCATCGTCGAGGAAGCGCTCGCGCACAACTGGGATGCGCGGCTGCTGCGCCGCTATCCGGATACGGCCGGCGGCGATGCGCTGCCGCTGATCCAGAAGGCCGAGGGGTGGAAGAAGGATCACCCGGAAGATGCCGACCTGCTGTTCGCGCTCGGCCGCCTCTGCCAGCAGCAGCAGCTGTGGGGCAAGGCGCAGTCGTTCCTCGAGGCGGCGCTGAAGCAGGCCGACAACGAGGCGCTGAAGGTGCGTGCGCATCGCGCGCTCGCACGCCTGTTCGAGCATCTCGGCGAAACCGACAAGGCGGCGAAGCACTACCGCGAAAGCGCGCTCGCGATCACCGTGGTCTGACGCGGCGGCGCTCGTGCGCCGCACGCGGAAATGCCCCGAACGCCGGATGGCCTTCGGGGCATTTTTTTGTTCGATGCCAGCCTTGCTGGCCGGCCCGGATGCGCTACGCGCCGAGCCGGCGCAGGTCGTCCTCGCTCGCGAAGAACGACATCGCGGTGCGTCGCGTCACTTGTCGACGAGCCGCTTCGGCACCGACAGCGCGAGCAGCCCGCCGAGCACGAGGAAACCAGCGAGCATGTACATGCCCGCGTCGTTGGCGCCCGTCGCCTGCTTGAGCCAGCCCATCATGTACGGGCTCAGGAAGCCTGCGAGGTTGCCGATCGAGTTGATCATCGCGATGCCGGCCGCGGCCGCCGCGCCGCCGAGGAACGCGGTCGGCAGGCTCCAGAACAGCGGCAGCGTCGTCAGGATGCCCATCGTCGCGAGCGTGAGGCCGAGCATCGCGAGCGCCGTCTGGTGCGCCCAGATCACCGACAGCACGAGCCCGAGCGCACCGAACGCGGCCGGAATCGCAAGGTGCCAGCGTCTCTCGCGCCGCTTGTCCGCGCTGCGCGCGATCAGGATCATTGCGACCACCGCCGCCGCATACGGAATCGCGGACAGCAGGCCGATCGTGAAGGTATCGGTCACGCCGGTTGCCTTGATGATCGTCGGCAGCCAGAAGCCGACGCCGTACAGCCCCATCACGAACGAGAAATAGATGAGCGCCATCAGCCACACGCGCGGGCTCGCCATCACCGCGCCGAGCGGCAGGTCTTCCTTGGTCGCTTCCTCGGCGTCGACGTTGCGCGCGAGCAGCGCCTTTTCTTCGTTGGTGAGCCAATTCGCTTTCGAGATCCGGTCGTCGAGCGAGAAGAACACGAGCACGCCGGCCAGCACCGACGGGATTCCTTCGAGCAGGAACAGCCATTGCCAGCCGTGCCAGCCGCTCACGCCGTTGAACGCCTTCAGGATGAAGCCCGAGATCGGTCCGCCGATCACGCCGGACAGCGCGACGGCGGTCATGAAGAACGTCGTCATCCGGCCGCGCCGGTGCGCGGGATACCAGTACGTGAGGTACAGGATCACGCCGGGGAAGAAGCCGGCTTCGGCGACGCCGAGCAGGAAGCGCATCACGTAGAACATCGCGGGCGTCGTGACGAACATCGTCAGGATCGAGATCACGCCCCACGTCGCCATGATCCGCGCGATCCACACGCGCGCGCCGACCTTGTGCAGGATGATGTTGCTCGGGACTTCGAACAGGAAGTAGCCGAAGAAGAAGATCCCGGCGCCGAGCCCGTAGACGGTGTCGCTGAGATTCAGGTCACTCGCCATCTGCAGCTTCGCGAAGCCGACGTTCACGCGGTCGAGATACGCGACCACGTAGCACAGCAACAGGAGCGGCGTGAGCCGCCACGACACCTTGCGGTAGGTCGCTTCCTCGAATGCGCCGGACGAGCCCGGCAGCGATTGCGCCGATGTTGCCATGTTGTCTCCTTATATCTTGTCTTGTCATGGGCCGGAGCGGGTGCGCAGGCGCCCGATCCGGTGTCGTGCGAGCAATGCCGATGCGTGGATGCGGCGCCGGCCGGCGATGCCGGCGCGGCGCGATTGCGGTCGTGCGGCTAGATGCAGCGCCCGCCGTCGACTTCGAGGCAGACGCCGGTGATGAACTCGGCGTCGTCGGATGCGAGGTAAAGGGCCGCGTTCGCGATGTCCTGCGGCGTCGAGAAGCGGCCGAGCGGAATCGTCGCCAGGAACCGTCGGCGATTCTCCGGCGTGTCCTCGCAGCCCATGAACTCGGTCATCAGGCCCGTCTCGCCGAGCACCGGGTTGATGCAGTTCACGCGGATCCGGTCGGCGCCGAGCTCGGCCGCGAGCGACTTGCTCGCGGTGATCATCGCGCCCTTCGTGCTGTTGTACCAGACGAGGCCCGGGCGCGGCCGCACGCCGGCCGTCGACGCGACGTTCACGAACACGCCGCCGCCCTGCGAGCGGAAATACGGAACGAAGGTCTGCACGCTCCAGAACAGGCTCTTCATGTTGACGGCGTACACGCGATCGAACTCGGCTTCCGTCACGTCGAGCACCGGCTTGTTGCGGTGCGTGGTGCCCGCGTTGTTCACGACGATCTGCACCGAATGGAAATCGTCGAGCGCGGCCTGTAGCAGCGCGCGCCAGTCGGCGTCCTTCGACACGTCGCCCGCGACCGCGATCGCCTTGCCGCCTGCCAGCGCGATCTCGCTCGCGACGCGCTCGGCCGCCGCGCCGTTCAGATCGTTGACGACGACGTTCGCGCCTTCGCGCGCATAGGTCTTCGCGATGCCTTCGCCGAAGCCCGAACCGCCGCCCGTGACGATGGCCGTCTTGCCGCTCAACCGCATGGTGTGTCTCCTGTGTTGGAAGAGTGCATGGTGTTTCGGCGCGCGGCCGGCGGTTGCCGGCCGGGTTCGCCTGGTTCAGCCGTGCCGGATCGCGATCGTCTTCAGCGCGGTGAAGCCGTACAGCGCCTCGAAGCCTTTCTCGCGGCCGTGGCCCGAGTGGCCGACGCCGCCGAACGGCAGCTCGACGCCGCCGCCTGCGCCGTAATTGTTGATGAACACCTGCCCTGCGCGCAGGCGCCGCGCGAGACGCAGCTGGCGAGCGCCGTCGCGGGTCCAGATGCCCGCGACGAGGCCGTACGGTGTGCCGTTCGCGAGCGCGACCGCTTCGTCTTCGTCGACGAACCGCATCGCGGCGAGCACCGGGCCGAACACTTCTTCCTGCGCGAGCCGGTGCGACGGCGGCACGTCGCGCAGCAGCGCGGGCGCCTGGTAGAAGCCGCTCTCGGGCGCATCGGCGACGACCTGGCCGTGCGCGGCCATCGGAATGCCGTCGTGCTGCGCGTCGGACAGGAAATCCCACACGCGCTGCTGCTGCTTCGCGTTGATCAGCGGGCCGCAGTCGAGATCCGCGCGGCTCGGGCCGACCCGCAGCCCGTTGAAGGCGGTGGCGAGCCGTTCGACGAGCGGCTCGTAGACCGCGCGTTCGATCAGCACGCGGCTGCCGGCCGAGCAGGTCTGCCCGCCGTTCTGCACGATCGCCGACACGAGCACGGGCAGCGCCGCTTCGAGGTCGGCGTCGGCGAACACGATCTGCGGCGACTTGCCGCCGAGCTCGAGCGTGACGGGCACGTGGTTCTCGGCGGCCATCTGCGTGACCAGCTTGCCGGTCGCGGGCGAGCCCGTAAACGAGATGTGGTCGATGCCGGGATGGCGCGCGAGCGCGGCGCCCGCTTCATGGCCGTAGCCGGTGACGATATTCAGCGCACCGGCCGGCAGCCCGGCTTCGGCGGCCAGCTCGGCGACGCGCAGCACCGACAGGCATGCATCCTCGGCCGGCTTCACGACGCATGCGTTGCCCGCCGCGAGCGCCGCGCCGACGCTGCGCCCGAAGATCTGCATCGGGTAGTTCCACGGCACGATGTGGCCGGTGACGCCGTGCGGCTCGCGCACGGTCAGCACCGTATAGCCGGCCTGATAGGGGAGGGTCTCGCCGTGCAGCTTGTCGGCGGCGCCCGCGTAGAACTCGAAGTAGCGTGCGAGCGCGGCGGCGTCGGCGCGCGCCTGCTTCAGCGGTTTGCCGGTGTCGCGCGCCTCGATCGTCGCGAGTTCCTCGAGATGGTCGGCGATGCGCGCCGACAGCCGCATCAGCACGCGGCCGCGCTCGGCGGCGCTCGCCGCGCCCCACGGGCCTGCGAATGCGTCGCGGGCCGCGGCGACCGCGCGCTCGATGTCGGGCGCCGTGCCGCGTGCGATCGTCGCGAACGGCTGGCCGTCGGAGGGATCGACGACCGGGATCGTCTCCAGTTGCGCGGGCAACGTCCATTCGCCCGCGATGAAGTGCTTCGCTTCTTCCATGCCTGCTCCTGTCGACCCCGAGTTAGCGCTTTAGCGCTTACTCGGGTCCCATGCTTCGCGGTCGACCCCGAGCTAGCGCTTTAGCCCTTACTCGGGTCCCATGCTTCGCGGTCGACATGCAACGTCGCCCGTGGTTCGGTGGCCGGACATCCGGAACGATTATCGCGCCGATCGTCATCCGGACGCCACCGGTCGATTGGCTATAATGGCGCATTCCCTGCGGGGACGCCCGCGGCGGTGCATCGGCGCGGGCGCCCTGTCCCGAATTCCCATCGACCAACAGAGAGCGCTATGAGCTTCAATCATGTTCCGGCCGGCAAGGACCTGCCGCACGATTTCAACGTGATCATCGAGATCCCCGCGCAGAGCGATCCGGTGAAGTACGAGGCAGACAAGGAGCTGGGTCTCCTCGTCGTCGACCGCTTCATCGGTACCGGCATGCGCTACCCGGTGAACTACGGCTACATTCCGCAGACGCTGTCGGGCGACGGCGATCCGGTCGACGTGCTGGTGATCACGCCGTTCCCGCTGCTGGCCGGCTCGATCGTGCGTTCGCGCGTGCTTGGCATGCTGCAGATGACCGACGAATCGGGCGTCGACGCGAAGCTCGTCGCCGTCCCGCACGATAAGGTCTGCCCGATGACGGCGAACCTGAAGTCGATCGACGACGTGCCCGAATACCTGAAGGATCAGATCAAGCACTTCTTCGAGCAGTACAAGGCGCTCGAGAAGGGCAAGTGGGTGAAGGTCGAAGGCTGGGCCGGCATCGATGCCGCGCACAAGGAAATTGCCGACGGCGCCGCGAACTACAAGAAGTAAGCCGGCTGGCCGGCCTCGCGGCCGGTTCGTTCGGAACGGAAACCGCGCGTGTCTCCTCAGGAGGCCGCGCGGTTTTGTTTTGTGCGCGGTGCGGCGCGTGCGGCGGCTTTCTTTCGAGCGGGGGCGGGCAGGGCGGCAGCGCGCGGTGCGGACTTCGCCCGTTTCGCGCCGGTTGCGCGGCGTGGAGCGGCGACGCTCGCCGCTGCGGCTTCGACGGCGCCCTTGCTTGTCGATGCTCGGCCGCGCGCCGGTGCGGAAGTGGTGTCGGTGCGTCCGGCCGTAACGGACTTCCCGCCTGGAGCCGGTGTTTTCCGTTGCGGCGCCGCGTTCGTGGCCGACTTGCCGCGCGATGCGGTCTTCTTCACTTCGGCAGCATCGCTGGTCCTTGCACGCCTGCTGGCGGGCGCGGCCTTGGCCTTCGCCGGCGCCTGCTGCGCGGCTTGTCCCGACTTCATGGTCCTGGCCGATCCGGACGCTTTCCCGTCGCGACCGGACTTCGCGGCTTTCCTGACGGGCCGTTCCGTTTCGGCAGGCCGCGTCGCATCGTCGGCGGGTTTTTCCTTCCCCTTCGTCTTCTTCCGCCCGCGCGAGCCGCCCTGCGCGCCGGTCGCCTCCACACTCCCGTCGATCGACATGCCGGCCGGCAACACCGACTCGAGCGTCCGGATCCCGGTCGCCAGCTCGCGCTTCTGCGCGGCCGTGAGCCGCTTCACCCAGTACTCGGCACGCGATGCGATCGACCGGTCGGGCAGCGGGAACGACGCGAGCACCGCGCGCGGCTTGCGCGAGCGCGTATAGCGCGCGCCCTTGCCGGATGCGTGCTCGTCGAAGCGCGCGGCGACGTCGGTCGTGATCCCCGTGTAGACGCTATCGTCGGCGCACTCGATCAGATACAGAAACCAGGACATGGGAAGGCGGCGGGATGCGAAGCCGCCAGTGTCTCAGAAATGGCGGCGGCCGCCGCGAAAGACGCGATGCGCGAGCGTCGTCACGTGCTGCGCCGGAACGGATCGTGCTCGCGCAACTCGTCGACGTACGCGTGGATATGCTCGGTCTCGCGTGCGAGAAAGTGCGCGACCGCATCGGAGAACGCCGGATGCGCGAGCCAGTGCGCGGAATGCGTGACGGTCGGCAGGAAGCCGCGCGCGAGCTTGTGTTCGCCCTGCGCGCCGCCCTCGAACGTGTCGAGCCCGGCTTCGATGCAGAACTCGAGCAGCTGGTAGTACGCCGTTTCGAAATGCAGGCAGGGCACGTGTTCGAGTGCACCCCAGTAGCGGCCGTACAGCGTGCCGCCGCCGTTTGCGCCGCGCCGGTAGACGGCGAGCGAGCTCGCGATCGGCTGGCCGTCGGCTTCGGCGATCACGAGCAGCAGGTTCTCCGGCATCGTCGCGCCAATCGTGCGAAAGAAGTCGAGATTCAGGTACGGGCTCGAATAGTGCTCGCGGTAGGTCTGCCGGTAGCAGCGCGAGAAGAAGCGCCAGTCGGCATCGGTGATCCGGTCGCCGGTGAGCCGCCGGAACGTGACGCCGGCATCGCGCACCTTGCGCCGTTCCGCGCGGATGTTCTTGCGCTTCTTCTGCTCGAGCGTGCCGAGGAAGTCGTCGAAGTCGCGGTAGCCGTCGTTGAGCCAGTGGAACTGCACGCCTTCGCGCAGCATCATCCCCATCGATTCGAGCAGCCGCGCTTCGTCGCCAGTCGGGAACAGCACGTGCAGCGACGACACGTCGCTCTGCTCGGCGAACGCGAGCAGCGTCGCCGCGAGCCGGCGACGCGCGTCGTCGTCGGCCGCGAGGAGGCGCGTGCCCTGCACGGGCGTGAACGGCACGGCGCACAGCAGCTTCGGGTAGTAGGACAGGCCGTTGCGCTGATACGCGTCGGCCCATGCCCAGTCGAACACGTATTCGCCGTACGAATGCTGCTTCGCATAGACGGGGGCGGCCGCCGCGAGCCGGCCCGTGCGCGCATCGGCCAGCGTGACGAAGTGCGGCGACCAGCCGGTATCGTCGACCGCGCAGCGCGCGACGTGCAGCGCGTCGAGGAATTCGTGGCGCAGGAACGGTGTCGGCTGCGCGTCGCGCTCGAGCAGCGCGTTCCATTCGTCGGCCGGCACCTCGGCGGGGGACGACAGGATGCCCGTGCGATAATCGATGCGTTCGTGTTTCAAGCGTGAATCCGTACTGTTGGATGCCGCCGGATGCGTGCCGTCGTGGCCCGCGTCCGGGGCGATTTCGTCAGCCGTTCAGGGCGCGCCGCCGGGCTGCGCCGATCCCGTCATGAAGACCCGACTCGCTCTCGCCCAGATCAATGTCACCGTCGGCGATTTCGCCGGCAACGTCGCGCGGATCGTCGCGGCCGCTCGCGCCGCGCACAACGATGGTGCGCAGCTGATGATCGCCCCCGAACTCGCGCTGTCCGGCTATCCGCCGGAAGACCTGCTGCTGCGGCCTGCGTTCTACACGGCGGCGGCCGCCGCGCTCGACGCGCTCGCCGATGCGCTGCGCGCGTTCGACGGGCTCGCGGTGCTGGTCGGCCATCCGTTGCGCGGTGCGGGCAGCGGTGCGGGCAGCAGCGCTGCCGGCGATGCGCACGCGCCAGCCGTCGATGGTAATGCAAACCGCCCGATCGAGCGTGGCGTGCCGCCGACCGACACCTACAACGCGGTGTCGCTGATCGTCGGCGGCGAGATCGTCGGCACCTACCGCAAGCAGGACCTGCCGAATGCCGACGTGTTCGACGAGAAACGCTATTTCGCGACCGACACCCAACCGCTCGTGTTCGAGCTGAACGGCGTGAAATTCGGCGTGATCATCTGCGAGGACGCATGGCATGCGTCGGCCGCGCAGATCGCGAAGGCCGCGGGCGCGCAGGTGCTGCTGATCCCGAACGGGTCGCCGTACCACATGAACAAGGAAGCGCTGCGCATCGACATCCTGCGCGGGCGGATCCGCGAAACCGGGCTGCCGATGGTGTACGTGAACCTCGTCGGCGGGCAGGACGAACTCGTGTTCGACGGCGGCTCGTTCGTGCTCGATGCGCAGGGCACGCTCGTCGCCAGGATGCCGCAGTTCGACGAAGGGCACGCGATCGTCGAATTCGACGGGGCGTGCCCGCTGCCCGGCGCGATCGCGCCCGAGCTGCCGGTCGACGCGCAGGTCTATCGCGCGCTCGTGACCGGCGTGCGCGACTATATCGGCAAGAACGGCTTTCCCGGCGTGCTGATCGGGCTGTCGGGCGGCGTCGATTCGGCGCTGGTGCTCGCGGTCGCATGCGACGCGCTCGGGCCCGAACGCGTGCGCGCGGTGATGATGCCGTCGCGCTACACGGCCGACATCTCGACCACCGACGCGGCGGAAATGGCGCGGCGCGTCGGCGTGCAATACGACGAGATCGCGATCGCGCCGATGTTCGACGCGTTCCGGGCGGCGCTCGCGGGCGAATTCGCGGGCCGCGCGGAGGACGCGACGGAAGAGAACATCCAGGCGCGCATCCGCGGCACGCTGCTGATGGCGTTGTCGAACAAGTTCGGCTCGATCGTGCTGACGACCGGCAACAAGAGCGAGATGGCGGTCGGCTACTGCACGCTGTACGGCGACATGGCCGGCGGCTTCGCGGTGATCAAGGACATCGCGAAAACGCTGGTCTACCGGCTGTGCCGCTATCGCAATGCGAGCGCCGACTATGGGCTGCGCGATGTGATCCCCGAGCGGATCCTGACACGCGCGCCGTCGGCCGAGTTGCGCGAGAACCAGACGGACCAGGACAGCCTGCCGCCATACGACGTGCTCGACGCGATCATGCGGATGTACATGGAGGAGGACCGGCCGCTCGCGGAGATCGTCGCGGCCGGGTATGCGGAGGCCGACGTCGCACGCGTGACGCGGCTCATCAAGATCAACGAATACAAGCGCCGCCAGGCGCCGATCGGCATTCGCGTCACGCATCGCGCGTTCGGGCGCGACTGGCGCTATCCGATCACGTCACGCTTTACCGAACGTCTCGACTGAGCCGTGCTGGGCCGTACGCGGCCGGCCGGCTTACAATCGGGATCGCGATTTTGCATCCAAACGAGCATTGAGGGACAACCATCATGAAACGCATCACCGCCATCATCAAGCCGTTCAAGCTGGACGAAGTCCGCGAAGCGCTCGCCGAAGTCGGCCTCACCGGCCTGACCGTGACGGAAGTGAAGGGCTTCGGCCGCCAGAAGGGGCACACCGAACTGTACCGCGGCGCCGAATACGTCGTCGATTTCCTGCCGAAGATGAAGATCGAGGTGGTTGTCGCGGAAGCGCAGGTCGACCAGGTGATCGACGCGGTGATCGGCGCGGCGCGCACGGGCAAGATCGGCGACGGCAAGATCTTCGTGTCGGACGTCGAGCGCGTGATCCGCATCCGCACCGGCGAAGAGAACGAAGCGGCGGTCTGAGCGCCGCATCCGGCCGATCCGGTCGGTCGGGCCGGAGTCGCACGATTTCCGCCCGCCAATAAAAAACGGTGCGGATACCCGGATGGGTACCGCACCGATACGCGCCTCTCGCAGCAGCGTGGAAAGTGTTGTCGAATCGTTCTCTGGACGGCGCCTGATCAGAACAGGTGCTGGATGCCGGCGTAGACGCCGGTCTGGCTGCCGCCCGGATGCGGGTTGCCCGTCGACACGGCGGTGCCGGCACCGTTCGCGTTCAGGCCGAAGTTCGCGGTCTTGCTGTTGCGCACCGTCGCGACCTGCACGTCGAACAGCGTGCGCTTCGAGATGTTGTACGAACCGCCGACCGTATAGATGTTCGCGTTGCCGCCGCCGTGGTTCGCGTTCACGTGATAGACGGCCGCGATCAGCGCTGCTGCCGGCGTTGCCTGCCACGTCACGCCGCCCCAGACCTGCTGGGTGCCGGTGATGCCGTTGTTGACGGCCGGGCCGCCGCTGCCGTCCGCGTGCGACGCCTGGTAGGCGGCCTGCAGCTTGAACTGGCCGAGGAACACGTTCGCGCCGGCGAAGTATTCACGCGAGTAGTTGAACACGTCGGAGAAGCGGCCGTTGCTGTCGCGCGTCTCGTCGTAGATGCCGCGCAACTGGAACAGCGAGTTCGTGTACGTGATCTGTGCGCCGGCTGCACGACCCGGCTGGCCGGCCGTCGTGTTGCCGTTGAAGCTGGTCGAGTTCGAGAATGCGAACTGGCCGTAGAAGTCGAGGCCGTAGAACTGCGGCGACTGGTACGACACGTTGTTGCTGGTCTTGTTCCAGTTGCGGCCGCGTACCAGCGATGCCGACGACCAGCTCGACTGGCCCAGCGGATCGAAGTCCCACACGCCGTTCGCGATCGCGAGTTCGCGACCCAGCAGCAGCGTACCGTAGTGGTCGTTCGAGATACCGACGGTCGCGAAACGATCCCAGATCGAGCCGCTCGTGCCGAGCCCGCCGTTCATCGTGTTGAACGCGCCTTCCAGGTGGAACAGGACCTTGTTGCCGCCGCCGATGTCTTCGCTGCCCTTCAAGCCCCACAGGCTCGTGCCCCAGTCGCCGCTTTCCGCGCGCACTTGGTGGCCGTTCTGCAGGCCGTTCAGGTACTCAAGGCCGGCATCCAGGCGACCATACAGCGTGACGCTGCTCTGCGCGTGCGCCGTAACCACCCCAGCAGCCATCAGCGCGGCCGCGACCAAAGCTTTCTTCATCATCTCCTCCATACCCTGTCAAAAAGTCAACCCAGACTGCACGAGATGCCCGGAGCGGCGAGCGCCGGGCAAAAGCGAAAAGCGGGATAACCAGGGAGACCTCGTGCAGGGCCGGTAAGCGTGGCACGCGGGCAAGCGGACGGAACACCGTTGAGCGGTCCCGCGCTGCCGGGTCGGCTTGCGGGTCTCCTTGTTGTGTCGTGAAGCTAAACTACATTTCACGAACTTCGTTTTGCTACTTTGGTTACTAATTTAGCAAAAATACAATTTTGTGGCGACGGAAATCGTTGTTTGACTAACACGTGTCGCCAAATTGCCATGCAACAGAGTGCGCAGCGAGTGCCCAAGGCGCAGCCGATTCCCGTAAAACCCTTCTCCGGCAAGGGAGACACGGATTCGGAGGTCATGGGTCAAGGATTGCCACTATTGACGTTGTCGAAGCGCAAGCGTAAGCGCCGAAGAGGTGAGATTGGTAAGTATTTCGTAATGAATTGGCGGCGATTCACCGTCGCCGGGCCGAGCCCGAAATGCTTGTGCGACAAGGCGCCGTGACCGCCGGGCAAGCGCGCCCGGATCAACCGGGCGCCGGTCGGGCTTCGAGCAGCTGTGCGCGAAGCCACCGGTGCGCGTCGGTGCGTGCGTGCTTCGCGTGCGAGTACACCTTCACCGTGTAGCGCGGGATCTCGAACGGGGCGGGGAAGATGCGGATCGGCGCCGCGTGGCGCAATGCCTGCGCGGCGCGGTTCGGTACTGTCATCAGCAGCGCCGATTCCGCGATCACGAACGGCGCGGCCAGCACGCTCGGCAACTGCACGGCGACCTGCCGCGCGAGGCCGAGCCGGTCGAGCACGTAGTCGACGACGCCGCGCGACTCGGTCCACGGCGTGACGACCACGTGGCGCGCCGCGAGATACTGGTCGAGCGTCAGCCGCCGGCGGATGTCGGGATGCGTGGCGCTCGCGATCACCACGTAGTCGTCCGAGAACCAGTCGAAATCCTCGATGCCCGGCGCGTCGGCGGCCGACTCCTCGTGATAGCCGAGCGCGAAATCGATGCGGCCGGCCGCGAGCTCGTCGATCGAGATCTTTCGGTCGGAGTGCACGACGCGGATCCGCAGACGCGGCGCGACCTGCTCGATGCGCGCGAGCAATGCCGGCAAGACGGCGAACGCCGTGTAGTCGCTCGCGGCGAACACGAACGTGCGGTCGCTTTGCACGGGATCGAAGCGGCGCGCGCGGGCGAGCCCCTTCGACATCGCGTCGAGCGCGTCGCCGGCCCAGGTGGCGATGTCGTCGGCGCGCACGGTCGGCTGCATCTCGTTGCCGAGCCGCACGAACAGCGCATCGCCGATCGCTTCGCGCAGCCGCGCGAGCGCGTGGCTCAGCGCGGACGGGCTCATCGCCAGCTCGTGCGCGGCCGCGGCGACCGACCGGTGCCGGTACAGCGCGTCGAACGCGAGCAGCAGGTTCAGGTCGAGACGGCGCAGGTCTGGATGCATCATGTTCATGTCTGGATGAAGAAACTGCACTTCCTGCAGTTGAACGCTGAACGTAGCATGTCGATCTGAGCGGCGCCACGTGCATTCGCGCGGGCGCCGCAGCATGCCGTTTCCAGTCCGGGCCGAAGGAGGGCTCCCTACCGTGCAAATCGACATCCGTTCCGCCACCGTCGCCGACGTGCCGCAGATCCTGCGTTTCATCACCGAGCTGGCCATCTACGAAAAGGCGGAGCATGAAGTGGTCGCGACGCCCGCGTCGCTCGAGCGCAGCCTGTTCGGCGAAGACACGCCGGCGCGCGCGCTGATCTGCGAGGTCGACGGCGAGCCGGCCGGCTTCGCCGTGTATTTCTTCTCGTATTCGACGTGGCTTGGCCGCCAGGGGCTGTATCTCGAGGACCTGTACGTATCGCCGCGCTTTCGCGGTGCGGGTGCCGGGCTGCGGCTGCTCAAGGCGCTCGCGCGCATCGCGGTGGACACCGGCTGCGGGCGGTTCGAGTGGAGCGTGCTCGACTGGAACGAGCCGGCGATTCGCTTCTACGAAAGCGTCGGCGCGGCACCGCAGAGCGAATGGGTGCGCTACCGGCTCGCGGGCGATGCGCTGCGCGCGTTCGCGGACTGCGCGCCGGTGGACGCCGCGTAAACGCAAAACGGGCGCCGCATGGCGCCCGTTCGCGTGTCGTAACGCGTCGCGCGCGTTACTTGAGGCTGCCCGACAGGAACCCGCGCAGGCGTTCGCTTTTCGGGTTCGCGAACACCTCGGACGGCACGCCTTCTTCCTCGACGCGCCCCTGGTGCAGGAACATCACGTGATTCGACACGTTGCGCGCGAAGCCCATCTCGTGCGTGACGACAATCATCGTGCGGCCTTCCTCGGCCAGCTTCTGCATCACCTTCAGCACTTCGCCGACGAGCTCCGGGTCGAGCGCCGAAGTCGGCTCGTCGAACAGCATCACGTCCGGATGCATCGCCAGTGCGCGAGCAATGGCCACGCGCTGCTGCTGGCCGCCCGACAGGTGCGACGGATACTGCTTCTCGACGCGCGGCGCGAGGCCGACCTTCTCGAGATATTCGCGCGCGCGATCCTCGGCTTCCTTCTTCGGGATGCCGAGCACGTTGACGGGCGCTTCCATCACGTTCTCGATCACGTTCATGTGCGACCAGAGGTTGAAGTGCTGGAACACCATCGACAGCTTGGTGCGCACGCGCTGCAGCTGCTTCGAATCGGCCGCGCGCAGCGCGCCCGTCTTGTCGGGGGTAGTGCGCACTTCCTCGCCGTCGACGACGATGCGGCCCGCGTTCGGCTGCTCGAGGAAGTTGATACAGCGCAGCATCGTGCTCTTGCCGGAACCGGACGAGCCGATCACGCTGATCACGTCGCCCGAGTTCGCCTTCAGCGACACGCCCTTGAGCACCTCGTTGTCGCCGTACCGCTTGTGCAGATCGTCGACGAAAAGCTTCTGAGTCTGGGAATTCATATAGTCCTGCGAAAACTTACTTGCCTTGCGGGCGCAGATACGCGAGCCAGCGACGCTCGGCCTGGCGGAACAGCCATACGAGCGTGAACGAGATCACGAGGTAGAGCAGGGCGGCGATGCCGAACGCATGGAACGACATGTAGGTCGCCGAGTTCACGTCGCGGGCGATCTTCAGGATGTCCGGCACGGTCGCGGTGAACGCAACGGTGGTCGCGTGCAGCATCAGGATCACTTCGTTGCTGTACAGCGGCAGCGCGCGGCGCAGCGCCGACGGCAGGATCACGCGGCGATACATCGTGAACGTGGACATCCCGTACGCGCGCGCGGCCTCGATTTCGCCGTACGACGTCGCCTTGATCGCGCCCGCGAAGATCTCGGTGGTGTACGCGCAGGTGTTCAGCGTGAACGCCAGCAGCGTGCAGTGCATCCCGTCGCGGAAGAACGCGTCGAGCAGCGGCGTGCCGCGCACGACCTGCAGGCTGTAGAGGCCGGTGTAGCAGAGCAGCAGCTGCACGTAGAGCGGCGTGCCGCGGAACACGTACGTGTAGAGCCACACGGCACCCGACAGCCACTTCTTCTTCGACACGCGGGCTACCGCGAGCGGCACCGACAGGCAGAAGCCGAGGCCGATCGACACGACCAGCAGCCACAGCGTGATCGCGACGCCGGTGATCCGGAAGCCGTCGGTGTAGAGATAGTTGCGCCAGTATTCTTGGATGAGTTCGATCATAGGTCAGCCTTGCGGACACCGGTCGAGTAGCGCTTTTCGAGCCACATCAGCACGAAGTTCGAGATCGTCGTGATGGCGAGGTAGACCGCACCGGCGATCAGCGTGAAGAAGAAGAACCGCAGCGTGCCCTTGCCGGCGTCCTGCGACGCCTTCACGACGTCCGCGAGGCCGATGATCGACACGAGCGCGGTCGACTTCACGAGCACCTGCCAGTTGTTGCCGATGCCCGGCAGCGCGAAGCGCATCATCTGCGGGAACATGATCCGCGTGAACACCTGCCAGTTGGTCATCCCGTACGCGCTGCCGGCCTCGAGCTGGCCGCGCGGCACCGACAGGAACGCGCCGCGGAAGGTCTCGGTGAAGTACGCGCCGTAGATGAAGCCGAGCACGAGTACGCCGGCGAGGAACGGGTCGATGTCGATCTGGTCCCAGCCGAGCGCGTCGGTCGCGGAGTTCAGCCAGATCTGCAGGCTGTAGAACAGCAGCAGCATCAGCACGAGGTCGGGCACGCCGCGAATCAACGTCGTGTAGACGGTGCCGACGCCGTTCGTGAAGCGGTTGCGCGACAGCTTCGCACCCGCGCCGAGCAGGCCGAGCAGGAACGACAGCGCGAGCGAAAGCACCGCCAGTTTGACGGTTTGCCAGGTGCCTGCGAGGATCAGCGGGCCGTAGCCTTCTAGAAACATATGTGGTCCCTGGTGTGGTCCCTGAGGGCGCACGCGGTGCGCCGCGAAAGACGCGCCCGCCAAGCTGCGCGGAACGCCCCGTGCATATCATGACCGTCCGCCCCGGCAACGGTGCCGGGCCAGCCCGTCGCGCGAGCGGCGGGCGAGGGGGCGGGCGGCGTGTGGTTGACTGCCTGTACCGCCGGACGCGGGGCTGCCCCGCATCCGCTTCCCGTCATTGTCGGCGCTCAGCGAGCCGAGTAGACGCTGAACGAGAAATACTTGTGCGACAGCCGGTCGTACGTGCCGTCCTTGTGCATGTCGGCCAGCGCCTTGTTGATCTTGAGCTTCAGGTCCGTGTCTTCCTTGCGCAGGCCGATCGCGGTGCCGTCGCCAATCGTCTTCGGATCCTTCACTTCCGGCCCGGCGAACGCGAAGCCCTTGCCGCGCGGCGTGCGCAGGAAGCCGTAGTCGGCCTGCAGTTCATCCTGCAGCGTCGCGTCGAGGCGGCCCGAGCCGAGATCGGCATAGACCTGGTCCTGGTTCTGGTAAGGAATGATCGTCACGCCTTGCGGTTCCCAGTACGCCTTCGCGTAGGATTCCTGCGTCGAGCCCTGTTCGACGCCGACGTGCTTGCCCTTGAGCGACGCGACCGTCGGCAGCAGCGGCGAGCCGGCCTTCGCGATCATCCGTGCGGGTGCGTCGTATACCTTGTCGGAGAAGTCGATCTGCTCGCGGCGCTTGTCCGTGACGGTCAGCGACGACACGATGACGTCGTACTTTTTCGCCTTCAGCGCGGGAATGATCCCGTCGAGATCCTGCGCGACCCACACGCACTTCACGTTGATCCGCTTGCAGATTTCCTTGGTGAGATCGACGTCGAAACCGACGATCTCGCCGCTCGGCGCGGTCGACTCGAACGGCGGGTAGCTGGCATCGACACCGATCCGCACGGTCTTCCACTCTTTCGCGAAGGCGCTGCCCGCCACGAGGGCGAGGGCGGCGCACAGGGCGGCCTTCTTCATTTCCATCCTTTTGTCGCTCACTTCCGGGAGACGCTCGCGGCCGGTCGGGCCGGGCGTATTCTAGACGGCCAAAATTCGTGTTTCGGCGCCCTGGCAACGGCGCTCGCCGGACGGGCGAACGCCAAAAGGGCGGTATTTTACCCGAACGCGATACCCGGAAAACGGCAATCCGGCGCGACCGATCGATTCCTCGAACCGGGCGTTGCGACAATCGCGGTATTCGCAACGAGTATTGCGTCGATTGGGTTCGTGGGCGCAACGATGCGGTGCGCGGGCGCCGGATTGTGGCGCGCCCGGCGCGCCTCTACAGTGCAGGTAAACCCCGAGAAAGAAGATCTGCCTGCCGGAGTGCCCGCCCCATGTTCCAGATTCGCCGCGCCGCCGACCGCTGCCACACGCATCAGGGCTGGCTCGAGTCGAGCCACAGCTTTCCGCTTGCCGGCCATGCCGGGGCCGCGCCTGCGCCGCTCGGTGCGCTGCGTGTGCTGAGCGAGGACCGGATCGCGCCGACGCGCGGTTTCGGGATGCAGCCGCGCCGCGACGTCGAAATCGTCACCTACGTGCTGGACGGCGCGCTCGCGCATCGCGACAGCCTCGGCAACGGCGCGATCGTGCGCGCCGGCGGCGTCCAGCGGATGAGCGCCGGCACGGGGCTCATGCACAGCGAAACCAATGCGTCGCGCGACCGGGCGCTGCATCTGCTGCAGATCTGGTTGCAGCCGGCCGAGCGCGGTGGGCGGCCCGGCTATGCGCAGCGGCGTTTCGCCGACGACGAGAGGCGCGGCCGCCTGCGGCTCGTCGCAGCGCCGGACGGGGACGACGGCGCGTTGTCGATCCGTGCGGACGCGCGGATCTTCGCGGGGCTGATCGACGGCGACGAGGAGGCGACCTTCGGCGTGCCGGCCGGACGCGGCACGTACGTGCATGTGGCCCGCGGCGAGGTGGAGGTCAACGGCCACGCGCTGGCCGCGGGCGACGGCGCGCGCATCGCGGGTGCGGACGCGGTCGCGTTCGCACGCGGCCGGGCGGCCGAGGTGCTGCTGTTCGACGTCGCCTGAAATGAAACAGGGGACGCGGGCCGGATGCCCGCGTCCCCCGTGATGCCGCCCGGCGAGGCGGCCTGCCGGCTTACTGCGCCGGCGCCGACGCGCCCTTGGCCGCGCGGTGCTGCTGCCAGCGTTCCTTCATCTTCTCGTGACGCTGTTCCATCCTCGCGAACTGCTGCTTCAGTGCGGTGCTGACCGTCGTCTTCTGCTGGTCGTTCAGCCCGTTGTAGAACGCGAGCCAGGCGGCCGAGCTCTGCTCGCGCAGCTGCGCATTCTGCTGCTCGGCCTGCTGGCGGGCGGCGTGCATCGCGTTCAGGTCGAGGATCGGCTGGTTCTGCTGCGCCTTGAACTGCTCGCGCATCTGCTCGTGGCTCTTGCGCATCGCTTCATGGTTCTGCTTCATCGTATTGACGGCCGTCTGCCATTGCTGTTCCTGCGACGCGTTGAGCTTCAGCTGGTCGTGCAGCTTCATGATCGCGCCGAACGGGCCGCCGTCATGGCTGCCGTGCATGTGGTGCATGCCGGGGCCGCCCGGCGGCGGCATGTCGTTGGGTTGCGCCGCATGCGCGGTGCCGAATGCGAGAGCGAGCACGGTGGCGGCCGCAATGGCCACGCGGGAAGTCTTCTTATACATTTCAGAAACTCCTTGTATCCAAAGGGTCCGGCGATGCGGTGCGCGGGGTGATCCGTGTGCCGCATCCGGTAAGACGCAGGTTAGCGGCGCGTGCTCCGGCCGGTGTTACGCGGGGAGGCGGCCGGGTTACGGCGCATTACAGTTCCCTTGCGCCGTAACCCGCAGTAACCCTTTCGTCCCTTTGTATCGTTCTGCGACTCCGCGCTCGCGCGGTAAACTTCGAGCCATGACTACCCAGATCCTCATCGTCGACGACGACCAAGAACTCCGAGACCTGCTGCGCGACTATCTCGTGCGCCAGGGGATGGAAGTGTCCGTGCTGCACGACGCGGCGACGCTCGAGAAGCGCCTCGAGCGCGAGCGGCCCGACCTGATCGTGCTGGACCTGATGATGCCGGGCGTGGACGGCCTGACCGCGCTGCGCCAGCTGCGCGCGGCCGGCGACGACATCCCCGTGATCATGCTGACCGCGCGCGCGGACGACGTCGACCGCATCGTCGGGCTCGAGCTCGGCGCGGACGACTACCTCGGCAAGCCGTTCAACCCGCGCGAGCTGCTCGCGCGCGTGCAGGCCGTGCTGCGCCGCCGTCGCGCGACGCCGTCGGCGGCTGCGCCCGAGCAGCGCGAGCCGTTCGCGTTTGGCCGCTTCCTGCTCGACTTCCAGGCGCGCACGCTGTCGGTCGACGGCAAGCCCGCGACGCTGTCGAGCAGCGAATTCGCGCTGCTGAAGATCTTCGTGAACCATGCGCTGCGCACGCTCACGCGCGAGCGGCTGCTCGAGCTGCTGCACGGGCCCGAGTACGACGGCACCGACCGCGGCATCGACGTCCAGGTGTGGCGCCTGCGCCGCATCCTGGAAACGGACCCGTCGACGCCGCGCTTCATCCAGACGGTCCGCGGGCGCGGCTACGTGTTCGTGCCCGACGGCGAGGCCCATGCGCAAACCCATTGATTCACTGTTCGGGCGGCTGGCGCTGCTCGTCATCGGCGTCCTGCTCCTGTCGCACTTCGCGTGGTTTTTCGCGATGCGCCTGGAGCGCAGCCAGATGCAGACGCGTTACGCGGTCGAGGAGGCCGCGTTCCTCGTCGACGCGGTGCGCCAGCACGTCGAGCGCACGCCCGATCAGCCGCTGCCGTCGCGGGTGCGGCTCGTGTCGCCGGACAGTCCCGACGTGCCGAAGGGCGCCGAGACGAACCTGCCGGCGCCGCTCAAGCGTTTTCGCGACGACGTGAGCGATCGGATGCCGGCCGGCACTCAGGTCGAGATCGGCGCGCCGGGCCATCCGCCGGTGCTGTGGGTCAAGGAGCCGACCGACCGCAATTGGATCGTGGTGCCGGTCCAGCCGCTGCGCCCGCCGCGCTCGCTCGACCGAATGCTGCTGTGGCTCGGCACGATCTTCTCGGCCGGCGTGATCGCCGCGCTGTTCGCGGCCTGGCAACTGCAGCAGCCGCTGCGCTCGCTGGCGCGTGCGGTCGCGCGCTTCGGCCGAGGCCAGCCGGTGCCGCCGGTGCGCGAGCGCGGCCCGCGCGAGCTGCGCCAGCTCACGCACGGCTTCAACCAGATGGTGGAACAGGTGTCGCAGGCCGAAAACGATCGCGCGGTGATGCTGGCCGGCGTCGCGCACGACCTGCGCACGCCGCTCGCGCGGATGCGCCTGCGCGCTGAAATGATGGACGACGCGCGGCTGCGCGACGGCGTGGTGCGCGATGTCGACTCGATGTCGCACATCGTCGACCAATTCCTCGTGTTTGCGCACGGCGGGGCGGACCGCAGCGAGCCCGTGCCGGTCGACCAGACCTGCGAGCGGATCGCGCGCAGCTATCGTGCGGTCGCACCGAACGCGCCGACGGTCCAGACGCATCTCGCGGCCGACGAAGGCTTCCGCCTGCCGACCGCGACGCTCGACCGGATCCTGTCGAACCTGCTGGACAATGCGCATGCATACGGCGCGCCGCCCGTGCTGGTCGAGACGGCGCGTACGCCGACCGGTTACGTGCTGGCGGTCAGCGACAGTGGCGGCGGGATTGCGCCGCGCGACCTGGCGGCCGCGACGCGGCCGTTCGTGCGGCTCGACCCCGCGCGCGGCGGGAACGGCCACAGCGGGCTGGGGCTCGCGATCGTCGAGCGGCTCGTGCTGAGGCTGGGCGGGGCGTGCGAGATCGGCAACCGTCCCGAGGGCGGCCTGCGCGTGGCGATGACGTTCCCGTTCGACGTGGTGCCGAAGGACGAACTTCACGCACAGGCCGCGTAAGCGGCGCGTGCGGCGCCTGCCGGGCAGGCGCCGCGCGGCATCATTCGCCGAACAGCGTGCCGAGCGTCTCGGCGGCGTTGCTGTCGATGGTGTTGTAGGTCACGCTCGTGGCCTCGAAGATATAGACGGTCGTATAGCGGCCGAGGCGCTCCAGGATTTCCTCCTGCAGCGATTCCGGCACGACGTTCATGTTCAGGTACCATGCCGTCGACGACAGGCGGGTCTGGAACGACCCGTACTCCTGCATCAGCTCGTAGAACGCATCGGCGTCCTGATCGCGGCAGACGATCACCAAGTTTCCTGCCATTCCCTTCCTCCCGCTGGTCGGTCGATCCCCGGGGGCTGTTTGTCGGCAGACCCCGGGGGCTAGCCCCGATCATACCTGCTTCGCCGCAATCGTCCGCTGACGTCCGGCATGGTTTGCGCCCGTATGCGGCTGGCGGGTTCCCGGCCGGCCCGGATCACGGCATAATTCGGGGCCTGCACGCCGGCCGAACGACTGCGGCCGGGCTTGCTCCGCACCGCGCCCGCCGTCCGCCCGCGCGCCGGGCACGATCCGTGCACCGCCCACGCGTCGCGCGGCGCCGCACCGGCCCCGGACGGTTGAGCCTGAAATACAGGTTGGTGTAGTGTCGTGCCGTCGCGGTCCGACTCGCCGCGCCGGGCCGCAGCTTGCACGCACGGCGTATCGCGCCGGCGTGAGATCGTGAATCAATCGAATTACCGCGTCGAATTACCGCGCCCGTGCGCTTTGCCATGAATCAACATCGTCTGCCGGCTTCGTTCGGCCTTACCGGGGAGGGCGCCTGATGGACGTCGGATTCTTCAATCCGAACCGGACCGCCAACGCGTCCGCGTGGCGCGTCCTGCCGAACCGGTGGGATTTCATCGCGTTTCCGCTGATCATCTGCCTGATCGCGATGGCGGTCGTCGGCTTTCATGAAACGATGGCGCCGATCGGGACCCTTCAGACCCAGAAGATCTCGCTCGATCCGTCGAACCTGCCCGAATACGCGTTGCGCACCACGCTGCGGATGCTCGCCGCGATGGTCGCGTCGCTCGCGTTCACGCTGGTCTACGGCACGCTCGCCGCGAAAAGCCGCCGCGCCGGCATGGTGCTGATCCCGATCCTCGACATCCTGCAGTCGGTGCCGGTGCTCGGCTTCATCTCGTTTACGGTCACGTTCTTCCTCGCGCTGTTCCCGAGCCGCGTGCTCGGCGCCGAGCTCGCCGCGATCTTCGCGATCTTCACGAGCCAGGCGTGGAACATGACGTTCAGCTTCTACCAGTCGCTGCGCACGGTGCCGCGCGACCTGGACGAAGTGTCGCGCGGCTTTCACCTGACGTCGTGGCAGCGCTTCTGGAAGCTCGAGGTGCCGTTCTCGATGCCCGGGCTGATCTGGAACATGATGATGTCGATGTCGGGCGGCTGGTTCTTCGTCGTCGCATCAGAGGCCATTACCGTCGGCAACCAGACGATCACGCTGCCGGGGATCGGCGCGTATCTCGCGCAAGCGATCTCGGACAAGAACTTCGGCGCGATCGGCTGGGTGATCCTCACGATGACGGTCGTGATCCTCGCGTACGACCAGTTCCTGTTCCGCCCGCTGATCGCGTGGGCCGACAAGTTCCGGATGGAGAACACCGCGTCGGGCGATGCGCCGCAATCCTGGCTGCTCGACCTCGTGCGCCGTACGCGCCTGATCCATCAGCTGCTCGTGCCGGCCGGCTGGTTCTTCGCGAAGGCCGCGCGGATTCCGTTGCGCCTGCCGCTGTCGGGCGCGATGCGCTTCACGCTGCCCAAAGTCGAGAAGAAGGCGTCGCGCACGGTCGACATCGCGTGGGCGGCGCTCGTGCTGCTCGGCACAGCCTATATCGTGTGGCGCGTCGTCAGCTTCGTGTCGACCGGCGTGACGATGGCCGAGGTCGGCCATGTGATCATGCTCGGGCTCATCACGCTGCTGCGCGTGGTCGTGCTGATCACGATCGCATCGGTGATCTGGGTGCCGGTCGGCGTGTGGATCGGGCTGCGCCCGAAGCTCGCCGAGAAGCTGCAGCCGCTCGCGCAGTTCCTCGCCGCGTTCCCGGCCAACCTGCTGTTCCCGGTGTTCGTGATCGTGATCGCGCGCTTCCACCTGAACGCAGACATCTGGCTGTCGCCGCTGATCGTGCTCGGCACGCAGTGGTATATCCTGTTCAACGTGATTGCCGGCGCGACGTCCTATCCGAACGATTACCGCGAAGCCGCGACGAATTTCCGGATCCGCGGCTGGCAGTGGTGGCGCCAGGCGATCCTGCCCGGCATCTTCCCGTATTACGTGACCGGCGCGATCACCGCGTCGGGCGGCGCGTGGAACGCGAGCATCGTGTCGGAAGCCGTGCAGTGGGGCACGACCAAGATCGAGGCGCACGGCCTCGGCGCGTATATCGCACAGACCACAGCCGCCGGCGACTTCCCGAAGATCATCCTGGGCATCGCCGTGATGTCCCTGTTCGTTACCCTGTTCAACCGCCTGCTGTGGCGCCCGCTGTATGCCTTCGCCGAAGCGAAGCTGCGGCTCGACTGAGACCGATTGAGAGCGAAACGCGATGCACAATCCGAATGCTGTAAACGCCCCCGTCCAGACGTCCCAGCCGCCGCGTCTCGGCGAAGAAATCCTGCGCGTCGAGCACGTGAACCGCGGCTTCAACAAGACGCAGGGCGAACTGCTCGTGCTCGACGACGCGAACCTGTCGCTGCGCGAAGGCGAGATCGTCGGGCTGCTCGGCCGTTCGGGCTCGGGCAAGTCCACGCTGTTGCGGATCATCGCCGGCCTGATCGAGCCGACCGGCGGTGAAGTGACCTATCTCGGCAAGCCGCTGCGCGGTCCGGCCGAAGGCGTCGCGATGGTGTTCCAGACCTTCGCGCTGTTCCCGTGGCTGACCGTGCTGCAGAACGTGGAAGCCGGGCTGGAAGCGCTCGGCGTCGGTGCGCGCGAGCGGCGCGAGCGTGCGCTTGCCGCGATCGACCTGATCGGTCTCGACGGCTTCGAGAACGCGTATCCGCGCGAGCTGTCGGGCGGGATGCGCCAGCGCGTGGGCTTTGCGCGCGCGCTCGTCGTCGACCCGACGATCCTGCTGATGGACGAGCCGTTCTCGGCACTCGACGTGCTGACGGCCGAAACGCTGCGTACCGACCTGCTCGACCTGTGGACGCAAGGCCGGATGCCGATCAAGTCGGTGCTGATCGTCACGCACAACATCGAGGAAGCGGTGTTCATGTGCGACCGCATTCTCGTGCTGTCGTCGAATCCGGGCCGCGTGATCGCCGAGATCAAGGTGCCGTTCAAGCATCCGCGCAACCGGCTGGATCCGGATTTCCGCAAGCTGGTCGACGACATCTACGCGAAGATGACCGCCCGCCAGACGGGCGAGGCGACGAAGAAGGGGCTCGAGCTCGGCAGCTGGCTGCCGCAGGTGTCGACC
>NZ_LKPJ01000079.1 GCF_001443045.1 Burkholderia ambifaria | reverse complement strand
GTCGTAAGCGGCGCGCAGCACGATCGCGAGCTCCATGTCCGGCGTCGCGCCGAGACCGTTGACGAACAGCGCGACGCGTTCGCCGCGATCGAGCACGAGGTCGGCGACGATGCTCGACAGCAGCGTCTCGACGAGCGCGTCGGCCGGCAGCGGTGCGGTGCGTTCGACGCCTTTCTCGCCGTGGATGCCGAGGCCGAGCTCGGCACGATGGGCGTCGCGCTCGACGGCTGCACGCTCCCCGGCGCCGACAAGTCCGGGTTCAGCCTCGCCGATCACGAGATCGAGCTCGGCCGCCGCATCGCGCGCGATTTTCGCGACGCGGGCAAGCGGCAGCCCGCGCGCGGCGGCCGCGCCGGCCAGCTTGTGGATCAGCACGGTGCCCGCGATCCCGCGCCGCTGCCCGCGCTCGACGCGGCCGCGCAGCGACACGTCGTCGGCGACGATCACCGTCTCGACCGGAATGCCCTCGGCGCGTGCGAGTTCGGCGGCCAGCCCGAAGTTGAGTCGGTCGCCGGTGTAGTTCTTCACGACGAGCAGCGCGCCGTTCGGGCCGGCGCTCGCGCGAATCGCGGCGAGCACGGCATCGGTCGACGGCGACGTGAACACTTCGCCGCAGACGGCCGCGCTCAGCATCCCTTCGCCGACATAGCCGCCGTGCGCGGGCTCGTGGCCGCTGCCGCCGCCGGACAGGATCGCGACGGGGCGCTGCGGCGGCTCGGGCAGCGGCTGGCGCACGAGCACATGCTCGTCGCCGAGGATCGCGACATGCGGCGACTGCCGCGCGATGCCTTCGAGCATTTCGCGCACGACATCGGACGGGCGGTTCACGAGCTTTTTCATGGCGATGGTTTCCTGACGGTGGGACGGCGGCACGCATGCGGCGCAGGTCGGGCGACGTACTGTGATCGTAGGCGGCGCGATCGGAAAACGGTGCGCCGGATGGTCCGCGTTACGTAACATCGAAGCATTCGTAGCACGAATGTAACGAA
>NZ_LKPJ01000078.1 GCF_001443045.1 Burkholderia ambifaria | reverse complement strand
CTGCGGCAACGCATGGAGGAATTCGACCTCACGCTGCACCCGGAGAAGACCCGTCTGCTGGAGTTTGGTCGGTATGCCGCCGATCGGCGACTGATGGATCGACAGCGCCGGCGCCGCTATTACGCGTCGGCCCGCTGCCCGCCGTGCGTGCTGCGAGCCGGACGATACGCGCCCCAGCGATTCGCCCGCTTGAACGTGCCGACGTCGTTGAACCGCACGCCGACCTCACGCAGTGCCGCATGCGCGGTGCGCGCGGTCAGCTGCCGGATGTAGAACGGATCGCGCACGACGAAGTGATGGATCGCGTGCGTGCTGCCGTTCCAGCTGTTCTGCTTCAACTTCGGCAGCATCCACCACGGGTTGAGTACCTGGGTCTGCTGGATCACGTTGCGCGAGTCGATGTCGCCGAAGTAATGCATGTTCGAGCTGACGAAATTGATGCAGAAGCTGCGCACGAAGTTCGGCCCGAGCCACACGACCGCAAGGAAATCGACGACGTGCATCACGCGCTCGACGACGGCCGGCACGGTCACCGCATAGCCGAACGCATGCAGCGCGAACAGGCCGGCGTGATAGACGATGAATGCGTGCCACAGCGCGTAGTACGCGTGACCGATCGGCATGTAGGACGACACCTGCTCGACGCGCAATTGCACGCGTTCGGACGCATCCCGCACCGGCTGCGCGGCGACATACTGCTTGACCTTGCGGCGCATCGCATCCGGCCGCAGCACGACGGCGAGCATTCCGTCCGCGATCATCAGCATCCGCTTCACACCCCAGCGCTCGCCGTTGGTGATGCCGAATTCCTCGAGATCCGATTCGCCGCCCGACACCTTGTGGTGATGCAGGTGCATGCGCCGGCGTGTCCACGGGTTGATCGTGCCCGGCCGCGTGAGCCAGCACAGCGCCATCATCAGGTGATAGGCCCACGGCGTCTTCCTGAAGTACATCAGATGGATCAGGTCGTGCTCGAGTTCGTGGATCAGC
>NZ_LKPJ01000077.1 GCF_001443045.1 Burkholderia ambifaria | reverse complement strand
GTGTCGAACCTGATCGCGCTCGGCATCGGCACGCCGAACACGCGATCGGTCATTCGATGTCGATCGTCAACGTCGCGGCAGCCACGCTCGCCGCGCTGCTGCTGGCGGTCGGATGCCGGCACTATCGCTACAGCCTCGATCGCGAACGTGGCCATGCGTCGGTAGCCGCGCCGCAGGCGGCCGAGGCAGGCAACGCGATCGCCGTCCGCTGAACATCGAGCGTAATCGGTCGCTCGACCATCATCCATCCCACTGATTCAAGCATCGCTTTTTAATCGATTTGATTTATGCGATGCCCATCCCTATTCTCGGTTGCATGACGGCGCGGCATCAGCCGCGCCGGTTTTCTCCCTACCCCACGGAACACCCCATGCAAGCGAACCGCCACCAGGTCCGGATCGACGCGCGAGACCCGGAAACAGCGGATGTCCTGCGCCGCGTCGATCAGCGCGTCGACGGCCAGCCGTTCGATGCGTACGAACCGGGCGCCCATATCGACGTCACCGCGCCATCCGGCGTCACGCGGCAATACTCGCTGTGCGGCCGCCCCGACGAGCGCGGCAGCTATCTGTTCGCGGTGAAGAAGGAAGCGCAGTCGCGCGGTGGCTCGCGCTCGCTGCACGACGACGTGCGCGTCGGCGCCGAGCTGTCGATCGGCGCGCCGCGCAACCTGTTTCGTCTGACGGATGAGGCGAGCGAGCATGTGCTGGTCGCAGCCGGGATCGGCATCACGCCGCTGCTGTCGATGGCGTATGCGCTCGAGCAGCGCGGCGCGCGCTATCGGTTGCACTACTTCGCGCGCAGCCGTGAACATGCGGCCTTCGTCGACGAGCTGTCTGCAGAACCGTTCGCGTCGCACGTGACGTTTCATTACGGGATCGACCCCGATGCGCTTGCGGCCGAACTCGGCCGCTGCGTCGAGGCGATCGACTCGAAAGCGCACGTCTATACGTGCGGCCCCGGTCCTTTCATGGATGCCGTCGTCGCCGCGGCGGCAACTCGGATTCCCGAGGACGCGATTCATCTCGAACGCTTCGCGGCGGAACCGGCCGCGGCCGACGCCGCCGCGGATGCCGCCCCGGCGGA
>NZ_LKPJ01000076.1 GCF_001443045.1 Burkholderia ambifaria | reverse complement strand
GGTGGCGAGCCACTCGAAGAATGCCGCGCTGGACGCAAACGCGTGGCACACATGACCGCCGGCGAAGAGCAGGCGGTTCAGGAGCGCAGCATGACGCGCCTCCGGATCGATCAGGGCGATTCGCATGAGGATTTCTTCAATACGGCTGCCGGTGCGCGCTTGCCATAATGTCAGGTCGGCCCATACACTCGAATGTTCGCGGCGCCCGGCTGGTCTCGGGTTCGATGGATGAATCGATGCTAGCCGCTGGCAACGTTCACGCCTATGGGACGAATCTGAATTTATAGAAGGCGTTGAATGAACTGGTTTGGAATCCTTGTCCTGGGAGCGGCTGTCGGGCTGTTCGGCCGGTGGCTGCATCCGATGCGGCGCACGGGCCGGCCGGCATGGTGGATCGTGGTGCTGGTCGGTATCGCAGGCGCCGCCGCCGCACGCATGGCCGGCAACCTCTCTGGACTGTTTTACGATGGCGAAACGCTCGAATGGCCGGTCTGCACCGGTGTCGCGTTCCTCGCCGTAGCCGTGACGGTCGCCCTGTCGGCCCGTCGCTGAAAGCTCTCAGGTGAAATCATGAATGCCCGTCTCCCCGAAGCCTCGCCGGTGCCGGCCCGCCTCGCGCTGCTGCGCGGCGCGATGGTCCGCGAGGACCTGGCCGCCTATCTCGTGCCGTCCGCCGATCCTCACCTGTCCGAGTACCTGCCCGAACGCTGGCAGGCGCGCCGCTGGCTGTCCGGGTTCACGGGCTCGGTCGGCACGCTGGTCGTGACCGCGGATTTCGCGGGCTTGTGGGTCGATAGCCGTTACTGGGTGCAGGCCGAGGCCGAACTGGCCGGCACGTTCTGCGCGAGCCAGTCGACATGCGGCGCGCTCTGCTGCCCGCCCGTCATCTTCATCAGCTGGACGCCCGTGCCGGCCGGTGCGACGGTCGGCGTCGACGGCGCCGTGCTCGGCGTCGCCGCGGCACGCGTGCTGACAGCCGCGCTGAGCGCACGCGGCATCGCGCTGCGCACCGATCTCGACCTGCTCGACGCGATCTGGCCGGAGCGCCCGGCAGCCCCGGGCGCTCCGGCCAGATCGCGTCGAGCAGGTCGAGATCGGTGCGCAGCGCGATGC
>NZ_LKPJ01000075.1 GCF_001443045.1 Burkholderia ambifaria | reverse complement strand
GCATCGCACTATATCCGGACAAGCCGATCTACGATATCCCCGGCATACCATCGTGCACTGCACGCGATCTTGTCGATCGCCTCGTCGAGCAATGCCGGCCCTTCGATCCTCCGATGCATCTCGGTCAGCGTATTGAGACGCTGGATCCGCTCGAGGGCGGTCGATGGCTTGCTCGCACCGACAAAGGGTATGCGTTTGACACCGCGGCGATCTTGATTGCTGCAGGCAACGGAGCGTTTGTGCCGCAACGGTTGGCACTCGATGAGGCGGCATTCCTTGAAGGCCGGTACATCCATTACAGCGTTTCCGACGTGAACGGCTTTGCCGGAAAAACCGTCGTGGTCGCGGGCGGTGGCGACTCGGCGCTCGACTGGGCGCTGGCGCTGCGCTCGGTCGCGCGGCGCGTCACGCTCGTTCATCGACGGAACGGCTTCAGCGCGACGGACTCGAGCATCGCCCGGTTACAGCAGGCGGTCGCGGCGGGCGAGATGGATTTCGTGGTTGGCACGATTGCTGGGCTGAATGCGCCCGGGGGGACACTCGAATCGATCGAGGTTCGCAAGATTGGTGGCTCGGTGTGCCTCGACGCAGATCAATTGCTCGTGCTCTACGGACTTGTCGCGGATCTCGGTCCGATCGCCAACTGGGGGATCGCCGTACAGGCCGGACGGATCGTCGTTGATACGTCGTACTACGAAAGCTCACGGCCAGGCATCTTCGCGGCAGGCGACATCGCCAGCTACCCGAACAAGCAGAAGTTGATCCTGTCCGGGTTTCATGAGGCATCGCTCGCGCTGCGCAAAGCATACGTCTATGCGTTTCCCGACAAGAAGCGTGTGCATGTGCACTCGAGCTACGATGCCAAGCTCGCCGAGCGTGTGGCCGCCGTTCATCCCTCGCGGGGCGCCCGGGATTTCACCGCGCTTTAGAGACATGGATCGACCTAGCAGGCTGTTGAAAAGCGCCTCGCTTTGATGACCGGGGCGCTGTTTAAAAGGATTTCGTATGCGCTTGGCTGCCGAGTTGCCAACGAATCGCCGACGCTGGACCGTTCGCGAGCGGTCCAGCCGACGCGTTGCCGTGCGACGGCCGCGCTTGGGCAGCTCATTGCACCGCTCCTTGCGGCACCACCGTCAGCATTCGCGCCATTCGAGTCAGATTGCTCGCCAGCATCGTCAGCTTGAAATGCTG
>NZ_LKPJ01000074.1 GCF_001443045.1 Burkholderia ambifaria | reverse complement strand
TTGCTGCCTATGGGTTTCTTGTTGCTCAACGCCTCATTCAAGGCGACAGTAAAAAAAACTCCGCGATCCGCGACCCATTTGCCTTACCCTCGGATTACGTGCCACGCGGGTCCCCAGCGCATGCAGCGCCACGTGGCTGATTCCATCACCACGCTGCGCTGGCGTATCGCTGCATACATCACGCGCCGGCTCGAGCGATGTCCGTTTTGTTCAGCATCCAATGCTGATTTATTGACACAGTAAGATTAGCAGGCTGTTGAAAAGCGCCGCAGTTTGATGACCGGAGCACTGATTAAATGGATTTCGTATGCGATTGGCCGTCGAATTGCCGCTAGATCGTCGTGGCTGCCCCACTGGCGAGCCGGATTGCCGGCGCGTTGCCGCGCGACGGCCGCGCTTGGGCGGCTCATTGCATCGCTCCTTGCGGTGCCACCGTCAGCATTCGCGCCATTCGAGTCAGGTTGCTCGCCAGCATCGTCAACTTGAAGTGCTGGTCGACCCGTTTGACGCCGCGATACACGGTCTGTCGAATCCTGCCGACCGTCTTGCCCCAGCCGAAGTGCTCTTCGATGCGTTTGCGTTTCACCTGGCTGATGCCATAGCCGGCGTGCCGCGAGGTGCGGCCATCGATCGCGCTGCCGCCTTGATGCGAGTCATTGCGCGCGACGTGCGGCGTCACCTTGCGCGCCCGACAGTCCCGCACAAAGTCGCGCATGTCGTAACCCTTGTCGGCGCCAAGCGTCTTGGCATGGCGGCCCGGCACGCAATCGAGCAGGCGCAACGCATTGGCGCGTTCGGCGAAGCCGTCGGCGTGACTCACCACGGCGCCGACCACCAAGCCCGAGCGGTTCTCCATCAGGATGTGACCGTGGTAGCACAGGATGGATGGCGTGCCTTTGCTCTTCTTGAACAACCGGGCGTCCGGATCCGTGCTCGACTCATGCGTGTCGTTGCTGCGCCGTTTGCCTTTCCAGTCCGTGTCGGCATTACGGCCGCCGCCGGCCGGCGGATCATCCGAGCCGTCCTTGGGACGGAAGCTCTTGTGACTGGCCCACGCCTGGATCAGCGTGCCATCGACCGAGAAGTGCTCCCGCGACAGCAACCCTTGCTTGTCCGCCAAGCTCATGACCTCGGTAAAGAACGCCTCGATCACTTCGTGCTCAAGCAGCCGGTCGCGGTTCTTCGAGAACACCGAGTGGTCCCAGACGGCGTCTTCGATGGCCAAGCCGACAAACCAGCGGAACAGCAGGTTGTAGCGCATCTGCTCCATCAGCATGCGCTCGCTGCGTACCGAGTAAAACACCTGCAACAACAGCGCACGCAGCAACTTCTCGGGCGCAATCGACGCGCGACCGCTGTCGGCATAGATCGTGCCGAACAGTCCGTTGAGCCGCTTCAGCGCCTGATTGACCAGCAGCCGCAGCGGCCGCAACGGGTGATCGGCCGGCACGAAGTCTTCCAGCTTCACCGTCGTGAACAGCGGTTCTTGCATCTCGTCCATTCCACGCATCGCACCCATCCGACCAAGACCATGAACACGTTATCTCTAACGCACCGCCCACAGAGCCCGTTTACACCGTTCCCAATTTCAACAGCCTGTTAGTCTTACTGTGTCAATAAATCAGCATTGGATGCTGAACAAAACGGACATCGCTCGAGCCGGCGCGTGATGTATGCAGCGATACGCCAGCGCAGCGTGGTGATGGAATCAGCCACGTGGCGCTGCATGCGCTGGGGACCCGCGTGGCACGTAATCCGAGGGTAAGGCAAATGGGTCGCGGATCGCGGAGTTTTTTTTACTGTCGCCTTGAATGAGGCGTTGAGCAACAAGAAACCCATAGGCAGCAAT
>NZ_LKPJ01000073.1 GCF_001443045.1 Burkholderia ambifaria | reverse complement strand
GTGTCCGCCGCGCTCGTGCTGAGCTACGCGGTCGCCCCCGTGTCGGTCGCCGCGCTGCGCCGCACCGCGCCCGACCTGCCGCGGCCGTTTCGCGCGGTGGCGTTCGGCATCACCGGCCCCGCGTCGTTCGTGATCGCCGCGCTGATCGTCTACTGGTCTGGCTGGGGCACCGTGTCCTGGCTGCTCGGCCTGCAGATCGTGATGTTCGTGATCTATCTGGCGTGCCGCCGAAGCCGCCGAAGTACGACAGCACGATCATGGCCGCGTAGAACGCGATCAGCCACGCGGACGAACGGACCTGCTCGGCGAGGCTCAGGTGCGCGGTCGGCACCCAGCGGCGGCACGGGCCAGCTCGCGCATCCGTACGACACGGTCGTCGTCGCGGCCGTGGCGCTCGTGATCTTCTACTGGGGTGCCAACACCGGCATCCGTTCCGACAAGCTGCAGCTCGAAGACGACGAAGACTGACGCACCCGTTTTCCCCTTTCCACACCGGCCGGGCGCACCACGCCCGGCCGGTGTGGAAAGGGGAAAACGGGTGCGTCAGTCTTCGTCGTCTTCGAGCTGCAGCTTGTCGGAACGGATGCCGGTGTTGGCACCCCAGTAGAAGATCACGAGCGCCACGGCCGCGACGACGACCGTGTCGTACGGATGCGCGAGCTGGCCCGTGCCGCCGAAGCCGCCGAAGTACGACAGCACGATCATGGCCGCGTAGAACGCGATCAGCCACGCGGACGAACGGACCTGCTCGGCGAGGCTCAGGTGCGCGGTCGGCACCCAGCGGCGGCACGCCAGATAGATCACGAACATCACGATCTGCAGGCCGAGCAGCCAGGACACGGTGCCCCAGCCAGACCAGTAGACGATCAGCGCGGCGATCACGAACGACGCGGGGCCGGTGATGCCGAACGCCACCGCGCGAAACGGCCGCGGCAGGTCGGGCGCGGTGGCGTTCGGCATCACCGGCCCCGCGTCGTTCGTGATCGCCGCGCTGATCGTCTACTGGTCTGGCTGGGGCACCGTGTCCTGGCTGCTCGGCCTGCAGATCGTGATGTTCGTGATCTATCTGGCGTGCCGCCGCTGGGTGCCGACCGCGCACCTGAGCCTCGCCGAGCAGGTCCGTTCGTCCGCGTGGCTGATCGCGTTCTACGCGGCCATGATCGTGCTGTCGTACTTCGGCGGCTTCGGCGGCACGGGCCAGCTCGCGCATCCGTACGACACGGTCGTCGTCGCGGCCGTGGCGCTCGTGATCTTCTACTGGGGTGCCAACACCGGCATCCGTTCCGACAAGCTGCAGCTCGAAGACGACGAAGACTGACGCACCCGTTTTCCCCTTTCCACACCGGCCGGGCGTGGTGCGCCCGGCCGGTGTGGAAAGGGGAAAACGGGTGCGTCAGTCTTCGTCGTCTTCGAGCTGCAGCTTGTCGGAACGGATGCCGGTGTTGGCACCCCAGTAGAAGATCACGAGCGCCACGGCCGCGACGACGACCGTGTCGTACGGATGCGCGAGCTGGCCCGTGCCGCCGAAGCCGCCGAAGTACGACAGCACGATCATGGCCGCGTAGAACGCGATCAGCCACGCGGACGAACGGACCTGCTCGGCGAGGCTCAGGTGCGCGGTCGGCACCCAGCGGCGGCACGCCAGATAGATCACGAACATCACGATCTGCAGGCCGAGCAGCCAGGACACGGTGCCCCAGCCAGACCAGTAGACGATCAGCGCGGCGATCACGAACGACGCGGGGCCGGTGATGCCGAACGCCACCGCGCGAAACGGCCGCGGCAGGTCGGGCGCGGTGCGGCGCAGCGCGGCGACCGACACGGGGGCGACCGCGTAGCTCAGCACGAGCGCGGCGGACGATGTTGATCAGCGCTTCCCACGACGGGGACGGCATCGTCCAGAAGGGACGGCATCGTCCAGAAGATCGCGCGGCCGAACGCGAGACACAGGCCCGCGCGCGGG
>NZ_LKPJ01000072.1 GCF_001443045.1 Burkholderia ambifaria | reverse complement strand
GAACCGCCGTGGTATCACCCGCTGCGACTGTACAGCGGCTGGGCGCGCGCTGGCCATCACCCAGTGAGAGCTTCCAGTTCTTCTCGCTCAGTTCAAAAGCCATGTACAGGCGGCCACCTGCCGTCGTATTCTGCCCACGGAGGGCTGTGTCAGGCGTATCCATTTGCGTGCTCCTTCGGAGAAACGAGTGTGCAACTCCCGTTTTACTCCAGTCGGGCTTGCTGTCACTGCCCTCCCACATAGCATCTAGTCGGCCGTCCCGTCGGCATATGCACGCAACCCGTTCGCCAGCGCATCGAACACGGCGCGGCAACGCGGGCTCGTTCGCAGATCTTCGTGCATGACCACCCAGGTTTCCAGTTTCATCGCGGGCCCGTCCGGCAGCACGCGCACGAGCCGCGCATCGCGTTTCGCAAGCCCGTTCTGGCAGAAGCCGATCCCGTAGCCCGCGCGGATCATCGCGAGTTGCGCGAGATTGCTGTCGGTGCGCAGCGCGAACGCATCGCGCTTCCACAACGGCATCCCGCGCCCCGCCGAGCGGATGAACGGCGTGACCGTATCGAAACCGATCAGCGCGTGATGCGCGAGTTCGCCGACCGTCGACGGCGTGCCGTTGTGCGCCAGATAGTCGTCGCGCGCATACAGCCCGATGTCGATCTCGCCGACGCGCCGCGCGACGAGCGCTTCCTGCGCAGGCGGCGCCATCCGGACCGCGATGTCGGCCTCGCGCTTGAGCACGTCCTGGATGCGGTCGGTCGGCACCAGTTCGATCACGAGCCCCGGGTGGTCGCGCCGCAACTGCGCGAGCAGCGGCGGCAACACCTCGACCGCGATCACGTCGCTCGCCGAGATCCGCACGGTGCCGCGCACGCCCGCGCCGTGGCTCGCGGCCGCCCGCTCGAACGCGGCCGCCGCGCTGCGCAGCGCCTCGGCGTGGCCGCGCAGCGCGAGCGCCGCCTCGGTCGGCAGCAGGCCCGACGGCGAGCGCGTGAACAGCGTCTGGCCGAACGCGGCCTCGAGCGCCGCGACGTGGCGGCCGGCCGTCGGTTGCGTGATGCCCAGCGCGCGCGCCGCGCCCGACAGCGAGCCTTCCGTCAGCACGGCCAGAAAGGTGCGGTAGCGTTCCCAGTTCAGATCGATGGTCATGCATAAATGTATAGTCGATCCATCAGGTTAGGCAATTCCTTGCGAAGCCGACAAAGCCCAGAATGCGTGTTGACAACGGTTCATTCACGGAGAACGGCAATGACGGCGAACGCGGGCGGGACGCAACGACAGGCACTCGTGCTCGGCGCGAGCGGAGGCATCGGCGGCGAGGCCGCGCGTCAGTTGCGCGACGCCGGCTGGCAGGTGCGCGCGCTCAAGCGCGGGCTCGACGCCGAGACGGTCGAGCGCGACGGGATTGTCTGGATGCGCGGCGACGCGCTCGACCGCGAAGCGGTGGTCCGCGCGGCGCACGGCTGCAGCGTGATCGTGCATGCGGTGAACCCGCCCGGCTACCGGAACTGGAGTGAGCAGGTGCTGCCGATGATCGACAACACGATCGCCGCGGCGACGGTGGCGCAGGCAACCGTCGTGCTGCCGGGGACGGTCTACAACTACGGCCCCGACGCGTTTCCGGTGTTGCGCGAGGAGGCGCCGCAGCATCCGGTGACGCGCAAGGGCGCGATCCGTGTCGAGCTGGAGCGGCGGCTGCAGGCGGCGACCGCGCAGGGCGTCCGCACGATCGTCGTGCGGGCCGGCGATTTCTTCGGCGCGCACGCGGGCAACAACTGGTTCGGGCAGGGGCTCGTCAAGGCCGGGCGACCTGTTGCCGCCATCAGCGTGCCGGGCCGGCCGGGCGTCGGCCATCAATGGGCGTACCTGCCGGACGCCGCGCGCACGATGGTCGAGCTGATCGAGCGGCGCGACACGCTGGAGCCGTTCGCGCGCTTCCATCTCGGCGGTCACTGGGACGCGGACGGCACGCAGATGGCGCAGGCCGTGCGCCGCGTCGCGCAGCGGCATGGGCTGCGGCCGACGGTGCGCAAGTTCCCGTGGTGGCTCGTATGGGCCGCCGCGCCGTTCGTCACGACGATGCGCGAGATGATCGAGATGCGTTATCTGTGGCGCGAACCGCTCCGGATGGACAACGCACGGGTGACGGCGGTGCTGGGCCGCGAGCCGGTCACGCCGCTCGATACGGCGGTGGAGGCAGCGCTGATGGGGCTGGGGTGCTTGCGATGACGCCGGGCGGCGAAGGCGGGTGGCGCAGGCGGGTGGCGCAGGCGGGTGGCCAGCCCGCATGCGGTTCACGTCCTTCAATGCCTGCACACCCGCTACCCGCTACCCGCTACCCGCTACCCGCTACCCGCTACCC
>NZ_LKPJ01000071.1 GCF_001443045.1 Burkholderia ambifaria | reverse complement strand
AATGTCCTTCTCACAGCTTGGGTATTTGGCTACGCAGCCCAATGAAGACATGCCTATGCGGATGTCGCGTATTGCAGATTACGTGGAGGTGTTCACAACCGTCCGGCCGAATGACAAAGAACTCGAACGATTCTTTTCGCGTCGGAAGGTTTGGCCATCCGCCCCGGGCGCATCAAAACGAGCAACAAACGGATGAACACATGCCCCCTACGAATTGCGCTTTTCCGGTCCGGGTAATCATGTCGGACAGCTGCTAGGTGGCGGGCATAAGGCGTCTGTTCAAGTGCGCCAACTATAAAGTCCGTGGTCGTTGAAGAGCTGGAGCCCCGGCCTACGATGCCGCGGGCGAATTCGAATGCCACGGAAAGCCGACCCTGCGTCGTCGGAACGTAAGTGAAGCCAGACACCCGGAGCCGGCTGGTAATCCCCCCACAGAATCGGTGGGAGCAGAAGTAGAATTTTCGCGTTGTGGGGGTTCTACTGAATGAAGAAGTCGAGATTCACGGACAGCCAAATCATGGATGCGCTCAAGTGCGTGGAATCGGGGATGTCGGTGCCGCTGACGTTGCGGCTGCTGGTACCCGGCGTGGATGGCGCCACGTGAGCTTCCCTCGGTTTTTCGCCTTCCAACGGTCCCGAGTTATGCAGCGGCGTCCTTGGTCTGCTGAGCTTTGATCCAGTCCCGAAGGAACCGCTCCGGAGAAACAAAGCCGAGCGACGAATGACGACGACTGCGGTTGTAAAACACTTCGATGTATTCGAACAGATCGGCCTTCGCGTCCTGGTGCGTCCGGTAGCGTGTGGCGTGAACCCGTTCGTTCTTCAAGCTGTTGAAGAAGCTTTCCGTAGGGGCATTGTCCCAACAATTTCCCTTGCGGCTCATCGAGCAGCGCATACCGTACGCGGCCAGCTTGCGCTGGAACTCGTGGCTCGCATACTGGCTGCCCCTATCCGAGTGACACAGGGCGCCCGGCATGGGGCGGCGGCGAAACCAAGCCATCGTCAGCGCGTCCGTCACGAGATCCGCCGTCATACGCGACTTGATGGACCAGCCCACCACCTCCCGGTTGAACAGGTCGAGTACCACGGCCAGGTACAGCCAGCCCTCCTCGGTCCAGATGTACGTGATATCGGAGCTGAACACCTGATTCGGCTCAGTAGGCGTGAACTCGCGATTCAACAGATTCGGTGCAACCGGCAGCTTGTGCTTCGAATCGGTCGTCACCCGGTAACGGCGTTTGTGTCGCGCCCGGATGCCGTTCTCACGCATCAGCCGTTCGACGCGCGCCTTGCTGGCCGGATAGCCTCGATCACGGATTTCCTCGGTCATGCGCGGCGAACCGTACGCGCCCTTGACCTTGGCGTGCACCGTCCGGATCAGCGTCAGCAACTGCGTGTCCGTCAGTCGCGTTCGTTCCGGCGTACCGCCGCGCTTCCACGCGCGATAGCCATTCACGCTGACCGACAGCACCCAGCACAGCGACGACAGCGGATACTGCCCGACCTGCCGGTCGATCCAGGCATACCTCACAGCAGGTCCTTCGCGAAGTATGCTGCCGCCTTTTTTGCGATCTCAAGCTCCATCTGCAGGCGCTTGTTCTCCGCTCGAAGCCGCGAAAGCTCCATTTGCTCCGGCGTGACTGGCTTCGCTCCGGCGCCGTTGAGCTTGCCCGACGCCTCGGCCTTTACCCAGTTGCGAAGCGTCTGCTCAGAGATGCCAAGCTCGCGGGCCACTACGCCCACGCCCTGGCCATCCTTGACCCGCTGTACGGCGGCAACCTTGAACTCCGCCGTGTACACCTGTTTCGGTACCTTGAACATGCCTGATTTCCTTCCTTTCCGTCGAGTTTATACACGACCTCTTGGAAGGCGAAATTTCAGGGGAAGCTCAACGTTATATACATACCTTGCACACCACTACGCAGAGGGGTAACTCACGTACGCGTCTTGCCGCTGCACGAATCGAGTGGCTTAAGACACCTAGATCAACGAGTGCTGAACGGTACGAACGACGCTCACCGTGAGACGCTCGATTTCAGTTCGATTGCCGCATTCCGGCACACTCGTCGATTCATGCGTTTCGTTGCTGCGCGTCTGGCCGTGCCAGTTCCCAGGCGTCCGGTCGGTCGCCACCGTCCTTGCAGCGGATACTCTTGGGGCTGGCCTACGCTTGGATCAGCGTGCCGTCCACGCTGAAGTGCTCTCGCGACAGCAAGCCACGCTCTTGCGCGGTCTGCACCGTCGCGTTGAACAACTCCGTCACCCCATCCAATACTAGCTGGCGGTCCCGGTTCTTGCTGAACACCGAGTGTCTCCGCACCACATCCTCAATCGATAGGCTTACGAATCACCGCAACAGCAGGTTGTCGAGATCTGCTCGACCAGTTGCCGCTCGCTACGAATGCTAACAGCACCTGTAGCACCATCGTAAGCGGCTAGCCAACCCGTCTTGAGTTTGACCGAGGCGCTTGGGAGTATCGTGTCCACCTAACGAATAAGTGGACACGTGAACACTATCGAATCGGAAGCACTCCCGGAGCGTCGTCGTCGGCAACGCTACAGCGAGGAGTTCAAGGCGCAGGTGGTAGCGGCCTGTCAGGGAATCGGTGTATCGGTTGCGGCAGTCGCGCTGGAGCATAGGCTCAACGCGAATCTGCTGCGGCGCTGGATTGATC
>NZ_LKPJ01000070.1 GCF_001443045.1 Burkholderia ambifaria | reverse complement strand
TGTATTGCTGCCTATGGGTTTCTTGTTGCTCAACGCCTCATTCAAGGCGACAGTAAAAAAAACTCCGCGATCCGCGACCCATTTGCCTTACCCTCGGATTACGTGCCACGCGGGTCCCCAGCGCATGCAGCGCCACGTGGCTGATTCCATCACCACGCTGCGCTGGCGTATCGCTGCATACATCACGCGCCGGCTCGAGCGATGTCCGTTTTGTTCAGCATCCAATGCTGATTTATTGACACAGTAAGAGTACCACTGTGTTAACAAACTACTCGGTTTTCCGGCCGCAGCACGGGCAGCGCTCAAGTCGGGCAAGCAGCGCTGCAGCAAGCTCCAGTCGCAGCGTGGCGATTGAATCCGGCACATGACGCTGCTTACGCAGGGGCGCCCCGGGGCCGGAAGCCTTCGGGTAAGGAAGACACTTCGCCGGGTAACCGATGAGCTGGAGTTTTTTTTGAACGACCAGGCGTTCAGTGACGAGAAAGCCGTAAGCCGCCATGCACAGCGTCGCGTGATGGTGAAAGCCGCGCCAGCCGCGCCCCTCGAAATGCCCCAGGCCGAGTTCCTGTTTGAGCTCCTGATAATCGCGCTCAATGCGCCAGCGCAGTTTTGCAATTCGCACGAGTTCCTTGATCGGCGTGTCAGCCGGCAACGTGCTGAGGAAGTATTTGGTCGGCTCGAGCTCTTCCCTGGGCCACTCCACGAGCAACCATTGCTCTTCGCAGGCCTCGCCTGTCCGTGCTGCGCGGGAAGCGCAGTGCACCCGTATGGCCGCAAAGCGCGACGACAAGGCGGCGTTGGTGCCTTCTCGCCATGTGACGGTGCGAAAGCGCCGCGGTGGCAACTGCATGGCCAGCTCTTTTGCCTGCAGCGGCGCTTGAGCTTGCGTCTGCAGGCTGACCGCGCCAGTCACCCCGACCACATAGGTGAAGCCCAGCGCGGTGAGCTGCTCGCGGAACTCGGTGCTCGCACCATAACCGGCATCGGCTATTACCAGTTCGGGCAACGATTCCACCGCTGCGAGGTTCTCAAGCAGTTGCAGCGCCAGCATTTGCTTGGTGACGAACTCAAGCGTCTCGGGCACTTTGGCCGCTTTGCGTCGGTCCGCGTCATCCGCCCAGCTTTGCGGCAGGTACAGCTGATAGCGCACCGGCAGACTGAAGTGCTCGTTGGCGAGCGAGACGCTGACGGCCACCTGGCAGTTGTCTTGCTGATATGACTCCCCCTGTCAATAGGGTGGTTTTTGAATCGTATTCCATAGGCGTTTTGAATTTCCTGAGGGCGACGTAGCAGTAAATCTCGACGGCGGATCACGCTGATATTGGCGGATTGGGTACCGCATTACAGAGGTCCGTGTCATGAGCCTGCCGCGTTCTTACCACGCAAGTCGGCCTGGTGCCGTTGCCAAACAAGAGCGCGGATTACTCAGATACCGGGCTACGCCGCCTTCAGGAAACTTCGCAGTGTGTGAGTTGTTGGGATGGTTGGAGAAACTCGTTACGCCGGCTGTTCGCTTTGCGGCACCGCCAGGGACATCGCCATCCGACCGATGTCCCAGATGAAAGCGGCAAGTTCACGAGCCACAGCGATGATTGCGACTTGCCGGCTCTTTCCTCTGGCCACGAGCCTGCGATATCGGCCACACAAGCGTAGCTGGGCATCCCAGGCACGATCAACAATGGGCTTGGGTATCCCTTCCTGCCGGCTCTGTATGTCTTTGCTCACACGCGCCGGATGTTGGTAGCTCCAGGCTGATTCGACCAGCAGAGTATCGAGAAGTTTGGCTATCGCTTCAGCGTCGCTGACAAGGTCATGCAGATCGAGAACAACTACGACAAGGACGTCTATAACGGCGACATTGGGTTTGTGACCCACATCGACGCTCAAGAGCAGGAGCTCACCGCGACCTTTGATGAGCACATCGTCACCTACGCATTTGGCGAACTCGATGAGCTCGTACTCTGTTACGCGACGACGATTCACAAATCCCAGGGATCGGAATACCCGGTGGTGGTGATTCCGGTCTCGACGCAGCACTACATGATGCTCAAGCGGAACCTGATCTACACCGGCATTACGCGCGGCAAGCGCCTTGTTGTCCTCGTCGGGCAAAAGCGTGCACTGGCGATGGCCGTCAAGGGCAAGCAAACGGAACGCCGCTACTCGAAGCTTGCGGAATGGTTACGCGGCGGGCCTGGGTAGCGCACTGATAAAATCTGGCGCAGAAGGATCACCCTCCGAGGTCAGGACAGTCATGGATTATCGTGTCAGCTATGAACACAGTCTGAGGAATGCGCCGGACGACTTTATCGTCCACGTCCCATCGCAGCTCGTTGAGGATATTCCGGCTAATGTGCCGCGCGCGCTCCTGCCCGAATACATTGCCGACCTGATCATGAAGCGCTCGCCGCAGATCGGGAAAATCCGGTATCTCCGGATTCTCTGACGAAGACGTGCGGCCCACGTCCTAGTACAACATCCCTCAAATAAGTTTAATAATTATCGGGCTGTAAATATGGCTGCAGGAGCGTGACGATCACATGGGCCATTTCGTCGAGCGAACCCATGCCCGGCAGCGGCTCCCAACGCCCACTGTGGCTGCGAAAGGCGGCGCCATATCGATTGCGGCCGAGTTCGGTTAGGCGCGCCACGACAGTTGACTCATCGTCGTCCAGACGTTTGATCAGCAAGTGACGCCCGTAGGCTTGTGTGACG
>NZ_LKPJ01000007.1 GCF_001443045.1 Burkholderia ambifaria | reverse complement strand
GCGGGCGGCGGGCGAGCCGCACCGCGCGCGCCCGCACGTGTGGACACCGCGCTTCGGCGACGTCACTGCACGTCACGTCACCCCAGCACGAGCGACGGCAATCCCGGGTCGGCGCGCGCCTGCGCGCTTTCCACATCGACGACCACGTAGCGCAGCGCATCCGGCCACAGATGCGCGCGGCTTCTCGCATCTTCGTCGATCGTCGCGCGCCCTTGCACGAGCCACGTCGTCTGCCGGACGAAATCGACGAACAGCAGCGCGATCGCCGGATTCACGAGCAGGTTGCCGATCGTGTTGAACAGGTTGTTGCCCGCGAAGTCGGGCAGCACGAGCGTGCCGCGATCGGGCAGGTCGACGAGCGGGGCGAACGAACCGTCCGCGCGCGGCTGGCGGCCGCGATACGAGCAGTCGCTGTCGCCTGCCGCGTTCGCGGTCGCGACGATCAGGAACGCCTGTTCGCGGATGAACGCGACGACATCGTCGCTGAGGGGGCCCGGATCGTTCATGGTGTCGGTCGGCGCGTGGCCGATGCATGCGGATCGGCGTTCCACACGCAAGCGACATGCCATGTGGCGAGTGTTGCGCACGGTGACGCGTGCGCCGATGCGCTGTGGTAAATCCGAACACCCGCCGCGCGGCTGTACCGCCGCGGTGTTCAGAATCGGGACACTCGTTTTCCGTGCGCCGGCCCTGCCCCCGGCGAACGGCCGGACGCACCGCTCCTGTTGCGTTTTCGGCCGGTGTGGCACGCATGTTGCGTAAACCGTGCAGCGCGATCCAACCGGCGCTGTATTCACACAAGCACGATGAACAGGAGACATGTATGAACCCGTTTGACCTGAAACAACTGGGCCTCGACGTCGAATATCCGTACCGTCAGCAGTACGACAACTACATCGGCGGCAAGTGGGTTCCGCCGGTGAAGGGCGAGTATTTCGAGAACGTATCGCCGATCAACGGCAAGCCGTTCTGCCGCGTACCGCGCTCGGGTGCCGACGACATCGAGCTCGCGCTCGATGCCGCGCACGCCGCGCGCCGCAAGTGGGGCAAGACGTCGGTCACCGAGCGCGCGAACCTGCTGCTCGCCGCCGCCGACCGGATGGAAAAGAACCTGAAACTGCTCGCGGTGGCCGAGACGATCGACAACGGCAAGCCGCTGCGCGAGACGATGGCGGCCGACCTGCCGCTCGCGATCGACCACTTCCGCTATTTCGCGGGCTGCATCCGCGCGCAGGAAGGCGGCATTTCCGAGATCGACGACAACACCGTCGCGTATCACTTCCACGAGCCGCTCGGCGTCGTCGGCCAGATCATCCCGTGGAACTTCCCGCTGCTGATGGCGGCATGGAAGCTCGCGCCGGCGCTCGCGGCCGGATGCTGCATCGTGATGAAGCCGGCCGAGCAGACGCCTGCGTCGGTGATGGTGCTGATGGAGCTGATCGGCGATCTGTTCCCGGCTGGCACGATCAACATCGTGAGCGGCTTCGGCAAGGAAGCGGGCGAAGCGCTCGCGACCAGCAAGCGGATCGCGAAGATCGCGTTCACCGGCTCGACGCCGGTCGGCAAGCACATCCTGCGCGCGGCGGCCGACAACCTGATCCCGTCGACGGTCGAACTGGGCGGCAAGAGCCCGAACATCTTCTTCGCGGACGTGCTCGACCAGGACGACGCGTTCCTCGACAAGGCACTCGAAGGCCTCGCGATGTTCGCGCTGAACCAGGGCGAAGTGTGCACGTGCCCGTCGCGGATCCTGATCCAGGAATCGATCTACGACCGCTTCATCGAGAAGGCCGTCGCGCGCGTCGAGCGCATCAAGGCCGGCCACCCGCTCGACCTGCAGACGATGATCGGCGCGCAGGCGTCGCAGCAGCAGCTCGACAAGATCCTGTCGTACATCGACATCGGCCGCGACGAAGGCGCGCAATGCCTGACGGGCGGCGAGCGCACGGCACCGGCGGCCGACCTCGGCACGGGCNGTGTGCACGTGCCCGTCGCGGATCCTGATCCAGGAATCGATCTACGACCGCTTCATCGAGAAGGCCGTCGCGCGCGTCGAGCGCATCAAGGCCGGCCACCCGCTCGACCTGCAGACGATGATCGGCGCGCAGGCGTCGCAGCAGCAGCTCGACAAGATCCTGTCGTACATCGACATCGGCCGCGACGAAGGCGCGCAATGCCTGACGGGCGGCGAGCGCACGGCACCGGCGGCCGACCTCGGCACGGGCTATTACGTGAAGCCGACGATGCTGCTCGGCAACAACAAGATGCGNGTGTTCCAGGAAGAGATCTTCGGGCCGGTCGCGTCGGTGATGACGTTCAAGGACGAGCAGGAAGCGATCGAACTCGCGAACGACACGTTCTACGGGCTCGGCGCGGGCGTGTGGACGCGCAACGGCACGCGTGCGTACCGGATGGGCCGCGAGGTCGAGGCCGGCCGCGTGTGGACCAACTGCTACCACCTGTATCCGGCGCACGCGGCGTTCGGCGGCTACAAGCAGTCGGGCATCGGTCGCGAGACGCACAAGATGGCGCTGTCGAACTATCAGCAGACGAAGTGCCTGCTGGTCAGCTANCGAGCAGGAAGCGATCGAACTCGCGAACGACACGTTCTACGGGCTCGGCGCGGGCGTGTGGACGCGCAACGGCACGCGTGCGTACCGGATGGGCCGCGAGGTCGAGGCCGGCCGCGTGTGGACCAACTGCTACCACCTGTATCCGGCGCACGCGGCGTTCGGCGGCTACAAGCAGTCGGGCATCGGTCGCGAGACGCACAAGATGGCGCTGTCGAACTATCAGCAGACGAAGTGCCTGCTGGTCAGCTATCAGGCCGAGGCGCTCGGGTTCTTCTGATCGCTTCGACTTTCGACAAGCGGGAAGCCGGGCGCTGTGGCGAGAGCCGCGCCCCGGCGACCGTCGAGCATCCTTTTCCTGGAACTTGATTTCCAAAGTCAAGTAGCCGGCAGGCGGAAAACCGAATCCGGGAATGACACGCGACTACGACGCAGCTTCGGCCCGTCGAGCCGAAAGAAGCAATTGGGTTTGAAGAAACTCGGCAATCGAATCCAGCCCGGGCTTCTTCTCGGGTGCGATGGCTAGCCGGATCATGAGCTGGTCGTTGATCGGGGTGACCTTGAGCTTGCTCGACGTGAGCGACGATGGGCTGAGCGAGCTCTGCGGAAGCAACGCCGCGCAGAAGCAGTTTTCGACTGCCGCTGTAATGCTATATAGCGCGTTGGAGCGAAACGCGATCCGGTGAAAGGGGGCCTGTTGGGCTGCAAGGCGCAACGTCATGTCGCGCAATACGCAATCGACGTCGAGCAGACCGACTGCCGTGTAGCTGTCCGCACGCCTCTCGCTTCCCACCGGCTCGGCCCAGACCAGTTTCTCTTCCCACAGGGGCAGGCCGGAATCGATATCCACATCCTGCGTGAGAATCGCCAGGTCCAGTTCATTGCTCTCGATCTTCCGTCGCAGCTTCCTGCTCAGGTCGCATTCCACCGAAGGGACCACCGCGGGGAAGTTGTCGTGCAGATAGGGCAGCGCGGATGACAGAAGGGCGGGAGCATAGTCGGCCGGCACGCCGATGCGGATCTCGCCGGCAATCGGCTCACGCAGGAATTCATTCAGTGCCGCGCTTTCGAGACGAAGCATGGCGCGGGCATGGGCCAGCATCTTCTCGCCCGCCGGTGTCACACGAAGACTCTGGTTGTTCCTCTCGAGCAGCCGCTGTTGCACGCACTCTTCAAGGCGTTTGATCTGCATGCTGACCGCAGACTGCGTGAGGTACAGGTGCTCGGCCGCGCTCTTGAGGCTGCCGGAGAGACAGACCGTGGCGAATGTCTCAAGTACATTAAGGTCCAGCTTTCCTCGTCGCATTACCTGACTCCGCTCGCCGCACGTCCATGTCGTTGCATGATTATCCGGTCGGCGATGTGAGGATGCAAATTCCGGGTGCCCATGCGATTTGCTGCGGTAATCAGTGCGGCAATCACGCCGCTGGCGAGTGCCTGTCGCCAGCGGCGTACCGAACGCCTTGCCGACGCTTACTGCATCCACTGCTGCACGAGGGAGCGATGGGCATCGATCCAGATCCGGGTGCCCTTCTCAGGCGTGGTCGCACCTTGCTTGTTGATTTCGGACATCAGGCTGCCAAGCGAGTTGTCGTCCATCTTCCATTTCTGGAGCCACCGCTCGACGTCCGGATGTTGCTTCTTGAATGCCAGGGTTTCGATGCCGTAGATGGAATCGGTCGAACCGAACTCGCCTTTCGGGTCCTTGAGGTACTTCAACTTGTACTTCGACCAGATCCAGTGTGGCTTCCACAGCGTGACGACGATCGGTTCCTTGCGGCTCTCGGCGCGTTCCAGCGACAGGATCATCGCCGACTCGGACGACGGCTGCACATCCCAATCCAGCTTGTAGCTGTTCTTCGCAGTCTCGGTTTCGCGCATCAGGCTGCTGCCGGAATCGATGCCGACAATCTTCGGGCGGCCGTTCGACGCGAACAGGGTTTTGTTCGCGTTGAGCTGCTCGATACTGTCGAGTTTGACATAGTCGGGAACGGCCAGGCCCAGGTTGGCTTCCTTGAACCACGGACCGACGAGGGCAACGCGTTCCTTGACCTTGTCGTAGGCCGGCTTGTCGAGCGTCGGGAGCCAGACCTCGAAGGTCATATCGATTTGCCCGTTGGCGACGCCGTTATAGAGCAGGGCCTTGTCGGCGCTCTGCAGCTTGACGTTGTAGCCTTTCTCGTCGAGGAGAATCTTCCACATGTTCGCGACGGCGATGTTCTCGGCCCAGTTGTTGACGCCGATCGTGATTGCCTTGTCGTCGGCATGTGCAGTACTCGCCGCAGAGAGGAAGACAGCGGCCGGCAAGAGGAATTTCAGTAATCTGGACATCTTCATGGTGTTTCCCTGTTGGAAGGTTTCGGGGACAAGCTTTGCGTGGGTTGTCGCGCGGCCAATCGGGCCGCGGCGCGCTTCAGGTCATGCAACAAACTTCAGGGAATCACCCCGCAGCACCGGCTTTCCGAGCACGATGTCACTCGCGCGCTCTGCCAGCATGATCGTGGCGGCATTGATGTTTGCACTGGGCACCGAGGGCATGACCGACGCATCGATGACGCGAAGCCGTTCGACGCCATGAACCTTCAGGTCTGTTCCGCTGACTGCCAGCCGGTCTTTCTTCGGGCCGATCTTGCAGGTGCCGCACGGGTGGTACGCGCTGGACGCGTCCATCCGGATGAACTCGTCCAGCGCGTCGGTGGCGCTGACGTCGATACCGGGCATGTCCTCGCGGAAGTGATACCGGCTGAAGGCGGGCTGCTTCGAGAACAGCAGGCCCAGGCGCATTGCCTCGCGCATGACGCGCCAGTCCTCTTCGGTATCCATGTAGTTGGGGTCGATGGAGAGGGCTTCTTCCGCCACGTTCGACTTCAGTCTCACCTGGCCGCGGCTGGTCGGCCGCATCGGACCGACGCCGATTCGATAGCCGTTGGTCTGCCGAGTCGGCATCCAGTTCTTGTCGAAGAACACCGGGAAGAAGTGGAACTGGATGTCCGGATGCGTGATGTAGTCGGCGCTCTTCAGGAAGGCACCAACATGGCATTGATTGACAGAAGCGATGCCGGACTTGAAACCGAACCATTGCACGCCGGCGAGCAGCATCCGGTGCAGTCGAAGCTCGCGATTCAACGAGACGGGCTCCTTGGTCTCGATCTGAATGTGGCATTCGAGGTGGTCTTGCAGGTTCTGGCCAACGCCGGGCAAATCAACTCGTACGTCGATGCCTTTCTCCTTCAGATGTGCGCCCGGTCCGATGCCGGAAAGCATCAGAAGTTGAGGAGAACCAAACACGCCGCTGCAAAGCAGCGTCTCCTTGCGAGCGAGTACGTCGACGATCGAACCTTCATGCAACACCTGGAAACCCGTCGCCCGGTTCCCGATCATGTTGATTTTTCGCAGCGTGCTTCGCGTCCAGATGGTGAGGTTGCCATCGTCCTGACGCGAGTGCAGATAGCCATACGAAGCACTATTGCGGATCCCATGGTCGACGCTCATCTCGAAGCGCGAGACGCCTTCCTGCTGGTAGCCGTTGACATCGCCTGTCAGCGGGAATCCGGCTTCGACGCCGGCGTCGAGAAACGCCTGGTTCAGCGGGGAGAGGCTTTCCTGACGTTGAGCATGGATGAATCCGTCGGTGCCGCGGTAGGCACTCCTGACGTCGCTGCGCTCGATCTTCCGGAAGTACGGCAGGCAGTTTTGCCAGTCCCAGCCGGTCGCGCCTTCCTGCGCCCAGCGGTCGTAGTCGAGCGGGTGACCGCGCAGCCAAGTCATGCCGTTGATCGAGGAGGAGCCTCCGAGGACACGGCCGCGCGGCTGTTGAATGCGCCGATTGCCGAGGTTGCGCTGCGGCTCCGTCTCGAACCAGTAGTTGTACTTCGAGGAAGGCTTGAAAATCGAACGAAGGCCGGCAGGCATACGGATGACCCACGCGTTGTCTTTGGGACCGGCCTCTATCAGCAGGACTCGATTGCCTGCGTCAGCGAGACGTCGTGCAAGAACGCAGCCTGCCGAACCGGCTCCGCCAATCACATAGTCAAATTCCAATGCCTGGCTCATGATCACGCTCCCGCAGCGCCACCGCTCTCGTGGTACGCGTACCGCGTCTCGATGGGCGAGGAGATGACCCATTCGGCTTCGGCGCCTTCGCCAATGGTCACGAGGTCCCCTTGAGCGATGTCGAGCTCGAGCCCGTGCTTGAAGGTCAGTTTCGCCTGACCGCGAACGACGAGGAAGGTGGCGCCAGGAACGTATCGATGCGCAAATGTACTGTCGGTGCATTGCCAGGAATCCCAGCCCGCAATTTTCTGTTCGATGTCGCTCGGCGCCGGTTGCTTGGAAACGGAAGGGATGAGGTGAGATGAGGTCATGTCGGACGTATCGGATTCAATGGGGTATGGACGCGAACGGCAGGATTCGTTTGCTCGCAGACGCACAGGCGTGCAGGCCTTTCTCGTGCGGAGCTGCGGCAGGGGTATGTCGTATCGCGAAATCACAGTACCCAGCCGATATGGTCAAAGCAAACGAAACTATCTGATGCGGTGCTTCAAATATTTTGATAAACCGACTCAAGAAGATTCGTTTGCCTGGGCCCGATGTCGTCTACCAGAATTGAGCCGGTACAGGGGATTGACGCTTTCCGGCGGACGATGCGGGACGCCGTTGGCGCAGGTGCTTCCCCTGTCACGCGGTTCGACCATCGAGGTTCGAACTCCGTTTGCGACGACGATGAGTGGCGAGGTTCCAGGCTGTGGAGACAATTGACTACACGAAAGTTTACGCGCGACGCCTCGAGCGGACGCGCGAGATGTTGAAGGCCGAAGGTATCGATGCGGCGGTGCTGTTCGATCCTCTGAATCTGAGGTATGCGACGAACTGTCGGAACATGCAGGTGTGGTCCTCGCATCACATGGTGCGCTATGCCTTCGTGCCCGTCACAGGCAAGGTCGTGATGTTCGACTATGGCGGCGCGCTTCACCTGTCTGCAGGCAATGAGCTGATTGATGAAGCCCGGCCCGCCAAGTCCTGGGACTACTTTGGGTCGGGTTCACGTGCAGAGGAGCATGCAAACCTGTGGGCGGAGGAAATCGCCGACTTGCTCACACAGGTGTGCGGGAAAGGTGCGGTGCTGGGGCTGGACCGTATCGACCTGTTGCCGCTGCGCGCGCTCGACAGGCTTCACGTTCGAACAGTCGATGCGAAGGGGCCGCTCGAGCGTGCGAAGTCGGTCAAGAGTCCGGACGAAGTCCGGATCATTCGCGACTCGATGCGGGTCTGCACCGATGCCATCGCCTACATGCGCGAGCACGTCCGTCCGGGCGTCAGCGAGAACTACCTGCTGTCGCTGCTGAACCAGTACAACATCGAGCACGGTGGCGAGTATCAGGAGACGAGGGGGCTCGCGTCCGGTCACCACACGAACCCGTGGTTTGTCGAGGCATCCGAAAAGATCGTCGAGGCCGGCGAGATGCTGGTGTTCGACAGCGACCTGATCGGCCCGCACGGCGTTTTCGCGGACCAGACGCGATCCTTCGTGATCGGCGATGGGCGGCCGAACAACGAGCAGCGAACGAACTACGCCCTCGCGTACGAGCAACTGCAGCACAACATGTCGTTGCTGCGACCGGGGCTTTCGTTCCACGACTTCATCGACAGCACCTGGAAGATGCCGGAAGTGTACGTACCGAACCGCTACGCTGAAATCGTGCACGGTCTCGGGTTCGGCGTCGAGTACCCGCTCGTGTATTTCCCGCCCGATGCACCCGCTTACCAGTACCCGGGGGTCTTCGAAGAGGGGATGACGGTATGCGTGGAGAGCTATGTCGGCGTGCCCGGCGGTGTGGACGGCGTGAAGCTCGAGCAGCCGGTGCAGATCACTCGGGACGGACCGGTTTCGCTGTCGGAATGCCCGTTCGAGCTGGACTACCTGTAGGCGACCCCCTGTCGAGCGCGCTGAGGGAAGCATGCCGAAGCGAAGCGCGTGCGTCCCGGCGTGTTCGTTCCGGTGCCGCCACCCATCGCTACCTTGTAGAGGTAGAGCAGCACGCCAAAGTGGGGGCGTTGCATGACTTTCTGCAATCAAACGCCGAAATCAGATTGCTTGGTTCCTACACTCGGAAGTATTGATAGTAGCGAATCGTTCGGGTCATTCAAATCCTCGCGGTCGTCCGAGGTTACCGGTGGCTAGCGACGGGGGCTGCGGAATGTTTTCAGTTCCGAGGAGCAGATGGCCAGTCGCACAAAAGGGCGCTGAAAAAAGCTCCAGTGCCCCTTTGACATTAATTCCGGTTATACCTTATCAGGTAGTGCTCAGCCGGGAGTAAGAGCCGGGTAACCAAAACTAAACCGAGGGCTCGTAACCGAGACTAATGCAACTCAGCACATCGTGGCTATCCGGATTAGAAGTCGTTACACAATCGGCCGCAGGCCGGGTGAGTGAAAAATCTTCCGCTACGTTAATGGGTTAGCGAAAGCGTAAACGCTTTTGATTCCTCGTCGCGTTGCCGAAACTGACACGCGAATGAAAAAGTGCATGAGTTTCGGGCATCCGGATTAGAAGCGTTTACGCACGCCGGGCAAGGCTTTTCGGGGACTTGTCAATTTCGATGGGGTACCGCTGAGTGCTCGGGAACGTTGACGTGGTGCGGCGCGTTGCCCTTACCGCGCACCGTCATGGTGTTGATTCGGTTTCGCCTGAATTGGGGCTGCCTCGGTCTCTTGCGGCCTTCCTGGCACGATACCGTGCAGCGTACGCCTCGTTGACGGCGTTCGTTCCGGAACTGGGCGGCGGCGGGGCGGCGTGACGCTCCGCTTCTCGACGCCCAAAGCGGCGGCCTCTCGCTCGTCCCAAGCGCGGCTGTTCCTCCGAATCTCGACAGCTATCGCGTTCGCTACGGAGGTTCCGGCAAGCTCTTGAGCACCCTCATGGGCGGCGCGTGTGTGCATGGCCTTGCTTACCTCCTTTTGCTGCGCTACGGTCAGCAAGTCTTGGATTCTCTGCTTTTTTTTGGTCTGACATCGATTTGAGTATTGTGTCCGCCTGTTGCGTGACCGAGAGTTCCTGCCACGTGAAGTTCCTAATCCGCACGAGGTTCTCGCGGATATGCGTGTTCGCTACCGCCATGCACGCAGTGTCTTCCAAAGCTGAATGAGTCCGATAATGCCAAGGACCAAGCCCCCGGCAGGACACAAAAACCACGCATACCAAAGCCAAGCGTAGTGCTCCTGCCCGCTCTTGAACGATAGCGGAGGTAACGCAATCAGGGTTACACGTTCCCCTGTCAATGACGGGTCGACGTCCGCAATCGTGAAAGAGATATCGTTTTTGCCCGGAACTGCCCTGATTCTCGGCGCTCCTGGTGCCGGCCAATTCCACGCCCCTTCGGCAATGGACCGATTTGTTGTCAGTTCTCGTCTGATTTCAGTTTCCGTATAACCGCTTGCCGGCATTGTCTCCAGTTCGACTGCGGGCCCTCCGTTAATAGAAACCGTGGCGGAGATGTGCTTGCCTGGATTGGGAAATATCAGTTCCCCGGGATGTCCATTGAGTGTTCGGTAGCGGCCCAGAGCATCTTCCCGGTGGTCGAGTGGATTACGGCGAAACCACATTTCGAAACTTTCCGAATGGCCCCAGAGGCTCGTCACTTCGAAGTGGATATTGCTGTGCGGCTGCAAGACGATTGTGACCTTGCTAGGCTCGGTTGCGACTACCCATAGAGCGTAATACAACGACAGCAGCACGCTGGCCGTAAGCCAGGCTGCCCACACACGCTTGAGATTCGTGTTCATTGCCATAGCGGTGAACCTTGCCGCAAAGCGGGCTCGCAGACGAGCGGCAGATCTTCAAATTTCATGTGGCTGGGCGAGGCTACTGCGCCGGCATGAACGCGCCGTTTTGCGGGTTGACGTAGCCGCCGGCGACCCGCGGGTAGAACTCACCGTTTTGCGGATTGATAACGCCGCCGGCGGCCGGCGGCAGGTATTGCCCGGTCTGCACGTCGATGGCCCCTTGCGGGATGGGAGGTGGCGCGTTCACGTATGCCGGCGGCGGGTTGCCGTACGCTTGGCGGACGCGTCGATGCTTTTGCGGCTTGGGCGGCACCGGAGTGCCCCAGTTGTATGTCTCGACGGTCTGCGCCTGACCGCTCCATTGGGCGTGTGCGACGATGCTGGCGCCCGCCAGCAAGACGATGGCGATTGTTCGTTTCATGATGCTCCCCGATTCCCCGTAGCGGGTGAAGCTAACGTAGCACCGGCTGGAGTGGCCCACCACACGGGACTTCACCATTCGGGGCGCGCCGGAGAAGCGAGAGGACCGCCCGGCGCCAAGCTGAGCTGCCGCCAATACTGCGCGCGCTTGGTCAGCCGGAGGTCCAGCAGCACCAGCTGCTCGATGCGGCCCGGCTTGTGCGGCAAGTCCGCTTCCGCCGCCGCGGCCTCAAGCCGCATTCCCCGGGGCGATATAACGCAGACCGTCAACAATTTCGGCGGAGTTCAAGCACGCTGACGGAGCGGGGCCGCGACGCGGGGAAAAAATTAAATAGCCTGTTATTTCTGACAGTCTTCTTCTCTTGACGGTAATGTTTGCCATCAAAAATCGAGTAACTCAGCATGGTTGTGGGGAGGTCGATTTGGGAAGTATTTTGTAGAATCGCGCACGTGGGATATTGCTCATGCCATACAGGTGGCTTGCGGGCCGGTCAGACAGTGTCATCCCGAACGGCGCCAGAATCGGACCGCTGTTTGTTCTAGCTTTGAGCGAGGCAAAAAATACCAGAACTGCCATGGCCAGATTCGAATCCGCCGAATCGGGAAATCTTGCCGGGTCTCTGGGCTTCTGTTTTAACGTTTGTTATGAAACAAGGTTGGTCATTGTGGCAAAATCTCGTCAGGCAATTCCACCTCTCCCAATTTATATTCATTTTCATTTCCCGAGGAGATATTCGCTATGGGTAGGTTGCCCAATTCGTTGATGCTCGACGCGGGTATCGAGCAGACGAACCGGACGCTCATCCTGGACACTCCCCTCGGGGCGAAAGTGCTTTTGCCGCAGCGCGTTATCGGTGAATCTCGCCTGGGCCGGGATTTCGAGCTCACCGTCGACGTCGTTTCCCGGGAGCAGGCGCTCCAGTTGAAGAAGCTGATGGCGCAGCCCGTCACGTTATGGGTACGTCAAGCCGACGAGTCGTATCTTCCGTGGCACGGCTACGTCTATGCGACGCGGCGCCTCGGAGCGGACGGGGGGCTCACTTACTATCAGCTTTCGTTTTCATCATGGATGCGCTTTCTGCAGTACCGGAAGGACGCACGCATCTTCCAGGACCTGACAACCGCCGACATCCTGGCTGAAGTGTTCAACGGCCATTCGCAGGCACGGGGGCACTTCCGGGTCGATGTGAAAGACCCGGGTGCGGTTCGGTCGTATTGCACCCAGTACGAAACCGACCACAATTTCATCCATCGGCTGATGGAGTCGGAGGGCTGGTTCACGTATATCGAGCACGCCGAGGACGGCAAGTCGCATACGGTCGTTGTGACCGACGACCTTTTCAAGTGCAAGGCACTCGCCATCCAGCAGGTATCGTTCTATCGCGGGGACCGGGATGGTCAAGCTGGTACGCTCGTCGAATGGAGCAGCGAGCGCACGACGCAAAGCGTCGGCTACGCGTTCAGCACGGCTGATTACAAACGTCCGTCTCGCGCTTTGCAGCGGGCGGACCGCTCCGCTGCTGACCAAGGTGATATCCCGCAGCAGTTGGAGGTCTACGAATACGCCGGCCACTACAGTTTCCCGGTTACCGGCGAGCCATACGACCGTGGCGAGCGTGCGATGCGAATCCGCCTTGAAGAAATGGCTTCGCGTAGCAAACGGTTTTTTGGGGTGGGCAGTGTACCGTGCATGGACGCCGGTCGATGGTTCACGATCGAAGACCATCCAGAGCACGATGAAGACAAGCCCGAGGACCGCGAGTTCGCGATTCTCGGCGTGCGTTGGGCTATCCAGAACAATCTGCCGCTGGGCAACAGCCGCCCGTTTCCGGGTAGCCTGCAGCGGCGCCTGTCACGTCTGCGTGCCGAGTATAAGGACCAGCAGGCTGCGTTCGTCTCCAAAGACCCATTAGGCAATGAAAGCTTCGTGCTGGCCGAAATCGAGGTCCAGCGCCGCTCCGTGCCGTTCCGCAGTCCGTTCGAACACAGGAAGCCGGTCATGCATATGCAGACGGCCACTATCGTGGGACCGGCGGGCGAGGAAGTGTACACGGACGAGTTGAACCGGGTGAAGGCTCAGATGCACTGGGACCGTCTGGGCAGCAACAACGAGGCTTCATCCTGCTGGATGCGCGTGATACTGCCGCACGCCGGCAAAGGATTCGGCGGTGTGTTTGTCCCGCGAATCGGGCAGGAAGTGGCCGTCAATTACCTCGACGGGGATTGCGACCGTCCTGTTGTCAGTGGGGTGCTCTTCCACTCGGTCAATACACCGCATTGGCACTCGAATGGCCTGCTGTCCGGCTTCAAGTCCCAGGAGTATGGTGGTCAGGGCTTCAATCAACTCGTTTTCGACGACTCCACCTCGCAGAACCGGGCGCAGCTTTACAGTTCGACGGCGAATTCGTACCTGCACATCGGTTACATCGTCGACCACAACGGCAACATGCGCGGCAATTACCTTGGTACGGGCTTCGACCTGAAGACAGAATCGTCCGGCGCAGTTCGAGCTGGGCGCGGGCTCTACGTGTCGACCTATGCCCGCGACGGTACGTCGAGTCAGCCGCTGGATGTGAAGGAAGCCACGCAACACCTTATCGATTCGAGCGGCGTGATTCAGCATCGCTCACTCGCGGCAGCCGACGGCAGGGCCGAGACCCTGGACGATGCACAGGACGCCATCAAGGACTTCGCTGCGACGACACAGAGCGATGCGCAGGGCTCTATGGCGGGCGGCAGGACAGCGGGCGGCGGCACCGGAAGCGCCAATGCGTTTTCGCAACCTGTCATGTTGCTTGCGAGCCCGGCTGACATGGGTCTGTCGACGCAGAAGTCACTCCACGCAGCAGCCACCCAGCACGTCAATCTGGTCAGCGGAGAGAGCACCTACGTTTCGGCGGCCAGGTCGTGGATTGCCAGCGTTGGCGAGAAATTGAGCTTCTTCGTGCAGAACGCCGGTATCAAGCTGTTTGCCGGCAAAGGCAAGGTCGAAGTGCAGGCGCAGTCGGACAACATCGAACTCACGGCAGACAAGACCGTGAAGGTCATCTCCACTTCGGATTCGGTGAACGTTACGGCCCAGAAGGAAATTACCCTCACCGCCGGCGGTGCAACGATTCGCATCGCCGAAGGGAAAATCTTCATCCATGCGCCGGGACTGGTCGAGGTCAAGGGCAGTCCGCTCGTCTTCGATGGCCCGGCGGGCGATAGCGCGTCAGCGCAGCTTGCGCCTTCAAAGTCGTGCGCCCAGCAGTTCGCTGCCGCAGCACAGTCCGGCTCGGCGCTCGTGTAGGGTGGTCGGTATGGTTCATTACGTCATTGTTGAGGCCGTCAACGGGAAGCTCGAGCTGTCCGGTGCGCCCCCAGTCTATGAAGTCGGTGAGTTGGTTCCCGCAGCGCGTCCCGAGCTCGAGGGCGTGGCTCCCGTGTTGTACTGCGCCGAGCATCCCGAACTGCAATTGCCAGCGCTGAGAGAACGCGCCGAGTCGGACCTGGAGAATGGTTTGCCGCCCGTCGTTTGCGCGATTGTCGAATGCGGAAAGGCGACGGGCCGACTGCAGCAACATCTGGCAGGCCGGTTGATACTGCAGGCGCCGACTTCGGGCGATGCGGTTTTCCGCTACTACGACCCGCGCGTGTTTCCGCACCTGCGCCGCATCCTGAAGGCCGAGCAGATGGGCGCGCTTCTGGGGCCGGTTGCATCCTGGACGTACCTCGACCTCATAAGCGGCTGGACGGTGGTCAACGGTGCAGCCGAACCGGAAGCCGTTTTCGCCGTTACGGCAGACCAGCACGCACGAATCGCGCGCATCGAACTGGTTCAGCGCGCGCTTGATGTGCTCCGGGGCAACGGTACGGTGCCTCGTCCCGATATGCCGGCGTTGCTCGATGCGCAGCTTGCAAAAGGCGAAGCACATGGACTCGCCGGCGGGGACCTGCTTGCTTTTGCACTTCACGGTACACTCGTTTCCCCCTACTTCGACCGTCACCCGCGTGTTCGAGCCGTTCTACAGGCGCCGCGGAAAGGCCCGTATGCTGAAGCAGTCGCGAACTGGAGCGCAGCAGACTGGGAAACGATTGCGCGCGAGAGCATCCAATATCAATGAGCCCGGGTGGCGGCACAAGAGAGATAAAGAATGGCACTCGACACGAACTTTGCGAGTATTTCCCAGCTCACACAGTCCGCGATGCAGACAAGCTCGCGCGCGCCGAATTCATGCAACATGTGCAAGAAGAAGGGATTGCCGATTCTGCCCGTCCGCTACGGGGTCGTGGCCAACTCGAAGGCTCACAGCTCTGCTGGCGCGATGTCGCTCATGGGCGGCAAGTTTGGCGACGGCGTCGTCGGCATTGCGCTCAAGAAGGCGAAGTACACGCTGCGCACTCTGCGCTACGGCTACGTGTATATCTTCTATCCGAAAACACAGCGGTGGCAGATATATGCCGTTACGGCGGAAGGATACTTGTACGACTATCCGGTCGGCATCAAGCTCGACCGTAGCTTCGAGAAACCGTTCAGTTGCCACCAACCTGGGCATGCGCAACTGGCTCAATGCATCACCATTGAAGACGCCGAACATGCCGGAACCGTGTATCTGGCGTTCAGCGACGAGCTTTGGACGCAGAAAGTCCGCGACACCTACGCGAAGAACTTCATGGGCTGTCGTGACAAGCGGATGCAGAAGTTCGATGCGACCGCCTGGTATAACGGCAGCATGAATCAGCCGCACGCGGATAGCCTGGACCATCTCGAGGGGTTACTGAGCGAATACAAGGGCGGTAGTCCCGATGCGCTCGTCACCGGTTGCTTTCCGTGCCATGACCGTGCCGGGCAGCAGCCGGCCCTGAAAAAGGCGATGGATACCATCCTGCCGGACAAGGGGCTGTTCTTCGCATTGTGGGACCCGGTTGGTATCACGCAGGAACTCAACTTCGAGCAGCGCGTCGCTTTCGGAGCGGCGCTTGCGCCGTATGAACATGGCATCTGGGCAGCCAGCGCAATCGACGCGCTGCAAAAGGCGGTTACGGTATCGGCGAAAGAAGACGTTGAACGCGGTGCCAGCATGCAAGAATCCAGTGCCTATGAGGGTATGAGCCTCGGAGCTCTGTTCGATGGTGGCAAGGCGCTGGAGAAACGGCTCAAAAGCATTGATGCGAAGAAGGAGTCTGAACTTGCAACGGCCGGACCGGAGGCATGGAAGCCCTATACGACTCACTACCGGCAGCAGGCTATCGCCGACTTTCGGCAAAATATGGCGAACGCGATGAAGTCGGAGCAGGCGAGCACGCTTGTACCACTGTCGCAAGACCATCAGGCATGGCTGTCCAGTTCAGCATTGTTGAATGTTTTCGAGTCCGATTACGAGCCGGGAAGCTGGCGATGCGGGCTGAACTATACCAACACATTTACACGATGCATCGAGGGTTCGGCTGACCGCAAGAATGCCGTCGATGTGCTCGTCAAATGGGCTAACGGCAACGTATCCGATACCCGTAATCCGCTGTTGCGGGCGTTCGTCCTAAACAGCCCGGTGCTGGCTGAGAAGGTCAAGGAGGCGTCCGGCTATCCGTACATGGAACTGAGGGAGTTCGTCGCGAAGCTCATAGAGTCGTACAGCAAGATAGAGGGCGTGGAAGAGTCGAAGGATAAGGGCATCAAAGTTGCTGTTGCGAAGGCGTTAGCATGGCTTCTCCATGAGACAGGTGGGCCCGTGGCCGAAGCTATCAGCGCGAGTGTAGATACGGCGGCGGCCAAAGTGCTTTATGCAACTCTGTGCATGCGGACGAAGCAGTTGTTCGAGTTTAAGGCGGTATATGGTTCGGCAAACCAGTGGGTGAACTACATCGCCCGTCAGATGCAGGAAGTGATGCCGGGCCGGCAGAAAATCAGTGTCCAGGACCTGAAAAAGCAGCTTCAGGACAAAGCCAATGCAGGTGGAGGCGCCGACCCGCAAATTAAGGCGAAGCAGTTCGTGCCAGTCGAAAGCCCGGCGACAGAGGCCGCTGCCCTGGCAAGCGTCAAGGCAAAACCCGGCTTCGAGAAGTTGGCCAGCGCGACGCTGACGCCCGACGTGGTCGAGACGATTTACATGCCGAAATTTCGGCTCATGACGAAGGGGGAACCTGGGTTTGCGGGCATCGGGGCGATATTCAGTGCTATCAATCTTCGCTTTGCTCGGGAAGAATTGAAGAAGGCGAATCGGTTCAATCAATCGGAGGCCGGCATCAAGTTCAACAACGCCATTGGTGGACTTGTGGCGAGTGTTGCGCAATATGGTTCGGCTGCAATTGACACCGTCGGAAAGGCTGGGGCTCAGTTGGGTACAGGCTGGCTTCGACTAGAACGTTTCCTCAACGTCGCGGGGAGGTACGGCGGCGCGGTGGTTGGGCTCGTGTCTGCTGCGATTGACATCTATCATGCCGTGCAGGATTTCAAGGAAGGTAATGTGACGATGTTTATCCTGGATGCCGCATCAGCGGTTGTCGGTCTTGCTCTCGCTTACTCTGTCATATTCCTTTCGGCATCCGCTGCAGCGGTCGTGGCCCTGCCGCTTCTGCTTATCGCTGCCCTTATTGGTATCCTCATCAACTACTTCAAGGGTAAGGAGGTGGATGAGTGGCTTGAACGATGTTTTTTTGGGCTGAAAGAGGCCAAAGAGAGGTTTCCCACTCTGGCCGAAGACCAAAAGGCATTTACGGCAATGCTTTCGTGATGGAGAAAAGAGATGGCATTTGACGGACTCTCGTGGTACCGCCTGAACCGGCCGGTCAGCGAGGAAGAGCAGGCTGCCCGCCTCGCAATCGGACAGCCTGCGTCTGACACGGCTAAGGATGAGCGTTCAGTATTCTCGATGAGCGATACTTGCCTAGAGGTCCGAGACGGAAACTATTCGGAGAAGGGCTGGGGGGTCTTTGCGTTTATGTTACCGGGGCTCGGTTCGTTGGCATTCACGGCGGCCCTTCTTTGGATGCTGACTCATGTACCTCCTATCTACGAGCAGCGGGGACAACTGGGGCTCATTTATGGAGTGCTTGCGTTTTTCTTGTTTGTCGCGCTCGGTTTCTCGGGAATTGGCATTTGGGCATTGACACGCGACTGTTTCAATTACACCTGCAAGCCCGTCCGGTTTAACCGGCGTGACCGGATGATTTACGCGTTCAAGCACAATGGCCCTGGCGGGGTTGTATCGGTACCCTGGGATAGCGCCTTCCTGTACGTCGAACGCAAGCCCAGAAGCGGCCCCACGCGCACGGCGCCGCGCGTGGTTCGTTGCCTGGTTCTTGACGACAAGGGGATGGTCAAGGATACATTCTCGATGGGAACGCGAGTTGTCCTGTCGTCCGATGAGGGAAGCGTCGGGGGACAGGAGGTCATGAAAGTCCTCTACCAGGACTTTGAGTTCTACCGGAGATTTATGGAAGAAGGCCCCGCTTCGCTGCCCCCGGTGACCGAGTTCCTGCCGAAGGGAGCCTCCCTGCGCAATTCGCTGAGGTTGAATTTCGACGGCACCTCGGGCCTATTTAAGTCGGGCAATCCGATAGTGTGGCTGGTGGTGGCGGTCGGTGCACTTCCCGCATTCTCTCAATCCCTGTTGCATTGGTTCGCCCAACTGACTTGCCGCGAACCGGTGTGGCCGGAGGATATCGAGCGGGCGTGCAATGCTGCGACGCCGTCCAACGGCCTTACAGCATGAGTCGCCGGTTCATTCGTCAGGGCGATAAGACTGACCGCAACGGGGTTGTGGTTGAGGGTATCGTTGGCACTTCGTTTCAAGGTCAACCTTTCGCATATCTGGGTGCCCCTGTTCTGTGCCCAGCCTGCGGTACGACGGGCGTCATCATAAGCGACGGCTCACCACGTGCAATGACGATGATGGGTAAGCAGGTCGCACTAGAGAACGATTTGTGCCAATGCAAATGCGAACCGCTGCCGAGGCTGGTTGCGTCGCAGACTTTGGGGGCGATAAAGACATGACGCTTCATGTTGGGTGACGCGCTGAGCTTCCCCTGAAATTTCGCCTTCCAAGAGGTCGTGTATAAACTCGACGGAAAGGAAGGAAATCAGGCATGTTCAAGGTACCGAAACAGGTGTACACGGCGGAGTTCAAGCTGGCCGCCGTACAGCGGGTCAAGGATGGCCAGGGAGTTGCCGTAGTGGCCCGCGAGCTGGGCATCTCTGAGCAGACGCTTCGCAACTGGGTATACCTCGCGCGTCAATGATATCGGCATCGAACAGCCTTACTACTCCCCGTACATCGCTAAGAAGGGCGAGGAATGGCGGCCGGAGAATCTGGTCAACGTCATCGTCTACACCCCGGAGGGCAGCCCCGAGCCGGTTGCCGTGCCCGTCACCGATGCGGTGCGCGATGAATTGCAGGCAAAGGTCGAACAGGCCCAGGCAGCCGGGCAATCGTCCGTCGAACTGCCGGGCAACCAGCGCGAGCGTTTGACGACGCGTCGCAGCGGACGCTTGTGCTTGAGCCGGTTGGCCTCATCGACGCGTACCCGATCGATCACTTCCCGTCCGTATTTGGCGACCACGTGATACAGGTCGTACACGATGCGCGCCTTCGGGCAATGCTGCCGTACCTCCAGATCGAATGCGGTGTTCATGTCCATCGCCACGGCTTCGATCGCTTTGCACCGCTCGATGCCGAGCCAGTCGAAGAACGGGCGAATCCCAGAACGGGAGGTCGAGTTTATGATCGGCCATGAAAGCGGTGGTCGTTGGAATCGTCTGATTGGTCGCACAACCAGTCTATTCCTTCGGCCACCGCTTTCCTTTTGGGCCCCGCCTTCACGCTAATCCGTGAAGAACCAAATTTTTGGGTGCCGTTCGCCAAGCTTCAATCCTTCACATGCGATATATTTAGGCGGTCATCCGTCGACCGAAAAGACTATGTCCCGCCTTGGTATCGCACACGAAAATGGCCTCATTTACGAAGGCACAGATAATCCGGGCCATCTCACGGTCCCGGTACCGATAATCTCGCAATGTGTGCTCGTCGAATCCCCATCTGACCTCGAGAATTTGCCTAGCGGTATGCTGAGCGACCCGTTTCGATGGATTTTTCGAGAGGACTCGTTTGACCCGGTGTCTCGAGTGCGGCGAGGCCGTCTATTTCAGTCATTCACCAAGACCAATCGGGAATTTGTCTTTGTCGAAGCTCATCCCAATTCACTATCTGACAGCAGACGGAGCCAGCCAGACGGTCGAGTGTCTAAAGAGTTGAATGTGTTTATCCATTGCACTGAATTGTTGGGACGACCGAATCGAGGGGAAGGTCTCCAACTAGCGATAGGTCACGTAGGGGCGCACTCGCTTTGGCGGATATTGCAGACTGAACAAACCGTCAGCCAGGACGTTCTGGTTACTCTTTGAGCTGAGTCTGCTTTTGGCATACTACCCACTCTCGACATGGCACAAATCCCAGAGGAAAACCGGAAGTCTGTCGTGGATGCCTACGACCGCGTCATGGAGGTCGCGTACCGCGATTCCCCAACTTCGGTTGTCGACCAGTGCCGAAATCTCTGCGCGGTTCTTGCAGGCCGATGGTTACGCCAATTGACCGGGGACGAGAAAGCAATTCACAAGGACCTGGGTCCATGCCTCACCGCAATCGGAAAGCATGTTGGCGACAATGAGCGGCGCTTGATTCGGGCGGCCCTCGAGACAGTCAACCTTCTTCACCCTCGTGCGAAAGATAACGAGCGTGAGCGTCTCGACCTGCGAGAAGTATCGAGCGGGGACGCCGAGTTTGCCTTACATGCAACGGGATTCGTTCTCAGAGAGCTCGGTTGGGGATATTGATGGAATCGGCGCGCCACGTATGAACGCCCTTGTGCCGCACGCTCGGTTCAACCGTCGAGTATGGAGCCGGCGCTGCGTTCGCTTGTTGCAAGCCGATAAGCGCTGAGGGATGAAGACTGCGACGTTGCCGGGCAGGCCCATGATGAGACATGGCTGACTCAGGAGATTGCAGATTTCCGCGACATTCTGCGCCTCGGCCACACGCAATTGCTGTTGGAATAGTTTCGCTTAAGCCCCGCCCGGCGGCCGTTTTGGGGAATTTCGTGGGGCGTTAAGTGAAAATTTGCGAACCGCTTTAAGTGAAACTATTCAAAGTTGCCAGATGTGCGTCTATTTGGAGCCACGGGGCTAACGGCATGAGACCGGGGTCGATGCCCCGAACCCCCGCTTGATGGAATCATTTCGGTTCAACTTTTTCGGAATTTCCCCTTTGAAGTGGGCAATCTCTCGTTGCAGGATTAGAAGCGTTTACGTCACAAAAACAAGTGTTTGGAGCTAAAAACTGGCTCCTGACGGATTAGAAGCGTTTACGTGTAAACGCTTCTAATCCAGATTGCCACATCGTGGTCTACGACGAATGCCCCTCACTCCACCGTCACCGACTTCGCCAGATTCCTCGGCTTATCAATATCCGTCCCCCGTGCCAACGCAGCGTGATAAGCCAGCAGTTGCATCGGCACCGTATGCAGAATCGGCGACAGCGGCCCATAGTACTCATTGAGCCGAATCACCTCGATCCCTTCGCTCGGCACCAACCCGCAGTCCACGTCCGCGAACACAAAGAGCCTGCCATTCCGCGCACTGACTTCATGCATGTTCGACCGGAGTTTTTCCAGAAGCACATCATTCGGCGCCACCGCGATAACCGGCATTTCATTGCTGACCAACGCCAGCGGCCCGTGCTTCAACTCCCCGGCGGGATAAGCCTCCGCGTGGATATACGAAATCTCCTTCATCTTCAGCGCGCCTTCCAGCGCGATCGGATAATGCATCCCGCGCCCGAGAAACAGCATGTTGTCGCGTCGCGCGAGCAGCTCCGACCAGCCCATGATCTGCGGCTCCAGCGCGAGCACCTTCGACATCGCATCGGGCAGATGCCGCAGCGCACGCAAATGCGCTTTCTCCTCGTCGTCGCTCAACCGCCCACGCACCTGCGCAAGCGCCAGCGTGAGCAGAAACAGCGCAACGAGCTGCGTCGTGAAAGCCTTCGTCGACGCGACCCCGATCTCGATCCCCGCACGCGTGACGAACTGCAGCGCGCATTCGCGCATCAGCGCGCTCGTCGCGACGTTGCAGATCGCGAGCGTATGCATCATCCCGCGCTGCTTCGCGACATGCACGGCGCCGAGCACGTCGGCCGTCTCGCCGCTCTGCGACACCGCGACGACGAGCGTGCGCGGATTCGGCACGCTGTCGCGATAACGGAACTCGCTCGCAATCTCCACGCTCGCCGGCAGCTTCGCGATGCTCTCGATCCAGTACTTCGCGGTCAGCGCCGCGTGATAGCTGCCGCCGCACGCGAGCAGCAGCACCGAATCGACGTCGTTGAACACGCGCCACGCGCCGTCGCCGAACAGCTCCGGCATGATAGACGCGACGTCGAGCAGCGTATCGGCCACCGCCTGCGGTTGCTCGAAGATTTCCTTCTGCATGTAGTAGCGATACGACCCGAGGTCGGCCGCGCCGCTGTGAGCCGCCACCCGATGCACCGCGCGCTCGACGCGCTGGCCGTTCGCATCGACGATCCAGTAGCGATGCAGTTGAATGTCGGCGACGTCACCGTTCTCCAGATACGCGATGCGATCGGTGATGCCCGACAACGCGATCGCATCCGACGCGAGGAAATTCTCGCCATCGCCGACACCGACGACGAGCGGCATCCCGTCGCGCGCCCCAACGATCCGGTGCGGCTCGTCGCGGCACATCACCGCGATCGCGTAGCTGCCGCGCAGTCGCGCGACCGCGCGGCGCACCGCGTCGAACAGGTCGCCGTCGTACAGGTGGTCGATCAGGTGCGCGATCGCCTCGCTGTCGGTCTGGCTCGCAAACACATAACCATGCGCCTGCAGTTCCGCGCGCAGTTGATCGCAGTTCTCGATGATCCCGTTGTGCGACAGCGCGATGCGCGCGTTGTCGTCGCTCGGCGAGAAGTGCGGATGCGCGTTGAGCGTGACGGGCGCGCCGTGCGTGGCCCAGCGCGTATGCGCGATGCCGGTGTAGCCCGACAGCGCATGCGTGGCGATCTCGCGCTGCAGGTTGGCGACGCGCTCGACGCTGCGCGCACGTGCCAGCGCACGGTCGCGATAGACCACGATGCCGCACGAGTCGTAGCCGCGGTATTCGAGCCGCTTCAGCCCGTCGACGAGGTTCGGCAGGATGTCCCGCTGGGCAACCGCCCCGACAATTCCACACATATCGCGCTCCGTAAATGTCCGGTCTGGATCCGTGACAGCGATGGTAGAAGCGGTTGAATGAAATTAAATTTCAAAATAAGCCAATAAATGAAGCAAACGGGCGATGCGTTATGATATTGAAATTAAATTTCACATCCTGACCGGAAGGAGCCGACGATGGCCGGCATCACGCTCGACGATCTCGATCTGCGCATTCTCGCGATCCTGCAGGACGACGCATCGGTGTCGAACCTGCAACTGGCCGAGCGCGCGCTGTCGTCGCCGCCGACCTGCATGCGCCGTGTGCGGCGGCTCACGGAAGCGGGCGTGATCCGCCGCCAGGTCGCGGTGCTCGATCCGGTCGCGATCGGCACGGCCGTCACGGCACTGATCGAGATCAGCCTCGACCGGCAGACGGCCGAAGACTACGACGCGTTCGAAGCGTACGTCTGCGCGGAGCCGGCGGTTACGCAGTGCTACCGCGTGTCGCCGGGGCCCGACTTCGTGGTGGTGGCCGATCTGGCCGACGTCGCCGAATACGACGCGTTCGCGCGGCGGCTGTTCACCGGCGCATCGAACGTGCGCAACGTGCGGACGTTCTTCTCGACGCATCGCGCGAAGTTCGAGGCGAACGCGCGGGTCGCGCATGCGATGCGCAAGCGCAGCGACGACTAGGCCGCACCACGCACGCCGAACGGTAAATTCGCGACGTCAGAACGCGAGCGCCTGCTGCACCGGGTGACGCTCGCCGCGCGCGAACCCGGCGCCTTCGAGCGACAACAACGCGCGCTTCCGTTCAATCCCGCCTGCATAACCGGTGAGGCTGCCTGACGCGCCGATCACGCGATGGCACGGCACCATGATCGACACCGGGTTGCGGCCGACCGCGCCGCCGACGGCGCGCGCCGCACTCATCGGCAGCCCCACGCGCTCGGTGATGTCGCCGTACGACACGAGTTCGCCGAATGGAATCGCGAGCAGTTCCTTCCACACGCTGCGCTGGAACGCGGTGCCGCGCAGGTGAATCGGCACCGAGAAGGTTTCGCGCGTGCCGGTGAAATATTCGGCGATTTCTTCTGCAACCTGGTGCACGAGCGGCGATGCGGCGCGTGCGTCCGCGTTCGCGTCCGCAACGATTGCCAGCGACGGATAGTATTTCTGGCCGACGAAGAAAAGGCCCGTCAGTGCATCGTCTTCGATACGAATGGCGATGTCGCCCAGCGGGCTCGGAATCAGATGAGCGGGAATCATCGCGAAGCTTCTCCATGAAGGCGCCACACATGCAGTGCGGCATACGCGCGCCACGGCGCCCAGTGTGCCGCATGCGGCGCGGATGATGCGATGCGCGGGCGTTCGGCGGCGATGCGCGGCGCGAGCCACGCGTCGTCGGCGGGGAACGCGTTCGGCCAGGCCATCGCCCGCATCGCGACGTATTGCACCGCGCGTTCGTCGAAGCCGGGCAGTGCGCGCAACGCGGCGAGCGTCGCATCGAGCGGCGCCATCGGTTCGAGCGCGAGCGTGCCGTCGGCCACTGCGCGTGCGAGCGACACGATCGCCCGTGCGGCATCGCGCGTCACGCCGATTGCTTCGAGCGCAGCCGGCGGCAAGACCGCCAGCGTGGCAGCCGAAGGCAACGCATGCGTGAGCCCGGGCGGCGCGTTGTCGACCGGCGTACCGAAGCGTTCGGCAACGCGCGTCAGCACGGCACTCGCCTGCGTTGCCGCCAGGTGTTCACCCGCGATCGCATGGATCGCGATCTCGAGCCCGTCGAATGCGCCGGGCACGCGCAGGCCGGGCGTGCCTTCCGCGAGTTCGCCCAGATGCGCGTCGATCACGTCGGGGCGGCTGTCGAGATCGAACAGCCGCCGCACGCGCGCGAGCACGGCCGGCACGACGGGCGTCAGCGTGGGCGACACGGTGACCGCGAGTGCGAACCGCTGCGGCGCGTGCGCGACGGACAGCCAGCCCGTCACGTGACCGTTGCCGTTCGGCAGCGCGACAACGCGCGCATAGCCGTGTGCGTCGACCCGCTCGACGCCGTCGATCTGCCGCTGCGCGAGAAAGCGCATCAGCTCGGGCCACGCGAACGGCGGCCTGTAAGGTAGCGGGAACGTCATGTCGCTGCCGGTGGCTGCGCCGGCACCTTTGCGCAAGCGCAGCGGATTGAGGCCGTAGCGTTGCCGGAACAGGTCGTTGAAGCGCCGCACGCTGCCGAACCCGGCGGTCGACGCGACGACGGCCACCGGCAGCGCGGTATCGGTCAGCAGGCGCTTGGCCATCAGCAGCCGGTGCGTCTGCGCGAACTCGACCGGCGACACGCCGAACTGCGCGGCGAAGATCCGGCGCAGATGGCGCTCGGTCACGCCGACCCGCTGCGCGAGCGCGTCGACGGAGTGTTCGTTCAGGAAACCGTCCTCGATCAGTATGGCGGCCGCATCGGCGAGGTTGCCGGACAGGTCGAGCAGCCCATGGCCGGGCGCGAGTTCGGGCCGGCAGCGCATGCACGGCCGAAAGCCGGCCTTCTCCGCGGCGGCGGCGGTCGGGTAATAGCTGCAGTTCTGCGCCTTCGGCGGTTTCACCGGGCAGACGGGGCGGCAATACACGCCCGTCGTCGATACGCCGACGAAGAACCAGCCGTCGAAGCGACGGTTCCGCGAAAGCAGGGCGTCGTAGCAGGTGTCGGGATCGAGGCGCATGCGACGACTGTAAACCATCCTCGCCGCCGATTCTGGCTGGAATCGGACATGTGTATCGGCGCACCGGTTTGCGTCATAGCCCCATTTTGCGCGCAGGAAAATGCCGGAAAAACGGTTAATGCCAATCTGCAAAACAGTCATCTCTTTTTGTGCGGCCAGATTTGAGATGACTCATCGAAATCCCCGACTGACACGGCACCGGGCCGCGCCCTATCCTTTGAAAAACGTTTTCCAGAACTCGACGGGCAATCGGCCGCACCACGAAAAGGTGGCCCGATTGCCCGCCCCGGCGCCCGTCGCCGGTCACGGACAGCAACATCGAGCGGCGCGACGGGCGCGGCCGCGTATCGGAGACACTCATGCAATCTGCCGTCGTCGGCGCGGTGCGCGCCGCCGCCAGCCGCTATCGCTGGACCGTCTGTGCGCTGTTGTTCTTCGCGACCGTCATCAACTACATGGATCGCCAGATCCTCGGCCTGCTCGCGCCGATGCTCCAGCACGACATCGGCTGGAGCCAGGTGCAGTACGGCCGCATCGTGATGGCGTTTTCCGCGTTCTACGCGATCGGCCTGCTCGGTTTCGGGCGCATCGTCGACTGGCTCGGCACGCGCATCTCGTATGCGGTCGCGATGCTGGTGTGGAGCATCGCCGCGATGCTGCATGCGATGGTCGGCTCGGTGATGGGCTTCGCGGCCGTGCGCGCGCTGCTCGGGATCGGCGAGGGCGGCAACTTCCCGGCCGCGATCAAGACCACGGCCGAATGGTTTCCGCGCCGCGAACGCGCGCTCGCAACCGGCATCTTCAACTCGGGCGCGAACATCGGCGCGGTGTTCGCACCGGCGATCATTCCCGCGATCGCGGTGGCCTACGGGTGGCGCGCGGCGTTCGTGATCATCGGCGCGATCGGCATCGTGTGGCTCGCGGTGTGGCTGGTGCTCTATCGCACGGCCGACACGCGCGCGCTCGCCGCGGAATACGACGAGCCGCGCGACGAAGCCGAAGCGCTCGACGCGGCGAACGCGGACGCCGGCGCGCCGCGCTGGGGCGAGCTGATCCGCAAGCGCGAGACGTGGGCGTTCCTGATCGGCAAGTTCCTGACCGACCCGGTGTGGTGGTTCTACCTGTTCTGGCTGCCGAAGTGGCTCAACGAATCGCGCGGGATGGATATGCAGCATATCGGTCTGCCGCTTGTGTGCATCTATGCGCTGACGACGGTCGGCAGCATCGGCGGCGGCTGGCTGTCGTCGGTGCTGCTGCGCGCGGGCTGGAGCGTGAACGGCGCGCGCAAGACGGCGATGCTGATCTGCGCATGCTGCGTGCTGCCGATCGCGTTCGTGTCGCAGGTGCAGAGCCTGTGGATCGCGGTGCTGATCGTCGGCCTCGCCGCCGCCGCGCACCAGGGCTGGTCGGCGAACCTGTTCACGACGGCGTCCGACCTGTTCCCGCGCCGCGCGGTCGCGTCGGTGGTCGGCATCGGCGGGATGGCCGGCTCGATCGGCGGCGTGCTGTTCTCGGAAGTGATCGGCCAGGTGCTGCAGCGTACGGGCCACTACTGGGTGCTGTTCGCGATCGGCGCGCTGGCCTACCTGCTCGCGCTGGCGATCATGCACGTGCTTACGCCGAAGATGAAGCCCGCGAAGCTCGACGCGTAATCGCGTGCCGGTAAACGAACGCGCCGCCCGGAGGCGGCGCGTTTCTCATGTGTGATGCGCGGAAGCGATGAAGGTAGGACGTGGCGCGCGCTTCAACCGGCCGCGGCCGTCGACGCGCGCATGATCAGCCGAGGCTCGAACGTCGAATAGCTCGCATCGGTGCGCCCGGCGAGCGCGTCGATCAGCTTCTGCATCGCGAGCTCGCCCATGTTCTCGCTCTGGATGTCGATGGTGGTCAGCGCGGGCGCCGCATATTCGCCGTACGGCACGTTGTCGATGCCGGCGACGGACACGTCCTGCGGCAGCCGGAACCCGAGCGATGCGGCTTCCTTCATGAAGCCGAGCGCGATCAGGTCGTTGTAGCAGATCACGGCCTGCGGACGCTGCGGCCCGAGCATCACGCGCGAGCACGCGCGCTCGCCGGCTTCGGCGGTCGGCGCATGCGCATCGTGCACGTCGAGCGTAAGCCCCGCTTCCGCGAGACAGTCGCGCGCGCCCTGGATCCGTTCGTCGTTCACGCGCGCGGTGCCGAAGCCGAGGTACGCGATGCGCGTATGGCCGAGATTGAGCAGGTGACGCGCGAGCATGTAGGTGGCGAGCCGGTTGTCGATGCCGACGCTCGGGATCGGCAGGCCGGGGCTGCGCCGCAGCAGCACGAGCGGCTTGTGCAGGTCGAGCATCCAGCCGGCTTCGTCGTCGGGCATCCGCGTGCTGACGATCAGCCCGTCGACGCGCTGCGCGAGCGCCTCGATCAACGAGCGTTCGCGCGCCTGGTTCTCTTCGGTATCGACGAGCAGCAGCGTGTAGTCGTGCTCGAGCGCGACGCGGTTCGCGCCTTTGACGACGTTCGTGAAGTACGGGTTGCTGATGTCGAGGATCACGAGGCCGATGGTGCGCGTGCGTCCGGTGATCATCGAGCGCGCGAGCGGATTCGAACGGTAGCCGAGCCTCTCGATCGCTTCCTTGAGGCGCGCCTCGACGGCCGGCGAAAAGCGCTGCGTGCCGTTCACGTACTTGGATACCGTCGCGACCGACACGCCGGCTTCCGCCGCCACGTCGCGGATCGTCGGGGAAACTTTTTTCATTGGAAGGGTAACGTTTTCGTCAGCTTACGCCGGATTGTGGCAGAAAAAGCCCGCGTCCGGCCACCGGCCGATATCGGGAAAGTGTGGATAGCTGCGAACAGGTTCGGCCATTGACGTTCGGCTTTTGTCACGCGTATAGTTGGAAAACGTTTTCCGATTTCAGCTGATTCCATCGATTTCGGGCAACTTCCCGGACACCCTCAGGACAGATTCAAGGAGACTCGATGAACGCCTCATCCACCGGCGCACGCAAGCCGTTCGGGCGCCTGCTGCTGACCGGCGCGGCCGGCAACCTCGGCCGCCAGGTGCGCGGCGCGCTGGCGAACTGGGCCGACGTCGTGCGCGTGAGCGACATCGCCGCGCTGGACGACGCGGCCGCGCACGAAGAAACCCGTGTCGTCGATCTGGCCGACCGGCCGGCGGTGATGGACCTCGTCGACGGCGTCGACGCGATCGTCCACCTCGGCGGCATTTCGGTCGATGCGCCGTTCGACGATCTCGTGGGTGCGAACATCACCGGCACGTACAACCTGTATGAAGCCGCGCGCAAGCACGGCGTGAAGCGGATCGTGTTCGCGAGCTCGAACCATGCGATCGGTTTCCATCCGGTCACGGAAGTGCTCGATGCCGATTCGCCGCTGCGTCCGGACAGTCTCTATGGCGTGACGAAGTGCTTCGGCGAGTCGCTGTCGCGCTACTACTTCGACCGGTTCGGGATCGAAACGGTGTGCCTGAGGATCGGTTCGTCGTTCGAGGCGCCGAAGAATCCGCGCATGCTCGTCACGTTCCTCAGCTATCGCGACTTCATCGAGCTCGTGCGCTGCTCGCTGCTGACGAACCGCGTCGGGCACGCGATCGTCTACGGCGTGTCGGACAACCCGGTGAAGTGGTGGGACAACACGAAGGCCGGCTTCCTCGGCTTCCGGCCGCAGGACAGCTCGGCGCAGTTCGCGGGGCTGTTCCCGCCGACGGCGCCGACCGCCGAGTACGACGATCCCGCGCAGCGCTACCAGGGCGGCGGTTTCGTCGTCGGCGAGCCGATGGAGCGCAACGCGAAGTAAGCGTCGCATGCGATGCATGTGTCGCATGCGACGCGGCTCAGCGCAGGATGTCCGTCGCCTTGTGCGACTCGTCGACGCCGTCGATCAGGATCAACGGGCCGCTCGCGTGCCGGGCGCGTAGCGGCTGGATCTGCCGGTACGCATCCGATTCGTACCAGGCGCGCGCCGCGGCGAGATCGGGAAAGGCGATCGCGATCAGGTCGCCGTGCCACACGCCTTCGCGCACGTCGGGCCGCGCGCCGTGAATGACGAAACGGCCGTCGAATGGCGCGAGCGTGCCGTCGATGCGTTCGAGGTATTCGACGATGTCGTCGCACATTTGAACGTCGTGCAGGTGGGCGATGGCGTAGGCGGTCATGGCGGGCTCCGGGGTGTCGATGCGATGCGTCGATCGATGCAGCCATGATCGGCGCGCGGGCGATGCGCGTCGATTACCTGCGACGTAAGCAAATCCATGTGGCCATGCACCGCGGACAGCCGGCGCCATGCGTGTACACGCGTGCTCACGCGCGCTTGCGTGCCGGCCTCGGGTGCGACACCGGCGCAGGCGCCGCTGCGGCCTCGGCCTCTTCCTTGCACAGCTTGTCGAGCATGCGTTGCGCGGCGCCCGCGCAATCCTCGCCGGCGGGCTTGTTCGCGATCTCGTCGATCAGCGCCTGCAGGCTGCGGCGGTTCTGCGCGAGCCGCTGCTCCAGCAGCGCGATTTCGTCGACCTTGTGCCGCAATGTCTGGAGCAGCTCGTCGCGCGGCCACGCGCCGAGATCGGGCGGCAGCACCGCGCGGATTTCATCGAGCGCGAAACCCGCGCGCTGCGCGCGATCGATGATCGCGAGCCGCGTCAGCGCTTCCGGCCCGTATTCCCGATAGCCGTTCGCCTGCCGACGTGCCGGTTCGAGCAGGCCGCTCGCTTCGTAGAACCGGATACGCGACGCCGCGATGCCGCTGGTGCGCGCCAGTTCGCCGATTTTCATGGTGTGCTCCTGAGGGGCTTGACCTTGAAGCTGACTTTAAAGTTAAGGTTGGGCATCGTCAATCGAGGATGCCCACCATGAACCTGTTTGCCCCCCTCACACTGCCCAATGGCGCGGTGATTCCGAACCGGCTGGCCAAGGCCGCGATGGAGGAGAACATGGCCGACGCGGATCACGCGCCGTCCGATGCGTTGCTGCGCCTGTACCAGGCATGGGCCGACGGCCGGGCCGGCCTGATCCTGACCGGCAACGTGATGGTGGACGGCCGCGCGATGACGGGGCCGAACGGCGTCGTGCTCGACAGCGACGCGCATCTCGACCGCTTCCGCCGGTGGGCGCAGGTCGCACGCTCCGGCGGCGCGCATGTCTGGATGCAGATCAACCATCCGGGGCGCCAGATGCAGGCGGCGCTCGGCCAGACGACGCTCGCGCCGTCGGCCGTGCCGCTCGCGCTCGGCGCGCTGTCGAAGCAGTTCCCGGTGCCGAAGGAGATGACGGAAGCCGACATCGCCGACGTGCAGCAGCGCTTCGTGCGCGCCGCGCAGCTCGCCGAGCAAAGCGGCTTCACCGGCGTGCAGATCCACGCGGCGCACGGTTACCTGCTGAGCCAGTTCCTGTCGCCGCTGACGAACCGCCGGCAGGACGCGTGGGGCGGCAGCATCGAGCACCGCGCGCGGCTGCTGCTCGACATCGTCCGCGCCGTGCGTGCGACGGTGTCGCCCGCGTTCGTCGTGTCGGTCAAGCTGAATTCGGCCGACTTCCAGCGCGGCGGCTTCAGCGCGGACGATGCGAAGCGCGTCGTGGAACTGCTGAATCCGCTCGGCGTCGATCTCGTCGAGCTGTCGGGCGGCAGCTATGAAGTGCCGGCGATGCAGGGCGAGGCGCGCGACGGACGCACGTTGGCCCGGGAAGCGTATTTCCTCGAATTCGCGCGGGACATCACGGCGGTCGCACGCATGCCGCTGATGGTCACGGGCGGGATCCGGCGCCGCGCGGTGGCCGAGCAGGTGGTCGCCAGCGGCGTGGCGATGGTCGGCATCGCGACCGCGCTGTCGATCGATCCGAACCTGCCGCGCGCCTGGCAGGCCGGCAAGGACAGCGCGCCGGCGCTGCAGCCGATCCGGTGGAAGAACAAGGCGCTGGGCGCGCTGGCGAACATGGCCGTCGTGAAGTTCCAGCTCGCGCGGTTGAGCGCGGGGCGACGCACGCATCCGGGCGTGTCGCCGCTGCGCGCGCTGGTGTCGCAGCAGATGGCCGCGCAGTGCCAGACGCGGCGTTACCGCAAGTGGATGGCGGGGCGGGTTGCGCGCTAGCCGTAGGGGCGGTGCGTTGTGCGGCCCGGTGCCCGCTCAGACCGGATACGCGTCGTCGACCTTCAGGTTCGCGAGCCGGAACAGCGTGCGCAGCGTCTGCGGGTGAATGTCGCGGCGTGCGGCGAGCGACGTCAGCATGAAGTCGAGGACCTTCGCGTAGCGCAGCAGCACGAGGCAGCGCGCGAGATCCGCGTTGCCGCCGCGCATGCCTTCGGCGAAGTGGACCATCTGGGTCGACAGCGCACGCGCCATCTCGAGTTCCATCTGCTGCTTTTCGGTCCATTCGGGCTGCGGCTGTTCGAGCAGTTTCGCGAGAAAGAGCTGGAACGACGTATCGGATGAGTTGGGCAGCGCATCCATGAGGAACCTCGTTGCTTGCGTGGATCGTTCGGGCGTATCCGGTGGACGGGTCCCGATCCGGGTTCATGTCCGCACCAACCGGCGGCGCGGTTGTCACTGCACTGCGAATGCAGGTTCCGTACCAGCGCCGCGATCCGGTGGTCGAGCACGGTTGCCGCGAGTCGCGGCAGCGGCCAGCGTGTCCCGCCGCTACTGGCTTGCACGGAAAATCGACGCGGGTGTCCGTACGCTGCCCTCGGTCGCGCTCGGCCGCACGAGAGGGCCCGGACGGATGAAATGCTTCAGCGATGTAACGTAATGTCGGGTTGAAACCAACTGTGCGTTTCAGCCGACGCATCGCCGGAAGGTCGCGACGCCGGTGTGTCGGGCGTCCCGGCGGCCTCGGGCCGGTTGTGTGCCGCGCGCCGCAACGAGGTCCGCCGCACGATCGAATGCCGCGCCACCTGCGCGGGATGTTTCAGATTCGAGACGTTTTGCGCGCGGCGATCCGGATGCGAGCGCAACGTCGTCGCCCGCGCCACCCAACTGGCCCAGCGAATAACCGGACAACTGTCCATGGGCAGCCGCGCCGTGTTTGCGAACAATCCGGGGATCATCCTCGCGAGGTTCGACATGAGCGTCCACGCCTTCTTCTCGGCCAACCTGCTGCTGGCCTACACGGCTTATTTCGTCGGCACGGCCAGCCCCGGCCCGAGCAATCTCGCGATCATGTCGGTCGCCGCGAACCATGGCCGCAAGGCGGCGCTCGCGTTCGCGCTCGGCGTCATCTCGGGATCGATGTTCTGGGCGACGGTGGCCGCGCTGGGCGTATCGGCGGCGCTGCTCGCGTGGTCGAAGCTGCTGGTCGCGATCAAGCTGTTCGGCGGCGTGTACCTGCTGTGGCTCGCGTTCAAGTCGGGGCGCACCGCGTGGTCGGCCAAGGCTGCCGCCACGCTGAAGGCGGCGCCCGATCAGACGCTGTCGCGCTTCTACGCACGCGGCGCGATGCTGCACCTGACGAATCCGAAAGCCATCCTGGTGTGGGTGTCGATCGTCGCGCTGTCGTCGAACGGCGCGGGCGCGTCGCACGGCGCCGTCGTGCCGGGCTGCATCGCGATCGGGTGCCTGGTGTTCGGCGGCTATGCGCTGGTGTTCTCGACGGACGGCGCGCGCCGGCTCTACGTGCGCGGCCGGCGCGCGATGGAAGCGTGTCTCGCGGTGGTGTTCGGTGTGGCGGGCATCAGGTTGCTGGCGTCGAACGTATGAACGTACGACCCGCACGCATATGAACGGATGATCCGCCGCGCGAACGCGCGGCGGATCATCCATCGCATCGAACCCGCTTCAGTGCTTCAGAAAATGAAGCCCGTGTTGATGAACTTCGAGTGGTGGTCCGACACGATCGAATCGAGCAGTTGCTTGCTGCCGTCGGTCTGCTTGGCCGCGACCATCGAACGGATCGAGAACGCGCGCAGCGCATCGGTCACCGACAGCGTGCCTTCCGCCGAATCCTTGCGCCCCGCGAACGGGAACACGTCGGGCCCGCGCTGGCACTGGCAGTTGATGTTCACGCGGCACACCTGGTTCACGAGCGGATCGACGAGCGCGCCGATCTGCGCCGGATCGGAACCGAAGATGCTGACCTGCTGGCCGTGCTCCGACGTCGTCACGTAGTCGAGCGCGGTTTCCACGTCGTCGAACGGCGCGACCGGAATGATCGGCCCGAACTGCTCCTCGCGATACAGCTTCATGCCTTCGGACACCGGATACACGACGGCCGGGTAGAACAGCGTCTTGCTGAACTCGCCGCCCGAGTGGTTGACGACCTGCGCGCCCTTCGCCTTCGCGTCGTCGATCGCATCGGTCATGTAGGTGGTGCGATGCATGCCCGGCAGCGGCGTGATGCTGACGCCTTTCTCCCACGGCATGCCGATCTTCAGCTGTTCGAGCGCGGCGGTGAAGCGCTTCAGGAATTCGTCGACGATCGACCGGTGCACGAGCAGCATCTTCAGCGCGGTACAGCGCTGGCCGTTGAACGACAGCGCGCCGAGCAGGCACTCCTTCACGGTGAGGTCGAGATCGGCGTCGGGCAGCACGATCGCCGCGTTCTTCGCGTCGAGGCCGAGGATCGCGCGCAGCCGGTGCGACTTCGGATGCTGCTTCTTCAGGTGATCGGCGACCTTGCTCGATCCGATCAGCGCGAGCACGTTGATCTTGCCCGACGCGAGCATGTGCGGCACGACCACCGCGCCCGGCGCGTAGATCGTGTTGATCACGCCTTTCGGGAACGCGTCGCGGAACGCCTCGAGCAGCGGCTCGAACAGCAGCGTGCCGTACTGAGGCGGCTTGAAGACCACGGTGTTGCCCATCAGCAGCGCGGGGATCAGCGTCGCGAAGGTCTCGTTCAGCGGATAGTTGTACGGCCCCATGCACAGCACCACGCCGAGCGGCGTGCGGCGGATCTGGCCGATCGTGCCTTCCGCGATCACGAAGCGCGAGTTCGCGTTGTCGAGCTCCTTCAGCGCGTCGATCGTCTGCGTCATGTACGTGACGGTGCGGTCGAACTCCTTCTGCGAATCGGCGAGGCTCTTGCCGATCTCCCACATGATCAGGTTCACGACCAGCTCGCGCTGCGCGACCATCCGCTTGATGAAGTCCTGCATGCACGCGATGCGCTGCTCGACCTTCATCGTGGGCCACTCGCCGCGGCCCGAGTCGTACGCGCGCACCGCGGCGTCGAGCGCCGCGTCGCTTTCCGTCTCGCCCATCACCGGATAGCTGCCGATCTCCATCTGCGCGACGCTGCCGTCCGGCTGGCGCACGCACACGGGCGACAGCACGGTCTTGGTCGTGCCGTCCCACGGGCGCAGCGCGCCGTCGACCAGCGACACGCGCTGGTGGATCGGTGCGGCGAGCCGGAACTCGGCGGGGATGTCTTGATAGGCGGGAAACAACTGCTGCAGGGAGGCGGAATCGGGCATGACGGTCTCGTTTGACGGGTGTCCGGGAAGGACGGGCGATGCGGAATCCTGAACTGAATGATCCTCGATCCTGAATCGGCATCATGACGCGCGAACGTCGAGGCGTCACGCGACGGCGTGGCCGAAACGCGGAATGGAACCAGTTCCATTAGAAAGGAACGCCGAGCCGATTGCAAGATTTGCCGAGCGAGATCGTTTGGTTCGTAAGCGTTTTGAAGGATTGTTTCCGAATGCCGGGAATAAGTTGCCCGGCGCAAGCGCAAACGTTTCACTTCGACCGGTTTGGGCGGATAATGGCCGGGCGCGGTGAAGTAAAAAATGCCCCCGAACCTGAGAGAAAACATACGCAGTGAAGAAATGAGAGAAGGTCCGCCGCGCTGCCGAAGCGAGGTCGGCTGCCCGGAGCGCCGGGTCGGGGTTGCCCGCCCGGCGCGCACCGGACCACTCGCGTCTCCCGGCATCCTCGTCGTCCCGTTTTTTCCCTGTTCCGACATTGCCGGCATTACCGACATTGGCGCGTCAGCGCGGTGCTCAAGCAGGGCGCCCGTCCGTACGACAAGACGGCGAAGCACGCTACATCGCGATGCCGCGCGTTATTCGACGTCCTCGTCGTCTTCGCCATCCTCCACGTCGTTTTCCTCCCGCCCCGGCGCCGCATACGCGCTCGCCTGTTCCAGCAACCACGCACGAAACGACTCCAGCGGCTTGCTGTGGCTGAACTCGGTCGGATACACGAGGTAGTACGCCGAATCGCCGACCGTCGCCGCGTCGCACGGCACGACCAGGCCGAGCTGCTGCAGCTGTTCCTCGACGAAGAACTTCGGCACCAGCGCGATCCCGAGCCCGGCTGCGGCCGCGCTGATCAGCATCGTGTGGAGTTCGTAGCGCACGCCCTGCATCGTGCGGATGTCCTCGACGCCGTGCGTCTCGAACCATTGCGCCCACGCGCCGGGACGCGTGGTCGAGTGCAGCAGCGGATATGCGAGCAGGTCCTCCACGCGTTCGACCGGCCCGTCGAGCAGCGCGGGCGAGCAGATCGGTACGACTTCCTCGCCGAACAGGTAGTCGGACGAGGTGCCCGGCCAGGTCGGCTTGCCGTAGTGGATCGCGGCTTCGAAGTGCGTGTCCTCGAACGAGAACAGGTCGGTGCGGCTGCCCATGTTCACGCGCACGTCCGGCGTGCGGTCGTAGAAGCTCTTGATGCGCGGGATCAGCCAGTGCGATGCGAAGGTCGGCAGCACGGCGAGCTCCAGGTAGCCGCCGCCGCTGCCGTGCGCGATGATCGACAGCGTGTCGCGATCGAGCGCCTCGAGCGCGCGCCGCACCTGCGTGCCGTACAGCTTGCCGGCGCGCGTCAGCACGACGCGCTGCTTCACGCGCGCGAACAGCCGCACGCCGAGGCTCGCTTCAAGCGTCGCGATCTGCCGCGATACCGCGCTTTCGGTCAGGAACAGCTCCTTCGCCGCGTGCGTGAAGCTCTCGTGGCGCGCCGCGGCTTCGAAAGCCACGAGCGCACCCATGTTGGGGATCTTGAATTTGCGCATGATGCTCGTTTTGTCTGACAAACGGACCCGCCCACGGCGGGCCGGCGGACGAGTGCGGAGGCCGCGAATAATTCCAAAAACTCATCACGTGTCAATTTAATCTCGCTTTACGCCCCGCTGCAACCCTTTGAATAATGCATCCCACGCAAGGCAAGGCGCCCGTTGGGCGGCCGGCCACCCGAGTTGCCGGCACGTTTGCCGGCGGTCCCCCGAGACGAGAATCCTGATGCGCAATCCGAATATCGAGAGCTTGCTGACGAAGCTGCTGGGACAGGCGAAGACCGACGCCCTGTTCGCGACCCTGAACATGCCGGCCATCCTCGACGAATGGGAAACCGACGTCGTCACGCGTGCGGAAATCGCCCAGGCGATGAACATGGCGCTGTTCGAAGGGCTGCTCGAACGTTCGGCGAACGGCCGCGCGTACACGGCCGATGCCATCGAGAACGGCGGCTCGGTCTACTTCGACCACGGCGCGCTGCGCACGGTGCGCTGGCCGCACACGGGCGCGCTGCCGCCGGGCGAAGCCGCGTTCACGCGCATCCTGCGTCCGCTCGGCTTTCGCCTGAACGGCCGCTACCCGCTCGACAAGCTCGGCATGACCGGCCGCGCATACGCGCATGAAGACGCGCCGGACGAGATCGCGCAGTTCTTCGTCAGCGAACTGCATCCGGAACGTTTCTCGAAAGAATTCCAGCAGGCCGTGACGAACGTCGTGAGCTCGTCGCGCGATCCGCTGTCGCCGGCGGCCGTCGCGCTGTTGTGGGAGATCGAGCGCGAAGGCTGGCTGTCGCTCGACGCCGCGCACGCACTGCTGCCCGAGATCGTCGGCGCGTTCGCTCGCCAGCACGACCTGCCGAACGAACTCGACTACGAGACGCTGCTGCTCGAATCGGCCGAGATGGCATGGATCGCGACCGAAGGCAACGCGTTCAACCATGCGACCGATCGCGTGACCGACGTGTTCAAGCTGTCCGACGACGAGAAGGCGAAGGGCCGGCCGATGAAGCCGGAAGTCGAGCGCTCGCGTTCGGGCCGCGTGTTCCAGACCGCGTATCGCGCGGACATCGTCGAGCGCGAGTTCCGCACGCGCGACGGCGGCACGGTGAAGCGCAACGTGCCGGGCTCGTTCTATGAATTCATCACCCGCCGCCGCACGTTCGACCAGACGGCGCGCCGCTGGGTCACGGACCTGCGTTTCGATGCGGGCAATGCGCAGGGCATCTTCAAGATGACGGCGAACGCGGCGAAGTAAGCGCGACGCACCAAGGCAAACGGGCCGGCGGCTGATGACAGCCTCCGGCCCGTTTGCGTTGCATGGGCGCCGCGAGCGTCAGAACAGGTGCGTGACGAGGTAGAACAGCACCAGCACGCCGACCGGCACGCCGAGCAGCCATGCGATCAGATATTTGCCCATGTCGTTGTCCTTCGCGTTGCCGCGACGCGGGACGCATCGCGGCGGGGTGAGACGACCGGCGCGTTACAGCTTGCGATCGAATTCCTTCAGTTGCTTCTCGGCTTCGTCGCGCGCGATCCCGTAACGCTCCTGGATCTTGCCGACCAGATAGTCGCGGTTGCCTTCGGCGGCGGTCAGATCGTCGTCGGTCAGCTTGCCCCACTTGGCCTTCAGCTTGCCGGTGAGCTGCTTCCACTGGCCCTTGATCTTGTCTTCGTTCATCGTTCGCTCCTGGAGTAAGGGGAGAAAAGTGCGGCGCTCGGCCGCGTGACAACTCAGGCCTGAGCCTTCAGGCCGGATGCGTGGACGTGCTTCACGCCCTTGATCGAGCGCGTCACGGCGACGGCCTTCTTCACCGCGATCTTCGACGGCAGCACGCCCGTCAGCGTGACGACACCGTCGACCGTCTTCACGCTGACGTGAGTGCTCTTCAGGCCTTCGGTGGTCGCGAGTTCGCTCTTCACCTTGGTCGTGATCCATGTGTCGGTGACGGGCTGGTTCGATTCGGTCGTCATGCCGTTGCCGGCCGGCGACGACGCCTGTGCCTGCGCGCTCGTGAGCGGTGCGGCGGCGAGCAGGAAGGCCGCGCTGACGGCGAGCAGTGTCGAAAGGTGCGAGATCTTGTTCATTGATGTTCTCCTGCGATTGGCGTGAGTGGATGAATGCCGATCGCGCCGTGTGCTACCGCGCGATCGGCGTGTCGTAGCCGGGCTCGCGCGGCGGCATGTCCGGGCGCGGCACGTCGGGCGGCAGCGGCACCGGCGGATCGGTGCCGGGCGACGGTTCGGGCGGATGGTCCGGGGCCGGTTCGGGCCGCGTCGGATCGGGTGTCTGATGCAGCTTCATCAGGTGGTCCTCCTCTGCGGTAGGGCAGCGCGTACGCGCCGATGCAGTACCAGCGTACCGGCGCGAACGCACGCGGACATCGCGCAAATTCACCGGATCGGCTAGTGCGTTTGCACGGGGACGGAACGAAGGAGCGGGAACGAGGCATGCGCCATGACGGGGGCAACGCGGGACGGCAGGCGCGGATGCCGCGCCGCGCGCCGCTCGGCGGGGTAGCGCACGCAGGCGGCGCGGCATGCGAATGTACTATTGCGCGTGGCGCATCTGCACCTGCCCGTCGTATCGGCGGCACGCGATCATCGCGGCACGCGCCATCCGGCGCATGTCGGCGCGGAGGCGACCGGCCCGGCAACCATGTCGACCATGTGGACCACCAATCAATGGACGAACGCGTAAACGAACAGGTGCTCAAGTCGCATACCGACCGGCGCCAGTTGCATCAGATCATCGCGGGGCTCACCGAGGGCGTGATCCTCATCGAACCCGACCAGCGGATCGTGTGGGCGAACGAGGCCGCACTCGCGATGCACGGCGTGACCGAGCTCGATGCGCTCGGCGCGGACGTGACCGAGTATCGCGAGCGCTTCCGGCTGCGCTACCGGAACAATCATCCGGTGCGCGACGGCCACTACCCGATGGACCGCGTGATCGCGGGCGAGGAGTTCAGCGACGTGACGGTCGAAGTCGAATCGGCCGCCGACGAGAACGTGAGCTGGGTCCACCGGATCCGCAGCCTCGTGCTGACGAATGCGGCCGGCGAGCCCGACTGTCTCGCGCTCGTGCTGCACGACGCGACCGAATGGGCGAGCGCCGAGGAGCGCTTCGAGCGCACGTTCAACGCGAATCCGGCGCCGGCCGTGATCTGCCGGCTCGACGACCTGCGCTACGTGAAGGTCAATCAAGGCTTCCTCGACATGACGGGCCACGCGCGCGACGACGTGCTCGGCCGCTCCGTCTATGAACTCGATGTGCTCGAACAGGCCGAGCGGCGCGAACTCGCGATCGAGCGGCTCGGCGAGGGCGCGACGATCCCGCAGATGGAGGCCGTATTGAAGTGCGCGGACGGCGGCACGAAGGCGGTCGTCGTCGCCGGGCAGCCGATCGACATGAACGGCGAAGCGTGCATGCTGTTCACGTTCATGGATCTCGAGCCGCGCAAGCAGGCGGAGTTCGCGTTGCGCCAGAGCGAGGAGCGTTTCGCGAAGGCGTTCCGGATGGCGCCGGTCGCGACCGCGATCGTCACGGCCGACCGCTTCGAGCTGCTCGACGTGAACGATGCATTCGTCGCGATGGCCGGCCATGCGCGCGACGACCTGCTCGGCAAGTCCGCGGACGAGATCGGGCTGTGGGCCGAGCGCGGCGCGCGCCAGCGGATCGACAGCCAGCTCGCGCGCGACGGCAACGTGCGCAACGCGGACGTGCAGATCCGCACGCGCGATGGCGACGTGCGCGATTGCGTGGTATCGGCCGACCCGGTCGCGATTCACGGCCAGGATTGCCTGCTGATCGCGTTGCTCGACATCAGCGATCGCAAGCGTACCGAGATGGAACTCGTCTACGCGATCGAGACCGCGATGCAGGACGCGTCGTGGTTCAGCCGCACGCTGATCGAAAAACTGGCGAACGTGCGGCGCGCGAATGCGCCGGACGCGGGCGCGCAGCTGTCGGACCTCACCGCACGCGAGCGCGACGTGTTCGACCTGCTGTGTCACGGTCTCGCCGACAAGGAGATCGCCGGCCGCCTCGGGCTCGCGCCGAACACGGTCCGCAATCACGTCGCGACGATCTACGCGAAGCTCGACGTGCATAGCCGCGGCGAGGCGATCGTGTGGGCGCGCGAGCGGGGGATCGTCGGCGCGGCCGACGCGAACGGCGCGCGCGGCGAGAAGGGCGCCGAGAAGGCTGCCGACAAGGGCGGCGCGACCGGCAAGGGCTGACGCCGGCCGCTGCCCCATCGGTGCGAATGCACCATGCGGGCTGGTGCATCCGCATCTGCCGCGTGCGGCGCGCGGCTGCGATCCTGTCCACTCGGCGGTGCGGCGCAGGCTGCCTTGCCGTCGGCTCTCTCCCCAACTCATCGCAGGAGACGACCATGGACAGGAATCGCATCGAAGGCAAGCTCAAACAAGTGAAGGGTTCGGTCAAGGAAGCGCTCGGCAAGGTGACGGGCGACCGCGAGACGGAAGCGCAGGGCGTCGCGGAGCAGCAGGCCGGCAAGCTGCAGGAGAAGGCCGGCGAGGCAGCCGATGCGGTGCGCAAGCATATGGGCACCGATACGCACATCGATCGGCACTGAGCGTCCGCGACCGAATCGTGCGATGCGCGACGTGTCACGTCACGGGCGGCGGCCTGACACAGCGATTGATTCTCCATCGGCATTACCCGGCGCCGCCTTGATGCAACGGCATCTGCGCGCATCGCTTGAAGTTTCCCCTTCCGGGCCCGCCGTCGAGCGGGCCGCGCACCGTCGGTAGCGACGGTACTTGATGACAATTCCTCACAACATAGTTCCGATATTTCGTTTGCTGCACGCGTATTGGCTACCCACAATCGGTTCACCTCTTTCGCGCTGACAGGTTCCCCGGAGACGGAACCGCGGTGATCGACCGGCAGGCGATGCGCCATTGGCGACGCCCCGGCGACAGAAAAAATCACCGGCACGCGAGAGGTCGCCGGCGCGCGATGGTCGCGCGCCGCATCCCGACCCATACAAGAAGGATTGGCCGATGACGTTCCGCATTCGCTCGCTTTCCGGCATCGCACTGACCGCCGCGATTTTCGCGTTCCAGACGGGCGCGGCCCACGCGCAGGAGACGGTCGTCAAGGTCGGCGTGGCCGTGCCGCTGACCGGCGGCGGCGCCGCCTACGGCAAGGACATCGAGAACGGCGTGCGCATGGCCGTCGACGAGGCGAACGCCGCGCACACGACGATCGGCGGCAAGCCGGTGAAGTTCGTCGTCGCATCGCAGGACGACCAGAGCGACCCGCGCATCGGCGTGCAGGCCGCGCAGCAGCTGACCGACGCACAGGTGGCCGTCGTGATCGGCCACTTCAATTCGGGCACGACGCTGCCCGCGTCGAAGATCTACGCGAAGGCCGGCATTCCGATGATCACGCCGTCGGCGACCAATCCCGACATCACGCGCGCCGGGTTCGGCACCGTGTACCGCGTGATCGCAACCGACACGCAGAACGCCGGCAACGCCGGCGCGTATGCGGCGAGCGTGACCAAGGCGAAGCGCATCGCGATCATCGACGACCGCACCGCGTTCGGCCAGGGCGAAGCCGACGAGTTCGAAAAGGCCGCGAAGGCGAACGGCGGCACGATCGTCGCGCGCGAATTCACGAACGACAAGGCCGTCGACTTCAGCGCGCAGCTCACGAAGATCAAGAGCACGAATGCCGACCTGGTGTTCTTCGGCGGCCTCGACGCGCAGTCCGCGATGCTGGTCAAGCGCATGCGCCAGCTCGGCATCCGCGCGCAGTTCCTGGCAGGCGGCGGCGTGATGAACGCGAACTTCATCAAGCTCGCGGGCAATGCGGCCGAAGGCGCGGCCGTGTGGGAATACGGGCAGCCGCTGTCGCGTCTCGCGAAGGGCAAGCAGTTCGAAACGAAATTCAAGCAGAAGTATGGCGTCGACATGCTCGCGTATGCGCCGTTCGCGTACGACGCGACGTGGGTCGCGATCAACGCGATGCAGAAGGCGAACTCGGCGAAGCCGGCCGATTTCAACGGCGCGCTGAAGGGCACGCGCTACGACGGCATCACCGGCACGATCGCGTTCACGAATACCGGCGACCTGAAGAACCCGAGCTCGACGCTGTATGAAGTGAAGAACGCCGCGTGGCAGCCCGTCACCACGCAAACGTCGGACTGAATACCCGACGCGTGCGGGCTTTCGCGGCGACGCCGGACGTGCTGAAATACCCGAAGCGATCGGATCCGATCGCGGTGCATGTCGAGGCGATTCGCCGGGCGGTCCACACGCACGGCGCCGCGCGCGACGCGGCACGAACAACCTTCGGGCGCGGCCGGCTGGCCGCGCCTTTCACGTGCAACTGGAGTCAGTCGTGAGTTCTCAAGTCGTCATCGTCGGCGGTGGTGTGATCGGCAGCTCGATCGCGTATTTCCTGCGTGCTACCGATCCGACGGTGTCCGTGACCGTCATCGAACGCGATCCCACCTATGCGAAGTCGTCGTCGGCGCTGTCGGCCGCGTCGATTCGCCAGCAGTTCTCGACGCCGCTGTCGATCGAGATGTCGCTGTTCGGAATCGATTTCCTGCGCACGATCGGCGAACGGCTCGAGGTCGACGGCAGCCGGCCGTCGATCGATCTGCATGAGGGCGGTTACCTGTTCCTCGCGACGCCGGCAGGCGATGCGACGCTGCGCGAGAACCATGCGCTGCAAACGAAGCTCGGTGCCGATATCCGCTTGATGGATCGCGATGCGCTGCGCGCGAAGTTCCCGTGGCTGAACGTCGACGATCTCGTGTCGGGCGCGTATGGCGTCAGCGGCGAAGGATGGTTCGACGGCTACGGGCTCGTGCAGGCGCTGCGCAAGAAGGCACAGGCGCTGGGCGCGCGCTACGTGCCGTCGGACGTGACCGGCGTCGTTCGCGATGGTCGCAAGGTAACGCATGTGATGACGAGCGACGGCGAGCGCTACGCGTGCGACACGCTCGTCAACGCGGCTGGTGCGTGGACGCGCACGCTGTCGTCGATGATGGGCATCGACATTCCCGTGTATGCGCGGCGTCGCAGCATCTTCAACGTGTCGTCGCCGGCGAAGCTCACCGATTGCCCGCTGCTGATCGATCCGACGGGCGTGTATTTCCGGCCGGAAGGGCGCACGTATATCTGCGGGACGTCGCCGAGCCCCGATCGCGATCCCGACGATCTGCCGCTCGACGAGGTCGATCACGACCTGTTCGACGAGGTGATCTGGCCGACGCTTGCGAATCGCGTGCCGGAGTTCGAAGCGCTGCGCGTGGAGAACTGCTGGTCCGGATACTACGAGTACAACGTGTTCGATCACAACGCGATCATCGGGTATCACCCCGAGCTCGACAACGTCGTGTTCGCGAACGGATATAGCGGGCACGGGCTGCAGCAGGGGCCTGCGACCGGGCGTGGGGTGAGTGAACTGATTCTGGGCGGGCGGTATGAATCGCTCGACCTGTCGTCGCTCGGCTGGGAGCGTGTGCTCGAAAACCGGCCGATCGTCGAAAAGAACGTCGTGTAGTGCGGTAGTGCGGCGTGACCGCCCGGTGTGGGGTGGGCGGGATTCTCCTTGTGTCTCGATCTGATTGGCCCGGCTTTGCCGGGCCTTTTTTGTTGGGGTGAGTTTACGCCTGAGCGCCTTGTCAGCGAGCAGCGTCCTGAATCGAGTACGTCGATTCCCAGCCGCCACCGAGTGCCTTGCAAAGCGTGACGAGGTTGGTGTCGGCGGTTGCCTTGCTTTGCTCGAGATTGCTCTGTGCCGCCACCAGCTGCTTCTGCACGTTCAGTACATCGAGGTAATCGACCGCTCCCGCCTTGTACCGTTGCCGCGCGATCGCGAGCGCGCGCTGGTTCAGCGTCACCACGGATACGAGCCGATCGCGCCGGCGCTGTTCGGCAGTGTAGACGACCAGCGCGTCGTCCACTTCCCGCCATGCCTCGAGTACGGTACGTTGGTAGTTGATCGCGGCCTCCTGTTGTTGCGCTTCCCGCAGGTGGAGCATTCCCTTGAGACGGCCACCCTCGAAGATCGGAAGCGTAATCGACGGCCCGACGACGAACTGGCCGGATGCCCAGTTGGCGAGGCTCGACAGTTGCAGGCTCTGGAAACCCGCGCTGCCGTTCAACGAAATGCGCGGATAAAAGTCGGCCTTCGCCATTCCGATCGACGCCGTTGCTGCATGCAGCTGCGCCTCCGCTCTCCTGACATCCGGTCTGCGCAGCATGAGTTCGGACGGAAAGCCGATCGGCACGTGTTCAGGGAGCGGCGGAACGTCGCGAGACTCGCCGAGCACATCCCGCAGCGCCCCCGGATTCTGTGCGAGCAACACGCCAATCGCATTGATCGTCGTCTCGCATTTCGCTTCGAGCGTCGGGATCAGACTTTCAATCGACTCGGCCTGTGCAGAGGCATTGGCGACGTCGAGCTCCGTCGTTACCCCTTCGCGCACGCGAACTTGCGTGAGGTTGACTGCATCCCGGGCAATCTCGAGGTTCTGCCGTGCGATACGAAGCTGAGACTGCGTATCGCGCAACTCGATATAGTCCCGCGCGAGCTCGGCCCGGACCGACAGCAGCACGGCATTGCGATCCTCGTAAGACGCGTCGGTCAATGCGGTTGCAGCTTCGACGCCGCGTCGAACCCGGCCCCAGATGTCGATCTCCCACGATACATCGAAACCCGACTGATACAAATTGTAGGCCGGCGAACCTTTGGATCCCGGCAACGCCGCCACGCCGACCGGCGCGTTTCCCGATGCCGATTGCGGTTGAGTCTGTGTCGGCGTGACGCCAAGCAACGACAATATGCCGTTCTCGCTTCCACGCTCGCGGTCATACGATGCAGCGCCGACGATGGTGGGAAGTTCCGCGGCACCCGCAACGCGCCGTTGCGCACGGCTCTGTCGCAGGCGTGCCGAGGCCGCTGCCACGTCCAGATTCGCGTCGGCGAGCTGTTTTTCCAGCGAGTCGAGTATCGGATCGCCGAAGAGCGTCCACCAATCCGGATTGAATGGCGATTCGACGGGTTTGCTCGAAGCTTGCGCCGCTTCGGTGCGGCTGAAGACATCGGGTGTCGGGCTTTTCGGACGTTCGAAGTCAGGACCCAACGTGCATCCCGCCATCACGAGACATGCGAGTATCGCCAGTACCGTCTCGCGTACGGAGAATTCGCTCGTTTTCATTTCCCGTTCCCTCCCGCCACCGGCACATCGCGATGCTCGCCAACGGCCACTTCCGCTTCGACGGAAAGCCCCACACTCAGTGCAGACGCTGCCTGCTGCCCGCGGTCGATCGTGATCTTGACGGGTACACGCTGTACGACCTTCGTGAAATTGCCTGTCGCGTTGTCGGGCGCGATGGGCGCGAAGCTCACGCCGGTCGCGGGCGCGAGACCGTCCACATGGCCGCGAATCACGACGCCCGGAAAGCTGTCGACCTTGATGCGTACGCCGGCACCTCGTCGCATGTTGGTGATCTGGTTTTCCTGAAAGTTGGCCACGACATAGGCGTCGCGGAGCGGAACGATCGCGAGAATCGCTGTCCCGGGCGTCACGAACGCACCCACCCGCGCGGAACGTCGTCCAATCTTTCCGTCAACCGGCGCGCGGATTTCCGTATAGGACAGATTGAGCGTGGCCTGTTCCAGCGCCGCCTCGGCACGCGCCAGCGCGCCCGCCGCCTTGTCGCGTCCGGCGCGCAGGACGTCGAGGTTCTGCTCGGTCGCCGTCAACACGGCCTGATCGCGCGCTTGCTGGGCGAGCTGCTCGGCGAGCGTCGTCGAAGCGTGCTGCTGCTCCTGTGCCGTGCCTGCACCGGCTTCCGAGAGATTCTGGTAACGCGATGCATTCGCCCGCGCAAACGCGATACTGGCCTCGTCGGACCGAAGCGTCGCTCGCGCCTGCCCGACGAGCGATGGCTGTCGTGCAATCTCGGCTTCGAAATTGGCCACGGACGCCTTGGCCGCAATCACATCCGCCTGGGCACTCAGCAATGCCGCGCGGAAGTCGCGATCGTCGATGCGTACCAGCAACTGGCCGGCTTTCACCGACTCGTTGTCGTCCACCAGGACGTCGGAAATCTGACCGGCGACGCGCGGTGCAACGAGCGTGAAGTCGGCCTGTACGTAGGCGTCGTTCGTTGACTCGGTAGCCGGTGCGGAAACGAGCCGTGCGCAGCCCCATACGGCCATGCCTGCCGCGACCAAGGATGCGGCAACGTAAGCGGTCTTGAACGGGAAACGGGTGGCGGTTGACATGATTTTGTCCATCAACGGGAAGGAGGCGGCGTCATGGTCCACGGCGGATAGATCCGCACGGGCAACACCGGAACGAGGAGAAGAAGCGCAATCGCGACGCCCGCCATCACGCGATAGAGATCGGCCGACGTCAGCACGAACGCCTGCTCGTGGACTCGGTGTGCAAGCTCGCTAAGACCGCGAAGGGTGTCGATGCTCTGGTCCGTCGCCGCCATGTGGTTGCCCAGGCGGTCCACCAGCACGTTCGAATGAAAGCGTTCGCGAGCGGTACCGACTCCTTCGATCAGCGCAGTCGCGGCTACGGCGGAGAACGTCTTCAGCGAATTGAACATGGCCGACGCAAACGGGCCCTCGGTCGGCGGCAAACCCGTCGTGACGCCCATCAGGATCGACAGGATTACCATCGGCTGGGCCGCGATCTGTAACGACTGAAGCAGATAGAAATTGTCGCGAATCCACTCGGACGTCATCACGCTACCCATCGCACATGTCGTTGCCATGAGGGCAAGTCCGATACCGAGCACCCAGCGGCGATCGATCTGCCGAAGGTTCAGCACGGCGGCCGTCAGGGGCAGCGCAATCAGTAGCGGGAGGGCGACCAGCAGCGACAGCGGAGCCGTCTGCAGCGCTCTGTAGGCGTGAACCTTCGCGAGATACTGCCCCGGTATCGCGGCGACGCCGACCAGCAGCACCACGGCGCCCGTGAGCGTGAGGAGGCCGTGCGCGAAGTTGCGGCGGCCGAGCATCTGCAGCTTGAAAAAGGGCAGCGGGTGAAACCATTCGTTGACGAGGAACACCGCAAGCAGGAACGCCCCGCCGGAAAACATCGCGCAGATGAAGCCGGAATGCAGCCAGTCGAGGCGATCGCCTTGCAGAAGGCCGATCACGAGCATTGCCACGCCGGGAAAGCCGGTGAGGAATCCGATCCAGTTGAACGAACCGAACCGTTCGAGTTTCAGCGGATCGGCCGGGATGCCGAACCGAATCGCCAGACAGCTCGCGATCCCGAGCGGCACGATCTGAAGAAAGGCCATGCGCCAACTGACATACTCCGTCCACAATGCAGCCAGCGGCGTGCCGAGCGCGGGCCCGAACGTTGCGGTCAGCGCGTATCCGGCGAGCCCGTACAACTTTATCTTGGGCGGCAGATAGCGCAGCGTGACGATGATCAGCATCGGCGGCAGGCAGCCGCCCGCCACGCCCTGCAGCACGCGCAGCACGTAAAGTGCGGGCAGGGTCGGCGCGAGCGGACAAAGCATGCCGAAGATCAACGTGGCGACGACGGCGCCGATCGTGAATCGCTTCAGCGTGAAGGTCATGCCGAACCATGGGGCGAACACCATCGTCGCAACGTTGGCGGCTTCGAACAGCGCGGTCAGCCAGGTCCCGTCGTCATGTCCGATCGACAGTGCGCCTTGAATGTCGGCCATCGCCGATGCGGTGACCTGTTCGTTGAGTATCGCCAGCAACGACGCGAACAGCATTCCGACCAGGCCGATAGCGACACGCGGCGACAATGCAGCGTGGCCGGAGCCCGGCTGCACCGGCGTCTGCGTGTTCCGCAACGGCGCGTGCGCCGGTGCGGGTACGCCGAGCGGCTCGCTCGTTCCGGTCGTCGAAGGGGTGGCGGAACTCATAGGATCCCTTATCTACCGAGATTGGAGAAATGACGGCATCGGCAAGATGCCGTCAGCGTGTGGCCGGTTCATGGCGACGCGCTTCGTCGAAGTGCTGCGGCGCTTCCCTGCGATCGAACATGCCGTACTCCCGCACGATGCGGATATGCCGAACGCGCGTATCGGAGCGCAGGTTCGCTCCGCGTTCGAACGCGGCGGCGGCAGCCTGATCGCGCCAGGTCGCGACGACGATCACGTCGCCGGGCGTCAACAGCGCGTCGAACGCGTCCCATGCAACGAGGCCGTGCGCCTGCGTGTCGAGCCCCAACCATTCGGCAACCGCTTGCGCGCCTGCCTGCCTGGGCCAGTCCGGTGCGCACGTCGCATCCAGCAGCATGACGGCCGTGCCTGCGCCGACCTCGGTCACGTCGAGGCGCTGTTCCTGCAGGACCTGACCTGCTGGAATGCACGTATCGGCGACGACCTGGCCGATGCGCAGGTGGTAGTCGGAAAATATGCGATCGCGCGCGACCTGCTGAATGGTGTGGTGCTTCGTCGAGGTTCGCCAGCGCACCAGCGACTTCTCGTCGCGCCAGCTCGACAGCGACAGAAGCCATCCGTCCCGGGTCAGGCTTCCATAGCGCGTGTTATCGACGAACCCGTCGATCTTCTCGAGTTCGGGCCGAAGCATCTTCGCCATGCCGAGATAGGCATCGAACTGTTCCGGTATCGGCTTGACTTCAAGCATTGCAGAAAACATGGCGGACTCTCTCATTCGGTTAGCAATACGACGCAATGTGCAAGACGCACGGCGCCCGGCGATGCGGGCCGGTATTGTCGTGCTGTCGCGGCCACGCGGTGATGGCATTCATTGTCAGAGATGGAGCGGCTTTCCCATAGCGCGAGCAGCTTCGGTTTTGGGCCAATGAGCGAGCGAAATGTGCCACGGCCGTAGTGGACGTCTTCATTACCGGCACGAACGGAAAGACTCTGTTTACGTCGGGCCGGAATGACCGGCATCGGCGAACCGCGAGTGGCACGATCGGCATGCTTCATGCCGAACGGAAATGGATCGATTGCGGCCATCCTGCCGCGTTTTTGGGTCACCCGAACGTGCGAAAGCACGACCGGCAGGATCGCGCGCATACAATCGCGACGTATGGATTCAATCGACCGGGTCGGGAGGCGGAGTGGACAAGTTGCGCGAGATGGAAGTCTTTGTGGCCGTCGTCGACCGCGGCAGCTTCACCGCCGCATCGGAGAAGCTCGGCTTGTCGACGGCGGCGGTTTCGCGGGCGGTCCATTCGCTCGAAACCAGAATCGGCACGCAACTGCTGGCGCGCACGACGCGCTCGGTGCGGGCAACGGACGCGGGTACGACCTACGCCGATGCGTGCCGCAAGGTGCTGGACGTCATCGCGGACGCGGAGGTGAATATTGCCGCGGATCATGAGAACCCCGTGGGCACGCTGACCGTTTCGGCCCCGGTGCTGTTCGGCCAGCGCTTCATCGCGCCGCTGGTGAATGCATTCGTATTGCGTTATCCCGATGTCGACGTCAACGCGGTGTATGTCGACCGGACCACGCGGCTGCTCGAGGAGGGCGTCGATATTGCCATCCGGATCGGCCACCTGGGCGACTCGTCGATATTCGCGCTTCCGTTGGGTGTCGTTCGGCGAAGAACGTACGCAGCGCCTGCCTATCTCGCCGCGCATGGAGAACCCGCGCATCCGCGCGACCTGATCCGTCACGACTGCGTGTCATGCACCGGTGTGTCGCTTCCGCTCGAGTGGGTGTTTTACGACAACGGTTTGCGGGTGCCCGTTCGACTTCGACCGCGGATGATCGTCGACCTGGTTCCGGCCGCCGTTCTGGCTGCCGTCGATTCCGTGGGCATGACGCAGCTCCTGTCGTATCAGGCCGCCCCGGAGGTGCGCGACGGCAGGCTTCGGCCCGTCCTGACGGCGTTCGAGCCCGAGCCGATTCCGGTAAGCCTGCTCCATGTCGAGCGGCGAGGCGCGAGCGGAAAGGTCCGGGCCTTCGTGGATTTCGTTACCGACACGCTGCGCAACAACGCAGAACTTCAAGGCACGGACGCGATCGCGACACGGAGTTCACGGTAGGCGGCTACCAGTGAATCGAGGTCGAACGCGCGGTTCAGGCCGCTCGGATTCGGCAGCACCCATGCAAGTGCACCGCCGAACGTATCGGGTTGCGTGCCCCACTGGATGTCGCGCTTGCCGGACATCGCGGCAAGTGCGGCCTTGCCGAGAAACGCGACGTACCGCGGCGCATGATGTTCGATCTTCCGCTTAAATCCGGATGCAGCCGCTTCCAGCTCTGATCGCGACAACTCGTCGGCACGCGCCGTCGCACGCGAAACTGCCGTGGTGAGCCCGCAACCACATCGAAGAAGCGTGCGATCGTCTTCGGGACGAATCCGTTCGGGAGAAAAGCCGGCCAGGTGAACGACGCGCCAGAATCGGTTGCTTGCGATCGAGAAGTGATGGCCCGTCGACGCCGAACCGAGCCCCGGGTTGATTCCGCAGAAGATCACCGACAACCCGGGCTCGAGAATGTCCGGCAGCGGCTGAACCGAATCGGCGTGACTCACGGATGCAATGGCTCTTGCGAACCGGCTGGGTCGCCCGCACCGGCCTGCGCGTGCCGATTCGAATCCGCCGTGCTCCTGAACCGTTGCCGGTACTGTTGCGGCGTGACGTTGAGCCGCCGCGCGAACGTCGAGCGCATATGCGTCGCGCTGTGAAAGCCGCATCTGAACGCGACGGTCTTGAGCGGTGCGTCGGACTTTTCGAGCAACGTCCTCGCGGTGTCGACGCGAATCTGTTCGACGAACGCGGACGGCGTCACCTTTGCATGCTTGGCAAACAGCCGCGAGAAGGTCCGGCGGCTCACCGACACGGCGCTCGCGAGCTGCTCGATCGACAGCGTATCGGTGATGTGGTCGGTCACGTACTGGTGAACCTTGCCGATGATCGGATCCTCGTCCTTGCCGGCCGAGACGAACGGACTGTACTGCGACTGCCCGCCTTCGCGCTGAATATAGACGACCAGTTGCTTCGCGATGCGGACGGCCATCTCGTGCCCCCAGTCTTCCGACACGAACGACAGGCAAAGATCGATGCCTGCCGTCACGCCGGCGGACGTAAACAGTCGCCCGTCCCGGATGAATATGCTGTCGGGTTTTACGCTTGCCAATGGAAACTCGTTTGCGAGACGCTCTGCAACCGCCCAGTGCGTCGTCACGGCCTTGCCGTCGATCAGGCCCGCATGGCCGAGCAGAAACGTGCCGTTGCACACGGAGCCGAACCGTGTCGCGCCCCGTGCCTGCGACTGCAGCCAGGCAAGGACGTCGCCGGACGGTCGGGCGTCCGGCAACTGCGGACCACCCGCGACCAGTATCAGGTCATATTGCGCGTCGATATCCGCAAAGCCGAACGGGACGGACAACTGCATTCCGTTCGAACAGGTCACGGTGCCGGCCCGGCTTCCCACGAGGGAAACCTCATACCTTTGATGAACAGGAAGATATGTGTTGGCTTCCGCAAATACGTCCAGTGGGCCTGCGACATCCAACGCCTGCACACCATCGAAGATGACAATGGCGACTTTCATTCCTGACCTTCAGCAAGTAAGAGCCCGCTCGCGCAGAGGCATCACGCGCCGCGGCTGCTGCATCGCGTTTCGAGCCGGCGCGGGGACGTGGTGACGAGCGTTGCGCCAGATTACCGCAACGGAGGGACTGCGTGGACACACGGTCCGGTAATTGACTTTTGCGTCGTGGGAACAAGGCTGAATGTCAGCCAGGCCGGCGTGCTTCGACGTTTGCAGCGTTGCAGCCGCTCGTCGGGCGCCGAAACCGGCGACGCGACGTGGCCGAAATCTCGCCGCGATTGGCCGCGCAAGATTGCATGTTCGGGTTTCCGCTTTCGCGTCGTCTGACTAGACTGGGTTCCGACAACGTGCGGGGCAAGAACGGCGCCGGAAATGGATCGGGTAAGCCGAATTGTCGTATCGACCGAAGCGCGTCACGCGTTGCCGTTGTTCGAAGGAATTGCATGCCATGTCGGGGGCCCGTGCCGGCTTTGCCCGGTCGGCCGGAGGCGTTCCCGCCGGCATGGCCTGCCACTGCGGTGCGGCGACAGAGTCAGCGATTCGCCCGAGTACGTCTGCGGAGTAATGCACTATGGATGTCGCAATCATGCTGTACGCCGGGTTTCGGCTTCTCGAAGCAAGCGGTCCGATGGATGTGTTTCAGGAAGCGAATCGACAGTGTGGCCGGATAGTCTACGAACAGCACCTCGTCGGGCCGGCGCCCGGGCCGGTCGTTTGCTCGAACGGAACCGCGGTAGGCACGACAGCTAGCCTGGCGGACGCGCCCGCGTCGTTCGACATCGTCGTCATACCCGGCTCCCGGTTCGCCGGTCCGGAGCGAGAGCATCGGGAACTCGTCGATTGGCTTCGCGAAACCGGTTATCACGCGCGGAAGCTCGCGACCGTGTCCAACGGTGCGTTTTTGCTCGCCCGTGCCGGCCTTGCCGATCGTCGTTGGCTGGTCACGCATCCCGGCGACGCACAACGCCTTGCCAACGAGCATTCCCGAGTCAACGTCCTCGCGGGTCAGCATTGCGTGAAAGACGGGAACGTCTATTCGGCGGACGGGGTGAACGCCGGCATCCGCCTGGCCCTGGCCCTGGTCAGCGAGGATCTCGGTCAACGCGTCGTCGAGCGCATCGCCAAAGCGTTGTTGGCGTAACCGCACCGAAGCGGCGCGCGAGCCAACCCCATCGGTCGCACGCGTTTGCCCCGGGACATCGGGACGCTGATCAGGACGATGGCGTCGAGCCCGCCGTGGCCCGGATAACGATCACTTTGGCCCGTACGCGTGGTTCATCCGCGCACCGGCGGCTTCGATCGTTGGCAGAATGATTTCAACTCCTTCGCAATTCTTCCAGGCGCGCAAGCACCAACGTGCGCGATGGGCAGGGCCCGATACACCGAGCCCGTTGGAACGATCGTCCACGAACTGGTTTGGAACATACGCTGTTCTCGAGTTGGAAGGGAAATCATCCCTTGTCATCGGTCGCCGACGTAATCGGTGTCCCTTTCCCTGCGAGTCATCCATGACCCAGAATCCGAATGTTGCGTCGCAACGCCTTCATCCGCCGGCTCACGCCGGCGAGCTGATGTCCGGCGCAGACATCATCCTGCGAGTGCTCGCCGAACAGGGCGTCGATACGCTGTTCGGCTATAGCGGCGGCGCAATCCTGCCGACGTACGACGCGGTGTTTCGTTTCAACGAACGACACAAGGCAAGCCCCGAGCGTCAGATCCGGTTCGTCGTTCCTGCCAACGAGCAGGCTGCAGGCTTCATGGCCGCCGGCTACGCTCGTGCCAGCGGAAAAGTGGGCGTGTTCATGGTGACATCCGGCCCAGGTGCAACGAATGCGGTGACGCCGATCGCCGACTGCAACGGGGATTCGGTTCCCGTCGTCCTGATTTGCGGACAAGTGCCTCGCGCAATGGTCGGCACCGATGCGTTTCAGGAAGCACCTGTCTTCAACATCATGTCGGCGTGCGCAAAACAGGTATTTCTTGTCACCGATCCGTCGAAGCTGGAGCAGACGTTGCGAAGCGCGTTTGACATCGCTCGCACCGGCCGTCCGGGACCCGTGGTCGTCGATGTGCCGAAGGACGTTCAGAACTGGATGGGACCTTATCTCGGGCACGGTGCATTGCAGTTTCGCGGATACTCGGATCGCCTTCGAATGGTGGCGCGGGGCGTCCATCTGGACGACGACAAGCGTGCGGCATTCTTCGACCTGCTGGCGCAGAGCCGGCGCCCGCTGCTTTATGCGGGCGGCGGCGTTGTCGCGGCAGAAGCGGCGGACGAGCTGCTGCGGTTTTCCGAGCGCTACAGGATTCCCGTCGTGACCACGCTCATGGGCATCGGTGCGATACCCGCACGATATGAGCTGGGGCTCGGCATGCTCGGCATGCATGGCGCCGCCTGCGCGAACTATGCGGTCGAAGACTGCGACTTCCTGATCGCAGTGGGTGCTCGGTTCGACGATCGGGTCGTGGGTGGCCGCCCTGACCGATTCGCGCCGGGCTCGCGGCATGTGGCTCACATCGATATCGACGAAGCGGAAATCAACAAGGTCAAGCGGGTGCAGTGGAGCCACGTCGGCAATGCGACGGACGCGTTGCAGTCGTTGATGGCGCATGACCGTATTGTGCAAAGCTCTGCGGACTGGCTCGATCGGGTGGGGGAACTCAAGCGTCGCCACGGCATGAATTTCGACCGGAACAACACGGCGATTCAGCCACAGTACGTGATCGAGAAACTCAGCGAGATGACAGGCGGGCGCGCGATCGTCACGACTGGAGTAGGTCAGCATCAGATGTGGGCTGCTCAGTATTTCGATTTCGTCGAGCCGCGCAGCTTCCTCACATCGGGCAGCATGGGCACAATGGGCTTCGGGCTACCGGCTGCGATCGGTGCGCAGTTGGCGAGGCCGGATGCCCTCGTCATCGATATCGACGGTGACGGCAGCATCCGGATGAATGTCGGCGAACTCGAAACGGCGAGTACGTATGGTGTGCCCGTGAAGGTGCTGCTTCTCAATAACTGCGGCGACGGGATGATCCGGCAGTGGCAGCGGCTCTTCTTTGATGGACGGATGTTCGTGAGCGACAAGGCGCTTCATCGAAAGGACTTCGTGATGGCGGCTCGAGCCGATGGATTCGAATTCGCTTGCCGCGTCGATACGGTCAATGAATTGGAGGCCAAGCTCAGGGCGTTCATTGAATTCGAGGGGCCAGCCTTCCTCGACGTAAGGATCGACCCGGACGCCGATGTGTTCCCAATGGTCGGGCCGGGCCAAAGCTATTCGACGATGGTCACGGGGCCCTTTATCGAGGCTCGGGCGGGCATTGAGCGTGGCGCGCACCACGAAGGCCACCCGAACCGGACCGACATGTTCTGATGCTGCCGCACTCTGGCGCTGCGGCAGCTAACGTGTGCACGACGTGAAGCAGAACGGTCGGGGCGACGCATATCGTATGCCAGCCCCGCCTTGCCTCATATCGCCGACTTCCATCCCGATCCTGGTCGAACATCATGATTGACGAAAATCTGATTCATAAGGCGCTCGCGAACCCCTTGAGGCGCGAAATTCTGGCGTGGCTGAAAACGCCGGATCGAGGATTCGAGAGAGGCGTCGTCGACTTTCGTCACGGCGTGCCGTCGAATGCGATCCATGCTCGTAGCGGTCTGTCGCAGTCTACGGTGTCTGCACATATCGCGACGTTGATTGACGCCGGGCTTCTCGTTTCAAACCGAGTGGGTCAGTGGATTTTTGTCTCTCGTAATGAAGAGGTAATACGCGCGTTCGGCAAGCATCTCTACTTGCATCTATGACAAGATCGTTGGCGCATCGCGGACAGACGAGTGTCTAACGTCGGCGGCCTTTATACATCTGCTTGCGGATTTTTCAGGCGAGTACGCTGAAGGTGCGCTCCGGGTCGGCAAGCGATGTCCGCGGAAATCCACGAAGCCCCCTTCTTTGTTGACGCGCGCCCGACTCACGCCAGCAGGCACGCGATCAGATCGTGGGTCGTACGGACTTCATACTTTCTCAGCAGGCTCGCGCGATGGATGTCGACGGTGCGCGGGCTGATGTTCAGCTCCTTGCCGATTTCCTTGCTGGTGAGGCCGTGCACCAGGAAGGCCGCGACGTCGCGCTCGCGATCGGTCAACGTGTTGGCGACGTCCGGATGCTTGGCGTTGCCCGACAGGTCGGTGAAGGTCCAGATGGCCAGCTCGAAGGGGCGCTTCGGGTTGTATCCGAAGCCGCATACGGTCACCCAGAAATGGCTGCCGTCGACACGGCGCATGATGCGGTCGTCGCTGAATCCCGCATGTTTCGCGAGCAGCGGCGCGAGGCGGCGGCCGGTCGTCGCGAAGTCCTTCTGCTGCGGATACAGCTTCGCGAACGACTGGTCGACGATGTCGTCGCGGCTCGCCCTGAACAGTTGCAGCGCCTGCTCGTTGCAGTCGATCATGATGCGCTCCCTGGCCACGATCGCCGCGACAGGCAGATGCCTGAAGAGATCTTCGTAGTCGAGGCTGGGCATCGTGTCGGTCATGTTCGGCATCTTGTCGACTGGGCCGAACCGGGTTCGGACCCATGCTATCGGGTGGGGCGCTCCTGTCGGATTGTAGCGGTAGCGCGTGCAAGGCACTCATCCGACGTGAAAGACACGCCAATCGTGCCCCTCGCTCACGCCCTGGACTTCAGCCGAACCGCATGGCGCGAGCGTATCTGTCGTGCGGTTCAACCGTTCCAGACTTCGCCGAATACCCGCAGCCAGTTTTCGCCCATCACCTTCTTGATGCGCGACTCGCTCCAGCCGGCGCGCTGCATCGCGGCCGTGAGGTTCGGGAATTCGCCGATCGTGCGGATACCTTCCGGATTGACGACCTTGCCGAAGTCCGTCAGACGACGATAGCGGCCCTTGTCGTGCGTGATCCAGTCGAAGAACTCGGTGCTGTAGCCCTGCGTGAAGTCCGTGCCGATGCCGACCTTGTCCTCGCCGATTACGTCGATCACGTATTCGATCGCTTCGAGATAGTCGTCGATCGTCGCGTCGGCGCCGCGTCGCAGGAACGGCATGAACATCGTGACGCCCACGAAGCCGTTTGCTTCGGCGATCTCGCGCAGTTGATCGTCCGTCTTGTTGCGCGGATGCTCTTTCAAACCGGACGGGCAGCAGTGCGAGTAGGTGACCGGTTTCTTCGAACAGGCAATCGCATCGGATGATGTTTTCGCACCGACGTGCGAGAGATCCACCATGATGCCGACGCGGTTCATCTCCTGAATCACTTCGCGGCCGTATCCGGACAATCCGCCGTCGGGTTCATAAGAACCCGTGCCGACGAGGTTCTGCGTGTTGTAGCAGAGCTGCACCACGTTCACGCCGAGTTCCTTGAACACTTCGATGTAGCCGAGATTGTCCTCGAACGCGTACGCGTTCTGGAAGCCGAGGATGATGCCCGTCTTGTTCTCCTGCTTCGCGCGCAGGATGTCGTCCGTCGTGCGTACCAGCGTGAGGATTTCGCTGTATTCGCGGATCTGCTGCTTCATTTCCGCGATGTTGTCGATCGTCTTCTGGAAGTCTTCCCACACGGAGACCGTGCAATTGACGGCCGTGACACCGCCTTTGCGCATGTCTTCGAACACCGAGCGCTCGAATCTGGAAATGTTCAGGCCGTCGATGATGATGCTGGCGTCGTGAAGGTTGGTCATGATGCCTCTCCGTGTGTTGATCTTCTTGCGTGACGGGTTGCTCAAACGGCGCGTTCGACGCCGCGCTTGGCGGTTCTCGCGGTTGCCGGACCGGCTTCCTCGAGTGCCGTCTTCGACGTTTCCGGCAGCGCCAGGCCACCGATCATCGCGAAGATCGACACGGCGATCAGGTAGTACGCAGGCGACAGGTTCGTTCCGGTCGCGGAGATCAGCCACGTGGCGACGAGCGGGGCGGTGCCGCCGAAGATCGTGTAGGCGAGGTTGTAGGTGATCGCGGACGCCGTATAGCGGGTTTTCGTCGCGAACACTTCCGACATCAGCGGTGCCGTCACCACGCCCGAGAACACCGCGCCGATCGCGAGCAGCGCGACGCCGATCAGCGATTGCGACAACACGCCCGAGCCGCCCAGCGAGAATGCCGGATAAACCGACACGATGATGAAGAGGCAGGTCGTGGCGATCGTCGCGCGGCGGCCGACGAGGTCGGAGAAGAGGCCGGCGACCGGGCACAACGCCGCTGCGAAGAGGAGGGCGAGCACCGTCACGAGAAGCGACGTGCCGCGGGACAGGTGTCCGGCCACTTGCAGGTAAGTCGCGAAATACGTGGTGAACGTGTAGAACGACAGCGCCGTCACGGACACGAACGCACCGAGCTTCAGGATATTCAACGACTGCGAATGCAGCGTTTCCATCAGCGGGGCATGCGCGACGTCGTGCTTGCCTTCGAGCGCCTGGAACGCGGGCGTTTCATTCAGGTTGACACGCAGGTAGACGCCGATGAGGCCGACCGGTGCCGCGATCAGGAACGGCACGCGCCAGCCCCAGTCGATCATCGCCTGCGACGACAGCGACGACTCGAGCAGATAGGCCACCACCGCCGCGCAAGCGAACGACGAGAAGGTCGATACCGGCACGAAGCTGCCGAAGAAGGCGCGACGGCGGCGCGGTGCGTGTTCCATCACGTAAGCGCATGCACCGGCATATTCGCCGCCGGCGGAAAAGCCCTGCACGCAGCGAATCATCGTGAGCAGCAACGGCGCCCAGTATCCGATGCTCGCGTAGGTCGGCAGCAGGCCGATCAACGTCGTCGAGCCGGCCATCATCAGGATCGTCAGCGCAAGCGTGCGCTTGCGGCCGATCCGGTCGCCGATGACGCCGAAGATGAGGCCACCCAGCGGGCGGAATGCGAAGGCTACCGCGAAGACGGCGAAGGTCTTCAGGAGCCCGATGGTGGGGTCGCCGCTCGGGAAGAATTCGCGCGTCAGGATGGTGGCGAGAAAGCCGTATGCGGCGAAATCGAACCATTCGACGAAATTGCCGATGGACGCTGCGGCGATCACGCGCCGCAGGGTGCTGGTGTCGACGTCCTGGGTGGTCATGGTCGTGTCCTCTTGGTGTGGGGCGCTTTGGGTCGCGTCGGAAACCATGGTAGGGAGGACAATTACCTAGGTCGATAGGTGTCAATTACCTAGGTAATCGGGGCGGGGTGGGGCTGCCATGCGTCTTTGGCCGGTGGTCGCTGTTTGTGCGCGGTGCTGCCGGCCAGTGAAGTGGCAGTCGATTGTTGAGTCGATCAAACAAGGGTCTAGTAGCCCGTGGGCTACAGAAATTGCCGTATCGTTGATCTTGGTGTCCCGAGGGCTACACGTAGCAATACATTGAGATGGCGGAGAGATGCGGAAAGGTGTGCAGCAGCAATTTGCCAGAGAGAGCTTGCTGCCACACCGTGAAGCTCCAACGTGTCTGTCGAGGCCGTCGAATAGGTTCGATTCCAGCCGACAGCAAGCATCCCCCGCTCCACCCAATTAATGACCAAACCGCAAGACCTAGTGCATAGATATCGTTTGCCGCAGCGTTAATGACTATCGACAATCGTGGCTCGAATTCCCGCCTTGGGCGCCAGAAGCGCCCTGGCGGGCGGCACCTGTCGGCTATCCCGGCCGTCCGTGCCATCCAGCTCACGACGACATGTACGCGTTTACGCCCTCATTCCAGAATCCAGCCGGTTCGCCGATCCGCGAGCTGTTCAAGTACCTCTCCGAGCCGGGGATGATTTCCTTCGCGGGCGGCTATCCGGCCAGCGACCTGTTCGACGTCGACGGCCTGAACGCCGCCGCCGAACGCGCGTACGCGCAGCCGGTCCGCTGCCTGCAATACGGCCCGACCGACGGCCTCGCCGAACTGAAGCAGCAACTGATCGCCTTGATGGCGCGCCGCAACGTGACCTGCACGCCGGCCGAACTGCTCGTCACGACCGGCTCGCAGCAGGGCCTCGACCTGCTGCTGCGCGTGATGGTCGCCCCGGGCGACGTCGTGCTGACCGAACAACCGGCTTATCCGGCGACGCTGTCGGCGATGCGTCTGCAACAGGCGCGCATCGTGACGATCCCCGTCGACGGTGAAGGCCTCGACGTCGACCGCCTCGCATCTCAACTCGCATCCGGCACGATCGCGCAGCCGAAGCTGCTCTACACGGTCCCGACCTTCGCGAACCCGACCGGCGCGACGCTCACGCGCGAACGCCGGCTGAAGCTGCTGCGTCTCGCGGTGCAATACCGTTTCCTGATCGTCGAGGACGATCCCTATGGCGATCTGCGTTTCGCGGGCGAACCGGTGCCGTCGATGCTCGCGCTCGCGAACGAAGTCGAAGGCGCGCGCGACTGGATCGTGCACTTCGCGAGCCTGTCGAAAATCGTCGCACCGGGGCTGCGCGTGGGCTGGACGATCGCGCCGACCGAGATCGCGCGACGCTGCGTGATCGCGAAGCAGACTGTCGACCTGTGCAGCGCACCGTGGACGCAAGCCACCGCCGCCGAGTATCTCGCCGACGGCGCGCTCGAACGCCACCTGCCGCGCATCACGGCGGCCTACAAGCGCAAATGCGATGCGATGTGCGACGCGCTGCGCGACGGATTCGGCGATGCGATCACGTTCCATCGTCCCGAAGGCGGGATGTTCGTGTGGGCGCGGATCGGCGCGGTGTCGTCGGACGTGCTGCTGCAACAGGCGATCGCGAACAAGGTCGTCTTCGTGCCGGGCAAGGCGTTCTTCGCGGACAACGTCGACGCCGCATCGCTGCGTCTGTCGTTCGCCGCACCCGACGTCGACGCGATCCGGGAAGGCGTGGCGCGCCTGGTGCGCGCGTATGGTGCGGCGCTGGCCGCGTGAGGAGACACACATGAGCATTGTCATCAACGACGCCGCATGGAGGGATGAAGCGCCGGGCATGGCCGCTATCCGTCCCGTCGAACACAAGTCGTCGCAGATCAGCGCGGGGCCGCAGTACGTCGCGGACGTGCTCGGCCGCTTTGGCGCGGATTCGAGCGACACGAGTGACGCCGCACCGGTCGTCCTCGGCTATAACTGAACCACGCGGCGGCGGGTTTGCAACGGCAGCCGCGGGGGGGCCACGAACCCCGCCGCGGAAACGGTTAAGCTAGCGCGACCGAATCCCGCAAGATCGCCGCGCCGTCATGTCCGATCCCGCTTCCGAATCGCTCTCGCAAACCTGCGATCGTCTCTGGTCCTGCCTCGAGTCGGGCGTCAACGCACAGCGCTCGCCGTTCACGATGGTGCAGGCCGCGACGCTCGGGCTCGACGGCGCGCCGAAGGTGCGCACGATTGTGTTGCGGCAAGTGAGCCGCGCCGATCGTCTGCTGGCGTTCCATACCGATGCGCGTTCGGAGAAGGTTGCGGAGCTGCGCCGCGATCCGCGCATCGCCATCGTCGCGACCGATCTCGACGCGCTCGTGCAGATTCGCGCGGAAGGCGTCGCATCGATCTGCGACGACGAAGCGCAACGTCGCGCGATCTGGCAGTCGAGCCGTCCGCATACGCTGCTGTTGTATCGCGCACCGTTGCGGCCGGGCACGCCGATCGAGTCGCCTGAAGAAGCGCATGTCACGGCGAGCGCAAGCCCAGGCACATCGCCCATCGACGACGGTTATCGGAACTTCTGCGTGCTCCATGTCACGGTGACGCGCATCGACTGGCTCGATCTCGCCCGCAGCGGTCATCGCCGCGCGGTGTTCGACCTGAACGACGACGGCTACGAAGGCCGCTGGGTCGCGCCCTGATGTGACGGCGACGGTCGCATCTCCGCTACAAACGCGTACAAATCAGACAAATCCCGGATACATCAGACCTTTCAAATGGGCAAAGCCGCGTGACCGGCGCGCGCCCGATTGAAAGCGAAGGCGCGCTCGGGCGCGCGGCATGTTCACTTTCCACTTCACGAAAGGAGATGCCGAACGATGTCTTCCACACCGTTTTCCCCGATGCGTCGCCACCTGCTGGCCACTTCCGTGGCCGCCGGTGTATCCGCGATGCTGCCCACCGCGCTCCATGCGGCAACCGGCGGCAACGGCATACGCCCGTTCACCGCACACATTCCCGATGAAGCGCTGGCCGATCTGCGCCGCCGCATCGCCGCGACGCGCTGGCCGGGACGCGAGACCGTCGCCGACGAATCGCAGGGCGTGCGGCTCGCGCGCATGCAGGCGCTGCTGCAGTACTGGGGCACCGACTACGACTGGCGTAAGGGCGAGGCGCGCCTGAACGGTTTCCCGATGTTCATCACCGAAATCGACGGGCTCGACATTCACTTCATCCACGTGCGGTCGCGGCACGCGAACGCGATGCCGATGATCATGACGCACGGCTGGCCGGGGTCGGTCTTCGAACTGCTGAAGGCGATCGGCCCGCTGACCGACCCGACCGCACACGGTGCCAGTGCCGACGATGCGTTCCACGTCGTCGTGCCGTCGCTGCCGGGCTTCGGTTTCTCGGGCCGTCCGACCAAGACGGGCTGGGGCTCCGACCACATCGCGCGGGCCTGGGGTGAACTGATGGCGCGCCTCGGCTATACGCGCTTCGTGTCGCAGGGCGGCGACTGCGGCTCGGTGATCTCGCACCGGATGGCGATGCAGCGCGTGCAGGGTCTGGCCGGGATCCACGTGAACATGCCGGCGACGGTGCCGCCGGACATCGCGACGCTGCTCCAGACCGACGCGCCGGCGCCGGCATCGCTGTCGCCGAAGGAGAAGGCCGCGTACGAGAAGCTCGCGACGTTCTATCGCGACAACTGCGGTTACTCGGCGATGATGGTCACGCGTCCGCAGACGGTCGGCTACGCACTCGCCGACTCGCCGTCGGGGCAGGCCGCGTGGATGTACGACAAGATCTCGCAGTGGACCTATAGCGGCGGCGTGCCCGAACGCTCGATTCCGCGCGACGAGATTCTCGACGACATTTCGTTGTACTGGTTGACCAACTCGGCGACGTCCGCCGCGCAGATCTACTGGGAGGATCACTCGAACAACTTCAACGCGGTGGACATCTCGCTGCCGGCGGCGATCACGGTGTTCCCCGGCGAGATCTACCAGGCGCCGCGCAGCTGGGCCGAGCGCAGCTATCACAACCTGATCTACTTCAACGAAGTCGACAAGGGCGGCCATTTCGCGGCATGGGAAGAACCGGAACTGTTTGCCCGCGAAGTGCGTGCCGGGTTCCGGCCGTTGCGTCGCGCGTAGGCGTGGTCTGACGGGAGCGCGCGGGCCGGCTGCAATGCCGCCCCGCGTTCCTTGCTACTTCAGCGCCTGCAGCGCCTGCGCAAACCGCTTGTCGGCCAGATACGCGACATTGAACCGGCAATAGGCGGACGGTTGATCGGCCTGCGGCGAGAACACCGCGCCCGGCGCGAGGATCACGCCACGCGCCAGCATCGCCTGCGCGAGTTCCATCGAATCGGACCATCCGGGCAACGCGGCCCACAGATACAGGCTTTGCTCGCTCGGCCGATAGACCTGCGCGCCGAGCCGATCGAGCGCGTCGAGCGCAGTGGCGGTCGCGCGCCGCAGCTTCTCCTGCAGATGATTCGTGTGCCGCAGGAAATGCCCGTCGCTGACGATCGCATCGAGCGTACGCTCGCAGTATTCGGAGCTGCTGACGTGGGTCAGCATCTTCACGTCGGCGAGGTCGCTCGCGAGTGCCGCGTTGCACGCGAGGAAGCCCACGCGCAGCGCCGCCGATACCGACTTCGAGAAACTGCCGATATAGATCGTCCGGCGCAGCTGATCGAGCGTCGAAATGCGCGTGAGCGAGCGCGGCCGCAGATCGGCCAGCGCATCGTCCTCGACGATGATCAGGTCGTGCGCGTCGGCGAGCTGCAGGATCCGGTGTGCCTTGGCCGCGCTCGTGTCGGTCGCGGTCGGGTTGTGCCCGACCGATTGCGTGAAGAACAGCTTCGGCCGATACGCGGCGATATGCTCGGCCAGCTTCGCGACATCCGGGCCGTCGATCTCGCGCGGCACACCGACGATGTTCGCGCCGCTCAGCTTGAGCTTGCCGAACAGCGGGTAGTAGCCGGGATCGTCGACGAGCACGGTGTCGCCGGGGCGCACGAAGTAGCGCAGCACGAGGTCCATCGCCTGGTTCGCGCCGTGGGTGAGCACGATCTGCGCGGGCGGCGCCTCGATCTCGTAGCCGGCGAGCTTCTGCTGCAGCGACTGGCGCAGCGGCAGGTAGCCGAACCGGCTGCCGTAGCGGAACAGCGAAGCGGACCCGGTACGCACGATGCGCTGCTGGTACTGGTTCAGCCGCGTTTCCTCGAGCCATTCGATCGGCGGGAAGCCTTCGCCGAGATTGAGCACGTCGGGTTTCTCGTGAAGCTGCTCGCGCATCAGCCACACGATGTCCATCGCGCGGTCGAGCGAGCTCGGCTCGTCGAGGTCGGGCGCGGCCGCCGCGCGCCGCGTGACGAAGAAGCCGGCACCGCGGCGCGGCTCGATCAGGCCGTCGGCGGCGAGCATCTCGAACGCGCTGATCACGGTGTTCTTCGAACACCCGGACGCCTCAGCGTATTCCCTGATGGAAGGCAGCTTCGCGCCGGCCGGCAACACGCCTTCCTCGATCTGTCTGGCGAGATTGTCCGCCATGGCGCCAGACAGGCTGGCTCTTGCACGCTGTTTCATCGCAATGTTCCGTCGGGCAGGTTCACTGTCATGGGTACGGAGGGTCGACTGTCTGGTCCGTCTGTACCTTTTAAATGGGTACAGTGTGACTATTATTCGGCTATCCGCAGCCCGCCGCAACCGCGGCAGGCAACAGCGCCACCCCGAAACAGAACGACATCATGCCCATCGATTCCGCGTTGCCGAACTTTCGTGCGCTCACGCCCGCACAGCGCCTGTCCCACCTCGCCCGTACTGTCGGGCTCGACGATGCCGAGCACGCGCTGCTCGCCGAACCCGGCGCGCTGTCGCTCGACACCGCGAACGGGATGATCGAGAACGTGATCGGCACGTTCGAGTTGCCGATGGCGGTTGCCGGCTACTTCCGGATCAACGACCGTGACGTGATCGTGCCGATGGCCGTCGAGGAGCCGTCGATCGTTGCGGCCGCCTCGTATATGGCGAAGCTGTCCCGCGCGGCCGGCGGTTTCCGCACGTCGAGCAGCGGGCCGCTGATGCGCGCGCAGGTGCAGGTGATCGGCGTCGGCGACCCGTACGGTGCGCGGCTCGCGATCCTGCGGCACGCGGCCGAACTGATCGCGCTCGCGAACAGCCGCGACAAGGTGCTGGTCGGCCTGGGCGGCGGCTGCCGCGACATCGAGGTGCATGTGTTTCCCGACACGCCGCGCGGCGCGATGGTGGTTGCGCACCTGATCGTCGACGTGCGCGACGCGATGGGCGCGAACACGGTCAACACGATGGCCGAAGCCGTCGCGACCCGTATCGAAGCGATCACCGGCGGGCAGGTACGGTTGCGGATACTGTCCAATCTCGCGGATCTTCGGCTGGCGCGTGCAGAGGTACGGTACTCGGCGCAGACGCTCGCGACCGTCGACTATCCGGGCGAGGCGGTCATCGATCGCGTGATCGATGCGTACGTGTTCGCGGCGACCGACCCGTACCGTGCCGCGACACACAACAAGGGGATCATGAACGGCATCGATCCGGTGGTGGTCGCGACCGGCAACGACTGGCGCGCGGTCGAGGCCGGCGCGCATGCGTATGCGAGCCGCAGCGGCCGCTACACGTCGCTGACGACGTGGGAGAAGGCCGACAACGGCGACCTCGTCGGCACGATCGAGATGCCGATGCCGGTCGGGCTCGTCGGCGGCGCGACCAAGACGCATCCGCTCGCGCGTCTCGCGCTGAAGATCATGGACGTGACGTCCGCGCAGGAACTCGGCGAGATTGCGGTCGCGGTCGGCCTTGCGCAGAATCTCGGAGCGCTGCGCGCGCTCGCGACCGAAGGGATCCAGCGCGGCCACATGGCGCTGCATGCGCGCAACATCGCCGTCGCGGCCGGTGCAACGGGCGCGGACATCGACCGGATCGCGCAGCGGATGGTCGCGGCGAGAGACGTGCGCGCGGATTTCGCGGTCGCGCTGCTGACGGAGCGCAGCGCCGGCTGACGCGCGGCGTTCGGCATGCCGTGTGCCGCATGCCGTGCCGGTATGGCCGGCGACAGATCAATCAAGGAGGAGACAGATGGAACAGACCGGTTCAAGCGCGGTATCGGCGGCGTCGCATCGCGTGCAGCCGTTCGCGCAGGCTGATGCGTCCGCCGACACGCTCGTCGAGGTGTGGGGCGACACGGTCGCCACGAAGCACCTGGCGTGGTCGGTCCTGCTCGGCATCGCGATCAGCCTCGGCGCCTTTGAGGCCGGCCGGATCGCGCTCGCGTCGTTCGTGCGCGACGCGGCCATCGCGCGGGCATACGCGATGCTGATCGGCCTCGGCGGCTGCCTGCTGGCCGGCGCGCTGTGCGCGTTGCTGTTCAAGCCGAAGCGTACGGTGATCGAGCACGCGGCCGGTGGCCCCGAGCGCGACGAAGCGCTCCGGCAGCTCGCCGAAGCATCGGGCGGGCTCGGCGCGGTGAGCGACCTGTCGCCGAGTGCGCGCGCCGAGATGGAAGAGCTCGGTCTGCTCGACCTGTTCGCTTCGTACGAAGCGTCGAGCGCGCGGGCGCGCACCGGAGGTCGCTGATGGACGCGCTCCTGCATGCGTTGCCGGCCGCGCTGGCGATGGGGCTGCTCGGCGCGATCGTGTTCTCGGGCATCGGTCTGATCTCCGGCACCGACGAAACGACGACGATCGCGCCGCTCACGTTGCTCGTCGCGCTGCTCGGCGTGCCGCCCGCCGGCGTGTTCACGTTCTTCCTCGCGGGCGCGGTGGCCAAGCACATCACGCATTCGATCCCGACCGCGCTGCTCGGCATTCCCGGCGATACGATGGCCGCGCCGCTGCTGCAGCAGGCGACGCTGCTGCGCGCGCTCGGCGTGCCGCACATCGCGCTGCGCAAGATGATCTCCGGCGCGATCGTCGCCGCGTTCGTCGCGCTGCCGCTCGCGGTGCTGTTCGCGTCGCTGCTCGCGCCGTTCGGCACGGTGATCGCCAAAGCCGCGCCATGGGTGTTTCTCGCGGCCGCGGTCGGCATTGCATATTTTTCCGCGGGACGCTGGGCGTCGGTGCTGCTGCTCGTGCCGTTCGTGATGCTGGTGGTCGGGCTGCAGGCGCTGACCGGTCATTACGGCGTGAAGCTGAGCGTCAGCTACTTCCTCGGGATCGCGATCGGGCCGCTGGTCGCCGACCTGTTCTCGATCCTGTTGCCGGCCGAGCGGCGGCGCATGCGCCGCGACGGGCCGTCGACGTTCGTGCTCGCGCCGGACGTGAAGGGCTGGCGCGGCTACTTCCCGAATCCGCTGAAGGTGCTCGACCGCGAGCAGGTGGGCTGGACGGTCGGGACGGCTGCGGTGTCGAGCGCGACCTTCGTGTTCAGCCCGGTCGCGATGACGGTGCTGATGGGCGAGATCGTCGGCGCGCGCGTGCGTCATGCGTATCAGCGCCTGACGACCGTGATCGCCGCGCGCAACGGCGTGACCGAGGCGACCTACATCGCCGAGGCACTGATTCCGCTGATCGCGTTCGGGCTGCCGCTGAGCCCGGTGGCGGCCGGCCCGGCCGCGCCGCTGTTCAATGCGCCGCCGCGCTTCACGGTCGACGCGGCGAGCGGGCAGATCCACAACCTGCATACGCTGATGAGCTGGCCCGAGTTCCTCGGCTACGGGCTGCTGTCGATCCTGCTGGCCGCGCTGATCGCGTATCCGCTTGCAATGCATCACGCGCACCGCGCGGCGTCGTTCGTCTCGCGCAAGCTGAGCCACGAGGCGATCATCGCGACCTTCGCCGGGCTGATCGTCGTGATCGGCGTGTGGGAAGGGCAACTGCTGGGGCTGGCGGTGATCGTCACGGTCGGCCTGTTCGGCGGGATGCTGTCGCGCCTGTTCGCGTTCAATACCGGCGTGCAGTTCATGGGCTACTACGTCGCCGTGCTCAGCGTGCCGGCGATCGTCAAGCTGCTCTGACGCCTCGGCGCACGGCGGCCGCGTGTGCCGCGCGGCCGCCGAAGCGCGCCGTTTCGCGTGCGATTTTGAATCGCTGTGTGTCGTCCCCGAACACAGATACGTTGGGATACAAAGCATCCGGATGGTTCGGATATAAAACCGGTGAAGCGATTCACACGGCGGCGCGGTGCCATGCGCCGCCGCCCTGAACGGTGATACCGGAGCGCCCGCATGTGCCGCGGGCCCCTTCCTTAGCGATCGACAATGGAGAACGCGTCATGCCTGATACCGTGAACACCCGCCGCCGCCTGATTCTGGGTACGACACTCGCCAGCCTGAGCCTGGCCGACCTCGGGTTCGGCTCGCTGGCTCGCGCGCAGTCGGCGCCCGATGCGTCGACGCCGAAGCGCGCGGCCGGCGCGGCGTCGCTCGGCAAGATCCACCAGATCGACGCCGGCGTGCTCAACGTCGGGTATGCGGACCTCGGGCCGAAGAACGGCCCCGTCGTGTTCCTGCTGCACGGCTGGCCGTACGACATCTACAGCTACGCGGAAGTCGCACCGCTGCTCACGGCGGCCGGCTATCGCGTGATCGTGCCGTACCTGCGCGGCTACGGATCGACGACGTTCCGCTCGGCCGACACGGTGCGCAACGGCCAGCAGGCGGTGACGGCCGTCGACATCGTCGCGCTGATGGATGCGCTGAAGATCGACCGCGCGGTGTTCGGCGGCTACGACTGGGGCGCGCGCACGGCCGACATCATCGCGGCGCTGTGGCCGCAGCGTGTGAAGGCGCTGGTGTCGGTGAGCGGCTACCTGATCGGCAGCCAGCAGGCGAACAGCAAGCCGCTGCCGCCGCAGGCCGAATTCCAGTGGTGGTATCAGTTCTACTTCTCGACCGAGCGCGGCGCGCTCGGCTACGCGGAGAACCGCGATGCGTTCAACAAGCTGATCTGGCAGCTCGCGTCGCCGAAATGGCAGTTCTCCGACGAGACCTATGCGCGCAGCGCCGCGTCGTTCCGGAACCCCGACCACGTGGCCGTCGTGATCCACAACTATCGCTGGCGCCTCGGGCTCGCGAAGGGCGAGGCGCAATACGACGACATCGAGCGGCGGCTCGCGGCCGGCCCGGCCATCACCGTGCCGACGATCACGATGGAAGGCGACGCGAACGGCGCACCGCATCCGGAACCGGCCGCGTATGCGAAGAAGTTCACCGGCAAGTACCAGCACCGGACGATCACCGGCGGCATCGGCCACAACCTGCCGCAGGAAGCGCCGCAGGCGTTCGCGGATGCGATCCTGCAAGTGGAGCATCTGTGATGCGGGCAGGTTCGGGTGTCGTGCGTCGCGGCGCGCGCCGTGCGCTGGTTGCGGGTGTGCTGCTGGCCGGCGCGTTGTCGGCGAGCGGCCCGGCCGCGTTCGCGGAGCAGCCGCAGCCGGCCGCGGCCGCGTCGCCGATCTATGGCGTGACGATCCCGCCCGGCTACCGGAAGTGGGAAATGGTCGCGCCGGCGGAGGAAGCCGCGCCGCTCGACGAATTGCGCGTGGTGCTCGGCAACCCCGTCGCGATCCGTGCGCTCGAGCAATCGACGCTGCCGTTTCCGGACGGCACGATCCTCGTGAAGCTTGCGTACAAGCGCAAGCAGTCGGACGAGTTCGCGCCGGCAACGGTGCCCGGCCAGGCGACGACCGTGCAGGTGATGGTGAAGGATTCGCGTCGCTATGCGTCGACGGGCGGGTGGGGCTTCGGGCGCTTCATCAACGGCGTGCCGGCCGATATCGGTCAGCACCAGACGTGCTTTGCGTGCCACCAGGCGCGCGTGAAGAATCACGACTTCGTGTTCACGCGGCTGGCGCCTTGATGGTGTGTGCGTGGAGGCCACCGAGCGTGTGTTGCGGGGCACGCTGTTCACTGGCGTTCTATCGTCGGTGGGAGGGTGCGTGGGACTTCGCTCGGCCGGGATGAATCCTCGCGCTTTGGCCATTTCGTTCGATGACACGGCGGCGGCAACCCGGTCGCTCGGATTGCGCCACCGTGTCGCTTACATCACCACGAATAGCCCTGCATGCCGTAATCGGTATCGTATCGACGCCCCCACCACGGCAGGTAGGCGTTGTTGCCGCCGCGTGCGCGGAACCAGTCTTTGGTTGCGTCGATCGGTGTGAGCGTCGATGGCGGCATGACGACGACTGCGACGGGATGTTCAGCGTCGGTCGTGCCGGCGACGAGTGCATTGCCGCCGAAGTGGTTGATTCGGCCGATTGCGAGCGCGACGTCGGTCAGTGCGCTACCGGTTCCCATGTCGCCGAGTAGGGCGGCGGTATTGAACGTCTGCTTCCGGTGGTCGTATTCGAGGAGGGTTTCGGTCAAGGTCTGCGCGAGCGCGACAAGACGCGATGATGCTGCATCGCTGCCGTTGCCGGCGTCGTGGACGATGTAACTCAGGTCGGTGACCGCGACGCCGGCGTTGCGTGCCGCTTCGGCGATAGTTTCCTTCCACGCCTGCACGGCACGCGTCGTGCCGACCTTCGGCGAAAAGTCGTGCGTGTTACCTGTTGCGGCTTTGCCGATCCAGGCAAGCGGCTCGCGCTCGGTATTGAAGTTCGGGCCGGCGAGGAACAGTACGACAAGGTTCTCGTTGATCTGTGCGTCGGTAGGCGGGAAGTTCGGTGCGTCCCAGTTCATCGCCCACACGGTCTTGTCGGGGTTTGCCTGCAGGTAGTCCAATGCCTTGTTCAGCGACGTAAAGCCGGCATTCGCGCCGCCTTGCGTGATCTGAACATCAGGGGGCGTATCGCGGCTCCAAAGCGTCTTGGGCGACGGTGGGCCGATCTCGAAGCATTCGACAAATTCATTGGTCAAGTACGTCTTCGCCTCGATAGGATCAAGCCTCGGAGGTAACGCGAGCTCGATATGAATTCCGGCAAGCTCGCGCCAATCTTTGGCGTTCTCGGATTTCACGGTGTAGAAATAGCGCGCGTTCGCGAAGTAGCGAGAACGCATCAACACGAAAAACTTGTTCACGTACTTGTGATAGAAGCCCTTGAATGTTTCCTCGCCATCGTTGCCGTATGCGATACCCGCTACCGATTGCAGTGTAGTAAAGGACTTCGGGTCGGTGCGAACCATGTCGTCATTCTTGTTTGGTGCAGCGAGCCCTTGCGTCCACAACAACTGCCATTCGGTCGGATAGTCCATACGTTGCAACGGATTCAACCACATCAGGCCGACGACCTGCGCAACGAACGGCTTCGCTGACTCTTCGGCTGTTGGCGTTGCATTCTCTGAACGCTCACTAAAAGGTGCGGCTTGTGCCGGATGCGCCATGGCCGTGGTAAAGAGAAACACCATGAGCGCGGCCAGGCCAGGTACAACAACGAATCGTTTCATCCAATATCCTATTTCCACATGGGCCGGGTCGGGTTGCTCTACGTGTGCCATCAGTGTGGCCATGAACACGGTGACGATGAGCCAGGCCGAAACGGCAGCGGCGACACGCCGCGGCCATGTAGCGATCAGTGCCTTCATACGAAACCCCCGGCCTTCAGATAGAACTCGTCTTCACGTTTGTCCGTGATCGCCTCGGGAATATTTCCTTCGCTATTCTTGGCATGTACCCATTCGTGCATCGACATTCGATCAAACGTTCCATATTTAAAGTACTTGGCGTAGTTCTTGTTCGGGTTGGTATCTGGAATGCCGTCCCCCATCCGCCAATCCGCCTCGACGCGTAGGGCTTTGATCTGCTTCTCCGTCAGGTAGCACAGGCCCACAGCAACGTCATAAGCAAGCGCCTTCTCGGCGTGCTCCGGATTGGTCATCGTCGTGGAATGGTTAGTCGGGCTGTTGGTCGCGCCGCGATCAAGCCAATCGACAATCTGCTTGTCGCGCCATTCCTTGTAGTCATCCGGTATCGCGCTTTTACCGTCCTCGCCGATTACATGGCCGTCGCTATCGAGCCATTCCGTGTTCAGCGTTCGACGCGCCTCCATCCGCATCAGCGCGCGATCCTCATAACGCTGTCCGGCCTCGGTTTCCGCCGTACCTTGCGCGACGCTATCCGCGTTCTTTGCGTTGTACTGGTCGTAGGGATCGTCGGCCCGCTTGTCCGCATCGGCCTTGCTCGCGTCGCGCCAGGCGGCCGGTGGATCGTTGCCTTCGTTGAAGTCGCTGACCGCGTCGCCGTCCTTCGTTTCGACCGGCTTGCCGAATCGCATTGCCTTCGGCGGGAACGGATCATCAAGTGCAGGAGCATCCGCCACCACGGTCCAGCCCTTCGGCGGATCGGCATTCACACGGAGCATGTTCAGCGCCGAACTGATTCCGGTCACGACGAACATGAGCGGCGCTGTCACGAGCGTCGCTGCCACGCCCAAAACCGACTCATTCCCTTTGATCGCACCGATCAGATTGAATTTGGCCGGTGGCGATGGCGGATACCAGAAGCCCGGTTTCGTTCCTTGCTTGCCATGCCGCCAGTCGTCTTCCCAATACCGGTAGGGCTTCTGCACGCCGACTGGAAAGCCGGATGCGAACACCCGCTGTGTCAGGATGCCTGCCGCACCGATATCGTCGAGTTCATGCTTGCTGATCCCGCGCNTCACGACGAACATGAGCGGCGCTGTCACGAGCGTCGCTGCCACGCCCAAAACCGACTCATTCCCTTTGATCGCACCGATCAGATTGAATTTGGCCGGTGGCGATGGCGGATACCAGAAGCCCGGTTTCGTTCCTTGCTTGCCATGCCGCCAGTCGTCTTCCCAATACCGGTAGGGCTTCTGCACGCCGACTGGAAAGCCGGATGCGAACACCCGCTGTGTCAGGATGCCTGCCGCACCGATATCGTCGAGTTCATGCTTGCTGATCCCGCGCCAGCCGATACCTTGAACCGTCACCGCCGAAATCACCTGATCGTGCGGACAGCAATACGCGGTGACGCGTCCATATGTCGACCCATTCAAGCCGTGCCGAGCGCGATCCTCTTGCGTCGCATAAGACCGGTTGCTGGTCGGCGATATCCGCTTGTTTTCCATGTCTTCATCGATCTTGTCGGCGGGCAGTTCGTATGCTTTGCGAGCGCCGATGATCGATAGAAACTTACCGAAGGTCTTCGTGCGTGCGGCGTAGGTCTGCCTTCCGCGCTGACCGCTCGCGTTCTTCGTCGCGCGTTGCGACCATGTATCCATGAACGTGTCGGATTTGTACGGGCCGTCCGCATTCGCAAGGCTATACGGCGCATTCGCCAGCACGTAGGCGTCCGCTACACAGCGGCCCTTGCATCCCCACGGGTCTTCGACGTCGGGAAAAGCGTCGCCGAAGAACGCCGCTGTCAGGCCGACGATGTTGCCTTGGCTGTGACACACAACAGTAATGGGTACATCGGCCTGCATGCGGCGAATCGATTCGATCAACCTGGCGAGGCGCAACGCAGCGAGCACGCCATACGCGCGCGGCGGCGCGCGGTACAAAGGTCGATTGGTCGGATTGATGCCTTGCACGGTCATCCATCCCATCGTTCGATCGTCCAGACCGCCGTGCCAGAGATCGGGCAGGCTTGCACAGCCGTTCGTGAACGGGCCACCGCCCCAATAGTCCTTCTCGTTCAGAAAGATCTTGTCACCGTATTCCTTCAGTTCGGCCGCCGTTGCCCGATAGCCCCATCGGAAATGAATCACGGGCGAAAACGAAGGGTCCGGCTTGATGTAGTCGCCGGACCAAAGCTTCGGATTCAAGAACCCATCCGGCGTCACGCTTTCCGTGTACTTCGCGGGCGTCAACTGCCCGGCGTCGATGCCGTGATACATCATTTGATCGTTCAGACGCCCGAGCCGGCGATTCAGACCTTTGCACAGCCCATCCTCCGTCGCGTCGAACCATTCGCCTTCGGAGTTCACGCCATGTACGAAGATCNAAAACGAAGGGTCCGGCTTGATGTAGTCGCCGGACCAAAGCTTCGGATTCAAGAACCCATCCGGCGTCACGCTTTCCGTGTACTTCGCGGGCGTCAACTGCCCGGCGTCGATGCCGTGATACATCATTTGATCGTTCAGACGCCCGAGCCGGCGATTCAGACCTTTGCACAGCCCATCCTCCGTCGCGTCGAACCATTCGCCTTCGGAGTTCACGCCATGTACGAAGATCACAATGCCGGGCAAGGGCATCTGCTTGAGGCAGATGAGTCGTACGCCTTTCGTGAACATCGTCACACCTTCGCCCCGACCGACGATGATCGGCGGCGGTTCAGGGCGCGGTGCAGCCGCATCAGGTGATGTATCGACTTTCGCACCGGGGCCGTCGGTGCGCGCATCCGCTACCGGTTGCGAATCGACAAATGAATCTGTCATCCAAACTCCTGAACATCCAAGACACGTTCCCCCGGTATCGGACGATCACGAAGAAAATCGATAAGTATCCGAATCAATGGAGAACAGACGCAAGGCGGCAAGCATATCGAACGAGCGCGCGTGGCAAGCGCCTATGTCGGGAAAATGCGCGCCGAGCGCGATGGCGACGAACGCAAATTGTCAGAATGTGTTTCAAGGCGAACATCCGTCGCGTTGCTTCATCGCTCAAAAAGCGATGCGGAAGCACGCTGTCTCCCAAGCCATCGCGGCGCTCGGCCCGTCATCCGGCGATGTAGCCGTCTGACGCGCTGCATACGACATTGCGTCTGTATCTGTCCACGATTAATTCGCTATCGTCCGTACCTACGTAGCGCGACCGACGAGTTTGTATCGCACTGTATCTATCGCCGCTTCGGAAACATCGGATTGCACTGAAGCCAGGATTCGGAAACATGCCGGATACGTGAGCGGGTTCTACTGTCGACATGCAGGAAACGTTCGATGCCAGCCATCTGGATCGAATGCCGAATGATCGACAGACCCACTTCCTTCAAGGAGAACACTCATGAAAGCCGCTCGAATCCTCGCCGTTGCCGTCCTCGCCGCCATCCCCGCATTGTCGTTCGCCGATACCGGCCACGGCCTCACGCGTGCCGAAGTGCGTGCCGACCTCATCCGGCTCGAGAAGGCCGGCTACAGCCCGGCGAGCAGCGAAGCGCATTACCCGGACGATATCGCAGCCGCGCAGAACGCCGTCGCCGCCGCACAGCAGGTCGCGCGTTCCGACCAGAACGGCCCATCGAAGTCGCAGGGCGACAACGTCGCCGCCACATCGGCACCGGCTGCCCGCGTCACCGCCGCCGACACGCACGCTGCACGGAACGAACGAAACGCACAAAGCGCACAAAGCGCACAAAGCGCACAAAGCGCACAAAGCGCACAAAACGCGCGCACGGACGCCGACGATCTGTACGCGCACTCGTGATCCGTTGCCGCGCCTGCTGCAGGCTGGCGCGACCGCATCACACACACCTCACATGAACAACACGATGGAAAGGAGCATGACGATGGTCGGTTTGACGAAACGGGTTCTGGTGTCCGCGGCGGTGCTCGGCGGGCTGTTCGGTGCGGTCGCGGCGCAGGCGGCGACGAAGGACGACCTGAAGGGAACGAACGTCGTGCTGGTGCACGGTGCGTTTGCCGACGGGTCGAGCTGGAATCGCGTCATTCCGCTGCTCGAGGCGCGCGGCATGCATGTCGTATCGGTGCAGAACCCGCTGAGCTCGCTCGCCGACGATACGGCCGCGACGAAGCGCGCGATCGACGCGCAGAAGGGGCCTGTCGTGCTGGTCGGTCATTCGTGGGCCGGTGTCGTGATCAGCGATGCGGGCAACGACGACAAGGTGAAGTCGCTCGTCTACGTCGCCGCGTTCGCACCGGACAACGGCCAGTCGATCGCCGACGTCACGCAGGGGCTGCCGGCGCCGGCGTGGGCCGGCGAGCTGCGCAAGGACGCAGGCGGTTTCGCGACGCTGTCGGACAAGGCGATCGCGCAGGATTTCGCGCCAGACCTGCCGCCCGCGCAGCAGCGCGTCGTCGCGGCGACACAAGGGCCGTGGTACGGTGGCTGCATTTCGGAGAAGGTCGCGCAGGCCGCGTGGCATGCGAAGCCGTCGTCGTTCGTCGTCGCGACGCAGGACCGGATGATTGATCCGAAGCTGCAGGAGGCGATGGCGAAGCGGATCGGCGCGACGGTCACGCACGTGAACGGCAGCCATGTCGCGATGCTGAGCCAGCCGAAAGCCGTGGCCGACGCGATCATCGCGGCCGCGGAACGTGCGAAGCAGGATGCGCAGTGAGTGAAGCGACGGCGATCCGCTCGTTTGATGGGGTGACAGGCGTGATGCGTCGGCACCGCGCCGCGCCCGCCGGCCATGGTTCATCGATTCATCGATTCATCGAACCATCAACGCGCGCCATTCGACCCGGCGCGCGATTCCATTCCGGATTCCATGACACCGTGCAGCACCACGCGTGCCGCACCGTTCTTGAGTTCGCTGCCCCCTGATTCTTTCAGAAAACCTTCGATGCGTGACATCGAACGGCCACCTGCTCACATCCCCGGCAAGAATCCGCACCGATAGCGCACGCCTCTGCTATTGCATTTCGCGCGCCGCTGATTAGGAAATGAATTTTTATTGGTTCTGCTTCCCCGACCGCGCTCGCATAGTGGGGCTGACGGCTATAGACAGCACGCAAGCTGCACCGGCCGCATTCCCGGCGTTGTTGATCATACGAATCTGCGAGAACAAGGAAGCGTGATGACGTTTGCATTGGAAGAAGAAACGGCCGCCCGGCAGGCGCTCGAAGGCACCCGCGCGGCGGCCGCATCGGCGGGTACGCCTTACGCGGGCGGCGTGGCACCGGAAACCGCATGGGCGCTGTTCTCAGCCGGCGACGCGTTGCTGGTCGACGTGCGCACGGCGGAAGAACGGAAATTCGTCGGCCACGTGCCGGAGTCGCTGCATGTGCCGTGGGCGACCGGCACGAGCCTGACGCGCAACCCGCGCTTCGTGCGCGAACTGGAAGCGAGGACCGGCAAGGACGCGGTGGTGCTGTTGCTCTGCCGCAGCGGCAATCGCTCCGCGCAGGCGGCCGAGGCCGCGACCAAAGGCGGCTTCACTCAGGTATTCAACGTGCTCGAAGGATTCGAGGGCGACCTCGACGAGCAGCAGCATCGCGGCAGCCGGAACGGCTGGCGCCATCGCGGCCTGCCGTGGGCGCAGGACTGAGTCACGGCCGTTACGGGGAGAAGTCAGCATGGCCGCATTCGACATCGACGACATTGTTCAGTCGCTACAGACCGTGCGCCGCGCGTGGCGCGAGAAGCAGCGGCGCTCGCTCGAACCGGGCGGGCGCGACCTGCCGGCGCGCGAGGCGCTCGCACAGATCATCGGCGCGCTGAAGGGCGTGCTGTTTCCGATGCGGCTCGGGCCGCCCGACCTGCGGCAGGAGAGCGAGAACTTCTATGTGGCCCATGCGCTCGACGCGGCGCTGAACGCGCTGCTCGCGCAGGTGACGCTCGAACTGCGCTACGCGGCGCGGCAACGCAACGCCGACGCGCAGATCGACGAAGTGGCCTCCACTGCCGTGCAGGCGTTCGCCACACGCCTGCCCGACATTCGCCGGCTGCTCGACAGCGACGTGCTGGCCGCATTCCATGGCGATCCGGCGGCCGGCAGCGTAGACGAAGTGCTGCTCTGCTATCCCGGCATCCTCGCGATGATCCACCACCGGCTCGCGCACGAGTTGTACCGGCTCGGGTTGCCGCTGCTCGCGCGGATCATCGCCGAGCAGGCGCACGCGGAAACCGGCATCGACATTCATCCGGGCGCGCGCATCGGCGGCGGCTTCTTCATCGACCACGGCACGGGTGTCGTGATCGGCGAGACGGCGATCATCGGCGAGCGCGTGCGCGTGTACCAGGCCGTCACGCTCGGCGCGAAGCGCTTCCCGCGCGATGCGGCCGGCCATCTGGAGAAGGGGCTCGCACGTCATCCTATCGTCGAGGACGACGTCGTGATCTATGCAGGCGCGACGATCCTCGGCCGCGTGACGATCGGCCGCGGCGCAGTGATCGGCGGCAACGTGTGGCTCACGCAGGACGTGCCGGCTGGCGCGAACGTCACGCAGGCCGTGCTGCGCAGCGAGGCGAATACCGTGCCGCGCACGCGGAGCGAGCCGGCCGAACCGGTGCCCGACACACAGGTGACCACATGAGCGACCTGATCCAGCACTTCGGCGCCAACGTGCGCAAGCTGCGCGAAGCGCGCACGTGGTCGCAGGAGCAGCTCGCCGAACACGCGGGTCTGAATCGCTCGTATGTCGGCGAGATCGAGCGCGGCGAGGCGATCGCGTCGATCGTCACCGCCGACAAGATCGCGCGCGCGTTCGACGTGTCGATCTCGATGCTGTTGCCCGGCGTATACGTGACCTGACGTATCCCGCCTCTTTTCCCGTTCGGTTGTGCCGTGTGACGGCTATAGCATGTTGAGCCGGCAGGTGCGTGCTTCCGATAATCACCAAGCGTCATAAGCAATCCCGTTTTTCATCTTAAGAACCCGGAGCCACACATGTCGACCGTTGCAAGCGGCACGGCCGCGCTGAGCGATCACGCCGCCCGCCAACTAGCGAACGCTACCAAGACCGTCCCGCAGCTTTCCACGATTACGCCGCGCTGGCTGACCCATCTGCTGCAGTGGGTGCCGGTCGAGGCCGGCATCTATCGCCTGAACCAGGTGAAGAATCCGGAAGCCGTGCGCGCCGCGTGCACGCAGCTCGAGGACGAAAGCGTGCTGCCGCAGACCTTCGTGCCGTACGAGGAACAGCCGCGCGAGTATTTCCTGAACGCGGTGAGCACGGTGCTCGACGTGCATACGCGGATCTCCGATCTCTACAGCAGTCCTCATGACCAGATCAAGGAACAGCTGCGCCTGACGATCGAGACGATCAAGGAGCTGCAGGAAAGCCAGCTGATCAACAACCCGGACTACGGGCTGCTCGCGAACGTGACCGACGAACAGCGGATCTTCCCGCTGACCGGCGCGCCGACGCCTGACGATCTCGACGAGCTGCTGACCAAGGTGTGGAAGGAACCCGCGTTCTTCCTCGCGCACCCGCTCGCGATCGCCGCGTTCGGCCGCGAATGCACGCGACGCGGCGTGCCGCCGCCGACGGTCAGCCTGTTCGGCTCGCAGTTCCTCACGTGGCGCGGCATTCCGCTGATCCCGTCGGACAAGGTGCCCGTCGCGGACGGCAAGACCAAGATCCTGCTGCTGCGCGTCGGCGACAAGCGCCAGGGCGTCGTCGGCCTCTATCAGCCGGGCGTCGCGGGTGAGCAGGGCCCGGGTCTGTCGGTGCGCTTCATGGGGATCAACAACCAGGCGATCGCGTCGTACCTGATCTCGCTGTATTGCTCGCTCGCGGTCCACTCGCCGGATGCGCTGGCTGTCCTCGATGACGTCGAAATCGCCAAGTACCATGACTATCCCGACACCTACCGTTAATCCCGGCTCGACCAGCAGCGACGCGCTCGCGTTGCCGCACGCGCCGCTGCCGGCCGGCTTGCCGGATCCGGCGGCGCTCGCGCGGCTAGCGTCCGAGTTCTTCGCGACACCCCCCGGGCAGGCCACCGCGCCCGGCCTGTCGGCCGGCAGCGGGGCGGCCGGCGGCGTGCCGTCGGCGTTGCCGGCTGCGGCACCGATCCTCGCGTCGGTGAGCAATCCGGCGCCGGCCGGCTCGCCGCTCGCCGGGCCGGGCGGCACGGGCACCGGCGTGCCGGGCCTTGCGCTGCCGCAAGGCAAGGCGCCTGGTGCGAACCTCGCGCCGTCCGCGCCGACGCACGTGCTGTCGCTGGGAAACCGCGTGCCCGCGCTCGCGCCGCATGTGGCCGCGCAGAACGGGCTGCCCGACAACGCGGTGTCGATCGCGCCCGCGTTCGAGCCGCGCGTCGGCGGCGCGGCGCTCGGCGTGCCGCAGGCGAATGCGGCGGTGTCGGAGCGTGCGGTGAAGGCCGCGCCGGCCGCATCGCCGTATTACTTCACCGACGGTTCGCTGCAGGGCTGGCAGGCGACGCCGCAGGACATCGTCGTGCCGCCGAACGGCCTCGCGTCGCCGGAAGCGTTCGGGTTGCCGGGCGACGATGCGTTGCGCGACCTGCTTGCCGTGCATCGCGACGTGCCGGTGTCGCGTGCATCGGGCGCGGACGTGCCGCGTTACTTCATCGACGATGCGCATGCCGCGGAGCCGCAGGGCAACCTGCCTCGCGGCGCGCATCCACCGTTCGATGTGAACGCGATCCGTCGCGACTTCCCGATCCTGCAGGAGCGCGTAAACGGCAAGCAACTCGTCTGGTTCGACAACGCGGCGACGACGCACAAGCCGCAGGCCGTGATCGATCGTCTCGCGTATTTCTATGCGCACGAGAACTCGAACATTCACCGCGCGGCGCATGCGCTGGCAGGCCGCGCGACGGATGCTTACGAGCATGCGCGCGACACCGTGCGACGCTTCATCGGCGCCTCTTCGCCGGACGAGATCGTGTTCGTGCGCGGCACGACCGAGGCGATCAACCTGATCGCGAAGACGTGGGGCGTGCAGAACGTCGGCGAAGGCGACGAGATCGTCGTGTCGCATCTCGAGCATCACGCGAACATCGTGCCGTGGCAGCAGCTCGCGGCGCTCAAGGGCGCGAAGCTGCGCGTGATTCCGGTCGACGATTCGGGGCAGGTGCTGCTTGACGAATACCGGAAGCTGCTCAACGATCGCACGAAGATCGTGTCCGTCACGCAGGTGTCGAATGCGCTCGGCACCGTCGTGCCGGTGAAGGAGATCGTCGAGCTCGCGCATCGTGCGGGGGCGAAGGCGCTCGTCGACGGCGCGCAGTCGATCTCGCACATGCGCGTGGACGTGCAGGCGCTCGATGCGGACTTCTTCGTGTTCTCCGGGCACAAGATCTATGGGCCGACCGGGATCGGCGTCGTGTACGGCAAGCGCGCGATCCTCGACGACATGCCGCCCTGGCAGGGCGGCGGCAACATGATCGCGGACGTGACGTTCGAGCGCACGGTATTCCAGCCGCCGCCGAACCGCTTCGAGGCCGGTACCGGCAACATCGCGGATGCGGTGGGGCTGGGCGCCGCGCTCGACTACGTGAGCCGGGTCGGCATCGAGAACATCGCGCGCTACGAACACGATCTGCTCGCGTATGCGACGCGCGTGCTCGCGCCGGTGCCGGGCGTGCGACTCGTCGGCACCGCGCGCGACAAGGCGAGCGTGCTGTCGTTCGTGCTGAAGGGCTATGAGACGGAAGAGGTCGGACAGGCGCTGAACGAAGAGGGTATCGCGGTGCGCTCGGGGCATCACTGCGCGCAGCCGATCCTGCGGCGCTTCGGGCTCGAGGCGACAGTGCGGCCGTCGCTGGCGTTCTACAACACGTGCGATGAAGTCGATGCGCTCGTGAGCGTCGTGAGAAGGCTGGCCGCGCGGCGCTGAGGCATGCAGTCTGCGAGAAGGCCGCTTGTGACTCCCGGCAACGGGAAGTCGCAAGCGGCCTTTTTCGTGTGGCGATGCGGGAACGTGGCGCCGCTCAACGTCCCGCGAGCATCCGTCCGCCGAGCCCCATCAACAAGAGCCCGGCCGTCGTATCGAGTACGGCCTTGCGCCGGATCAGCAACCGGCGCACCGACGGGTGCGACGCGAGCAGCGCCATCGCGCAGTACCACGCGCCCGAGATCCCGATCGACAATGCGACGACCGTCAGATCGAACCATGCCGGTGCGTGAGCCGGTACCATCAGCGCGAAGATACTGCCGTAGAACGCGACGGCTTTCGGGTTCGTCATGCTGACCACATAGCCTTTCTTCGCGGCGTGCCAGCCGCAGGACGCGGCCGGCGCGGAAACGCTCAGCGGCTTGCGCGCGGTCAGCAGCATTTTCAGGCCGAGCCAGATCAGGTAGGTGGCGCCCGCCAGCCGCAGTGCGGTGTGTACCCAGGCGACGTGGGTCACAAGCAGGCTCAGTCCGGCAATCGCGATCGCGGCCCAGGTGCCCGATGCGGCGGCGAGGCCGAGCCCGGTCATCACGCCGGCGCGGCGCTGCGCGACCGCGGTCGACGTGACGATCACGAAGTTCTGGCCCGGGCTGGCCACGCTGAGCAGCAGGACGCCGGCGAGGGGCAGCAACGTGTTGATGGTGGTCGACATGGCGGCGGGCGGCGAAGCGGGAGGGCTTTCATCTTACCCGAGCGCGATGCGCGGCCGCAGCACGGCCGCGACCGCGACCGCGATTGTTGACGATGCTGGAAAGGTCCAATCCAGAAGCGGCAATAGGTGCCGCGAATATGGCCGATTATTCTCCCGGTCGCAGTAACGGCATCCGCCAGCGAATGCTGTCGGACTGCTTACAAAATCAATCGCTCAGGGAGGCCTTTCATGACACGTATCGTCGTCACCGGTGGTATCGGCGCCGTTCTCGCCGTTGCAGCATCGTCCGCGTTCGCGCAGAGCTCCGTTACGCTGTACGGCCTCGTCGATACGGCGATCCGTTATCAGACGAACGCCGGTCCCGACGGCAAGGATCTGATCGGGATGACGGTCGGACCGGAAACGCACAGCCGCTGGGGCTTGCGCGGCAGCGAGGATCTCGGCGGGGGCTGTCGGCGATCTTCCGTCTCGAAAACGGTTTCGAGCTCGGCGACGGCAAGCTGCACGTGGCGAACACGCTGTTCAGCCGGCAGGCATACGTCGGCCTGTCGAGCAACCGGTACGGCACGCTGACGTTCGGCAACCAGTACGCGCCGCTGTACGACACGATGGGCGACGTGTTCGATCCGATGACCGTCGGCGACTACTGGCAGGATAGCTGGGCGTACAACGGCATCGGCAACTACCTGACGGTGCCGAACTCCGTGAAGTACAACTTCTCGTACAACGGGTTCAGCGTCGATGCGATCTACGGGTTCGGCAATCATGCCGGTGCGATGGGCCTCGACAGTACGTACGGCGTGGAGCTGACCTACGCGCGAGGGCCCGCATCGATCAACGCAGGCTTCCAGCAGACCTCGGTGTCGTCCGTGAACGGCAGTGCGGTCAACGGCGCGAAGGTGAGCTTCCTGCATGTAAGCGGGGCATATCGGGTCACGCCGTCCGTCCGCCTGCTCGCCGGCTGGCTGCACGGCCAGGACAAGACGGGTACGACGGATTTCAACATGCAGCAGGCCGGCGCGCCGACGCTGGTCGGCGGCAGCCCGAATCGCATCGACGATACGTTCTACGTCGGTGCGAACTGGCAGGCCACCACGCCGTTGCTGATCACGGTGGCCGGCTATTACGGCCACGCGCGCAACGCGCAGCGGCTCGATGGCACGCTCGGCTCCGGGATCAACTACTCGGCGACCGTACTGGCCGAATACGCGCTGTCGAAGCATACCGAGGTATATGGCACGGTGGATTTCGCACGCGGCAACGGGGCGTTCGCCGCCGACTATCCGGGTGCCACCAACCCGCTCACGGGCAAGGTCGACCAGATCGGCCGGACCAACAACGTCGGGGCCGCGATCGGCCTGCGCCAGATGTTCTGATGGCGGCGCGCGCGGCGGTCGCGAACAAAAAACGCGTGGCGACTGGTGCCGCCACGCGTCGTGGGTACAGCATGCGGTCGCCCGGCTCGGGCGGGCCACATTGACTGGCGTCAGAAATCGAACCCTGGCCCGCCTGCACCCGGGCCGCCCTGCACCGTGGCTGGCGCCGCATCCTTCGGCGCTTCGAACACGGTCGCATCGGTCGTCAGCAATAGCCCCGCGACCGACGCCGCGTTCTGCAGCGCGGTGCGCGTGACCTTGGTCGGATCGAGCACGCCCGATTCGACGAGGTCGCCGTATTCACCGGTCTGCGCGTTGTAGCCGAAGTTGCCCACGCCTTCCGCGACCTTCGCGACGACCACGCTCGCTTCCTCGCCCGCATTGGTGACGATCTGGCGCAGCGGTTCCTCGAGTGCGCGCAGCACGATCTTGATGCCCGCGTCCTGGTCGGCGTTTGCGCCCTTCAGTTCGCGGATCGCCTGCCGCACGCGGATCAACGCGACGCCGCCGCCAGGCACGATGCCTTCCTCGACAGCCGCGCGCGTCGCGTGCAGCGCGTCGTCGACGCGGTCCTTCTTCTCCTTCACTTCGATTTCGGTCGCGCCGCCGACCTTGATCACCGCGACGCCGCCCGCAAGCTTGGCCACGCGCTCCTGCAGCTTTTCGCGATCGTAGTCGGAGGTGGCTTCTTCGATCTGCACGCGGATCTGCTTCACGCGCGCCTCGATGTTCTTCGCGTCGCCCGCGCCGTCGATCACAGTCGTGTTTTCCTTGCCGACCTCGATGCGCTTCGCCTGGCCGAGTTCGGCGAGCGTTGCCTTCTCGAGCGTGAGGCCTGTTTCCTCGGCGACGACCTGCCCTCCGGTCAGGATCGCGATGTCCTCGAGCAGCGCCTTGCGACGATCGCCGAAGCCCGGCGCCTTCACCGCGACCGTCTTCAGGATGCCGCGAATGTTGTTCACGACCAGCGTCGCAAGTGCTTCGCCTTCGACGTCCTCCGCGATGATCAGGAGCGGCCGGCCCGACTTCGCGACCTGTTCGAGCACCGGCAGCAGGTCGCGGATGTTCGAGATCTTCTTGTCGTGCAGCAGGATGTACGGGTTCTCAATCTCGGCGATCTGCTTGTCCGCGTTGTTGATGAAATACGGCGACAGGTAGCCGCGATCGAACTGCAGCCCTTCGACGACGTCGAGCTCGTCGGCGAGCGACTTACCGTCCTCGACGGTGATCACGCCTTCCTTGCCGACGCGGTCGATCGCCTCGGCGATGCGCTGGCCGATCGACTCTTCGCCGTTCGCCGAGATCGTCGCGACCTGTGCGATTTCCTTGCTGGTGGTGGTCGGCTTGCTGATCTTCTTCAGCGCGTCGATGGCCGACGCGACGGCCTTGTCGATCCCGCGCTTCAGGTCGAGCGGATTGAGCCCGGCCGCGACGTATTTCTGGCCTTCGCGCACGATCGCCTGAGCGAGCACGGTGGCTGTCGTCGTGCCGTCGCCGGCGGCGTCGCTGGTGCGCGATGCGACTTCCTTCACGAGCTGCGCGCCGACGTTCTGCAGCTTGTCCGCGAGTTCGATTTCCTTCGCGACCGACACGCCGTCCTTCGTGACGACGGGCGCGCCGAAGCTGCGTTCGAGCACGACGTTGCGGCCCTTCGGCCCGAGCGTGACCTTCACCGCGTTCGCGAGAATGTTGACGCCTTCGGTCAGCTTCGCACGCGCGACGTCGCTGAAAATGATTTCCTTCGCTGCCATGATTGCACTCCGTTATTGATTGACGACCGCGACGATGTCTTCCTCACGCAGCACGAGGAATTCGTTGCCGTCCACCTTGACGGCCTGGCCTGCATACTTGCCGAACAACACGCGTTCGCCGACCCGCAGGTCGGGCACGATGCGCTGGCCGTCCGCGTCCTTGCGGCCGGGGCCGACGGCGATCACTTCGCCCTGGTCGGGTTTTTCAGCGGCGCTGTCGGGGATCACGATGCCCGAGGCGGTGGTGGTTTCCTGGTCGAGTCGCTTCACGATGACCCGGTCGTGCAAGGGGCGTAGGCTCATCTTTTCGTCCTGTTCTGTTGCGTCGAAATTGGCTGGCACGCTTCATCAGAGAGTGCTGACGAGTATAAAAACGCGCGGCGACGCGATCCAATAACGGATTCGGAAAAGCATTTGCGTGGATGCGCTATGGATGGGGAACGAGGCGGGGCGGTTGAGCGACGGAGGGGGAAGAAGGCGGCCCGAGCCGCCTTCCTTCGTTACGAGGCGACGCGAATCACGACTTTCCAGAAATGCTGCCTCGACTGCAGGTGCGCGTAGGCCTGCGGCGCTTCATCGAAGCCGAACACGCGATCGACCACCGGCTTGATCCGCTTCGCGTCGCGGCCGGTTTCGACGACTTCCCCGGCACCGTCCATCCCGTCACAGCGAACCTCGTGCAGTACACCGTCGGCCTCGCCGTGACCGCGCCACTCGCGCTCGCACTCGAACCGATGCACGTGAACTGGACCGCGGGCCTCGCCGGGTCGCTCGCGTATCTCGTGATCTGCAACTCGCTGATCGCGATTTCGCTGCTGTTCGCGATGGTGCGATACGGCGAGGCGTCGCGCGTGTCGGCGTTGTTTTTCCTGATTCCGCCGGCTACCGCATTGATCGCGCTTATCGTGCTCGGCGAGACGATCGGCGCGCTCGCGTGGCCGGGGATAGCGCTTGCGGCTGCGGGGTCGTATCTCGTGATGCGGTACTAACTCGCCGGCATTTCTCACATATCGAGACTGCGTCCCGATAATTGACGCGCATTTCGCGCGACTCCTAGACTGCTTCGCATGACGCCGCGCTTCACGCGGCGCGACGATGCCGCGATCGTGCGTGGCATCCGCCCGTCCCGCGAGACGATCCAGGAGACAAGCCGATGAATGCTGCCGCTCCGCAGTTGCACGCCGCGACGATGCGGCGCCTGAACCTGCGCCTCATTCCGTTCCTGATGCTGCTGTACCTCGTCGCGTACATCGACCGCTCGAACATCTCGGTCGCGGCGCTGCAGATGAACGCGGATCTCGGCCTCAGTGCGCAGATGTACGGCCTCGGCGCGGGACTGTTCTACGTCACGTACATCATCTTCGAAGTCCCAAGCAATCTGTTCCTCGCGCGTGTCGGTGCACGCCGCTGGATCGCACGCATCATGATCACGTGGGGTATCGTCGCGGCCGGGATGAGCGCGGTGCATACGCCGGGCCAGCTCTATGCGATGCGCCTGCTGCTCGGTGCGGCTGAAGCGGGGTTCACGCCGGGCATCATCTATTACCTGTCCGCGTGGTATCCGCAAAGCGATCGTGCGCGGGCGATGTCGTTCTTCTATATCGGCGCGACGCTCGCGTCGGTGATCGGGTTGCCGCTGTCCGGCGCGCTGCTGAACCTGAACGGCGTGCTCGGCGTCGAAGGCTGGCGCTGGCTGTTCCTGCTCGAAGGCGTGCCCGCGTTGCTGCTCGGGATCGTCGTATGGCGGAAGCTGCCCGATACGCCCGCGCATGCGCGTTGGCTGCCGGCCGACGAGCGCGCATGGCTCGAAGCGACATTGCGCGCCGGCACGCCGCGCGAGCCTCTGTCGCACGGCGCTGCATTGCGGCGCGCGTTCGGCGATGGCAAGGTGTGGGCGTTGGCGGCGTTCTGGCTGTTGCAGGCCTTCGGCACGATAGGCCTCACGCTGTTTCTGCCGCTGCTGGTGAAGAGCCTGTCGGGGCAATCGAGCTTCGCGGTCGGCAGCCTGTCCGCACTGCCGTTCCTGTTCGCGTGCATCGCGATGTATCTGAATGGCCGGCATTCGGACCTCGGCGGCGAACGCGCGCTGCATCTCGGCGTGCCGATGCTGCTGGCCGGCGCGTTGCTGACCGGTGCGATCTATACGCCCGCGCTGCCCGTTGCATACGCATTGCTCGTGTTCGCGGTCGGGTTCAACTGGGCCGCGACGCCGGTGTTCTGGGCCGTGACGACCGAATACGTGTCGGGCCTCACGGCCGCCGCGTCGATCGCGCTGATCAACGCGGTCGCGAACATCGCGGGGCTGGCGCTGCCGCCGGTGATGGGACACATCAAGGACGTGACGCATTCGTACGATCTCGCGCTGCTGCTGGTCGCCGTGGCGCTGCTCGTCGGCGGCGTCCTCGGGTTGCGGATTGCCTCGCGGCGGGCGATGCCGCTGGCCGCGCGGCGTGCCGGATGAGCACGCCAGCTGCGCGGTTGCGCACGGCCCGCCGTGCCGACTAGGTCAAGCATGCTTGGCCGCCTTCGCCATCGTTCGATGCAGCAGCACGAGCTCGATGAGTTCAACCTGATAGACGTAGCGCGACTGGACCACCTTCAACGCCATCGAGCCGACGGACAGCCCGAAGACCAATGCAATGCCCCATACGATGGCGGTATTCAGGAAATTTCCGGAAACGAATCCGCTTGTCAGCGTACTCTGCAACCACGGCAAGCCACCGGCGTCCTTGATGTTCGAGAGCGTCACGGCAAGCAGCGCATAGGCGGCCGTTCCGCCGCCGAAGAACGACACGGCGCGCGCGTCGAGGCGCTTCACCTTGAGTTGCAGGACGTGTCGCGCATACTCGAGCGTGCTGTCGTCGTAGCCGGCCAGCAGCAGTGCATGCTTCTCGTCGGTCTCCACCTCGCGCGTGATGGTGTTCAGCGTTTCCGATTTCCAGCGAAACATCTGGACGATGCCGGCGACGGGTTCGACGATGAGGGAGAGCAGGCTGAACAAGACCGTCAGTACGTAGAACACGATGGCGACGTGCTGCTGCCACGGTGCCGGGGCCGCCTTGTGCCAGAGCGCCAATGCGCCGAGCAGCACGAAGCAGACGCCGCCTCCCGCGAGCAGAAGTCGCGCCGCTTTGCGTGCCCGCTCCATCGACAGGCCTTTTGCGGGGCGGTAGGGTTCGCAGGTCGATAGCACTTTCAGTACGTCGGTGATTTTTGACATCGGGTCTCCAGAGGGCATTGGGTGATCGGGATGCTTCCGCTCGCCGTGTTTGCGACGCGCATCATGCGAGGTGCGGTTCGAGCGCGATACGGTTGCTCGCTTTCGTCGCGGCGTGCGACGGGATTATGCGTCGCGGCTTCCGTCATTCATCTCGAAATTGGGGCGGCCCGATGCAGAGGGACGCCATCGAGCCCGCGAGCATATTCCCGCACCCCGTTAGCATGTGACGAATCCGACTTTGGGCGCCGCGCGGGCGCCGCTAAGATCGTCGATCCCGTAGATCGAGCGATCCACAACAATGAAAAAGTCCGCTTCGCCGTTGCTTGCCTTCCGTTTCCGTGTAGTGTGCGCCGCGATCGCCGGTGCGATGTCGCTGGCATCGTGCGGCGGCGTCGACAGCGATCCGCCGCCGCAGGCCGGTACGACGCCCGAAGTCAGGCATCCGAACATCCTGTACATCATGGCCGACGATCTCGGCTACTCCGATATCCATGCGTTCGGTGGCGAGATCCACACGCCGAACCTCGACGCGCTCGTCGCATCGGGCCGGATCCTGTCGAACCATCACACCGGTACCGTGTGCGCGATCACCCGCGCGATGCTGATTTCCGGCACCGATCATCACCTGGTCGGCGAAGGCACGATGGGGGTGCCGACCGACGAGCGGCGCGGGCTGCCGGGCTACGAGGGCTATCTGAACGACCGCGCGCTGTCGTTCGCACAACTTCTGAAGGACGCCGGCTATCACACGTACATCGCGGGCAAGTGGCACATCGGCTCGGGGATCGTCGGCAGCACGACGGGCAGCGGGCAGACGCCGGATCAATGGGGCTTCGAGCACAGCTACGTGCTGCTCGGCGGCGCGGCGACGAACCACTTCGCGCACGAGCCGGCCGGCTCGTCGAACTACACGGAAGACGGTCGCTACGTGCAGCCAGGCCAGCCCGGACAGCCGGGCGGTACGGGCGGCAACCCGGCCGTGTTCTATTCGACGGATTTCTACACGCAGAAGCTGATCTCGTACATCGATTCGAACAAGCAGGATGGCAAACCGTTCTTTGCCTACGCGGCATACACGTCGCCGCACTGGCCGCTGCAGGTGCCGGACCCGTGGCTGCATAAATACGCGGGCGTGTACGACGCCGGCTACGACGCGATCCGCAACGCACGGATCGCGCGGCAGAAGGCGCTCGGCCTGATTCCCGCCGATTTCAAGCCGTTCGACGGCCTGCCCGAAACGACGACGGCGTCGCCGGCGACGGCGAATGACGGCACCGCGAGCGCGAAGTACGTCAGTGCCGTGCATTCGGCCGCCGACGGCTACAGCGACTACGGCGCCGGCAAGGTCGACAAGCTATGGGCGAGCCTGAGCCCGGCCGAGCGCAAGGCACAGGCGCGCTACATGGAGATCTATGCGGGGATGGTCGAGAACCTCGACTACAACATCGGCCTGCTGATCCAGCACCTGAAGGACATCGGCGAATACGACAACACGTTCATCATGTTCCAGTCGGACAACGGCGCGGAAGGCTGGCCGATCGACTCGGGCGCGAATCCGACGGCGACCGACACCGCGAACGCACAGGAGCCGATCTATTCCGCGCTCGGCACCGACAACGGCAAGCAGAACGCGCAGCGGCTGCAATACGGGCTGCGCTGGGCCGAGGTGAGCGCGACGCCGTTCCGGCTCACGAAGGGCTATTCGGCCGAAGGCGGCGTGTCGACGCCGACGATCGTTCGGTTGGCCGGCCAGACGCAGCAGTTGCCGACGCTGCGCGCGTTCACGCACGTGACGGACAACACGGCGACCTTCCTCGCGGTTGCGGGCGTCACGCCGCCGTCGCAGCCGGCGCCGCCGCTCGTGAACACGCTGACGGGTGTCGACCAGAACAAGGGCAAGGTCGTCTACAACAACCGCTACGTATATCCGGTGACGGGCCAGTCGCTGCTGCCGGTGCTCACCGGCTCGGCGACGGGCGAAGTGCATACGGCGCCGTTCGGTGACGAAGCGTATGGCCGCGCGTACCTGCGCAGCGCCGACGGTCGTTGGAAGGCGTTGTGGACCGAGCCGCCGCTCGGGCCGCTCGATGGCCACTGGCAACTGTACGACCTCGCGGCGGATCGCGGCGAGACGACCGACGTGTCCGCGCAGAACCCGTCGGTGATCAGCACGCTGGTCGACCAGTGGAAGGCCTACATGAGCGACGTCGGCGGCGTGGAGCCGCTGCGTCCGCGCGGCTACTACTGAGGACGGCACGATGCGGTTCCGCTTCTGGACGCTCGGCGCGGCGCTCGCGGCCACGCTGTTCGCCGCCGCGTTTGCCGCCGGCTATGCGAGCCCGTCGGCGTCGCCCGCCGGGGCCTTCGACGACGCGAATCGCGGCCGCACGCTCGCGCCGCTCGGCACGGAGCGGCAGTGCGCGCGCTACTCGGGCCTGCCCGCGAAGTGGCGCGACGACCCGAAGGCCGGGATGGTGCACCTGAGCGGCGGCGCGTTCGTGTTCGGCAGCACGCGCGGCTATGCGGACGAGCGTCCGGTCGGCGACGGCAAGACGCGCGTCGGCGGCTTCTGGATCGACCAGACCGACGTGACGATCGCGCAGTTCGCCGCGTTCGTGCAGGCGACCGGCTATGTGACCGAGGCCGAGCAGCAGGGCGGCGCGGCGGTGTTTCATGTGCCGACGCGCGACGAGCTGAATGCACGCGACCTTGCATGGTGGACGTGGGTGAAAGGCGCGTCCTGGCGCACGCCGCGCGGCCCCGGCAGCAACGTCGACGGGCTCGGCAACCTGCCCGTGACGCTCGTCACGCAGCGCGATGCGCTCGCATACGCCCACTGGCTCGGCCGCGACCTGCCGACCGAAGCCGAATGGGAATACGCGGGCAAGGCCGGCCGCGACGACGCGTCGATCGATACGGCGCCGCGCGACGCGAATGGCAAGCCGGCCGCGAACTACTGGCAGGGCGCGTTTCCGGTGCTCGACACGGCCGAGGACGGCCATGCGGGACTGGCGCCGGTCGGCTGCTACGCGGCGAACGGCTTTCGCCTCTACGACATGATCGGCAACGCATGGGAATGGACGAAGGATGCCTACACGGGGCCGCACCAGTCGCATACGAACGGCGATACGGCGGCCGTCGCACCGCCGACGCGCCGGCACGACACGCCAATGGTGATCAAGGGCGGCTCGTTCCTGTGCTCGCGCGATTACTGCGTACGCTATCGCGCGTCGTCGCGCGAACAGCAGGAAGCCGATCTCGGCGCGTCGCATATCGGGTTTCGCACGATTCTGAGGGATGCGTCATGAAGCGCGCGGGGCGGATCGTTGCCGCAGGGTTGATCATTGCGTGCGGCGTCATGCATCCGGCGTGGGCCGCGGCCGCGGAATTCGCCGCGCCAGCTGCGCCCGCCGCGCCGGCGGTGCGCGTCGGCGTGACGCGCGGCGTGCATGCGGCAATCCTCGACGAGGTGAAACGCGTCGCTGCCGCGCGCGGGCTGGCTGTCGACGTCGTCGAATTCGACGACGCATCGCGCATCGATACCGCGCTCGCCGATGGCAGCATCGACGCGGCGAGCTTCGAGGATGCCCAGCGCCTGAGCGCCACGCGCGCGGCGAAAGGCTATGCGCTGAGCGCCGTCGCGCCGACCGTCACGCTGCCGATGGCGCTTTATTCGCGCAAGCTGAAAAACCTGAACGAACTGCAGCCCGGCGCGACGGTCGCGATCCCGTCCGATCCGCGCGGGATGGCGCGCGCGCTCGTGCTGCTGCAGAACGACACGCTGGTGACGCTGCGCGAACAGGCCGGCCTGCATGCGACGCTGCACGACGTGACCGGCAACCGGCTCGCGCTGAAATTCGTTGCGCTGCGCCGCGACCGGCTTCGTGCGGCGCTCGACTCGACCGCGTTCGTCGCGATCGACAGTGACGACGCCACGCGCATGGGCCTTCAACCGGCGCGCGACAGCATCAATCTCGAGGACGCACGCTCGCCGTATGCGAGCGTGCTGACCGTGCGCGACGCCGACCGTGCGAAGCCGTGGGTCGCGCAACTCGTCGCCGCATATCACTCGGACGACGTCGCGCATTTCATCCTGACGCGCTACCAGGACTCGGTGCGACGGCCGTGGTAGACGACTACCGCCTCGCGTGCAATGCATGCGGCCGCTGCTGCAACAGCGCGCCGACGCTGTCGTTGCGCGAGCTGTTCCGGCATCGGAACCGCTTCGTTGGCGCGCTGACGATCCATCGCGTGCCGAAGTGGCGCATCGGTGAACGAACGCGCATGGCCGGACACGAGCAGGCGCTCGACGCGAACGACGTCGCGGCCGCCGATGCGCTGGCCGACCGACTGTTCCATCGCAGCGTCGTGAATGGCGAATGGCTCGCACTGACGCTGCAAGGCTACGACTATCCGTCGCTGGGCCGGTGCGCGGCGTTGGCGGACGACGGCCGTTGCGGCGTGCATGCGGACAAGCCGTCGATCTGCGGCGCGGTGCCGCTCGATCCGATGCTGCCGGACCGGTTGCAATCTCGTGTACTCGCCGGGCGGCGCGAGGAGACGGCGTGGCTGGGTGCGAATTGCATCGTCGGCGCGGACGACGTTACGGCTTCGGTCGAGACGACGCCGGCGATACCGCTGGTCACGGCAGGGCAGGTCGCCGACCGCGCGGCGCTCGACACGTTTCGCGAGGCGCTCGTGTTCGAGCGCGCGGTGTGGCGCGATGCGGTGTTCGCATCGCTGATCGACGGCGGCCCGCACGTACGCGCCGCATTGGCGCGACTTGCGCCCGGCGGCTACCTGACGATGTCGATCGTGCCGGTGTTATTTGCGGTCGCGTCGATCTCCGCTCGGTGCCGCATGCTGTGCGTCGACTTCATCGACGCGCAGCGCGCGTTGATCGACGCACGCATCGAAGCGGCACTCGCGCGCCGGCGTCTCGACGACCGGCCGGCGACACGCGAGTTGCGCGGTTTCGCGGAGGCACTCGAACGCGCGCGACACGCGCTTGCCGCGATGCCGGCAACCATGGCAACTGCGACAAACACGCAGGCCGACGCCCCATCCATCGACGCGTGGCTCGCCGATCGACCCGACCCCGTCGAGAGCACCGCGTGACGACAGCGACCCGCCACGCGTGCCTTACACTTGGCGCTCTTTCATTCGTCTCCGACGGAGCGCGCATGTACGCATCGACCTTCATTTTTCGCGCCGGGCAATACGACGACGAATTCCACCGCCTCGACCGGCAGATCGCCGACATGGCGCGCGCGACGCCGGGCTACCTCGGTGAGGAGACATGGGAGAACGCCGAGGCCGGGCTGATCCAGAACGTCTACTACTGGGAATCGGAGGCGGCGCTGCAGCAGTTGATCCAGCATCCCGCGCATCTGGAAGCGAAGGCGAAGCAGGCGCGCTGGCTGGACGGTTATCGCGTGGTGATCTCGCAGGTGCTGCGCGAGTATGGCGACGGCAAGCTCGGTCAGCCGCATGCGGGGCTGCACGCGTAAGACGATCGCCGAATCGGCGCTTCACGCGCCGTGGGTGAACTGCCCGGCAGCCGCGTACCGCATCAAAGTGCCTCGACCAGCAGCCGGTTGCTCTTCTCGCAATACTCGTGACACGCGACGCGCGCGGCGATCGACGCGCCGTGCACGAACTTCGGCGCGTCGGCCCGGCGCGACATCGACACGACGATCGACGGCGGCGACGGCTGCAGCGGCAGCTCGACGACCTCGCCGCTCGCGATCAGCGCATCGACGAACAACACCGGAATCGCAGCGACGCCGAAGCCGTCGCGCACGAGCTGCACGATCACCGAGATCGACGGCGAGCCGGTGATGCGCGTTTCCGACAGCGGCACGCCGTGCGCGTGCGCGAGCGTGCGCACGATGTCCTCGAGCGCACGGTGCGGCGCGGTACCGCGCCCGTAGGTCAGGATCGGCTGGCGCAGCACCTGCCGCGCGAGGCCCGTGCGCGTGGTCGGCAGCAGCCCGGCGCGCGCGATCCAGCGCACCGGATAGTTCGCGAGCGCGTCGCAGACGACCGACGCTTCGTCGCTGCCTTCCACCCGAATGATCAGGTCGAGCTCGCCGGCCATCAGCCGGCGCTGCAGCACGACGCTTACGTCGACGGTCAGGTCGATCTCCAGTTGCGGATAGTCGGCGGCGAGGCGGCGCAGGTAATGCGGCAGCCAGCTGTGCACGACCGTCTCGATCACGCCGAGCCGCAGCTTGCCGCGCAGCGCGCTTTCGCCGGCCGCGGCGGCCTGCAACTCGTGCGTCGCCTCGACGACGGCCTTCGCATAGCCGAGCAGGTACTCGCCGTTCGGCGTGAGCCGGAACTCGCGGCTGTCGCGATCGACCAGCACGGTCTGCAATTCATCTTCGAGCGCCTTCAGGCGCTGCGAGATCGCGGCCGGCGTCGCGTGCAGCGCGGCGGCCGTCGTGCGGAAGTTGCGCAGCTTCGCGAGCGTGACGAAGGTTTCGAGAAAACGCGTGTTCATGGCGATCGGACGGACGTTGGACGCGCAGCTTGCCGGTGAAGAAAAGTGAACGGGACCGGGGAAAACCCCGAGATCCGTTAAGAAATTCTATACACCAGACGCAAAAAAACTCGTTGGCGACAAAATTTTTTCTTTTCTATTCTTCGCCGTATCCGCTGACGCAACCCCGTCATCCCGACGACATCCCGATCTGCCATCGAACATCATGACGCCTTCCGAATTCCGCCAGTCCGTACGCAACGGCACGTTCCGCAGCCCGACGGCCGGCCAGTGCGGCCCGTTCGCGCAAGCGAATCTCGCGATCCTGCCGAACGCGTACGCGCACGATTTCCTGCGCTTCTGCCAGGCGAACCCGAAGGCGTGCCCGCTGCTGGGCGTCGGCGAACCGGGCGCGTTCCGGCTCGACGTGCTCGGCGAGGATCTCGACATCCGTACCGACGTGCCGAGCTACAACGTATACCGCGACGGCCACCTGACCGAGCGGGTCGAATCGCTCGAGGCGCTGTGGCGCGACGATTTCGTGGTGTTCGCGATCGGCTGCTCGTTCTCGTTCGAGGACATGCTGGCACGTGAAGGAATAGGGTTGCGCCACATCGAGGAGGGGCGCAACGTGCCGATGTACCGCACGTCGATTCCGAACCGCCGCGCGGGGATTTTCGGCGGCCAGCTGGTCGTGTCGATGCGGCCGCTGCGCGGCGCCGACGCGATCCGCGCGGTGCAGATCACGAGCCGGTTCCCGGGCGTGCACGGCGCGCCGGTCCATATCGGCCATCCTGAAGCACTGGGCATCGCCGATCTTGGCGCGCCCGATTTCGGCGACGCGGTGACCGTGCGCGACGGCGAGCTGCCGGTGTTCTGGGCGTGCGGCGTGACGCCGCAAACCGCGCTGATGGAAGCGAAGCTGCCGCTCGCGATCGCGCATACGCCCGGCTACATGCTGATGACCGACATCACGAACGCGTCGCTGGCCGTGTTCTGACCCGACCGATGCCGGCGGCCTGCACGGCCGCCGGTCCGGTCCCGACGCGGCGGTACGCCGCGCCGCAGAGGATCCGCCCGGCCGGAGGGCGGCGCGCAGCCGCGGCGTAATGATCGCGACGCACGCTCGACACGCACGACACGCACGACACGGACGATACGCACGACCCGCACCGCAGGTACGACGAACACGGTTTCGACCGAACATTTCGACAGGAGCTTCACCATGGAAAGCAAGACTCTCGCGGCGCCCGCCGCCGATCCCGCGGGCCCCGCACGCAGCGGCCTGTTCGGGTGGTATGCGGACGCGCAGCCGCGCGAACGCCGCGCGTTCTGGAGCTGCAAGGTCGGCTACATGCTCGACGGGATGGACACGCAGATGCTGTCGTTCGTGATCCCGACGCTCGTCGCGACCTGGGGCATCTCGCTCGCGGACGCCGGCTTTATCGGCACGATGACGCTGCTCGCGTCGGCGCTTGGCGGCTGGATCGCGGGCATCCTGTCCGACCGGATCGGGCGCGTGCGCACGCTGCAGCTGACCGTGCTGTGGTTCGCGGTGTTCACCGCATTGTGCGGGCTCGCGCAGAGCTACCACCAGCTGCTCGCGGCGCGCGCGCTGATGGGCTTCGGCTTCGGCGGTGAATGGACGGCCGGCGCGGTGCTGATCGGCGAGGTGATCCGCGCACGCGATCGCGGCAAGGCGGTCGGCCTCGTGCAGTCGGGCTGGGCGATCGGCTGGGGGCTGTCGGCGCTGCTGTATGCCCTGCTGTTCTCGGTGCTGCCGGCCGAACAGGCATGGCGCGCGCTGTTTCTCGTCGGCCTCGCGCCGGCGCTGCTGGTGGTCGTGATCCGCCGCTACGTGAAGGAACCTGACGTCTACGAGAAGGAGAAGGCCACGCAGGCCAACGTGGCCGACGCGCCGCGCTTCACCGAAATCTTCGCGCCGAAGCTGCTGTCGACGACGCTGCGCGCGGCGCTGCTGACGACCGGTGCGCAGGGCGGCTACTACGCAATCACGACCTGGCTGCCGACGTTCCTCAAGACCGAGCGGCACCTGACCGTGATGGGCACGGGCGGCTACCTCGCGACGATCATCGTCGGCTCGTGGGTTGGCTACCTGACGAGCGCGTACTTGACCGACCGCCTTGGCCGCAAGCCGAACTTCATCCTGTTCGCGCTCGGCTCGATGGTGATCGCGTTCGCCTATACGTCGCCGGCGCTGAACCTCACGAACGCGTCGATGCTGTGGCTCGGCTTTCCGCTCGGGTTCTTCGCATCGGGCATCTTCTCCGGGATGGGCGCGTTCCTCACCGAGCTGTTCCCGACGCGAGTGCGCGGCTCGGGGCAGGGCTTCTGCTACAACGTGGGCCGCGCGGTCGGCGCCCTGTTTCCGTTCCTGATCGGCGCGCTGTCGAAGCACTACGGGCTCGGCGCGAGCATCGGGATCTTCGCGGTCGCCGCCTACGGCGTGATGATCGTCGCCGCGCTGACGCTGCCCGAGACGCGCGGCCGCGAACTCGACGCCGCGTAAGCGGGCACCCGCCCGCCGCCTGACCTCTCCCTTTTGATCGAAGCCCTCACGCGGCGCGCGACGCGCGCCGTGCGGCGGCGCTCGTCCTTCGTTTCATCTTCGCTTCAACGACGCATCGAGTTCATCGCTATGACTGACCGACACACTTTCCCCGTTTCCTCCGACGCCGCGCGCTGGCAATTCTGGATCGACCGCGGCGGCACCTTCACCGACATCGTCGCGCGCCGGCCCGATGGCGCGCTCGTCACGCACAAGCTGCTGTCGGAGAACCCCGAGCAGTATCGCGACGCAGCCGTCGCCGGGATCCGCCACCTGCTCGGCCTGGCCGACGGCGAGCCGATCACGCCCGAACGCGTCGACATGGTGAAGATGGGCACGACGGTCGCGACCAACGCGCTGCTCGAGCGCAAGGGCGAGCGCACCGCGCTCGCGACGACGCGCGGTTTTCGCGACGTGCTGCGCATCGCGTACCAGAACCGGCCGCGCCTGTTCGATCTCGACATCGTGCTGCCCGATGCGCTGTACGAGACCGTCGTCGAGATCGACGAGCGGATCGGCGCGCACGGCGACGTCGTCGTGCCGCTCGACCTGCAACGCGCGGAAACGGCATTGCGCCGCGTGTTCGACACCGGCGTGCAGGCGTTGGCCATCGTGCTGATCCACGGCTATCGCTACACGGCGCACGAGCGTGCGCTGGCGGACCTCGCGCGCCGGATCGGCTTCACGCAGGTGTCCGTGTCGCACGAGGTGTCGCCGTTGATGAAGATGGTGTCGCGCGGCGATACGACCGTGGTCGACGCCTACCTGTCGCCGATCCTGCGCCGCTACGTCGAGCAGGTCGCGCGCGAGATGCCCGGCGTGAACCTGCAGTTCATGCAGAGCAGCGGCGGCCTGACGCGCGCCGATGCGTTCCAGGGCAAGGACGCGATCCTGTCCGGCCCGGCCGGCGGCATCGTCGGGATGGTGCGCGCCGCGCGCGCAGCCGGCTTCGACAGCGTGATCGGCTTCGACATGGGCGGCACGTCGACCGACGTGTCGCACTACAACGGCGAATTCGAGCGCGTGTTCGAGACGCAGGTGGCCGGCGTGCGGATGCGCGCGCCGATGATGAGCATCCACACGGTTGCTGCCGGCGGCGGCTCGGTGCTCGGCTTCGACGGCGCGCGGCTGCGTGTCGGGCCCGAATCGGCCGGCGCGAACCCGGGGCCGGCCGCGTACCGGCGCGGCGGCCCGCTGACCGTGACCGACTGCAACGTGATGCTCGGCAAGATCCAGCCCGATCACTTTCCGCGCGTGTTCGGCCCGCATGCGGACGAACCGCTCGACCGCGACGGCGTGGCCGCGAAATTCGCGGCGCTTGCCGACGAGATCCATGCGTCGACCGGGCGGCGCGACACGCCCGAGGCGCTGGCCGAAGGGTTCCTGGAGATCGCGATCGGCAGCATGGCGAACGCGATCAAGAAGATCTCGGTGCAGCGCGGCCACGACGTGTCGCGCTACGTGCTGACGACCTTCGGCGGCGCGGGCGGCCAGCACGCATGCGGCGTGGCCGACGCGCTCGGGATGACACAGGTGTTCGCGCATCCGCTCGCGGGCGTGCTGTCCGCCTACGGGATGGGCCTGGCCGACCAGACCGCGATGCGTGAGCGCGCGGTGGAGGCCGTGCTGTCCGACGCGTCGTTGCCCGCGCTGAACGCGACGCTCGACCGGCTGGCCGACGACGCGGTCGGCGCGCTGCTCGAACAGGGTGTGCCGCCGGAACGCATCGCGACCGAGCGGCGCGTGCACCTGCGCTACCAGGGCACCGATTCCGCGCTCGACGTGCCGGCCGGCAGTGTCGCCGCGATGCAGCAGGCGTTCGAAGCCGCTTACCGGCAGCGCTACGCGTTCCTGATGCCCGGCACGCCGCTGGTCGCCGAGCTGGCGTCGGTCGAGGCGATCGGCCGCTCCGATGCGCCGGTCGAAATCGCGCCGCTCGTGCCGCGCGACGATGGCGCGGCGCCGCGGGCCCACAGCACCGTGCGTTTCCATTCCGGCGGCCAATGGCACGACGCGGCGCTGTACGTGCGCGACACGCTGCTCGCCGGCGACGCGATCGACGGCCCGGCGATCGTCGCCGAGAAGAACGGCACGACCGTCGTCGAGCCCGGCTGGCGCGCGCGGATGACGGCCCAGGGCAACCTCGTGCTGACGCGCACGACGCCGCTGCCGACGCGCCGCTCGCTTGGCACCGACGCCGATCCGGTGCGGCTCGAGATCTTCAACAACCTGTTCATGTCGATCGCCGAGCAGATGGGGCTGCGGCTGCAGAACACCGCGTATTCGGTGAACATCAAGGAGCGGCTCGACTTCTCGTGCGCGATCTTCGACGGCGACGGCAACCTGATCGCGAACGCGCCGCACATGCCCGTGCACCTGGGCTCGATGGGCGAGAGCATCCGCACGGTGATCGAGCGCAACCGCGGCCGCATGCGCGACGGCGACGTATTCATGCTCAACGACCCGTATCACGGCGGCACGCACCTGCCGGACGTCACCGTCATCACGCCGGTGTTCGCGGACGGCTCGGATGCGCCGCTGTTCTACGTCGGCTCGCGCGGCCACCACGCGGACATCGGCGGCACGACGCCGGGCTCGATGCCGCCAGATTCGACGCACATCGACGAAGAAGGCGTGCTGATCGACAACTGGCAGCTTGTGTCGGCCGGCGTGCTGCGTGATGCCGACACGCGCGCGCTGCTCGCATCGGGCCGTTATCCGGCGCGCAACGTCGAGCAGAACATGGCCGATCTGCGCGCGCAGATCGCCGCGAACCAGAAGGGTGTCGACGAGTTGCGGCGGATGGTCGGGCAGTTCGGCCGCGACGTCGTGCTCGCGTTCATGGGGCACGTGCAGGACAACGCGGAAGAAGCGGTGCGGCGCGTGATCGGCGCGCTGCAGGACGGCGTGTACCGCTATCCGCTCGACAACGGCGCCGAGATTCGCGTCGCGATCCGCGTGGACCGCGCGGCGCGCCGTGCGGAGATCGACTTCACCGGCACGTCCGCGCAGCTCGACAACAACTTCAACGCGCCGAAGGCCGTCTGCATGGCCGCGGTGTTGTACGTGTTCCGTACGCTGGTCGGCGACGACATCCCGCTGAACGCCGGCTGCCTGAAGCCGCTGACGGTGATCGTCCCCGCCCGCTCGATGCTGAACCCCGAGTATCCGGCGGCGGTCGTGTCGGGCAACGTCGAGACGTCGTCGGCAATTACCAACGCGCTGTACGGCGCGCTCGGCTGCGTCGCATCGAGCCAGGGAACGATGAACAACTTCACTTTCGGCAACGAGAGAGTCCAGTACTACGAGACCATCGCCGGCGGCAGCGGCGCGGGCGACGGCTTCGCGGGCGTCGGCGCGGTGCAGACGCACATGACGAACTCGCGCCTGACCGACCCGGAGGTGCTCGAATGGCGCTACCCGGTGCGCCTCGACTCGCATCGGCTGCGCGCGGATTCCGGCGGCGGCGGGCGCTGGCGCGGCGGCGACGGCGCGGTGCGGCGGATCCGCTTCCTCGAGCCGATGATCGCGTCGATCCTGTCGAACAACCGGATCCATGCACCGTTCGGCGCGGCGGGCGGCGAGGCCGGCGCGCTCGGTCGCAACACGATCGAGCGCGCGGACGGCACGGTCGAGACGCTCGAGCATATCGGCCGCGCGCAGATGGCGCCGGGCGACGTGTTCGTCGTCGAGACGCCGGGCGGCGGCGGTTACGGCGCGGCGGGCTGAGCGGCGCCGCGCAACGCGCGGAAGCGGTGCGGCGGCGTGCCCGCCGGATGGTTTTCGCGCGTCGCGGCGGGGCGATCGCACCGGTTCCATTCATGGCGCCGCAATGCCGGTGCGACCCGGCGATATATCCGCTCACATCGATTGACGCGATATTGCAACGCGTATGGGAATAAAGACGTGCATTCCCGCATAAGCGGACATGGAAAATTCCCGATTCCGCGATCGGCGCCATGCGATCCGACCCCGGCAGAATGCTGCGGGGGCGGATCGCTACAAGGTTAGCGCGATTCCCGCAAACGCCCGTCCGGCAAGGCGCTCAGCTGACCTCGCCGGCCCGCTTCGGGCCCGGCGCCCGCCGACTCGCATCACGCCAACCACGAAAAATCCCCCCTGCCAATCGAGTTCCGATTCCTTGACACTCTGTTCCAAATGTGAGTGCCATTCCTCATCGTCATTTGATAAGATGGGTTACACATTCGCTTGGAAAACCTTACGCGCGACATGCGCGAACGCCGGGTCGCATTAGTCGTTGGAAACACATTCGGAACGAGGACCGTTGTCACGGCCATCAAGACTGTTCTTCCGGGTACGCGCGTTGCGCGCCCGACCGCGGGCGGTCAACTTGCATCCGTCTACACTGTGCGTTTTTTCTGGATCGGGGCGTGTCCATGGATGACGAAAACGAAAGCGCCGTGCTCGAAGCGCATCTCGGTACGCGCAGCCCATGCTGGCGCCTCGGCAGCGACAGCAATGCACTCGAACTGGCCGCCGTTCGCGGCCTGACCAATGTCGCGGTTGCGCTGACCGGCGAGCAGGCCGCGCGGATTCGCGCGCTCACCGGCGTCACGTCGCACCTCGTGCTCGAACTCGCGCTGTTCGGCGATCCGGTCAGTCTCCATCTGGTCGGCAGAAAGATCGACACCGCCAATTGGGCCGGCACGGCCTCCGCCTATTCCGATACCGCGTCCGTCGCCAGCGATCTCGCACACGGGCTCGCGTTCGCCGAGCAGGTCGTGTCGGAAGTGAATTCGCTCGTCGTGATCCTCGACCGCAACGGCATGGTGCAGCGCTTCAACCGCCTGTGCGAGGAAGTGACGGGCAAGCGCGAGGTCGACGTGATCGGCCGCAGCGCGTTCGAGCTGTTCATGAGCCCCGAGCAGGGCGCGCAGTCGCGTACCAACATCACCGGCTTTTTCGCGAGCAACCGGTCGTTCGCGGTCGAGCGCTACATCAACACGGTCAACGGCCCGCGCCTGTTCCAGTTCCGCAACAAGTTCGTGCAGAGCGGCAGCGGCGCCGACGAGCAGTTCCTGATCTGCTCGGGCATCGACGTCACCGAGGAGCGCAACGCGCAGCAGCGGCTCAGCGAACTCGCGAATACCGACGTGCTGACCGGCCTGCCGAACCGTCATGCGATCAGCGAGCGCATCCGCGTCGCGCTGGCCGCGGACCGCACCGACCTGCGCGGCCAGGTCGGCATCCTGTTCCTCGATCTCGACAACTTCAAGCGCGTCAACGATCACTACGGGCACATCACCGGCGACCGCCTGCTGCAGGACGTGTCCGCGGTCATCGGCGGCTGCCTGCCGTCCGGCGCGACGCTCGCGCGGCTCGGCGGCGACGAATTCCTGGTGCTGTTCGAGCACGGCACGCGGCCGCTGCTCGAGGCGACCGCACAGATCATCCTCGAGCGGCTGCGCACGCCGATCCACCTCGGGCTGGTGGAGGTCTACACGAGCTGCTCGATCGGCATCGCGATGTATCCGCAGCATGGCGATTCGCTCGAAACGCTGATCCGCAGCGCCGATACCGCGATGTACGTCGCGAAGGAAGAAGGCAAGCATACGTACCGCGTGTTCTCGCTCGAGATGAACCAGAAGGTCGCGAAGTACATGTGGCTCGACACGAACCTGCGCAAGGCGCTCGAGGAAGAGCAGTTCGTGCTGCATTACCAGCCCGTCGTCGACATCGCGACCGGCGACGTGCACGGCGTCGAGGCGCTGATCCGCTGGCAATCGCCCGATCGCGGGCTTGTCGCGCCGATCGAATTCATCCGCTTCGCGGAGGAGTCGGGGCTGATCGCACCGCTCGGCCGCTGGGTGATGCGCACCGCTGCCGCGCAGGCCGCCGCATGGAATGCGATGGGGCTCGGCGTGCGGATCGCGGTGAACGTGTCCGCGCGGCAGTTGCAGGACATGAACATCGTCGATCAGTTCGCGTCGATTCTCGACGCCGCGGGGCTGAAGCCGAGCCTCGTCGACATCGAGCTCACCGAAAGCAGCTTCATCGACGACGAAGAAGCGGCGCACGAGCTGATGAAGCAATTCCGCCAGCTCGGTGCGGAGATTCACCTCGACGATTTCGGCACCGGCTATTCGTCGCTGTCGCAGCTGTCGCGGCTGCCGCTCGATTCGATCAAGCTCGACCGCAGCTTCATCACGGGCATCGACCGCAACCCGCGCTCGCAGGCGCTGGTGCGCTCGGTCGTGTCGCTCGCGAGGGCGCTGAGTTTCTCGGTGGTCGCCGAAGGCGTCGAGACGCACGCGGAAGCCGAATTCCTGAAGCAGATCAACGTCGACTACGCGCAGGGTTACTACTTCGCGCGGCCGATGCCGGCCCAGGCCTTCGAGGCCTGGCTCGCGGAGACGAGGAAGCTCAGGCTGATCGCCTGAGCCTCCCCGCATGACGGAGCGCGCCGCCCGCCATGCGCGGCGCTTCGCTCACATCACACCGTGCGCAGCTTCGACACGCGCCGGTTCTGCAGCATTACCAGACGTTCCATGTACGCGAGATCCTTCGGCTCGATCGTGAACGCCGCGTGAACCCATTGCTCGGTGATGTCCATCAGCTCGGAACGCGTGAGATGGAACACGCGTTCGCGCGCGCGCAGCATCGCGCGGATGCCGTTCAGCTTCGGCTTCATCACGTCGATGAAGGTGCGCGTCGCGAGATACGCGTCGCCCGCGTCGAACGTCTGGTCGATCAGCCCGCGATCCTCGTACCACTCGGCCGCATGTGCCTCGCCGGACGAGATCAGCGATTCCGCGAGCCCGCGGTCCGCCTTGCGCGCGACCAGCGAATAGCCGCCCATGCCCGGGAACAGGTTGAACGCGATCTCGGGAAAACCGAGCTTCACGCCCTTTTGCGCGAGCATGTAGTGGTGCGCGAGGGCGGCTTCGAAGCCGCCGCCCAGCGCGCTGCCCTCGATCATCGCGATCGAGATCGCACCGGTGCCGAAGCCCGTGTAGATCTCGTAGACGCCGTCGATGCACGAGCGCGCGTAGGCCATCAGCTGGTCACGCCGGCCGCTGCGGATCGCGTCGACGAAGAAGCTCAGGTCGCCGCCGACGTTGAACAGCTCGGGGACGAGCGAGCCCGTCACCCAGAAGTCGAACGGCAGGCCCGAGTCGCGTGCGACGCGCGCGAGATGGATGATGTCGGTGACGAGTTGCTGGTTGAAGCACGGCCGCGGCTCCGATCGCAGCATCATCCACATGATGTTGCGGCCTTCTTCGTAGAACGCGGTCAGCTGCGTGAGTTCTCCTGCTTCGTAAAACGGACGGCACGCCGGATGAGATTGGAGTTGCATGGTATGTCCTCGTGAGATGTGGTTTTTCAAAGACCGTCGCGACCGGCGTCGTGGAAACCCGCCCCCGCACGGCGCCGGCCGCGAGGCACCGCCATTGTTGCGCGCACACTAATGTCGAAATGCGGGGAACAACGCACGATCGGGCGCGAGCGCATCGCGTCCGGCGCGAACCGTGCGAACCATGCGAATGACGCGCTCGAGGTGATCGCTCGCCGGGAGAACGGCGGGAGAGCGGCGAGGGGAGCAGGCCCGGGATCGGGCAGTGGCAGCCGGAGTAGCGGGCGCGGTGCGTGCGGCCGGTGTGACGATGCGGCGCCGATCGACGCGGCCAGCCGGCGGCACGGGCGGGCACGGCGGGCACAGGTGCACTGCCCCCGGCGCGGTGCAGCGTGCTGGTCGCTTACGCGCTGAAAGCGACGCCGCGCCGTCGGTCGCGTCTCATGGAATGTGCGGACTGGTGCCGCGGCGGGGCAGATGGTGCTGTTGCCGATGAACGTCGGCTAGCCGGGCGGCGAACGAAGCGGCTGCCTCCCGTTGGCGTTGTCGCAAGACAAGTCGCACCATTCCGGGGGCGTACGCTTGAATACATCACAACGTGATATAAAATAAGAGCAGGCCCTCGCGTCATCCGGCCTCTACGCCGCAAACGAACCCGGCCGCGCGATGCGCGCATCGTGCCGGGCGAACGTCCGGTTCAGAAGAACGGGGCGGCGACCGGGCGCAGCAGGATGGCCGCAGGCCTCGCCGCGGCCGGCGGCGGCTGGCGCCGCACGGTCCCGCGGCGACGACAAGGGGGAAAGGACGATGATGGTTACGTTTCGGTCATCCGCCGCACCGGACATCGTGATGTTGCGCGATCTGGCGCAGTACCTGCTGGGGCTCGTCGGCAAGGGGCTCGACGTGCGCGGGGTGATTTCCACCGACGAATTGCCGGGCGCGATCGCGCGGCTCGAGCAGGCGATCAGGGATGACGTGGTGCGGGAAAACGCGCACGAGCGTTCGACGCAGGCGCTGCGCACCGAACTGTCGCCGCATGCGGGCGGGCTCGCGCAACGCGCGTGGCCGCTGCTGGACATGATGCGTGCGGCCCACGAACAGGGCCGGCACGTGATGTGGGGTGTGTAGGCGCGCGACGCGCCGGCTGCCCGAAGACTGAACCTCCGCTGCAAGGCCGACGGTCTGGCGTCGCACGACGCCGTGCCGCCGGCCGATTTTTTTGTGCGGCGCGATTACGGGTGACGGTGCGTATGCGAGCGTGACGAGCGCCGCGACGAGCGGTGCAGCAGCCGGTCGCGCGTGCGGTCGCGGCTGCGTTGAGCCGCGAAGAACAGCACCGCGAATGCGAGAACCGCGAGCAGTACGAGGGTCTGGACGATACCGTTTTCCATGTCGCCTCCGGCAGGTTGGGGGACGAGGTGCGCGGTGGCCGGGTGTCAGCTAGCCGGCTTGACGGTGCCGGCCACCTTCGTATCGATGAAGCGCTTGGCCAGGGCGATCGAGACCTTGATCGCGTCCGCGTCGTTGCGGAACGCATGGTGCTTCGGGTCGAGCAGGTGCGCCTCGTGGCGGCCGCCGGCATCGCACCAGTACACGACCGCGAGCGGCTGGTACAGCGCGCCGAGTTCGAGACCCTCGCCGGCCATCGGGTCGACCCAGGCGCCCGCGTGGATCTCATATTGACGATAGGTCACGCAGCGCGATGGTTCCATGATGATTTCCTTCGGGGTGCCGTTCGTTTTGACCCCGCGCCGCACGCCGGCCGCGTTCACGTCAGCAGCGGCATCGCTTCGATCAGCGCGATCCCGAGCAGCGCGCCGATTGCGGCGCCGATCAGCTTCGGATGCCACCGCTCGAGATGCAGCGCGGTGAGCAGCGCACCGATCAGGATCACGCCCAGCAGCGCGAACGCGATCACGAGATATCCGATTTCGAAATCGTTGTTGATCAGCATGATGTCTCCTTCCCCATGTCGGCGCGTCGAATTCACCGGATCGTCATTCGTTTCGGTGACATCGCACGCACGCCTTACCTGTCTGAATTATATATCACAACATGATATAAAAAGCGATCGCACGCGGCGTAGTTCGTGAAAGTGCGACAGCCCGCCGGCGTGGCGCGTGCGGCGTGTCGTCGTCCGCCTGGCGCGTGACGGCACGGCCGGCCGCGTCGCGGCTTGACGCTCGCGGGCACGTCACCCACACTGGGCTGAACGACGGCGCGCGGCACGCGCGGATGCGCGCCCGTCGCGTCCGGACATGAACACGAACGCGCAGAGAGCTACGACGTGGTGCGTTTTCCGTTCCGATCGACCGGTAGCCTGCCGGGATGTACCGCTGCGCTCGCGGTGGCCGTCGCCGCTGCCGCGCTCGCGCGTCCCGCGTGCGCCGACCCGGGCGACGAAGCGCCGGTCACGCTCGTCAGCGATGTCCACGTATTCGTGATCCAGCACGACGGCGCGCTGGACGAGGAGGACGATTCGACACTGCGCGCGAACGATGCAAACGGGATCGACGCGATCGCGCAGCGCTACGTATGGTTCGACAAGAACCTGGAGAAGGTCGACCTGGTCGCGGCCGAGACGATCGATCGCGACGGCGTCGCGCATCCGGTCGGGCCCGAAGGCATCCGCGACGTCCAGGAGCCGCGTTCGGCCGGCGCGCCGACCTTCCAGGACGGGCTGCTGCGCACCGTCGTGTTTCCCGGCGTCGAGGCCGGATCGAGCACGCGCATCGCGTTCCGCAAGTCGCGCACGAGGCCCGTCAATGCCGGCTACTTCGGCTACTACGTCGAACCGTCGCGCGAGCCGGTGGAGAACCAGCGGCTGATCTTCGACGTGCCGGCCGACATGCCGCTGCATGCGGACGCGCGCGGCTACGTCGCGCTGCCGCCGGTAACGGCGAACGGCCGCACGCGCTACGAGTTCGCCTACCGGCACGGCCCGTACGACCGGATCGAGAGCGGCTCGGTCGGCTATCCGACCTACGGCGACCGGCTGGTGGTATCCACGCTGCCCGACTATGCGGCGTTCGCCGCGCGCTACCGCAACGCGGCCGTCGATACGAGCGCGAACGATCCGGCCGTCGTCCAGCTGGCGCGCGCGCTCACCGCCGACGCCGCCGATCCGCACGACAAGGCGCGCATCCTGTACGACTGGGTGCAGGCGAACGTGCGTTACGTCGCGCTCTTTCTCGGCGAGACGGCCGCTGCGCCGCATCGCGTGACGGACATCCTGCGCAACCGCTATGGCGACTGCAAGGACCACGTCGCGCTGTTCGGCGCGTTGCTCGCGGCGGTCGGCATCCGCAGCGAACCGGTGCTGATCAATCTCGGCTCCGTGTACACGCTGCCGTCCGTGCCCGGCTATGGCGGCGGTGCGATCAATCACGCGATCACGTGGCTGCCCGATCTCGGCCTCTACGCGGACACCACGACGGGCGGCATCGCATTCGGCTACCTGCCGCCGATCGTGATGGACCGGCCGGCGCTGCTCGTCGACACCGGCGTGGTGTCGCGCACGCCGGCCACGCAGCCGAAGCGCCGTACCGCGCGCGTGGAGATCGATGCGGCGCAGCCGGGCGCTGCGCGGTTTCACGCGCTCGTCGAGGACGATGGCTGGACCGCGGAGCTCGAACGCACGCTGTTTCGCCGCGCGCCGCCCGAGCGCATCCGGCAACTCGCGAACGAACGCCTGCGGCTGAGCGGGCTGCGGGGCCGCGCACAGATCTCCACCAGCGATCGCCGCGCGACGGACGGGCCGTTCGACGTGACGTATGCGGGCACGCTCGATCACTTCGTGTGGCCGGACGGCACGACCGCCGTGCCCGCGCTGTCGAGCGTCACGGGCGGCATCGCGACGCAGGTCGAGGGCTGGCTCGCCGAACTGGTGCGCACACAGCCGTGGGCGTGTCTTGGCGGCACGTTCGACGAGACCGGCCAGATCGCGTTGCCGGCGGGTGTCATGGTGACCGACCTGCCGACCGATACGACCGTGCACGACCGCTTCGTCGACTTCACGTCGCATTACGTATTCGATGCGGCCGCGCACGTCGTGCAGGTCACGCGCCGGATGACGGCAGCGTTCGGCCGGCAGGTCTGCACGCCGGCCGAATTTACGGCGTTGCGCACCTCGCTCGAACGCATCGAACGCGACACGCAGGCGCAGATCGTCGTGCGGGCAACGCAACGTTGAACGTCGGGCGCGGCGCATGCGGCGCCCGGCACGATCGGACGCGCGGCCGGACCCGGCCGACGCGTGGGAGAGGAACATGACGAAGCGGGAATGCGAGATCGCCGACCTGTCGAAGGAATTGCTGGGCCGGATCGTGCAGGGCGCGATGATGAACGGCGCGCCGGTGGATGCGCAGCAGTGCGCAGCGCTGGCGGTGCAGTGCGCGACGGCGCTGGTCGATCGGCTCGACGCACGCGGCGACTAAGCGGAATCGTTACGGGCGGCGACCGACCGGGCGAAAACGGAGCGGTTCTACAGGTGCTCGCTTCGCTCCGCGTAACGCGTAACGCGTGATGCGTTACACGTCGGCGTGCGCGTCGCCTTCCGCGCGCACCGCCCCTGGCGGCCGCCCGACCACGCGCTTGAACGCGCGGCTGAACGCGGCGAGCGACCCGTAGCCAAGCCGGTACGCGACCGCTTCGATCGTCTCGCGGTCGCGTGCGATCCACTGCGCGGCGAGCCGCATCCGCAACTCGGTCAGGTAGCGCACCGGCGTCATCCCGGTGGCCGCGAGAAAGCGTTCCGCGAACACCGAGCGCGACACGCCGGCTTCGGCGGCCAGTTCCGCAACGCTCCAGTTGCGCCCCGGATCGCGATGCAGCGCGACGATCGCGCGGCCGAGCTTCGGTTCGCGCAGTGCCTGCACCCAGCCCGTCGCGTCGCCGCACCCGCACTCGACCCAGCCGCGCACGATGAATGCGGCGACCACGTCCGCGAGCCGCGCGAGGATGCCCGCGAAGCCCGCGCGTTCGGAGCATGATTCGCGCTCCATCGCGTCAAGCATCGGACGGATTTCCGGGTAGCGCGCGAGCAGCGTGCCGACGTGCATGAACTCCGGCATCGTCCCGACGAGCGGCTGCATGCCGCCGAGATCGAGCTCCATGCATGCGCTGAAGATCAGCGCGTCGCCGGCAGCCGGCTCCGTCGCGGCGCACGATGTCGCACCCACCGACGCAACCGTGTCGCAGATCTTCGCGACCTCGAACCCGCCGATCTCGCGGCACGGCGCATCCGGATCCGACACCAGCGCATGCGTGCGGCCGTGCGGCAGCAGGATCGCGTCGCCGGCCTCGAGCTGCACCGTCGTGCCGGCCGCGTCGCGCAGCAGCACGGGCCCGCGCCCGACGAAATGGAACTGCGCGCGGCCCGGCGCGTGCCCGAAGCTCAGCCCGAACGGCCGCGGTACCTGGATCCGGCGGTACTGCACGCCGCTCAGGCGCATGCCGAGCAGCAGTTCGCTGACGAGGTCGTGCACGTCGGACACGGGAGGAAGCAGAGGCTCGGACATATCGAAATTCGGACGATCGATCAACAAGAGCGGATTGTATGTCATAGACCGTCCTGTCGCCGTTCCTTACGATACGTCGTCATCGGTATTTTCCCTATACGACTCGGAACCGCGCATGAATCCCGGAATCTCCTCCGCCGCCACCACGGCGGCTCCCCGCGAACCGGCCTGGGGCGCCGTTTTCGCGATGACGCTCGGCGTGTTCGGCCTCGTCACCGCCGAATTCCTGCCCGCGAGCCTGCTCACGCCGATGGCCGACAGCCTCGGCGTGACCGAAGGCGTGGCCGGCCAGACCGTCACGGCCACCGCGACGGTCGCGCTCGTCACGAGCCTCCTGATCTCGGCGCTGACGCGCACGATCGACCGGCGCCGCGTGCTGCTCGCGTTCTCGGTGCTGCTCGTCGCGTCGAATCTCGCGGTCGCGTTCGCGCCCAACCTGGCGACGCTGCTGATCGGCCGTGTCGTGCTCGGCGTCGCGCTCGGCGGTTTCTGGACGATGGCGACGGCCACCGCGATGCGGCTCGTGCCGACCGCGATGGTGCCGCGCGCGCTGTCGATCATCTTCAGCGGCGTGGCGGTCGCGACGATCGCGTCCGCGCCGATGGGCAGCTACTTCGGGCACCTGATCGGCTGGCGCAACGTGTTCCTGATCGCGGCCGGCCTCGGCGGCGTCGCGTTCGCGTCGCAGGTCATGACGCTGCCGTCGATGCCGCCGAGCGGCACGACGCGGCTGCGCACGCTCGTCGACGTGCTGCGCCGGCCGACCGTCGGCCTCGGGATGTTCGCGACGATCCTCGTGTTCACCGGGCATTTCGCGTTCTTCACGTATCTGCGGCCGTTCCTCGAACAGGTTGCCGGCGTCGGCGTGAACGGGCTGTCGGCGATCCTGCTCGGCTACGGGATCGCGAACTTCGTCGGCACGTCGCTCGCGGGCCGCGTGCTCGAACACCGGCTGCGGCCGATGCTGATCGGGATGCCGGCGCTGATGGTCGTGCTCGGCATCGCGCTCGTCGCGCTCGGCCGCGCGCCGATGATCGACGCGGTGCTCGTCGCGTTGTGGGGGATGGCGTTCGGCGGCGTGCCGGTGGCGTGGTCGACGTGGGTCACGCGCACCGTGCCCGATGAAGCCGAGAGCGCGGGCGGGCTGATCGTCGCGGCGATCCAGCTCGCGATCGCGACGGGCGCGGCGGCAGGCGGCGTCGTGTTCGACGCGAACGGCGCGGGCGGCGTGTTCCTGGGCGCGGCCGCGGTGCTGGCCGTCGCGGTCGCGACGATCGTGACCGGCGTGCCGAAGCGGGTCGGCGTCGCGACGGTGCTGGCCGAGTGACGGATCGCGGCGAGCCGGCGCGCGATCGCGCATCGGCTCGCCGCTCAGTGCGTCGGCGCGTGCGCGTCGAGCAACTGCCGGTGACGCGTTTCGGTGGCGTCGTCCGCGGGAAACATGCACTCCATGCGCAGTTCCTGTGCGGCGGCGCTGTACGGCGCACCGACGGTCGTGATCAGCGAGAAATAGCGCAGCACGACGCCTTCGTGGACGAAGCCGACCGGAATGACGGGCATCGACGGTGCGGCGGCCGGTGCCTGCGGCGTTTTCCAGTCATGCGGGGCATCCGGACTGGCGAGCAGTTCGTCGAGCAGCCGCTGCGTGTCGTCGTCGACCACGCGGCCGACCGATTCGCGATACACGCGCTGCAGGAGGCTGCGCGACACGCTGTCCCAGTCGGCCACGAACGGCTGCATGCCGGACGGATCGAACATCAGGCGCAGCAGGTTGCGCGGGCCTTCGCGTGCGGCCATGTCGATGAAGCAGCCAAAAAAACGCGGCGCCGCATCGTTGGTCATCAGCACGTTCCAGTGCCGGTCCATGACGATCGCAGGGAACGGATCGTGCTGGCGAACGACCCGTTCGAGCGCGCGGATCACGCCATTCATCTCCTGCGCATCCCACGGCGCTTCCGAATACACGGGCGCGTACCCGGCGGCGAGCAGCAACGCGTTGCGCTCGCGCAGCGGCACGTCGAGCGTCTGCGCGAGGGTCAGCAGCGTGTCGCGGCCGGGCACGCTGCGCCCGCTTTCGATGAAGCTGATCTGGCGCTGCGAGATGCCGGCGTCGAGCGACAGGCCGAGCTGGCTCACGCCGCGCAGATCGCGCCAGTAGCGCAACAGCCGGCCCAGTTCATGCGGCGGCGCCTTCGGATCGTTGCCGCTGGCATTCATCGCGTTGTCCTGATCGTTTGGTGACCGATGCCGACGACTATATCGAACTCACGCCGCGCCCGCATGCCACGCGAACGCGTCGAACGGCGCTTCGAGTGCGGGTCGCGTCACGCTGCCGACGTAGTTGGTGATCGTCGATGCGGCGACCACCGCGATCACCTCGAGCAACTGTTCGTCGCTGAACTCGGCATCGAGGAAGCGCCGCCGGTCGGCATCCGCGATGTGGCCGCGGGTCTCGATCAGCGTGCGAGCCAGTGTCGACAGCGCGGCCAGTTGCGCATCATCGGGCAGGCCGCCGCGGCGAAGCGCATCGACGTCGGCAGCGCGCACGCCCTGTTTCAATGCGAGCGCGGTGTGGAATGCGACCGGCCATTCGCTGGCGTTCGTGACCGCGTTGGTGAGCAGCAGCGTCTGGATCTGCGGCTCGGTGAGGCTGCTTGCGTGCACGCGCTCGAACAGGCCGATGAAGCCGTTGATCAGCACTGGCGACGCAGCCATGGCCGCCGCGATGTTCGGGATCGTGCCGAAGGTTTTCCGGAGCTGCTCGAGGACGGGCTTCGACTCGGCAGGGGCCGAGTCGATCGTATGAAGCGGATAGCGGGACATGACGCCTCCTGGGCGATGAGCGCCGCCGGAATGGCGGCGCGACACCCGAAGCGTAGGGACGGCCGCGCCGCGCGCCAATTACATCGGATGTAATCGTCCGCTATCCGTCCCGGGCAGTGGCTAGCCGCCTTGCTTCACCACTGCCGCGAGCGCCTTCATCGCCTGCAGGTAGGGGTACGGCCCGTGACTGATGCGTGCCACGCCGTATTGCGCGAGTTCGGCGAGCGTCGGCGTTTCGGCGATGCGCATGATGTTCACCGGCAGCGGCGACGCGGCCGTCAGCGCGCGAATCAGCGCGGGCGCGCGCAGGCCCGGCACGAACAGGCCGTCGGCGCCCGCCGCCGCGTAAGCGCGTGCGCGGGTCAGTACGTCGTCCAGAAGCCGCTCGTCGTGCGTATCGGCCGCGGCCTTGAAGAACACGTCGGTGCGCGCGTTGATGAAGTAGCCGATATCCGCGCGATCGGACGCCTGCCGGGCCGCCGCGACACGCGCAGCCGCATCGTCGACGGTGCGCAGCTCGCCCGTCGCCGGAAAACTGTCCTCGAGGTTGCAGCCGATCGCGCCGGCCTCGATGCTGCGCGCGATCGTGTCGGCGATCTCCGCCGGCCGCTCGCCGTATCCGCTTTCGAGATCGACGGTGACGGGCAGGTCGGTTGCCTGCGCGATCCGCGCGAGCACTTCCATCACGAGCGCTTTCGGCATCTGCTCGCCGTCGACGAAACCGTTGGCGGCCGCGACCGACCGGCTGCCGGTTGCCAGCGCGACGCCACCCGCGTCGGCCACCGTGCGCGCGCTGCCGGCGTCCCACACGTTGAACAGCGCGAGCGGCTGGCCCGCGCGGTGAAGCGAACGGAAATACGCGGCATTCTCCTTGCTATTGCGGCTCATGCTCATCCCTCCGTGTGAAATTCGAATCGATAGTTGTACAGAACGATACGCCGACCGTGTCGAGCGCCGCGAGGAAATCGCGCGCGTCGAACAGTTCGCCGAGGCTGCGCACGCCGCCCGACGTCAGTGTCCTGCCGCTCAGCAGGCGGACCGTCGCCTCGACGATGATCGGGGCGCTGACTGCATAGATGTCGCGTCCCGACGCGGTCGCGCGATGCGTGATGCCGTTCTGCACAACGACGGCGTCCAGCGCGAATTGCTGCGCCGAGCGGCCGAGCGCGTCGACCGGTTGCGGCGGCGGCGTGCCGGCATCGCGCACGTCGCGCAGCGCGAGCGTCGCGAGCCAGGACTCGATCGTATCGATGCGCAGATGACGCGCGAGTGTCATGACTTCCGAGAACGGCAGCAGCGTCACGTCGACGTCGCCGAGCGGCGACGGGAACGGCCACCGGCGTTCGCGCGCCGTCGATGGCACAGCGGCGGGCTTGCCGTCCTTCTGAATCAGCCGGATCGCGCGATTTCGCTCGCCGGTCACGCGCGTGCCGCGCGTCGGATGCCAGCTGTCGAGGCCGGTCGCGACGTCGACGCGCTCGATCGGCTGGCGCGGGTCGACGACGGCCGTGACGAGCAGGTCGGCCAGGCCGCCGTAGAACGCGGCGGCCGGCACGAGCGTCACGCCGGCGGCGCGTGCGCTGGCGTCGCGCCGGTCGGCCAGCGCCTGGACCGACGGCTGCTCGGCCGTCAGGTCGAGATACGGGATGCCGGCCCGCAACGCCGCATCGGCGAGCGGCAGCGCGGTATCGAGGTACGGGCCCGCGCAGTTGATCACCGCGTGCGCGCCGTGCAATGCTGCATCGAGCGCGGCCGGATCGTCGACCGCTGCGACGCGCGATGGCGTCGCGTCGTTGCCGCCTTGCGCGAGCCGCACGGCATCGCGCCCGACGCGGATCGCGCCGAGCTCGCGCCGTTCCAGTTCGGCGACGACAAACCGCCCGGTGTGACCCGTGGCGCCATACACCGCAACCGTCATTTGACCGTCCATGATCTACTCCGATACAGAACGGTCTGTTTTATAGTACAGACCTGTAGCGTCGTCAACCTTCGAGTGCTATCATCGGATCCACTTTTGCGGGACGGGCGGCCCTCGGCGGCCGGGCTTGGATGAAAAAGGGAACGGACACGAACGGGGGCGCGCCCGATACGCGCGAGCGCATTCTGCAGACGGCCAGCGCGCTGTTCTATCGGGAAGGGACGCGTGCGGTCGGCGTGGACCTGATCGTCGCGCAGGCGGGCGTCGCGAAGACGAGCCTGTACCGGCACTTCGCGACGAAGGACGACCTGATCGAGGCGTTCCTGCTGCGCGAGGATGCGGATTTCTGGGCGCACTGGGACGCGGTGGCCGCGCAGTACCGACGCACGCCGCGCGAGGAACTGGATGCGCAGCTGCAGTGGATCGGCGAGCGCATCGAGCGCCCCGGTTATCGCGGCTGTCCGCAAATCAACATCGCAGCCGAGTACGCGGACGGCAATCATCCGGCGCGCCAGGTCGCCGTCGCGCACAAGCAGGAATTGCGGCGCCGGCTGACGGAGCTGGCAAGCGCGATGGGGATCGACGAACCGCAGACCTACGCATTGCGGCTCGCGACCGTCATCGACGGTGCGCTCAGCAGCGGGCAGGCGCTGCACGCGCACGGCCCCGTGCGTTTCCTGCAGGAGTTCGCGCAACTGCTGATGCCGAAGAAGGGCAGGAAGTGAATCGCACGGCACGCCGCTTCAGCCGCGCGTAGCCGGATCCTCCGACAGCGCGCGCAACTGGCCGCGCAATACATCGACTTCCCCTGCCGCGAACGGCCGTTCGATCTCGGCATGCGTCTGCTGCCAAAGCGGAAACGCTTCGGCGAGCAGCTGCTCACCAGCCGGCGTGAGTTTGAGCAGGCGGCTGCGCTTGTCGTCCGGATCCTGCGTGATGGTGACCAGCCCGCGCCGCTCGAGCGGTTTCAATGCAGCGGTCAGCGTCGTGCGGTCCATCGCGAGCAGCGACGCGACCGATTTCATCGTGGCCGGCTGGGGCCGGTTCAACGACATCAATAGCGAAAACTGGCCGTTGGTGAGATCCAGCGGGCGCAGCACATCGTCGAAGATGCGCGCGAGATTGCGCGCCGCGCGCTGCATGTGCAGGCACAGGCAGCAATCGCGCACCATCAGCGTCGTTTCGAAAGGGAGCTTTTCTTTGCGTGCCATGTTGCAATTGTGTTGATATCAACCTATCGTGTCAAGGGCGAGGAGCGGCAGCCCGCCGTTCCCGCCATCGGACGGAGGAAGCATGAGTGCGCAACAGCAGTTGTATCTCGCGGTATTCCTCGGCAGCAAGGAGAGCGCGGGCATGAAGGTATGGATGGCGCTACCGGAGGAGGAGCGGCGCACGCGGGAACGGGAAGGGATCGCCGCGTGGCATGCGTGGGTCGACCGGCATCGCGACGCGATCGTCGAACTCGGCGGGCCGCTCGGCAAGACCAAGACCATCGGCAAGGGCGGCGTCACGGACACCGCCAATGCGATGAGCGGCTTTACCGTCGTGCGCGCCGCATCGCACGACGCGGCGGCCGCGCTGTTCGAAGGCCACCCGCATTTCACGCTGTTCCCGGGTGACGCGATCGACGTGATGCCGGTGCTCGCGGTGCCCGGCATGTGAATGGCGACAGGCGCTGCGCGCGGTCGTCGAGGCCGATGGGCCATCGCCTGCGCGCGGAGATCTTCCCCGACATTTTCAACGGAGACATTGCGATGAAGCTTTACGGATTTGCCGGTACGCGCTCGCAACGCGCGCTCTGGGGGCTCAAGGAACTGGATGCGGATTTCGAGTTCGTGTCGGTCAACCTGCTGGCGGGTGAGCACAAGCGGCCCGAATTTCTGCAGATCAATCCGGCGGGCAAGGTGCCCGTGCTGGTGGACGGCGATCTCGTGATTCCGGAGTCGGCCGCGATCGTGCTGTATCTCGCGGACAAGTATCCGGAGAAGGCGCTGCTGCCCACCGATCCGGCGCTGCGGGCGCAGGCGTATCGGTGGGTGATGTTCGCGGTGACGGAGCTCGAGCAGCCGCTGTGGCGCATTACGCGGCATACGTTCATCTATCCGCCGGAGAAGCGGCTGCCGGCCGATATCGAACTCGCGCGCGAGGATTTCAAGGCGATGGCCGCGATCCTCGACAAGCATCTCGAGGGGCGTGAATTCATCGTCGGCGACACGCTGACGGTGGCCGATTGCGTGACGGCTTACCTGATCGACTGGGCAAGCGAGTGCCATCTGATCGAACCGTTCCCGCAACTGCAGTCGTATCTCGAGCGGCTTTATGCGCGGCCGAAGGCGCCGCAACGGATCGCGGAGGCGAGGAAGGCAGCGTGAAGACGGCGGTCGGTTATGCCGACGGGCGTGATCGGCTTCGCTTGCGTGATTTCGCGGGCCTGCGGTTACACCCCCTCGACGGGGCCGCCGAGCGCGCGACACAGCATCGACAGGTCGCGAACGGTCAGATGCGGGGACGGAGCACGATGCGCGGCGTGCTCCGCTTCCCGACCTTCGCCGCGCACGACCCAGGCCGCCTGAAGCCCCGCGTTCAACGCGCCGACGATATCGAGGTGAAAGTCGTCGCCGACGTGGAGCAGTTCGGCCGCGGGCACGCCGAGCGTCGCGGCGGCCGTGTGGAAGATCGCCGGCTCGGGTTTCGCGAACCCGCACGCACGCGCGCTGAGCGTTTCGCGGAAGAACTCGCCGCCGCCTGTCAGCCGAAGGTCAGCATTGCCGTTCGTCACCGCGATCAGCGGAAAGCGCGCGCTCAACCACGCGAGCGCCGGCAATGCGTCGTCGAAGAATTCGACCTGGTTCCGCGCGGAATAGAACACGTCATACGCGTGATCGGTCAGCGCGATGTCTTCGTTCGCGCGTTCCAGCGCGAGTCGGATCGAGCCGATGCGCAACGCACGATAGTCGCCGACCAGGTCCGGCCGCGCGCGTTCGTATTCGTCGCGTAACTGGCTCAGTGTCTGCGACGCAGGCAGCACGCTCGCGGTATTGGGCGCGTGCGTGATGAGCCACGCATGCAATGACGCCTCGGCCCGTTCGACGGAGGGTCCGAACGGCCACAGCGTGTCGTCGAGATCGAACGAGATGGCGGAAACGTGGGTCAGGTGCATGGCGACGGAAGATACCACGCAGTTGCCGTTCACCACGGCCACGGGACGGAGCGTCCCGCGCCGTTTTCGACGGCCTGCCGATACAGCAAGCGCGCAACGGTCAGGTCCTGGAGCGCGAGTCCGGTCATGTCGAATACCGTGATTTCGTTCGGGGCGCGATTAACCGATGCAACTCCCGCAAGGATGTCGCCGATTTCAGTGTGCGGCAAATCCGGCGCCCACTGACACTCGCCGATGCTGCGCGCCTGCTCGTGATCGTCGACGAAAACGCGCGCACGTTCCAATACGCCTTCCGGAAGTTCGCGCTTGCCTGCGGTATCCGCGCCCACGCAGGTCAGATGGGTGCCCGGCTGAACCGCATCCGCATCGAACAGCGGGCCGCCGCCCGGTGTCGCGGTGATGACCACGTCGCTGCCGGCCACCGCATCGTTCCGGCCCCGTGCGACGCGGATGTCGCAGCGTTCGCGGAATGCCGATTCGAACAGCGGGTCCGATTTGCCGCTGACGTTCACGTATTGCACCGTGCACCGCTGCGGCAGCAGCCTGATCGCGTAGTCGAGCTGGACGCACGCCTGCACGCCGGTGCCGAATACGCAGATTCGCGTGCTGTCGCGGCGGGCGAGCGCCTGCAGCCCGATGCCGCCTGCTGCACCGGTTCGGGCCGTGGTGATCGCGTTGCCGTCCATGATGCAGAGCGGGCGGCCCGTGGCCGGATCGAACAGCGCGATCGTCGCCTGATGCGGTTCGCCGCCCCGGCTCCGATTGCCGGGCCAGAACCCGGCCGCCTTGAAGCCGAGCAGATCCTGGCGCGCGACGTCGCCCGACTTGATGCCGAATACACCGCCGGTATGCAGCTTCTCGCGTACGACCGGGAACACGCGCCCGGCGCGTTGGCTGTGCAGCACGAAGGCTTCGCGGACCGCCGCCATCACGTGGTCGGCCTGAAGGGCGGGTTCCACGACATCCCGGTCGAGAAGGAGGAGTTGGGCGTCTGACGGCATGGTGGGCGAGCCTGTGAAGGTGCAATGCGAATCGCGATATTTATAGTTTGTACAAATGTAGACAAACTGTCAATTTTGTTCAAATGAGGGAGCGATGGCCGATTTCGCCGGGCATCGGATCGCCGCACCGGCTACCGTGCGCGTGACCCTCACCACCCGTAGAAGCGCGGCCAGGTCTGTACCGTGCCATCGCCGCTCAGCGCGTGATATTCCGGATGTTGCGCACCGGTCGCGCACGCGTGGTTCGGCAGGATCCGCAAACGGGTACCGATCGGAAACCGCTGCGCGATGCCCGTGTCGGGCGTATCGATGCGAGACACGATGCCGTGCTCCTGATTGGCCGCGCTCATCACGTATTCGCCGAGCACGTCGCCGCCTTCGGTACACACTTGTCCGTAGCCGAAATCCCGCGCCTGCCGCTGTGTGCCACGATCGCGGCTCATCGCCATCCAGCCTGCATCGACGATGGCCCAGCCTTTTTCTTCCTGGTGTCCGATGACGGTGGTCAGCACCGACAGCGCGATGTCGGACAGCGCGCATACGCCGATGTTGTGCATCACGAGGTCGAACAGCACGTAGACGCCTGCGCGAACTTCCGTCACCCCGTCGAGGTTCTCGGCGGACAGCGCGGTCGGCGTCGAGCCGATGCTCACGACCGGGCACGGCAAGCCGGCCGCCCTGAGGCGCTCGGCGGCGCGCACGGTGCGGCTGCGCTCCTGTTCGGCGATCGCGACCCGTGCGTCACGCGTGTCGCATTCATAGCTGGAGCCGGCATGAGCGAGCACGCCGCCGAGCGTCATCCCGCCGTCGACCAGCGCGCGGCCGACGTCGATCAGCAGGCCGTCGTCGGGCCGAATCCCCGAACGGTGGCCGTCGACGTCGACCTCGATCCACACGTTGAAGCGCTCGCCGTGCGCGCGCCCGAATTCGGCGATGGCGTTCGCGGTCTGCAGGCTGTCGGCGACGATCTTCAGGTCGCAGCCCTGCCGGCGCAGCGCGAGTGCCTGGCCGAGCCTCGCGGGAATCATCCCGACCGCGTAGACGATGTCGCGCACGCCGCCCGCGAAGAACTGTTCGGCTTCCTTGAGTGTCGATACCGTGATGCCCTGCGCGCCGGCCGCGATCTGCGCGTCGACGACGTGCCGGCACTTGGTGGTCTTCACGTGCGGCCGGAACCTGACGCCCAGCGCGTCGAGATGCGCCTGCATGCGCGCGATGTTCTCGCGCATGCGATCGACGTCGATCAAGGCGGCGGGGGTGTTGACGGGTGGGATGCCCATGATGCGTTGCCTCGGTGGGTTGCCGACAGCGAACACTGTAGGGTGTTTGGCAAGCGGCGTGTTTAACGCATGCCAAATCGATCATTAAGCGATATTTAATCCAGGAAAGCCGCTCATGCCTTGCCGCGCCATGGCGGCGGATCGAGAAATTGCTTCGCGGCATCGAGAAAAACCCGTTGCCGCGCGGAGCGGCCGGTGCGCGACGGCAGCAGCGCGGTCACCGGCGCGGGCGGCAGATGCCAGTCGGGCAGCAGCCTGACCAGCTTGCCGTTCGCCAGCAGCGGCGCGACGTCCCATTCCGAGCGCTCCACGATGCCGAGCCCGGCCAGTGCCCAGTCGGTGATGACAGTGCCGTCGTTCGACGAAAGCGCGCCCGTTACGCGAATCACCGCGGATCGCCTGGGTTCGCCCTTGTTGTCGCCGGTTTGCGAGAAGTGCCAGCGCGGGATGTCCTCGTCGTTCTCGCGCAGGCACAGGCAGTCATACCGGGCCAGGTCCGACGGATGATTCAGTTCGCCGATGCGACGCGCGTAACCGGGGCTCGCGCACAGGAAGCGCTCGTTGGGGGCGAGCGGATAGCCGATCCACGACGACGACTTCAGGCTGCCGACGTGCACGACCACGTCGGCGCCCGACGCGCTGCTCAACGGGCTTTCCGACAGGTGCAGCGAGATCTCGAGCTTCCGATGCGCGCGTTGCACGTCACGCACGATCCGCGCGACGTACTTGCGTCCGAAGCCGAACGGCGCGACGACGCGCAGCGTGCCCTGCACGTCGCCGTGATCGCCGGAGAGGTTGACCGGCAGTGCCTCGACGCGCTCGAGAATCTCGACGGCTTCCTGATACAGCCGCTGACCTTCGTCGGTCAATGCGATCCCTTTCGGCTGTCGCACGGCAAGGCGGACGTCCAGCCGCGCCTCCATCCGCTGCAGGCGGATCGTGACCGCGGGCGGGGTGAGGTCGAGCAGCCGAGCGGCGGATGCCAATGAGCGCGATGCGCCGATCGCGCGCACGAGGCGAAGGTCTTCGAGGTCGAGCATTTCGTGTCTCTTAATGCTGGCGTTGCCGAGCATTAAACATTACATCGCTGGGTGAATCCAACGATGCGACCATGGATATCGACAAGCGCGCGCGTGGATCGACGTGAGCGAGGCCTCGAGGAAGGGGCGATGCCGCGTCACGCAGCACGCGGCTTCACCTGCCTCACGCCGCGGGTCCGAAAATCAGCGAACGATGCGCGCCCACGGCGGCCGCGACGCCCGACGCCGACGCGAACGTCGCATTCGTCATCAGGCTCGACGCATCGCCGGCCGCGAACACGCCGGGAACGCTCGTCTGCTTCCATGTATCGACGCGAATCGCCATGCCGAGCGGCCCTTCGTCGAACGCGCAGCCGAGCTGTTGCGCGAGATCGCTCGCCATTTCCGTACGCGCGCCGACGAACAGCGCATCGATCGGCACGACCTGCCCGTCGGCGAGCCGCAGCGCTTCGATACGCGGTGCATCGCCGAGGATGTCGACGACCGGCGACCGCTCGATACGCACGCCACGTGTGCGGAGCAGCGCCGCTTCCGCTTCGAACAGGCGGTCAATGCGCATCTGTCGGCCACGCTGAAAGAGGCGGAAGCGGTGCTGCTCGCGCGCTTCGGCGAGGTCACGCTGGGCATGCTGTCGCGCGATTTCGAAGCGAAGGCGGCGCGCCGCCGCAAGCCGCGCTGACGCGCCGCAACATCGCGGCCGATCGGAGATAGCCGGTAGTCCGACGTAATCCGGCGCGGCGCGAAATCGTCGCGCCATCGTGTTCTGTCCCCCAACTTCTGCCCGGTTTGCCCGCCACAGGGCAAAATACGGGTTTTCCGCACCCGAGAGGGTGCGTCCGAATCACGCGCCGGGCGGCGGCAGTGCGCAATCGCACGCCGTTGCAGGGCGCCCAGGCAAGATGCTCGCCGCGTCGCGAGCCCACAGGAGTCCAGACCCCATGCCCGAATCCAACCTGTCCTTCTTCGGCCGGCTATCGCTGGCCGTCGGCACGTTCTTCTCCGTGCTCGGCAACCGCGAGTTCGCGGCCGGCGTGCTGCGCGTGCGCGACGGCGCCCCGGCGCCGGTTGCCCCGGCCCCGGTTGCGCCGGCGCCCGCCGCAGCGCCGGCTCCGGCACCCGCGCCCGTGAAGGCCCCCGAGCTGCGCGAAGCCAGCCCGCAAGCCGCGCTGCAACTGCTCGGCCTGCTGCAGCGCGATGCGCGCTTCATCGACTTCGTCGAGGAAGACATCGCCGGCTACGCGGACGCCGACATCGGCGCTGCCGCCCGCCTCGTGCACGACGGCTGCCGCGCCGCACTGCGCGAGCACTTCACGATCGTGCCGGTGCGCGATGAAGCCGAAGGCAGCCGCGTGACGCTGCCGGCCGGTTTCGACGCGACGGCCGTGCGCGTGACGGGCAACGTGGTCGGCTCGGCACCGTTCTCGGGCACGGTCAGCCATCGCGGCTGGCGCGTGGCCGACGTGCGCCTGCCGAAGCTGACGGGCAGCCACGACGCATCGGTCGTCGCACCGGCGGAGGTGGAACTGTGAGCGATCCGCGCTATTCGATCGGTATCGACCTTGGTACCACCCACTGCGCGCTGTCGTACGTCGACAGCGCCGCGAGCGACGGCGAAACCATCACGCAGCAGGTGCTGCCGATCGCGCAGCTCACCGCGCCCGGCGCGCTGGAGTCGCGCGACCTGCTGCCGTCGTTCCTCTATCTTCCGCATGAAAGCGAACTCACGCAGGGCGACCTGACGCTGCCGTGGACGGCCTCGCGCGGCTTCGCGGTCGGCGAAATGGCACGCACGCGCGGCGCGGGCACGCCGATCCGCCTCGTGTCGAGCGCGAAAAGCTGGCTGTGCCACCCGGGCGTCGATCGCCGCGCGGCGATCCTGCCGAGCGATGCGCCGCCCGAAGTGTCGCGCGTGTCGCCGCTGGAAAGCTCGATCCGCTACCTGACGCACCTGCGCGAGGCGTGGGACCACACGCATCCCGACGCGCCGTTCGTCGATCAGGACGTGACGGTGACGATCCCCGCGTCGTTCGACCCGGCCGCGCGCGAACTGACGGCGGAAGCCGCGCGTGCCGCCGGCTACGCGCGGATGACGCTGCTCGAGGAGCCGCAGGCGGCGCTCTACAGCTGGATCCAGAAGAGCGAAGGCGGCTGGCGCAAGCAGGTGCAGGTCGGCGACCTGATCCTGTGCGTGGACGTCGGCGGCGGCACGACCGACCTGTCGCTGATCGCGGTGGTCGAGCGCGACGGCAACCTGGAACTGCATCGCGTGGCGGTCGGCGAGCACATCCTGCTCGGCGGCGACAACATGGATCTCGCGCTCGCGCACGTGGTCGCGCGCAAGCTCGCGCAGCAGGGCACGCAGGCCGATCCGTGGCAACTGCGCGCGCTGACCTACGCGTGCCGCGCCGCGAAGGAAACGCTGCTGTCCGACCCGACGACCGACGCGGTGCCGCTCGTCGTGCCGAGCCGCGGCTCGAAGCTGATCGGCGGGTCGATCCGCACGGAGCTCACGCGCGCGGAACTCACGCAGACGATCCTCGAAGGCTTCTTCCCGCAAGTCGACGCAGCCGCGCGCCCGGTGAGCCGCGCGCGCGTCGGCCTGACGCAACTCGGCCTGCCGTATGCGCAGGACGCGGGCATCACGCGCCATCTCGCCGCGTTCCTCGGCCGTCAGGTCGCAGCACTCGATGCGCTCGAAGGCGTGCAGCGCACGCTGCCGCAGGGCGCGACGTTCCTGCATCCGACCGCCGTGCTGTTCAACGGCGGCGTGTTCAAGTCGACGCTGCTCACGCAGCGCGTGCTCGATACGCTCAACAGCTGGCTCGCAGCCGAAGGCGCGCCGGCCGCGCGCCTGCTCGAAGGCGCGGACCTCGATCTCGCGGTCGCGCGTGGCGCGGCGTACTACGGCTATGTGAAGCGCGGCCGTGGCGTGCGCATTCGCGGCGGCACGGCGCGTGCGTACTACGTCGCGATCGAGTCGGCGATGCCCGCGGTGCCGGGGCTGGAGCCGCCGGTGCAGGCGCTGTGCGTCGCGCCGTTCGGGATGGAGGAAGGCTCGGATGCCGCGCTGCCGCCGCAGGAGTTCGGGCTCGTCGTCGGCGAACCGGTGCAGTTCCGCTTCTTCGGGTCGTCGGTGCGCCGCCAGGACCAGGTCGGCACGCTGCTCGACTACTGGTCGCCGGAAGAGCTGCAGGAACTCGAGGAAATCCAGGCCACGCTGCCCGCCGAAGGACGCACGGTCGGCGAGATCGTGCCGGTGAAGCTGCATGCGCGCGTGACCGAAGCCGGCACGCTCGAACTCGAGGCGATCCCGAGTGGCACGAACGAGCGCTGGAAGGTCGAGTTCGACGTGCGCGGCGCCGCCTGAGCGCGATGAAGCGCTATACGGTCGGCATCGACCTCGGCACGAGCAACACGGTCGTCGCATACGTCGAGGCCGGCTCCGACGCGATCCGCGTGTTCGACGTCGAGCAGCTGGTCGGCCCCGGCGCGGTGGCCGCGCAGCCGCTGCTGCCGTCGGTGCGCTATCACCCGGCGGCGGGCGAACTCGCGGCGGAGGCGCTGCGGCTGCCGTGGCAGATGTCCGGCGCGCGCGACGCGGCCGCCCGTTCGGGCGGCGGCCGTGCTGGCGGCCCGGGTGATCGTGACGATGGAAACGGCAGCGCCGGCGCGCTGCCGCCGGTGATCGGCCGCTATGCGCGCACGCTCGGCGCGCAGGTGCCGGGCCGGCTCGTCACCAGCGCGAAGAGCTGGCTGTCGCACGCGTCGGTCGACCGGCTCGCGGCGATCCTGCCGTGGGGCGCGGCCGAAGGCGTCGACAAGGTGTCGCCGGTCGACGCGAGCGCGAGCTATCTCGCGCACGTGCGCGCCGCGTGGGATGCGCACTTTCCCGATGCGCCGCTCGCGAAGCAGGACGTCATCCTGACGGTGCCTGCGTCGTTCGACGACGGCGCGCGCGCGTTGACGGTCGAGGCCGCCAGGCGCGCGAAACTGCCGGCGCTGCGGTTGCTGGAAGAGCCGCAGGCCGCGTTCTACGACTGGTTGTACGGCCAGCGCGCGACGTTGCGCGACACGTTCGCCGCACCGCGCCGCGTGCTGATCTGCGACGTCGGCGGCGGCACGACCGATCTCACGCTGGTCGACGTCGCGCCCGGCGACGACGGCGAACCGGCCTTCACGCGCGTTGGCGTCGGCAATCACCTGATGCTCGGCGGCGACAACATGGACCTCGCGCTCGCGCGCCTGGTCGAGACACGGCTGACCGAGCCCGGCACGCGGCTGTCCGCCGCGAGCCTGTCGCAGCTCGTCGAACGCTGCCGTACCGCGAAGGAGCGGCTGCTCGGCGACGACGCGCCGGCGTCCGTCACCGTGACCCTGCTCGGCGCGGGCAGCAAGCTCGTCGGCGGCGCGCGCTCGGCCGAGCTGACGCGGCAGGAAGTCGAGCAGATCGTCGTCGACGGTTTCTTTCCGCAGGTCGATGCCGGCGAGCTGCCGCGCCGTGCGCGGACCGCGATCGTCGAATTCGGCTTGCCGTATGCGAGCGACCCGGCCGTTACGCGCCACGTCGCCGCGTTCCTGAATCGTCATGCGCAAGGCCCGCTGCCCGACACGCTGCTGCTCAACGGTGGCGTGTTCCGCGCGGGCGCACTCGCCGGCCGTCTCGCGCAGACGCTCGGCGCATGGCGTGGCGCGCCGCTCGATGTGTTGCACAACGCGCATCCGGACGTGGCGGTCGCGCGCGGCGCGGTGGCCTATGGCCTCGCGCGGGCCGGGCATGCACCGCGCATCGGCGGTGGCTCCGCGCGCAGCTATTTCCTCGTGCTCGACGATGGTGACGGGGGCGCGGCACCGCGCGGCGTCTGCCTGCTGCCGCGCGGCACCGAGGAAGGCCGCGAGATCCGGCTCGACGAGCGCACGTTCGCGCTGCAACTCGGGCAGCCGGTGCGTTTCCATCTCGTGTCGACGGTGGCCGAGGCCGCATACCGGCCCGGCGATCTCGTCGAGCTGGAAGGCGGCGATTTCGTGCGGCTGCCGCCGATCGCGACGGTCGTCGATCGGCAGGCCGGCGGCGACGCACGCGAAACGCCGGTGAAACTCACCGCGTCGCTGACCGAGGTCGGCACGCTCGAAATGCATTGCATCGCGACCGATGATGCCGCGCGGCGCTGGCGGCTCGAGTTCCAGTTGCGCGGCGATACGCCCACGCAGGGTGACGACGCCGCGCTCGCGCGCCATCCGCGTCTCGACCACGCGATCGAGCTGATCGACCGCTCGTTCGGCGGCAAGTCCGCGGACGTCACGCCGAAGGATACGCGACGGTTGCGCGCGCAACTTGAACAGGTGCTCGGCCCGCGCGACGAGTGGGACGTCGCGCTCGCCCGCGAACTGTTCGATGCGTTGCTCGGACGAGCGCGCAGGCGGCGGCGCTCGGCCGATCACGAACGCGCATGGCTGAACCTCGCCGGCTATTGCCTGCGTCCGGGCTTCGGTCATCCGCTCGATGCATGGCGTATCGAGCAGCTGTGGCCGCTGTTCGACGACGGGATTCAGTACGTGAACGACGCGCAGGTGTGGTCGGAGTGGTGGACGCTGTGGCGGCGCGTGGCCGGCGGTCTCGACGACGACGCGCAAACGCAGGTGCGCGACGCGATCGCATTCCTCGAACCATCCGACGACAAGCGCCGCAAGCTGCCGTTCGACCCGGCCAAGGTCGGCCCGGCCGACATGACGCGCTTGTCCGCGTCGCTCGAGCGATTGCCCGTCGAGCGCAAGGTGGAGCTGGCCGAGCGATTGATCGTGCAGTTGCAGAAGCCGGCCGAGCGCACGTTGTGCGCGTGGGCGCTCGGGCGGATCGGCGCGCGGCGGCCGTTCTACGGCAGCGCGCACAGCGTCGTGCCGGCCGAGATGGCGAATCGCTGGCTCGACGCGCTGTTCGCGCTGGACTGGAAGCAGGTCGAACCCGCTGCATTCGCGGTTGCGCAAATCGCGCGGATGACGGGCGACCGCGAACGCGATTTGCCGGACGACACGCGTGAAGCGGTGATCAAGCGTCTGTCGGCCGCGAATGCATCGGCCGCGTGGATCGACATGGTGCGCGAAGCGATTGCGTTCGACGAAGCCGATACGGCGCGCGTGTTCGGCGAAACGCTGCCGGCCGGGTTGAAGCTGCTGGGCGGTTGAGCGCTGTCGTGCGCATGCACGAATATCGTCAGTATGACGATGCATGTCGAGGTGACGCGCCGGTGTGCGTACATCGCCGGCGCGCCACCTTCCGTTCGACATCGGGATAGCGGTTGCCGGCGCCACGCATCGGCAGCCGATCGCTGTTTTCAGTGCTGAAGCGCCGGCTCGTGCTGCCGCGTGACTGACGCAACTTCCGTCACGCTGTCCGCTGCCGAGCGCCGCGCGAGATGAATCCCCGCCAACATGCAACGCACCGACCCGCCGGCCAGTTCGATCGTCGGCACGTCGAGCGGCAGCAGCCGCGCGGAGCGCTCGATCGTCGCGCGCTGGTCGCCGGTGAGACAGTCGAACGCACGCCGCGACAGCGCAAGCACGCGCCCGTCCTTGCCCGACAGTTCCAGCGTATTGCCCGCGAAATTCGCGATCTGCGCGTGATCGAGCGCGATCACCGTGCGCCCCGTTTCGGCGAGGCGTTGCGCGATCTCGTCACGGCGCCGGCGGTCGGCGATCAGGTCGAGGCCGACCATCGCGAATTCGGTGGCGACGCTCATCATCACGTTCGTGTGATAGATCGGGCGGCCGTTCGCATCGGCCGTGTCGAAGCAGATCGGCTCGAAGTTGAAGTTCGTGCAGAAGCGCTCGAGCGCGACCGGATCGGCGCGGCGCGAACGTGCGGCGTACGCGATCCGCGCGACGTGATCGAGCACCATCGCGCCGGTGCCTTCCAGGAACACGTCGTCGTATTCGAGCCCCGAGTAGTCGATCACGTCCTGCACGCGGTACTCGGCCTTCAGCATTTCGACGATGTCGGCGCGCCGCTCGCGGCGGCGGTTCGGGCTATACATCGGATACAGCGCGACGTGTCCGCCCGGATGCGTGGAGAACCAGTTGTTCGGGAACACGGAGTCGGGCGTGTCGCGCTCGCCGTGGTCGTCGAACACGTGTACGCGCACACCTGCATCGGCGAGCGTTTGCGCGGCGGCCGTGACTTCGTCGCGCGCGGCGGCCGACACCGACGACGTGTCGTTCGCGCCGCCGGCCGCCATGCGCTGGAACGCGTTGTCGGCCGCGGTCTGCGGGTTCGGCACGAAGCGGTGCGGCCGGATCATCACGACGGCGGCGGGCGCCTGGATCGATACGAGATTCATGAACGGTAGAGGCGAGAGGCGGTGAGGCGGGCGGCGCGCACGCCGCCCGACGATGACGATCAGCGCGCGAACGCAGCGACGGCTTCGGTCACGAACGCCGCGTGACCCTGCGCGATCGCGGCCGGATCGTCGATCAGCGCGAACAGGTTCTTCGGATCGACGGCCGGCGGAATCAGCGCGATCTCGACGCCCGCGTTGTGCTGCTGCGCCAGTGCGTACAGGTAGCGCAGCGCCGAGTAGTCCTCGAGCGCGAAGCCGACCGAGTCGAATACCGTGACTTCGTCCGCGCGTTCGCGGCCGGTCGTCTCACCCTGCAGCACACGCCACAGTTCGGTCACCGGGAAGTCGGCCGGCATCTGCTGGATCTCGCCCTCGATGCGCGACTGCGGCTCGAACTCGACGAACACGCGGCCCGCGGTCAGCACGCCGGCTTCGAGTTCGGTCTTGCCCGGGCAATCGCCGCCGACCGCGTTCAGGTGCATGCCGGGCTCGATCATGTCGGCCGTGACGATCGTCGCGTAGGCCTTGTCGGCGGTGACGGTCGTCACGATATCGGCGCCGCGCACCGCGTCGGCGGTCGATGCGGCGCGCACGACGCGCAGGGCCGGATAGGCGGCGAGGTTCTGCACCAGCTTGTCGGTCGCGTGCGGATCGACATCGAACACGCGGATCTCTTCGATGCCGAGCAGCGTGTGGAACGCGATCGCCTGGAATTCGCTCTGCGCGCCGTTGCCGATCAGCGCCATCGTGCGCGAGTCGGGGCGGGCGAGTGCCTGCGCGGCCAGCACCGAGGTCGCGGCCGTGCGCAGCGCGGTGGTCAGCGTGAGTTCGGCGAGCAGCAGCGGGTAGCCGGTGTCGACTTCGGCGAGCGCGCCGAAGGCCATCACCGTGTGCATGCCGCGTGCGGCGTTGACGGGGTGGCCGTTCACGTACTTGAACGCGAACAGCGACGCGTTCGCGACGGGCATCAGCTCGATCACGCCGTCGCGCGAATGGCAGGCGACGCGCGGCGACTTGTCGAAGTCGGCCCAGTGCAGGTAATCGGCGCGCAGCGTGTCGACGAGCTCACGCAGGAACGGCGTGACGCCGGTCTTGGCGATCAGTCGGGCGGTGGCGGGAACGTCGAGGAAGCGAGTCATCGGTCTGTCTCCATTTTTTTGCCGGTACGGGTGTCCAGGCGTCCTGGTTGACCGGGGCGGGCGCTTCGGCCCGGGCCCCGGCTCCATCAAAAGCGTTGTCCGGCGTGTGCAGCCGGTCGATGGAGTCATTATTTCCGGGAGTCGAGCCAACAAAAAGACGGCAAAAGTGGCAGATTTATCGATAGACTTGGCAAATTGCTGGCCAGATATGGCAGTTTGTTCAAATTGCACTAGTCGAAATGCACACCGTCCGGCACGCTGGCGGCCGGCTCATGCTCAACAGGAAGATCCGTTCATGATTACGCTCGACGACGTCGACCGGCAGCTCATCGCGCTGCTGCGCGACAACGCGCGAATGCCCGTCGTCGCCCTCGCGAAGGCGTTGCGCGTCGCGCGTGCGACCGTGCAGAACCGGCTGACGCGGCTGGAGAAGAACGGCGTGATCGTCGGCTATACGGTGCGGCTCAAGCCGGCGGCCGAGCGGCATCGGATCCGCGCGCTGATGTCGATCGCGGTGCAGGGCAATCGCGGTGCCGAAGTGGTGAAGGTGCTGCGCGGGCATCCGAACGTCGCGTCGATCCACAGTACCAACGGGCGCTGGGATCTGGTCGCCGAGCTGCACGCCGATTCGCTCGAGCATTTCGATCGCGTGCTTGGCGCGATTCGGTTGATCGACGGGATCGCGAATACCGAGACGAGTATTTTGTTGTCGACGCACAAGGCGTGACGCATGGCGGCGCACGTGACAGGCCGCTTGCGTCGCGCATGATCAGGTTAAACACACCCGAGCACCGTCGCAGGGCTTCGGGCAGAGGCACGAACGGCAAGTCATAGTCGGACGTTTTCGCATGTGGGTGATCCGCACTACGTGCTGCAGACGAGGCGTGTCGTGTGTCGCGCTTCATGGTCCCGCGAGAACGCCTCTTGATGAGAGCGTGTGCGCGATGCGTATCCGGGTGGGCAGGCGGTGGCGGCGTCGGTGGCGCGAGAAGAGGCCCAGCGGTACGCCAGCGGCCGTCGCTTCATGCGTTGCGGACATGCGTCCCCGTTGCCCGCGGAAAGGTCAGCACCACCGCGAACCCGCCCGCATCGGGAAACGCGAACCCCACGCGCCCGCCGTGCGCCTTCATCACTTCCTGCACGATCGCGAGCCCGAGCCCCGACCCCGTGCGGCGCTCGGTGCCGTCCGGCGCGATCCGCACGAACGGCTGCAACGCCGCATCCCAATGTTCGCGCGGAATCCCGCGACCGTTGTCGGTGACGGTCAGCGTGACTGCATCATCTGCGTTGCCCGAGGTCGCTACCGACACGACGATATCGTCCGCATGCCCATGCAGCAGCGCGTTGTGCAGCACGTTCGACAACGCCTCCTGCAAGCTGATCGCATCGCCGTCGATCCACGCATGCGGCGCATCGCTCGCGAACGCGACAGCCACGTCGCGCGCGTCCGCGAGCGGAATCGTGCGGCCCAGTACGTCCTTCGCGAGCGCGACGAGATCGACGGGTTGCAGCGGCACGACCTCGGTGCGATGGATCACCATCGCATGATTGAGCAACTGCCCGGTAAGGCGCCCGACATCCGAACAGGTCGCGCGCAGCGCATCGAGCCGCGCCGCATGACGCGCGGGATCGGCCTCGCCGTCGAGCAGTTCGATTTGCGCGTCGAGCCGTGCGAGCGGCGTGCGCATCTGGTGCGCGGCGTCGGCGATGAAGCGCTGCATCGCGTTGATCCGCTCGGCCAGCCGGCGCATCAGCCCGTTGATCGACCCGATGATCGCGTCGATCTCGCTCGGCGTATCGACGGCCACCGGCCGCAGGTCGGCCGGGTCGCGCGCGGCGATGATCGTGCCGATCTGCGCGAGCGGGCGCAATCCTCGCCGGATCGCGAGGCCGCTCGCGCCGATCGCGAGTACGCTCATCAGCAGGATCAGCGTCCATACCTTGATGCTCATGTCGTTCGTGAGCTGCTGTCGTGCATTGGTTGTCTGCGCAACGGTAACGAGTGCCCAGCCCGGCGTGCTTTCCTCGGGCATGTAGCGTGCGATGGTCGCGGTGCGGATCCGGTGCCCCTGGTAGACACCGTTCGCGAACGCCGGGCCCTGTTTCGCGGCGGCGAGCGTCGCGGGGCTCGCGAGATCGTTGTAGCCGGCCACGACGACGCCGCGCGAGTCGACGACCTTGTAGTAGACGAGGTCGTAGCGCGACAGCGTCGACAGCGCGGCGACCGGCGGATTCAGCGCGAGCACGCCACCCTGCACGTACAGGTTCTCCGCGACCTGGATCGATGCACCCGCAAGCAACTGGTCGTATGCGCGCTCGGCCGCGACGCCCGCGTAGTAGCGTGCGATCACCGCGAGGGCGAGCGCGCCGGTCGCGACGACGAGCGCGATGAACAGCAGCGTGCGCCCGAACAGCGTCTTCGGGAACCAGTCAATGCGCGGCAATCTGATATCCCATCCCGCGCGCGGTGCGGATCTCGACCGAGCTGCCCTGCAGCTTCTTGCGCACGCGCGTCACGTATTGCTCGACCGCGTTCGCGGTCGGCTCGTTGCCGAAGCTGAACAGCTGGTTCAGCAGCTCGTCCTTCGAGAAGATCCGCTGCGGTCGGCTCGCGAGAATCTCGAGCAGCGCGAACTCCTGGCGCGACAGCGACAGCGGCTGGCCGTCGAGTTCCGCGAGACGGCTGCTGCGGTCGATCACGAGGCCGCCGAGCGTCAGGACGTCGTTCGCATGGCCGCTGTTGCGGCGCAGCAGCGCCTGCACGCGCGCATCGAGCTCGCGGTAGTCGAACGGTTTCACGAGGTAGTCGTCGGCGCCGAGGCCGAGGCCGCTCACGCGATCGTCGATCGCCGAGCGCGCGGTGACGAGCAGCACCGGCGTCGTGCTGCCCGACGCGCGCAGGTTGCGCAGCACCGCGAAGCCGTCGAGGCCGGGCAGGTTCGCGTCGAGCACGACGAGGTCGAAGCGCTCGACGCGCAGCAGGCTGTTCGCGGTCGAGCCGTCGGTTTCGAGATCGACGGCATGGCCGAGCCGCGCGAGGCGGCTGCGGATCGCCGCGCCGATTTCGGCATCGTCCTCCACGACGAGAATGCGCATGGTGCCGTTTGCAGGTAGAGGGTTACGGGTTTTCCCGGGGTCGGGATGTCAGCATTTTCTCAGACTCGCTCGATAACCTGTATTCAGCCGGAACAAGCGAAGACGGCCATTAATACCAGAACCACAGGAGACGGCAACATGCAACAGGAAGCGGAAGCGACGAACGCGCGGCACAGCGCGCCGCCGCCCGGCGCTCGCCGGTGCGGCGAAGCTGGCCGCAGCCGCATGGCGGCCGATGCGATGGCGTGCGCCGGCCGTGCCGTGTGTGCCGGGAAGGCGGGCGCATGACGACGTCGCCGCGCCGTCGCTGGTGCGCTCGAAGCCGCGCACGGTACGGATCTCGAAAGGCTATGGCGTGCTGTACCTGCCGCTGCTCGTGATGGAAAAGCAGCGGCTGTTCGAGCGGCACGCGGCGCGGCACGGGCTGCGCGACGTCGCGGTCGACTGGGTGCTGCTCGACGGCGGTAATTCGGTCAACGACGCGATGATGGCCGGCACGCTCGACTTCGCCGGGGCCGGCGCGCCGGGTTTCATCGAGCTGTGGGCGCGGGCGCGCGGGATTCCGAACGTCGAGGTGATCGGCATCAGCGGATTGTCGACGACGTCGCTGTCGCTCAATGCGAACCGTCCGGGCCTCGCGACGCTGCGCGACTTCACGCCGGCCGACCGGATCGCGGTGCCGGGCATCCGCACGTCGCTGTCGGCGGTCGTGCTGCAGATGGTCGCGAGCCGGCAGCTCGGCGCGAAGCATTTCGCGCAGCTCGATTCGATCACCGTGAACCTGCCGCATCCGCAGGCGATGCAGGCGCTGATCCGCCGCGAGAACGGCGTCACCGCGCACTTCACGTCGCCGCCGTTCTCGACGCTCGAATTGCGGCAGCCCGGCATTCATCGCATCGTGAATTCGGTCGACGTGCTCGGCCCGATGACGCTCGACGTCGTGTTCGCGCCGAAGCGGCTCGTGGACACGGAGCCTGCACTGGCCGCGGCGTTTCTCGGCGCGCTCGACGAAGCGAACCGCCTGATCGCGCAGGATCCGCGCGCGGCGGCCGCGCTGTATGCGTCGTCGTCGGGTGTCGGCGTGTCGCACGACGACGTGATGCAGATGCTCGCCGCGCCGGACACGCGCTTCTCGGTGCGGCCGAACCAGCTGATGGACTACGTGGAATTCCTTTATCTCGCCGGCACGATCAAGGCGAAGCCGCGCGCGTGGCACGAGATGTTCGCGCCGATGCTCGACGACTACCGGACAGGCTGAGCGCCGCCGTCCGCCGCCGGACCCCATTTCATCGAATACCCTGCGCCCGCGCGTTCGTCGCGCGCGGCGCCGATTCAACCGACAAGCAACCGATTCCCGGAGGAGCCCGCAGTGAATGCCACCGAAACCCTGGACCCCGCGTCCGCCGAAGAGCAGCGCATCATGTCGAAGATGGCGCGGCGCCTGCTGCCCATCCTCGTCGTGATGTTCCTGATCGCGTTCATCGACCGGCAGAACGTCGGCTTCGCGAAACTGCAGATGGTGCACAGCCTCGGGATGACCGAGGCCGCGTTCGGTCTCGCGTCGTCGCTGTTCTTCATCGGCTACCTGCTGTTCGAGGTGCCGAGCACGCTCGCGCTGCACCGCTACGGCGCCCGCGTGTGGCTCGCGCGGATCATGCTGACGTGGGGCCTCATCACCGTGCTGATGGGCTTCACGACGTCGATGCCCGCGTTCTGTTCGCTGCGCTTCCTGCTCGGGATCGCGGAGGCCGGCTTCTATCCGGGCGTGATCTATTACCTGACGCTGTGGTTTCCGCAGAGCTACCGCGCGAAGGTGCTCGGCATCTTCACGCTCGGCAGCGCGCTCGCGAACATGCTCGGCTCGCTGGTCGGCGGCGTGCTGCTGAGCCTGAACGGCGTGTGGGGGCTGGCGGGCTGGCAGTGGGTGTTCGTGGCGACGGGCATCCCGGCCGTGCTCGTCGCGGTCGTCGTGTTCCGCGTGCTGCCGGCGTCGTTCCGCGATGCGCCGTTCCTCGACGAACGCGAGAAGCAGATCGTCGCGGCCGCGCTCGAACGCGAGAAGCCCGCGCAAGCCGAGCATGCGCAGCCGTGGAAGGCGCTGCTCGATCCGCGCGTGATGCTGTTCGCGGCGACCTACATGCTGATGTCGACGTCGCTGTACGGCGTCACGTACTGGCTGCCGACGATCGTGAAATCGTTCGGCGTGTCGAGCGGCACGAACGGCTTGCTGAGCATGCTGCCGTGGGCGCTCGCGGTGCTGCTGCTGCTGTGGCTGCCGTCGAAGCTGCGCCGCGCGAAGAGCATCCTGCGCACGATCGCGATCGTCGCGGCGCTCGGCGCGCTGGGCTTCCTGCTGAGCCTCGTGCTGCCGTCGACGCCACTGCGTTTCATCGCGCTCGTGCTCGGCGGTGCGTGCATCCCGCTGCTGTATCCGTGTTTCTGGTCGATGCCGCCGCGTTACTTCACCGGCGCGCGTGCGGCGGCGAGCGTCGCGGCGATCAACTCGATCGGCAACCTCGGCGGCTTCTTCAGCCAGAACCTGATGCCGTTCGCGGGCAAGGTGACGGGCACGGCGTTCGGGCCGATGATCGTGCCGATCGTGTGCCTCGCGTTGCTCGGGATCGGTGCGCTGGTCGCGTGGACGCGCTCGGAGCGGGGGATGGTGGCGGCGCGGGCGTGAGCGTTCGGCCAGGGGCTGCGGTTCCGCGCGGTTCCTGCTCCCGATGTTACCCCTCCGTCCGCGACGTCCCCCGTCCGTCATGCGCAAGCGCCACATGCGACGACGACACCGGAATATCCACCTCCACCGTCGTTCCTTCGCCGAGCGTCGTATCGATCCGCAGCGTGCCGCCGACCAGATACGCGCGCTCGCGCAGCCCGACCAGCCCGAACGATCCCGACTTGCGCGGCGCCGCGGGATCGAAGCCCGCACCGTCGTCGCGAATCGTCAGTCCGATCATTTCGTCGTGGTACACGAGCGTCACGGTCGCGTTCGATGCAGCCGCGTGCCGCGCGACGTTCGCGAGCGCTTCCTGCGCGATGCGGAACACGGCCGTCGCGTACGGTTCGTCGAGCTGCAGTTCGCCCGGCTCGACATGCAGCGCGCACGCCATGCCGTGACGGTGCTGGAAGTCCTCCACGAGCCACTGCATCGCAGCCGCGAACCCGAGATCGTCGAGCATCAGCGGACGCAGGTCCGACGCGATGCGCCGCGTCGCCGTCACCGCGCCGCGTGCGAGCGCATGCATCGCCGCGATCTTGCGCGCGAGCAGCGCGTCGTCCTGCGGCACGTGGTCGAGCAGCCATTCGAGATCGTTCTTCAGCGTCGCGAGCGTCTGCGCGAGTTCGTCGTGCAGTTCGCGTGCGATGCGGCGCTGTTCGGCTTCGCGTGCGGTCGCGCTGATCGCCGAGATCTCGCGCAGCTCCTCGCGCGACGCCTGCAGCGCACGCTCCGCGCGCACGCGCTCCTCGACTTCGCGCCGCAGGTCGCGGTTCGACGCGCTCAACTGCGCGGTGCGCGCCGCGACACGCTGCTCGAGCCGTTCGTTCGCTTCGTTGAGCTGCGCGCTCTTCTGCACGACGAGCAGGTGCTGATAGCGTGCGCCGGCCAGCGCACGCACCGTCTGCGCATGCAGCCGGCCGTTCTCGAACAGCAGCGCGAACAGCACGACGGCGGATGCGACGAGCCCGTAGGTCCGCCCGGCGTAGAAGCCCAGGTCGAAGCGTCCATGGTTCAGCATCGACGCCAACGCGATGTCGAACAGCCACCCGACGAGCACGATCATCACCCACAGGTCGAGCACGGAATGGCGGTGCCGCTGCCGCCACATCAGCACGAGCGCGGCCAGGTTGAGTATCCAGACGACCGCGATCGCGTAGGTCATCGTCGGGGCCATCCGGTTGCCCTGCATGATGCGCGGCAGCAGGTCGTGGCCGGCGGTCGCGAGCAGTGCGAGCGCGCCGGTCGCGCCGGCCGTCAGGACGATGCAAAGCAGCAGCGGAACCGCCGCGCGCCGCCGCTCGAGCGACGGCGCGCGGGCGCGCGGCGCCGTGCGCAGCAGCACGTACGCGGCGACCGCCAGCGGAAAGCCGCCGTGCCAGAACAGGTACAGCCACGCGGTGGTCTGTTCGCCCGCGCCGAGCAGGCCCGTCGGCGTGAAGAGCCCCGGGAAGGTCAGCATGTGCGTGCCGGCCATGAAGCCCGTGAACAGGTAGCCGGCCGCGAGCGCGAGCAGCGATTTCTCGCGCAGGATCGCGTACTGGCCGAGCAGCAGGCCGGCCGTCACCATGTCGTTGACGACGATCGCCGACTGGTAGACGGGAATGAAGCCCCACACGCGAGCAAGCGGCATGCCCGCGAACGGCGCGAGGGCGGCGAAGATCACGGCCGACACGATCACCGTTGCGATCGCGAGCCGACGCTCGCGCCGGCCGGGCGGCAGCGACGACATGAACAGGCGCGCCGGATCCGGCGCGTCGTCGTCGTCTTCGGGGGCCGCGGAGCGGAAGCGGAACGCGGACATCATGCGTCGTCGACGCCGAGGTCGAGATCGTGGCGCACCGCGTAGCGCACCAGCGCGGCTTCGTGCGGCAGCTCCATCTTCTCGAGAATGCGCGTCTTGTAGGTGCTGACCGTCTTCGCGCTCAGCGTGAGTTCGGACGCGATCCGCGTGACCGTCTGCCCCGCGACGATGCGGCGCATCACGTCGAGTTCGCGCGCGGACAACCGTTCGTGCGGCAGCATCTCGGCCGGCGCGCGCAGCGTGCGCGCGAGGCTCTCGGCAGCCGACAAACTCACGTACACGCCGCCCGCTGCGACCTTGGTGACGGCCGCGACGAGCTCGGCGGTCGCGCTGTCCTTCGTCAGGTAGCCGGTCGCGCCGGCCTTGAACGCGCGCGCGGCGTACTGCGTTTCCGCATGCATCGTCAGCACCAGCATGCGCAGCGACGGCGCATGCGTCTTGACCAGCCGGATCAGCTCGATACCGGTCGGCGCGGGCATCGACAGGTCGAGCAGCAGCACGTCGGCGGCGCGATGCTCGGCCAGTGCGAGCGTGGCCGTACCGTCGCTCGCCTCGCCGACGATTTCGAAACCACCGGCCGTTTCCAGGATGTGACGCAGTCCGTCCCGCATGACTGCGTGATCGTCAGCCAGAATTACCCTGATCATCTAGCGGTCCTCTTCGGGATGACGCCGCGGGCTGCTCTGCCGGTTGTCGCCGCGGCCGTTCTTCTGATCAATATATTCCGCCGGAGCCGGAAAAGGTGCCCCTTCGGGAAATTTTTGAGACATCCGGATGTGGAATTTGCCCTGCAACGAAATAATCAGCGTGAAATGGTACAGGCGATAGGGTCAGACGGGGTGGGTATTCCCGAGGAATCGCCGCAGTGCGGCGGGCGCGGCGCCTCGCGGATCGCCCTGATTCAGAGATAAACTGGTGCCCGATTGCACCGTCCCGACCCGAGGAGCTCCACGATGATCGATCTCGCCGACATCCTGCCGTCCGCACTGCCCGACGCCGTTGCATGGGCCGACGCGCAGGCGGCGCACGGGCTCGCGCAGGGCGTGCCGCTGACACCCGCGCAGGCCGACGACGCGCGTGCCGTGGGTGTCGCGCAACCGGAGCGGATCCGCGTCGTGGTCGCCGACCGGCTGCCGTTTCCCGACACGCCGGCGCTGGGCGGGATCGCGCGCGATACCGGGCTGCTGTCGCCGGGGACGATCGGCCTCACGCTCGGCCATGCGGTGTTCGTGCTGCGCGGCCACGATACGCGGCGCCTGCTCACGCATGAGTTCCGCCACGTGCATCAGTACGAGGAGGCCGGTTCGATCGGCGCGTTTCTCGCGCGCTACCTGCACGAGATCGCGACGGTCGGCTACCACGACGCGCCGCTCGAGGCCGATGCGCGGCAACACGAGTTCGACTGACCCCGCCGGCCGGCGCGAACGCGCACACGCACACACTCCGATGAACCTTTCCCACGCCACCGCCGGCCCGGTGCAGGCTCGCTGCGCCGCCACACCGCGCGGCCCGCGATGAGCGCCACGATCCACGCGTGGCTGGGCGCGATCGGCGCGCATCCGGCGCTGGTGCTCGCGGTCGTGTTCGCCACCGCCTGTGCCGAGGCGATCGCGCTGATCGGCACGGTCGTGCCGGCCGGCGCCGTGATGTTCGCGGCCGGCACGCTGATCGGCGCGGGCGCGCTCGACGGCTGGACGACGATCGGCGTCGCAGCCGCCGGTGCGATCGTCGGCGACGGGATCAGCTACGAGCTCGGACGCCTCTACCGCGGTGCGATCCGCAACGGCTGGACGCGTCTCGGCTACGCGGATGCCTACGCACGCGGCGAGGAGTTCGTGCTGCGCCACGGAATGAAGAGCATCGTGCTCGCGCGCTTCCTGGCGCCGGTGCGCGCGGTCGTGCCGGTCGTGGTCGGCTGCGCGACGCTGCCGCGCCGGTCGTTCTACCCGGTCAACATCGTGTCGGCGCTGATCTGGGCGCCCGTGCACGTCGCGCCGGGCGTCCTGTTCGGCGCGTCGGCGGTGCTGGCCGCGGCGATCAGCGTGCGGGTCGCCGCGATCCTGCTGGTGCTTGCCGCGCTGGTCGCACTCGTGTGGTTCGGTGTGCGCCTCGCGCTGCGGCGCGGCTGGCCGTTGCTGTGCCGGGCGGCCGGCGCGGCCGTGCACGCATGCACGCACCGCTGGCCACGCTTTGCCGCCCGGCTGCACGACGGGCTCGGGAAGCTGCGCCGCCTGCCGGGTGTGGTGCCCGTGTTCGCGCTGCTGTTCGTCGGCTGCGTGTGGCTGTTCGCGGGCATCGTGCAGGACATCGTCGCGAACGATCCGCTGATGCACACCGACATCGCGCTGTATGCGTTCCTGCAGAACCTGCGCACCCCGCCCGTGGATGCCGCGATGCGCGCGCTCGCGGTGTTGCACGGACACGATACGGGGCTGATCGTCGCGGCCGCGTTTCTCGTCTGGCTGATGATCCATCGCTGCTGGGTGACGTCCGCATGGTGGCTCGCGACGATCGGCATCGCGGTCGTGCTTGTGCCGGCGTTCGGCGCCGGCATGCCCGGCTCGACGCCCGCGAGCCTGCCGCCCGGCGCGTTGCACGTGCCGCTGCCCGATGCCGATGCGGCGTTCGCGATACTCGCGAGCAGCGGGATCGGCTGGGTGCTGACGCGCGACCGCCCCGCGCCGTGGCGCGTCCCGGTCGTGACGGCGGTCGTGCTGTGGATCGTGCTCGGCGGCTTCGCGCGGCTGTATGTCGGCGATACGTGGCTGTCGGGCCTGCTCGGCGGCTGGAGCCTCGGGTTCGCGTGGTTCGCGGTGCTGGCGGGCGCCTATGCGTACTGGCAAGTGCGCGAGCACGTGCAGCCGCGCGGTGCGCTCGTTGCGGTGCTCGTCGTGCTCGCGACGGCTGGCGTGTGGACCGTGCCCGTGCAGTGGCAGCTCGATCGTGCGGCGCGTCCGCATGTGGGCGACGTCGTCGCGATGACCGTCGATCAGTGGATGCGCGGCGGGTGGCAGCGCGTGCCGACGCGGCGCACCGAGATCGGCGGCGATCGCGAGGAATATCTGCCGCTGCAATGGTGCGCGACGTCGGACACGCTCGATCGCCATCTGTCGCTGGCTGGCTGGCAGCGCGCGACGTCGTGGTCGCCCGCCACCGCGCTGCGCTGGCTGCTGCCGCAGGCGTCGGCCGATGCGTTGCCCGTGCTGCCGCGCTACACCCACGGCGAGAGCACGCGCCGCGTGTTCGTGCGGGTCGATCCGGCCGATCCGGACAGCCGTCTCGTGCTGCGGCTGTGGCGTTATCCGTACGTGCTGCAGGATGCGCTCGGCATGCGGCCGCTGTGGTACGGCGCGCTGTACCGCGAGACGCTGCATCGGCCCGCGCGGTTGATGACGACCGTGCACACGACGACGGTCGACGATGCGGCGACGATCGCGCGAGCACTGAAGGTCGAGCCGACGATCGAGCAGCCGCCGGCGGGGATGAGCGCGGCGCCGGCCGCGATGGTGCTCGTGTGGATGGTGCAGCCTTGAAGCGCGGGGGCCGCGTTACGCATGCGCCGGTTGCGCGGGGACGACGGACAGGCGCAGGCCGACCGTCTTGAGCACCGCGAGCAGGGTTTTCAGCGTCGGGTTGCCGTTGGGCGACAGTGTGCGATACAGCGATTCGCGGCTGATCCCGGCTTCCGCCGCGACCGCGCCGAGCCCGCCGTATGCTTCCGCGACGGTGCGCAGCGCGAGCAGCGCGGCCGCGCGGTTGTCGGGATCGTCGAGCGATTCCATCGCGACGCGCAGATAGGCCACCGCGAGTTCGCGGTCGGCGCCGAGTTCGGCGACTTCCGCATCGTGGTGCGATACCGCGCCTTTGAGCTTGTTCATGTTTGCCTCCGTTTCCAGTTGAACCCCTGTTCCTTCGCATGCCTGATGTCGTCGGGTTGACTGCGCTTGTCGCCGCCGGACAACAGCAGCACCAGCGCACTGCCGTACCGGCCGAAGTACACGCGATAGCCGGCACCGACGTGGATGCGCAGTTCGATCACGCCTTCGCCGACAGGCTCGCAATCGCCGAAATTGCCGGTCTGCACGCGTCGCAGGCGTTCGCGAATCCGTGCCTGGATGACCTTGTCGCGCACGGCGTTCAGCCATTCGGTGAAGGGTTCGCGACCGTCGTCGCGTTGATAGCGAAGCAGTTCGAACTTGGAGAGAGTTGTAACTTATAAGCTACATCATGGGTCAAGGTATCCACGTGATTGCATCGTCAGTCGGATGAGGCGGACGAAGTGACGCGTACGCGGGCCGACTGCCGAATCGAGACGAAGCATCATGCAAAGGCGCTGCGCAGGAATGCCTGCGGTGCCGTCGTGGCTCGGGGTTGCGGGGAAGGTGGGTGAGGCTGGCTTTCCGAACGACGCTCATTCTTTCATTCGGGGCGTGCGATGACGATTCGGCCGAACGGCCGATCTCATCGGCGCGTTCGGGATACGCGCCGTGTGGGGGAAACGGCTTGAACGGCTGACCCAGCGCGCCGCCGCACGACGCGACGGGCGACGCCGGCAGGCCCAACCGCGTTACTGCTTCGCGGGTGCGGCCGTCGCGGCATCGCGCCGAGGCTTGCGGCGATCATGCCGGCCACGCGTGCCGGAAAAAATAAGCGACAGGTTTGGGCAAGAGGGTGTCGCATGGTTGCAAGCGGGACGATCGAGGCAGCCGCGTGCCGCTGCCTCGATCACCGGCATCGCCGGCATCACTGCGCCGTCGCCGCCACCCGCTGCGCAGCAAACCCCGCCAGCGTCCGCAGCGCGTCTCGCGCCGAGCGCAGATAGAACGCCTGCAGATGAAATACATGCCAGCGCGCGGCATGAATCTCCAGCCGGCATGGCACGCCGCACGCGAGCGCATGCGCCGCGAGCCGCTGCGCATCCGACAGCAGCACTTCCTGGTCGCCGGCCTGCATCAGGATCGGCGGCAGGCCGCGCAAGTCGGTGTCGAGCGGGCCGCGCGCCGCCACCGAGCCTGCGCCGTGATACCAGCGCAGCCCCTGTTCGAGCCAGCCGCGACGGATCATCGGATCGTCGCGGCGGCGCGATGCGAGCGTGTCGCCGCTGAGTGCCGGGTCGGTCACGGGCGAGATCAGCAGCAGCGCGGCCGCGGCCGGCTCGCCACGCTCGCGCAGCGCGATGGCGAGTGCCAGCGCGAGCGCGCCGCCGGCCGAATCGCCGGCAAGCACGATCCGGTGCGGCGCACAGCCTTGCGCGCGCAACGCATCGTATGCGGCCAGCGCGTCGTCGAGCGCCGCCGGGCTCGGATGCTCGGGCGCGAGCCGATAGTCGGGCACCCACACCGGCAGGCCGGATTCGGTCGCGAGCCGCGTCGTCACGCCGCGATGCGTGTGCGGGCCGCCGAGGCAGAACGCGCCGCCGTGCAGGTAGAGGATCGCGCCGCCCGTGTCGCCGCGCTTCGGCGCGATCACCTCGACCGGCACGCTGGCGGCGGACGTCCGGTAGCGCAGCGTGCCGCGCGTGCCCGGCATCAGCGGCGACAGCAACGCGACGACCCGGCGCTGCATGCGCGCGCCGAACGGCGGCCCGATCAACGGCCGGAATGCCACCCGCAGAAAGCCGCGCAGCGATGCGGCGGCGAGTGCTTCCGTGCGGCCGGCGGGCGGCGCGACGACGGCTCCTTGCGTCGGTGTGGCCGTGCCGGGCAGCGGCTGCGTGAAGCGATACGCGGACAGCCCCGTGAAGCGCGTGATCCATCGATAGGTCAGCGTGAAGCCGGGCCAGTTCGTGCTGTTGTGGCCCGACGCATCGACGTACCAGCTCTTGCAGCCGCTCCATACCGAGCCTTCGAGCCGCTGCTGCACATGCGTGTTGTAGCGCCGGTAGCGACGCGGGTCGACGTCGATCGCACGCGCGCCGTCGCGCCGCATCGCGCGCACGCAGCGCATCACGTGCGCGATCTGGCTTTCGAGCATGTAGACGATCGAGTTGTGGCCGAGGTTGGTGTTCGGGCCGTACAGCATGAAGAAGTTCGGAAAGCCCGGCACGGTGAGCCCGAGATACGCCTGCGCGCCGCGCCGCCACGCGTCGTTCAGGTCGAGCCCGTCGCGGCCGGTGATGCGCATCGGCGACAGGAACGCGGTCGCCGCGAAGCCGGTGCCGTAGACGATCGCGTCGACCGGATGATGCACGCCGTCGTCGGTCTCGATGCCGGTTTCGGTCACGCGCCGGATGCGCTGCGTGACGAGCTCGACGTTGTCGCGGCCGATCGCGGCGAGGTAGTCGCTCGACAGCAGGAGCCGCTTGCAGCCGATCGGATAGTCGGGCGTGAGCTGTTCGCGCAGCACGGGATCGCGCACGTCGCGTGCGAGCAGCTTGCGGAACGGCCGGCCGATCGCGACATCCATCAGCCCGTGCAGCCGCGTGAATGCGATCGCACGTGATTCGTAGCGCACGTAGATCGCCGCGCGATGCAGCTTCATCGCCCACGGCAGCCGACGGAACAGCGCCCGCTCCCACGGACGATACGCGCGGTCCGGGCGCGGGATCACATAGGCGGGCGAACGCTGGAACACGAAGAGGCGCTCGACGTCGCCGGCGATCGCCGGGACGAACTGGATCGCCGACGCGCCGGTACCGACCACGGCCACACGCGTGCCGGCGAGCGGATAGTCATGATCCCAGTGTGCGGAGTGGAAGGCGCGGCCGCGAAACGTGTCGATGCCGGGCAGGTCGGGCATCGCCGGGCGGCTCAGTTGACCGGTGCCGCTGACGAGCATGGCGGCACTGAGCGTCGTGCCGTCGACGAGCGTGACATCCCACAGCGCGCGGGCTTCGTCGTATTGCGCGCGCTCGACCTCGGCACCGAAACGCAGATGGCGTGCGAGGCCATACTTGCGCGCGCAATGCTGCAGGTACGCGTAAATTTCGGGCTGCGGCGCGAACACGCGCGACCAGTTCGGGTTGGGCTCGAACGAGAACGAGTACAGATGCGAGGGCACGTCGCACGCGGCACCCGGGTAACGATTGTCGCGCCACACGCCACCGACGTCGTGCGAGCGCTCGACGATCACGAAGTCGTGAATGCCGGCGCGTTGCAGCGCGACGGCCATGCCGATGCCGGCAAAGCCGGCGCCGATGATGATCGCCGACAGCGGCGCGGCGGTTTCGGCAGGACGGGAAGCTTCAGGCGACGACATGGCGGGTTTCCTCGAGCTGGATCGCATCGTGCGACGCGCACGACGCAGGGACGGTATCGCGGTGTGTCGGCACGGTGGCCGGTTCGCATTCGGTATCGGCAGGCGAACGTGCCGGTGCACGCCGCACGCCGCGGATCAGGTCGACGGCCTTCTCGGCGATCATGATCGTCGGCGCGTTGGTGTTGCCGCCGATCAGGGTCGGCATGATCGACGCATCGACGATGCGCAGCCCCTGCAGGCCGTGCACGCGCAATTGCGGATCGACGACCGCGAGCGCATCGCGCCCCATCCGGCAGGTGCCGACCGGGTGATACACGGTGTCGGTGCGCCGGCGCAGCACGTCGCGAATTTCGTCGTCGGTCGTCACGTTCGCCGCGAACAGATCGCGCGTGATCCATTCGGCGAGTGCCGGCGCTTCCATCAGCCGGCGCGTGATGCGGAAGCCGGCGACCATGTCGTCGAGATCGCGCGGATCGTCGAAGAACGCGGGATCGATGCGCGGCGCGGCGAGCGGATCGGCGCTGTGCAGCGTGACCGAGCCGCGGCTGCGCGGCCGCAGCAGGCACACATGGCACGACAGCCCGTGGCCGGCGTGCAGCCGGCGCGCATGATCGTCGACGAGCGCGACGACGAAGTGCAACTGGATGTCGGGCGCATCGAGGTCCGCACGCGTCTTGAGGAAGCCGCCGCCTTCCGCGAAATTCGACGTCAGCATCCCGCGCCGTTCGCGACGAAAGCGCGCGAACTCGCGCAGCATGCGCAGGCCGCCGCGCGCGGACACGCCCATCGTGTCGACGCTGCGCGTGCGGTAGCCGAGGATGAAGTCGGGATGATCCTGCAGGTTGCGGCCGACGCCGGGCAGCTCGGCGCGCACCGGAATGCCGAGCCGCTGCAGTTCGCCGGCCGGACCGACGCCCGACAGCATCAGCAGTTGAGGCGTCTGCAGCGCGCCGGCCGCGAGCACGACTTCGCGCCGTGCGCGCAGCGTGCGAACCTTGCCGTGCTGCCGCACCTCGACGCCCGTCGCACGCGTGCCGTCGAACAGGATACGCAACACCTGCGCATGCGTCTCGACCGTCAGGTTGTCGCGACGGCCGACATGCGGCAGCAAATACGCGCGCGCCGCGCTCCACCGCTCGCCGTGCTTCTGCGTGACCTGGTAGATGCCGACGCCTTCCTGCTGCGCGCCGTTGAAGTCGTCGGTGAGCGGCAGGCCGGCCTGCCGCGCCGCTTCCAGGTAGCGTGCATGGAACGGGTTGCCGGTGCGCAGGTCGCTGACCCACAGCGGGCCGTCGCGGCCGTGAAACGCGTCGTCGAAGCGCTCGTTGTGCTCGCTCAGGCGGAAGTACGGCAGCACGTCGTCGTAGGACCAGCCTTCGTTGCCGAGCGCGGCCCAGCCGTCGTAATCGACGCGATGGCCGCGAATGTAGACCATCGCGTTGATCGCGGACGAACCGCCGAGCGCCTTGCCGCGCGGCTGATAGCCGATGCGCCCGCCGAGCCCCGGCTGCGGCACCGTGTCGAACGCCCAGTTGTTCACGCGGGTCGGCATCATCGCGACCGCGCCGGTCGGCACGTTGACGACCGCGCTGTCGCCGCGGCCGCCGGCCTCCAGCACGCAGACGGTGACGGCCGGGTCCTCGGTCAGGCGTCCGGCGACGACGCACCCGCCCGAACCGCCGCCGACAACGATGTAGTCGAAAGTCTTGCTCAAGAAATCGTCTCCCGATGGTCGATGGATCACGCGATGCGCGTCAGCACGCGCAGCAGCAACTCGAAGGTCTTGCCGTACGGCGGATGGAACAGCGCGGTGCCGCTGCGGCGCGCCTGGTGGAACACGGGCTTGTGATGGCTGAACGTGTCGAACCCCCATTTGCCGTGATACGCGCCGATGCCGCTCGGGCCGACGCCACCGAACGGCTGATGCTCCTGTACGAGATGCCACAGGCAGTCGTTGACCGTGACGCCGCCCGACACCGTTTCGCGCAGCACGCGATCGCGGCGCGCGGCGTCGCGGCCGAACCAGTACAGCGCGAGCGGGCGCGGGCCGCGATTCACGCGGTCGATCGCGTCGTCGAGGTCCGCATATTCGACGATCGGCAGCACGGGGCCGAAGATCTCCTCGCGCATCACCCGCATCGTGTCGCGCGCGCCGAGCACGAGCGTCGGCGCGAACTTGCGCGAGCCCGCGGCGAAGCGTTCGCCGGCCGGATTGACTTCGAGCACGCGTGCGCCGCCGTCGCGCGCGTCGTCGACCAGCGCCGCGAGGCGGTCGCGATGCCGCGCGCCGATGATCGCCGTGTAGTCGGGGTTGCCGGCGAGCGTCGGGTAGCGGCGTGCGATCGCGTCCGACAGCCGCGCGGCGACGGTCTCGGCGGTGCCGGCGGGCACCAGCAGATAGTCGGGCGCGATGCAGGTCTGGCCGGCATTGAGCAGCTTGCCGAACGCGATGCGCCCGGCCGCCTGCGCGACGTCGCACGACGGGTCGAGGATCGCGGGCGACTTGCCGCCGAGTTCCAGCGTGACGGGCGTCAGGTTCGCGGCCGCGGCTTGCGCGACGTCGCGCCCGACCGCGGTCGAGCCGGTGAAGAACAGATGGTCGAACGGCAAGCGCGCGAACGCTTTCGCGATGTCGACGTCGCCCGTCACGATGCCCAGCTCGTCGGCGTCGAACGCGTCGGCGACGATCGTGTCGAGCAGGGCCGACAGCCGCGGCGTCAGTTCCGATGGCTTGATCAGCACGCGGTTGCCGGCGGCGAGCGCCGCGACGGCGGGGCCGATCGCGAGCTGAAGCGGATAGTTCCACGGAGCCATCACGCCGACGACGCCGCGCGGCTGCGGCGCAAGCCGGTTGTAGCCGGGCCGGAAGTGCGCGGCGGTCGGCACGCGGCGTTCGCGCATCCAGTGCCGCAGGTGTGCGCGGGCATGGCGCAGGCCGCTTCGAACCACGAAGAGTTCGGCGAGACGCGTTTCGTGCGCGGAGCGTCCGCCGAAATCGGCGTCGATCGCGCGCACGATCGACGCTTCATGCGTATCGAGCAGCGCGCGCAGCCGATCGAGCCGCGACAGGCGGATCGCAAGCGGCGGGGCGGGGTCGCGGGCGAATGCTTCGCGCTGGCGTTCGAAGCGGGTCGCGAGGTCGGGCGGGCGACTGGATCGCATGGTGTCTCCTCCGGGGCGTTGACGTCGTTCAGGCGACGACTGATGACGCCGATGGTGCGGGCCGCATGGGAAAACACCAATGCTGCTTCGGGACAATTGTTTTAGTATTTGGGCCAAATCGGCGCTTCGAGGGTTTCTCCGCATGAGCTTCTGGGACTTCACCCGGAGTCCGGCCAGCGCGCGGCTGCTGGTCGATTTCGGCGACGAACGCGGTGTGTCGCGCACGAAGCTGCTGGCCGGCACGGGCCTCGCGGACGCGCAGCTCGCCGATCCGAACGTCGAGGTGACGGCCGCGCAGGAACTGCGGCTGACCGGCAACCTGCTGCGCGCGCTCGGCCGCGCGCCGGGCCTCGGGTTCGAGGTCGGGCAGCGCTATCACTTCTCCGCGTACGGCGTGTGGGGCTACGGGCTGATCGCGAGCGCGACCACGCGCGACGCGCTGGCGCTGGCGATGCGCTTCCTGCCGCTCACGTATGCGTTCACGGTGATCACGTATCGCGAGGAGCCGCAGACGTGCGTGCTCAATTTCGGCGCGCCGGAGCTCGATGCCGACCTGAGCCGGTTCCTCGTCGAGCGCGACATGGCGGCCGCGGCCGTGCTGCTGCAGGAAATCGGCGGCGGCGATTTCGCGTTGTCGCGCTTCACGATGCAGGCCGCGAGCGCGGCGAGCGCATCCACGTCCACACGCGCATCCGCACCGCGCATCGCCGGCGTCGAACCCGCGTTCGGCGCGCGCGCGAACAGCCTCGCGTTCGACCGTGCGTTTCTCGACCGGCCGCTGCCGCATGCGAACCCGCTGACGGTCTCGATGTGCGAGCAGATGTGCGGCCAGCTGGTCGAAGCGCGGCGCGCGCGGGTCGGTACGTCGGAGATGGTGCGGCAATACCTGACGGCGACGCCCGGCAACGTGCCGTTCTCGCTCGAGGACATGGCGCGGCTGATGAACACGAGCCCGCGCACGCTGAAGCGCCGGCTGCAGGAAGAAGGCACGACGTTCCGCACGCTGCTCGCGCAGGCGCGCGGCGCGATGGCCGAGACGCTGCTCGGCGATGCACATCTGTCGTTGACGGAAGTCGCCGAGCGGCTCGGCTTCAGCGACCTGTCGAGTTTCTCGCAGGCATTCAAGCGCTGGTATGGCGTGCCGCCGGGCACCTATCGCAGCGGCCTGCTGCACGACGGCGCCCGCAGCGACGCGGCGTAGCACCGCGCGCATCCTCCCACTCCTTCACGAGAAAATCCGCATGATCACGCTTCGCCCGATGACCGAAGACGACTTCCCCCGCTTCTGGCCCACATACCACGCGATCGTCGCCGCGCAGGAGACCTATGCATTCGATCCGGCGCAGACGCGCGAAGCCGCTCGCGCGCTGTGGCTCGACGCGCCGCTGTGCACGTGGGTCGCCGAGGAGGACGGCGTGCTGCTCGGCTCGTACTACCTGAAGGCGAACGCGGCCGGGCCCGGCAATCACGTGTGCAACTGCGGCTACATGGTCGGCGAGGCCGCGCGCGGCAAGGGCGTCGCGCGCCTGATGTGCGAGCACTCGCAGCAGGTGGCGCGCGAACGCGGCTTCCTCGCGATGCAGTTCAACTCGGTGGTCGCGACGAACGAAGTGGCGGTCGCGTTGTGGCAGAAGCTCGGCTTCGAGATCGTCGGCCGGCTGCCGCGCGCATATCGTCACGCGCGGCTCGGCTTCGTCGACTGCTTCGTGATGTTCAAGTGGCTCGGCGACGCGGCGGCCGCCGAAGCCTGATTCTCGAGTCAGACGGCGAACGTGCCGTCGAACACGATCCGCTCGTCGAACGCGAGCGTGCCGCGCGCGAAGATCAGGTCGAGGTGGTGGCTGCCGTTCGCGCCGCCGCCAAGGCCGAGATGCAGGCCCGGATGGCGTTCCTCGAATCCGGCGTTGCGGCCGTACAGCCCGCGGATGCCCAGGTTCGTGCCGATGCCGAATTCCTCGATGCGCCGGTGATTGTCATGCCGGTCGAGATATGACGCGAAGTCGCGCCGGAAGCCCGCGTCGTCGCTGTCGAAATCGACGATCACGCTGTCTTCGACATGCAGCGTCGCGAGCCGCTCGACCACGCGGTACTTGATCGCGAACGGCACGGTGCCGAGAAACGTGCCGCTGAACACGATCGAGCCGTGCAGATCGGTGACGTGTGTCGCGATCTCGCCGGGCACGACGTCGAGATTGCCCATCCCGTCCACGCTCGTCCATTTCTGGTCCGGGGAAAGCGAGCCGGCCAGCGTGTTGCCGGCTTCGTCGATGAAGCGGATCTGCGACGCGCGCGCGGCCGCTTCGATCAGCCGGCCGTTGCGCGCGGCGATGTCGTCCAGCGATTCGGCGAACGCCTCGTCGAGATGCGGGCCGTAATCCTTGAACAGCACCGACTTGCTCCAGTGCCCGACGATCGCGGGACGGATCGCGGCCAGGAACGGCGGGCCGCTCGGCGACGGTGTCGGCAGGCACGACGAGTCGTACAGCAGCACGAACAGGTCGGCGTGCGCGAGCGCGGCGGTGAGGTCCGCGGGCGGGGTGCTTTCGAGGCAGAGGATCGTCGCATCGAGCGAGTCGGGCAGGGCGGAAAACGCGCGCAACGCGGTGTCGCGATTGCGGGTGTCGTAGCCGACCAGCAGTTTGCCCGTCTCGCCGCGTGCGAGCTTGTCGCGCAGCGCCGGATGACAACCCAGCGCGCGATGCAGGTTCAGCATGCGTGTCTCCGGAGGCGGCGGAAGGGCCGCGGCCCTTCCGCGGGAACGGGCTGGCCGCTCAGACCGGCCAGAGCGCGGTGCCGAACGGCACCACGGCATCCTCGACCATCATGTCGACGGCCTCGGGATGCGTGTCTTCCTGCATCCAGTCAAGCAATTCGATCTGCCGGGTTTCCTGCATGTCAATTCTCCTGTGGTGAACAGCGATTCAACATGAAAGCGCGGTAAAGGGATTACCGCCGCTCATCCGGCATTTTTTGAATACCGGACGAGTGGCGTCGATATTAGTCTGACGATTTCGCGAATGCAATGCGTTGCAAGGTTTTTAGCCGAAACGTGCTAAACAAGCGGGTTCGTTCGACGTCGTGCGATGAAGGCGAATAAATCGAATCTTATGAAGCGCATCGATTTTTTATCGAATATCGGGGCCGTGACCGATTAATCGATTCATATGGCTTTTTTAAACCCTGAATCCAATCGTATCGATCGTTTCGATTTCCACCATTCACGAACGCCGCGTGCGCGACGATCGTGCCCGCGAATCGGCGGCCGGCTGCGGGCGAGCCGGCTCCGGCGGCAGCGCCGATTTTCTGGCACCATCTGACGACTTCACGCGCGGGCAGCAACCACGCGCGCACCGCCGTCCCGGCGGCACGATTCGAACCACGATGGAGACACCGCGATGCGCGCAGCGCCGCAGCCCGAGCACGCCGGCCGAGCACGGCCGGATGCCGGCGCCACCGAACCCGACCACATGGCCGCATGGCGGCTTGCGATCGGCCTGTCGCTCGGCAGCGCGATCGCGCTCGGTCTCGCGCGCTTCTCGTATGCGCTGCTGCTGCCGCCGATGAAGGCCGATCTCGGCTGGACCTTCGCGCAGGCCGGCGCGCTGAACACGGCCAACGCGGCCGGCTACCTGATCGGCGCGCTCACGTTCCCGTTCCTGTCGCGGCGCTGGCGCACCGGCACGCTGCTCGCGGCCGGCTGCGCGCTGACCGCGGTGCTGATGGCCGCATGCGGGCTCTCGTCGAGCATGCATGCGCTGCTCGTCGAGCGGCTCGCGACGGGCGTCGGCAGCGCGCTGATCTTCATCAGCGGCGGCGTGCTGGCCGCGCGGCTCGCGTCCGCGTCGCCGCGCGATGCGGGGCTGCTGCTCGGGCTCTATTACGGCGGCACGGGGTGGGGCATCGTCGCGTCGTCGCTGCTCGTGCCGGCGACGCTCGTGCCTGGCGCGCAGCACGCGCACGGCTGGCAGCCCGCGTGGTTCGCGCTCGCCGCCGCATGCGTGCTGTTCTCGATGCTGGCCGTGTCGGCCGCGCATCGCATCGAGCGCATGCATGCGGCACCGTCCGCGCCGCGCGACGGCGCCGCGCCGGCCGCGACCGCGAGCCCCGCGCGCTTCGCACTCGCGCTCGCGGGCTACGGCCTCTTCGGTGTCGGGTATATCGGCTACATGACGTTCATCGTCGCGCTGCTGCGCGGCGCGGGAATGAGCGGCACGATCGTATCCGCGTTCTACGTGGTGCTCGGCGTCGCGACCGTCGTGTCGGCACGGCTGTGGTCGGGGTTGCTCGACCGGATGCGCGGCGGCCAGGCGCTGGCCGTGCTCAACGCGCTGCTCGGCGTCGCGACGCTGATGCCGGCGCTGTTCGTGCATCCGGCGGCCGCGTTCGCGTCGGGCGTGCTGTTCGGCGCGACGTTCCTGTCGGCGGTCGCGGCGACCACCGCGTTCGTGCGCCACAACCTGCCGCCGCAAGGCTGGGCGAAAGGCATCAGCGCGTTCACGACGGTTTTCGCGTTCGGGCAGATCGCCGGGCCCGTCGCGATCGGCTGGGTGTCGGACAGCGCGGGGCTCGCGCGCGGGCTCGTGTATTCGGCGCTGACGCTGTTCGCGGGCGCGGCGCTCGCGGCCGGCCAGCGCGCGTTGCGGGCGGCGGCGTAGCCCTGCGTGAGCGCGCGTCCGGCGAGCGCGGCACCCTTTCGTTGCCCTGACCGTTACCGCACGCAGGCGGTGCGCGACACGCGATGGAACGCGCGGCTGAAGTAGATGAGGCTGTCGCCGTCGTTGCGCACGCGGATCGACGTCGCCTCGATGAACATCACCGAATGCGAGCCGACTTCCTTCATCTCGGCGATCGTGCCCTGCAGGCTCGCAAGCGCATCGCGCAGCACGGGCACGTCCTGCTCGCCGCGATCCCACACCGGCAGCTCGAAGCGGCGCTCCATCGGCAACTCGGTGAGCCCTGCGAAATGCCGCGCGAGCAGCTCGTGCTCGGCCGGCAGCACGTTGATGCACACGTGCCGATTGCGTTCGAAGATCGCGTGCATCGCGCTCGAACGGTTCAGGCACACGAGCAGCGTCGGCGGCGCGTCGGTGACGGAACAGACGGCGCTTGCGGTGATCCCGCAGCGGCCGTGCGGCCCCGCGCTCGTGATCACGTTGACGGCCGCACCGAGGTGGGCCATCGCTTGCCGGAAGGCCTTTTGCGCGTCGGTCGGTTCGGCGCGTGCCGGTTGCGGGGTATCGGTCGTTGCGGACATGGGCGCTCCTGGGTGAATGAGGGCGGCGATCGTGCCTGCCGTCGATGCGGCATCGGATCGTCGACGTTTGACTCAAGCGTACGTCGCGAAAATGCGGGCGAACATTCGCACGATTGATGCCGAAGCTGGCGTTCCCGCCAACGCGTCTAAAGGTTCTACCTAGATGCGCGGCACGGCGCGCGAAAAAATGTGCGATCGGGCGTTCGTGCGGGACGTAAAGGGGTATTCAGCGCATTTTCGGCTCGCTATGATGTGCCGCATACCCCCGACGAACGACGCTTGCATCACCTGCGGCGCGTGCGGCACCGATACCGATATCTTGCGAGACACCCCGATGACGTCACCCGCTCCGATCGTATATATCGTCGACGACGACAGCGGCATGCGGACGTCGCTCGCCTGGCTGCTCGAATCGGTCGGTATCGCATCCGAAGGCTTCGCGAACGCGGCCGATTTCCTCGCGCGCTTCGACGTGAACCTGCCCGCGTGCCTGGTGCTCGACGTGCGGATGCCGGAGAAAAGCGGGTTCGACGTGCAGGCGGAACTGAACGCGCGCGGCGCGACGCTGCCGGTGATCTTCGTCAGCGGTCACGGCGATATTCCGATGTCCGTGCGCGCACTGCAGAACGGCGCGATCGATTTCGTCGAGAAGCCGTACAACTCGCAGCAGATGCTCGAGCGCGTGCAACGCGCGCTGCGGCTCGCGCAGCAGCGGCACGCGGTCGGCCAGCGGCACCGCGTGCTGCGCCAGCGGCTCGACGCGTTGACCGCACGCGAGAAGGAGGTGCTGCGCGGCGTCGTCGACGGCAAGGGCAGCAAGCAGATCGCGTCGGACCTGTCGATCAGCGTGAAGACCGTCGACGTGCATCGCGCGAGCATCAAGGAGAAGCTCGGTGCGACGTCGATCGCCGCGCTGGTGCGCGACGTGATGGTCGTGTGGGGCGACGACGGCGACACGCCGCGCTAGACGGATTCGCACGCGTCGAAGCGCGCGTCGTGGTCGACAAGCACGACAAGCACGACAAGCACGACAAGCACGACAAGCACGACAAGCACGACAAGCACGACAAGCACGACAAGCACGACAAGCACGACAAGCACGACAAGCACGACACGCGCGGCCACGCAACGCGCTCAACGCATGTACAACCCGCCGTTGATGTCCCAGCACGCGCCGTTCGCGAAATGCGCGTCGCCCGACGCGAGCAGCACCGCCGCATCCGCGACGAAACCGGCCGACCCGAGCTTGCCGCCCGGCAGGCTCGCGAGCACCTGCCGCAGCTTTTCAGGCGCGACGCTTTCGTAGACGATCGGCAGATCGAGCGGGCCCGGCGAGATCGCGTTGACGGTCACGCCCTGCGCGGCGAGGTCGCGCGCGAACACCTTGGTCAGCGTCAGCGTGCCGCCTTTCGCGGCCGCATAGTGCGCGCCCGTCGCCGAGCCGCCGTTCTGCCCGGCGAGCGACGCGATGTTGACGATGCGGCCCGCGCCGCGCGTCGCGAAGTACTGGCCGAACACCTGGCAGCCGAACAGCACGCTGCGCAGGTTCACGTCGATCACCTGGTCGAACTGCTCGGCCGTGATCTCCATCGCGGGCACGACCTTCGATGCGCCGGCATTGTTCACGAGCACGTCGATCGCGCCCCAGCGCGCGACGAGCGCATCGCGCGCGGCTTCGAAATCGCGTTTCGACGTGACGTCGAGCGGCAGCGCGATCGCGCGTTCGCCGCTCGGGTCGAGTTCGCGTGCGTGCGCATGAATGGCGTCGGCGGCGATGTCGGCCAGCGCGACGCGATAGCCGGCCGCGTGGAAGCGTTCGGCGATGATGGCGCCGAGCCCGCGCGCGGCGCCGGTGACGAGGACGACTCGGTCTGACATGGTGCGTGATTCCCTGGTTCGCGGGCGCGTGGCCGAAGCGGCGCCCGCATCGTGGTTCATGCGGCAAGTGCCGCTTCGAAGTGTGCTGCAATCGCGCACACCAGTTCGTCCGCGCCCTTGCGTCCGACGATCTGCAACCCGGCCTTCAGCGGCGTTCCGGCGAGCGGCAGCGGCAGGCTGAGCGCCGGATGGCCGCTCAGGTTGAACGGCCGGATCAGCGACGACATCGCGATGACCGATACGCCGTCGCGTGCCTGCGCAAGCGTGATCGGCAGCGCGGGCAGCGTCGGCAGCACCAGCACGTCCGCGCGGTCGAGCGCGGCATCGACCTGCGCGGTGAAGCGCGCGCGTACGGCTTCGGCTTGCGCGAGTGAGGCCGGCGTCGTCTGTGCGGCCGTGCGCAGCCGCGCATCGAGATCCGCGCCGAGCTTGCCGGTTGCGACGAGGTGCCCGAATGCGCGCGACGTTTCCGCGTTGATGACGGCGAGCCCCGCCGTGAACGCGGCAGGCAGTTCGTCGAGCACGACATCGTGCGTGCGCAGGCCCGCTGCGCGTACCGCCGCGTCGAGCGCGGCGGCGATCGCCGGATCGGTATCGGCGAGCACGTGCGCGACCGTGCAGCCGGCAACGGGCGCTGCCGCACGCGCCGGATCGAAGTCCGGTGCGATGGCGGCCATCACGGCCGCGAGCGTGCGGACGTCGCGCGCGAACGGCCCGACGCAATCGAGCGTGGTGTCGGCAGGCGCGACGCCGCACCGCGATACGCGGCCGAACGTCGGCTTCAGCCCGACCACGCCGCAGCAGGCGGCCGGCCCGCGAATCGAGCCGCCGGTGTCGGTGCCGAGCGCGGCGTCGACGACGCCGAGCCCGACGAGCGACGCCGACCCGCTCGACGAGCCGCCCGGAATGCGCGTCGGGTCCTGCGGATTGACCGGCGTACCGGTGGTGTCGTTGATGCCGGTCATGCCGAACGCGAGCTCGTGCATGTTCGCTTTGCCGGCGATCTGCCAGCCGGCGTCGAGCAGCAGGCGGACCACGTCCGCGTGCTGCGCGGCGGGCGGCGCGTCGGCGAGCGCGCGGCTGGCCGCGCGGGTCGGATGGCCGGCGATGTCGATCGTGTCCTTGATCGCGATCGTCGGGCCCGGGCCGCCCAGCGTGAAGGTATCGATGAAGCCTGTCATGGTGCGATGGCGTGCGAGCGGAGTGAAAGGGTTCAGGATTGCGGCGCGGCGGCGAGCGGCCACGGGCCGTCGAGCACGCGCTCGGTGCGGAAATGGCGGATCAGCCAGGTCGTGCCGTCGTCGGCTGGCGCGAAGTCGACGGTCAGCCGCGCGGCGATCAGCTCGGCCGCGCCGTCCGCGTAGCGCGATGCTTGCAGCATGATCCAGCGGCCGCATGCGCTCGCATGATCGGCGCCGACGTCGATCGACTCCGACGTCAGGAAATGCAGGTTCGCCGCGAAATGCGGATCGGGCGGCAGATAGCGGCGCAGCATCGCGACGATCGCCTCCGTGCCCTCGAGGCGGCCGAACTTGCGCGCGTACTGTGGGCCGATGCCTTCCCACACCGCGTCGGCCGTGAACAGCGCAGCGAGCGCCGGGCCGTCGCCGGCATCCTCGGGCACGTCGCACAGCGCCATGTAGCGCGTGATCGTCGCGCGTACCGCGCGTTCGGCGTCGAGCGTCGCCACGCGCCGCTCAAGCGCTTCGAGCGCCGTGATCAAGCGCGAAGAATCGGGGCCGGTCATCGCGCGCCTCACGCTGCGGGCTTCGCGGCCGGCGGCACGGTCATCGCGCGGCCGACCCGCGCCTCGATCTTGCCGTAGCGCCACAGGTTGTATTCGCCGACGGGCGTCGTGCGGTACAGATTGCAGACCGCGACCGTCGTGTCGAAGTCGGCGACGTCGGCCATGATGTAGAACGTCCACGGCGCGCCGTCGGCCTGGCCGACGACGAGGCGGTCGTCATCCATCACGCCGAGCACGCGCACGCCGGGCATCGCCTCGACGGCGGCGAGCATCGCGCCGTACGCTTGCCACACTTCGCCGATCTTCTCGCGCGGCAGGTCGAAGAAGTTTTGCGACACGCCGCAGCAGAACAGCACGCGCAGCGGCAGCGGATTCGAATCGGACATGACAGGTTCTCCTGAAGAATGCGTTGAGCGGCGTCGAAGCGAATCGACGCGGATTACAGATAGCCGGGAAACGGCGTGACGCCGGTAAACACCGCGCCCGCGCCGTCGAAGTTGCCTTCGCCGAGAAACGCGTGCTGCGTGACGACCATCGCGTCGCGCAAGAGGCGCTGCAGCGGATGCGTGCGATAGATCGCGGCCGTGCCGCCGAGGCGGTACGCGCGCTCGACGACGCTCGCGCCTTCGCGCGCGATATGCGTGGCGGCGAGCCTCAGCAGGCTGACCTGCTCGGGCGTCACGGGGTTCCCGGCGAGGATCGATTGCCAGACCGAGTCGGTCGCGTCGTAGAAGAACGCGCGCGCCGAGCGCAGCTGCGCCTCGGCCTTCGCGAGCTCGATGCGGAAATACGCGCGATCGGCGAGGCGCGGTGCGCCGGTAGTCGTCTGGCGGCCGCCCGACATCCGGTTCGCGACGTCGAGCGCCGCGCGGGCCAGCCCGAGGTTGACCACGGCGAGCACCTGCGCCGCATACGCGACGGTCGGATAGCGGTACAGCGGCTCGTCGACGGTCGCCTCGCCGCCGCGCACGAAGGTCCACGCCTCGGGCACGAAGCGGTCGTCGACGCGCAGGTCGTGGCTGCCCGTGCCCTGCATGCCGACCACGCTCCAGTTCTCGACGATCTCGACTTCAGCGGCACGGAACACGGCCGTGCGCGGCTTGTTCGGCGCGGCATCCTGCGCGCCGGGCACCGCGATGCCGACGCCGAGCCAGTCGGCGCCCTTGCAGCCGCTCGCGAACTTCCACGTGCCGGTCACGCGCCAGCCGCCGGGTGCCGCCTGCGCCGGCTGCACGGGGAACAGCCCGCCCGCGAACACCTGGTCGGGGCCGCTCGCGTACAGTTCGGCCTGCGTGGCGAGCGGCAGCGCGGCGAGATAGGCGTTGGCCGAGCCGAAGCTCGCGACCCACGCGGCCGACCCGTCGGCGGTCGCGATCCGCTCGATCATGTCGAGGAACGCGGTCGGCGCGAGCGCATCGCCGCCGAACCGGCGCGGCGTGCCCGCGCGATAGATGCCGGCTTCCTTGAACAGCGCGATCACGTCGCGCGGCACGTGCGACAGGCGGTCGAATTCGTCGCGGCGCGCGGCGACGGTCTCGATCACCGCGTCGAGGGGCGACACCCGCGCGGCCACTTCGCGGACCGCATGCGGCGAGGGGGGCGCGGCGTCGATGGCGAGGGCGGCATTGGGCATGGCTGTCTCCTGGGGATGGGGTTCGATTGCGGGAATGGACACTGCATGGACCTAGTCTAGAAACGCCGAAAACACGCGGCAATTGGTGCGTAGGGCCGTGCGACTGGTGACGTTCCGTGCCGGACTAAAGAAATCTTCAGATGCGGGCGGCGCGCGCCGGTGCTATGTTGGGTTTCCGGCCGCGCGATGCCGCGCGACCTTATCCGAAGACGATCATGAGTTTTCCCGACGAAGACGATTTCCACCGGCTGCTCGACGCGTTGACCACCTGCGTGCTGCTGCACGACGCGCATACCAAGGCGATCGTGTGGGCGAACCGCGCCGCGTGCATCGCGCTCGGCTTTTCCGTCGAGGAGCTGCTGCCGCTGAAGGCGCCGGACATGACGCGTCCCGAACCGAAATACCGCCGCGAAATCGCGGTGAGCGCGTGGGATCGCGCGCTCGTCGACGGGCCGCAGGTGTACGAGTGGTGCTACCGCTCGCGCACGGGCGTCGACATGCTGTCGGAGGCGACCGCCACCTATGTGCCGCTGCGCGGGCGCGACGTCGTGATGGTGCAGTTCCGCGACATCAGCGCGGAAGAGGCGGTGCGCCAGCAACTGCGCCGCTACGAGGCACGGCTGCGCGAGTTCATGCAGGATCTCGACGAAGGGATCGCGGTCGTGACGCCGCACGGCGGCGTGCAGTTCATCAGCGAGTCGGGCCGTCGCGTGCTCGGGCTCGCGCCGGACGAAGCGCTCGGCGAGGTGCTCGACTATTGCAGCGCGGCCGACCGCGACCGGCTCGTCGCGCAACTGCGCGATGCGCCGTCCGCGTGCCCGTCCGAGCCGCAGCGTTACCGGATCGTGCGGCGCGACGGTTCGACGTGCTGGCTGCGCATCCTGTGCCGGCAGGTCGAGATCGAAGGTGATCTCGACGGGCTGCTCGTGCAGTTTCGCGACGTGAGCGACGAAGTCGCGATCGAGGATGCGCGACAAGCGCAGGCGCGGATGCTCGAATACGCGGGCCGCTACAACGCGATGGGCGAGATGGCGAGCGTGATCGCGCACGAGTTGAGCCAGCCGCTCGCGGCCGTGCGCAACTTCATCGAGGGCGCGGTGCAGCGGCTGAATGGGCGCGGCGCCGTCGACGATGCGATCTGGGGGCTGCGCAGCGCGGACCGGCAGGCCGAGCATGCGGCGCTGATCATCAAGAGCGTGCGCGAGTTCATCGTGAAGCGCGAGCCGGTCGTCGCGCTCGCCGACCTGCGCGAGATCCTCGCCGACGTCGCATATTTCATCGAGCTGCGCGCGAAGGAGGCGGGCGTGACGGTCGCGATCGTGCAGGCCGATGCGCCGCTGCCGATCCGCTGCGAGCGCGTGCTGATCGGGCAGGTGATGCTCAACCTCGCCTTCAACGCGATCGAGGCATTCGCCGGCTGCGAGCGCGCGCCATGCACGCTGACGCTCGGCACCGCGAATGTCGACGGGCACGCGGAACTGCGCGCGATCGACAACGGCCCCGGTATCGCCGAAGGTGCGCATGACCGGCTGTTCGACGGCTTTTCGTCGTCGAAGGCGGGCGGCAACGGGATCGGGCTGTCGCTGTGCAAGAGCATCGTCACGCGCCACGGCGGCCGTATCCGCGCGAGCCCGGCCGAAGGCGGCGGGCTCGACTGCCGCGTGACGCTGCCGCTTGCCGGCGCAGCGCACGCATAGCCGCTGCGTTGCGTCGCGGCCGCCAGGGGCATCACTGACATCACGGCAGGGCGGCGGCGCACGATGGAGCGACGCCCGGCCCACGATCAGCGCCCCAGCGCCCGCGCGGTCTGGCCGCCGATCCCGAAATCGGTGTTCGGGATGTCCTTGATGATCACGCGCGTCGCCTGCAACGGCGCATCGAGCACGGTCGCGGCGGCGTCGGAAAGTGCCGCGATCAACGCGCGCTTCTGCTCGTCGGTGCGGCCGGCGATCAGGATCGCGACGATCACCGGCAGCGACGGCGGCGCATCATCGGCCGCCGTGCGGCCGCCGAGACCGATATGCGTCGCCGGCAATTCGGTGAGCAGCACGCGCACCGATTCGATCGGCGCGCCGATCGCGTCGACGGTCGCGTGGCTGAGCCGTGCGATCAGTTCGGCCTTGCGTGCGTCGTCATGGCCGGCCGGCAGGAAAACTTCGAGTGTGGGCATGGTCGTCGGGAAAGGTGAAGGTGACCGGCTCACCGTTGCGCCGGCGACGGCGAACCGGTGGCCGCTTACAGGTGAAGGTGACTGGTTCACCGTTACGCTGGCGGCGGCGAACCGGCGATCGCTTACAGCAGGAAGCCGATCGCGCTGAGCGCTTCGGTCGAGTCGATCAGGCGCACGACCTTCTCGGCGATCCGCATCTCGCCTTCGGCATCGACGTGCAGCTTGTGCGTGACGTCGGCCGCGAACAGCGTCGCGACGCCGCGCTTGTATGCGACGACGACCTGCGCCGATTTCAGCTCGATGGTGCCGGCGCTGCCGCTTTCCAGCGTGAAGCGCGACACGGTGCGCACCGTGCGCGCCGCGTCGGTCGCCGACGCCGAGTAGCCGGACACCATCCGCTGCACGCGCTTCTCGCGCATGTCCTGATCGTCGAACACGTAGTTCAGCGTCGCGGCGAAATCGGTCGCGTCGGGATCGATCGGCACCACGTAGTGACCGGCCGGCTCCCACAGGTCGAGCCACCCGCGATAGTCGCGGCGGTCGAGCATCTCGGCTTCGCGCCACACGAATTCGACCGCGCGGGCGAAGGTCTGCTCGGAAAAAAGGGCGTTGCGGTCGTCCATCACTGTTGCTCCATCATTTTTCGCCATTGCTGGTAGGCCTCGCGCATGCCCGTCTCGTCGGTCGCATGCGCGGTCTTTTCGCCGTTCGCGGCGGTCGTCTCGCGGTTCAGCCCGCGATTCACGAGGATCGGCACGTCGGGGCCCGCATGCGCGCCGCGCTGCACGCGCTCCCATGCTTCCGCGTCGTCGGGGCTGCCGAAGCCGAACGGGCCCTGGAAGTGCTCGTGGATGCGCAGCCGCTCGCGATTCGCTTCGTCCGGGCCGCCGTCCATCGCGAGCGCGACGTGGCGAATCTCGGTCTCGTTCGCGGAGATCGGCCGCAGCACGCGGAAGAACGCCATCGACAGCGCGAGGTTCGGGAACAGGTTCAGGTTGAAGCCGACACCCATCAGCGAACGCACGATGCGGCGCACTTCTTCCGGCGTGTGGCGCTCGGCGAGCTTCGCCGCGAGCGGCGCGAAGCGCTCGGGCAGCGGCGCGCCGTCGTCTTCATCGAGATCGATCAGTTCGGGCATCAGCACCGCGAGGCTGTGGCCGTTGCCGAGCCCGCGGCAGAACGCGTCCTCGCTCGTCATGAAGCTCGTGATCGCGGCGGCCGTCTCGTCGTCGATCGACTTCATCCACGACTTGTGCACGACGGGGAAGTGATAGAGGTCGGTCGTGTTCTCGAGCTGGATCTTCCAGTTGCCCTTGAACTTGAACTTGTGCTCGCCGTTCGCCTTGATCGGGTAGCCGGCGCCCTGTTTCATGAACAGGTCGATCCACGGCTTCGCGCCGCCGAGGAAATCCTCGAGCGGTTCGATGGCGTCGTTGAAGCTTGCGAAGATCAGCCCCTGGTACACGCCGACGCGCAGCTTCACGAGCGGCAGGTCGCCTTTCTCGCACACGCCTTCGTAGCCGTCGCCGTACGGCAGCGCGCGCAGCGTGCCGTCGAGCGCGTACGACCAGCTGTGATACGGGCACGTGAAGCCCTTCGCGTTGCCCTTGTGCGATTCGCACACGGTCGCGCCACGATGGCGGCAGCGGTTCTGCAGCACGTTGATCTCGCCGGTCTTGTCGCGCACGACGATCACCGGCTGGCGGCCGATCGTCGTCGTGATGAAGTCGCCCGGGTTCGGCAGCTCGCTTTCGTGCGCGACCCAGATCCAGGTGCGGTAGAAGATGCGGTCGAGCTCGGCCTCGAACAGCGCGGGGTCGTGATACATCGCGGGCGCGATGCGGTCGGGCTGCGCGAAGCCGTGCAGCGCGCGGGTGTCGATCGTCTGGTAGGGAATGTCGCTCATCGTCGTCGTGGGGAAAGAGTCGCGAAATCGGGCCGCGCCGTGCGCAGCGTCGGAAGACCAGTCTCGTCTTTCGCTACATATCCGTCAAATTGATCTAAAATTGATGGTCAAATAAATATGGCAAATGATTGAGGTCACGATGACATCGGTCGATCATCTCGATCTGAACCTGTTGCGCGTATTCCAGGCGATCGTCGAGGAACGCAGCCTGACGAAGGCCGGCGAGCGGCTCGCGCTGTCGCAGCCGGCCGTCAGCTATTCGCTCGGGCGGCTGCGCACGCTGTTCGACGATCCGCTGTTCGTGCGCACGCGCGCGGGCATGCAGCCGACGCCGGTCGCGCTCGAACTCGCGGGCATCGTCGGCAAGGCGCTCGACATGGTGCGCGTGGCGCTGCGTTACGCGGAGCGCTTCGATCCGGCCACCAGCACGCGCACGTTCCGGTTGTCGCTGTCGGATGCGGGCGAGATGGCGTACTTGCCGGCGATCTGCCAGGCGCTGCGCGAGCGTGCACCGCGCGTGACGCTGAGCGTGCAGCCGCTGCCGGTGGAGGAGATCGAGGAAGCGTTGCGCGCGAGCCGGCTGGATTTCGCGATCGGCAACCTGCCCGAGCTGATGCCGCGCACGCGCCACCAGGTGCTGTTCGAGGAAACCTACGTGTGCATGACGGGCCGCCGGCGCGGGCTGCCGAGCGGCGCCGCGCTGAGCCTCGACCAGTTCGTGCGCGCCGCGCACGTCAACGTGAAATCGGTCGAGCACAGTCACCACGCGCTCGACGATGCGTTGCGCGCGCAGGGCGTTGGCCGCAACATCGCGCTCGAAGTGCCGCACTTCGTCGCGCTGCCGAGCGTGCTGTCGGTCACCGATCTCTATGCGACGCTGCCGAGGCGGCTCGCGCAGATTCTGAACCGCGATAACGGGTTCCGGCTTTACGACCTGCCCGTCACGCTGCCGCCCGCGCCGGTGACGATGCACTGGCACGAGCATTTCCACGAAGACGAGGGCAACGCGTGGATGCGCGCGCTGCTCGCCGAGATCGTCGAGCGGTTCGACGCGTGACGGCTGCGCGGTGCGCGGTGCGCGGCGCGTGGCGGGCGCGCGTGCCGGAATGTCAGTATATCGATGCATCCGGCGTATCGACGCATCGACGCATCGACGTATCGACGCATCGACGCATCGACGCATCGACGTATCGACACATCGACACATCGACACATCGACACATCGACACATCGACACATCGACACATCCGACACATCCGACACATCCGACACATCCGACACATCCGACACATCCGACACATCCGACACATCCGACACATCCGACACATCCGACACATCAAAGATCGAGGACGAGCACCGCCGAGCGCGCACGCGACACGCAGCAGCAGATCACCGTGTTGCTCGCACGCTCGGCTTTGCTGAGGCAGTGATCGCGATGATCGGGCTCGCCGTCGAGCACCGGCACCATGCAGGTGCCGCACACGCCTTCGCCGCATGACGTATCGACCTCGATGCCGATTTGCGCGAGCGCATCGACGATCGACGTGTCGGGCGCGACGCGCACCGATTGGCCGCTGCGCTGCAGGCGCACTTCGAAGCCGTCCGCCGGGGCGGCATCCGCGGCGGCGTCGGCCGCGGCCGGTTCCGCCGCGAAGCGTTCGAGATGAATCGCGTCCTCGGGAATCCGAGTTGCCGCCGCGGCGACGACGGCATCCATGAAAGGACCGGGGCCGCACGTATAGACGTGCGCTTTCGAGTCGATCGCCTCGACGCAGCGGCCGAGTTCGGCCGCAAGCGCATCGGGGTCGATCCCGTAATGAAACGTCACGTGCGACGCGAACGGTTCTGCACTCGCCTCATCCGTCAGACGAAACAGGTTGCGCGGCGCGCCGATCGACAGCTCGGCGCCGACGCGCACGTCGTCGTGCAGCGAGCGCGAGCCACCGCGCGACTGCGCTTCCTTCTTCACCGCGAACAGATAGCTGCCGCGCTCGTCGGGGCGGCCGCACAGCGAGTATTGCCGCGTGACGCCGGATGGCGCGGTGACGTCGATATGGGCGCCCGGTTCGTACGCATCGAACGGCTGGCCGTCGACGCGCGAGACCCGGAAACAGCGGATGTCCTGCGCCGCGTCGATCAGCGCGTCGATCCGGACCTGGTGGCGGTTCGCTTGCATGGGGTGTTCCGTGGGGTAGGGAGAAAACCGGCGCGGCTGATGCCGCGCCGTCATGCAACCGAGAATAGGGATGGGCATCGCATAAATCAAATCGATTAAAAAGCGATGCTTGAATCAGTGGGATGGATGATGGTCGAGCGACCGATTACGCTCGATGTTCAGCGGACGGCGATCGCGTTGCCTGCCTCGGCCGCCTGCGGCGCGGCTACCGACGCATGGCCACGTTCGCGATCGAGGCTGTAGCGATAGTGCCGGCATCCGACCGCCAGCAGCAGCGCGGCGAGCGTGGCTGCCGCGACGTTGACGATCGACATCGAATGACCGACCGCCGCCGGCACGCCGAACACGCGATCGGTAAACAGCGCGACGACGGTCGTGCCGATGCCGAGCGCGATCAGGTTCGACACGAGCAGGAACAGCGCGGAGATCTGCGCGCGCATCTGGTTCGGCGCGAGCGTCTGCATCGCGGCGGTCGACGTCGGCATCGGGAACGACGCGAAGAACATCGCGACGACGAGCATCGCGAGCGACGCCGGCAGGCTGTCGAGCTGCGTGAACAGCGTCGCGGGAATCACCATGCACGCGGCGCCGATCGCGCCGGCACGCATCGGCGCATCGGTGCGGCCGCGGCGCAGCAGCCAGTCGTTGAGCCAGCCGCCGCAGAACACGCCGGCCGTATTCGCGACGAGCAGCACGATGCCAAGCGTGTAGCCGGCTTCGACGGCGGTCATCCCGAAGCGGCGGATATAGAACGCGGGCGTCCAGCTCAGCAGGCAGTACAGCGTCATCGCATAGAACGAGAAGCCGAGGTAGTGGCACGCGAAGGTCGCGCGATGCGTGCCGACGAAGCGCAACGAGTCGCGCATCGACACGCGCCGCACGGTGCCCGAGCGATCCTGCGCGAGCCCCTTGCGCTGCGGGTCGCGCACGGTCGCCGTGAACAGCAGCGCGACGAGAATCCCCGGCAGCCCGACGATCAGGAACGTGACCTGCCAGGCGTGCACCTGCCCGACGACCGGCAGCGTGAATGCGCTCGCATGCTTGAGCAGCGCGATCACGTAGCCGCCGATCAGGAACGCGACACCGCCGCCGATGAACGAGCCGAGCGAATACACGGCAATCGCGCGGCCGAGCTTCTCCTTCGGGAAGTAGTCGGCGAGCATCGAATACGCGCCGGGCGACAGCGCGGCCTCGCCGACGCCGACGCCCATCCGCGCGATGAACATCTGCACGAACTGCTGGCTGAGCCCGCACGCGGCGGTCGCGACGCTCCACAGCGCGATGCCGAGCGAGATGATGCGCGGGCGCGCGTAGCGGTCGGCGAGATACGCGACGGGCAGCCCCATCACCGCGTAGAACAGCGAGAACGCGAAGCCGTTGAGCAGGCTGAACTGCGTGTCGGTGAGATGCAGGTCGCGCTTGATCGGTTCGATCATCAGGACGAGCACCTGGCGATCGACGAACGAAAAGACATACGCGAGCATGCAGATGACGACGACATACCATTCGTACGTATAGCGCTTGCCGTCGGCAGCGCGGGCCGTGGGTGCGGACATGCGGATTCTCCAGGAGCGGGCGGTGAAAAAGCGCGGCGTGGGCCTCGCGGGCCGGGCGCCGTCGCGGCGCGAAAGCGTGCGGGTGACACGATCGGAGATGCAGCGTAGTCGGCCAAATTCGGCCGCCATAGCCGGAGTGACAGCCGCGCCACACGGACATTTACCGACCCGGATAAAGAAAACACCGAGGCCGTGCGCACGGGCCGCCGCGCAACGTGCGTGCGGCGGGGCGCGCGCGCATCATGCGGCACATCTATAAGCGTTATAGAGCGGATTGCGTCGACGTCCGAAATTGTCGTTCCTAGACTCGGCCCGTTTTTGATCGGCAGCGTTCGCACGGGATGGCGAACGCGCTTCACATCAAGCGGCGCGATGCCGACAGGCGCCGCAATCTCTACGGGACGACCAAGATGAACCATCCGAACGGGCGGGCCGACCGGCTTGCCACACCGCTTGCCACGCTGGCTGCCGCGGTTCTTGCGTGCGCATCGCTGCCGGCTGTCGCGCAATCGAGCGTGACGCTCTACGGCCGCGTCGATACCGCGATCGAGTACGCGAACGCCGGGCCGAACCATGTAACGCGCATGGGCAGCGGCAACCTGTGGGCATCGCAGTGGGGGTTGAAGGGCGTCGAGGATCTCGGCGGCGGCTACGCGGCGATCTTCAAGCTCGAGGACGGCTTCAACGCGGCGAGCGGCGCGCTGTCGAACAGCAGCGCGCTGTTCGGCCGCGAGGCGTGGGTCGGCATCACCGGGCCGTTCGGCGGCGTGCAGTTCGGCGAGCTCTACACGATCGTGCACACCACGCTCGTCACGTACAGCCTGCCGGGCCTCGGCGCGGGCCTCGCATGGGGCAACGCGACGAATAACTTCGTCGGGCCCGCGTTCCTGCGCGTGCGCAACTCGATGCGCTACACGTCGCCGCGTTATGCGGGCTTCATGCTGCGTGCGATGGCCGCGCGCGGCACCAACGGCGCGGCCGGCCAGCCGGCGACGCTCGGCGACACGTATGGCGCGGGGCTCAACTATGTACGCGGCGGGTTGTCGGTCGACGTCGACTACATGCAGCAGAAGTTCAGCCCGGTCGCCGCGTCCGCGCTCGGCGACACGAGCCCGGCCGCGAACGGCAACTACACGGTCGGCGCGATCTCGTACGACTTCAACGTCGTGAAGGTCGCCGCGCTGTACATGCGGCATCGCGGCGGCCCGGACGTCGCGGCGGCGATCGACAGCCAGAGCGCGTATCCGCACAGCGACACGATGGAACTCAGCGCGACGGTGCCGATCGGACGCGCATCGCTGCTGCTGAGCATCGGCCATTACCGGAAGGTCGCCGACAGCGACGGCAACGCCGATTCGTACGGCATCCGCTTCGACTATCCGCTGTCGAAACGCACGGTGCTGTACACGGGCGCCGCGATGGTGCGCAACGGCGCGCATGCGCGCTTCGTCGTCAACGGCGCGGCGGGTGGCGGCGTCGCGGTCGCCAAACCCGGCGCGACCGCCAGCTCGATCGTCGCGGGCATCCTCACGTCGTTCTGATCGCCGACGGTTGCCCCTGTCCGCCCGCGCCGCTACGCGCAGGCGGGCGGTTGTGGCGCGAGCCATGCGTCGAACGGCGCCTGCCGGCCGATATCGAACAACTCCAGCAGCAGCGCACGCAACCACCGGTGGCCCAGGTCCGCATCGAAGCGCCGGTGCCAGTACGCATTGACCGCCCATTCGCCGGCACCTGCGATCTCGTACAGTGCACACGGCTGCCGCGCGGCGAACGTGATCGCGATCGTTTCCGGCAGGATCAGCGCGTAATCGCCTTGTTCGAGCAAGGCCGGCACCACCATGAAGTCGGGCAGCGCCGCACGCACGCGCGGCATCAGCCCGTGCCGCGCCAGCAATTGCATCGACTGCGGATGCGCCGTCACCGCAACGAAGCGCAACGTGTCCGGCGCGTCGCTGTCGAGCACGAAATCGTCGGGCAGCGCGATGCGCTGCGCGGTGCGGCGCGGCATCAGCAGCACGCAGCGCTCGTGCAGCAGCGCGGTGCGCTGGAAATGGCTCGACGCGTCCGCGAAATGCCCGAGCGCGAAATCGATGCGGCCCGATTCGAGCGCGACGTTGAGCTGGCATTCGTCGACGTGCAGCGTCTCGATCACCGCGCCCGGTGCGCGCCGGTCGAATGCCGCGAGCAACGTCGGCAGGAATGCGCTCGCCGCGAAGTCGCTCATGTGCAGCCGGAACACGCGCTGTGTGCTGTCCGGCGCGAACCGCGAGCCTTCGTCGAGCACGTCCTGCAGGATCGCGAGGGCCTTGTCGACCGACACGGCGAGCCGCTGCGCGCGCGGCGTCGGCTCGACGCCGGTGCCGGTGCGCACGAACAGCGCGTCGCGGAACATCAGCCGCAGTCGGCCGAGCGCGTAGCTGACCGACGGCTGCGTGACACCGAGCCGCAACGCCGCTCGGCCGACATGCCGTTCCGTATAGACCGCGCGAAACGTCTTTAACAGGTTCAGGTCGAGGTCCTGCACGCGCAGGCCGTCGGGTGCGTCCGCGTCGTGCGGCGCGGCTTCGTTGCGGGCCGGCGGCCGGCCGGTGGCGGAGTGCGTCATCGTGCTTGCCTCGCGGTGACGGAAGGCGCGTGGCCGTAACGCCGCGCGTAGGTCTTCGCGAAATGGCCGAAGCCGTGAATGCCGTGCGCGATCAGCACGTCGGTCACGCTGCGTGCGTCGCCGCGTTGCAGCGCGGCGTGCACCGCGGCCAGCCGGCGCTCGCGCACGTAGGCGGCCGGCGTGGTGTTCAGGAACGCGCGAAACGCGTGCTGCAGCGTGCGCGGCGCGACGCCCGCGACGCCCGCCAGCGCAGCGAGCGCGAGCGGGTCGCCCAGATGCGCGTCGACGTGGTCGCATGCACGGCGCACGTGCGCCGGTAGCGGTGGCGTGCCGCGCGCCAGCGCATCGCTGTACGAATGCGGCAGGCGCGTGAGCAGCAGCGACATCAGCCATGCCGTGAGATCGGCGCCGAACGTCGTCGCCGACGCGCCGATGTGCGGCTGCGCGCCGAGCCGGCACAGGTATTCGAAGGTTGGCAACACGAGCGCGGTGCCCGCGTCGTTGCCGCCGGCGGCGAGATCGAAGTGCAGCGGCCGCGTGAGCGTCGCGTGCAGCATGTCCTGCAGCTTGCGTTCGAGTGCGCCGCGTTCGAGCCGCAGCACCAGGTTGCGGCAATCGGGACTCGTGCTCAGGCGGCTCGCGAGCGCCGGCGACGATACGGTCAGTTCCCCGGGGCCCGCACGCGCGACCCCATGGCCGGCCCGCAGCTCGCACGCACCCGACAGCGTCAGCCGGAACAGGAAATGATCGGCATCGTCGCCGAAATCGATGCGCGTTTCGCGGCCGTAGCAGAGCTCGAGCAGCGCGCCGCGATGCAGCGGCACCTCGTACAGCTCCGCGTGAAACGGATCGCAGCCGCGCGCGGCCATCCGGTGCGGCCCGAGCCGGTGCGCGACCGCGCGTTCGACTTCGTCGGGCGCATGCAGCGTGCCGAGCCGGTTCGGCGCATGTCGGGAGAGCGCGATATCCATGGGGTGGCCTCGTGTCGGATGCGTGGGCGCGGCGCGATGCGTGTCGCCGCGATTGCGTTGCGCGAACGGGCGTGCCGTTGCGCGTTTCGAAGCGACGCGATGCGCGCCGCCCCGTAATCTCGGAACCACTCACTCACCAGGAGACAACGATGAAGGTATGTGTACTGGGCGGCGGCCACGGCTGCCATGCGGCCGCGATCGACCTGTTCGAGAAGGGCCACGACGTGACGTGGTGGCGGCGCGACCGCGAACCGCATGCGCGGCTGCGCGAGCTCGGCGCGTTGGACGTGACCGACTATCGCGGCAAGCGCACGGTGCCGCTCGGCGGCGCGCCCGGCGCGGTCCGCCTGACCGACGATCTCGCGGCCGCGCTGCGCGGCGCGCGGCTCGTCGTGGTGCCGCTGCCGGCCGTTTCGCACGACGCGCTCGCCGCGCAGGTCGCGCCGCTGCTCGAGGACGGCCAGGTCGTGTTCCTGCCGCCCGGCACGTTCGGCAGCTTCGTGTTCGCGCGCGCGGCGGCCGACGCCGGCAACCGTGCGCGCGTCGCGTACGCCGAGACGGGCACGCTGCCGTACCTGGTGCGCAAGCATGGCGAGAACGCGGTCGTGATCAGCGCGTATGCGACGCGCCTGCCGACCGGTGTGTTTCCCGCGAACGCTGCCGGCTGGGCGTTCGACGTGCTGCGCGCGGGCTATCCGTCGGTCGAGCCAGTCGAGGACGCACTGTCCGGCGCGCTGATGAATGCGGGCCCGGTGATCCACCCGCCGCTGATCCTGATGAACGCCGGGCCGCTCGAACACTTCGACGCGTGGGACATCCACAACGAGGGCACGCAACCGTCGATCCGCCGCGTGACGAACGCGCTCGACGCCGAACGCATCGCCGTGCGCGAAGCGCTCGGCTACCGCGCGCCGCATTTTCCGCTCGCGGACCACTACGCGACCGACGGCGACGAATGGATGTACGGGCGCGGCGCGCACGGCAAGCTGACCGACAGCGGCGACTGGCGCGAGAAGATCGATTTGCGCACGCATCGCTACATGCTCGAGGACACCCGGCTCGGGCTGTCGTTCATCGTGTCGTGCGGACGTTGGGCGAACGTGCCGACGCCCGTTGCGCAGGGGCTGCTGAGCGTTGCGTCGGCGGTGACCGGCCGTGATCTGTATGCGCAAGGGCGCACGCTGGACGGGCTCGGCCTTGCCGCCTTGTCGCGCGAGGCGATGCGCACGCTGCTCGATGCGGGGTACGCCGCATGACGTCCGCCATCGACGTGACGCGCGTGCACGTGCTCGGCGCAGGACGCATGGGGCAGGGGATCGCGCTCGTCTTTGCATTCGCGGGCCTCGACGTGACGCTGATCGACTTCAAGCCGCGCGACGCACAAGGATGGCGTGCGTTCGAGGATCGCACGCGCGGAGAGATCCTGCGGCCGCTGCATGCGCAGGTCGCACTCGGGCGTATCGACGGCGCGCAGGCCGACGCCGTCGTCGCGCGTATCGCGCTGGTCGCGCGCGACGGTGCGGCGGACGCCGTGCGCGACGCCGGCATCGTGTTCGAAGCGCTGCCCGAAGTGCTCGATGCGAAGGCCGACGCGTTGCGCTGGCTGGGCGCGCATGTCGATGCGCGCGCAACGATCGCGTCGACGACATCGACGTTTGTCATTACCGAGCTGCAGCGCCACGTCGCGCATCCTGAACGGATGCTGAACGCGCACTGGCTGAACCCGGCGCTGCTGATGCCGCTCGTCGAGATCAGCCGCAGCGATGCGACCGATCAGCGGGTCGTCGATGCACTGGCCGCGCTGCTCGAACGCGTCGGCAAGAAGCCGGTGATCTGCGGGCCCGCGCCCGGCTACATCGTGCCGCGCATCCAGGCGCTCGCGATGAACGAGGCCGCGCGCATGGTGGAAGAGGGAGTCGCGAGCGCTGAGGATATCGACACCGCGATCCGCACCGGCTTTGGCCCGCGCTTCGCGGTGCTCGGGCTGCTCGAGTTCATCGACTGGGGCGGTTGCGACATCCTGTACTACGCGTCGACGTATCTCGCCGGCGAGATCGGCCCGCGCTTTGCGCCCGCCGACAGCGTCGTGCGCAACATGGAGGCCGGGCGCGACGGCGTGCGCACGGGGGCCGGCTTCCACGACTATGCGGATGTCGACGTCGCCGCGTACATGCGGCAGCGGCTCGGCGAGTTCGGGCGCCTGCTCGATCATCTGGGGCTGGCGCCGGTATTCGACGGCGCGCGGGAGCGGGCATCGGGTATGTAGCCGTCGCGGCAGGGCCGCGTGGGCGCCGGCCGGTGCGGGCAGGGTGGGGGTGCCCGCGCCGCACGGCGCGCTGCTGCATCGGCCACAGCAGGCGGGCGGACGTGGCCCGACCTGCGTGCGGGCGCGCCGCACGCTCACGCCCCGTCGCCGTGCGAATCGCCAGCCCGCACGACGCGCGTTTCGCGCATCGCGCATAGCGTCGCGACCGTCACGAGGCCGAGCGCAACGAGGAACAGCGACACCGGCCACGACGCGTTGCAGTGCGCGAGCAGCGCGGTCGCGATCAGCGGCGACATCCCGCCCGCGAAGATCGACGCGACTTCATGACCGAGCGCGACGCCCGAATAGCGCACCTCGGTGCTGAACAGCTCGCCGACCAGCGCGGGCAGCGTGCCGATCATCGCGCCGTGGCTCACCGCGGTGCCGACCGTCAGCGCGAGCCACACGAGCGGCGTCGCGCGCGTGTCGAGCAGCCAGAAGAACGGGAATGCACACGCGACGAGGCTCAGCGCGCCGATCAGGTACACGGGCTTGCGGCCGATCCGGTCGGACAGCCGGCCCCACGCGAGCATCGCACCCATTTCGACGATCATCGCGATCATCACGCCGGTCAGCATCACGCCGTTCGGGATGCCGACGTATTTGCCGTAGACGAGCGAGAACGCGAGGAAGATGTAGGCGCCGCCGTTTTCGGCGACGCGCAGCCCCATCGCGAGCAGGATCTCTTTCGGATGGCGGCGGATGCATTCGACGATCGGCAGATGCGTATGCGCACCGCGCTTGCCGGCCTGCTCGAAGTCGCGGCTTTCCGGCAGATGGCGACGGATATAGATGCCGATCGCGAAGATGAGGATGCTCGCGAGGAACGGCAGCCGCCAGCCCCAGGTGCGGAACGCGTCGTCCGGCAGCGCCTGCGCGGCGAGAAACGCGGCCGACGACAGCACGAAGCCGCCGCCCACACCAAGCTGGCTCCACGCCGCGTAGTAGCCGCGCTGCTCCGGCGGCGCGTTCTCGCTGATCATCAGCACGCCGCCGCCCCATTCGCCCCCGGACGCGATGCCCTGCAGCAGCCGCAGCACGACGAGCGCCGCCGGTGCCCACAGGCCGACCTGCGCGTAGGTCGGCAGCAGGCCGATCGCGAACGTCGACGCACCCATGATCAGCAGTGTCCACACGAGCGACGCCTTGCGCCCGTAGCGGTCGCCGACATGGCCGAACACGATCCCGCCGAGCGGCCGCGCGACGAAGCCGAGTGCGAACGCCGCGAACGCGGCGAGACTGCCCGCGAGCGGCGATGCGCCGGGCGGGAAGAACACGTGGCCGAACACGAGCGCGGCGGCCGTGCCGTACACGAAGAAGTCGTACCACTCCATCGCGTTGCCGGCGACGGAGGCGATGACGATCCGGCGAAGCTGCCGGTCGGCGAGCGGCCGGGCGGCGCTCGGGGATTGCACGGTGTCGGTCGGGTACATGGCGGACTCTGAAGGGGGGCGGGCGCGTGCCGTCTTCGTCGCTACGCATGCGGCACTGCGGGCTAGTGTTGTCGGTGCAGCCGGCCCCGGTCAAATCCGCAGAAAAAGGGGAGTGTCATCACTCCCGTTGATGATGGGTGCGTACCCGCCTCACGATCAAGATCGGAAAAATCGTATTCATCCCATAGGCGACGCTGCATTTCCGCGTTATCAATCTCGTTCCACGTGAGATGCGAGATCACTGATGAAGAATGGACAAGGCCATGAAATGGTCCGCCTGGGGGACCAAACCGACCACGACGGCGAAGTCATCGAATGCGCGAACGACCTGAAACATCTTGGAATCGGCGTGGCGCTGGACGGCCATGGCGTTCGTTATCCGAAATGTGGTGGCGTTTTTCCGCTGCTGGCAAGCGGTCCAAGCACGCACCGTGGCCGCCTGGTCGGATATCGCGGCGACAAAACCGGCTGCGGTGCAATCGTCATTGGCCAGCGAACGGCAGGGGCAGAGTAAATGGAGATTTTTACCCAGGCCCGAACGCTGTCCATCTCCGGCGCGGCGTTACCCACCTACGGCATGGATGCGCTGCCGGTCTTTGTTCCAGTTCGGTTGCAAGGCATCGAAACCATTGGCCGTCTCGATGCATGCCGTTACCTCGTCACGTTGCGGACCGACGACGCCTATGCGGTCTCCCCCAGTCGCACGGCCGATCTCGATCTGGACAAGATAGTCGGCACGGAAGTGACGGTGTCGATCCAGCTAGAAGGCAAAGGGCGGTTCATTTCGGGGCTGGCCGGCGCCGCCGGACTTGGCAACATCGGCGCAGGCACGCGCGAGATCACCGGGCTGGTCGAAGCGGCCCGGATCGCCGGTCAGGATCGCGACTCGATTCTGTACGAACTGGAACTACGCCCGTGGCTCTATCGCGCAACGCTGACGCAGGATTGCCGCCTGTTCCAGGATATGACCGTCGTTGAAATCACCGACGCGGTGCTCGCGAAATATCCCTATCCCGTCGATCAGCGTCTCGGTGCATTTCGGGGTGTGTACCCGACACGCGATGTGCAGCGACAGGCGTTTGAATCGGACTGGGCGTTCCTGCAACGCCTTTGGGAAGAATGGGGAATCTGGTGGTGGTTCGAGCACGACGGCGGCCATCATCGTCTGGTTCTGTGCGACTCGATGGGCGGTCATCGTCCGCACGGCGCGGCCTACGAGACGCTGCGTTATCTGCCGCCCGATGGTCAGCATATCGACGAGGAACACATTCACACGCTGTCCGTGACCAGCCGCTTAACGCCCGGACGCGTGACCGTGACGGACTACGACTACACACGCCCGCGCGCCGATCTGGCGACCACGGCGGAAAACCCTCGCCTGACCGCAAGCGCAGACGGCGAGCTATACGGTTGGGGCGATTACAGTCAGCCGCTCGCGGGCGCGCAAGGGCTCACGGGCCAGCCGAACGATACGGCTCGTGAAGCGCACCACTTCGCAAACGTTCAACTTGAGGCGCAGCGTTGCACAGGGCGGCGCGCGAACGGGAAAGGGAATCTGCGTGGCCTGACGGTCGGATACACCTTTACGTTGACCGGCTATCCGCAGCAGGCGGCGAATCGCGAATACCTCGTTGTGTCGTGTGCGCTTGACATTGAGGAGGTCACGGGGCGGACCGGCGGCGCGCAGACGTATCGCGTCGATGCGCAGTTCGAACTGTTGCCGACGAACGAGCCGTTCCGCCTGGAACGCAGCGTCCGCAAGCCCGTCATGAGCGGGCCGGAGAAGGCCATTGTCGTCGGTCCCGCCGAACAGGAAATCTGGACCGACCAATACGGCCGGGTCAAGGTGCAGTTTCAATGGGATCGGCAGGGCCGGCACGACGAGCATTCGGGTATCTGGCTGCGCGTGCTGTCGCCGTGGCAAGGCGTAGACATGGGCGCGACGTTCCTGCCGCGTATCGGCCATGAAGTGGCCGTGTCGCATTACTACGGCGACCCGGATTTGCCGGTGATTATCGGCAGTGCCGTCAACGCGTTCCGCCAGCCCGTGCTGGACCTGCCGCACAATCATGCGCTGTCGGTGCTGCGCGGCAAGGAGCTTCACGGCACTGCATCCGGCCATCTCGCGATCGACGATACGCGGGAACAAATCCAGACGCAGATTGCGAGCGATGCCGGTACGTCGCAACNGGATGCACGCGGCAAAGGCTTCGACCTTCGCACCGACGATTGGGGCGTGGTGCGAGCGTTGAAGGGTTTGTTCGTGTCGACGGACGGTCAACCGGGCGGTCCTGGCCACGCGAAGGACGCCAAAGAGGCTGTAGGCCGGCTGACGCAGGCGCGCGAACTGCAGGAAAGCCTGACGAATTTGGCGCAACAGCACGACGCACAGCAACGTGGCACGGACCAGAGCGATGTCACCCGTGCGATCAAGGCGCGTAACGATGCGATTCGGGGAACACCGTCCGGCGGCGCGGATGACTTCCCGGAGCTGACGGAACCGGACATTGTGATGGCCGGGCCGGCGGGGATCAGTTTCGCGGCCGAACGTAGCGCCCATATCGCGAGCGGAGAGGATGTGGCGGTCACGAGCGGCCGGCATGTCGGGATTGCCGTGGGGCGTTCGCTGTTCGCGAGCGTGTCGAATGCGTTCTCTCTGTTCGTGCACAAGGCGGGCATGGCGCTCGTCGCCGCAGCGGGGAAAGTGCGCATCGAGGCGCGGACCGATGGTATCGACGTAACCGCCAAGAAGGCAATCCGGATCACGAGCACGGCCGACAGTATCCACCTGCATGCGGCAGAGGAAATCGTGCTGCACGCCGGCAGTACGGAGGTTCGCATCAGCGATCAGGGTTACGTGGTGCGGACGGCTGGCGAACATACGATCTATGCCGGCAGTCATCAGACAGACGAAGCGCAGGTGCGACCAATACGCCTGCCGGTCACGCCCGACAATCCGGGGCAGTATGCGGCGCACTTCGTGCTGTTGGAGCATGACAGCGGGTTTGCGCTGCCGAACCAGCCGTACCGGATCACGCTCGACAACGGACGCGTGATAGAGGGCGTGAGCAACGAGCTGGGCGAAACGGATGTGGTGACGAGCCATGACATCGCGTTCGGCACGGTGGAGCTGCTGGCGGCGAGCGATCCGGACAAGGTGATTGCGGTGAACCGGGCCGCCATCGTGCGCGATAACACGACGCCATACACCGCCAGGGCGCCGAACGCCGACAAACGCACCACAACGATCAAGGGCAAGAAGGTCAGCACGCCGGAACAGGGGGCGACGTCCGCGAGTCAGCCGGCCGCGTTCGCGAGCTGCGACCCGCTCAACTTCGGATTGCGCTTCCATCACTTCATCGACGGGGCTAAACACGGCGATACGCCTCCGGACATGCCGGTGCGCCGGGATGTCGAGTATCCGGTGACAAAGGCCTATGCGGCGGCGATTAAGAAGGCACTCACTGGGATCGAGTGGGGCAAGTTCAATACGTTGAGCGGCGAGATATCGGACGAGGCAAAAGAGAGTATCGCTCTCGCGGTTGGCAATGTATTGAATACCGCCCTTGCGGCGGGGCCGTTTGGATTGCCACGAGGTTCTTCAGGTGACCGGATGAGATCAAATGCTGCGACTCCCACGATCGATATTGTTAATGCAACGGAAGGCGCAGCCAGATACAACATGCGCCCGGATGTCAGTGCGTCATTTGTTGGCAGATACTGGGTAATTGCTATCCAGGAGAGAGAAGTCGCGAAAATCGTTACATCATCGAATAATGCGACTGCCTTGGACGGCACCCTGAAGGCCTTCGCGGACCTGCTTTATCACGAAGCGCGACATTGCCAGCAAACATTCTGGATGATGGCCTTGCTTCAACAACATCCGAGCGACTATGTAATCTTCTCTCAGGCAATAAAAGTATATAAGGCTGACTCTCCAAAGGAGATTTTTGAGGTCTCAGAGAAGGCGAAAATTCCCGATGATGTACGGGTTGCCGCCGGACTTCATCGTATGTTGATTTTCCATTATTACTGGATGATTTCGTACATGCAAAATCAGACGGGCGGAGCCTATGTGAAACCCGATGTGCCAATTGCACAGGCCGAGGTGTGCAAGCTGTTGAGAGTGTCGCCAGAAATGGCGACCAAGATGGTGAATTTCGAAGATGGATACCGGAGCCAGTTACATGAAGAAGATGCTTATGCGTGTGCGGAAGTGGTGCAAGCCTATTGGGACCGTCCTGATCGTGCTTTCGTGCGCAACCCCGGTACATGCACAGGAGGATACGATGCTTCACTTCAAGCCATTGGGGGAGGGATTTGAAATGCAGACGACCGACGAAGAGCAGCGTGTCATGCTGCGCACCATCCTTAAAACAGCAATGGCGATCCTGCGCGATGATGCACCATACGATCCTGAGCATATTGTCTTCGGAACAAATTACACAACATGGACGCACCATCCGGCAAAAGGGTTTCTTTATAAATACAAAAATCATGCGCTGCGCGGGACGAAGATTGAATTTTCCACTGGCGACGATCCAGAGGACTACAGTGATGATCGCGATAAGGTGAAAATTGTTCCGGCTGGGGTAAGAATTGTCGTTGACACAAGGGTTGCCAATCTACCTGACACGGAAATCAAGTCGCTTCTCCAGTTAGAGGACTATTGGGTTGACTCTCGAGGGAATCGCGAATATGGAAATGAAATGAGGGGGCGCACCCCCAGTGCTCCCAATTTGCAGTCCTTTCGCTATCGCTCGAAAGACGTTCCAGGGAGTAAGTTTCCAATCGATGTCGATCTTGGTTACATAAATCCGGTGGATGGATCACTTCCGCAGCAATTGTGGATAGTCGAGATAAGCCGCATATACAAGATTTTGACACCGGAGGAACGCGAACAGCGCCGTTTGGAAGAGCAACAAGCGAAGCGCCACAAATACGGGCTGATGAATCTGTGTACGGGCATGCTGTGCCCTGAAACGGGGATCTGGCAGGGATACACCAGGACTTCCAGTTCGGATGTTCATATGATCCGGAAGGGGCATAAATTTCCCGATGTCCGCACGCTGACCCCTCGCGAGCAAGCGGAGCGAAACCAGTACACGAACTTGTTTGAGCCGGGTCAGTGGATGTGGGTGAAGGAATACGTGGAGCCGGAGTGGATGAAGGAAGGCTGACCTGGAAATTGCGGCATGGGCGGCGGGGCTTCCGACAACGATCTCGCGTTGCCGGACGTCCCCGCCCACCCTCCTTTCTTTGCGCAAATCGACATTTCACCGAAAATTCCGGCGGGTTGAAGTGTACAAGGGCAACACGCAGGAAGATGTCTTCAATGCGGCCCAAAATACCGTCATCCCAGACGAGGCGCGAGTGACTGCGGGACTGCACCGCATGTTGATATTTCACTATTCCTGGATGATTTCGTACATACAAAATCAACCGGGCGGAGCCTATATGAAACCCGATGTGCCAATTGCACAGACCGAGGTGTGCAAGCTGTTGAGAGTGTCGCCAGAAATGGCGACCAAGATGGTGAATTTCGAAGAAGGTTACCGGAGCCAGTTACATGAGGAAGATGCTTATGCGTGTGCGGAGGTGGTGCAAGCCTATTGGGACTGCCCTGATCGTGCTTTCGTGCGTAATCCCGGCACATGCACAGGAGAATACGATGCTTCACTTAACGCCATTGGGGGAGGGATTTAAAATGCAGACGACCGACGAAGAGCAGCGCGTCATGCTGCGCACCATCCTTAGAACAGCAATGGCGATCTTGCGCGATGACGCGCCATACGATCCTGAAAATATTGTCTTTGGAAAAAATTACACAACTTGGACGCATCCTCCCGCAAAAGGGTATCTTTATAAATACAAAAATCGTGCGCTGCGCGGGACGAAGATTGAATTTTCCACTGGCGACGATCCGGAGGACTACAGTGATGATCGCGATAAGGTGAAAATTGTTCCGGCTGGGGTAAGAATTGTCGTTGACACACGGGTTGCCAATCTACCCGACACGGAAATCAAGTCGCTTCTCCAGTTAGAGGACTATTGGGTTGACTCTCGAGGGAATCGTCGATATGGGAATGAAATAAGGACGCGCACCCCCGATGCTCCCAACTTGCAGTCCTTTCGCTATCGCTCAAAAGACGTTCCAGGGAGTAAGTTTCCAATCGATGTCGATCTTGGTTACATAAATCCGGTGGATGGATCACTTCCGCAGCAATTGTGGATAGTCGAGATAAGCCGCATATACAAGATTTTGACACCGGAGGAACGCGAACAGCGCCGCTTGGAAGAGCAACAAGCGAAGCGCCACAAATACGGGCTGATGAATCTGTGTACGGGCATGTTGTGCCCTGAAACGGGGATCTGGCAGGGATACACCAGGACTTCCAGTTCGGATATTCATATGATCCGGAAGGGGCATAAATTTCCCGATGTCCGCACGCTAACCCCTCGCGAGCAAGCGGAGCGAAACCAGTACACGAACTTGTTTGAGCCGGGTCAGTGGATGTGGGTGAAGGAATACGTGGAGCCGGAGTGGATGAAGGAAGGCTGACCTGGAAATTGCAGCATGGCCAGCCCGGCCGTATGCCCACGCGAGCGCTCGGCCGCGGATCACGCGTGTAGTCGTGTTCGCTGGACGGGTCATGGATGTTCGACCTGAAGCCGAGCGCGATCTCAACGCATCCCGGTGTATTGCTTCTGGCTTTCACGCAATGTGGCAGCGCGCTCAGCGACACGTCGCTCAACGCCCTGCCACGTGGCGACGCAAACCGGAGGTGCCTTTGCGGTGCTGGCGCGGCCGCCGAGAGCGATAAAGGAGCCTAGTTCGACCTCGTTGCTGCCGTCCGCGTCTGCCACGCCGCCCGTACGCCGTCTCCCGTCACCGCTCGATCTGCCGGTTCCAGCGCGTATCCCACTGCGCGCGCCGCGCGTTGATCGCCGTCCAGTCGACCACCGTCACCTTGCGCACGAGATCGTCGATGTTGCCGAGGCTTTGCTGCATCGCGGCGGGCATCTTCGCGAGACGGTTGGTCGGGATCTGCTTGCCGGCGTCAGCCGCCTTCGTCTGCGCGGGCGCAGACAGCAGGAACTGCGCGAGCTTCTGCGCCAGCTGCGGATCCGGGTTGTTCGCCACCACGCACAGATCGACGAGCAACAGCACCGGGCCTTCCTTCGGGTTCGCATACGCGACCGGAATGCCCTTGTCCTGCAGGTCGCCGACACCGGTCGGCGTCAGCGGGAACAGGCCGGCTTCGCCCGTCTGCACCATCTCGGAGATCTTCGCCGAGTTCGGAATGTACTCGACGACGTTCGGCCCCACCGTGCTCGCCCACTTGCTGAAGCCGGGCTCGACGTTCTGTTCGTTGCCGCCGAGCAGCCGGTTGATCGCGAGGAAGCCGTGCAGCCCGAACGTGCTGCTCGACGCGGATTGGAACACGACCTTTCCCTTGTATTTCGGATCGGCGAAATCCATCCACGACGTCGGCGGCGCCCAGCCCTTGTCCGCGAACAGCTTCTTGTTGTACGCGATGCCGGTCATCCCGAGCTGCACGCCCGCGCCGACGTCGTCCTTCATCCGCGCGAACGGATACAGCTCCTTCAGGACCGGCGAATCGTCGAGCTTCTGGCACACGCCGAGGCTGACCGCACGCGCCATCACGCCGTCGTCGAGAAACGCGACGTGGATCTGCGGCTTGTTGCGGTTCGCGAGCAGCTTCGCGAGCACGTCCGACGACGTGCCGGGCACGACGACGACCTTCACGTTGTTCGCCTTCTCGAAGTCGGGCAGCACCTGGCTCGTATAGGCCTTCTCCATCGGCCCGCCGTTCATGCCGACGTAGATCGTCTTCGTTTGCGCAAATGCGGGCGCGCCGGCGCCTGCGATGCAGAGGGCGGCAGCCGCCGCGATCGTTCCGAGCAGTTTCATCGTTGGGTCTCCTCTTGACGGAAAGGGGCGGTCGGCGTGGCTCGCGGTGCGAAGCGGCCGATCGAGAATGCATCGAGTGGCGTGGCGGTTGCGCCGGCCGTGACGAGGTCGGCGAGTACTTCGCCGACGCCCGGCGCGAGCAGGAAGCCGCCGCCGGAAAAACCGAATGCATGCAGCAGGTTCGGCGTGGTGCGGCTCGCACCGATGATCGGGTTGTGGTCGGGCGTGCAGCCTTCGACGCCGCTCCACGTGCGGATCAGCAGCGCGTCGCGCAAGGCGGGCAGCAGCGCGCATGCATCGCGCATCACCGCGCGCGTCGTGTCGACCGACGGCTGGCCGAACTCGCCGTCGCCGCGTCCGCGCCCGCCGCCGATCACGCAGTTGCCGCGCGCGACCTGCCGCGCGTACACGCCGCCGCCGTAGACGCCGAGGTTGTGCGTGATGAACGGCGGCAGCGGTTCGGTCACCCACATGTTCGGGTAGATCGGCTCCATCGGCACGGCTTCGCCGAAGCGTTCGGCGATCGTGTTCGCCCATGCGCCGGCCGAGTTGATCAGCCACGTCGCGGTGCATGCGCGGCCGCTTGCAAGGATGTGAAAGCACGTGCCGTCGTGACGGACGTCGTCGACCGGCGTGTGTTCGAAGACGTCGGCGCCTGCCGCGCGCGCTGCACGCGCGAACGCGGGCGACACGATGCGCGGGTTCGCGTGTCCGTCGGTCGCGCACAGCGAGCCGCCGAGTGCCGCGCGGCCGAGCCACGGATAGCGGCGGCGGAATGCGTCGCCGCGCATCACCTGCAGCGGCAGGCCGTGCTCGCCGGCGAGCGTCGCGTACGCATCGAGCGCATCGAGATCGGCTTCGCTGCGTGCGAGCCGCAGATGGCCCGACATGACGAACTCGCCGTCGATGCCGATCAGCTCGGGCAGGCGATCCCAGATGCGCCGCGCGCGCAGCGCGAGCGGCAACTGTTCGGCGGGGCGGCCCTGGCAGCGCACGCCGCCGTAGTTCACGCCGCTCGCCTGCGCACCGCAGTCGCGGCGCTCGAACAGTGCGACGCGCAACCCGTGCCGCGTCAACGCCAGCGCGGCCGACGCGCCGACGAGGCCGCCGCCGACGATCGCGACATCGTAGTGACGGATCTCACTCATCGCGCGCCTCGTCGGGAATCGCCGCGACGTCGTCGCCCGCGAGCGCGGCGGAGATCGGGAACGGCTTCACAGGTGGTTGCGCGCGCAACCTGCCGACGTCCGCCAGCGGGCGACCGGTTTCGGCGGCGAGTACGAGCGCGGTTGCGTCGCCGCACATGCGGCCCTGGCAGCGGCCCATCCCGGCGCGCGTCAGCGCCTTCAGCCGGTTCATTTCGGTGGCCTCGCCGCCGCGGATGCAGCGCCGCAGCGTGCCCGCGGCGATCTCCTCGCAGCGGCACACGATCGTGTCGTCCGGGCAGCCTGCGACGAGCTCGGACGGCGGCGCGAACGCCGCTTCGAGGCCCGCGCGGAATGCGACGAGCCGGGCAAGCGTGCGTTCCAGCGCCGCCGCATCGGGTTTGCCGGCCGACGATGGCGATCGCGTCACGACGCCTGCGTCGTCGAGCAGCGCGAGCGCCGCGCGCCGGCCCGATGCTTCGGCCGCGTCGGCACCCGCGATGCCGGCGCCGTCGCCCGCAACGTAGATGCCGCGCGCCGACGTGCGGCCGGCCGCGTCGCGTTCCGGCAGCCATGCATGATTGAGCGGATCGAATCGGAACCGGCAACCGGCGAGATCGGCAAGCTGCGTTTCGGAACGCAGCCCGAAGCCGAGGCCAAGCGCATCGCAGTCGATCATCCGCGGCGGCGCGTCGCCGCCGCCCGCATGCCACGCGAGCCCCGTGACGTGCCGCTCGCCGAGCACGCGTTCGAGCGTGACGCCCGTTTCGATCGCGACGCCATGCGCGCGCAGCCAGCCGATATAGTAGAGCCCCTTCGCGAACGTGGACGGCATGCGCAGCAGCGCGGGAGCGGCCGCCGCCTGCCGGCGCAGCGGGCTCGTGTCGAGCACGGCCGCGACCCGCGCGCCAGCCTTCGCGTACTGATACGCGACGAGATACAGCAACGGTCCCGTGCCCGCGAACACGATGCGGCTGCCGATCGCGCAGCCCTGCGACTTCAGCGCGACCTGCGCGCCGCCGAGCGTATAGACGCCTGCAAGCGTCCAGCCCGGCACCGGCAGCATGCGATCGGTCGCGCCGCTTGCGACGATCAGGTGCGAGAACGGCACGGTCGTTTCGCGGCCGTCCTGCAGTGTGTCGACGCGGCCCGCGCCGCATGCCCACGCGAGCGTATTCGGCCGGTAGTCGACATGCGGCAGCAGCGCGGCCATCGTCCGGTGCACGGCGTCCGCCTTCGCGGCTTCGAACCCGTACAGCACGCGTTTGCCGCGGGCGAACGCGCCGTCGGCCGGCGGCTGCCGGTAGATCTGCCCGCCCCAGCGCGCGTTCTCGTCGATCACGACGGGGCGCAGCCCCGCGTCGACCAGCGCCTCGGCCGCGCGCACGCCGGCCGGCCCGGCGCCGACGATGACCGGTTGCAGTGCGACGTTCGTCATCGCGTGTCTCCCGTCGCCGCCTGCGGCACGCCCGTGAGAATCCGCATGCCTTCGGTGATCGGTGTCGAGCATGCGCGCACGCGTGCGCCGGCCTCGGTGCGCACCCAGCAATCCTGGCACGCGCCGATCAGGCAGAAGCCCGCGCGCGGCATGCCGCTGAATTCGCTCACGCGCACGCGGCGTTGCGCGACGAGGATCGCGGTGAGCACGGTGTCGCCGGCGAGCGCCTGCGCGGGTCGGCCGTCGAGCGTGAACGCGACGGCGGCGCGCTCGCGTTCGGCGACGCGCACGAACTGCGCGCCGTCGTCCGCGGTATCGATTGAAGGTGAAGTCGACATCAGTGTTGGCCGATCAGGATGCGGTTCAGGCCGTACACGCGATCGAGCAGCAGCATCGCGCCGGCGGTGATGAAGATGACGAGCGCCGATACCGAGGCCATCATCGGATCGATCGATTCGGTCGCGTACATGTACATGCGCACCGGCAGCGTGACCGTCTGCGGCGACGTGACGAAGATCGACATCGTCAGCTCGTCGAAGCTGTTGATGAACGCGAGCAGCCAGCCGCCGGTGATGCCGGGCACGATCATCGGCAGCGTGATGCGGCGGAACGTCGTCCACGGATCGGCGCCGAGCGAGCACGCCGCTTGCTCGACGCTGCGGTCGAGGCCGGCGACGGAGGCGAGCACGAGCCGCATCACGAACGGCGTGATGACGATCATGTGCGCGAGCACCAGCCACGCGAACGAGCCGGTCGCGCCGATCAGCGCGAAGAAGCGCAGCAGCGCGATACCGAGCACGAGGCCGGGAATCACGAGCGGCGACAGCAGCAGGCCGTTCAGGAACGCGCGGCCGGGAAATGTCGCGCGGCCGATCGCGAGCCCGGCCGGCAAGGCGATCGCGAGCGACAGCGTCGCCGACGCGAACGCGAGCTTCACGCTGTTGGCGAACGCGGTGACGAAGTCGGGATAGTCGAGGATCGCGCGGAACCAGCGCAGCGACAGCCCGTGCGTCGGCAGCGTCAGCGTTTCGTCGGGCGTGAACGCGACGAGCACGACGATCACGAGCGGCGCGAGCACGAACAGGATCACGAGCGTATGGAACGCAAGGGCGAAGGGGCCGTTCTTTCTCATCGGGAAGCGCCTCCGAGGCTGCGCGCATAGCGGCGTTCGAGCACGCGGTAGTAGGTGAGCATCACGACGAGGTTCGCGACCAGCAGCAGCACCGCGATCGTCGCGCCGAGCGGCCAGTTCAGCGAGCCGAGGAATTCGTCGTAGACGGCGGTCGCCGCGACCTTCAACCGGCGTCCGCCGAGCAGGCCCGGAATCGCGAACGCGCTCGCCGACAGCCCGAACACCATCAGGCTGCCCGACAGCACGCCCGGCATCAGCTGCGGCACCACGATGCGGCGCAGCGTCGTGAACGGCGATGCGCCGAGCGACAGCGCCGCGTGTTCGGTCTGCGGATCGAGCCGCTGCAGCGCGGTCCACACGGGAATCACCATGAACGGCAGCATCACGTGCACCAGCGCGATCACGATCGCGAACGTCGTGTATTCGAGCTTGTACGGCCCGAGGCCGACGAGGCCGAGCGCCTGGTTCACGAGCCCGCTCGTGTTCAGCAGCATGCTCCAGCCGAACGCGCGCACGACGACCGACACGAGCAGCGGCGCGAGGATCGCGAGCAGGAACAGCGAGCGCCACGGGTCGCGCATTTTCGACAGCACGTACGCTTCGGGCGTGCCGATCGCGACGCAGATCGCGGTGGTCAGCGCGGCGATGCCGAACGTGCGCGCGAAGATCGTATGGAAGTACGACGAGCCGAGCACTTCCGCGTAGTTGCCCAGCTGGAACGCGGCGATCGGGCCGGTGGCCGGGTCGAAGCGAGAGAACGTGAGCGCGAAGGTCATCGCGAGCGGCACGAGCACGAGCGCGGCGAACAGCACGAACGCGGGCGCGCACATCAGCCACAGCGGCGCATGCGCACGCCACGTTGCACGCAGCGCGCGACCACTGGTGGCGCGGGGCGGCGCGGTATCGACCGAGGCCGTGGCCGAAGCGGCGGCTCCGGCCGATTGCGCGAGCGTGGCAGGCGCGCCGTCGGTCGAGAGCGGGCGGGTAGGCTGTCCCATTCAGGCCTCCCGGCGCATCACGCGCACGGCGTCGCTGTGCCAGTCGACGCCGACCGGCGCGCCTTCCGCGAGCGGCTCCGCGCCTTCGTTCTGGCAACACACGAGCACTTCGCCGAGCGCGCTGTCGACGCGGTACAGCCACTGGCTGCCGAGGAAGAAGCGGCTCGTGACGGTCGCGGCAAAGCGGCCGGCGCCCGGCGCGCACAGCCGCAGCTTCTCGGGGCGGATGCAGACCGACACGGCGTCGCCGATACGCACGTCGCGCTCGCGCGCCGGCAGGTGAGCGGTGCGGCCAGTCTCCTTGAGATCGTGGCCGAGGTCGATGCGGATCGCGTCGCCGTCGTGCGCGACGATCGTGCCGGGCAGCAGGTTCGCCTTGCCGATGAACTGCGACACGAAGTGGTTCTCGGGACGTTCGTACGCGCGGTATGGCGTATCGGTCTGCGTGATGCGGCCAGCTTCCATCACGACCACGCGATCGCTGATCGACAGCGCTTCCGACTGGTCGTGCGTGACCATGATCGTCGTCGTGCCGATCTTGCGCTGGATCGCGCGCAGTTCGAACTGCATTTCCTCGCGCAGCTTCGCGTCGAGATTCGACATCGGCTCGTCGAGCAGCAGCACCGGCGGTTCGATCACGACCGCGCGCGCGATCGCGACGCGCTGCCGCTGGCCGCCCGACAGTTCGCGCGGAAAGCGGTGCGCGAGCGCATCGAGCCGCACGAGCGCGAGCGCCGCGCGGATGCGCTCGGCGCGCTCGGCCTTGTCGACGCCGCGCATGTCGAGGCCGAAGCCGACGTTCTCCGCGACGCTCATGTGCGGAAACAGCGCATAGCTCTGGAACACGATGCCGAGCCCGCGGCGGTTCGGCTTCATGTGCGTGATGTCCTGCCCGTCGAGCGCGATGCGCCCGCGCGTGACGTCGACGAAGCCGGCGATCATCTGCAGCGTCGTGGTCTTGCCGCAGCCCGACGGCCCGAGCAGCGACACGAATTCGCCTTGTTCGACCGACAGGTTGACGTCGGCGACGGCGGTGAGCTCGCCGAACGATTTCGTCAGATCCGTAAGCGTGAGAAACGACATGGGGAGCTCCGGGTTCGCGCACCGGATGGCCGATGCGTCATTGACGCGGACTCTAGCCAGCCATATTTCGGAGCGTCAATTTGGAATTCTGCTCAACGAGAGGAATTTTCGAAAAATTTCGATGAGCGGAATGGATTGGCAAACCAAAGGCAAATCGTTCCGCTGGATGAAGGGCGGTCGGGTCGTGAAAAGCCCGCGTCAATCCCGTGCACACCCGATGTCCGAAGCCTTTCGGCGGGACGACAATGGCGGCTGCCCTATTCCGTTCAATGAAATTTTCGAGGAGAGTCGGCATGCAGGAACCCCGATCGCCCGGAACATCGCCAGCCGCGCGCGTGCCGCACCCGGACGAAGAGGCTGCCGACCCGGCCGGCGCGCCGGGCACCGGCATGCTGCAGCGTGCGTTCGCGATCCTGCGCGCGCTGGCCGGCATGCAGCAGGATGGCGTGCGCGTCACGCACCTCGCGAAAGCCGTCGGCCTCACGCAGGGCACCGCGCACCGGATCCTGCAATCGCTGATTGCCGAAGGGATGGTCGAGCAGGACGAACAGTCGAAGCTGTACCGGCTGAGCGTCGACTTCTTCGCACTCGCCGCGCTGGCCGGCAATCCGAGCAGCATGCGCACGCTGTGCCGGCCCGCGCTGCTGCGGCTCTGTGCGAGTCTCGGCGAGACGATCTTCCTGCTGGTGAAGAGCGGCTTCGACGCGGTATGCCTCGACCTGTGCGAAGGGCCGTTCCCGATCCGCTCGTTTACCGGCGACATCGGTGGGCGCATCGCGCTCGGCGTCGGGCAGGGCAGCCTCGCGATCCTCGCGTTCCTGCCGGAGGCCGAGCGCGAGGAAGTGATCCGCTTCAACGTGCCGCGCATTCGCGGGTACGGCGTGCTCGACGAGGTGTACCTGCGCACCGAGATCGAACGCGTGCGCCAGCTCGGCTACGCGGGCCGCAACAGCGGCGTGCTCGACGGGATGGCGGGCGTCGCGGTGCCGATCCTCGACCGCACCGGTTATCCGGTCGGCGCGTTGAGCGTTGGCACGCTGGCATCGCGCCTGGGCGACGACCGGATGCCGATGGTCGTCGAACTGCTCAGGCGCCAGGCCGACGCGATCGGCCCGCGCACGAACCCGTTCGACGCCGCGTTGCGGCGGCCGATGCACGGTCTATCCGGGAAAACCGCATAGACGCCGCGCGCGTCGCCATTTCGTCAGCTTGCTTGCGCAAGCCTTTCACGTCAGATCAAAGCGCGCGTTGTCCGGCGGACTCGCGCGCTTTCGTTTTTCTTGCAACGGCACACGCGGCCGACTCGTTTCCTCTCCATTCGATTTTCAACTGCCGGCCAGTTGAACATTTCATTTCTTGATGCAATTGCGGCTGGATACCATCCAGCGACTGTCTATACAACCCGATCGGGCGCATGGGCAGCATCGATAAAACACAACATCGACAAGCAGGTTTGGAGAGGAGATGACGGAGATGGTGCGAATGATGGGCAGGAAGACGGGCGTCGCGTGCATGAGCGCGGCCATTGCGATGGCGTGCGCCGGCGCCGCGCACGCGCAGTCGACGGTGACGCTGTACGGGATCGTCGACGCCGGCGTGACCTACACGAACAACGCGAAGGGTCATGCGCTGTGGCAGTTCACGGGCGGCAACGAATCGGGCCCGCGCTGGGGCTTGATCGGCTCCGAGGATCTCGGCGGCGGCCTGAAGGCGAACTTCCGGCTCGAGAACGGCTTCAACGTCGCGAACGGCGCGCTCGGACAGGGCGGCCGGATGTTCGGCCGTTCCGCATGGGTCGGCCTGAGCGGCGCGAACTGGGGCGCGGTGACGCTCGGCCGCCAGTACAACTCGACGCAGGACATCCTCGGCTCGCTGCAGATGAGCAGCTTCCTCGCGCAGTACTCGACGCACCCGCTCGACAACGACGACATCAACAACACGTTCCGCACCAACAACGCGGTGAAATACGTGTCGCCGACGATCGCGGGCCTGCAGGCGAACCTCGTTTACGGCTTCTCCAACTCGACCGGCTTCGCGAATGACAACAGCTGGAGCGCGGGCGTCACGTATGCGAACGGGCCGCTGAACGCCGGTGCCGCCTATGCGCGCGTGAATCATCCGGCAGTCAGCACGAGCGGCGCGGTTGCTTCGGATAACTACTATCCGGCGTCGGCATCGGTGTTCGGTGCGAGCCTCGGGAACGCGATCCGCCAGCAGATCTGGGGCGCGGGCGGCAGCTACGCGATCGGGCCGGCGACGCTCGGGCTGCTGTACACGGGCTCGAACTTCGGCCAGGCGACGGGCGGTGCGCTGCGCTTCAGCAACTACGAAGGCAGCCTGCGCTACATGATCACGCCCGCGCTGATGGCCGCGGCCGGCTACACGTATACGAAGGTCGCGCGCGACGGCGACGGCGGTCACTACCAGCAGGTGTCGGCCGGCGCGCAGTACCTGCTGTCGAAGCGCACCGACGTGTACGTGAACGGCTTCTACCAGAAGGCGTCGTCGGGCGTCGGTCACGCGTGGATCGACGGTACCGACGGCCCGTCGTCGACGACGTCGCAGGTCGCGGTGGTGGTCGGCATTCGCCAGAAGTTCTGATGTTCCGACGCGTTCGCGCGTCTTCCGGAGGAGACGAGATGAAATTCAAACTGTTGCTGGCGGCGTTGCCGTTCGTCGGGATGTACACCGGCGGCTCGATCGCCGAGGTGCGGCCGCTGCTGTTCGGCCTGCCGTTCCTGCTCGTGTGGAACCTGATCTGGATGGCGGCGACCGCCGCGATCCTCGCGATCCTGTTCCACCTCGACGAGCGCGACGCGGCCCGCGACGGCCGCACGGGAGACGCGCGATGAACGCATCGATCATCATCATCGCGGCGTTCGCCGTGTTCGCGCTCGCGATCGGCGTGATGGCGCGGCGCGGCCGCAAGCTCACGCTCGAGCAGTGGGCGGTCGGCGGGCGCGGCTTCGGCTCGCTGCTCACGTTCCTGCTGATGGCCGGCGAGGCGTTCTCGACGTTCTCGTTCCTCGGCGCGAGCGGCTGGACCTACAGCAAGGGCGTGCCCGCGTTCTACATCCTGTCGTACGGCTGCCTCGCGTTCGTGATCGGCTACTGGATGCTGCCCGCAGTGTGGCGCTATGCCAAGGAACGCGGGCTCGTGTCGTTCGCCGACTACTTCGCGTCGAAGTACGACAGCCGCGCGATCGGCGTGCTGGTGTCGGTCGTCGCGGTGTTCGCGATGGTGTCGCTGCTGATGATCCAGTTGCGCGGGCTCGGCGTGATCGTGTCGGAGATGTCGTATGGGCTGATTCCGCAGGCCGCCGCGATCTGGATCGCCGCGACGCTGATGGCCGTCTACATGGTCGTGTCGGGCATCCACGGCTCGGCGAACATCGCGATCGTCAAGGACGTGCTGATCCTCGGCATCGCGATCTTCCTCGGCCTCTACCTGCCGATCCACTACTACGGCGGCCTCGGCGCGATGTTCGCGAAGATCGACGCCGTGCATCCGGAACTGCTTCGCATGCCGGAGCATGGCTTCAACCTGAGCTGGTACAACTCGACGATCCTGCTGACGTCGCTCGGCTATTACCTGTATCCGCACGGCTTCACCGCGATCTATGTCGCGAAGGACGAACGCGCGCTGCGCCGCAACGTGATCCTGATGCCGCTGTACCAGGTGCTGATCGCGTTCCTGTTCCTCGTCGGCTTCGCTGCCGTGATGACCGTGCACGGGCTCGAAGGCGCGCAGACCGATCTCGCGCTGCTGCGCCTCGTGAAGCAGACGTTCCCGGCGTGGTTCGTCGGCGTCGTCGGCGGCACGGGCCTCTTGACCGCGCTGGTGCCGGGGTCGCTGATCATGCTGAACGCCTCGACGACGATCGCGCGCAACATCTATCGCGAAGGCTTCGCGCCGAACGCGACCGACCGCCAGGTGACGCGCGTCGCGCGGATCGCACTGCCGATCTTCACGCTGGTCGTCGTGTACTTCGTGCTGCGCGGCGGTGCGACCTTCGTCACGCTCGCGATCTTCTCGTCGAGCCTGCTCACGCAGCTCGTGCCGATGCTCGCGTCGAGCTTCCTGAAGCGGCCGTTCGGCACGCGGGAAGGCGCATTCGCGGGGATCGTCGCCGGCGCGATCGTGATCGCGATGACGAACTACTACGGCGTGACGCTCGCCTCGCTGTTCCCCGGCGCATCGAGCACGCTCACGTCGATCAACCCGGGGCTGGTCGCACTTGCCGTGAACGCGGTGGTGTTCATCGCGATCAGCGCGGTGCAGCGCAAGCTGAAGGCGCGGGTGGCGGCGCCCGTCGGCTCCGCGTAACGGCCCATTCGTGTTGCCGCCGTCGAGCCGTCGAACCGCCGGGCTGCTGCCCGGCGGTTTTTCCGTTCGGTGGCACCCGAACCATTTCGCATGACAACAGGACACCAATCGATGACTACCGAGGACAGAGCCGACGACCGGCGTGAAGCAATCGATACGCTGATCGCCAACGGCTGCGTGATCACGATGGACCCGCAGCGGCGCGTGATCGAGAACGGGGCGGTCGCCGTGAAGGGCGATCGCATCGTCGCCGTCGGCGATACCGCCGAGCTGCACGCGCGTTATCGTGCTGCGCGCACGATCGACGCACGCCGCAAGGCCGTGCTGCCGGGCCTGATCGATGCGCATGCGCACGCGGGCCATGCGATGCTGCGCACGATCGGCGGCGCGGATGGCGATGCGTGGTCGGCCGCGGCCGAGACGATCTACACGCGCGCGTCCGACGAGGCGTTCTGGGAAACCGAATCGCACCTCGCGGCGCTCGAGCGGCTGAAGGCCGGCGTGACGACGGGCGTGTCGCTGCTCGGCGGCGGTAACTCGATCATGCGCGTCGACGATCCCGTCTACGCGCGGCGCCATTGCGACGCGGTCGTGCGCACCGGCACGCGCTCGATCGTGGCCGTCGGCCCGTCACGGCCGCCCGCGCCGCGCGCCTACACGCGCCACACGCCGGACGGCAGCGAGACGCGCGACATCGATTTCGACACGATGTACGACGTGTGCGGGCGCATCGTCGACGAATGCCACGGCGATGCCGACGGCCGGATCCGGATCGCGCTCACGCTGCCCGTGTATGGCCCCGAGCATGATCCGGAACTCGCACAGTACGAGCGCGCGTTCCGCGACCAGGCGGCGCGCTACGGCGCGCTGGCGCGCGAGCGCGGCCTCACGTTCACGCAGGACGGCCATCGCGCCGGCACGCTTGCGTTCGCTCATCGCGAACTCGGGCTGCTCGGCCCGACGTCGTTCATGTCGCACAGCATCGACCTGACCGACGACGACATCGCCGCGTGCGTGGAAACCGGCACCGCGATCGTCCACAACCCGAGCGCGATCATGTCGATCATCGGCCGCTGCCCGGTGCCCGAGCTGATCGATGCGGGCGTGACCGTCGCGATCGCATCGGACGGCGCGGCCCCCGATCGCGGCTACGACATGTTCCGTCACATGTGGCAGTGCATGCACTACCATCGCCGCCACTTCCGCGACCCGGACGTGCTGCCGCACGGCAAGGTGCTGGAGATGGTGACGATCGATGCGGCGAAGGCGCTGTCGCTCGATCGCGAGATCGGTTCGCTCGAAGCCGGCAAGCTCGCCGACGTCATCCTCGTCGACCTGTTCCGCCCGCACATGATGCCGATGAACATGCCCGTGTATCGCGTGACGTGTTTCGCGAATGCGGCCGACGTCTGCATGACGATGGTCGGCGGGCGGGTGCTGATGGAGGATCGTCGCGTGCTGTCGGTCGACGAGCACGAGATCCTCGAGCGCGTGATGACGGTCGCGCAGACGATGATCGAGCGCAGCGGGTTGCGTCGCCTGCTCGACGAGCCGAAGACGCTGTGGGGCCGCAGCCGCTATTGAGCGACGGGTTTACCGCGTGCGGCCGGCCGATGGGCCGGCCGCCATCACGCCACGGCCGCTTCACCAACCCGGAATTGCGCGACGGCATCGCTGAGCCGCGTGCTCTGATCCTCGAGCGACAGCGCCGCGGCAGCCGCTTCCTCGACCAGCGCGGCGTTGCGCTGCATCGTCTGCTCCATCTGGATCACGGCGGCATTCACCTGCTCGATGCCGGAGGTCTGCTCGTCAAATGCGATGCTGGTCTCGTTCATGATTGCATTCACGCGTTCGACCGCGGTGACGAGTTCGGTCATCGCGGAACCGGCGAGCGCGACGAGACCGCTGCCGTCTTCGACGCGCTGCGTCGAGTTGCCGATGAGCTCGCGGATTTCCTTCGCCGCCGATGCGCAGCGCTGCGCGAGCCCGCGCACCTCGGTCGCGACCACCGCGAAGCCGCGCCCCTGTTCGCCCGCGCGCGCGGCTTCGACCGCGGCGTTCAACGCGAGGATGTTGGTCTGGAAGGCGATGCTCTCGATCACGCCGACGATGCCGGAGATCCGTGCGGAGCTGTGTGAAATCGCCGACATCGTTTCGACGACGCGCTGCATCGCATCGCCGCCTCTCGATGCGATACCGGCCGCACCTTCCGCGTAGACGCGTGCATCGCGCGCGTTGTCCGCGTTCTGGCGGACGGTTGCCGTCAACTGCTCCACGCTGGCCGCGGCCTGCTGCAGCGACACGGCCTGCTGTTCCGTGCGCACGGACAGGTCGACGTTGCCGCTCGCGATCGTGCGGACGTCGCCGACGATCGTCTCCGTGCTGGTGCGCACCTGGGTCACGGTTTCGACGAGGCCGTCCTGCATCTGCTTCAGCGCGTTCAGCAGGTACGCCATCTCGTTCTTGCCGGGAATGACGACCGTGCCGGTCAGGTCGCCTTTCGAAATCCTGTCGAAGTGGTCGACGGCGAGATGGATCGGCTCGATGATCGCCTTCGCGAGCACGCGCTGCGCGAGGAACCCGACGATCAGCGCGAACAGGGCGACTGCCGCCATCGCCCACACGATCCGTTGGAAGCGTGCGCCGGCCGCGTCGTAGCGCGCCTTCTGGCGCGCGACCTGGAACGATTCGAGCGCGTCGATCGCGTCCTGGTAAGCCGTGAACAGAGCCGGCGGCGCGGTGCGGTGCGTGTCGAGGAAGTCGAATGCGTTGTCGTGATCGAGTTGCGACATCGCTTTCAGGAACACCTGGTCGAGCAGCGTGCGGCGGCGGTTTTGCAGCGTGTCGAACAGGGCCTGCTCGTCCGCGTCGAGCGCGTGCAGGCGCGTGTATGCGTCGAGTTCGTCGTTGCTCTGCTTGAGGAGCGTGTGGAGCTGCGCGATTTCCGCCTTCGCGGGCTGGCCGGCGCTGATGATCTGCGCGACGTCGCTCACGCGCTCGCGCAGCACGAGCATGCGCTCCGAGCTGGTTTTCAGATGAAGCAGCGACGCGGTGTCGTCGCGGTACATCGCTTCGAGCGAACTGTTGCCGGCATAGAGCGCGGCGATGCACGCGCCGACGACCAGTACGAGCAGCGCCGTATAGCCGGCGATGGTCGCGACGAGTCCGCCGCGGATGGTGAGTTTTCGCATGACGTTTCCTTGCCGGCGGCCCGAAGGGCGGACGACGGCGGATAGGGATTCCGGATCACGAACGACGACGGGCACCGCGGCGCAATGCGGGGTGCCGGGATTGCGAACGGGTTAACGGCAGGATTGGCGGCGTACTTTTATCCGCATGCGACGTAAATCAAGCAGATTCCGACAGGACGGGCCGGGAAAACGGATGCGTCGCCGCGGGAAACGGCGCGTCGATCGGGATTCACCCGAATCGTCCGCGCAGCCGGCTATCCGCTATTCGCCAATCGCCAGTCGCGACCGGATCTCGTCGACCGACAGGTCGCGCTGATGCGTGGCGATTTGCCAGGTATTTCCCCACGGATCCCTGACCATCGCCCGCCTGTCGCCGTACGGCATGTCGGCCGGGATTTCGAGCGAAGTCGCGTGCGCGGCGATCGCGCGCCGGTAGGTCGAATCGGTATCCTCGACATATACATAGAGGAACGCCGGCATCGGATCGCGCAACCCGTCGTCGCCGCTCACCATCACGACGGAATCGCCGATCCGGATTTCGGCAGGCAGCCCTGAGCGGAATTCGCCCTGCGCGAGAAACACCGTCTTGATGAAGCCAACGAGATCTTTCGGATCGCTTGCGATGATGCGGGGCGTGACGGTATGCCATCCATCGGGCTGAAACTTGACCATGTCGAACGACCTCCGGGAGCGACTGGCACGGGCAGGGTATTGTCCTCCGGGACCGGACGATGCGCATCCGCGGAATCAAGGGCCACGAACGATTGGCTCCCGATCCGGTCTGATGCTGGCGTCGCCGGACATATCGGGTCCGGTCAGTCAGGAGCAACATGATGCTGATCGTTTTCTTTCTGGTTGCGCTTTTCGCGATCGTTGTGACCATGTCCCGCGGCGTGGCCCGCCGGGCTGACGCGAAACTTCGCGCGCGATTCGACGCGGAAGGCCCGCGCGGCGAGGTGTCGCGCCAGTTGATGCGCGATGCGGGATACGGCGTCTGAGTGGCTGCATCCGTTACAAGCTGCCTGATTGCAAGGCCGTCGCAAGCCTGGGACGGTGCAGATCGACGAAGGTGCATTCCGCCGTGCGCGATGCGCCTTTCCTTGCGTTGACGGGTGGCTGCAACGTGCGTTATCCGCCGGGCACCACGGATATCGAACGCGCGCGTTCACGCGCATGCGGGTCCGCCGTGCCGTCGCGTGCCGGCCCGAAGCCGCGGCACCGTCGATGCCGATGGTTGATCGCCGGTGTACATGCTAGGATTTCCATCAAACAACTTCGGAGACTGCCATGCCGTTCATCTGCGAAAACGTTGAATGCCGTGCCGTGCTGGCTCGAGGGCAGGTCAGGTCCCGTCAGGAAGACGCGGGCTGGTGCTTCTACTGTCCAGACTGCAACGCCAGGAACGAATTGAAGGATATCGGCGGCGCGGGCGGCCCTGTCGAGCTGGTTCAGCCTGAACGATCCGGTCTTCCGCACAAGGTCGTCGCGACGGCCCGGCCACTGGAAGACGGCAGATATGCAGCGCAGTTGCGCGTTCAGCGTGCGCTCGCGGTGAAAGGAACGTACGCGGCCGAAGAGCACTGGGAAGAGCTCGGCGTCTTCCCCGACGCGCAAGAGGCCGTCGCGCATGCGAAGTCCTTCGCGACGGACTTGCTGCAGCGAGCGGCGTAATCACCGATACGATCGATGGTGCAGCCGTGCCGCGGGCAATGCCACTGCATTTGCCTGCCGGCCGGCGCGCTTGTCGATCCTGTTCCGGCGCAATGAATGCGCGCCCCTGTAGCGCCGCACGTTCGTGCGGCTCGAGGGCGTTGCCACGGTTGCCTGAAACGAAGAAGCGGCGTCGCGCACGACGCCCCTTTGCATGGCCCGCCCGCGTCCGTCAGTTGTAGATATCGAACGCGAAGTACTTCTTCGCGATTCGCTGATACGTGCCGTCCTGAATCAGGCTCGCGAGCGCCTGGTTGATCTGCGTGCGCAGTGCGTCGTCATCCTTGCGCACGCCGATCGCGGAGCCGACGCCAAGCGTCTTCGGATCATGCAGCGGCGGCCCCGCGAACTCGAAGTTCGCGCCCTTCGCGGTCTTCAGGAAGCCGAGATCGGCCTGCACCGACGACTGCAGTGATGCGTCGAGGCGGCCGGAAATCAGGTCCTGATAGACGAGGTCCTGTGTCTGGTACGTGCGCACGATCACACCCTTCGGTTCCCAGTACGTGCGCGCATAGGTCTCCTGCGTCGACCCCTGCTCGACGCCGACGCTCTTGCCGGCCAGCGACTCGGCCGTCGGCTGCAGGGTCGAGCCGCGCCGCGCGACGAGGCGCGGCGGCACATTGTTGATCTTGTCGGTGAACGCGATCTGCGCGAGGCGCTTCTCGGTCACGCTCATCGACGACAGCACGCCGTCGAACTTGCGCGCCTTCAGCGCCGGAATCATCCCGTCGAACGCATTCTCGACCCACACGCAGCGCACCTTCATGCGTTCGCAGATCGCGTTGCCGAGATCGATGTCGAAGCCGACGAGCTTGCCGTCCGGCGCGAGCGATTCGAATGGTGCATAGCTGGGATCGACGCCGAGGCGCAGGACGGCCGGGTCTTTCGCGGCGGCGGCGCCTGCCGTCAGCGCGAGCGCGACGGCAATGACGAGCTTTTTCATGACTGTCTCCATGATTGATGTCGTGGGTGGTGAAGCGAATGTGCGGCCGGCAGGCGTGACGGCCCGCGCCCGGCCATGCGCGGGCGGCTTGGACGATCGCCGGAAGATGCCGGCGGGCGTTCCGATCAGGGAATCGGGCGAGTCAGCGCGCGGCGCCGGTGATGCGCGCCATGCTGCGCCGGTAGCCGGCGGGCGAGAACGCGGCGTTCAACGCGGCCATCGACGCGATCACGCCGATATGCATCCACCACGAGATCGCGAAGCCGCCACCCGCGTCGCGCAGCCAGCCGATCAGCCAGGGGCTTGCGGCGACGGTCAGGAAGCCGACGCCCTGCACGAACGCGGCGAGCGCGCCCGCGAGTCGCGCGTCGGGCAGATGGTCGAGCGTGACGATCAGGCTCATCGAGAAGAAGCCGCCGAGCCCGAGGCCGACGGTCGCGACCCACAGCCACGGCGCGAGCGCGGGCATCGTCGCGAAGCCGACGAAGCCGGCCGCCTGCAACGCGAGCGTGAGCCACAGCACCGGGCGGCGATCGTGCGACCGTTTCGCGAGCATCGGCATCGCGAGCGCACCGGCTGCCTGGAACAGCGCCATCCACGCGAGCAGGTTGCCGCTCGCCTGCGGGCTCATGCCGACGCTGCGATAGAACGCGGGCAGCCAGGCGACGAGGCTCGCGTAGCCGCTGTTGCTGAGGCCGAAGAACAGCGCGAGCAGCCATGCGCGGGCGACCCGCGCGAACGCGGTGACGGGCGCCGATGCCGCCGCCGCATGCACCGCGTCGCGCGGTGCCTTCGCGCGCCACAGCGCGAGCGTGACGAGTGCGGGCACGGCCCATACCGACAGCGACAGATGCCAGCCGCCGTGCGCGGCGAGCCACGGGCTCGCGACCGCGCCGAACGCGCCGCCGCCGACCAGCGCGGCCGAATACAGGCCCATCGCGAGCGGCAGGCGGTCGACGAACCAGCGCTTTGCGAGGCCCGGCGCGAGCGACTGGACCACCGCGACGCCCGCGCCCGCGACGATCGCGGTGACGACCAGCCCGGTGCTGCTGCCGGCCCACAGGCGCGCTGTGCAACCCGCGGCGATGAGCGCCAGCGCGGCGATCAGTGCGCGCTGCTCGCCCACACGCCGCGCGAGCCCGACGCCGATGCCGGCGACGACGCCCATCAGCACGAACGGCAGCGTGGTCAGCAGCGCGGCCGCGCGGAAACCGAGGCCGGTGTCGGCGCGCACGAGATCGAGCACGGGGCCGAACGCGGTCAGGAACGGACGCAGGTTGAGGCCGGCCAGCACCAGCAGCGCGAGCGCGCCATAGGACACGGAAGCCGCATGCGGGCGGGGAACGGCTTGTGCGGTGCCGGGGTCGGTCATCGGAATGCTCCAGGGGGGGCCGGTGGCCCTGTGATGCGATGCCGAAAGGGTAAAGGCCCGCCTGCCCGGGGGAAAATTAAATATTCGACTGGGTATCAGTGCGGAATGCGATGGCGCGGTGTGCCGCCGTTGACGGTCGGCGCACCCGTCGCGCCAATGCTCAGACGGTCACGACGATCTTGCCGACCTGCGCACCGGCTTCCATGTACCGAGGGGCTTCGGCGATGTCGTCGAACGCGAACGTGCGATCGATCGACGGCTTCAGCGCGCCGGCCGCGAGCACGTCGACGATGAAGCGCTTCGCGCGTTCGAGCCGCTGCGCGTCGCCGCGCTCGAGCCCGCCGAGCTCGATCAGCGCGCCCCATGCGGTGACGAACATCATCCACGTGGCCGCGGCTTCCTCGAACGACAGGTTCGCCGGATGCCGGACGAGCGCATGCGCGCGCCCGCCGTCCTTCAATCGACCGGATGCAGATCCTGCAGCAATGTCGGCACGAGCTCCGACACGGTCGGGTGGATATGCATCGCACGACTGATCGTCGTGTACGGCGCGCCGGCGGCCATCACGTCGAGCAGCCCGTGCACGACCTCGTCGCCGGTCACGCCGAGGATCGACGCACCGAGAATCGCATGGCTGTCCGCATCGATGATCACCTTCATGAAACCCTGGCTCTCGCCTTTCTCCACCGCGCGTCCGACGCGCGTCATCGGCCGCGTGCCGACCAGCAGCCGGCGACCGGTCTGCTTCGCTTCCGCGAGCGTCATGCCGACGCGGCCGAGCGGTGGATCGATGTACATCGCATAGGCGGTGATGCGGTCGGACACCTTGCGCGGACCGTCGTCGAGCAGGTTCGCCGCGACGATCTCGTAGTCGTTGTACGCAGTGTGCGTGAACGCGCCGCGCCCGTTGCAGTCGCCGAGCGCCCAGATGCCGGGCACGTTGGTGCGCAGCTGGTCGTCGACCGTGATGTAGCCGCGCGAGTCGGTCGCGACGCCGGCCTGTTCGAGCCCGAGATCGCCGGTGTTCGGCACGCGGCCGACCGCGAGCAGCAGGTGCGACCCCGCGACCTCGCGGCCGCCGCCCGCGCAGTCGAGGCCGACCACGATACCGTCGCCGTCGCGCCGCGCATTCAGGCAGTTCGCATCGAGCTGCACGTCGATGCCTTCGTTCGCGAGAATCTCGCGTACGGCCTGCGACACGTCCTCGTCCTCGCGATGGATCAGGCGCGAACCTTTCTCGACGATCGTGACCTTCGAGCCGAAACGACGGTACATCTGGCCGAATTCGAGCCCGACGTAGCTGCCGCCGATGATCACCAGATGCTCGGGCAGGAAGTCGACGTCCATCATCGTCGAGTTGGTCAGGTACGGCACCGAGTCGAGGCCGGGCATCTTCGGGATCTGCGCGCGGCCGCCGACGTTGATGAAGATGCGGTCGGCCTCGAGCAGGTCGTCGCCCACGCGCACCGCGTCGGGGCGCTCGAATCGGGCATGACCCTGAAACACGGTCGTGTTGTCGAGCCCGCGCACCCATTGTTCGACGCCCTGGTTCGAGCGGCCGGAGATCCGATCCTTGCGCGCCTTCACGGCCTTCATGTCGACGCTGACGGGGCCGACCGACACGCCGTATTCTTGCGCGCGCCGCGCGAGCTGCGCGGCGTATGCGCTTGCGATCAGCGTCTTGGTCGGAATGCAGCCGGTGTTCACGCAGGTGCCGCCGAAGCGGCCGCGTTCGACGATCGCGACTTTCATGCCGGTGCCTGCGAGCCGCGCGGCGAGCGGCGGCCCGGCTTGGCCCGTGCCGATGACGATCGCGTCGAAGTGTTGCGTCATGACGTCCTCCTGCGCTGGTTCAACGTGGGAAGGGGGACGCGCAAGCCGCATGCCGCGCCGGCGCGCGCCCCGAACAGCGACGAGCGTTTATGGTAGACCGGTTGGCGTGGGCATGGGAGTCCCATGGATGCGCGAGAGGCGGAACCTCGTGCATTCACGGTCGGGAGGGCCGCTGCCCGCCGCGGGACAATGCGGTCCCCTTGATGTGTCCCTGCATCGAGTGCCCGCGACAGGAAGGGCCGAGGGCCGGCGGCGCATCAGCGCTTCGACCGCCCGGCGCGCTTGCGCTCCGGTGCCGCCTTGCCGACGTCGACGGGCACAAACGGCGCTTCGAAGTGCTTGACGAGAAAGTCGATGAACGCGCGGGCACGCGTCGATTCGTTGCGTTGCCCGGGGTAGTACACGAACAGGTCGGCGGACGGCAGGACGACGTCGGGCAGCACGAGACGCAGTCTGCCGCTCTGGATGTATTTGGCGAGATCCCACTCCGAGCGGATCAGGATGCCATGACCGTCGAGCGCCCAGCGCAGCACGATGTCGCCGTCGTTGCTGGACAGCGAGCCGCTCACCTTCAGCGCCTCGAGATGATCCTCCTGCATGAAGCGCCACACGCCGAACGCATCGTCGTTCTGCGTGTGGATGATGCAGCGGTGATGTGCGAGATCCTCCTTGCACTGCGGCACACCGTTGCGCTCCAGATACTTCGGCGACGCACACAGGAACCGGCGATTGCTCATCAGGCGGCGCGCCCTCAAGCGCTGGTCCGGCAACTCGCCGAAGCGGATGGCCATGTCGAATGCGCCTTCGACCAGGTCGACCGGGCGATCGGTGACCACGAACTGGACATCGACGTTCGGATAGCGCTTCGCGAATTCCGACACCAGCGGCGCGATGGTCGTTCGCCCGAAACCGAGCGTCGCATTGATGCGCAGCCGCCCGTGCGGGTCCGCGGGCGTGCCCGCGATCGCGTCCTCCATCTCGCGCACCTGGTCGAGAATCTGCGTGGCGTACCGCGCATACATCTCGCCTTCCGGCGTCAGGCTGACGCTGCGGGTGGTCCGGTTGACCAGCCGCTTGCCGAAGCGGTCTTCGAGAATGCCGAGCCGCTTGGTTGCCGCGGGAGGCGTGATCCCGAGCGAGCGGGCCGCGCCCGACAGGCTTTTCAGTTTGGCGAGCTGGACGAAGAACTCGAAATCGGAGGTCGAATCAGTTCTCACTTTTGGTAAAAAATGAAATGAATTGAGGTGAATTATAGGGCGCACTCCGCGGACTATGCTCCGTCTCGTTGCAGCAACGTGCATGCAATCGAAATAGCCCGCAAACGTGTCAGTCCAGGAGACGCCGCCATGAGAATCGTCGAGATTCGCGAACAAACCGTACCGATCAGCTCCCCGATCCGCAACGCCTATATCGACTTCAGCAAGATGACGTTGAGCCTCGTCGCCGTGATCACCGACGTGATCCGCGACGGCAAGCCGGTCGTCGGCTACGGCTTCAATTCGAACGGCCGCTACGGCCAGGGCAAGCTCATGCGCGAGCGCTTCATCCCGCGCATTCTCGAAGCCGACCCCGATTCGCTCGTCAACGATGCCGGCGACAATCTCGACCCGCACAAGATCTGGGCGACGATGTTCACCAACGAGAAGCCGGGCGGCCATGGCGAGCGCTCGGTCGCGATCGGCACGATCGACATGGCGGTGTGGGATGCGGTGGCCAAGATCGAGGGCAAGCCCCTGTTCCAGCTGCTGGCGGACCGCTACGGAGAAGGCCGGCCGAATCGCAGGATCTTCGTCTATGCGGCGGGCGGCTACTACTACCCGGGCCAGGATCACGAGAAGCTGAAGGACGAGATGCGCAGCTACATCGACCGCGGTTACACGGTCGTGAAGAAGAAGATCGGCGGCGCATCGCTCGACGAAGACCTGCGCCGCATCGACGCGATCCTCAGCGTGCTCGGCGATGGCCAGAAACTCGCCGTCGACGCCAACGGCCGCTTCGATCTCGACACCGCGATCCGGTATGCGAAGGCGCTCTCGCAATACGACCTGTTCTGGTACGAGGAGCCAGGCGATCCGCTCGACTTCGAGCTGCAGGCGACGCTGCGCAATTACTACGACAAGCCGATGGCGACCGGCGAGGACCTGTTCTCGATGCAGGACGCCCGCAATCTGATCCGCTACGGCGGCATGCGCGCCGACCGCGACTGGCTGCAGTTCGACTGTGCGTTGAGCTACGGTCTCGTCGAGTATCTGCGCACGCTCGACATGCTGCGCCAGCACGGCTGGTCGCCGAGCCGCTGCATTCCGCACGGCGGTCACCAGATGTCGCTCAATATCGCGGCCGGCCTCGGCCTCGGCGGCAACGAGTCGTACCCGGACCTGTTCCAGCCGTACGGCGGCTTCCCCGACGGCGTGAAGGTCGACAACGGCTACATCACGATGCCGGACCTGCCGGGCATCGGCTTCGAAGGCAAGGCCGACCTGTACGCGGAAATGCGCAAGCTGTCCGCATAAGCGGTGCAGGCACGGTGCGCCGGCCGCTCGACGGCGCACCGCATCACATCACACAACAATCAGTCGGGCAGGCGGAAGCGGTGTTTGCGTTCGGGGCGATGGGCTGCATCGCCGGCACGCGGGCGCTTTCCGAAAACAGGACGTCATGCACAGGAGACAAACATGCTGGCATCACGCATTCGCAGAACGCTTTCCAAACTCTACGTCCAGGTGTTGATCGGCATCGTCGCCGGCATCCTCGTCGGACACTTCTACCCGGATATCGGCGCCCAGCTCAAGCCGCTCGGCGACCTGTTCATCAAGCTGATCCGGATGCTGCTCGCGCCGATCATCTTTGCGTCGGTCGTGGTCGGCATCGCGCGCATGACCGATCTTCATGAGGCCGGCCGGGTCGGCGTCAAGGCCGTGCTGTATTTCGAAGCCGCGTCCACCGTCGCGCTCGTGGTCGGGATGGTGGTCGTGAACCTGATCCGGCCGGGCAGCGGGATGAACGCCGATCCGGCGAAGATCGACAGTGCCGCGATCGCCAGCTACACGCATGCGGCGCAGCATCACGGCACGCTCGATTTCCTGATGAGCATCGTGCCGGGCAGTGTCGTCGGGGCTTTTGCGAACGGCGAGATACTTCCCATCATCTTCTTCTCGGTCATCTTCGCGATCGCGCTCGCCAAGCTCGGCCCGAGGACCGCGCCGCTCGTGGACATGCTGGACATGTTCCTGCAGGGGATGTTCGGGGTCGTGCGCATCGTGATGGTTGTCGCGCCCGCCGGCGCATTCGGCGGGATGGCGTTCACCATCGCCAAGTACGGCATCGGCACGCTCGCGCAGTTCGGACAACTGATGCTATGCCTGTACCTCACGTCGATCCTGTTCGTCGCCGTGGCGCTCGGCCTCATCATGCGCATGTGCGGGTTGTCGCTGTGGAAATACCTGCGTTATATCCGGGACGAGATCCTGATTACGCTCGGCACGGCGTCGACGGAAGCCGTGCTGCCGCAGATGCTGCTCAAGATGGAGCGCATGGGCTGCTCGCGTCCGGTCGTCGGGATGGTGCTGCCCACCGGCTATACCTTCAATGCCGACGGCACCGCGATCTACCTGACGATGGCGTCGCTGTTCATCGCGCAGGCATTCAATATCCATCTGTCGATCTGGGATCAGCTCCTGCTGCTCGGCGTGCTGCTGCTGACGTCGAAGGGCTCGGCGGGCGTCGCGGGCGCGGGTTTCGTCGCGCTCGCGGCAACCTTGTCGACCATGCATCAGGTGCCCGTATCGGGCCTCGTCCTGCTGCTCGGCGTCGATCGCTTCCTGAACGAAGCGCGCGCCGTGACCAACCTGATCGGCAACGGCGTGGCAACGGTGGTGGTGGCTCGCTGGGAAGGGGCGCTGGACATGGACAGGGCACGCGCCGTGCTCGACCGTCGCGCCGGCCTGGAGTCGATCGTCGCGGACGAACACGACGCGGGCCCGCCGGCGCCGGAGCGACACGCGCAGGCGAGCGCGCCGGGCATGCAATCGAATTTGCGCTAGTCGCGGCGTGTCGGGAACACGGACACGCGTATGACGAAACCTGCGCATGCTTTGCCGTGCGCGGGTTTCATTCCTTGCGTTTCCACCGGCTCAACGAAACCGGCTTGCGCGGATCGGCCCGCACCGCGCTGACGACATCGGGCTTGTCGGGATCGAGCGGAAACGATTCGGTGTAGATCCGGCTGGAAAACACCCAACCCTGCGTGCGCGGGTCGTAGCGGAACGTGACGTAGTCGCTCCAGTGCTGTCCGCATGCGACGTCGTTCTGCACCGTGAAATAGCGTCCCTTCACCGCGATCCCGCCGTCGGCGGCATCTTGCGGATCGAACGGATCGCACTGCAGCGCATCGTTCGCACGCAGCACGACGCCGTCGTTGCGCGCGGCGAGCCGATAGGTATGGTCGGCCTGTTCCTCGTAGACGAGGAGCGGCCGCGGCGACGGCTGTTCGCGCGTATCGGTCGCGCGATGCACGACGACGAGCAGGCTGTGCAGCCCGTTGCCGAGTGGCGGGCCTGGCTGCGCGACGAACGGCCGATAGCCGGCCGGCAACTGCGCGGCGATCGATGGCGGCAGCAGCGGCGCCGCCTGCGCGTGGCAGCACCACGCGGCAAACAGCGGAACGAGGGCACGACGAACCGCCGCGGCCGGCGTGCGCATCGCGCCGATCACAGATCGCGCCCGAGAAACTCGGTGCCGGGCACCGGGTTGAACGTTACCGGCGGCGCGGGTGTGAAGCCGAGCGAACCATACAGTTGCCTTGCGGCGACGAATTCGGGCAGTACGTCGAGACACATCCGCGCATAGCCGGCCGCCTGCGCATCGCGCAGCAGCCGTTCGACGAGCTGGCGGCCGACGTTCAGCCCGCGCGCTTCGGGACGCACGTACACGCGCTTCATCTCGCACGTCGCCGCGTCGATTTCGCGAAACGCCGCGCAGCCGACCGCGCGCTCGCCGTGCCACGCGAGCAGCAATTGCCCGCGCGGTGCCGCGTACTTGCCCGGCAGTGCGGCGAGTTCGGGCTCGTAGTCCTGGAACGCGAGGCTGACGGTGGGGCTCGCGATGTACTTGCGGAAGATCGCTTCGACGACGGCGGCATCGTCGGGATAGCGGGCGGCGCGGATCTCGATCATGGCGGGTGGCGCGGGAGGGCGGGAACGGCAGCCAGCATAGCAGCGCGCGGGTGCTTTCGGCGGCCCGCGAAGCGTGCCAGAATCATCGCCTTCACCGTCGGAATTCGACACAAGACGACACGCAGGACACGCAGGCGCCGGCGCTTCGGCGTCGCTGACCAAGGAGACTTCGATGACTGCATCGGCTGCCGTACTCGCCATTCTGGCCGCGCTGTGGCTCGGCGCGATGATTCCGGGCCCGAGTTTCGTGCTGGTCGCCCGCAATTCGATCGGCCTGTCGCGCCGCGACGGACTCGCGACCGCGCTCGGCATGGGCGTTGGCGGGATCGCGTTCGGCGGCGTCGCGCTCGCCGGGCTCTATACGCTGTTGCAGGCGGTCGAATGGCTGTATGTGGGGCTCAAGCTGGCGGGCGGCGCGTACCTGATCTACATGGCGTCGAAGATCTGGCGCGGCGCCGACCGGCCGATCGCGATGGACGACCCGCAGGGCGTCGCCGCCGGCAGCGCGCGCAAGTCGTTCTGGACGGGCCTCACGACCCAGCTGAGCAACCCGAAGACGGCGATCTGGTACGGCAGCATCTTCGCGGCGCTGTTACCGCAGCATCCGCCGCTGTGGTGCTACCTGGCGCTGCCGCCGCTCGTGTTCGGCGTCGAATTCGGCTGGTACACGATCGTCGCGCTGTGTTTCTCGACCCGCCGGCCGCGCGAACTCTACCTGCGCGGAAAGAAGTGGGTCGACCGCGTCGCGGCCGGCGCGATCACGCTGCTCGGGCTGCGGCTGATCCTGAACGCGCCGAAGGCGGGGATCTGACGACGGGCGGTGTCGCCGGGGCGCACCGCCGTGTCATGCCTGGCGGGCATGCGGCCACGGCTGGTCATTCCGGCGGGTGACGGCCCAGCCCGATCCACCCGACCNCGACCCATCCGACCCGCGTCCTGCAACCCCCGACCCGCGCCAAGCGCGCGTCACACCGCCGGAAACCGTTCGATCAGCGCCGCGAACCGCGCTTCATCCGGAAACGCCGTCACTTCATACCGCACCGGCCGGTGCGCGGTGGCCGTCATCAGGTCGCCGCATGCGTCCCGCAGCACGGCCATCGGCACGTGCGCCGACTGTCGCGTCGCTTCACGGTACAGCACGACGATGTCCGTCTCGGGCAGCAGCGTCGGCACGCCGTCGCTCCATACGCCGACGCTGAACAGCTCGCCGTTCTGCCGCCGGTACACGGTGTACGTTGCCACGAAGATGTCGGTGCCGTCCCGCTTGTGCAGGCCGTCCAGCAGCGTCCGCTGATCCTGGTAATCACCGGCGAGTTCGTCCACGCGCAGCGCGTGCAGCTTCGCCTCCAGCCCCGCCGGGATGAAATTCCGCCACGCGGCGCCGTCCCAGCGCAGCATCAGCGGCGGCAGCGGACGCGGTTGCGCGCGCGCCTGTTCGGCGAGTTCGACCATCGTCGCGAGCCCAGCCGCGTTGCGCTCGCCGGTGAGCAGCAGCACGGCGCGGTTCGGCGTCATCACGACCGGTGCGCCGGAGATCGGCTGGCGGTGCAGCAGGTCGGTCAGCAGCAGCCGCGCCGCGTCGTAGTAGTCGCCGAACTGCGACAGGAACACGCCGTCGCGCAACGCGGCCCATGGCGCCGACGACGCGCCGCGCAGGTTGTCGATCGCGATGTCGCACGCGTCGTCGAAGCTGACGCCCCATTCGGCGAGCCGTGCGCTCGTCAGCCGCGCGACGCTGAATTCGCCGTCGTACGCGATGCCGATCTCGAGGTTCTCGCACAGCGGCCGGAACGCCACCTCCGACGCGCCGGGCTGTCCGGCCAACTGCAGTGCGACCGCGCCGCGCTCGGTCGCACTGCGGATCACGGGGCGCAGCCGCGCGCGGACGTCCGCGAAGTTCGCCGGAATCTCGTGCTGCATCATCGCGTTCGCCTGGCGCTTCAGCGTCGCTTCGCGCTCGGCCGGTGTCGCGGCCGCGTAGTCGCGGAACAGGTTGTGCAGGTTGATGATGTTCGACGGGACATCGGCTTGCACGAGACGGCCCTTGTCGTCCTCGTGAAGCCACTCGCGCGTGTCGCCGATCGCGCGCAGCGCGGCGATCAGGCGTTCGGCGAAGTCCTGCCGCGTGGGTGGCTTGCTGAAGCGCTCGCGCAGGCGCGCGACGAAGTCTGAAAGCATCGTGTGCGGTCGGGCGGGCCCGCCTGTCATTGGTCTGTCGTTGTCATGGGCGGCGGCACCCGTTTCCCGGGGCGCCGCCTGCGGCCCGCGGATATCGGCCGGATATCCGTTGCGCGTCCGGCGGCCCGCGCGCCGGCTGCGTGGCGGCGCGGGTCCGCATCGGGTGCGAATCGCGTGGCGGGTGTCGCGATGGTACCGCACGTCCGTGACGGCGTCGTACGCGGGCGACCGTGGCCGGCTGGTGCGGGTCGGAGCGGGGCGGCGTCGGCCGGGGCGCCCCTGGAGCGACCTCGGAGCGACCTCGGAGCGACCTCGGAGCGACCTCGGAGCGACCTCGGAGCGACCTCGGAGCGACCTCGGAGCGACCCCGGAGCGACCCCGGAGCGACCCCGAGGCGCCCCCGAGGCAGCACCAGGCAGCCCCAAGGCAGCCCGGGCAGGCGGCCGGGCGCATCGCCGGGGCCGTGCGGGCGCTGTCCGCGATCCCGGCGATCGGCCCGCGAGCCTTGTGCGGCGGGCGTTCGCGCCGATTGCGCGGCGTGCCGAGGCGGGCCGCTAGCCCGATTCTGGCGGTCGACCTCCCGACGACGTGTAAACTGCTGCCTTTTTTGACGGTTTGCAGCATGGTGCAAGCTCCCCCGCGCCCGACACTGAGCGGCCCGACGCTCGTCCGGCTGCTCGCGCGCCAGACCGATGCCGACGTCGCGGAATCCCGGCAGACGCTGTCGGACCGCCTGAGCCAGTGGCTCGGCTGGACCGACGCGATCACGTTGTCGTCCGCGCTGAATGCGAACCCGCCCGGCGTCGCGGCCGGCGTGCGCGGTTACGACGCCGAGCGCGACTGCGCGCGCGTGCGCCACGACCTCGCGCAGGCGATCACGGCCGCCCACCGCCCACCCACGCGGCGGCGCCCCGGCGAGATGCCGCCGCCGCCCGCCGACACGGCCGATTTCGCGGACTTCCGCCAGAGCTGCCTGTCCCTGCAGCAGGAGATGGAGACCGCGATCGGCCAGTTGCGCGGCCGCCTGCGGGTCGCGCTCGCCGCGCGCTCGTCCGGCATGGCGCGGCTCGCGACGCTCGACGCGATCATGGAGCGCGTGCTCGGCGCGCGCGAGCGCAGCCTGCTGTCCGCCGTGCCCGCGCTGCTCGCCACGCGCTTCGAGCGGCTGCGCGACGCGGAACGGCAGGCGCTGGCCGACGCGCAAGCGGCGGCCGATGCCGGTGCCGAGGGCGATGCGCCGTCCGCCGCGGCGATCGTGCCCGGCACGTGGCTCGACACGTTCCGCGACGAGATGCGAAGCATCCTGCTCGCGGAACTCGAAGTCCGGTTTCAAACGGTAGACGGGCTGCTTGCGGCCCTTCGTACCTGCTAATCGATACGCTATGTCCAGAATTCGTCTTGATCTCGTTGTCTTCATCGCCGGTCTGCTCGCAGTGTGCTGGATCGGTGTCGGCTATGTCGCGTCGAACCCGCTCGCGACGGCCGTCACGTTGCTGATCGGCGCGTGCTACGTCGCCGGTGCATGGGAACTGCTGCGCTACCGGCAGGCGACCGCCACGCTGTCGCGCGCGGTGGCTGGCTTGACCGAGCCGCCAGCGAAGCTCGACACGTGGCTCGATACGCTGCCCCCGGGCCTGCGCGCCGCCGTGCGTGCGCGTGTCGACGGTGCGCGCGTTGCACTGCCGGGCCCGGCGCTCACGCCGTATCTCGTCGGCCTGCTCGTGCTGCTCGGCATGCTCGGCACGCTGCTGGGGATGGTCGTGACGCTGAAGGGCACGGGCGCCGCGCTCGAAAGCGCCACCGACCTCGACGCGATCCGCGCATCGCTGATCGCACCGGTGAAGGGCCTCGGCTTCGCGTTCGGCACGTCGATCGCGGGCGTCGCGACGTCGGCGATGCTCGGCCTCCTGTCCGCGCTCGTGCGCCGCGAACGGATCGACGCAGGTCAGCAGCTCGACGCGAAGATCGCGACGACGCTGCGCGTGCACTCGTCCGCGCACCAGCGCGACGAATCGTTCCGGCTGCTGCAGCGCCAGGCCGATGTGATGCCGGCGCTGGTCGACCGGCTGCAGACGATGATGACGACGCTCGAGGCGCGCAGCGTCGCGCTGCACGATCGCCAGATCGAGAGCCAGCAGGCGTTCTTCGATCGGACCGAGCGCGCGTATGCGGGCCTGGCATCGAACGTCGGCGACGCGCTGAAGGAGAGTGCCGTCGAGAGCGCGCGTGTGGCCGGTGCCGCGCTGCAGCCGGTCGTCGCGGCGACGATGACGGGGCTCGCGCAGGAGATGGCCGCGCTGCGCGACACCGTGACGGGGGCCGTGCAGCGTCAGCTCGACGGGCTGACGGACGGCTTCGAGAAGACCACCGGAGACGTGACGGCCGTATGGAACCGCGCGCTCGACGAGCAGCGCCGCGCGGGCGACGCCGTCGCGCAGCAGTTGCAGACGACGCTCGGCCAGTTCACCGACACCTTCGCGCAGCGTTCGACGGACCTGCTCGACGGCGTCGCGACGCGCCTCGAATCGACCGAAAGCCGCCTGTCCGACGCATGGCGCGACGCACTCGCGCGCCAGGAACAGGTCGGCGAGACGCTGGCCGGCCAGCATGCGCAGGCGCTCGGCGAGGCCGCCGCGACGTTCGAGCGGCATTCGGGCGCGGCGCTTGCCGCGATGCGCGAGTCGCATGCGGGGCTGCAGACGCAGCTGGCTGCGCGCGACGAGGAACGCCTGTCGGCGTGGAATGCTTCGCTCGCCACGATGGCCACGAAGCTCGGCGACGAATGGCAGCGTGCGGGCGTGCATAGCGCGGGCCGTCAGCAGGAAATCAGCGACGCACTCGCACAGACGACGCGCGACCTGACCGCACAGGCGTCCACGTTCGAACAACGCTCGAACGACCTGCTGTCGACGATCCGCGATTCGCACGCGGGGCTGCAGACGCAACTGGCCGCACGCGACGAAGAACGCCTGTCCGCGTGGAACGACTCGCTCGCCGCGATGGCCACGAAGCTCGGCGATGAATGGCAGCGTGCGGGTGCGCACAGCGCGGGCCGTCAGCAGGAAATCTGCGACGCACTCGCGCAGACGACGCGCGACCTGACCGCGCAAGCGTCCACATTCGAACAACGCTCGAATGATCTGCTGTCGACGATCCGCGATTCGCATACGGGCCTGCAGACGCAACTGGCCGCACGCGACGAAGAACGCCTGTCCGCGTGGAACGACTCGCTCGCCACGATGGCGACGAAGCTCGGCGACGAATGGCAGCGTGCAGGCGTGCACAGCGCGGGCCGTCAGCAGGAAATCTGCGACGCACTCGCACAGACGACGCGCGACCTGACCGCGCAGGCGTCCACGTTCGAACAACGCTCGAACGACCTGCTGTCGACGATCCGCGATTCGCATACGGGTCTGCAGACGCAACTGGCCGCACGCGACGAAGAACGCCTGTCCGCGTGGAACGACTCGCTCGCCACGATGGCCACGAAGCTCGGCGACGAATGGCAACGCGCAGGCGTGCATAGCGCGGGCCGTCAGCAGGAAATCTGCGACGCACTCGCACAGACGACGCGCGATCTGACCGCACAGGCGTCCACGTTCGAACAACGTTCGAACGACCTGCTGTCGACGATCCGCGATTCGCATGCGGGCTTGCAGACGCAACTGGCCGCGCGCGATGAAGAGCGCCTGTCCGCATGGAACGACTCGCTTGCCGCAATGGCTGCCGCGCTACGCGACGAATGGGCGCAGACGAGCGCACAGGCCGCGACGCGCCAGCAGGACATCTGCGACACGCTGGCCCGCACCGCGAACGACATCACCGCACAGGCGCAGGTGCACGCAAGCGACACGATCAACGAAATCTCGCGCCTCGTGCAGGCTGCATCGGAAGCGCCGAAGGCCGCGGCCGACGTCGTCGCCGAGCTGCGCCAGCGCCTGTCCGACAGCATGGTGCGCGACACCGCGATGCTCGAGGAGCGCAGCCGCCTGCTCGCGACGCTCGAGACGCTGCTCGGCGCGGTCAACCACGCATCGACCGAACAGCGCACCGCGATCGACGCGCTCGTCAGCACGTCGGCCGACCTGCTCGATCGTGTCGGCGCACGCTTCAACGACACCGTCGATGCCGAAACGCGCAAGCTCGATTCGGTGGCCGCGCAAGTCACGGCGGGCGCCGTCGAGGTCGCGAGCCTCGGCGATGCATTCGGTGCGGCCGTGCAGGTATTCGGCGAATCGAACGACAAGCTGCTGAACCATCTGCAACGCATCGAGGCCGCGCTGGAGAAATCGCTCGCGCGCAGCGACGAGCAGCTCGAGTACTACGTCGCGCAGGCGCGCGAGGTGATCGACCTGAGCATGATGTCGCAGAAGCAGATCGTCGAAGACCTGCAGCAGATCGCCGGACGGCGGGCATCGGTCGGAGCGTGACGCATGCATGACGAAATCGACGACGGCGCGCCGGCCGCGCCGGTGTGGCCCGCGTTTGCCGACCTGATGTCGGTGCTGCTCGGCGCGTTCGTGCTGATTCTCGTCGGCGTGATCGGCATGCAGTTGCAGCTCACGTCGAAGCTCGAGGAAGCGGTGCGCGCGCGCCAGCAGGAAGCGCAACAGCGCAAGTCGCTCGAGGAGGCGCTCGCCGGGCCGCTCGCGGCCGGCCGCGTGACGCTCGTGAACGGCCGGATCGGCATCAGCGGCAACGTGCTGTTCGCACTGAACTCCGATCAGCTGCAGCCCGAGGGCCGCGATCTGCTGAGGACGCTGGCCGGGCCGCTGGCCGCCTACCTGAAGACGCGCGACGAGATCCTGATGATCAGCGGCTTTGCCGACGACCAGCAGGTGCGCGCGGGCAACCGCCTGTTCACGGACAACTGGGAACTGTCGGCCAAGCGCGCGCTGACGGTTACGCGTGCGCTGATCGACGCCGGCGTGCCGGCGCCGTCGGTGTTCGCGGCCGCGTTCGGCTCCGAGCAGCCGGTCAGTTCGAATGCGGACGACGAAGGTCGCGCGAAGAACCGTCGCGTGGAGATCGCGCCGGTGCCGCGCAAGACCGCATCGAGCGGAGGGAAGGCGAAGTGACCGGTGACGCGACGCATGTGCGCGCGACGCTCGACGCGTGGCGCGAGCAGGGCGCCGACCGGCTCGACCCGGTGCGCTTTCATCGGCTCGACGCGCTCGAGAAGCGCGCGGCCGCGCTCGACGGCGACGCGCGCGCGTTGCTCGATGCGCGGCTCGCGACGCTGCTGGAAGGTTTTGCTCGGATCGTCGCGCGAGCCGGCGAAGCGGTTGCCGCGAGCGCGCCCGACGCGCCGGCTCGCAGCCTGCTCGGCGGGCTCGTCGCGCAGCTCGCGCGCGATGCGCAGGCCGACCGGCGCGGCGTCGATCCCGAGCTGATCGACTATTTCCGCACGATGTGGTCGAAGGTCCGCACGGAACAGCAGTACCGGCAGTCGCTCGACCAGGTGCCGCGCAACGCGGGGCCGCTCAATTCGAACAGCCTCGTGCATCGGTCGCTCGCGACGATGCGCGAACTGTCGCCGGAATACCTGCAGCAATTCATGTCGTACATCGATGCGCTGGCGTGGCTCGAGGATCTGGCCGGCGGCGGCGCGCAGCCGGAGAAGGAAGCGCCGCGCGCGAAGGCCGCGAAACTGGCGAAGCCGGCGAGGAAGACCACGCGCACCAAGGCGCGATAACGCATGCTTTCAGCCGCGCCGGTCGTCGTCTAGCGGTTCGGCGCCTGCGCGTCGATCGCCCCGCGCAGCGCGAGCAACGCATCGGTCAGCGCCGTTGCGAATGGCGGATGCGCGGCGATGCCCGCCGCATCGAGCTGGCTGCCGAGGATCGGCAGCGTGATCGACGCGCGCTCGACGATGCACGCCGACATCACCAACAGCGTTTCCCGCAGCGCCGCGTCCGCATGCGTTGCGCGCGGCGACGCGTTCAATACCGCGACCGGCTTGTACACCACGGCTTCGCATCCCACGACCCAGTCCAGCGCGTTCTTCATCACGCCCGTCACGCCGTGTGCGTATTCCGGGCTCGCGATCAGCACGCCGTCCGCCGCGTTCAGCCGCTCGATCAGGTCGCGCACCGCGGCCGGCGACGGATATTCGGCGTCGGGATTGAACAGCGGAAATTCACCGAGACGATCGAAGCGCGTGATGCGCATTGCGCGCGGCGCGACGCGTGCCGCCGCATCCAGCAGCGCCGCGTTGTACGACTGCGCACGCAGGCTACCGCACAGCGCGACGATGTCGATGCGGCGTTCGGAATCGGTTTGGGGTTCGGTAGCCATCGAGGAGCGTGTCGGCAAGGGGCTTGCGCGGCGGCGTCGCGCGGATCCGATGGATTATCGCATCGGGCATCGGGCATCGGGTGCCGGGTGCCGGGTGCCGGGCCGGCGTCGCGCACATCGTGCACGACCGGCCGGCCGACCGTCGCTGCCTCACCCCGCCTGCCGCGCCCCGAACGCCTGCTTGATCCGCGCGAACAGCCCGTGCTGCGCGATCCATTCCGCATATGCGCGATAGTCCGGATCGCGCATCAGATGCCGTTCTTCCGTCTTCGCCCGCGTGTAGTAGATCAGGTTGACCGCGACGAGCCCCGCGCAGTGCATGAGCCCGACCTGCCAGCCGAGCGGCTCGACGAACGGCACCGACACCATCCAGTACGACAGGTTCTTCGTGATGTACGCCGGATGCTTCGTGAAACGATACGGGCCCGACGTGATGATCCCGCGGTTCGTGAGGTTCGAGAAACGCAGTCCGAACGAGATCGTCGACAGCGCGTAGGTCATCAGCAGCAGGATGATCACCGCGCCCCAGATCACGCGCAGCGTCGGCGCGGACAACAGCCAGTTGTCCCAGAACAGCGAGCCTTCGTAACGGATGTAGTTGTTCGAGAACAGCGACCAGAACGGCTGGTAGCACATCAGCGCGGCGACCCAGCCGAGCGTGGTCGGCTCGACGGTGCGCACATGGCTGTCGAGGATGCGGAACGTGCACAGGTAGCCGACGGTGCCGAACATCAGGTCCATCGTGAACGACAGGTCGTACAGGAACACGAAGGTCGCGATCGTCATCGGCGCGTTCATCGCGTGCGTGAGCGACGCGCTCAGGTGATCGGCGTCCTTCGACAGGTAGACCGTCATCAGCGGCAGGAAGAACGCCTTCACGCCCCAGCCGGCGAGCATCTCGCGCACGGGCTGCCAGCTCGCGGGCTGCTCGCGACGGAACAGGAAGCGGCCCCACAGCAGGTACGCGTCGTCGGTCTCGCGCTGGTGGCGATCCATCCACGCGAAGTAGAACGGCGCGGCGACGATCACGTACGGCGCGAGCGAGCGCAGCAGCGACCAGAACGGCAGGTAGAACGCGCCGTGATATTCGGGCAGCAGCCAGTAGATCATGCCGATGCCGGCGTAGATCGACGTCAGCGCGCCGAGCCGCGTCGCGACGCGAGCAAGCCCGAGCGGGCGCACGGCCTGCCGCGACAGGCCCGCGCTCGGGCGCAGGTAGACGCGCGAGATGAAGATTTCGTGCAGCGCGATCGTGCCGATGATCGCGAGGCTGGCGACGACCGCGCGCGTGGCGGCGTCGAGGGTCGGCTGGTCGCGCGTGATCCACAGCGCGAAGAGACCGGCCGCGATGCCGAGCAGGCCGGCGCGGAATGGCGTGGCGGAACGAGGCGGGCGGGCCTGGACCGCGGCGATGCCGTCGAGTGTGGAATTCATGATCGGATCCTCGTCGGGATGAGGGCCGGCGCCCCCGCTTGGCGGGTGGCGCCGGCCGTCGGCCGGGCTTTGGATTGGTATGTGCCCGGCCATTGGCCTGTGGTTCTGATAGGTGAAGCGTTACTTCTTCGGGGTGGCGCCGAGCAGGCCGCCGAGCAGGTTCGTCACCGGCGCGAGCAGGTTGTTTGTGCTGCCCGCCGCACCGGTCGAGCTGCCGGTCAGGCCGGCCGTGACGGTACCGCTGCCGGACGGCGTCGTCACCGTGCCGGCCGCGCCGCTCGGGCTGGCCGTGCCGACCGCGCCGAGCGTGCCGGCCGCCGACGTCAGCGAGCCCGTCAGCGTGCCGACCGGGCCGTTCGTCAGCGCGCCGCCGAGGTTGCCGGTCAGGCTGCCGCCCGGCGTCGTGACCGTGCCGGTGAGGCTTGTGCCGAGCGGCGTCAGCGAGTTGACGAGACCGGTGACCGGTGCGAGCAGGCCGCCGACGCCCGAGCCGCTGGTGCCACTCGTACCGCTCGAACCGAGGCCGCCGAGCGCACCCGTCACCGTGCCGAGCAGGCCCGTGACCGGCGCGAGCGGGCCGCCGCTGGTGCCACTGGTACCGCTGGTGCCGCCCGTGCCGCTCGAACTGCTGCCGCCGCCGAGGCCGCCCGTCAGCGTGCCGAGCAGGCCGGTAATCGGGGCGAGCGGGTTGGTGCCGCTGCTGGAACTGCCGCTGGACAGCAGGCCGCCGCCCGACGCCACCGTGTTGCCGAGCTGGGACACGCTGCCGCCGGCGCTCGTGCCGACCGGGTTGCCGGTCGTGCCGCCGACCTGCGAACCGGCGAGGCCGAGGCCGCTGCCGAGCGTGCTCAGCAGGCCGCTGAGCGGGGCGCCGAGCATGGTTGCGCCGCCGAGCGTCTGCGTGGCGCCAGGCGTCGTGACACCGCCGGTCAGCGTGTTCGTGATCGGATTGATCACGCTGCCGAGCTGCGTCTCGAGCTGCTGCACCGGCGCGCTGTTCAGCGCCGTGTTCAGCGCCGATGCGGTCGAATTGACCGCGGTGCCGGCCGTATTGACGAGACTGCCGACCAGGGTCGTCGCCGGCGCGAGCGGCGACAGCGGACCGGTGCCGAGGCTCGTCACTGCATCGCCGAGGTTGTTGACCGCGCCGCCGGCGCCGGTCAGCAGGCCGGTGGTCGACGTGAGCGTCGGGCCGAGCGGGTTCGGCGACACGCCGATCGAGCCGAGGCCGGCCGCGACGCCGCTGCCGAGCGACTGCACGCCGCTGCCGAGGCTCGTGACCGCGTTGCCGATGCTGGTGGCCGTCGTCGGGTTCGTGCCGGGGACCTGCACGTTGCCGACCTGCGTACCGCCGTTCGCGACCGTCGTGCCCAGTCCCGTGACGAGCGTGCCGGTTTGCTGCAGGACGTTGCCGAGCGGGGTGACGCCGGTGCCGGAAGTGCCTGACGTACCGGAGGTGCCTGACGTACCGGAGGTGCCTGACGTACCGGAGGTGCCTGACGTGCCGGAGGTGCCTGACGTACCGGAGGTGCCTGACGTACCGGAGGTGCCTGACGTGCCGGAGGTGCCTGACGTGCCTGACGTGCCTGACGTACCGGAGGTGCCTGACGTACCGGAGGTGCCTGACGTGCCGGAGGTGCCTGACGTGCCTGACGTACCGGAGGTGCCTGACGTACCGGAGGTGCCTGACGTACCGGAGGTGCCTGACGTACCGGAGGTGCCTGACGTACCGGAGGTGCCCGACGTACCGGAGGTGCCTGACGTACCGGAGGTGCCTGACGTACCGGAGGTGCCCGACGTACCGGAGGTGCCCGACGTACCAGAGGTGCCCGACGTACCAGAGGTGCCCGACGTACCAGAGGTGCCCGACGTGCCGGAAGTACCCGACGTGCCGGAGGTGCCTGACGAGCCCGACGTACCGGAGGTGCCTGACGTACCAGAGGTACCCGACGTACCGGAAGTACCGGAAGTACCGGAAGTACCGGAAGTACCGGAAGTACCGGAAGTACCGGAAGTACCGGAAGTACCGGAAGTACCGGAAGTACCGGAAGTACCGGAAGTACCGGAAGTACCGGAAGTACCGGAAGTACCGGAAGTGCCAGAGGTACCCGACGTACCGGAACTGCCCGACGAACCCGAAGTCCCCGAACTACCGCCGCCTGACGTACCCGACGAGCCGCCGCCCGACGTCCCGGAAGTCCCCGAAGTGCCGGACGTTCCCGACGTGCTCGGCTTGATCGACGGGGTGACCGGTCCGTCGACCGAGCCGCAACCGTACAGTGTGACGAGCGACAGGACGGCCAGCGATACCGTCGTTTTCTTGAAGTAATGATGCATGGTGGCCTCGACATTGGAAATGTGTCCCGGCCACATCTGCAAATTCCGCGCCATGACATTTCCCGCGCAATGCCCCCGCGTTTTGTTGCGGGAATCGGGAATATCGGCGCGATTTAAACGGAGGAATGGCGGTTTCGCGAGACGGGCGTGCCAGGTGGGCTCGGTGCGACCGCTGCGATGTTCCCGTAAGGTGCCGTAACGCGCGGCCGGATGTTACGTAGCGTTCGACTCGGCGTCACGCCGATGGCGGCAAACCGAGCGCCGCATCTTTGACGAAAGGTCCGGACGCGCTGAACATGACGCGAACCCACCCGGCCGCGGGCGACGCCGAAGCGGCCACGACTTCAGGCAGGACACGGACATGAGCGAACAGGACAGGGAACAGGGCAAGGCACGACGCACCGACGTGATGGGCGAGGCGTTCGTCGAGCGCGCGATGCGCGACCTCGACGGCTTTTCGCGTCCGCTGCAGAACTGGCTGAACGAACACGCGTGGGGCAGCACCTGGCGGCGCGACGGAATCGACCTGAAGACGCGCAGCCTCTGCACCTGCGCGATGCTGGCGGCGCTCGGCCGCAGCACGGAGCTGAAGGGCCATGTGCGGGGCGCGCTCAACAACGGCGCGAGTCTCGTCGAGATCCGCGAGGTGCTGCTGCACAGCGCGCTGTATGCTGGCGCGCCGGCCGCGGTGGAGGCATTCCGCAGCGCGCGCGAGGTGATCGCGGAACTCGGGCTGTCGCTGCCCGACGACGAAGCCTGACCGGCGCACCGTGATCGGCGGCCGTACCGCGACCCCGGGGCGCCGCTATCCTCAGCGCGGCCGCCCCGTCCACCCGACGACGATCAGTGCTCGACGTGCGCACCCTGCGCCGGCGCATCGACCGGCGCGGCGGCGACGTCGAGCAACCAGTCCGCCGTCGCGTCCGGAATCGTGACCGGCAGCATATGCCCGCCTTCGACGACTGTCAGCCGCACGCGCGCCGACTTCTTCGCCAGCGCCTCGCCGTGCGCGCGCCAGTTCAGGATCGGATCGGCGTGGCCGTACAGCACGTCGACCGGCAGCGACAGGTCCGCATAGCGGCGCTCCATCGCGGGCAGGTCGACGGGCGCCGACAGCAGGTCCGTCGCCGTCGCGTAGAACACGTGCGGGCGCAGCCCGAGCAATCCGCCGCCCTTTACCGCGAAGTCGCGCGGCACGGCTTCCGGCGCGAACACCTGGCTGACGGCCTTGCGGCCGGTCAGGATCGTCAGCGGGACCGCGAAGGTCCACGATACGAAGCGGCGTACCAGCGGCGACGGCAGCATCAGCGGCCTGAACGGCGCCGGCGGCTCGGTCTGCTCGTGCGACAGCGGCGCGATCAGCGCGAGCCGGCTCACGCGCTCCGGATGGTTGAGGCCGACCGCGAGCGCGATCGCGCCGCCGAGCGAGTGGCCGACGAGCACCGGGCGCTCAAGCTTCAGCGCGTCGATGAACGCGGCGATCGTGCGGGCCTGCGCGAACACGTTGGCCTGCGAACTGGCGCCGCGCAGCGAGCGGCCGGCGCCGGGCCGGTCGACGAGGATCACCCGATGATGCTGCGCGAGCCGGGTGAGCGGCAGGTACGCGAAGTTGCGCCACTGCCCGGCGAGCCCGTGCACGAACACGAGCGGCGGCCCGCTGCCGTACTCGACGTAGTGGATGCGATCGCCGCCGATGTCGACGAAGCGGCCTTCGGGCGGAAACGCGCGCGTGACGCGGCGCGCGATGTAGCCGGAAAACAGCGCGAGCGCGGCGAGCACCGCGACGACGCCGAGCAGCATGTTCTGGATCAGGTGAAGCGTATGGCTCATGTCGGCCTCAACGGGTTTCGAGTACGGGTTCGGCGACCGGCGCGGCGGCCGGGCCGGCTTGCGCGCGGCGTTCGAACCGCATCGCGGAATCGGCGAGCCCGCTGAACTTCAGCGACGCGAGATCGAGCACGTAGTTCTGGTGGAATTTCCAGGGCTTGCGGTGCCCCTGCCTCGGCAGGATGCCGGTCGCGCGCTGGATGTAGCCCGAGCTTAGGTTCACCGCCGGCACGTCGCCGAGATCGCCGGCGCCGAGCCGCGGCACGCAGGTGTCGTAGCCGTTCGCGCGCATGTGGTTGAGCAGCCGGCACACGTAGCGCGCGATCAGCTCGGCCTTCAGCGTCCACGACGCGTTCGTGTAACCGAACGACGACGCGAGATTCGGCACGTCGCTGTACATCATTCCTTTATAGGACACGGTCTGCGGCAGGTCGACCGCGCGGCCGTCCACCGTGACGCGCGCGCCGCCGAGCATCTTCACCTTCAGCCCGGTCGCGGTGACGATCACGTCCGCGTCGAGCTGCTGGCCGCTCTTCAGCCGCAGGCCGGTCGGCGTGAAACGCTCGATCTCGTCGGTGACGATCGACGCGCGGCCCGCGCGGATCGACTTGAACAGGTCGCCGTTCGGCACGAGGCACACGCGCTGATCCCACGGCAGGTAGCGCGGGGTCAGATGCTTCGCGACGTCGAAGCCGGGGCCGAGCTGCCGGCCGGCCGCGCGGATGATGAACTGCTTCGTCCGCTCGGGCTTGCGGCGCGATACGTTGTACAGGTACATCGTCAGCAGCACGTTCTTCACGCGCACGAGCCGGTGCGCGAGCCGCGACGGCAGCACGCGGCGCAACGCGTTCGCGATCCGGTCGCGCGCGGGCAGCGACACGATGTAGGTCGGCGAGCGCTGCAGCATCGTCACGTGCTGCGCATCGGTCGCCATCGACGGCACCAGCGTGACGGCCGTCGCGCCGCTGCCGATCACGACGACGCGCCGGTTTGCGTACGACAGGTCCTTCGGCCATCGCTGCGGATGCACGATGCGGCCTTCGAACGATTCCATGCCGGCCCAGTCGGGCAGGTAGCCGCCATCGTAGTCGTAATAGCCGCTGCACATATAGAGGAAGCGGCACGTGTAGACGAGCGTGTCGAGCGCGCCGTCCCGCGTGCGCTCGATGCGCACCGTCCAGCGCGCGCGATTCGAATCCCAGTCGGCCGCGACCACCTTCTGGCCGTAGCGGATCGTCTTGTCGATGCCGTACGCGCGTGCGGTATCGCGGATGTAGTCGAGGATCGTCTGGCCATCCGAGATCGCCTTGTCGCTGTGCCACGGGCGGAAGCTGTAGCCGAGCGTGAACATGTCGGAATCCGAACGGATGCCGGGATAGCGGAACAGGTCCCAGGTACCGCCGATCGCATCGCGCGCCTCGACGATCGCGACGCTCGCATGCGGGCAGCGCTTCTTCAGGTGGTACGCGGCGCCGATGCCGGACAGGCCGGCGCCGACGATCAGCACGTCGAGGTCGCGGCTGTCGCCGCAGGCGGACGGCGCGTCGCGCCGGTCGGTCGTCGTCGAGGTCATGCGGGATCCTTGGTCGGCGTGGTCGGGAGCGCGGCCGCAGGGTGCGCGCGTTCTCCCGCGGGGACGTCCTTCGTGCGGAGATTGCGGGCGCGTGCGCGGCGCACGTGCCGCAGGATCAGCCGCTGGTAGCCGGCGCCGAGCAGGCGCGCGATCTTGTCGAGGCGGCGCGCATCGGTGCCGACCAGCACACGGCGCGCATTGCGCTCGACGCCGGCGAGAATCTGCCGCGCGGCATCGTCGGCCGTCGTCGCGTTGATTAGGCGGTTCGCCTGGCGGCGGTGGGTCGCTTCGTCCTGGCCGGTGAGCGCGCGGATGCTGGTGTCGACGCGGCTCGCGTCGACGATGTTGGTCGCGACGCCGCCCGGATGCACGCAGGTCGCACTGACCGGCGCGCTGTCGAGTTCGAGTTCCATCCGCAGTGCCTCGGTGAAGCCGCGCACCGCGAACTTGGTCGCGTTGTATGCGCTTTGCGTCGGCATCGCGATGAGCCCGAACAGGCTCGACGTGTTGATCACGTGCCCGTCGCCCGACGCGCGCAAATGCGGCAGGAACGCCTGCGTGCCGTGCACGACGCCCCAGAAGTTGATGCCGACGATCCATTCGAGATCGGCGAGACGCGCGATCTCGGCGCTCGCGGCCAGCGACACGCCCGCGTTGTTGAAGACCAGGTTGACCTTGCCGTGTTCGGCGCGCACGAAATCGGCCCATGCGAACACCGCCTCGCGGTCGGCGACGTCGAGCCGCCGCGTGCTCGTGCGCACGCCGTGCTGCGCGCACGCGGCCGCCGTGTCGGCGAGCCCGACATCGTTGACGTCGGCGAGCGCGACCTCGCAGCCGCGCCGCGCGAGCTCGACCGCGAGGCTGCGGCCCATGCCCGAACCGGCGCCCGTGATCGCGGCGACCTTGCCGGAAAAACCCTTCATCGTCGTTCCTCCCGTTCCGCTTGCGCTGCGCCGACGGCGCGCTTATTGTGGTGTTGTTCGTCACCACTTTAGTTTTCGGGTGTCCTGATGTCAAATAGCGAAATGGAGAAAGCACTCGAAACGGAAAAACGGGGGCGGGCGTACGGCGGTGTCGCGCCCGAGGTACGGGCCGCCGAGCGGCGCGACGCGCTGATCCGCGCGGCGACGCGCGTATTCGGCACGGTCGGCTTCCGCAAGGCGACCGTGCGGTCGATCTGCCAGGAGGCGAAGCTCAACGACCGCTATTTCTATGCGGCGTTCGACAGCACCGAGGAACTGCTGCGCTGCACCTACCTGCATCACGCGCAGCAACTGCACGACGCGGTCGCGCGGGCGGTGGCCGATCGCGGTGGCGACCTGCGAGAGCGCATCGACGCGGGGCTCGCGGCGTTCTTCGGCTTCCTGCGCGACCCGTGCGCGGCGCGCGTGCTGTTGCTCGAGGTGATGGGCGTGAGCGCGGATACCGACATGACGTACCAGCGGATGCTGATCGACTTCGGCAAGCTGATCATGGCGCTCGGCGCGGCGCGCGAGGCCGTGACACCCGCGGAGCGGACCGAGCAGCGGCTCGTCGGGCTCGCGCTGGTCGGTGCGATGACGAACGTCGGCGCGGCGTGGCTGCTCACCGGGTATCGCGATCCGGAGGCGCAGATGGTCGCGAGTTGCAGGAAGGTGCTGCTGGGAACGTTGCGGGAAGAGGGGTAGCTCAGGGATACGCGGATGGCGGGAGCCGGAATGAAGGGTCCGAAGCCGGCCGGGCGCATATCGCGATGTTGATTCGAGTCTCGCCTTGGCGAATTCTCGCGCAATCCGTATTGGTAATTATCGGGTATGGATCGGTATTAACAAGGCGCAGAATTTCACGAAACTTTCATTATGGATATTTCTGTGGGATTGCTGGATTGTAAATATCGTCGATCGGAATTTTAAATTAAAAATGAAGACGCAACGTCAATGAAAATTGACGTTGCGCCATGATTGCGCGCGGAACGTGTCGCGCTGGCGGGACGCGAGATTACGAGCCCGTGTATCCGCCTCGGGTCCAGCCTTCGCCATCCCAGCACCACTCGGTCGTCGAACCTCCGCTGGTTGCGTACACGCGGATGTGGACCGCGCTTCCGACCAGCCAGCACGTTGCCGACACGTTGTCGCCGGCCTGGTTGAATGCACCGGTGTACCAGTTCGAACCGTCGTAGCAGCGCTCGGTGATCTTGTTGCCGTTGGCCGTGTAGACGCGGATCGACGGCGTGCTTCCCCATGAAATTGCTGCGGTTTGCATGTTCAAACTCCTTGATTGTAATAAAGCGGAGAATTGAAGCGCTTCGGTAAACGCAATTCGGCGTATTACCGGGAATAAGGTTAGTGGAAAATCTCGAAAATCAATATGAGATTTTTTGTGAATAAATGGTGCAATTGATTCGGCATGAGAAAAGCCGGTGAGGCCGGCTTTGAAGCGCGTCACGGCATCACGCACCGGATCCGCGTCCGGCGTGTTCCGCGATCGGGGGTTCAGCGCGCCGCTGCCGCCGGCCCCGTTTCCCCGATCCTCGCCTTCATCGCATCGATGAACGCGCGCACCTTCGGCGAGGGCAGCCGCGTCGACGGATACACCGCGTGAATCCCGGCCCGCGCCGAGCGCCAGGCGGGCAGCAGTCGCACGAGCCGGCCGGCCGCGACGTCCTCCGCGATCGAGAAATCCGTCAGGAGCCCGAAGCCGCCGCCCGCGAGCGCGATCGCGCGGCATGCCGTCGCGGTGTTCGACACGACCGGCGCGACGCAACGCACCGACGCGTGGCCGCCGCGCGCATCGTCGAGTTCGAGCGAATGCGGGCGTGAGAGCGTCGACAGCATCACGAACGGCAGCGCGGCGAGCCCGTCCGGATCGCGCGGCAGGCCGTGCCGCGCGACGAACGCAGGGCTCGCGACCAGCCACTTCTCGTATTCGCCGAGCTGCACCGCGCGATAGTTCGAATCCGCGAGGCGGCCGATGCGGATCGCGACGTCGAGATTGTCCGCGACGAGATCGACGATGCGGTCGTTCGCGACCAGTTCGACGTCGAGCCCGGGATGCGCGTCGCGCAGCGCGACGATGGCCGGCGCGACGACCAGCGCACCGTAGTCGATCGGCACGCTCACGCGCAGCGTGCCGCGCAGCGGCCCGGCGTCGGACGACACCGCGTCGAGCGCGGTCTCGGTCGCGCGCACGATGTCGCGGCAGGCGTCGTAGAACGCGCGCCCCGCATCGGTCACGCTCAGCCGGCGCGTGGTGCGCACCAGCAGGTTCGCGCCGATCTCGGATTCGAGGCGCTGCATGTGCGTGCTGACGACCGTCTTCGCGAGGCCGAGCCGTTCGGCCGCGGCCGTCAGCGAGCCGGCATCGACCACCGCGACGAAGATCGCCAGCCGGTTCAGGTTCACGTCGCGCAGATCGGCCATCGTCGATTGTCCTATGAAGGCGGATAATGTTTCAGCGATTATCCGTCTTCTGGATGCGAACCGCGAGCGCTACGCTGGGGGCTGGTCGTCGCCGATTCCCGGCGGCGCGAGATCCAGGAGCCTTTTCATGCCAGCCGCCAGCAAGCCCGTCCGTCCGGTTCGTGTCTATTCGTTCCCGCTGTCCGGGCACGCGCATCGCGTCCGGCTGTTCCTGTCGCTGCTCGGGCTGCCGTTCGACGTCGTCGACGTCGACCTCGCTGCCGGCGCGCAGCGCGAGCCCGCGTTCCTCGCGCTCAATCCGCTCGGCCAGGTGCCCGTGATCGACGACGACGGCACCGTGCTCGCCGATTCGAACGCGATCCTCGTCTATCTCGCGAAGCGCTACGGCGACGCGCACTGGCTGCCCGACGATGCGGCAGGCGCGGCGACCGTGCAGCGCTGGCTGTCGTACGCGGCCGGGCCGATTGCATCGGGGCCGGCGGCCGCGCGGCTCGTCACCGTGTTCGGCGCACCGCTCGATCACGACGCGGCCAAGCGCACGGCCGCGAAGGTGCTCGCCGCGATCGACGGCGAACTCGCCGGCAAGCCGTTCGCCGCCGGCGCGCAGCCGACGATCGCCGATATCGCCGCCTACACGTACATCGCGCATGCGCCGGAAGGCGGCGTGTCGCTCGAACCGTATCCGCACGTGCGTGCGTGGCTCGCGCGCGTCGAGGCGCTGCCCGGCTTCGTCGGCATGCAGTCGACCCGTGCCGGCCTGCTTGCTACCTGACGCTGCGCGGCCAGGACACGCCTTTACCGGGAGAACACGATGACCGCGCCGACCGCCACCGTACCGGGCTGGGAACTCGACGTTGCACCGTTTCATGCGGGCGAGCTCGCCGTGCAGCGGCGCGCGGGCGTGACCGAGGCCGCGGGCGCGGCCGGCCGGCGCGGGATCCGTCGCTTCATGCCGGACCAGCACCGGACGTTTTTTGCGCAACTGCCGTTTTTCGTGCTCGGCGGCGTCGACGTGCACGGCCAGCCGTGGGCGACGCTGCGGGTCGGGATGCCTGGCTTCGTGACGACGCCGGACGCGCGCACGCTGCGCATCGACGGCGATGCGCTGCCCGGCGATCCGCTGGCTGGTGCGTGGCAGCCGGGTGCGCCGCTCGGCGGGCTCGGCATCGAGTTCGACACGCGCCGGCGCAATCGTGTGAACGGCGTCATGCGTACGGTCGATGGCGACGCGCTGACGATCGCGGTCGCGCAGAGCTTCGGCAACTGCGCGAAGTACATCCAGGGCCGCAAGCCCACGTTCGTGCCGCGTGAAGGCGATGCGTCCGACGAGGCCGAGGTGTCGGACCGGTTGAGCGACGCGGATCGCGCGCTGCTCGCGCAGGCCGATACGTTCTTCGTCGCGAGCGCGAACACGTCGACTGGTGCGGGTGCCGCGCGCGGCGCCGACGTGTCGCATCGCGGCGGCATGCCGGGCTTCGTGCGCGTCGACGACGCGCGCACGCTGACGACGCCGGATTTCAGCGGCAACCGCTTCTTCAACACGCTCGGCAACCTGCAGCACGATCCGCGCGCCGGGCTGCTGTTCGTCGATTTCGACAGCGGCGACCTGCTGTATGTCGCCGCGGATGCGGAGATCGTGTGGGACGGGCCGCTCGTCGCGTCGTTCGACGGCGCGCAGCGGGTCGTGCGGTTTCATGTGCGCGAAGTGCGGCGCACGCGGGGCGTGCTGCCGTTCCGGTGGTCGACGGTCGAGCGGGCGCCGCAGTTTGCGGTGATGGCGGTGGGTTCCGCTGTCACGGCTGTGCCGGCGGCATCTGCATTCACATCGACATCCCCCGCCATCTGGCGCCCGCTGCGCATCGCGAAGATCGTCGACGAAGCGCGCGCGATCCGCTCGTTTCATTTCGAACCGGCGGACGGCGGCGCGTTGCCGGCCTACGAAGCCGGACAGCATCTGACGCTGCGCGTCGCGCTGCCGGACAGCGATGCGCCGGCGATCCGCAGCTACACGCTGTCCGATGCGCCCGGCGCGTCGCATTACCGCATCACCGTGAAGCGCGAAGGACGTGTATCGGCCTGGCTGCACGACCACGCGCGTGCCGGGATGGCGCTCGATGCGCAGATGCCGCGCGGCCGCTTCATGTTCGACGTTGCGAGCCCGCGTCCGGCCGTGCTGGTGTCGGCCGGCATCGGCATCACGCCGATGTTCGCGATGCTGCGCCGCGCGCTGGCCGATGACGCACCGTCGCGCCGCGTGGTGTTCGTGCACGGCGCGCGCGACACGGTTGACCGACCGTTTGCGGCGGAACTGACGCGCATCGCGGACGCCGACGCACGCGTATCGCTGCACTGGTTCGACAGCCGGCCGCAACGCGACGGCGCGGCGCGACCGGGCCGCATCGACGTCGCGCAACTGAAGCGCATCCTGCCGTTCGACGACTACGATTTCTACCTGTGCGGGCCGTCCGCGTTCATGCGCGATTTGTACGACGGATTGCGCGCGTTGAACGTGCCGGACGAGCGTATCCGCTTCGAGGCGTTCGGACCGTCGAGTGTCGTGCGCAGTGCGACCCGCGCGAGCAGAGCACCGTCGGCTGCAAGCGTACGCGTCGTATTCCGCCGCACGGGGCGCGAGGTTGCATGGACGCCCGCCGACGGCACGCTGCTCGAATTTGCAGAAGGCCAGGGCGTGGCAGTGCCGTCCGAATGCCGGTCCGGGTCGTGCGGCACGTGCGCGACGCGCGTGCTGTCCGGCGCGGTTGACTACATGCAGGCGTACGACGCAGCGGTCGAACCCGGCTGCGCGCTACTGTGCGTCGCGCGGCCCGCAGACGGTACAGCGGAGCCGCTCGTGCTCGACCGCTGACGCGCGTGCGACAACCGTGCGACATGCCGTCGCACAACGCGTGCTGCGCAAAAACCGCACGCAACTGCTTCTTTTTCCGGAGGCCTGTCGGATCGACGATAGCGTCAACCGATAGAGAAAAGGAGCAACACCATGAAACTGTTCAGCATGATCCGCCTGGTTCTGTGGAGTTTCTTCGGCGTACGCAACAGCAAGGCGCACGCATCCGATCTCGCGAACGTCAACTTCACGCTGCTGCCGTTCGTCGCGATCGTGCTCGCGGTGCTGGTCGGTGCGGTGATCTACGGCGTCGTTCATCTGGTCGTCGATCCGACGGTGACGATGCAGGGGTTCTGAGCATCCGCTGAACCGTGCGGGTCGTCATGCCCGCTTCCCGTCTCCCATCTCCCGCCTTCCGCGTCCCGTTTCGGCCGATCCCTCGGCCGCCAGCCCCGCCCGGGGTAAAATGCGCGCCACGCCGCGCTGTCGCGCGCGACGGGCATTCCGCCATTCCGACGAACGGCGCACGCAGATGCCCGGCGCCCGCGCCGCGGCGTTCGAAGCGTCCCCCGCATGACAAGACCACGCGAGGCCGCCGGCCGCCCGACACGCACCCGATCCACGGATCGGCGGCCGCGTCGGCGCCCGGTGCGTCACCGGCATCCGATGTCCCATCCTGCGCTTTCCCGATCGATCGGCCCGCTTGCGGCCCGATCGTCTGATTCGTTTGATGAATGTCGTGTCGACCTAAGTGCTCGGCAGTTCGCCGAGCCCGTCGCGGGTCCGTGCGCGAGGTCGCGCTTCGCAGCTGCGTAACGCGTAACGCGTTTCCAGCGTTTCCAGCGTTTCGAGGGTTTCGAGGGTTTCGACAGGGTCGAGTGGCGAGTTTTTCCATCCAGAACAATGACGGTAAATAGAACAACAGCGTCGCCTGCACGGCGGCGGCGCGCGAAGGTCGGGCTTGGCGTCGGTCTCGGCATCACGCTTTTCGCGGCGCAGGCCGCCGCGGCACCGGGCGACGCACCGGCGTCGGACGCCGATGCGGCCGGCAGCGCGACGCTGCCGGCGATCACGGTCAGCGGCGAGCGCGGCGGCGCGTTTCGCGCGCGCGAAGCGTCGGTCGCGGGGCTCGACGACGCACCGCTGCGCGACACGCCGGCCTCCGTCAGCGTCGTCACGCGCGCGCAGATCGACGATCAGCAGGCAAAGCGCCTGAGCGACGTGGTGCGCAACGACGCATCGGTCGTCAACGACTATGCGCCCGTCGGCTATTTCGAAGGCTTCGCGATCCGCGGCTTTCCGGTCGATCTCGCGAGCGCGATCCGGATCGACGGGTTGACGGTGTCCGGCGAGCAGAACGTGCCGCTCGAGAACAAGGAGCGTGTCGAGATCCTGAAGGGGCTGGCCGGCATCGACAGCGGCGTGGTCGCGCCGGGCGGCGTGATCAACTTCGTGACGAAGCGCTCGGCGAACGTCGCGAGCGTGACGACCGGCGTCGACAGCCGCGGCTCGACGTCGGCGGCCGTCGATCTAGGCCGCCGCTTCGGCCCCGACAATCAGTTCGGCTTCCGGATCAATGCCGCGAAGGAGAACATGCACTCTTACATCGACGGCACGAACGGACGGCGCACGTTCGGCTCGATCGCCGCCGACTGGGACATCAGCCCGCGCGCGAGCCTGCAGCTCAATGCGGAATTCCAGCAGTGGATCCAGCGTTCCGCGCCCGGCTACCAGCTGCTCGGCGGCACCGTCGTGCCGTCCGTCAACACGACGTCGAAGGCGCTCGGCACGCAGCCGTGGGCGAAGCCGGTGACGACCGACGCGCTGAACCTGAACGCGCGCTTCGACTACCAGTTCAACGACGACTGGAAGGCCTACATCGCCGCGGGCCGCAGCCGCACGATGATCGACGACAACAGCGCGTTCGCGTACGGCTGCTATTACGCGGCGAGCTGCGCGGCGGGCACGACGTCGCCGTTCTTCTTCGGCGCGAACGGCGACTACGATGTGTACGATTTCCGTAGCCCAGGCGAATACCGCCGCAACGACGATCTGCGCGCGGTGACGACGGGCAAGTTTGCAACAGGCCCGCTGCGCCACGAGCTGACGCTCGGTGTGAGCGTGCAGCGCCGCGCCGTGCACATGGCGAACGCCGTATACGACTACGTCGGCAGCGAGAACATCTACGGGCCCGACGTCGCGTTCGCGCCGTCGCCGAACACGGCCGGGCCGTCGTATCCGCAGCTCGATTCATGGCAGTACGGCGTGTTCGGGCTCGACCGCGTCAGCATCGGCGAGCACTGGCAGGTGCTCGCGGGCGGCAAGGAAGTGCTGCTGCGCCAGCGTAGCTGGAGCAGCCTCGACGTCGACGCGACGCATACCGACCGCTCGGTGTTCCTGCCGCAGGTTGCGCTCGTCTACAAGCCGGTGAACGTGCTGTCGCTGTATGCGTCGTACAGCAAGGCGCTGTCGCTCGGCGACCAGGCGCCGGTGCGCGCGACCAACGCGTATGCGTTCCTGCCGCCGGTCGAATCGCATCAGTTCGAGCTCGGCGCGAAATACGACTGGCTCGATCGGCTGAGCCTCACGGCCGCCGTGTTCTCGATCAGCAAGCCGTTCCAGTTCGCCGACCCGGACGCATCGGGCACGAGTTACACGTTCGTGCAGCGCGGCACGCAGCGCCATCAGGGGATCGAGCTCGGTGCGGCCGGACGCGTGACCGAGCGGCTCGGGCTGACGGCCAGCGTCGCGGCGATTCGCGCCCGTGCGTACGATTCGGGTTCGCCGGCATACGAAGGACACCAGATCATCAACGTGCCGGCGCTGCGCGCGTCGCTGTACGCGGATTACGCGGTGCCAGGCGTCGCGGGCCTGAACATGCTCGGCGGCGTCGAGTACAGCGCGGGCCGCAACGCGAACGAAGAGGGCACCGCGCGCGTGCCGTCGTGGTTCGTGTTCAATCTCGGCGCGCGCTATACGACGAAGATCGCGGGCCATCGCACGGTGCTGCGCGTGTCGGTGGACAACCTGTTCAACAAGTTCTACTGGCGTGACGCGGGCGAGCAGCAGGGCGACGCGTACCTGTTCCCGGGCGCGCCGCGCACCGCGCGCGTGTCGTTGACCTATGATTTCTGATCGTCCGGACCCGGCCGCATGATGCGCGGCCCCGGCAGCCAACCAGGAGAGTACAGACGATGTCCCCACTCGAAATCGCCGGCGTGACCGTCAGCGCCCTCGCGATCTGGCTGACCGCGAAGCGGCGCATGCTGTGCTGGCCGGTCGGGCTTGCGTCGGTCGCGCTGTACGGCTGGATCTTCTTCGACGCGAAGCTGTATTCCGACATGCTGCTGCAGGGCGCGTTCGCGGTGCTGCAGGTGTACGGTTGGCGCCGCTGGATCGCGCAGCGTACGCTCGAGGCGAGCGGCGGCGCGGCACCGCAAGGCGACGTCGCACCCGTCACCGGCGTGCGGCCGCGCCAGATGCTGCCCGACCTGATCGCGGCAGTTATCGGCAGCGCGCTGCTCGGCGGGATGATGGCGCGCTGGACCGATGCGGCGCTGCCGTTCGTCGATGCGTCGCTGACCGCGTTCAGCCTCGTCGCGCAATACTGGACCGCACGGCGCTACATCGCGTCGTGGGGGCTGTGGATCGTCGTGAACGTCGTGTACGTCGGGATGTTCGTGTTCAAGGAGCTGTATCTGACGGCCGGACTCTATGCGCTGTTCATCGCGCTCGCCGTCGTCGGCTGGCGCGACTGGAGCCGGACCGCCGACGCGCTGCGCGCGAGCGCGAGCCCGGCGGGCTGATTCGCGGCCGATTCAACTACGGAGCTACGTCGTTCATGTCATTTCCACTCGAGCCGGATGCGCCGGCATCGCGTGACGCCGCGCAGGCGCGCGAGGTCGCGCCGCCGCAGTTCGGCGTCGACGGCGAACAGGCCGAACGCGACTGGCCGCTGATGACGCACGACGAGGTCGCGGCCGTGCTCGCGCGGATCGACGGCGCCGGCGCGCCCGCGCGCCTCACGTGGCACAGCCCGCGGCCGTTCTCGGCGGCCGTGCTGGCGCGCACGACCGACGAGCGCGCGCTGTTCGTCAAGCGTCATCACGTGAGCCTGCGCGACGTCGCCGGGCTCGAGGAAGAGCATCGCTTCATCGCGCATCTGCGCGCGCACGGCGTGCCGGTGGCGGACGTGCTCGCCGGTCGCGACGGCGCAACCGCGTTCGCATCCGGCGACTGGACGTATGAAGTGCACGTGGTCGCGCCGGGTGTCGACGTGTATCGCGGCGTGATGTCGTGGAAGCCGTTCACGCATCCTTCGCATGCGTATGCGGCCGGCCGCGCGCTGGCCGAGCTGCATCGCGCGTCGGCCGGCTACGATGCGCCGGCGCGGCCGGTGCGCCCGCTGCTGTCGAGTTTTCGCGTGCTGTCGTCGAGCGATCTAGCCGGTGCGCTCGAACGCTGGGTCACGGCGCAACCGTTGCTCGTCAAGGCGCTCGGTGCGCGCGACTGGCGCGGCGACGTCGCGAACGTCATCGGCCCGCATCACGCGCGCCTCGTGCCGCTGTTGCCTGCGTTGCCGCCGCTGTGGACGCATGGCGACTGGCATGCGTCGAACCTGCTGTGGACCGACGCCGGGCCCGGTGCGCAGGTGCGGACCGTGCTCGACTTCGGTTTGTCGGATCGTACCTGCGCGGTGATGGATCTCGCACTCGCGATCGAGCGCAACACGGTCGACTGGATGGCGCCGGCCGCTGCGCGCCGTGTCGAGTACGAACAGATCGCGGCGCTGCTCGACGGCTACGAGTCGCTCGAACCGCTGAGCGACGATGCGTATGCGGCGCTGGTCGCGATGCTGCCGATCGCGCATACGGAGTTCGCGCTGTCGGAGGTCGCGTATTTCGGTTGTATCGTCAACGCGCCCGATATCGTCGACGTGGCGTACGACGGTTATCTGATCGGGCATGCGCAATGGTTCGGCGAACGCGACGGGCGGCAACTGCTCGACTGGCTCGAGTTGCGCATGCGGACCAAGCGCGGGACCAGTTGAGCCGCGAATCGCTTCATTGTATGAATGACCCGTAGCGACGCGATGCCGCTACGGGGCAGCGTTATCGGATTGCGTTCGAAGTAGGCATAACGCGAGGATCGTTGCAGAGGTATCCGCATCCCCGTTCGCAAAGCGGGACTAGCTGGATTGCAATCTGGCGCAGGTCCAGATCGCCGTTACCATTGCGTGCCATGTCCTCAGTGAACGTCAGCTTGTTGATCCAGATGGCATTCTCGTCGATACCTAACTGCTTCAAATAGCTTTTAACATCGTTCGCACGTGCGTCTATGAGACGATCGCGATTTCGCTCTCCGATGTAGGCTCCGGCAACGACATCCGCTCCGATCGTCGCGCCAGGCCACTTTCTTGCTTCGATCATCATATCTGCGACACGCAGCCGGTCCTGGTTTGAAAGTTCAGTCGCGTTGAACGGAAGTGATGTTTCCATAAACTGCATGACGGTACACGCGACCGATAGCGGCGAAATCATCATAAGTATAAGCGGAACAGCAAATCGAGCGACTGTGCCCTGCGAATGAATTGTCGAATTCACCATAATTTTCTGTCGAAATGGGCTACGTAAGCAGCCAGACTGTCAGCGTTCCGGATAGCGGATTCCGGATGACTTCTGACCCAGTATTGCAGACCGGTTCCTTGTCCGTACATCAAATCGTCAGAGTCGAACACGTCGGTGTAATGCGTGCATTCGTGAATGATCGTCTTGAGCTTGCATGCTGTCCATAAGTCCGCATCAGGAAGTGTGCAGAAATGCGGATAGATGGTGATGATTCGTCTTGCGGAATCGGGCTTGCAGACAGCAGCATCGGTGTTGCCATCGTCAGGGAATACCGTGCAGGTTATATTTCTGCCGGTCTGTTCGTCCCAGCGAATCACGTTTTCGGGTTTCAACTCGCGAGTGGCGGTCAAGAGCCTTGGAAGACCGGTTTCCAGCGTTCCACGGACATTTTGATCCGCTCGACCGAACCACGTTGCCACGCGTTCTCTTTCGTTTCTGTCCCACCGTGACAATCCCTCAATGCGGTCTAGAATCAATTGCGCCGCAGCGTCCCTCAACCGAACAAATAGCGCCCTGAATTCCTTGTTCGACATAATTGGGCAGATGCGGGCAAGGTCAAGTTCGACTTCGTGTATGGATCCCGGAATCGTGTTCGTTCGCCCGGTTGTTACAAGGATCCATTCGTCTTCGTCGATATGATCGTTCATTGAATGTTTGATATTTAAAAAGGAATGCATAACGATCATGTTTTTGTTGAGTGAAGTCTATTAGACATGTTCGAAAATTTCATCATGAACAATTCATGACCGACACTCGATCGTGAGAGGCGCCGTGCGGCGATGGGTGTCGTGAAGACGCATCATGTCGATGCGCCGGTAGATGACGGAATTGTCATATTCGCCTCATGTTCACACTGCGCCCGATCCGTAGCATCGGTTGCGATCCGTTATCGCAGAACCGAACATGCTCAAGCTCACCCTCGCCGTGGCCGTCGTCTTCGCGACGGCCGCGACGGCCGCGACGGCCCATGCGCAGTCGCCGCAGGTCGCGACGCCTGCTGAGTCCGGTGGCGCGGCGCCGCGCGTTGCACCGCCATCCGACGTCCCGTCGTTCCCGTCGCTGACGCTGTCCGACGCACTCGCGGCCGCCGCCCGCAACAACCCGGCGCTGCGCGGTGCACGCGCTGACCTCGACGCATCGGCCGGCGCGCTGATGCAGGCCGGCGCGCGTCCCAATCCTGAAGTGTCGTTCCTGCAGGAAGGCTTCAGCCGCGCGGAGCGCACATCGATCGCGCTGATCAACCAGACCATCGAACTCGGCGGCAAGCGCCGCGCGCGGCTCGACGTCGCGTCGTACGGCCGCGAGGCCGCGAACGCGTCGCTCGACGAGCAGGGCGCCGCCGTGCGCGCGGACGTGATCGCCGCGTTCTACGGGCTGCTCGCCGCGCAACGCCAGCTCCAGGTCACCGAGGAATCGGCCGCGATCGCCGCGCGCTCCGCGGATCTCGCGGGTCGCCGCGCGCAGGCCGGCAAGGTGTCGCCGGTCGAGGCGACCAAGGCGCAGGTCGCGGCGGCCGGCGTGCAGATCGAGGTGGTGACTGCGCTCGGCCGGGCCGACGTCGCGCGCGAAAAGCTGAATGCAGCGATGGGCGAAGCGGGCAGCGACCGGCGCGTCGCGCTCGGCGATCTGGAAACGGTGCCCGCGGTCGAGCCGCTGTCCACGCTCGCCGCGCAGCTCGACGACGCACCGCTCGCCCGCGCCGCGCGTGCGGAGATGCTGCGCGCGAACGCGGCCGTGTCGCTCGAACGCGCGCGGCGTATCCCCGACGTGACGGTCGGCGCGGGCGTGAAGCGGGTGACGACCGGCGGCGTGCCGGACAACCAGGCGGTGGTCGGCGTGTCGATCCCGATCCCGCTGTTCGACACCAACAAGGGCACGCTGCTCGAAGCGGCGCACAAGGCCGAGCGCGCGAACGCCGATCTCGAGCGCGAGCGTACGCGGTTGCGGCTCGCGCTCACGCAGGCGTATGCGGATTTCGACGCGGCCGCGCAGGAAGCGCGGCGGCTGAAGACCGACATCCTGCCCGGCGCGCGGCTCGCGCTCGACGCGATGTCGCGCGGCTACGAGCTCGGCAAGTTCAGTTTCCTCGATGTGCTCGATGCGCAGCGCACGCTGTTCCAGGGGCAATCGCAATACGTGCGCGCGCTCGCCGACGCGCATGCGGCACGCGCCGACATCGGCCGGCTCGTCGGCACGCCGCTCGCGGCCGTCGCGCAATAGCCGCGCTTCTCACCTGAAGGATCGTCATGTCACGCAGCAGAATCTTCATCATTGCGGCGGCCGTGCTCGGCGGCGCCGGGATCGTGCTCGGCGCGCTCGCCGTCACGCGAGGCGGCCCGTCCGTGCCCGCGGCCGGCGAAGCCGAACGATCGGCCGACGGCGGCGGCACCGGCTCGCATGGCGGCGTCGTGCTCACGCGCGGCAAGCTGTCCGTCGAAATCGTGATGACGGAAAAGCCCGGCGATGCGCGGCTCGTCGTCTATCCGTTCGTCGACGGCAAGCCGGCCGACAAGGGCGTCGCCGTGTCCGGCACGCTGGTGCGGTACGACCGCTCGCATGAACCCTTGCGTTTCGACGCGGCCGGTCGGAAGTTCGTGTCCGCGCAGTCGATCGCCAAACCCCACGTGTTCGATGCGACGATCGACGTGAAGGCGGCCAATGAAGCCGCGTCGTTCCCGTTCGCCCGCGCGGACGGTGCGATCGCGCTGACCGACGCGCAGTTGCAGACGTCGAAGATCGCGCTCGCGAAGGCCGGCCCCGCGCAGATCGCGACGCCGTTCCAGCTGCCGGGCGAGATCAGGTTCAACGAGGATCGCACCGCGCACGTCGTGCCGCGCGTGGCCGGCATCGTCGAGCAGGTGTCGGTGTCGCTCGGGCAGAACGTCGCGAAGGGGCAGGTGCTGGCCGTGATCGCGAGCACCGATCTCGCGGACCGGCGCAGCGAACTGCTGACGGCCGAACGCCGGCTGTCGGGTGCGCGCGCAACTTACGAACGCGAACGCACGCTGTGGCAGGAGCGCATCTCGGCGGAACAGGACTACCAGCAGGCGCAGGTGCAGCTGCGCGAGGCCGAGATCGCCGTGCAGAACGCGCGGCAGAAGCTGGCTGCGCTGAACGCGCCGGCCGGCGCGGGCGCGCTGAACCGCTACGAGCTGCGCGCGCCGTTCGCCGGAACGATCGTCGAGAAGCATGCGACGCCTGGCGAAGCGATCGCCGCCGACGCGAGCCTGTTCGTGATCTCCGACCTGTCGACGGTGTGGGCCGAGATGGCCGTACCCGCGCAGCGGCTGAACGACGTGCGCGTCGGCCGCGATGCGACCGTCAGCGCGACCGCGTTCGAATCGCGCTCGAGCGGCCCGATCGCGTATGTCGGCTCCCTGCTCGGCGAACAGACGCGCACCGCGCCCGCCCGCGTCGTGCTGCCGAACCCCGACGGCGTGTGGCGGCCCGGGATGTTCGTGAACGTGTCGGTCGACGCGGGCAGGCAGGCCGTGCCGCTGGCGGTCGCGAGCGACGCGTTGCAGGAGGTTGACGGCGCGCCGTCGGTGTTCGTGCGCTCGCCGAAGGGTTTCGTTGCGCAGGCCGTCGAGATGGGGCGGCGCGACGAGCGCGCGACCGAAGTGCTGAAGGGGCTCAGGCCGGGCCAGGAATACGCGGCATCGAACAGCTTCGTGTTGAAGGCCGAGCTCGGCAAGGGGAGTGCGGAACATGAATGAGCATGACGTGTGCGCCGTTGCGCGATTTGCAGCCCGGTTCCCGGTCCGACCCGCAACGCGCCCGGCCGCCCGGTTTCCGGCCCGCCGCATCGTCGGCCAGGCTGCCCGTCCGGTGCGGCCGACCGTTCCCCGCTTCAAGGAATCCCGCCATGTTTGAGCGCTTGATCCGCTTTGCGATTGCGCACCGCTGGCTCGTGATGCTGGCGATCGCGGCCGTGGCCGCGCTGGGCGTGTTCAGCTACCAGAGGCTGCCGATCGACGCGGTGCCCGACATCACGAACGTGCAGGTCCAGATCAACACGGCCGCGCCCGGCTATTCGCCGCTGGAGGCCGAGCAGCGCATCACCTATCCGGTCGAGACCGTGATGGCCGGGTTGCCCGGCCTCGAGCAGACGCGCTCGATTTCGCGCTACGGGCTGTCGCAGGTCACGGTGATCTTCAAGGACGGCACCGACATCTACTTCGCGCGGCAGCTCGTCAACGAGCGCATCCAGGAAGCGAAGGACAAGCTGCCGGCCGGCATCGCGCCGGCGATGGGCCCGACGTCGACAGGCCTCGGCGAGATCTACCTGTGGACCGTCGAGGCCGACGCGGCCGCGCGCAAGCCCGACGGCACGCGCTATACGGCGGCCGACCTGCGCGAACTGCAGGACTGGGTCGTGCGGCCGCAACTGAGAAACGTGCGCGGCGTGACCGAGGTGAACTCGATCGGCGGCTACGTGAAGGAATACCGCGTCGCGCCGAATCCGGCGAAGCTGATGTCGTACGGCTTGACGCTCGCCGACGTCGTGCGTGCGCTCGAACGCAACAATGACAACGTTGGCGCGGGCTACATCGAGAAGCGCGGCGAGCAGTACCTGGTGCGCGTGCCGGGCCAGGCACGCACCGTCGACGACATCGCGAACATCGTGCTGACCAACGTCGGCGGCGTACCGGTGCGGATGAAGGAGGTCGGGCAGGTCGACATCGGCCGCGAGCTGCGCACTGGCGCCGCGACGTCGAACGGCGAGGAGGTCGTGCTCGGCACGGTGTTCATGCTGATGGGCGAGAACAGCCGCTCGGTCGCGAAGGCCGTCGCCGCGAAGATGGCCGACGTGAACCGCACGCTGCCGGCCGGCGTGAAGGCGATTCCCGTCTACGACCGCACCGTGCTCGTCGAGAAGGCCGTCGCGACGGTGAAGAAGAACCTGCTCGAAGGCGCGATCCTCGTGATCGCCGTGCTGTTCCTGTTCCTCGGCAACATCCGCGCGGCGCTGATCACCGCGCTCGTGATCCCGCTGTCGATGCTGATGACGTTCACCGGCATGGTCAACGCGAAGGTCAGCGCGAACCTGATGAGCCTCGGCGCGCTCGACTTCGGGATCATCGTCGACGGTGCGGTCGTGATCGTCGAGAACTGCGTGCGGCGGCTCGCGCATGCGCAGGCCGTCGCCGGCCGGCCGCTGACGCGCGACGAGCGCTTCGCGGAAGTGTTCGGCGCGTCGCAGGAGGCGCGCCGCGCGCTGATCTTCGGGCAACTGATCATCATGGTCGTGTACCTGCCGATCTTCGCGCTCACCGGCGTCGAAGGGAAGATGTTCCATCCGATGGCCGTGACCGTCGTGATGGCGCTCGCGGCCGCGATGGTGTTGACAGTCACGTTCATCCCGGCCGCGGTCGCGCTGTTCATCGGCGAGCGCGTCGAGGAGAAGGAAAACCGGCTGATGGGCTGGGCGCGGCGCGCGTACGAGCCGGTGCTCGCCACGTTCATGACGCGCCCCGCGCGCGTGATGCTTGGCGCCGGCGCGATCGTGCTGGTCACGCTCGGCCTCGCGACGCGGCTCGGCAGCGAGTTCATCCCGAGCCTGAACGAGGGCGATCTCGCGGTCGCCGCGCTGCGGATTCCGGGCACGAGCCTGTCGCAGTCGGTCGAGATGCAGAAGTCGATCGAGAAGACGCTGAAGGCGCGCTTCCCGGAAATCGAGCGCGTGTTCGCGCGCACCGGCACGGCCGAGATCGCGGCCGACCCGATGCCGCCGAACCTGTCGGACGGCTACATCATGCTGAAGCCGTCCGACCAGTGGCCCGACCCGAACAAGCCGCGCGACGAGCTCGTGCGCGAGATCGAGGCGGCGCTCGCGGAACTGCCGGGCAACGCGTACGAGTTCTCGCAGCCGATCCAGCTGCGCTTCAACGAGTTGATCTCGGGCGTGCGCAGCGATGTCGCGGTGAAGATCTTCGGCGACGACATGGCCGTGCTGAACCAGACCGGCGAGCAGATCGCGGCCGCGCTGCAGAAGGTGCCGGGCGCATCCGAAGTGAAGGTCGAGCAGACCACCGGCCTGCCGGTGCTGGCCGTCAACCTCGACCGCGACAAGCTCGCGCGCTACGGCGTGACGCTCGCCGACCTGCAGGACACGGTGGCCGCGGCCGTCGGCGGTCAGAAGGCCGGCACGCTGTTCCAGGGCGACCGCCGCTTCGACATCGTCGTGCGGTTGCCGGACGAGCTGCGCTCGGACATCGAGGCGATCAAGCGGCTGCCGATCGCGCTGCCCGCGCCGGCCGCCGGCGCCAGCGCGCCGCTCGCGCAGGCGCCGTACGTGCCGCTCGCGGAGCTCGCGACGATCGACGTCGCGCCGGGTCCGAACCAGATCAGCCGCGAGGACGGCAAGCGGCGCGTCGTCGTCAGCGCGAACGTGCGCGGCCGCGACGTCGGCTCGTTCGTCGCCGACGCACGCGAGCAGCTGCAGCAGGACGTGCGCGTGCCGGCCGGCTACTGGGTGTCGTGGGGCGGCCAGTTCGAGCAGCTGCAGAGCGCGAGCGAGCGTCTGAAGCTTGTCGTGCCGCTCGCGCTGTTCATGGTGTTCGTGCTGTTGTTCGTGATGTTCAACAACGTGAAGGACGGCTTGCTGGTCTTCACCGGCATTCCGTTCGCGCTGAGCGGCGGCGTGGTGTCGCTGTGGCTGCGCGGGATTCCGCTGTCGATCACCGCGGCGGTCGGCTTCATCGCGCTGTCCGGCGTGGCCGTGCTCAACGGGCTTGTGATGATCTCGTTCATCCGCAACCTGCGCGACGACGGGATGCCGCTCGACGCGGCGGTGCGCGAAGGCGCGCTCACGCGACTGCGGCCCGTGCTGATGACCGCGCTCGTCGCGTCGCTGGGCTTCCTGCCGATGGCGTTCGCGACCGGCACCGGCGCCGAGGTGCAGCACCCGCTCGCGACGGTCGTGATCGGCGGTATCCTGTCGTCCACGGCGCTGACGCTGCTGGTGCTGCCGGTGCTGTACCGCGTGAGCCACTCGGTGTCGTGGCGCGCGGTGTTGCGCGGCGGGGGCGGCGCGAGTGTGTTGCGCCGGCTGGGTTTCTTCAAGGGTAATGCGTGATGCGAATTCTGATTGTCGAGGATGAACCGAAAACGGGCGCGTATCTGCGCAAGGGCTTGACCGAGGCCGGCTATGTCGTCGACTGGGTGGAGGACGGCATCACGGGGCAGCACCAGGCCGAGACCGAGGAGTACGACCTGCTCGTGCTCGACGTGATGCTGCCGGGGCAGGACGGCTGGACGCTGTTGCAGAACCTGCGGCGCAGCAAGTCGACACCCGTGCTGTTTCTCACCGCGCGCGACGACGTCGGCGATCGCGTGAAGGGGCTGGAGCTCGGCGCCGACGACTATCTTGCGAAGCCGTTCGATTTCGTCGAGCTGACCGCGCGCATCAAGTCGATCCTGCGGCGCGGCCAGCCGCGCGATTCGAACACGCTGCGCGTGGCCGATCTCGAACTCGACCTCACGCGGCGCAAGGCCACGCGGCAGCGCGACACGATCCTGTTGACCGCGAAGGAGTTCGCGCTGCTGTGGCTGCTGATGCGTCGCGAGGGCGAGATCCTGCCGCGCGCGACGATCGCGTCGCAGGTGTGGGACATGAACTTCAACAGCGACACGAACGTCGTCGATTCAGCGATCCGGAGGCTGCGCTCGAAGATCGACGACGCGTACGAACCGAAGCTGATCCACACCGTGCGCGGGATGGGCTACGTACTCGAAGCGCGCGACGGCGCGGCGAAGTGATCGCGCGCCTGCTGCCGCGCACGCTGCGCGGACGCCTGACCGCGCTGATCGTCCTGTCGACGTCGGTGATCCTCGCATCGAGCGGCGTCGCGCTGTACGAGGCGCTGAGCAATCGCATCGGGACGACGGCGGCCGAGCAGATGGCCGGCATTTCCGCCGCGCTGGGTACGCACCTGTCCGAAGCGCGTTCGACGGCCGACGTCGCCCGCAACACCGATATCTGGATCGACCAGTTGCATGGGCATCCGAACATGGATCTCGCGATCTACGATGCGACCGGCACGCGCATCGTCGGCACGCCGGGGTTTCGCACCTATGCGCCGCTGCTGTCGACGGACGCCGGCCGCATTCCGGTGTTTGTCGCGCCGCCACGTGCGCGGCATCAGTATCTGGTGATGACCGTGCCGCTTGCCGGCGCAGGTGCGCCCGTCGTGCGCGTCGCGGTGCAGTACGACCGCAGCGCCGATGTGCTGCTGCTGCGCACGCATGCGTACACGATCGTCGTGATCGAGGTGTTCGGCGTCGTGCTCGCGGCCGTGATCGCATACGGCATCGCGGCGCTCGGGCTGAGCCCGCTGCGGCGTTTCGCGGCGCGGGCCGAGCAGATGTCGACGAGCCGGCTTGCCCATCCGCTGCCGGAACTCGATACGTCCGGCGAGCTGAAGGAGCTGGAGCACGCGTTCAACGGGATGCTCGCACGCCTGAACGAATCGTTTACGCGGCTGAGCCAGTTCTCGTCGAATCTCGCACACGACATGCGCACGCCGCTCACGAACCTGCAGGCGGCCGCGCAGGTCGTGCTGTCGCAGCCGCGCAGCGCGGATGAATACCGGTACGTGATCGAGTCGAGCATCGACGAGTATCAGCGCTTGTCGCGGATGATCGAGGACATGCTGTTTCTCGCGCGCTCGGAGCAGGCCGGCACGTCGATCGACGTGCGGCGTCTCGATGCGGCCGAGCAAGCGTCGCGTGTCGCCGGCTACTACGAGCCCCTTGCCGAGGATGCGGGCGTGTCCGTGAAGGTCGACGGCTATGCGTGGGTCGATGCGGACCTCATGCTGTACCAGCGCGCGTTGAGCAACCTGCTGTCCAATGCGCTGGCTTACGCACCGCGCGGCAGCGTCGTGACGCTCGACTGTTCGGAGCAGGGCGGCGTGACGACGATCGCCGTATCGGATACGGGGCCGGGCATTGATGCACAGCATGTCGAGCGGATTTTCGAGCGCTTCTATCGCGTCGATCCGTCGCGGCACAATTCGGCATCGGGGACGGGGCTCGGCCTCGCGATCGTCCGGTCGATCATGGACAACCACGGCGGCGAATGCGGCGTCGACAGCGACCCTGGCCGGCGCACGACATTCTGGCTGCGCTTTCCGTCGCGTCCGCCGGGCGCGCCGAAGGCCGTGCCGGCAGCCCATGCGTGAGATCGCAGCAATCAGACACGGCGGCACGTTCGCTGCGGCAAGGCGGCGCGCGGCATGCTGCCCGCGATCGCGGGGCAGCGCACGCGCGTGACCGGCATCAGCGGGCCGCGAGGCTGTCGTGATTGTCGGCCTGCGGCGCCTTCTCGCCGGCATGCACCGACATCCCGTGAAGCGCCTTGTTGCGCGCGACGATGTCGCCGGTCGGCGGATACTGCGTCTTGCTCGTCGGCACCACGCCGTCGTGCTGCGCCTGCTTCAGTTCGTTGATGACTTCGGTGCGGGTCTTGCCCGGCGTTTGCGCGAGGGCGGCTTGCGCGGCGATGCCGAACGACAGCGTGGCGGTGACGAACAGGGCTGCGAGTTTTGCGGTTTTCATGGTGCTCTCCTTGTTGAGGCCGCCGGGTGGCGATCCATGGACCCAGTATGCGAAAACAGCCCGGCGTGACCGTGATCGGCAGATGACAAGTGCGTCAGATTGCGCGGCGACGCGCGTGACGCAATCGTCATGTTCGGGTCATGCATGCGACGGAGCCAGAACGGAACATGCAGTCAGCCCGCAGCGGATGTGTCGGCCGTCATGCCGCCGATATCCGAGCCGGCTGCTGGCTTGTGCATCGTTCGCCGCGAGCGTCTCGACAGCGGACCGTCCCATCACGACTCTTTCATTCGTTCTCCAAGTGAATCGCCTGTCTGTTCGCTCGTCGCTCGTCGTCATGCTGTTCGTCCCGCTCGTTGCAGGCTGCGCGTCCATGCGCCCGGGCTGTGGACCGGTCGCATGGACCGATGCGGCGCAAGCACAGCCCGTTGCCGCCGCATTGATTCCCGGCGAGCAAATCGACTACGCTGGGCATCGCTGCGGCAATCCGAACCTGTACGTGAAGGCACATCCGTGCCTGTTCCCGCGGCGCAACGTCGCGCGCTGAATGCCGTGGGCGCAAAAAAAGGCCCGGCACTTCACGTGTCCGGGCCTAACGCGTGTTCGTGCCGTGCGGCAACGAATCGCTTGCGTGGGTGGTAACGGGCATTGCCCGTCACGTTGTCGATCGTATCGAAGTGACCCGTCGCGCAGCTGATTGAAACATGAAACTTTTGTCATGCAGCGGCGGGCCGGTCGCGAACGGTGTTTTGGGCACTTCGCGCGCTTCGATGCCGCCGGTGAAGTGCCGGATGACGCTCGAGGCTTTCGGGCCCGGCGCGCGTCAGCGCGGGTTGTCGGTCGAACCGGCCGTGCGATACAGCCTCGGCCATTGATCCTGGAACAGCCCGTTGCAGGCGCCGTGCATCGCGACGTCGTTCAGCACGAAGCGCCGGCCGTCGAACACCCACGACGCGCTCGACCCGCAATCGCCGGCGCCGCGCACGCGGTCGAGGCTCGACAGCATCGCATGCGCGGGATCGTAGCTTGCCTCGGTCAGCTGGTTCGCGAACGATGCCGGATCGAGCCCCGCGCTCGCGTGCTCGCCGAAATTCAGCGGCGTCGGCGCGTACGGCGCGGTGCGATGCACGCAATACCAGAGATCCGTATGGTTGTATGCGCTGCTCGTCTGGCACGGGATCGACACGATCGCGTCGGTGGCCGAGATCGCGATGGCCGACGCCGTCTTGCGGCGATCGTGTGCCGACATTTCGTCGCCGGCATCGGTCGCGCAACGCTTCACGTTTCCTTCGAATCTGTCGAACACCGCGCCGACGAGCGGACGTTGTTCGGCTGGCGTGAGGTCGGCCACACGCGGTGCGGGAACGGGCGCGGGCGGCAACGCCGGCGCGGCGGGCACCGACGACGCGGGCCGCGTGCCCTTGCGCAGCAGCGCGGTGACCGTGCCGATGCGGCCCTGCGTATCGTCGATCAGCAGCAGCGCGGCATTGAGGCCCGACAACGAGACGCGCGGTGTCTGCGCGGCGGCCGGGTCGCCGAAGCTGACCATCCGCGCGTTGTGCGACAGGGTCAGCCACGTATCGACGGTCGTCGGGTCGGTGGTGCGGATGCGGAATGGATAGACGTCGTCGTCTTCGTCGCCGGCCCCGGCGACGGCGTGCCACTCGGCCGGCACCGCGTCGAACGGCTGGCCGTCCGCGCGCGCGGTGCGCAGGTCGAGCGGTGCCGATGCGAAGATTTCCAGCGACGGCCGCGCATCGGGGCCCGCGTCGCGCGTGAGCCGCACGATCATGCTGGTGCGCGTGTCGTCGATGTCGTCGTTGCCGCCTTCGGCGACGCAGCGGTTCGCGTTGTCGCAAACGACCGACCAGTTCTTGAAGTCGCGCGCGACCGAATGCTGCGCGGGATCGCGTGCGGCGGCGGAGAGCGACGTGGTGAGCAGGGTGAGGGCGACAGCAAGCGGGAGATGACGAAACATGACGGTTCGTATCGGCAATGACGGGGCGAAGGGCGGATGTCCGGCTGCAAGCGCATCGTAAGCGCGCGATGCGGATCGCGCGGCCGGACGGCATCGAGTATACCGCCGCTGCGGTGACGATTCGTGTGACGATGGTCGAATGCAGGCCGATACGGAAACGACGCGATGCATGAGGGCATCGCGCCGTTGGCGTGTCGGCGGGTATCGATGATTCGACTGCGTGACGCCCGCTATCCTTTCACGCACACCACCTGACGCAGCGTGTGGACCACTTCGACGAGGCTGCGCTGTGCCGCCATCACCGCATCGATGTCCTTGTAGGCCATCGGGATTTCATCGACGACGCCCGCGTCTTTCCGGCATTCGATGCCGCGCGTCGCGCTCACCTGGTCGTCGACCGTGAAGCGGCGCTTCGCCTCGGTCCGGCTCATCGAGCGGCCGGCGCCGTGGCTGCACGAGCAGAAGCTCTCCGGATTGCCGAGCCCGCGCACGATGAAGCTCTTCGCGCCCATCGAGCCCGGAATGATCCCGAGCTGCCCCTTCTGCGCGGACACCGCGCCCTTGCGAGTCACGAGCACGTCCTCGCCGAAGTGGCGTTCGCGCTGCACGTAGTTGTGGTGGCAGTTCACCGCGTGCTCGTCGACCGAAAACGGCTTCGCGATCACGCCGCGCGCCGCGCCGATCACCGCGTCCATCATGGCCTGCCGGTTGCGGCGCGCGTAGTCCTGCGCCCAGCCGACCGCTTCGACGTAATCGTCGAAGTGCCGGCTGCCCTCGGTGAAGTACGCCAGGTTGCGATCCGGCAGGTTCGCGATGTGCTGCCGCATGTCGGCCTGCGCGAGTTCGATGAACAGGCTGCCGATCGCGTTGCCGACGCCACGCGAGCCGCTGTGCAGCATGAACCACACGTGGCCCGCTTCGTCGATGCACACCTCGATGAAGTGGTTGCCCGTGCCGAGCGTGCCCAGATGCGCGTAGTGGTTCGTCTTTTCCAGCTTCGGATACTTGTCGACGATTCGCTGAAAACCCGGCAGCAGCGACTTCCACGACTCGGTCACGGCGGCCGGCGCGCGATCGCCCCATGCGCCCGGATCGCGGCGGCCCGGCACGCGGCCGTGCGGCACCGCGCGTTCGATCGCGCCGCGCAGCCCGCCGAGCGAGTCCGGCAGGTCCGCTGCCGTGAGCGTCGTGCGCGCGGCCATCATCCCGCAGCCGATGTCGACGCCGACCGCGGCCGGGATGATCGCGCCCTTCGTCGGGATCACGCTGCCGATCGTCGAGCCCTTGCCGAGGTGGACGTCCGGCATCACCGCGACGTGCCTGAAGATGAACGGCATCTGCGCGGTGTTGCGCAACTGCGTGCGCGCGTCGTCCTCGACCGCGACGCCCTGGGTCCACATCTTCACCGGCTTGCCGTTCGCCAGTTCCATTACCTGAAAATCATCGTTGCTCATTTGCTTCACCATTCGTTCATTCGTCCGGCGCGGCACGCGTGCGCCGCGCCGGGTCATGTCATGCATGCATCAGGCGCCCTTGATGCTGACGAGTCCGTTCAGCACCGGGTCGAGGCCGCCGAACACCGAGATGCGGTCGATCCGTTCCGCGACGCGCTCGAATCAGCCGCGCGTGTTCGTTCTTTTTCACCACATGACGCTTCCACATATTCTTGTCCTTTTCTTCAAGGACCGCCGGGCGGCGAGGGTACGTCGGGCGGATGCGTCGACGCGGTGTTCGGTACGCGGGCGGCGGACCTCGACCTGTTCGACCGCGCGCAGCTCGAGCGCGTGCTCGACGTGTGCCGCGTGTCGGCGAGTGTGTCGGAGGCCGGCCGCACGCTGTTCGAGGTATCGCGGCAGAACAAGAAGCAGCCGAACGATGCGGACCGGCTACGCAAGTATCTGGCGCGCTTCGGGCTCGATTGGGAGGGGGCGGCAGGCGCTGCGGCGCGAGGTAGTCGCGCGGCACGGCATTCAACCGCTCACGCGCGGCGGATCGCGATGATCTCGGCACTGAATGCGTCGTCGAACGGCGCGACTCGCCGGTCGACGTACCAGTCGACCGACGGGAAACCGGCCGCCGCCACGCGCGCGTGCGGGTCGGCATGGAGGATTTTTCCGGCTGGCGCGGCGCCGGACGTCATGCGAAACGCGCGCGTCAGCGCTGTTGCACCGCGACGCGCAGCCCGAGCGCGATGAAGATCGAGCCGATGATCTTCCCCTGCCAGCGCGTGAGCCATGCAAGCCGCTTCACGAGGCGGCCGAGCGGGCGGATCGAGCATGCGATCAGCGTCGTGTAGAGCGAGCTGAGCACGACGAAGATCAGCCCGAGCACCGCGAACTGCACGAATGTCGAGCCGCGTTCCGGATGCACGAACTGCGGCATGAACGCGAGGAAGAACAGCGCGGTCTTCGGGTTCAGCACTTCGGCGGGAATCGCCTGCAGGTACGCCTTCAGCGGCGTGACGGCCGACACCTTCGGCAGCGACGGATCGGACGGCCTGTCGAGCAGCGCGCGCACGCCAAGGTAGATCAGATAGGCGGCGCCGACCAGCTTCACGACGTTGAACGCGAGCGCCGACGTCATCAGCAGCGCCGACAGCCCGACTGCTGCGAACAGCGTATGCACGAAATCGCCGCTCGCGACGCCGAGCCCGGTCAGGATGCCGGTCTTGCGGCCGCCCTGCACGGTGCGGCTCAGCACGAGGAGCACGGCGGGGCCGGGGATCAGGAACAGGCCTAGAACGACGGCGGTGAAGGTGGTCAGCGTGGTCAGGTCGAACATGGCGGCTCCGGCAAGATTGGCGCGGCGGCGGGGGATCGACGCATTGTATTCGGTTCGGCGCGCGGCCGCCGACGCCGGCCGGGATCCGCGCAGCCGCGCCGGGGCCGTTCTGGTATAAGCACGAAAGGCCGCACGGGCACGCCGTCCGGCCCGTGGTACGGGAGAAAATGCAAATATTCTGGCGTTCTTTGTGAAAAATCGCCGAAATATTGGCATTGTGCCGATCGGCCGATTCAGTGCCGGACGCGGTTTGCACGGGACGCGCCGTGTCACTTCGCCCTGCAGTACGCATTGGGGCTCATCCGCCCACACCGCGTCACCCGCCCAGTTCCCCCGCCAGAAAATCCACGAACGCACGTATGCGCGCGGACATCTGATGCCGCTGCGCATACACCGCGTAGATATCCGCGCTCGGCGTCTCGTAGTCGGGCAGCACGACGACGAGGCGCCCGTCGGCCAGGTAGTCGCGGATATCCCACTCGGCACGCATCAGGATCCCGTGCCCGTCGAGCGCCCACTTCACCGCGATCTCGCCGTCGTTCGTCGTGAGATTGCCGTTGATCCGCACGGCTTCCGTGTTGCGCGTCGCGCCGCGTCCGCTCGTCAGCCGCCAGATCCCGTAGCCTTCGTCGCCCTGGCGAATGCCGATGCAGTTGTGCCGCGTCAGCTCGTGCGGCGTGCCGGGCGTCCCGTGCCGCGCGAGATAGGCGGGCGCCGCGCACAGCAGCCGGCGGTTCGCTGCGAGCCGCCGCGCGACCACGCGCGTGTCGGGCGGCTCGCCGAAGCGGACGCACACGTCGAACGCGTCGTCGGTGAGCGGCGGCGGCATCACCGACAGCTGCAACTGCACCGACACTTCCGGATAGCGCGCGACAAAGCGCGAGATCGCCGGGCCGACGTGGCTGCGCCCGAAGCCGAGCGTCGCGTTCACGCGCAGCAGTCCCTTCGGCCGCTGCTTGGCGCTGCCGAGCAGTTCGCCCAGCTCGTCCATCTGATCGAGGATCCGGCGCGCGTAGTCGAGATACACGTCGCCCTCGGGCGTCAGCATCATGCGCCGCGTCGTGCGGTTGACGAGCGTCACGCCCGCGCGGCGCTCCATCTGCGTGAGCCGCTTGCTGACGGCCGCCGCGGTCAGCCCGAGTTCGCGCGCGGCCGCGCTCAGGCTGCCGGATGCGGCCAGCGTCGAGAAGAAGCCGAGATCGGCCGGCTGGACGGGATCCGCCATGACGAGATTCATGAACTGAAGTTAAAGATGCTTTGAGTCTAGCACCGGTTCCCGCACTTCTGGTTCGGTAAAGTGCCTGCACGCTTACGATCAATCGAGGATGTGCGCATGAAGACCTACCGTATCGCAACGATTCCCGGCGACGGGATCGGCAAGGAAGTGGTGCCTGCGGCCAAGCAGGTGCTGGAAGCGCTGGCCCGCGGCAGCGACCGCTTCGCGTTCGAGTTCGAGGATTTCGACTGGGGCGCCGATTACTACCGCCGGCACGGTGCGATGATGCCGGCCGACGGCCTCGACGCGCTGCGCGGCAAGGACGCGATCCTGTTCGGCTCGGCGGGCGACCCCGACGTGCCCGACCACGTGACGCTGTGGGGCTTGCGCCTGAAGATCTGCCAGGGCTTCGACCAGTACGCTAACGTGCGCCCGACGCGCATCCTGCCCGGCATCGACGCGCCGCTGAAGCGCTGCGGGCCGGACGACCTGAACTGGGTGATCGTGCGCGAGAACTCGGAGGGTGAATACGCGGGCGTCGGCGGCCGCGTGCACCAGGGTCATCCGATCGAGGCCGCGACCGACGTGTCGATCCTCACGCGTGCCGGCGTCGAACGCATCATGCGCTTCGCGTTCCGGCTCGCGCAGTCGCGTCCGCGCAAGCTGCTGACCGTCATCACGAAGAGCAACGCGCAGCGTCACGCGATGGTGATGTGGGATGAGATCGCGAAGCAGGTCGCGCAGGAATTCCCCGACGTCACCTGGGACAAGGAACTCGTCGATGCCGCGACCGCGCGCATGGTGAACCGCCCGGCGTCGCTCGACACGATCGTCGCGACCAACCTGCATGCGGACATCCTCAGCGATCTCGCCGCCGCGCTCGCCGGCAGCCTCGGCATCGCGCCGACCGGCAACATCGATCCCGAGCGCCGCTATCCGTCGATGTTCGAGCCGATCCACGGCTCCGCGTTCGACATCATGGGCAAGGGCCTCGCGAATCCGGTCGGCACGTTCTGGTCGGTCGTGATGCTGCTCGAGCATCTCGGCGAGACGGACGCCGCCGCACGCGTGATGCAGGCGATCGAGGCCGTCACGGCCGACCCGTCGCTGCATACGCGCGACCTCGGCGGCAGCGCGACGACCGCGCAGGTGACGGCCGCCGTCTGCGAACGCGTCGCGAACGCGGCGGTCGCGGCCTGACGGCAACGAGGGCGGTGACGGCCGCGCGCGTGCGCAGTCGTTCACCGTCGATATACCGCACCTCGGCATTTCCCGCCCGCGACTCGCGCGTTCGACGCGAGCCGGGCGCCGGCACGCACGTTTCGTCGTGATGCCGGCCGACACCCACCGGGCACGCGCGGACAGCGCACGGCTCGACCTCGAAGGAGGAGACACATGCAAGTGGATCTGGAAACCCGCGTCGCGCGGAAACTGATGTGGCGCATCATTCCGTTTGTGATGCTGCTTTACTTCGTCAGCTTTCTCGATCGCGTCAACGTCGGCTTCGCGGCGATGACGATGAACAAGGCGATCGGCCTGTCGCCGACCGCGTTCGGGTTCGGCGGCGGCCTGTTCTTCATCGGCTACTTTCTGTTTGAAGTGCCGAGCAACCTGATTCTCCATCGTGTCGGCGCCCGCATCTGGATCGCGCGCGTGATGATCACGTGGGGCATCGTGTCGGCGGCGTCCGCGTTCGCGGCCGGGCCGACGAGCTTCTACGTGCTGCGCTTCCTGCTCGGCATGGCGGAAGCCGGATTCTTCCCCGGCATCATCCTGTACCTGAGCCTGTGGTTTCCCGCGAAGCAGCGGGCGGTGGCCGCCGCGTGGTTCATGGCGGCCGCGCCGATCTCGACGGCGATCGGCTCGCCGCTGTCGGGCGCGATCATGCAGATGCCGCCGATGTTCGGGCTTGCCGACTGGCAAATGCTGTATATCGTCGAGGCGCTGCCCGCGGTCCTGCTCGGCTTCGTCGTGCTGAAGTGCCTGACCGATGCGCCGTCGAAGGCCGCGTGGCTGAAGGCGGACGAGCGCGACTGGCTGATCGCGAAGCTGAAGTCCGAGGCCGACGCGCGGCACACGCATGCGGGGCATACGGCGGGCGCGTGGCAGGCGCTGCGCGACCCGCGCGTGCTGGCGCTCGCGCTGATCTACTTCGGCACGTCGGCAGGGCTCTATACGCTCGGCCTGTGGGCGCCGCTGATGGTCAGGCAGTTCGGCTTCAGCGCGCTGCAGACGGGCCTGCTGACCGGCATCCCGAGCATCGCCGCGGTCGTCGCGATGATCGTCTGGGCGCGGCATTCGGATCGCACCGGCGAGCGCACGTGGCACGTCGTGATTCCGTGCGTGCTGGCCTGCATCGGCTTCGTGTTCGCGGGGCAGGCGAGCACCGCGCTCCTGACCGTGCTCGCGCTGGTCGTCGTCAACATCGGGATCAGTGCCGCGAAGGCGCCGCTATGGGCGATGCCGAGCGCATTCCTGTCGGGCGCCGGCGCGGCCGCGGGGATCGCGATGATCAATTCGATCGGCAACCTCGGCGGCTTCGTCGGGCCGTTCGCGATCGGCTGGCTCAAGCATGCGACGGGCGGGTATGCGGCCGGGCTGTACGTGGTGGCGGGCACGCTCGCGGTATCGGCGATCGTCACGCTGATGCTGAGCCGCAAGGGGGCGCGCGAGCAGGTCGTGTCGGGGGTGCGGCAGCATCATTGAAGGCGGCGCGCGGCCAAGGCCGCGGTGTCAACGTGAGGGAAGCGCCGCGCGGCGTACGATTTCCGCCGCGCACGCATCGGCCGACGCCTTCGACGTATCGACGAAGCAATCGCTGAACGCGCGCGCCGCATACCCTTCCCGGTACATCTCGGCGACACGTTGCCGCTCCCAGTCCATCAGCGCGCGCGTGCCGCGATCCGACGCCGCGACCGCTTCGGGCGGCGCGAGCGTTGCGACGAACAGCCGCGCGTCGCGCGCATCGCAGGCCGCGCGCAGTCGGTCGAATTCCGCTGCGCCGATCGGATAGGCGATCACCAGATAGCGCTCGCGCGCGTTCGCGATCTGCATGACGAGGCGCTCCAGCGCGATCGTCCATTGCACGTCGAACGGGGCGTCTTCGGGCGCGTCGTGATCGTCGCCGTCGATGAAGCGGGCATCGGGCAGCACGCGGGCGAGTGCGCGACCGATCGTCGTCTTGCCGCTGTTGATCGGGCCGTTCACGTGAATGACGGTGACGGAAGTCATGAGCCGGGTCGGAAGTCGAGCGACTCGCAGCTTGCCATGATTGCCGCCGCGTTGCAGCGCCGTTTGCGCGCGACGCGGTGTGATGCGATAGCGGGGGAAAGCAGGAAGGGGGAAGCGGAGGGGGAACGGCAGGCCGTGCACGCAACGTCGCATACACGGCCTGCCCGGCCGGGCCGCGTATCGGCTACGCGCCCCGGCTCGAACGAAACGGCTTACTGCTCGCCGTCGCCCTTGATCTGCGGCAGCGCCGACGCTTCACCCGGCGTCAGCAGGCCGACTTGCGAATACACGCGCAGCTTGTCGCGCGTATCGGTGATGTCGAGGTTGCGCATCGTCAGCTGGCCGATCCGGTCGCGCGGCGAGAACGTCGAAGCCACCTTCTCCATCGACAGGCGTTCCGGCTGGTACGTGAGGTTCGGCGACTTCGTGCTCAGGATCGAGTAGTCGTTGCCGCGGCGCAGTTCGATCTTCACTTCGCCGGTGATCGCGCGTGCGACCCAGCGTTGCGCCGTTTCGCGCAGCATGATCGCCTGCGGGTCGAACCAGCGGCCCTGGTACAGCAGGCGGCCGAGACGGCGGCCGTTCTCGCGGTATTGCTCGATCGTGTCTTCGTTGTGGATGCCGGTGACGAGACGCTCGTACGCGATGTACAGCAGCGCGAGGCCCGGGGCTTCATAGATGCCGCGGCTCTTCGCCTCGATGATGCGGTTCTCGATCTGGTCGCTCATGCCGAGGCCGTGGCGGCCGCCGATGCGGTTCGCTTCGAGCAGCAATTCGACCGGGTCCTTGAACTCGACGCCGTTCAGCGCGACCGGCTGGCCGGCTTCGAAGCGCACCGTCACTTCCTCGGCGGCGATCTTCACGTCGTCGCGCCAGAACGCGACGCCCATGATCGGGTTCACGATCTTGATGCCGCTTTCGAGGCTTTCGAGATCCTTTGCTTCGTGCGTCGCGCCGAGCAGGTTCGAGTCGGTCGAATACGCCTTCTCGGCCGACATCTTGTACGCGAAACCGGCCTGGTTCATGAATTCCGACATTTCGGCACGGCCGCCGAGTTCGTCGATGAACGTCTGGTCGAGCCACGGCTTGTAGATCTTCAGATCCGGGTTCACGAGCAGGCCGTAGCGGTAGAAACGCTCGATGTCGTTGCCCTTGTACGTGCTGCCGTCGCCCCAGATGTTGACGCCGTCTTCCTTCATCGCGGCGACGAGCATCGTGCCCGTCACGGCGCGGCCGATCGGCGTCGTGTTGAAGTACGTGACGCCGGCCGTCGTGATGTGGAACGCGCCGCTTTGCAGCGCGGCGATGCCTTCGGCGACGAGCTGCGCGCGGCAGTCGATCAGGCGGGCGCCGGCTGCGCCGTATTCGATCGCGCGTTTCGGGATCGCGTCGTAATCGTCTTCGTCGGGCTGGCCGAGGTTCGCCGTGTATGCGTACGGGACGGCGCCCTTCAGTTTCATCCAGTGCAGCGCGGCGCTGGTGTCCAGGCCGCCGGAGAAGGCGATACCGACCTTCTGGCCGGTCGGGAGGCTTTCGAGAATCGTGCTCATAGGAAGAATTACCGTGGATTGAAGCCGGTGAGATCGTATTTCGCGGAATATGCGAGTATCGGCTGTCCGGGAAGTTGGGGCAAGACCTGATTTTCGTGCCAATGCGTCGTCGGGCCTGTCGCGGCGGGCCTGGCGGGCGGTTAACCGGCCGGAGAATCCGCCGCGAACCGGCCCCGAAAGGCGGTCGAAACCGGCGGGAACGCGCCGGCAAGCCACCCCTGTTTCCAGGGCCGGATCGGCCGCGAGGCGCGGCCGACCTCGTCAGAATGCCGGCTGGCCTATTCGAAAGGAATATGAAATATTTCCCGGCCTCTTCCGGAATCGCAGACTTTCAGATATTCCACGCCTGCGCGGTATCGAGCAGTTTCTCGCGCAACTGATCCACTTCGCCGGCCAGCTTGGCCGTGATCGACACGTAGCCCGACCACTGCGGCGGCGCGTCGTGCGGCGGCTCGGCCGGCCGGCGGCGCGGCGCGAGCCGGCTCGGCGTGCCGAACTTGAGCGCGCGGCTCGCACCGACGAGCGTGTCGCGGATGCGACGGTTCACGGCCTTCATCCCGGTTCGCATGTATTCGCGGGCGGCGAGGTCGTCACGGGCGGGCACCGTGCTCGACAGGATCTCCAGGTAGCCGATGCACAGGCGCAGGCTGCGCTGGATCGCCTCGAGATGGGTGACCGAGATCTCGCATTCCTTCGACACCGACGGCATCAGCGAACGCAGCTGCACCAGCAGCGCGCTCAGCGCGGCCATTTCCTTCAGGTGCGCGTCGTCGCTCACGTGGCGGTCGCCCGCGAGCCGCGCGTGCACGGCCGCGCACGCGCGCAGCGCGTCGGCGAGCTTGTAGCGCCACGAGTAGGTCGCATAGAGCGGCAGCGCGAACGAGAACGCCAGCGCGATCGCAATCCCGGTCAGCACGTTCACCGCGCGCCACAGGCCATCGACGATCTCGTTGTCGCCGTGTCCGGCGACGATCACCATCGTGATCGCCGACAGCAGCGCGATGTAGCCGGCCTTGCCGATCGCGTGATACGCGCAGAACCCGCACGCGACTGCCATCAGCAGATAGATCGCGAGCGGCGCGTGCAGGACGGAATACAGCAGGATCAGCCCGAGCCCCGCGAGCGCGCCGATCGACGTGCCGAGCGCGCGCTCGGCCGCCTTCTTGCGGATGTTGCCGTGGTGCTGCAGCCCGCCGACGACGATCAGCACGGTGATCGTCGACCATTCGCCGTGCGGCACGCGCAGGCCGGTGGACAAGCCGATCGACACGAGGATCGCGAGCGCGACGCGCGCCGCATGGATCAGCTTCGCGTGCCGGTAGCGGCGGTACGGGTCCAGCAGTGGACGGAGCGCGTGGCGCAGGAGCGGTGGCAGTCGGGCAGGGAGCTGGGCGGTCATGACGAAGCGGGGATGGCCGGAATTCGCGCGGGCGGCCTGCGCGGGCCGGCGCCGCGCCGCACGCGCAGCTGACGTAACGCTAGCCGAACGCGCGCGGGCTGTCCACGCCGAGGCGAGGCGAGGCGGCGCGGCCGCCTGCCGCCGCGTCACGCGTCGGCCGGGCTCGCCTCGGCGTTCGACACGCGATTGCGGCCGCCCGACTTCGCGCGGTACAGCGCCTCGTCGGCCAGCCGCAGCAGCGTCGCGGCGTTCACACGCCCGCCGGCGGCGGTCGCGGTGCCGATGCTCGCCGTCACGTGCCCGTACGGGCTGCGGTCGTGCGCGATGGCGAGCCCGGCGATCGCGCGGCGGATCGCTTCGGCGACAGTCGCCGCACCGCGCGCATCGGTATCGGGCAGCGTGACGACGAATTCCTCGCCGCCGTAGCGCGCGACGTGGTCGCTGTCGCGGCGCAGGCAGCGCGACGCGGCTTGCGCGACACGGCGCAGCACGTCGTCGCCGGCGAGGTGGCCGTAGTAGTCGTTGAACGCCTTGAAATGATCGACGTCGACGAACAGCACCGACAGCGGGCGGCCGCTGCGCGACGCGCGCTGCGCTTCCTTCGCGAGCACCGCGTCGAACGTACCGCGGTTGTCGAGGCCGGTCAGCGAATCGGTGTACGCGAGCTGGTACAGCTTCGACTCGGCGACTTGCCGGCGCTTGAGTTCGCGCGACAGCGCGAGCGACCCTCCGGCGACGAATGCGGTAAACAGGCCCATCAGCACGACGGTCCAGATCGTGCGATTGCGCCACGACGCGTAGATGTCGATCTCGGCGGGTGCGACGTCGACGACGAGCGGCAGATTCGCGAGATGCTTGTAAACATAGATGCGGCGCACGCCGTCGATCGCGCCGACGCCCGTCAGCACGCCTTCGCTGCGGCGCTGCGCCTCGATGAAGAGCGGGGCGTCGTGAAGGTCGAGGCCGACCACGCGCGCATCGTACGGCAGGCGGGACACGAGCGTGCCGTTGTCCTCGACGACCGCCGCGCTGCCGTGCTTGCCGACCGCGAGGCCGTCGAGCAGCGCGCGGAAGTAGTCGATGCTGAGCGTCCCCACGACGATTCCGCCGAAGCGGCCGTCGGCCAGCGTGATCCGGCGGCTGAGCGCGATCGTCAGCGCACCGCCGCGCAGCCGGGACGCATAGGGCCGGCTGATATAGAGACCCTGCACGAGCCGGTTGCGATGCACGGTGAAATACTCGCGATCGGCGAAATTGCCTTGCCGCGGTGGCGATTCGGCCGAATCGATCACGATATTGCCGTGCGGATCCATCACGAAAATGGCGCCGAGATACGCGCCGGTCGCGGCGCGGTCGAACAGCAGCCGGTGACGCTGGCGCGGCGGCAATGCCATCAGTTCAGGATCGGCGAGACCGTCGACGACGTTTTGCAGCGACAGATCATACAGTTCGATATTGCGGGAAATATCGCGCTCGATCAGCAGCATCAGGTTGCGCGCATTTTCGACCGCGTGGTCATGCGCGTCGTGGCGTGCCTCGATCAAAAGCGACGTGGAGAGCCCCCAACTGAACAGAAGCAGCACGATACCCGCGACGAGCACGCCGCGGGGCGACAGAATGCGTGCCACGGCCGATGCCGTATGGCGGCGCAACGCAGCGAGCAGCGGGTGTGGCTTCATCCTCGGGGGTGGCGGGGCGGCGGATATTCGCGTCGTCGGCGGTTCCGACGCGCTGATTATTTCGAATTAATCGGCATTATCTCGCGAATTCCCGAATTTGGCCGCGAGATGCAAAACATGCATGCACACGTGGCGATTCGGAACGATTACACCTCGTTACCATATATGTTCGATTTGATTTGAATCAATTATGGGGCTGCTTTTGTCTGATCATTACCGTATATGGCGATCGATCTGTGGTTTTAATGCGGCATTGCCGGAACGATTGCGTATCGGCTGACCGGGTATCGCGGAATGGCCGTGCTGCGTTCATGTCTTTTTGACGCGGTGCCCGGCTGTGCCGGCATGTCGCTGCCCCATGCCGCATCCAACTCGTTGATTCTGCGGGGTCCGTCCGCGTTGGCGCGGGCGTTCGGACCGGCGCTGCCCCCATGGCGAATCAGGTAGAATCCGCGCTTCGCCGCTGGCGCCCGGCGCGCAACGCGTATCGGGGCCGCATCGAATGCATCGCAGGTGGCGCACCGCGCCCCGATTCCGCATGCGCCGGCTCCGGATGCCGGCCCGCTCAACGTTCGTCTCGTTTATGTCCGCAATTCCGAATTCCGACCCACCCGGTTCGTCCGCGAACCCACCCAAGCTTCATCGCGCGCTCAAGGCGCGCCACCTGACGATGATCGCCATCGGCGGCTCGATCGGCACGGGCCTGTTCGTCGCGTCCGGCGCGTCGATTTCCCAGGCCGGCCCCGGCGGCGCGATGGTCGCGTACATGCTGATCGGCCTGATGGTCTACTTCCTGATGACGAGCCTCGGCGAAATGGCCGCGTTCATGCCGGTATCGGGCTCGTTCGCGACCTACGGCGCGAAATACGTCGACGAAGGCTTCGGCTTCGCGCTCGGCTGGAACTACTGGTACAACTGGGCCGTGACGATCGCGGTCGAGCTCGTCGCCGCGCAGCTCGTGATGCACTACTGGTTCCCGAACGTGCCGGGCGTGTGGTGGAGCGCCGCGTTCCTCGGCGTGATGTTCCTGCTCAACGCGCTGACCGTGCGCGGCTTTGGCGAGGCCGAATACTGGTTCGCGCTGATCAAGGTCGTTACCGTGCTCGCATTCATCGGCGTTGGCCTGCTGATGATCTTCGGCATTCTGAAGGGCGCGCCGAGCAACGGCTGGGGCAACCTGACGATCGGCGACGCGCCGTTCGCGGGCGGCCTGCCGGCGCTGATGGGCGTCGCGATGATCGCGGGCTTCTCGTTCCAGGGCACCGAGCTGATCGGCGTCGCGGCCGGCGAGTCGGAGAACCCGCGCACGACGATCCCGCGCGCGGTGCGTCAGGTGTTCTGGCGCATTCTGCTGTTCTACGTGCTGGCGATCTTCGTGATCGGCGTGCTGATTCCCTATACCGACCCGAGCCTGTTGAAGAGCGATGTGACCGACATCGGCGTGAGCCCGTTTACGCTCGTGTTCCGCCACGCGGGCCTCGCGTTCGCGGCCGGCGTGATGAACGCGGTGATCCTGACGGCCGTGCTGTCGGCCGGCAATTCGGGCATGTACGCGTCGACACGGATGCTCTACAACCTCGCGACGGAAGGCCGCGCGCCGAAGCTGTTCGCGAAGCTCTCGCCGGGTGGCGTGCCGCGCAACGCGCTGTACGCGACGACGGCTGTCGGCGCGCTGTGCTTCTTCACGTCGCTGTATGGCGACAAGACGGTGTACCTGTGGCTGCTGAACACGTCGGGCATGACCGGCTTCATCGCGTGGCTCGGCATCGCGATCAGCCACTACCGGTTCCGCAAGGGCTACGTGACGCAGGGCTACGCGATCGACCAGTTGCCGTACCAGTCGAAGTGGTTCCCGTTCGGCCCGATCTTCGCGTTCGTGCTGTGCCTCGTGATCGCGCTGGGGCAGGACTATCAGGCGTTCCTCGCGAACCGGATCGACTGGGCGGGCGTGGCCGCGACCTACGTCGGCATTCCGCTGTTCCTCGTCGTGTGGCTCGGCTACCGGTTCCTGAACAAGAGCCGCTTCGTGCGCTACGAGGACATGGAAATCAAGCCGTGGGTCGCCGCGAACCGCGGCGCGCAGACGCAGATGCAGATGCAGCGCGTGGCGAACCGCGAAACCGCGGGCTGATACCGGTGCGGCCGGCCGCCGCGTGATGCGCAGCGAAAACGGGAAGCCCGCGGGCTTCCCGTTTTTTTTGTCGGCTTTGCCCTGCACGGGGTCAAAGCCGGTTATATTTCCCGACCCTACCGGGCCACGGCCCGGCCGGCGCGACGAGCGCGGCGCGGATCGGGCATCCGGCGCGCGCCTGTTGCGGCGGCCGGCGGCGCCCGGCGTTTCCATCGTTCCGCCGCGGCCGGCACGGCCCGCGGCGCGCGCAACCCAGAGGAATCCATGAGCGCATCACCCGCCGAGCGGAAGGCCGGACCCGTTTCCATCGTGCGAATCGAAGCCGCGATCAACGCGTGGCGCGAAGTGTATCCGCCGGCGCCGGACGGCGAGGACGGCTATGCGCTCGACGCCGGCAGCAACTGCCTGGCCGAGCTGTACGGCACGATGATCTGCTATCGGCTGCCGGACGTGCCGCTCGATTCGCTGAGCGACGCGCAGCGCGATGCGCTGTACGCAACCGAGGCATGACGCGCGGTCGAGGCGATGCCGCGACGCGGCGTCGATGAAGAAACGGGAAGCCTGTCGGCTTCCCGTTTTGCTTTGCGCGGTACCGGACGCGGACCCGGACGCGCGACGCTGCTCGCGCCGGTATCGGCGCCGGCTGAGGTATCGTCATGGGAGCGGGGCAGGCGATCACGGGGCGACCACAGCGTGGGCGACCGGCGCGGGACGTGTCCGCGCAGGGCCGAATGAACGTCCGCTGCCTGTCCGGGAGGGTTCGAAAATGGAGTTGAGACACCTCCGCTACTTCGTCGCGGTTGCCGAGGAGCGGAATTTCACGCGCGCGGCCGAGCGCCTGCACATTGCGCAGCCGCCGCTCAGCCGGCAGATCCAGCAGCTCGAGGAGGCGCTCGGCGTGCCGCTGTTCGAGCGCAACGCGCGGCCGTTGAAGCTGACCGACGCGGGGCGGTTCTTCTATTCGCACGCGGTGCAGTTGCTCGCGCAGACGACCGAGCTCGAATCGATGACGAAGCGGGTCGGCAAGATCGAGCGCAGCATGTCGGTCGGTTTCGTCGGCTCGACGCTGTACGGGATGCTGCCGAAGATCATCCGGCGCTTTCGCAGCGAGTATCCGGCTGTCGAGCTGAGCCTGCACGAGATGTCGACGATGGACCAGATCAAGGCGCTGAAGGAAGGGCGCATCGACGTCGGGTTCGGGCGCATCCGTCACGAGGATCCGAGCGTGCGGCGCGTCGTGCTGCGCGAGGAACGGATGATCGTCGCGCTGCCGGTCGGTCATGTGCTCGACGGCGCGAAGCCCGTGCTGTCGTTGCACGATCTCGTCAACGATACGCTGATCATCTTCCCGAAGGCGCCGCGGCCGAGCTATGCGGACCAGGTGCTCGCGGCATTCCACGACCGCGCGCTGCAGCCGCGACGCATCTACGAGACGCGCGAGTTGCAGATCGCGCTCGGGCTCGTCGCGATGGGCGAGGGTGTGTCGGTCGTGCCGCACAGCGTGTACGGCCTGAAGCGCGATGACATCAGCTACAAGCCGCTTGACGACCCGAACCTCGTGTCGCCGATCATCATGAGCATGCGGATGCTCGACGAATCGGAGGACATCCGTGCGATGCAGGCGCTGATCTACCGGCTCTACGACGAGTCGCAGATGGAGTATCTGCCGCCACAGCCCGAATGAATGCGAGGGCGGTGGGGGCTTGCTTGACGCCGTGCGCGTCGCCGGGCCACCATCGTCGGCATTCGATGCGGCATGCCCCCGTGCGGCCGCCTTCATGCAGACGACGACACACACATGACTGAAATCGTGACCGAGGAGACCTGGGTCGAGACGCCGCAAGGGCGTCTCTTCGCGACGCGCTGGCGCGGTGCGCCGGCACTGCAAACGGCCGTGCCTGAGCCGACCGCGCCTGATCTGGCCGCGCCCATCGTGCTGCTGCACGATTCGCTCGGCTGCGTCGAACTATGGCGCGACTTCCCCGCGCAACTCGCGCGCACCACCCGACGCGACGTGATCGCGTACGACCGGCTGGGCTTCGGCCGCTCCGATCGCCATCCGGGGCACCTCGCCACGACGTTCGTGCGCGACGAGGCCGATCACGGATTTCATGCGCTGCTCGAACGGTTCGGCATCGATGCATTCGTCGCGTTCGGGCACAGCGTCGGCGGCGGCATGGCGGTCGGATGCGCGGCCGCGTATCCGGCGCGTTGCCGCGCGCTGGTGACGGTCGCCGCGCAGGCGTTCGTCGAGGATCGCACGCGCGATGGCATTCGCGACGCGGCGCAGCAGTTCGATGCACCCGGCCAGCTCGACCGGCTCGCACGCTATCACGGTGACAAAGCCGAATGGGTGCTGCGTGCGTGGGTCGACACGTGGCTGTCGCCGGCATTTCGCGACTGGAGCCTCGACGACGAACTGCCGCGCGTGCGCTGCGCGACGCTTGCGATTCACGGCGAGCAGGACGAATACGGGTCGGACGTGCATCCGAAGCGGATCGCCGCGCGTGTCGCGGGGCCGTCGTCGTTCCTGCTGCTCGATGGATGCGGGCACATGCCGCATCGCGAGCGGACCAACGACGTACTCGGGGCCGTCGCGACGTTGCTGCGCGACGCGCTCGCCTGAGCGCCCGAACTTGATGCGACCGGCGGGCCGAGCCCGCCGGCGCTCGGAACCTCAGAACGACAGCTGGATCGCGAGATCGATCGCGAGCAGCGCGATCGAGCAGCCGATGCCGAGGACCACGTTCGGCAGGCGGTGCTCGAAATCGCGATGGTCGCGGCGCATCGCGGCGCCGAGCAGGAAGATCGCCTCGACGACGATCTGCAGCCCGACGAACAGCAGCATCAGCAGATACTCGTAACCCATCTGCTTGAACGCGGCGAATTGCATCCCGTGATCGCGGATCCATTGGCCGACGCGCAGCAGTTCGTAAACGAACAGCAAGGCGGGAAACAGGTAGCTGATGAAATACGTCGGCGCGGTGGCGTGCCGTAGTTCGAGGTGGAAGTGCTGATGCGTGGTAGCCATCACGAAGCCCTCCTTGCAACGCATGATTGCGGTCGCGACGGCGGCGCAACGACGTGCGGACTAGGGGATTGCCCGATGCATCGTGCGCGGCCGTACGACACCAGCATACTGCTGCGCGGGAAATTTGGCATCCCGTCCGTGCGTGCGTTGTAAAAATCCCGCGCATCGCGCGACGCAATCGGCGGTCCGCGCGCGCTACGCGATGCGTCGGCAGGCCGCGTGTCGCCCGTCGTGCCGGGCGGCAGCCATTCCAGATGGCGTTCCAGATCGCCGGCCAGCGCGCGCAGCGCGCTCGACGTGCTCGACGTGCGTATGAATTGCGTCAGCGCACGGGGCACGTTCGATGCGGACGCACCTTCGTGCCCGAGCGTCGCCTGCGCGGCCGTGAACGCCTGCCGCGCGGCAGCCAGCGTGCCGCGCGCATGCGGCGCGAGTTCGGTATCGAGCGGCGCGAACAGCGCGGCGGTGTTCGCGAGCGCCGCGTTTGCGCGCATGCCCGCGCGATCGAGCGGCGATCGGAGCGTATTGCGGCGATGTCGGCAATTTGTACGCGAAGCACGTCGAGCGTAGCGGGCACGGTCGGCCAAGCGATCGGTCATCGCTCGGGCGGCTCCGAGTACCTGACGGGCCGCAGTGGCCGCTCACGGCTTTGCCTGCGCGCCTTCGACGAACAGCTTCGCGACTGCTTGGAATTCCCGCTTCAGCGACAACCCCGGCACGCTCAGCCAGCGCAGCATCGCCGCGAGATACAGGTGATGAAACCAGGTCGCGAGCTGATCGGCGGCCAGCGCCGGATTCAGTTCGCCCGCCTGCTGGCCGGCCGCGATCAACTGCTGCCACACGAGTGCGACGTCGCCGCCGTTCTCCTTTCCGCTTTCCGTTTGCGCCGCACCGATGCTGAGGAATCGATGCCGCAGGTACGCGAGCAGGTACACCGGATGCTGTTCGCACCATGCGGCCGACGCATCGAGCACGCAGGCGATTCGCGATGCGAAGGTTTTCCGTCTCGCGACGTCGCGCTGCAGATGTGCGAGGTCGCACGCGAGTTCGCGTTCGAGCCAGTGCGCGAGCACGGCTTCCTTCGTCGGGAAGTGGTTGTACAGCGTGCGTTTCGCGACGTCGGCCTGCGCGGCGATTTGCTCCATCGTGACGGCGTCGTAGCCGTGCGCATCGAACAGGCGTGCGCCGGTGTCGGCGAGATGCGCGAGCATCTGGATGCGCTTGCGTGCGCGGCGGCCCGGATCGTCGGTCGTTGTCGGCATGGCTCGGGGATTGACGGAAAGTGCACGAATTGCATTAGTATACGACGTGCACTTTTATGAATCCACTCGTTTGCAGCGTGCACGAGGAGTCATGCATGAAGCTCGTCATCGCCACTTACGGCACCGAAGGCGACACGCGCCCGCTCGCTGCGCTCGGCCGCGCGCTGCTGGATGCCGGTCACGAAGTCCGGCTGCTGGCTGATGTCGCGACGCTCGGTTCGGCCGCCGCGCTCGGCGTGCCGTCCGAGCCGTTGTCCGGCGATATCCGCGCGGCGATCGCGCCGGATGGCCCATTGTCCGGTGCGGTGCGCGGGCGCGGTGGCTTCAACGACACGTCGAGAGCGCTCGCGGCGATCGCGAATGCGAACACCGCTGCATGGATGCGCGAAGTCGCGCGCGCATCGGCCGGTTGCGATGCGATCCTCGTGTCGGGGCTGGCGTCGTTCGTCGGGCTGTCGGTCGCCGAGTATCGCGGCGTGCCGGCGATCGGCACGGGGATGATCCCGATCACGCCGACCGCGGCGTTCGCGTCGCCGTTCCTGCCGCCCGGCAAGGTGCCGCGCTGGCTCAATCGCGCCAGCCACCGGTTCGTGAATGCGCTGCTGTGGCAGGCGTTCAGGAAGGCGACCAATGCGGCGCGCGCCGGCGTGTGCGGCCTGCGGCCGCGTCGGCGCGTGTGGACCGATCATCCGATGCTGTACGGCGTGTCTCCCGTGCTGCTGTCCGAGCCGGCCGACTGGCCGTCGAACGCGCTGGCATGCGGTCAGTGGCGCATCGATGCGCGGGCGTGGACGCCGCCGCCCGCGCTCTCGGCCTTTATCGAAGCGGGCGATCCGCCCGTGTATATCGGTTTCGGCAGCATGGCCGGATTCGACCGGGCCGCGATGGCCGACGCGCTGGCGCGGGCGCTCGACGGCCGGCGCGCGTTGTTCCAGCCGGGCTGGAGCGGCATCGATGCGTCGATGCTGCCGGCGCATGTGCACGCGATCGGCGAGACGCCGCACGACTGGTTGTTTCCACGTGTATCGATGGCGATCCACCACGGCGGATCGGGCACCACGCATTCGGCCGCGCGGGCGGGTATTCCGTCGGTCGTCGTGCCGTTCGCGGGCGACCAGTTCTTCTGGGCGAACCGGCTGCAGCGGCTCGGCGTCGCGGATGCGCGGGTGGCGGGACGGCGGATGGATGCCGCCGCGCTCGCCGGCGCGATGGCATTCGCGGCGCGTGCCGACACGAAAGCGCGTGCCGCCGAACTCGGTGCGCGGATCGCGCGGGAGGACGGGTTGCGTGTCGCAGTCGATGCGATCGAGCGTTGGGGCCGGCCCGGCGCGCGCTGATCGTGCCGCGGGCCGGTGTCGGCGTCAGAAATGCCCGGTGAATCGGTAGCGGCTGCCCGGGTGCCACAGATTCGCGACCGACGCGACCATCCCCTGCGACCACGTACGCCGATGCAGCAGCAGGCAGGGCTCGCGTTCGTCCATCGACAGGTGGCGGCGCGTTTGCGCATCGGGCATCGCGGCCTCGATCCGGTATTCGACCCGCTGCAGCGGCGCGACGCGCGTCAGGTACTGGTTCGGCGTCGTCGTCGTGAAGTCCTGCAGCGCGTATTCGGGCGCGCAGGCCGGATTGACCCAGCGTTCCTCGAGCTGCACGGGCGTGTCGTTCTCGAAGTGCAGCACGCGCGAATGGAAGATCGGGCTGCCCGTGTCGAGCTGCAGCTCGTCGGCGAGCTTCGCGTCGGCGATCGCCGCGCCGACCTCCAGCACCTGCGCACGGTATCCATGGCCGCGCGCGGCGACTTCATCCGAGATGCTGCGGATCGCGACCAGCGTCGATTCGTATTTCGGCGAAGCGACGTAAGTGCCGGAGCCGCGCGTGCGCGTGAGCACCTGCTCGGCCGTCAGCTCGCGCAGCGCGCGGTTGACGGTCATTCGCGCGACGTTGAATTCACGCGCGAGCTCGTTCTCCGACGGCACCTGGTCGCCTTCCGCCCACTCGCCCGCATGGATGCGCGCGAGGATGAAGTCCTTGATTTCCTGATAGATCGGTGTGGTCATTGCGTTGCTGTTCAAGAGGCAGCGGCCGCGTGCCGTCGCAGACCGGCCTTGGTGCGGTGTCCCGGCGCAGTGTACCGGGTTCGACGCCGCGCGGGCCCGACCGGGGGCCGTTGATTGGGGTTATTCCGGCGTGCGTACGGCCGAAGGGGCGCGGGCTCGCATGGCCGGATCGGCGGCGGCCGTCGCGCCGGAGAGGGCGGCAAGCGAAAAAGTATAGACAAATAATGGTGCACCGGCGGTGCGCTGAACTCCCGATGAAAGCAATACTTTATCTGCATGTAATGTGTAGCGAATTGAAATATAAGGGAAATTCGCTCATGGAAACAATCCGCCGACAATTAGAGATAAACACGGATTGCCGACGGTGGCATGGAAAAGGCAAAGTTGTATGTACAACTTGGAGCGTCGTCGGACGGACGGCTTCCGGGTTGGAAGGGTTCGCGGCGGCGTCGCCCGACGGGACCCGTGCCAGTTCGCCTATTACAGGAACGCCATGAAGAAACTCGCGCTCAGTATTGCCCTTGCCTGCATCGCGGTCGGTGCCCACGCCAAGGATTGGACGACGATCCGGTTCGGCGTCGACGCCAGCTATCCGCCGTTCGAATCGAAGGACACAAGCGGCAAGGTCGTCGGCTTCGACGTCGATCTCGGCAACGAGATCTGCGCCCGCCTGAAGGCGAAATGCGTGTGGATCGAGAACGACTTCGACGGGATGATCCCGGCCCTGAAGGCGAAGAAGTTCGACGGCGTGCTGTCGTCGATGTCGATGACGCCGGCGCGCGCCGAGCAGATCGCGTTCTCCGACAAGCTGTTCAACACGCCGACGCGCCTCGTCGCGAAGAAGGGTTCGAACCTGCTGCCGACGGCCGAATCGCTGAAGGGCAAGTCGGTCGGCGTCGAGCAGGGCACGATCCAGGAAACCTACGCGAAGACCTACTGGGCGCCGAAGGGCGTGCAGGTCGTGCCGTACCAGAACCAGGACGGCGTGTACCAGGACCTGATGTCCGGCCGCCTCGACGCCGCGCTGCAGGATGCGGTGCAGGCCGATATCGGCTTCCTGAAGACGCCGCGCGGCGCGAACTTCGACTTCGCCGGCAAGGATATCGACGATCCGAAGACGCTCGGCAACGGCGCTGGCATCGGGCTGCGCAAGGACGATGCCGACCTGAAGGCGAAGATCGACCACGCGATCGCCGACATCATCAAGGACGGCACGTACAAGAAGATCGAGAAGAAGTACTTCGCGTTCGACGTCTACGGCGGCTGACCCTCCATGCGGCGCGCATCGGCTGTGGCGCGCGCCGCGTCCGTTATGGGTGCAACCCGCTGCGCGTGATGCGTCCGACTTGATGAGCAGGTTGCATCAGGTAGTGCGCAGATATCGTTTGATGCGCGGCTAATGGCTATTGACAATCCAGCCACCTCGTTCTGGATCCCTCATATGATCTTCCAAGGATTTGGCCCGCTGTTGTGGGCCGGCACGGTCGAGACCGTGAAGCTTGCGGTGCTGTCGCTCGCCGCGTCGCTCATACTGGGCCTCGCGGGCGCGGCCGCGAAACTGTCGACCAACCGCGTGCTCAAGTCGATCGGCACGTTCTATACGACGCTGATCCGCGCGGTGCCCGATCTCGTGCTGATGCTGCTGCTGTTCTACGGGATCCAGATCCTGCTGAACAACGTGACCGACATGCTCGGCTGGGACCAGATCGACATCGACCCGTTCGTGGCCGGCGTGATCACGCTCGGCTTCATCTACGGCGCGTATTTCACCGAGACGTTCCGCGGCGCGTTCCTCGCGGTGCCGCGTGGCCAGCTCGAAGCAGGCTTCGCGTACGGGATGAGCGGCTGGCGCGTGTTCCACCGGATCCTGTTCCCGCAGATGATGCGTTTCGCGCTGCCGGGCATCGGCAACAACTGGCAGGTGCTCGTGAAGGCCACCGCGCTCGTGTCGATCATCGGCCTCGCCGATGTCGTGAAGGCGTCGCAGGACGCCGGCAAGAGCACGCTCGATTTCTTCTTCTTCACGCTCGCGGCAGGCGCGATCTACCTCGCGATCACGACGGTGTCGAACGTCGTGCTGCACCACCTCGAGAAGCGTTATTCCGTCGGCGTCCGGAGGCTTGCACTGTGATCGAACTCGTCAGCCAGTACTGGCAAAGCTATCTCTACACCGACGGCTACCGTTTCAGCGGCCTTGCGATCACGCTCTGGCTGCTGGTCGTGTCGATCGCGCTCGGCTTCGCGCTGGCCGTGCCGCTCGCGATCGCGCGCGCATCGTCGAACCGCTGGATCTCCGGCCCGGTGTGGCTCTATACGTACGTGTTCCGCGGCACGCCGCTCTACGTGCAGCTGCTGATGTGCTACACCGGCATCTACAGCCTGCAGGTCGTGCACAACCACGTGCTGCTCGACACGTTCTTCCGCAACGCGATGAACTGCACGCTGCTCGCGTTCGTGCTGAACGAATGCGCGTATGCGACCGAGATCTTCGCGGGCGCGATCAAGGCGACGTCGGCCGGCGAGATCGAGGCCGGCATGGCGTACGGGATGTCGCGCTTCAAGCTCTATACGCGCATCATCCTGCCGTCCGCGCTGCGTCGTTCGCTGCCGAGCTACAGCAACGAAGTGATCCTGATGCTGCACGCGACGACGCTCGCGTTCACGGCAACCGTGCCCGACATCCTGAAGGTCACGCGCGACGTCAATTCCGCGACGTACATGTCGTTCCAGGCCTACGGCATCGCGGCCGCGCTGTACGCCATCGTCGTGTTCACGCTCATCTGGGCGTTCCGCAAGCTCGAGACGCGCTGGCTCGCGTATCTCGCACCGCGCGGCCATTAATGCATTCGCAACGAAGGACCAAGCATGTACAAGCTCACCGTTGAAAATCTCCACAAGAAGTTCGGCGACAACGAGGTGTTGAAGGGCGTGTCGATGAAGGCGAAGGCCGGCGACGTGATCAGCATCATCGGCTCGAGCGGCTCCGGCAAGAGCACGTTCCTGCGCTGCATCAACTTCCTCGAGCAGCCGTGCTCGGGGCAGATCACGATCGGCAGCGAGCCGATCCAGACCACACGCGATCGCAACGGCGCGCTGCGCGTGGCCGACCAGAAGCAGCTGCAGCGGATGCGCACGAAGCTGTCGATGGTGTTCCAGCACTTCAACCTGTGGGCGCACATGACGGTGCTCGAGAACGTGATCGAGGCACCGATGGCCGTGCTCGGGATCGGCAAGGAAGAGGCCGTCGCGCGGGCGCGCAAGTATCTGGAGAAAGTCGGCCTCGCGCCGCGTGTCGAAGGCATGTACCCGTCGCACCTGTCGGGCGGCCAGCAGCAGCGCGTCGCGATCGCGCGTGCGCTCGCGATGGAACCCGAGGTGATGCTGTTCGACGAGCCGACGTCGGCGCTCGACCCGGAACTCGTCGGTGAAGTGCTGAAGGTGATGCAGAAGCTCGCCGAGGAAGGCCGCACGATGGTCGTCGTCACGCACGAGATGGGCTTCGCGCGCAACGTGTCGAATCACGTGATCTTCCTGCATCAGGGGAAGATCGAGGAAGAAGGCGATCCGCAGGAGATTCTCGTCAATCCGAAGAGCGAGCGGCTCGGGCAATTCCTGTCGGGGCGATTGAAGTAAGTCGCAAGACCGCGTGCGGCGAACGGGCGGTCTCGATGCGCACGTCCGGCACGCGGTGGCTTGTCCTGTTCTTCCTGGTTGTCTCCCGGCGCGATCGGTCATCGCGCCGTTTCTCTTCCTGATCTCTCCTCGCGCGCGTTCGCCCGTGCCGGCGACGCCGCTTCATTCGAATTCCAGACTGTTGCGTTGCTGAAAGCATCGCAAGCATCTGCGTGTGCAACCGTCAGCTTCGCCGCCGTTACGCGGGGCTTGCCGTCTGCATGGGAACCCGGATGCGGACAGGATCAGGGGCTCGTCCTGGCCGGCTCGACCGCGGGCGGTTTGGTCGTCCTGTTGATGATGAGTTCGCGCGTGAGGTTGTCCGACACATAGTGCGGGCCATCGAACAGATAGACTGGATAGCCCCGATAAGTCGCCAGCTGCTTGCCCAGTTCCTCGGCGCTGGCCGCACGAAATCCACCATGCTCGGCAGGCCGGAAGGCTTCGGCGATCATCCGCACACGTTGCTTTCCGAGGCGCGCGGCCAGCTCGTCGAGGTAGGTGCGCGCGACGTAGGGCTCGCGCGCATAGACGCCGCAGCCATCCTGGAAGAACACACCGACGTCCGCGGGCAGCCACGATGCGAGCCAGTCGGCCAGTGCCTTTCCGCCGATATTGGTCTGATCGTAGACGCTGACCCAAAGCGGATGCGGCAAGCGCTTCAGAATCTCGGCAAGTTTCGGCGCATCCTGCCAGGTCGGATCGATTTCGACCGGGAAGTAGTAACCGGTCACGTGCAGCGGGACGTGCACGCGCGCCACCTCCGCGGACTGGTCCGCAAGCGTCGACAGATGGCTGCGTGCGCGCCTTTCGTCCTGGTAGCCGGCCAGGCCCAGGATGACGTTCCTGGCCCACGGCTCGCGACCGATGCGCTCCCAGTCGGGAAGGTGTGCCGCGGAACGGATGCTGGTGTTCGGCACGTACGCGGTATCGTCGACGACGCTCCACTGGATCAGCAGATCGTGCACGCCGAGCATCTGCCAGTTTCCGACGGGATTCGTCGTCGTGTTGTCCACCTGCCAGACGATTCCGTCGGCATGCACGTCGTGCGCCGTCCAGCTACACGCGGCCATGATGAGCGATGCGCCGATGGCCGCGAGCGTCGTCGCGCGGGACGAGCGCGGCGGCGTCTGCGCGTGCCGGCGTAGCCGACCTGCGTGCCGAAGCCAGCCCATACGCCGTCGAATTCCGCGCAAGGCCAGGATGGCGTACGTGATCATCGCTGCCTCCCCGGAAGCACTCGTGCGCATCATCGTAGCCGATCGGATGCAGGCGTGCGACCCGCCTTGCTGCTGCGGGTCGCACGAGGCTTTCTCCGGCGCATGTCACTTGGCGGTCGTGCCGTCCGCCCACGTATAGCCGAGGTTCGTAATGGCGGTCACGAGACTCTGGAAGTCCTTGAACGCCGGCAATTTGAGGTCGGGTTCGAGCCAGTACGGATGGAAGAAGAACGACGCGAAGCCATCCCGTACCGCCAGGCCATACTGCGCATTGGTGACGAGTTGCTGCCACGTGTACGCGATGCACGAGAACGGGTCGATATTGCAGATGTTGTACTGGATGCTGCCCAGGTTCTCCGGAATGATCCGCTCCCCGTAGTAATCGGAGTTGATGATGTACGGGAAGAACTGCCCGGCCGAAAAGTCCTGGTTGGCCGCGCCCGTTCCGATTTGCGGATTGGTCGACGTGTAGTAGACGGCCCGCTGGAACGTGGTCGGGAACGTCAGCGCCGTGGCCGCCGCTGCGTTCGGCGACATCTGGTACTGCGGCGCGGCCCAGCCGACGACCTTGTAGCCGTTGTTCGTGAACTCGAGGAGGCCATTGGCCATTCTGCCTTCCGCCCATTGAACGGAGTCCTCATCGACAGGACGATTCTGCACCGCGAACCAGAACTCGTAGTCGCTGCCGCTGACCGCGTTCTGCAGGTTAGGTGTCGAGTCGTACTGGTGCGTATAGCCGTGCATGATGATCGAGCCGCCGCGCGCGATCGCATAGTTCAGCGCACTCTTGAGGCCCGTCGCCTGCGCGAGGTGGATCGTCTCCGGGACGCCGCCGTTGTAATACCCGTTCGGATCGGTATACAGCGGGATGGTCGCCATCGTGAACTTGATCTTCTTCGTGGACAGGTAATCCGTCAGCTGTTTCATCGAGCTCGTCGTCGTGTATGCGTCGAGATCCTCGAGACGAACGAGCGCGCGGTGATTCACCGGTGCATTGGTCTGCAGGATGTCGTGCAGGATGTCGCAGATCACCAGGTAGCGATCCGTCGGGCCGATGTACGAGAACGGCATGTCCGCGAAATACCAGAACTTGCCCGAGCGAACGATGTACGGCGTGGTGGCGCCGCTCTTGCTGTTCTTCATGGTGACGAGCACTTGCGCCTTGGTGGTGTCGACGACCTGGGTCAGTCCGACATCGGGGTCCGCATTGATGACGCCCGTCGATGCGTCATACGCGTAGTACTTGACCATCGACAGGTTCTTGTACGTGACCGTGTCGTAGAAGCCGGGATTCGGATTGCTCGACGAAGGCGGCGCGTTCATCCCGGCAAGGCCCAGGAAGTTGATCCCGTAGGTCTGGTTGAACGTGTAGGCCGTGTTCCATGCGAGCTGCCACAGGTTGTACTTGAACCAGACCACGGTCTTCGTGGCGGTCATCACGTCGCTCATGAACGCCGTCGGAATCGGATTGTTGTAGTAGTCGCCGACATAGAACGTGGCGTCGTGGCTGCCGATCATGCCCGCCGTGTAGTTCTGTATCGGTACCAGATCGACGGTCGTATTGAAGTGACCGAGCAGGTTCCTCAGCATGATGCTGTACATGAGGCCGAGCTTCGAATACGGGTCGTTGGCCGGGTTGTCGTACAGCACGAGCGTGTGTGCGGTGGTGGCCTGCGCGTGCGCCGTGCCCGGCAATGTCATTTGCGCGAGTCCGGCAAGCAGGGCTATGACGATCAAGATCTTTTTCATGGCCGTTTCTCCCTAGTCACGTTCCACGTTGCCGCCGCTTCTCTTGACGAGGCTCCTGTTGAACTTGGGGCGCCCGGTCTCCTTGTATGCCTTGTCCCAATCCTCTTCGGACATGCCGGGTTTCACGTTAGCGTGGGCCGAGCCGTTCGGTAATGGAGGGGGCTTGATCTTGCCGGGAGGCGCCATGTTCGTCTGCTGCGCACTCGCCTCCGGGGCCGTGCCGACGACAAGTGCAGGGATCAATGCGACGAGTAGCCCGACGGCGCTCAACCCGTTTCGAAAAGATTGATTGCGATGCGAAGGCATGATTTTCATCCTTTGATATGCAAATTGAGTTCATCTCGTTCACGAAACGAGCATGGCGAAGTGCCATTCAGTATTCAGAATCGGGGCGTTATGTCGTGTTTTTTCCGCTCTTGATACCGGATAAAAAACGCAGCCGGATAGTCGTGTTTTCAAGCTAGATCCGTACCATCGGCCGCAAATGAGCACCGGGCCGACACGCCGAAATCGGCACGTCACGGCGGTCTGAAATTTGTTTCGATAAACGTTTCACGCATGCAACGCAGCCGTTTTTTTCGCGAATTCACTCCGAAAAACGCGTCACGCTTGTTCGGACGATTCAGGGGAAACCGGTTGCGCGCTGTGCGCCGCAGCAATCGATCCGGTTGGCTTGAACATGAAATATCGATTCGGACACCAGATTTTTTGCGTTCGAAATTGATCCTTCCCGCCACTGGGAGCCGAGCCACGTAACGCCGCCCCGATCGCGGCAACCGGGGCGCGCCGGCCGACCGGTGTCAAGCCGCTTTCGGCGGATCGATCGACCGTGTTTCAGCGCTGAAACATTTGGACTGAATTTGATTCGGAAATTACGCGACGCCCGCGCCGGGGCGCCGAAGGCCAAAGGGTGGCGCGACGATGGCGCACGACTTGCTAGAAGAGCTGTGCGTGGAGAAGACGGTGCACGGGGCGCACTGCGCGGCGCCGGATCGGAAACGGCTGCAAGCGTTGGCGAATGCAGGGGCGAAGGCAAGCAAGCGGGGGAAACCGGCTGTCAAAAGTCATCCACTGAACACGTTGCATTCCTGGTGATGTTACGTGGTCGTATCAATAGCGCTCGATGTGTCACCGAGTCTTTTGAGAGCGACAGATGCCGATGCGGCGCTGGCAACGGAGTGGACGTGACGGGGTCGACGGGGACGGGAAGGGTTTCGTCTTACGTTGGTGCGCGGGAGAAGAAGCCGAACAACAGAAGAAAGCGGAAAAAGTGATGGATAATATGATATGGAGTGCGTATTTATATGCGCTCAACATTGTCGCCATTGTGACCGCCATCGTCATCCTGGTCAGTACGCTGGATGACCTCACGCTGGACGCCTGTTACTGGTCATTCGAACTCGGGCGAATCTTGCGTCGCGAGAAATCGCAGACCGTCGATATCGGTATGCTGCGCGCGCTGGACGAGCGCCATCTGGCACTCATGGTGCCGGCGTGGAAAGAGTATGACGTGATCGCCAAGATGATCGAAAACACCCTGGCGACCCTAGAGTACGAGCGCTATGTCATCTTCGTCGGCACCTATCACAACGACGCCGAAACCACGGCGGAAGTCGAACGGATGGTCCGCCGGTATCCCGGCAGGGTGACGCGCGCAACGGTCATGAACGACGGGCCGACCTGCAAGGCCGACTGCCTGAACTGGATCATCGAAGCCATTCTTCGCTACGAAGAAGTCCATCATATCCAGTTTGCAGGCGTCGTCATGCACGACTGTGAAGACGTCATTCATCCGGTCGAACTCAAGTACCTCAATTATGCGGTAGCGGATAGCGACCTGGTCCAGCTCCCGGTTCTGTCATTGCCGCGAAAATGGAACGAGTTCGTCGCCGGCTGCTATCTCGACGATTTCAGCGAGACGCACCAGAAGGACGTACCGGTGCGAGCCCGCCTGACCGGCGTCGTGCCGGGCGCGGGCGTTGCATCGTGCTACAGCCGGCGTTCGATCGAGGCGGCGATGAAGGAGCGCGACGGCAGCCCGTTCAACACGAGTTCACTGACCGAAGACTATGACTTCAGCTTCCGGCTGAGAGACCTCGGCATGAAGGAAGTGTTTGCCCGCTTTCCGCTTTCGGATGTCGAGCGCGATGCCGGCGGGGAGCATGCGGAAGCTGGCGCCGACAATCGAAACCTGCTGGCCACGCGCGAATATTTCCCGAAGACGTTTCGCACCGCCTACCGGCAGCGCGCGCGCTGGATCCTCGGCATTGCCTTCCAGGGCTGGGAACAGCTCGGCTGGAAGGGCGACCTCCTCACCCGCTACATGTTCTTCCACGATCGCAAGGGCATCGTTACGTCGCTGTTTTCGGTGGTGGCCTATGCCGTGCTGCTCAACTTCGTGTTGCTTGCCGTCCTTCAGAAAACCGGCCACGTCATCCCCGCCGGCGCTCAGATCATGATGGCCAGTGCATGGGTGACGCCGCTGCTTTGGGTGAACACCGTCATGCTGTTTGCCCGCGCCGGACAGCGCTTCCACTTCGTCAGCAGGCTGAACGGCCCGCTCCAGGGGGTGCTGTCGATCCCCAGGATGTTCGTGAACAACATGATCAATTTCTGCGCGGTGAGTCGCGCGTGGCGAATCTATGTCGGTCATCTCGTGAGCGGCAGGCCGATCGCGTGGGACAAGACCAGTCACACCTATCTGTCGAACGAAGAACTCGGGAAGGCGCGGCTCAAGATCGGCGAGATCCTGGTCGGCTGGGGCGTGCTCTCTCTGGAACAGTTGCAGGCCGGGCTCGAGAAACAACTGACATGCGGCAGGCGGCTGGGCGAACTGTTGCTCGAATGCAGCGCGCTGTCCACCGAATCGCTGGCCGACGCGATCGCCGAGCAGGCGGAGCTGCCGCGCGTGAGCCTGGGCAACGTCGCGGTAGGCCACTTCGCGGATTCGCTGGCCTTCGAGCTGCAGTATGCGTATCGCGCCGTCCCGTTTTCGACCGCGGACGACGGGACGCTCAATATCGCGGTCGGGCGCCCGCTCTCGCAGGACGAACAGGACGTCGTGCGGCGCGGCGCCAGATCGAACGTCGCTTATTTTATCGCCTGCGATGCCGAGATTGCCGCCGAACTGGCGCGGCACTCGCGCTTCGTCGACATCGCCCGGCTGCGCGACGGCGATGACGCGACGCCGCAGGCATCTCCGGCAAAAAGGCCGTCGGGAGAACAGGCATGAAACGCTCGACACGTCCGATCGCGGCCGGCCTCACGCGCTGCGCACGGTTGAGCGCCCTGGCCATCGCCATGTCGCTCGCCTGGCAGGCGCCGGCATCCGCCGCCCAGCAGCTTTCAGCCAAGGCCTATCGGCTCGCCGACGGCGCATACAAGGCGATCAATGCCGGCGACCTGCCGCGCGCGGAAGTATACGCGTCGCGTGCCGTCAAGATGCAGCCGGGGAGCGAGCAGCTCGGGCTGCTGCTCGCGGATGTGTACCGGCGCGAAGGGAAGGTCGACGAAGCGGACGCGATGCTGGAATCGCTGAGCGTTCGTTTTCCGAAGAGCGCGGCGGTGCTGGCGCAGCATGGCTACCTGGCGCAGCGGCAGATGCGCTACGACGTTGCGTGCCGCGATTTCTCGGCCGCCGTCGCCACCGGAAAATGGAGCAACGAGCAGCAGCGCAACCTGCGTCTCGCATGGTCGGACAGCGCGCTCGCGGCGAATCTCCCGCATGAAGCCGGCATTGCACTGGCGCCGCTGGCCGATGAAAAGTCGGCCGTGGTCCAGGTGCGTATCGCGCAACTGAGCCTGCAGGCCGGTGATCGCGAAAGCGCCATCCGCATGGCGGATCTGGCGGTGAGCGACGCATCGACGGATGCGGAGCGCAACATGGCTGCGTCGATCGCGGCGCAGGCACGGCAAGTCGACCCGCCGCCGCAGACGCCGGTCGACGACAGCGCGCAGCAAAAGCTGCAGCAAGCCTATGACCTCTTGCGCGAACACAAGGATCGCGAGGCGCTCGACGCATTTCAGGAGGGTTTCGCCGGTGGCGCCGGCAACGCGATGAACTACGCGGATGCCGGCTATACCGCCAAGCGGATCGGATTGAACGAGGAGTCTGTCCAGATGTTCGAACACAGTCTCGACGCCGATGAAAACGAACATGCATTCGACACGCAGCGCAAGTTCGGCTATCGACGGGAAGTCGAACAGCTGGAGCGTACCTGGGGTTTCGTGCTGAGTGCGCCATACCAGTCGGCCGCATTCGGCCCGCAAGGCACCATCAGCGTGCTCCAGCCGGGTATCGAGGCGTACTGGCAGCCCCCGAAGATCGGCTATCAGAACGGCCGTATTCTCCAGTTCTTCGTGCGCGGATATGGCACGGCCTACGATGGCAACGGCAACGTGACCGGCATGCCGACGGTACAAGGGTCGGTGGGCATGCGCTACAAGCCGATACCCGATCAGAACGTAGTGGTGACCGCCGAGCGGCTGTTTCATGTCGGCAGCCTGTCGATGACGGACTGGCTGATGCGCCTGGGCTATTCGTCGGAGGCAGGCACCGATCTGCGGGTTACCGAACCGAGCTGGCGGAGCTGGCAGGCTTATGTCGAGGGTGCGTATTTCATCAAGGCGGGCCGCTACATCATCTATTCGGAGCTGCGCTACGGGCACACGTGGCGTTTGCCGATGCTGAGCAACCGGCTGACCGTCTACCCGCACGTCGCGGTGGCAGGCGATCACGATAATCGTCAGCCGAACAGGACGGCAATCGGTGCGGGGCCTGGCGTTCAGTTCAGATACTGGTTTCGCGAAGGCAGGTATACCGCGCCGGCAAGCTATCTCGACGTGACGGTGCAGTACCGTTTTCCATTGACGTCAGCGGCACGCGCACGTGGTCTCGTGGTACGCGCGACATTGTGGTTCTGAGTGACTACGCTGACGCTGGAACGACTCGCGGATGGGGCCCGATCAGTTGGGCGACTTCAGCGGGATGATGGTTTGACGCAACAACTGGAAGTAGGAGCTCGTCGAATACGGGAGCATCTGTTCGGCGTAGTTCCACCAGAAGAATCCGCCGATGAAACGCGGATCGTTCATGCTGTTGACCATCGGGTAATAGGTTTTGATCAGGTTCTGCTGTACCGACGTCGGCGCGGAGAGTTCCGACGTGCCGATTTCGCCGAAGCCGACCTTCGCGTTCGGGAAGATGCTTTCGAGCGCCGCGAAGTCGCTATTCCACGACGGATTCAGTCCCGGGCAATCCTGATACGGGTAGTAGCTGAACAACGCGTAGTCGGCCTGCTGGCGCACCGTTGCCGGCAGGAACGCCGTCGGCCAGGTCTTCCAGTAATCCTGCGGCTTCTCCCAGCAGTTGTTGCCCTTGCTGTCGTCGTTGTAGTACAGCGTGATCGCGGTCTTGCCGCCGTTCGATTTGACGATCGTGTTGGCCGCGGCGACCATCTGGCCGATCTGCTGCTCTTGCGAGTTGACCACGGTGTTCGTGCCGTTCGGATTGGGACGCAACCATTCGCCGTTGATTTCGTTGGCGATTTCCCACACGTCGACCGTGTTCTTCAGCTGCGACACGAGTTCCTGCGTTCGCGCCTTGTAGGTCGTGAGATTCGTCGGGAAATAGTAGGAATCGTAGACCTCGCCCATCACGTACGCGACGGCGTGCAGGCGCAGCAGCGGCGCGTAGTAGTCGGCGGCGGACGTGTCCGGATCGAACACGACACGCACGGTCGGTCGGTAAGGCAGGTTCTGCAGCGACGCGATGATCGCATCCAGCTTCGTCAGGTCGTCGAGCGTGACGCCGTAGACCGGATTCTTCAGCGGTTCGACCTGGGCACTGGCGGATTGGGACAGGGGCATCAGCCCGGCATAGGCAACGCATGCGGCAATTGCCGTTCGTGAGATAGATTTCGTCAGTTTAATCAAAACTTCATTCCATCCTAAGGTAAGAAGAAGCGCGATTTTAGACGAAAATAAAAGGTAATTATCGGATGATATTGAAAGTAAAGGGGCCGGATAACGCGCTGGGGGAAGTTGCGCCGGCAGGCGGCGGCAAGATAAAGACAGCATCCCGAAACAAATGCCGGTGACATCGGTCAGGCTGGCAGGCCGACCGAACGAGCAGGGAAAACCCTGTCGCCGCGCTGTTTTGCTTCCCGCGCATCGTCGTGCTGTCGGTCGGGTGGCGCGCGGTTGCGGATGCATCGCATGGCATCCTCCGGCGATGCGCGTTCGGCCGCAAACGTTTCACTTTGATTTTCGCTGAAAGCGAGTGTGAATTCCCTAAAGGATGCCGGTGCCGATGACGTTATACGGGTACGGGGATGACTGTCGATCGCATGCATGCGACATGCGACGCGCAGTCCGCAACAACCAGCGCAGCAGGGGAACCAACTTGAATCGTCAGCAATCGTGGACGCGCACGGCCGCGCCCGGCGAGATCATCTACTCGGAGGGCTTCGCCGGCGAGCCCGTCATCTTTCTGATCGCCGACGGCAAGGTCGAGCTGTCGACGCGCTGCGAAGACAAGCGCGTCGTCGTCGCGACGCTCGGGCGCGGCGAGTTTTTCGGCGAGTCGGCGCTGCTCGCGTCCGAGCCGCGCGCGCATACGGCGAAGGCGCTGTCGTTTTGTCAGCTCACGGTCGTGCCGGCCACGCTGCTCGACGAGGAAATCGAGCATGTGTCCGCGCTGCTTCGGCATATCGTGCGCACAATGATCCGGCGCGTAAAGCGCAAGGACGACCAGCTCGCGACCTATACGCACGCGGATTTCATGCCGGGCGTGCTGTCGTATGCGCATGTGCTGTCGCTGATGGCGGGCGCCGACACGCGCGGCGCGGACGACGCGTGGTCGCGCCGGCCAATGCAGGCACACGCGGCGGAGGTGTCGGTGCCGCTCGCGGACGTGATTCGCCGCTGCCGCGCGATCGCCGGCCATTCGCGCCCGCACGTGCTCGCGATGCTGCGCCGCATGGAGAAGCTCAATCTCGTCACGATCGAAGCCGCACCGGCCGACCATGCCGGCGGCACGGCCGATTACGCGGTTTCGTCGGATGCGCGCCAGGTCGTCACCTTCGACGCCGCGCGCGTGATCGATCGCGCGCAGCAGGTCGCCGATCATGATCTCGACCTGTCGATCAACAGCGAGCTGGAACTGATCGAGCTGGCCGATCTCGAGGCGCTGATCGGCGTCGACCGGACGCTGCTGCTCAACAAGCTGTCGCACGGCGAGATCGCCGACGAGGTGTTCGCGTTCCGCAAGTCGAAGGTGCTGGGCTACGTCGAGCAGAAAGGCGTCGCGTATTTCTCGCGGCGCAACCCGCGCGCCGGCGGTGCTGTGCATGCGCTCGAGGACATCGTGTGGATCGACCAGCGCACGCTGTTCGACGTGATCAGCGCATTCGATACGTACGATCTCGCGAAGTTGATCGGGAGCCTCGACGATCGCGCGGTGGCCGACAAGCTGTTTTCCGTGATGACGGAAGCGCGGCGCAACGAGGTGTCGTGGGTGATGCGCCGCGAGCTGAAGCTCGATCCGATCGAGATCGAGGAGATCGGGCGGCGCGTGCTCGATGCCATTCGCGTTGCCAAGGCGCCGGCGGCATCCGCGCCGTTGACTTCATCCGACGCTTAACGCGCGACCCGACGGAGACGCATATGGACCTGTTGACCCTGGCCGGCGTGGTGCTCGGCGGCGCGGCCATCGTGTTCGGCTTCGCACTGGAAGGCGGACATTTCCCGATGCTGTTCCAGTTCGAGGCGCTCGTCATCGTGCTCGGCGGTACGCTCGGCGCGGTGATGATCCAGAACACGTGGGCGCGGTTCTTCGATGCGGTGAAGCAGTTGCGGCTCGCGTTCGTGCGGGCGCAGGAAGTCGACCGCAAGCACCTGACCGACCTGCTCGAGTGGGGCGATCGCGCGAAGCTCGACGGGTTGCTCGCGTTCGAATCGATGGACGTGAGCGGCATTCATCCGTTCGCGCGGCGCGGGCTGGAACTGCTCGCCAACGGCGTGTCGACCGCCGTGCTCGAGGACGCGCTGCAGCGCGAGCTCGACGCATACGAGCGCAGCCGGCTCGCGGCCGCGCGCGTGTGGCAGCAGGCCGGCGGCTATGCGCCGACGTTCGGCATTCTCGGCTCGGTGCTGGGGCTGGTCCAGGTGACGAGCCATATTCTCGAACCGGCGCAACTCGGGCCAGGCATCGCGGTCGCGTTCATTGCGACGCTCTACGGCCTCGCGTTCGCGAATCTCGTGTTTCTGCCGCTCTATGGCAAGCTGCGCGCGCAGATCGACAGCGAACTGCGCTTTCGTAAGCTGTATCTCGACGGCCTGCTCGCGATCTCGCGCAAGGAATCGCCGCATACGATCGAAACGCGGCTGACCGGCGACGTGCGCGGCCGCGCGGCGGAGTCGCTCGCATGACGCACCGGGAGTGTCGACATGACGGCTCGAACTGACGGCGCGCGGGCGGGCTCGGCCGCAGCCGGGCGCGACGACGATGAAGCCGAAGGCACGCAGTCCGGGCGCTGGCTGATTTCCTATGCGGATCTCATCACGACGCTGATGGTGCTGTTTCTCGCGCTGTACGTGCTGCAGCTCGCGAAATACAACGCGCTCGATGCCCGCTACCAGACGCTCGCGCGGCACGACGGCGGCGCGGCGAGCGCGACCGATTCCGCGACGCCCGCGGGCGCGCCGGCATGGCTGGCATCGCTCGATGCGCTGAAGACGAACGGCCGCATCTCGCTGGTGCGGGCGCCGCACGGCATCGAGATCGGCATCGACGCGAAGATCCTGTTCAACGTCGGCGATGCGCGCCTGCTGCCCGACGCGGCGCCGGTGCTGAGCCAGATCGCGCGGGCGCTGAGCGAGCATGCGACCGGGGACATTCTCGTCGAAGGGCATACCGACAGCGTGCCGATCGCGAACGCGAAATACGAATCGAACTGGGAGCTGTCGTCGGCGCGGGCGGGCAGCGTCGTGCGCTATCTGGCCGATCGCGGCGTCGCGCCGCACCGGCTCGCGGCGATCGGGCGGGCCGATACGCAGCCGCTCGTCGCGGGCGACGATGTGGCCGCGCGGGCGCGCAACCGGCGGGTGACGATCTTCGTCGCGTATTGAGCGTGCGTTCGTTCGCAGGCGAGCAAGCCGGGTTCGTCGTCGATATATCGGATCCGGTATGACTGGCATGTGAACTTGGCGATGCGATTCCGCGCGCGCCTGCCGATAACCCGAACTGGCTCGGGTCGAGCGGTTATCGGGGGTTTCCCATGCATTTCTGGCGCAAGCTGTCCATTCAGAACAAGCTGATTTTCAGCATGACGAGTTGCCTGCTCGTGTTCGTCGCGATTTCGAGCGGGTTGAGCATTCGTCTGATCGGCGACGCCGTGCGCGATCGCGTCGTCCGCGACGAGCTGCCGACCGCCGTGAACGGCATCCGCGCCGACGTGCAGCGGCAGATGGCCGGGCCGATCGCAGCCTCCCGCCTCCTCGCGCGCGATGCGTTCCTGCTGCAATGGGAAGCCGACGGCGAGCCCGACGCCGGCACGCGCAATTGGGTCCAGCTAGCGAAGAGCGTGAAGGACGAGCAGAAGGCTGCGTCCGTGCAGTGGGTGTCGGTGAAGAGCGGCAACTACTACAACGAAGCCGGCCTGCAGCGAAAAGTCGGCGACAAGGATCAGTGGCTGACGAACTTCCTCGCGTCGGGCAAGACCTACGACGTGAACATGGATCGCGAGGTCACGCTCGGCGGCTACATGATGTTCATCAACAGCCGCGTGGAGCTCGACGGCACGCCGATCGGCGCGGCCGGCATGAGCCTGTCCGTCGATGCGCTCGCGAAGGGGATCGCCGCGTACCGGATCGGCGAGACCGGGTTCGCGTATCTCGTGCGGCCGGACGGCGCGATCATGATGCATCGCGATACGTCGCTGATCGACGGCAAGCATTTCCTGAAGGACGAGCCGGGCCTGCCGGACGACGCATCGTCGACGCTGCTCGCCGGCAAGCCGTATGCGTACCTGAGCTACAACGGCGACGGCGGTGCGCGCTTCATCGCGACGTCGTTCATTCCGGAGCTGAATGCGTACGTGGTCGTCGAAGTGCCGCAGCCCGAACTGCTCGGCCCGGTGACGCGCGCGATTCGCAGCGCGGCGCTGGTCGCCGCGGTGGCGGGCCTCGGCGTCGCGCTGGTCGTGATCTGGCTGGTCGGGCGCGCGATTGCCGCGCCGATCCGCCGCGCGGCGACGCTCTTGTCGGAGATCGCGAGCGGCCAGGGCGACCTGACGCGCCGGATGACGGTCGAGGGCCAGGACGAGATCGGTCAATTGTCGGACGCGTTCAATCGCTTCGTGTCGTCGTTGTCGACGCTCGTGCACCGGATCCGCGCGGCGTCCGCGTCGATCGCGACCGGGTCCGCGCAGATCGCGTCGGGCAATGCGGATCTCAGCGAGCGCACCGAAGGGCAGTCGAGCAACCTCGAGCGGACGGCTTCGTCGATGGAGGAAATCACGGCGGTCGTGCGCAACAACACCGAAACCGCGACGACGGCCGCGAAGCTGATCACCGGCGCATCCGATACCGCGACGCGCGGCGGGCAGGTCGTCGGCGAAGTCGTGACCACGATGGAGCAGATCAGCGACGCGTCGCAACGGATCTCCGAGATCATCGTGATGATCGACAGCATCTCGTTCCAGACTAACATCCTCGCGCTGAATGCCGCGGTCGAAGCGGCACGGGCCGGCGAGCAGGGGCGCGGGTTTGCGGTCGTCGCGTCGGAGGTACGGAACCTCGCGCAGCGCAGCGCGCAGGCGGCGAAGGACATCAAGGCGCTGATCGAGCACAGCGCGGGCACGGTGAACACCGGGTCGCGACTCGTCAGCGAGGCCGGGAAGGTGATGCGCGATGTCGTATCGCAGGTGCAGGGCGTCAGCGCGATGATGAGCGAGATCGCCGAGGCGAGCCTGGAGCAGAGCGCGGGCATCGACCAGATCGGCGACGCGGTGCAGTCGCTGGACCAGATGACGCAGCAGAATGCGGCGCTGGTCGAGGAAAGCGCGGCGGCCGCGGAAAGCCTCAAGCAGCAGGCGGCGGAACTGACGCTATTGGTATCGGCGTTCAAGGTAGACGAATGAAGCGCGCGCGACGTTAAAATGACGCGTTTCTGAGGGACGGCTGCCGCGGGGTGACGGCAGCCGTTTTCGCTGTCGGCGCGGGATTCGGTAACGTCATAAAAATGAAGCGCATATCAAGACTGAAGGTCGGGGTGGGGGCAGTGGTGGTCGCGGCGGTGCTCGCCGCGGTCGGGGCAAAGGTGATCGCATCGCCGGCGGATTCGTATCTGGCCTATCGGAAGAAGGCCGCGGCAGCCGTCGCGGCGGCGCGGACGGAGGATCAGGCGGGCCTCGACAAGCAGTACACGGCCGACGTGAATGCCCGGCTCGTGAAGCTGATCGGCACGGTCCGGGCGAGAGGGTTTGTCGCGAAGGCGGAGGGCACCGTGCAGAGCGTCGGCCCCGTCGACGGGATGCCGCCGGGGCCGGACGGGTTGGCCTTCAAGTCGGTCGACGGGAAGATGAACCTCGTCGTGACGACGGTTCCGCTGCTGAAGGCCTGGGCGAGTACGGCGGATGCGGGTATCAAGCCGACCGACGACGTCGCCGCGATGTTCGACAACGAAACGCTTTATACGAACGTATTCAGCGATGACGCCGCGGCGTTTCGCTTCGCCGAGTTGCCCGTCAAGCGGCAGCCGGCCGACGGCGTCGTGAAGGCGTTGCTGCTGGGCGAAAGCCAGGACGGCGTGCCGGACGGGCCGAATACGCTGGCCGTGTCGGTCCGGCAGGGCGAACGGGTTTATATCCTGTGGAAAAGCGTGACACTGCGCCAGATCGCGGCGTGCGGCGCGCCGCGCGTGCCCGAGGATGCGCGGCAGGCGTGTTTCGCCAAACAGGTGGTGTCCCAGCGGATCTATCCGCGGCTGATCGCGCAGGCGCAATCGATGGCAGATGCCGTAGTCCGGTAGCGGACGGGTAGTGGATGGCGGCGGGCGTCGATCGCACGGCGCGATTCGACGGTGATGGATGGCGGTTCGCGTCGGACGAATGACGGACGGCGACATCGCGCGTCGCCGTCCGTCGGGATGCCGTCAGACGATAGTCTTCAAGGCGAACGCAACGCCTGCAATCCCAGCGTGAGCGCATTGCACGGTATCTCCGCGGCGCCCAGCGAAAAGCTCGTCATGTTTGCGCTCGCGCCTGGCGTGTGCATCAGTGCGTGAACGATCCGCTCGCTTGCATGGCCGTCGCCATATGGATTGCTCGCGCGCGACATTTCGTCATACGCGCTGTCGCTCTCGAACAGCCGCGACGCCTCCCAGACGATCCGCTCCGGGTCCGTGCCGACGAGCCGCGCGGTGCCGGCCTGGATCGCCTCGGGCCGCTCGGTCGTCTCGCGCGTGACGAGCACCGGCTTGCCGAGCGCCGGCCCTTCTTCCTGGATGCCACCCGAGTCGGTGATGATGAAGTGCGCGCGCGACATCAGGAATACGAACGAAAGATATTCCTGGGGCTCGATCAGGTAGATGTTCGGCACGCTGCCGAGCAGCGCGCGCGCCGGCTCGCGCACGTTCGGATTCAGGTGTAGCGGATAGACGAACTGCACATCGCGATAGCGGTTCGCGAGCGTGCAGAGCGCCTCGCAGAAGTGGCGGAACGGCTCGCCGAAGCTCTCGCGACGATGGCCCGTGATCAGCACCACGCGGCGCGACGGATCGAGAAACGGAAAGTGCGCGGCGACCTTGTCGTTGAGCGCGGTATCGTGATCGAGCATCCGTTTGACGTCGTGCAGCGCATCGATCACGGTGTTGCCCGTCATCACGACTGCGCCCACCGGCACGCCTTCGCTGAACAGGTTGTCGCGCGCCTGGCCGGTCGGCGCGAAATGCCATGACGACACCGCGTCGGTCACGCGGCGATTCAATTCCTCGGGCCACGGCGACCAGATGTCGCCGCTGCGCAGGCCCGCTTCCACGTGCCCGACCGGCAGATAGCGATAGAACGCCGCGAGACTGACGGCCAGCGTCGTCGTCGTGTCACCGTGCACCAGGACAACATCCGGATGCAAATCTTCGAAGACTATCCCGATCGCCTGAAGAATGCCGGTTGTCACGTCGGTCAGCGTCTGGCTCTGGCGCATCAGATTGAGATCGTAGTCGGGCTTGATGTCGAACAGCGTGAGGACCTGATCCAGCATTTCCCGATGCTGGGCGGTGACACATACCCGGGCGTCGACATCCCTGCGCGCCTTCAGCGCGCGGACGAGCGGCGCCATCTTGATGGCTTCCGGCCGAGTCCCAAACACAAGCAAGATCTTTTTCATCGTTGTCCTCGTTGAGCTTCTTCGCGCCGGAAAGCCCGGCACCTGGCGCCAACCATGGTTGCAGGCGACACGTCCCACCCCTGCATGCGGGTCGTGCCGGCCGGCGCCGGCCGCGCGACATGCAGCGGTGTTGCGGGGCGGGCGCACCGTTTTTGTCCGCGCGGTCTCCGCCACGCAATCGTCGGACTACGGACGTAGCCTCGAATCTCGTCAATCACGTCATGAGCGTTCCTCGTTGTGTCGATCGCCACGTCGGTCGGGTTGCATACGTCACCGCCTCGCGACGCACCCGCACTTGTTCCTGCTACCGGTAGAGCAATATTCAAACCAGCGGCCCTGTGAGCGGGCCCGAGTGCCGGCCCGGGTCGCTTCGCACATGCGGATTGCCGAGGAACGTTTCACAATTGCTACGAGCACGAGATCGGCGCTCTGCCGCGACGCGGATAAACATCTGACCGTTCGCGCCGTCGATCCGGTCACGTCATTCGAAGCACGGCGACTTGCATCGCGCGCCGGCTATCGATCGAATTGCATGAGCCATTCCAGGCACTTTGAATCGTTTCGGCATGCGAATTTTGTATGGACAATGCGTGGGACATCGTCGATTTTCCTGCACTGCTTCGACACGAATGATTGTCCTGATGCATCGCGTCGCGCGCAGCGTCCGGATCGGCCGGCGCGAAACGTTGCGCATCTGTAACGCAAGCCTGGAATGGACCGTCCATATCCGCACGACCGCTGGTCGACGTGCGCCGCGAAGCGCACAGGTATGTGCCGAACCGGGGGCCATGCAGCGACTTTCCGCAGCGATTGGCTTTCCGAAATGATGTTGCGCGGGTGTTGCGCGAGGTCCTCGTATTTTGTAGGCAGAAGATCCCCGCTGGAGGGCGAACGCTGATTCGCCGGTGAATCAAAAAACGCGATCCGTGTGTGGAGTGTGTCGATCGGGTACTCACCGGCCCTTGCACCACGGGGCGGGGCGATCCATGGCTCACCCCTTGCTTGTTTCCGGAGGGACACGCGTGTCTCCACGCGTTTGAGCGACGACGGAAGGACGGGAGTACCAATCCAGGCGAATCCGGAAGGCGACGCGAAACGTGTCGGTCTGGCTGGTGCGCAGACCGTGCCTGATTGCATGTCGCGGCCGGTTGCCGACGCTGTGCAGTGTGTCGGTCATGACGCCGATGTCGATCCGCTCGGGGTCGCCAAATGCGGGTTCACGATGGCGGAGATCGCGGTGACCGGATCGCGCCGACACGACGGCGCCGGTCCATGAATGGAAAAAGGGAGGGAGACGTGTCATGTGTGGCATCGTCGGCGCGGCCGCACAACAGGACATCGTTCCGATTCCGACTCCGGTTCACCCGAACCAAGGTGAACCGAGCCACACCGTCGATACGTTCGCCGGGCGCGACGCGGCCAACGCCGCGTCCGGCGATGATTGCGCAGGACTGCCGCGCAGGAGCCCCCGATCATGAAACGGCCCGCGCTTTTCCTGGCCGCACGCGCGTGCGTGGCGGCTACCGTCAGGCGGTGCCACGCGTGGCGCGTTGCCTGTTGCGTCGCCGCGTGTTGCTCCGTGCTGCACGCGGGCGCCGCCGAACTCCAGCTAAACGGGCTGTATCAACGCACGGACGGCGCGATCACCGTGCGCCTGAACGGTGTCGGCATCGATCCTTATTTCGCCGCGAAGGCCCTGCTGGCTGCCGCCGACACGCAGATGGACGCCCGTCAGGCGGCACTCGCGTGGGTCGCATGGATGTTGCCGCGCCAGCGTCCGGACGGCGGCTTCAACCGCTACTGCGTAAAGGCCGGAATGATCAGCCCGTGCGCGGAAGCCGACGCGGACGACGCGATGATGGCGACCTGGATCGAGCTGCTGTCGCGCTTCGCGCCGCCCGACGGAATGCCGGCAGCGTGGGAACTCAGCCTGAGACGCGCAGGCGAGCGCCTGGATTCGCTGCTCGACAAGGCGACCGGCGTCTACCAGATTTCGTCGTCGCTGCATGTCGCGCTGCTGATGGACAACGTCGAGGTACATAGCGCGTTCCAGGCGCTCGCCGCGTATTACGTACGTCGCGCCGAATACGCGCGCGCGGCTCCGTGGAGCCAGCGCGCCGACCGGCTCTCGGCGGCGATCCTCAAGGTGTTCTGGCGCGGCGCGCAATCGGGTTTTCGTGCCAGCACGCAACGGATCAGCGATGCGAGCTTCTATCCGGCGAAAGTCGCGCAGATCTTCCCGATCCTGTCCGGCATCCAGGTGCCCGACCAGTCGAACGAGACGATCTACGCGCAGTGGATGCAGAAGTACGGCAAGACCTGGATGCAGCTCGCCGGCTCCGATTTTCCATGGGGGCTGATCGCGCTGGTCGCATTCAAGATGAACGACTGGAGCACCGTCGCCTGCTGGTATGCACGATCGGGCCCGTATCGACACGGCACGCACTGGAACGTAATGGAGGAGGCGCTTTACCTGGCATTTGAAAGCCGGACGGTCGATCCGCTCGCACCCGCCAAATGCGGGTTCACGACGGCGTCGGCAACGGTGACCGGATCGCGCTGACGCAACGGCGCACGGTTCATGATTCAACAAAGGGAAGGAGACGTGTCATGTGTGGCATCGTCGGCGCAGTCGCGCAACGGAACATCGTTCCGATTCTGATTGAAGGTTTGCGTCGCCTCGAATATCGCGGCTACGATTCATGCGGCGTGGCGACCGTCGTCGACGGCCAGGCGCGCCGCGAACGCAGTGTGTCGCGCGTCGCCGATCTCGACGCGCACGTGCGCAGCGCCGGGTTGTCCGGCAGCACCGGCATCGCGCATACCCGCTGGGCGACGCATGGCGCGCCCGCAACCTGCAACGCCCATCCGATCTTCTCGCGCGACGAAATCGCGCTCGTGCACAACGGCATCATCGAGAATCACGAAACGTTGCGCAAGCAACTGTCTGACGAACACTACGAATTCGACGGGCAGACCGACACCGAGGTCGTCGCTCACCTCATCCACAGCAAGTATCGCGGCGACCTGCTCGCCGCCGTGCGTGATGCGACGTCGCAACTGCACGGCGCGTACGCGATCGCGGTGTTCAGCAAGCACGAGCCGCAGCGGCTGATCGGCGCGCGCGCCGGCTCGCCGCTGGTGGTCGGGCTGAAGGACGACGAGTGCTTTCTTGCGTCCGACGCGCTCGCCCTGGCCGGCATCACGGACCGCTTCATCTTTCTCGAGGAAGGCGACATCGTCGAACTGACGCCGGGCGGCGTGCGGGTCCTCACGCGCGGCGGCACGCCGGTCGAACGCCCGATCCAGACCGTTGCATCGACGCAAGGTGTGGTCGAGCTCGGGCCGTACCGGCATTTCATGCAGAAGGAAATCTTCGAGCAACCGCAGGCCGTGGCCGCGACCATCCCCGATGCGGGGCTGTTCGATCCGGCTGCATTCGGACCGGATGCGGCGCGGGCGTTCGAGCAGATCGACAACGTGCTGATCCTCGCCTGCGGCACGAGCCACTATTCCGGCCTGACTGCCCGCCGCTGGCTCGAGACAATCGCGCGCCTGCCCGCGCAGGTCGAGATCGCGAGCGAATACCGTTACAGCGACGCGCTCGCGCTGCCGAATACGCTAGTGGTCAGCGTGTCGCAATCCGGCGAGACCGCCGACACGCTCGCCGCGCTCAAGTACGCGCAGGCGCTCGGTCATATCGACACGCTCGCAATCTGCAACGTGCCGACCAGCGCGATGATGCGTCAGGCCGGCCTGCGGTTCCTGACGCGCGCCGGCCCGGAAATCGGTGTCGCGTCGACCAAGGCATTCACGACGCAGCTCGTCGCGCTGTTCATACTCGCGGTGACGCTTGGCCGGCTGCGCGGCTACGTCGACGACGCGCAACTCGCGCGTTATACGACGCAGCTGCGGCGGCTGCCCAGCGCGCTCGAGGACGTGCTTGCGCTGGAGCCGCAGATCGAGGGCTGGGCCGCGGAGTTCTCGCAGCACGAGAATGCGCTGTTTCTCGGGCGCGGGCTGCATTACCCGATCGCGCTTGAAGGCGCGCTGAAGCTGAAGGAGATCTCGTATATCCACGCGGAAGCGTATCCGGCCGGCGAGCTGAAGCACGGCCCGCTCGCGCTCGTCACGCATGCGATGCCGGTCGCGACGATCGCGCCGAACGACGCGCTGCTCGAGAAGCTCAAGTCGAACATGCAGGAAGTGCGGGCGCGCGGCGGGCAGCTTTACGTGTTCGCCGATGCCGATACGCGGATCGACAACGGCGAAGGTGTGTCGGTGCTGCGGATGCCGGATTACTACGGGCTGTTGTCGCCGATCCTGCACGTCGTGCCGCTGCAGTTGCTCGCCTATCACGCGGCATGCCTGCGCGGTGCGGATATCGACAAGCCGAGGAACCTGGCGAAATCGGTGACGGTGGAATGACGGGAAGGGGGCGGGGGCCGGTCGGCGGTTGCCGGCCGGCCCCCGCAAGCGATCAACGCAACGCCGCCCGGGCCTTCACGATTTTTCCTCGCTGCAACACGTACGCGACGCTTTCGCCGTTCCCCGCGACGACGCCGATATCGTCGAGCGGGTTCCCGTCGAGCACGACGACGTCCGCGATCGCACCCGCGGCGATCACGCCCAATTGCCCCGGCATGTTGACGATCTCGGCCGCCACCGTCGTCGCCGACCTGAGCGCCGCGAGATTGCCCAGCACGTCGGCCCGGATACGGAACTCTCCGCACTGAAACGCGTGCATTTCGCCGAGCAGGTCGGAGCCGAAGCCCATCTTCACGCCGGCGTTCGCATAGATCTCGAGCGACTCGCGCCCCTTCTGCTGCACGGAAGCTACCTTGGCCACCGAATCCGCCGGCATCCCGAACTGCGCACCGTGTTGGGCAAGCGCGTCGTACGTGACGAGCGTGGGCACGACAAACGCGCCGCGCTCGTGCATGAGCTTTGCGGCCGCCTCGTCGACGAGATTGCCGTGCTCGATCGTCCGCACGCCGCACCGCACCGCGCGCGCAATCGCTCGTCCCGTGTACGCATGTGCCATCACGTAAGTATTGGCGGCGTCGGCTTCATCGACGATCGCGCGAATCTCGTCTTCCGAATACTGCGTGTTCGCGATCGGGTCGGTCGGCGAGGCCACCCCGCCCGACGCCATGATCTTGATCTGCGTCGCGCCTTTCTGGATCTCTTCGCGCACGGCGAGCCGCACGCCGTCGACGCCATCGACGACCCGCGCGATCGCCCCCGTGCGAAAGCAGCACGAACACGGCTCCAGCACGTCCCCGCGCGGCCGGAAATCGCCGTGCCCGCCGGTTTGCGACAGCGCCTTGCCGGACGGAAAGATGCGCGGCCCCGAAACCAGCCCGGTCTCGACCGCCTGCATCAGGCTCCAGTCCGCGCCGCCCGCGTCCCGCACGCTGGTAAATCCGCGCGCCAGCATCGCATCGAGAATCGGCAGCGACCGAATTGCCGCGAGAATGTTCGGCTGCGTCGCGTTGGCGCCCAGGTTCGCATTGGAGGCGAGCACATGCACGTGGCAATCGATGAACCCGGGCATCACGGTCTTGCCGCGCACGTCGATCACGCGCGCATTCGGAAAATCCACGGGTCGATCGGTGACTTCGACGATGCGCTCGCCGTCGATCACGACGTGGTGATGGTCGAGGAGCACGCCCCGTTCGAGGTCGAGCACGTTGCCGCCGTGAAGCACGGTGATGGTCATTGGGGAGGTATCCTTATCGAGTCGTTGACGCATTGCGCCGCGCGTCCTTCACGAAGCGCGTGCCGACGAGGCTGACCGCCGCCGCGACGGTCACGTAGAGCGCGGGCGCCATGTTGCTGCCCGTGCGGGCGATGAGCCACGTAATGAGGAACGGTGCGAACCCGCCGAAGATCGTGACCGCGAAGTTGTACGCGACCGACAACCCGGTCGACAGCACCTTGGTCGGGAACAGTTCGGCAAACGCCGCGAGAATCGGCCCCGTATAGGTGGCGATCAGCACGCCGAACACGGCCTGGAACACGATCAGCGAAGCGAGGCCGGGCGCATGGTTGATCCACGCGAACATCGGCCACGCGAGTACCAGAATTGCGAGCGCCGAGCCTGAGAGGAACACGCGCCGGCCCCACGCGTCGGCGAGCTTGCCGACGATCGGCGAGCAGCACATGATCATCAGGCCACCGGCCATGCCGGCCGCGAAGCCGGTCGACTGCGGCAGGTGCAGCGTGCGCACCGAATAGGTCGGCATGTAGAACAGCAGCACGTACGTGCAGACCGTCCACAGAATCACCATCGAGAAGCTGGCGAACGTCTCGCGCGGGTAGGTCGACAGCACTTCCTTCAGCGGCGAGCTTTCCTTCACCTGCGCTTCGACGGCGCTGAACGCGGGCGTTTCGTCGAGATGGCTGCGGATGAAGTAGCCGACCGGCCCGACGACGATCCCGAGCAGGAACGGCAGCCGCCAGCCCCAGCTGTGCAGTGCCTGCGCATCGAGGGACGTCGTGACGAACGTGCCGGTCGCGGCGCCGAGCAGTACCGCGAAGCCGATGCTCGACTGGATCCAGCTCGAGTAGTACGCGCGCTTCTCCGGCGGCGCGTATTCGGTGAGGAAGGCGGTGGCGCCGCCCATCTCGCCGCCGGCCGAGAAGCCTTGCAGCAGCCGCGCGACGACGATCAGCAGCGGCGCGGCGATGCCGGCCTGCTCGTAGGTCGGCGCGAGCCCGATCAGCGCGGTGCCGAACGCCATCAGCAGGATCGTCAGCGACAGCGCGGCCTTGCGACCGACCTTGTCCGCATAGACGCCGAGCACGATGCCGCCTACCGGCCGCATGAAGAAGCCGACGCCGAACGTCGCGACGGTGAGCAGCACCGACGTCAGTTCGTTGCCGGTCGGGAAGAACAGCTTCGCGATGATCACCGCGAAGAAGCTGTACACGGTGAAGTCGAACCATTCGAGGCCGTTGCCGATCACGGTCGCGACGATGGCGCGGCGGCGCTGCTGCGCGGCCGCATCGACGGAATGCGCGGCGCGCGGGGAAAGCGTTCCTTGCATGGTCTCTTCCTTTGTCGGATGACGGGACGGGTGCCCCGCGTGAAGCCCATGTTAAGGACAGCCGGATTTTTTTATGAAACGAAAGATTTGCATGCACGCATGCGCACAGCGCATGCATCGCATTCACTGCGCGGTCTGCCGGTCCGCCTGCTCGAACAGCCAGCGCGAGAACAGTCGTGCCGCCTGGTTCTGCGCGCGGTCGTTCGGCGAGATCACGTAGTAGCCGCCGCCGTGGCTCGCGGATGCCTCCGTCACGCGCACGAGCAGGCCGGCCTCGAGGCACGCGTCGATCATGTAGCGCCAGCCGAGCGACACGCCCTGGCCGAGGATGGTCATCTGCACGATCTGCGGATACGAGTTGATCGTGATGTCCTGGGGCTGCGCCTTCTGCCGGTCGATGTCATTCATGTCGAACCATTCGGACCACGACATCCACTGGCGCTGGCCGTCCTCGAGGCGCAGCAGCGTCTCGTTCGCGAGGTCGGCCGCGCACAGCGTGCGGCCGGCCAGGTAACCCGGCGCGCAGACCGGGAAGACTTCCTCGTCGAACAGGCGGCGCGCGGTATATTCGGCCGGCGCTTGCTGGCGCACGTAGTAGACGCCGACGTCGAATTCCGCGGGCGACATCGACGCCAGGCCGTCGCGCACGATCACGCGCAGCTTGATGTTCGGATATGCGGCGCGGAACGCCGGCAGGCGCGGCGTGAGCCACAGCAGTGCGACGCCGGACGAGCAGGCGATCGTCAGTTCGAGATCGCCGTACGGCTTCATCACGTCGTGCGTGGCTTCCGCGCATAGCGTGAGCAGATGATGGACCTGCGCCGCATATTGCTCGCCGGCGATCGTCAGCCGCAGCGAGCGGTGTTCGCGGACGAACAGCGAGCGGCCGAGGAATTCCTCGAGCTGCTGGATCTGGCGGCTGATCGCACTTTGCGTCAGGTGCAGTTCGACGGCGGCCTTCGTGAAGCTCGCATGCCGCACGGCGGCTTCGAACGCGACGAGGCACTGAAGGGGCGGCAGGGGCGTGATGCGCATGGCGGGCGTGAGGGTCGAGGTCGCTGCCGACATGATACGGGCGCACGAGCCGGAAATCGCATGCCGGAACGATGCTGCCGGGCCTGATTCGTGCGAAGATTGAGCGACTTCCACCTGCATTCCATCGAGGCCGTCGTGATCCGATCGAACCCCGAGGGCAACCCGCAAGCCGGCCATCCGCCGTGGATGCCCGTCGCGCTGGACGAGCTGGGCATCCGCCGCTTCCCGCCCGGCAGCATCAATCCGCGCATCGTCGAATACAACAACCACACGAATCTCGTCGGCTACGACGACAAGATTTCGTGGTGCTCGTCGTTCGTCAACTGGTGCATGACGCATGCCGGCATCCGCGGCACGGGGTCGGCGCTCGCGCGCTCATGGCTCGAATGGGGACGCCCGCTGGAGCGTCCGGAGTACGGCTGTATCGCGATCCTGACGCGCGACGACCCCGCAAGCTGGAAGGGGCACGTCGGGTTCTATCTGCGTCACGACGACGACCATGTGCACCTGTTCGGCGGCAATCAGCTGGAAGAGGTGCGCGAACTTGCGTACCCGGTGAGCGAGGTGATCGGATACCGCTGGCCCGACGCCGGCTGATCGCGCCGCACGCGGGCGCCCTGTACACACGGACAATGGAGCCGGCGTCGAATGGCGGCCGCAGTCAGTCCTTCGCGGCAGCGACGGCCACGGCCTCCGTCTCATCCGACGCCGCGTTCCTGCTCCACCCACCCCCGAGCGACCGATACAACGCGACCGCCGCCAGCGCATGCTCGCGCTTGACCTGGTTGAGCGCATCCGAGTCCCGCAGATACACCTCCTGCGCCGACAGCACGTCGAGAAAATCCGTCGCACCGCCCTTATAGAGCTGGTTTGCCAGCCCGAGCGCCTTGTCCGATGCCGCGAGCGCGCTGTCGAGCCGTCGCGTCGCTTCATCGCTGCTGACGAGGTTCGCACGCGCATCCTCGACTTCCCGCAGTGCTTGCAGCATGGTCTGCCGCAACCCGAGTTCCGACTCGCGCATCCGGCTTTCGCTTTGCGTGATGTCGGCCGTGATCCGCCCGGCATTGAAGATCGGGCTCGTCGCGCTCAACGCCGCGCTGAACAGGTTGTCGGTCAGCGTCGGCAAGCCGAGGTACGACGCGGCAAGAATCCCGTCCGTCAGGTTCAGCGAGAACTTCGGATAACGCTCGACCTTCGCGACACCCACCTGCGCCGCGCGCCGTTCGACCTGCGCGTAAGCGGTGAGCACGTCGGGCCGCCGCAGCAGCGCCTGCGAAGGCAGCGTGGCGGGCGACCCGGCCGGCGGTGCCGGAATCGCGCTAGCCTGCGCGAGCACGAGCCGATCGATCGACTCGGGCGTGCGCCCCGAATACACGGCGATCAGGTTGAGCTGATGCGCGATCTGCGCCTGCGTCGGCGGAATCCGCGCTTCGAGCGCGTCGAGCTGGTTCTGCGCGCGCGTGACGTCGAGTTCCGTCGACAGCCCGAATGCCTGCCGCTTGCGCGTGAGTTCGAGCGCACGTCGACGAATTGCCGCGTTGTCCTGAAGGATCTTCAGTTCCTGCTGCGCCCAGCGCAGGTCGACGTACGCGGAGGCCGCATCGGCCGCGAGCGCGAGCCGCATCGCGTCTTCCGCGTGCTGTTGCCCGACCAGCCCGGCCTGCGCGGCCAGCAGGTCGAGCCGTTGCCCGCCGAACACGTCCGGCGACCAGCTCAACGCGAGCCCGGCGCCGGCCTGCCGCACGTAGCCGAGCGGCGGTGGCGTGTTCTGGCGTGCGTCGGCGGCATGCGCGGTCGCGTCGAGTTCGGGCAGCAGCACCGCCCGCTTCTGCACGGTCAGCGCCTGCGCCTGCTTCACGCGTTCGGCGGCGGCCAGCAGATCGAGGTTGCCGTCGAGCACGGTCGCGATCAGCCGGTCGAGCACGGGATCGTGGAACTGTGCCCACCACGCGGCGGCGTCGATGTTCGCGCGCGGCACGTCGGTGTCCCATGCGGCGGGTGCGAGCGCTTGAACGGAATCGTGCAGCGCGGGATGCTGCGCTGGCTGCACCGCGCAGCCGGCGGCGAATGCGCTGACGGCCAGCGCGGCGAGTAGCTTTTTCATGACGAGTGTCTCGGCTTCAGTGCGCGTCCGGCGGCGGCGCGTTCAGGGTGATGGGGCGGGAAAACGCGACGGCGATCAGCGCCACCACGAAGCACAGCGACAGCGCGTAGTACGCATCCGCATAGGTGAGCGTCAGCGCTTCGCGATAGATCAGGCGGTGCAGGTTCGCGAGGCCGGCTTGCGCGGTATCCAGCGTGTTGCCGGCCACCGAGGTCCAGTACGCGGCCTGGCGATCGAGCAGCGACGCGACCTGAGGCTCGCCGGCGCTCACGTGCTCGTTCAGGCGCAGGTAGTGGAAGTTCAGCCGGTCGTTGAGCATCGTCGCGCTCACCGCGATGCCGATCGCGCCGCCGAGGTTGCGCATCAGGTTGAACAGGCCGCTCGCCGATTTCAGCCGCGACTGCGGCAGCGAACCGAGTGCCATCGTCACGATCGGCGGCACGCTGAACTGCTGGCCGATGCCGCGCAGCGCCTGCGGCAGCAGCAGTTCGCGCCAGCCCCAGTCGTGCGTGATCGGCGTGTACAGGTAGCAGCCGAGGCCGAAGCAGACGAGCCCGAACACGAGCAGTGCGCGCATGCTGAAGTGGCGCGCGGCGAACGCATACGCGCAGAGCGCGAGCAGCTGGAACGCACCGACCGACAGCAATGCGATGCCGATCTGCAGCGAGCTGAATGCACGCACCTGCGACAGGAACAGCGGTGTGAGGAACACCGTCACGAAGATCCCGATGCCCGTCACGAACGACAGCAGGCTGCCGATCCCGAAGTTGCGCACGGCGAGCGCGCGCAGGTCGACGACCGGATCATCCGCGGTCAGCGCATGCACGATGAACAGGAAGCCGCAGATACCGGAGATCCACGCGCAGACGACGATCGCGTCGTCGCCGAACCAGTTCTTGCGCGGGCCTTCCTCGAGCACGTACTCGAGGCAGCCGAGGAAGCCCGACATCAGCGCGATGCCGAGGTAGTCGCCGCGCTTGACGAGGCTCGGGTCCGGCGTGTCGATGTGCACGTAGCGCGGCACCAGCACGGCCACGACGATGCCCGGCACGAGGTTCAGGTAGAACAGCCAGTGCCACGACCATTGATCGGTGATCCAGCCGCCGATCACAGGCCCGATCGCTGGCGCGAGCGATGCGAGCGCGCCGATCGTCGTCGACGCGATCAGCCGCTGCTTGCCCGGGAACAGCACGAACGCGGTGGTGAACACGGTCGGGATCATCGCGGCGCCGAGCGCGCCCTGCAGCCCGCGAAACAGGATCATCGAGTTGATGTCCCACGCGAGCCCGCACAGCATGCTCGTGATCGTGAAGCCGACGGCCGATGCGACGAACAGCCAGCGCGTCGACATCACCTTCGACAGCCAGCCCGACATCGGGATCACGATGATCTCGGCGATCAGGTAGGCGGTCTGCACCCACGACAGCTCGTCCTGGCTGGCGGACAGGCCGCCGCCGATGTCGCGCAGCGACGATGCGACGATCTGGATGTCGAGCGTCGCCATGAAGAAGCCGACGCACATCAGCGCGAACGCGAACACGCGCTGCTTCGTCGGTTGCGACGCGGGGTCGCCGGAAAACGCGGTGGTCATCGTCGGCTCCCGTTCAGTTCGCGCGGCCGGTGTGCACGGTTACGACCGCGGACAGGCCGGGGCGCAGCACGTGCTCGATGCCCGGCTGCGGATCGAGATGCACGCGCACCGGCACGCGCTGGACGATCTTCGTGAAGTTGCCGGTCGCGTTCTCGGGCGGCAGCACGCTGAAGGTCGCGCCGGTCGCCGGCGCGAGACTGTCGACGCGGCCGTGGAGGCGCGTGCTCGACGCATCGAGCGACACGTCGACGCGATCGCCCGCGTGCATCTTGCGAAGCTGGTCCTCCTTGAAGTTCGCATCGATCCATAGCCCCGACGCGGGCACGACCGTCAGCAGCGGCACGCCGACGTTCGCGAGCATCCCGACGCGGCCCGTGCGGTTGCCGACGTAGCCGTCGACCGGCGAGCGGATCGTCGTGTATTCGACGTTCAGCGCCGCGACGCGTTGCGCGGCGAGTGCCGTGTTCACGCGGGCCCGCGCATCGGCGAGCTGCGCGCCGAGCACGTCGAGCTGCCGCTTCGATGCGAGCAGCGCGGCGTCGCTGCGTGCGACGGCGGCATCCGCTTTCGAATAGTCGGCATCCGCACGTTCGACGATCTGGTTCGACACCGCATCGGATTTGACGAGCTCGCGGTAGCGCACGCGGTCGGATGACGCGCGCGTGAGCTCGGCCGACGATGCATTCCTGTCCGCGGCATGCTGACCGATCACCGCGTACTGCAGTTGCTGCTTCGCTTCGAGTTCGGACACCGCGGAGCGCGCGCTGTCGACTTCCGCGGCGGCTTGCGCGAGCTTCGCATCGTAGTCGCGCGCGTCGAGCTGCACGAGCACGTCGCCGGCCTTCACGCGCTGGTTGTCGGTCACAAGGATCTTGTCGACTAAGCCGTTCACCTTGGGCGCGAGCACCGTGACGTCGCCGCCGACATACGCGTCGTCGGTGCTTTCCTGGAAGCGCAGCACGAACAGCCAGTCGAGCGCGGCAGCGGCCACCACGACGATCACCGCGCCCACCGCGATGCGCATCCACGGCACGCGGCGCTGCCTGGCCGGCCGGTCGATTGTGGCTGCCTCGCGGGAGGCAGCGGCTGGGGTCGTTTCCATCGATTCACCTATGTATATGCACTAACTGAGGCGACCGACGATGCGTCGCCGATCGGGGAAGGGGTTAGCGTTCCGGCAGGTTGTGCGTGATCCGGAACAATTCGTCTCTGAGGCGGGCCGCCCGGGCCGGCCCGAATTGCTGCTCGAACGCCTCCTGCGCGGCGAGCCAGTGCACATGCGCGTCGGCGATCTTCGTTTCGCCGTGTGCGGTCAGCGCGAACGTCCGGCGGCGGCAACGCGGCTCGATCCGGCCCGTCACGAGCGCCGCGCCGACCAGCGGCTTGAGTGCGCGCAAGAGCGCCGTGCGCTCGATCACCAGCATCGCCGACAGCGTCGCCATCGTCAGGCCCGGGCGCTCGCGCAGCAGCGCGAGAATGCTGTACTGCGACGGCGTGACGCCCGCCCGCGACAGGTAGCGCTCGTAGAACTGCGAGATTCGCCGGGCGGCTTGCCGAACCGCGAAGCAATCGTCATCGGTAAGCGTGGTCGTGTGCATGTGCACATGTTAGGCGGCAATGCGGGGCGAAGCGAGCGGCGGGGCAGGATCAGATTGGTGTCGTGGCTGTACCAATCGGCGGCAGAACGGCGCGTTCCGTGCCGGATCAGGCCGCGGCCGGAACGATCCAGCCTTCGCGGTCGCAATACGCGGCCGTGTAGTCGATGAACGCCTTGACCTTCGCGGGCAGCAGCGCGCGGTTCGCGTAGGCGAGCTTGATCTCCACGAACGCGTCGACGAGATCGGCGCCTTCGAGCAACTGCACGAGCGCGCCCGACGCGAGTTCGGCCTCGACGAGCGTTCTCGGCACGACGCCGATGCCGAAGTCGTGCATCACCATTTCACGGTTGAAGACGGGGCTGTTCGACGAGATGTCGAAGCTCAGCGGCACGGTCAGCAGGTCGCCGTCGACGCGGAACGACAGCGCGGGCCGGCGCAGCGACGGCGACATCGGTACGAATGCATGATCGGCGAGGGCGGCCGGCGTGTCGGGGCGCGCGTGCGCGCGCAGGTACGCCGGGGTCGCGACGATCACCACGGGAATGCGTTCGACCAGCCGCACGACGGTTGTCTCGCTCGTCAGCATGTACGGCACGACGATGCCGATGTCGTAGCCTTCGCCGACGAGGTCGACCGGGCGCTCGGTCAGCGTGACGTCGAGGCGCACCTTCGGATGCGCGGCCTTGAAGCCGGCGATCAGCGGCACGAGCCGGTTCAGCGCGGCCGTCGTATGCGCGACGAGGCGCAGCAGCCCTTCGGGCTCGCGCGTGTGCGACTGTGCCTGCGCTTCCAGCGAGTCGAGTTCGTCGAGCACGGCCGCGCAGCGTTCGTAGATGCGTTCGGCGGTTTCGGTCAGCGAGACCTGGCGCGTGGTCCGGTGCAGCAGGCGGCTGCCGAAGCGCGCCTCCAGATCCGCGACCGCCCGCGACACGACCGGCCGCGCGAGGCCGTGCATGTCGGCGGCGCGCGTGAAGCTGCGCGTTTCCACCACCGACCGGAAGATCCGCAGCTTGTCGATGTAGTCCATGTCCGTCTCCTCGGGGCGATGGCGGGGCGCCCGATGCACGCGACCGGCCCGGCCATGTTACGGCGCAGTGTACATTGACTTTATGCATATGCACATATAAATTGCCGATCATGAACGATATCCAGATGGCCCAGGCCTGCAATTGCCTCGCGCTGCGTCAGGCGGCGCGCTTCGTCACGCAACTCTACGAGCGACATCTGGCCCCGGTCGGCGTCACGCCCGCGCAGTTCTCGATCATGGCGAACCTGTCGCGCCGGCCCGGCCTGGTGATGAGCGAACTTGCCGAGAGACTGGTGATGGATCGCACGACGCTGTTGCGCGCGCTGAAGCCGCTGCAGCGTGACGGGTTCGTCGCCGCGGCCGCGTCCGAGCATGACGCGCGCGCGCATGCGCTCAGCCTGACGAAGCTCGGCGAGCGTACCTACGCGCAGGCGAAAGTCGCGTGGCAGGCCGCGCAGGACGAGTTCGAGACGCAGTTCGGCCGCAGCCGGGCCAAGGCGCTGCGCGACGAACTCTTCAGCCTGACGGCGCAGCGATAGGCGCAATGCGCGCGGTAGTATGACGAAAGCGATCCGGATCCACCGGACGAGACACGAGGAGCTCCCATGCTGCAGTTGAGCGAGCGCGACGACGCGATGTTGCGCGGCGCATTCGGCGACGGCGTCGCGCGCGCGATGCGGATCGTCGCGCGCACGGCCGAGGTCATGTCGGCGCCGCACCTGATCGACATCACGTCCGCGCATATCGACGGTTGTCTTTACCACGGCCGGACGAGCCTCGACTTCGTCGAGTATTTCGTCGAGTATTTCGTCGATACCGGCGCGCAAGTCGCGGTGCCGACCACCCTGAACGTCGGGTCGCTCGACCTGATCCATCCCGAGCTGTATCACGGCGACCGCACGATCCAGCGCGACGCGCAGCGCCTGATGGATGCGCACCTGCAACTCGGCTGCGAATCGAGCTTCACGTGCGCGCCGTATCAGCTGAAGCATCGTCCGCGCGTCGGCGAGCAAATCGCGTGGGCCGAATCCAATGCGATCGTGTTCGCGAATTCGGTGCTCGGTGCGCGCACCAGCCGCTACGGCGACTTTCTCGACCTGGCCGCCGCGATCACCGGACGCGCGCCGTATGCGGGCCTGCACGTCGAATCGAATCGCGCGGCGCGGATCGTGTTCAACGCGCCGGACTTCGGCAACCGGTCGTCGCGCGACATCTATTTCGCGGCGCTCGGGTTGCTGATCGGCAGGATCGCGGGCGCGATCGTGCCGGCGATCGTCGGATTGCCCGTCGACACCACCGAAGACGAACTCAAGGCGCTCGGCGCGGCCGCCGCATCGAGCGGGGCCGTCGCGCTGTTTCATGCGGTGGGCGTCACGCCCGAGGCGCCGACGCTCGATGCCGCATTGCACGGGCAGGCGGCGCAGCGAACGGTCGAGGTCGCGATGGCCGATCTCGACGAGATCCGCCGCACGCTGAATCATGGCGCGGCCGGCGATGCGCTCGTCGCGGTCGCACTCGGCACGCCGCATTTCTCGCTGGCCGAATTCCGCACGCTCGACGCGCTGCTCGATCAGTTCGACGGCAAGCCGACGTGCGATTTCTACGTGAACACGAGCCGCTTCATTCTGTGGGAGCTGGGCGAGCTCGGGCTCGCGGACAAGTTCGACGCGCGCGGCATCCAGATCGTCGTCGACACCTGCACGTACATCACGCCGGTGATGAAACAGCTGTCGGGCCTGGTGATGACGAACTCGGGGAAGTGGGCGTCGTATGCGCCCGCGAACATTGGCGTCACGGTGGCGTACGGCAGCATGCGCGAGTGCGTGCGCTCCGCGTTCGAAGGAAGGGTGCGATTCGATGACTGAAGCAACGATCGGGAAACTGACGGGCGACACGCTCGTGCAGGGCAGCGTGTGCGCGAACACGATCGTGCTCGACAAGCCGCTCAGCTTCTGGGGCGGCTACGACTCGGGCGCGGGGCGGATCGTCGATCGCGGGCATCCGCAGGCCGGCGCGAGCCTGGCCGGCCGGATCATGGTGATGCCGCACGCGAAGGGTTCGAGCTCGAGCAGCAGCGTGCTCGCGGAAGCAGTGCGCAACGGCACGGGGCCGATCGGGATCGTGCTGAAGGAGCGGGACCTGATCATCTCGATCGGTGCGATCGTGGCTGCCGAACTGTATGGGATTGCGGTGCCGGTGGTGTGCGTGACGGACGACGTGTATGACGCGATCGTCGCCGCGACCGGCGAGGTGCGGATCGAGGCGGGCGGCGGGGACGGTGGCGCGCGGATTGACGTCGGCGGCTGAAGCGTCTCGCCCACGCCGGCTCAGATGAAGCGGATGCGCGGCGTATCCTCCGGCGCGAGCGAGAGCGCGTTCCTGGCGGCATTCATCTCGCGTTTGCCGCCCGGTTGCTTGAGCCGTCGAATTTCGGGCCACACGATCAGACCGAACACCGAGCGCAGGATCGTACTCGCCACGAAGAAGCCGATCACGGCTGCACCGAACCACGCAAATATGTCGAGCATGCCGTCGGTACTGCGTTGCACGGCGGACAGGATGCCGGTGACGAGCGTCAGGCAGATCAGCGCGCCGATCGTCACGGCTACATCGGTTCGGGCGCCGGCGACCCGCGCGGGGCGAACGAGATACACCGAGCCGTCGGTGACGTTGCGGATTCCGTAGATTGCCAGGCTATCGAGGCCTTCGGCATAGGCGACATTCAGCTGATCGCCCGCGACGAGGAAGAGGTTGCGCGTCCCGCTTGTCCTCAGCGTAAGCGGCGCGTCGAACGCGTCGAGCCGAAGAGCGATCTCCTCGATGCTTTGCGTGGTCCAGCCGAGGTTATTGCTCCAGACCTTCGTATTGATCGTTTTCTGGCTGACCGACATGACGCTGCCGGACGCAATCCGCATGGAGCGATCGGTCATGCGTTGCTCCGTTCGATCGTGAAACGGGACGGCTGGCATTGCCACTGTTCCCTGGCTTCGCGCCGCTGCGGCCGGAACACCCATTCGGACAGGCCGGCAATCGCGAGCAGCGTGCCCAGCATGCTGATGATGCTCGCGAACACGGTCAGTGCGAGGACGAGCGCCCAGCCCGATTTGAACGCGGCGCCGCCGATCAACAGGCTCAGGATGAACACGCACGACGCCCAGGTGAGCAGCGACAGGTTGCGGTCTTTCTGGGCGAATGCATCGTAGGGCGCGATCGCCAGATCGTGGCTTCTGATCCATGCGATCCGGCGACGGCCGCGGTCGTCGAAGACGCATGCGCGTACGGCCATGCCGGGCTTCAACCGATCCACCTGCTTGAACGCTTCGGCGTCGACGTCGCCGGCCGCGATGAAGTAGCAAACATCCTGCATCGTCAGGCGATAAAGCGGCACCTGCTTGATGTCGGTCTTGACGCGGATGAGGTTCGTATCGATACGGTCGATCCTCGCGTCGATCAGCGTGGTGTGATTGCGCATGATTGGAAGAGGGCGTCAGCCGACATCGCGTTGGTGTGGCATTCATCATACCGATGAATGCGCGGGCGAGCGCATCTCCCGCGTTTCCGCATCATTCGCGCGCCGTTCCCGCCGCTGCTTCCCGGTACGCACTCGGCGTTTGCCCGGCCCAGCGCCGGAACGCCCGCGTGAAATTCGCCGGGTCGGTGAATTGCAGCCGCTCGGCGATCGTCTTCAGGTCGAGGTCCGATGCAGCGAGCAACTGCTTCGCGTCGCGAAACCGCGCTTCGTCGAGCAGTTGCCGATAGCTCGACCCGGCGTCCTCGAGCCGGCGCCGCAACGTGCGCGTCGACACGAGCAGTGCGTCGGCGAGCGCCTCCGGGCTCGAATAGTCGCCGGCCGTGCGCGCCAGTTCGGCACGCACGCGCTCGACGAGATCGCCTTCCTCCTGGCGCACCTGCGCATACTCGCGCTCGACCTGCACGAGCGCCTGCCGGTGCGCGACTTCGTCGGCGAGCGGCAGCGGCCAGTCGAGCACGTCGCGTGCGATCCACAGCGCATTCGCCGGGCAGCCGAATTCGACCGGCGGCAACTGGTCGCGATAACGCGCGAAATAATCGGGCTCCGGCCACGTGAAGCGCAGCGCAATCGGCGGCGACGCGCGGCCGGACCATTGCGAGACGTTCTGCGCGAGCCCGGTCAACACGAACTCGAACATCACGTGATGCTGCAGCACGGGGCTTGCCTGCACGCCGTGCAGTTCGAGCGTCGCGCCACGTTCGTTCTCCGCGTAGATCAGCCGATATTGACGGTTGCGCATCCGGAAGTAGCGCTGCGTGACGACCAGCGCGTCGCGGATGTCCCGCGCGGTCAGCGTCGCATAGCCGAGGAAGCCGTGCACGGTCGGCTTCAGCAGCAGGCCGAACGCGAGGCCGATGCCCGGATCGCCGCCGATCTCGATCGCGTTGAGCACGAGCCGGCCCCATTGCGACGGCGCGACGCGCGCGTCCGGTTCGGCCAACACCGCATCGCGCAGCCCGGTGCCCGCGCGCACCGCGGCCAGATCGACGCCGCGTGCGGCCAGCGCCTGCAGCAGCAGGCGCGTATAGGCGACTGGAATCGTCGGCCGGCGTAGCCCGAGGCGGTCCTTGCGTGGCGGGGAGGTCATGTCGTTTTGGCCGGAAATGACAAGCATTATGGCTGTTTGCCCCCTCACGTTCAAGGCGGTGCGCGGCCTACGATGGCATTCATCGCTCAACCGCGGAACGATCATGACGACCCCCTTTCCCCACCTGCTTGCACCGCTCGACCTCGGCTTCACCACGCTGAAGAATCGCGTGCTGATGGGTTCGATGCACACGGGCCTCGAAGACAGCCGCAAGACGCTGCCGCGGCTCGCCGACTATTTCGCCGAACGCGCGCGCGGCGGCGTCGGCCTGATCGTGACCGGCGGCTTCGCGCCGAACGTGGCCGGCTGGACCAAGCCGTTCGGCGGCACGCTGATGACGTCGGCCGGCGCGCGGCGGCATCGCGTGGTCACCGACGCCGTGCATGCGGACGACGGCAAGATCGCGCTGCAGATCCTGCATACTGGCCGCTACGGCTACCACCCGTTCGCGGTCGCGCCGTCGAAGATCAAGTCGCCCATTTCTCCGTTCGCGCCGCATGAACTCGGCGCGCGCGGCGTCGAGCGTCAGATCCGCGCGTTCGTCCGCTGCGCGCAGCTCGCGCGCGAGGCCGGCTACGACGGCGTCGAGATCATGGGCTCCGAGGGCTACCTGATCAACCAGTTCATCTCGATGCATACGAACAAGCGCACCGACCAGTGGGGCGGTTCATACGAGAACCGGATCCGCCTGCCGATCGAGATCGTCGAGCGCACGCGCGACGCGGTCGGGCGCGATTTCATCCTGATCTACCGGCTGTCGATGCTCGACCTGATTCCGGACGGCAGCGACTGGAGCGAGACCGTGCAGCTCGCGAAGGCCGTCGAGCGCGCGGGCGCAACCATCATCAACACGGGGATCGGCTGGCACGAGGCGCGCGTGCCGACGATCGCGACGTCGGTGCCGCGCGGCGCGTTCGCATGGGTGACGAAGAAAATGAAGGGCGAGGTCGGTATCCCGCTCGTGACGACCAACCGGATCAACCGGCCCGAAGTGGCCGAGCAGATTCTCGCGGACGGCTGCGCGGACATGGTGTCGATGGCGCGCCCGCTGCTCGCGGATGCCGAGTTCGTCGTCAAGGCCGCACAGGGCCGCGCCGACGAGATCAACACCTGCATCGGCTGCAACCAGGCGTGCCTCGACCACGCGTTCAAGAACCAGATCGCGTCGTGCCTGCTGAACCCGCGTGCCTGCCACGAGACGGAGCTGGTCTACACGCGCGTGGAGCAGCCGAAGCGCATCGCGGTCGTGGGTGCGGGCCCGGCCGGGCTCGCGTGCTCGACCGTGCTCGCGCAGCGCGGCCACCACGTCGACCTGTTCGACGCGGCACCGGAGATCGGCGGCCAGTTCAACATGGCGAAGCGGATTCCGGGCAAGGAGGAGTTCGACGAAGCGCTGCGTTACTTCGGCCGCCAGGTCGAGCTGACCGGCGTGAACCTGCACCTGAACCGCCGCGTCGACGCGAGCGACCTGATCGCGGGCGGCTACGACGAGATCGTGCTCGCGACCGGCGTGGCGCCGCGCGACCCGAAGATTCCCGGGCAGGACGGGCCGAACGTGCTCAGCTATATCGACGTGCTCGCCGGCAGGCAGCCGGTTGGCCGGCGTGTCGCGGTGGTCGGCGCGGGCGGCATCGGCTTCGATGTCGCCGAGTATCTGGTGCAGGACGGCGAGTCGCCGACGCTCGATCTGGAAGAATGGAAAGCGGAGTGGGGCGTGACCGATCCGGCCGCGACGCGCGGCGGCGTGACGCGCGCGCGGGTCGCGGCGCCGGTGCGCGAAGTGACGCTGCTGCAGCGCAAGGCCGCGCCGCTCGGCAAGGGGCTCGGCAAGACGACCGGCTGGATTCACCGCGCGACGCTGAAGATGAAGCAGGTGAAGATGATCGGCGGCGTGAACTACGAATCGATCGACGCGCGCGGGTTGCACGTGTCGTACGGCGAGCAGCGTACCGATCACGAACTGATCGAAGCCGACACGATCGTGCTGTGCACGGGGCAGGAACCGCAGCGCGCGCTGCTTGCGCCGCTTCAGGCGGCCGGACGCTCGGTGCATCTGATCGGCGGCGCGGAACTGGCGGCCGAACTCGATGCGAAGCGTGCGATCGATCAGGGCTCGCGGCTTGCCGCTCGGCTGTAACGGGCAGGCGTTCCGGGTTTCGAGACGGCGTGCGTCGCGCGGCAGCGCGCTGCGTGCGCGACGGCTCCCGACTTTCCGGCCGATGTGTTGCGGCATCCCGCAACACGCCGGTTGCGTGGACCGGATGTACCGCGGCGCCATGCAACATGGCGACGCGATTCCGGCAGACCGCCATCTGCCACCGGCACGTGTGCCTCAGGCCGCTTCGGCCCGCTCTTCCTCTTCCGCTTCCAGCATTGCCTTGACGATCAGGTAGACGGCCGGCAGGTCGTCGTCGTCGCGGCGCCAGTCGACAGGCTCCTCGACGTCCGCGGCGACCAGCCGGCTGTCGCGCAGGCGGATGAACGCGTCGACGACCGTCGGATCGTTGCGGCTCAGGAAACCGGTATTCGAGAACGCGAGTTCCTCGACGTTCAGCAGCGCCTGCCAGCTCATCGTGCGGACGGCGGCCGGATGAGTGCGGCGCCGCAGGCCGAGCGCGCGTTGCGCAGGGCCGCCGACGACACGCTGAAGATCGACGACCGCCCGCTGCGCGGCACGCTCGAAGTGGACGGGGTTGAAGCCGGGTTGCTCGGGATCGAATGCGGATGACTGGAACATGGTCGCCTCACAGAAGTCCGTCCGTCATGGGTGACGGAATTCGGGTCAAATGGTGCAAAAGCACTGTAAATATATACAGTGTTCGAGGCGGTTTCAAGTGCTGAATGCACGTGTGTTCGTCGCAACCGGTTCGAGCGCGGCGGTGAGGGTGGTCGAAGCGTGCGTCGAGTCGTTCCCGCGCGCGGCTTACACCGACGCGGCGATCGTCTCCCGCAGCCATCGATGCGCCGGATCGCGATGCACGCGTTCGTGCCACAGCATCGACATCTCGTAGCCGGGGACCTCGACGGGCGCCTCCACGACGCGCAACGCGGGCGTATTGCGCACCAGCCGCTCGGGCAGCATTGCCACGAGGTCGGTGGCGGCGACGGCCGACATCACGAACAGGAAATGCGGAACCGACAGCACGACACGCCGCGCGGCGCCCGCTTTCGCGAGCGCTTCATCCGTCACGCCGAAGAAGCCGCCGCCGTCGGGCGACACGATCACGTGTTCCAGCGCGCCGAACTGCGCGAGCGTAGGGCGTCGCTTCAGTTTCGGATGACCGGCGCGGCCGACGAGCACGTATCGCTCGACGAACAGCGGCAGGCGCCGCATTCCTTCCGGCGAGCCGTCGGTCGTATGGAAAGCCAGGTCGATGCCGTTTCGCTCCGCATCCTGCTCGATGCGCGGCGGCGCGAGTTCGACGACGGCGAGCCGCGTAGCGGGGGCGGCCGAACGCAGCGCGTTCAGTGCAGGCAGGACGATCGTCGATTCGCCATAGTCGGTCGCGGCCACGCGCCATGTGTTCGTCGCGGTTGCCGGATCGAACGGCGTGGCCGTCAGCACCGCGCGTTCGATCGCATCGAGCGCGTCCCGCAGCGGCTCGCGCAGCGTTTCCGCGCGCGCGGTCGGCCGCATCCCGCGCGGCCCCGGCAGCAGCAGCGGATCGCCGAACAGCTCGCGCAATTTCTGCAATTGCACGCTGACCGACGGCTGCGACATGTTCAGCTTTTCAGCCGCCCGCGTGACGTTGTGCTCGGCGAGCAGCACGTCCAGCGTGACCAGCAGGTTCAGGTCCAGCCGTCTGAGATTGTTCATGACTATACCTGGGATATCTGGAATTCATTTCCAATATACCTTTGGCGACGGCATCCTGCAGTCATTCAATCAACGGAGCAATGAACATGAACGTGCTGATCGTCTATGCCCATCCCGAGCCGCGCTCGTTGAACGGCGCGTTGCGGGACTTCGCGGTCGAGCATCTCGAAGCGGCCGGCCACGCCGTGCAGGTGACCGATCTGTATGCGATGAACTGGAAGGCCGCGTTCGACGCGCACGACGTGACGGACGGTGCGCCCGACGCACGCTTCGATCCCGCGCTCGATTCGAAGCGTGCATTCGAGACGGGCACGCAGCGCGACGACATCGCGTGCGAACAGGCCAAGCTGAAGTGGGCCGATGCAGTGATCCTGCAGTTCCCGCTGTGGTGGTTCTCGATGCCGGCGATCATGAAGGGCTGGGTCGAGCGCGTGTATGCGTACGGTTTCGCGTACGGCGTGGGCGAGCATTCCGACCAGCATTGGGGCGACCGTTACGGCGAAGGCTCGCTTGCGGGCAAGCGTGCGATGGTGATCGTCACGACCGGCGGCTGGGAGTCGCACTACAGTGCGCGCGGCATCAACGGGCCGATCGACGACGTGCTGTTCCCGATCCAGCACGGGATCCTGTATTACCCGGGGTTCGACGTGCTGCCGCCGTTCGTGATCTACCGGACGGGGCGGATGAACGACGTGCGTTTCGACGAAACGCGTGCGGCACTCGGCAAGCGTCTCGACGAACTGTGGACCGCTCAGCCGATTCCGTTCCGGCGGCAGAATGCGGGAGACTACGAGATTCCGGCGCTGACGTTGAAGGCGGGAATCGCGCCCGAGAAGGTGGGGTTTGCGGCGCATCTGGCGCACGGGCAGTGACGGTGTGCGATCACGACCAGTCGATGCGACGTTCGACGCGCAGGCGCCCCGGCGGTTCGAAGTAGGTGCCGAAGCGCACAAGCCCGGCGTTCTTCAGGTGGCATGTCATCTCGAAGCTGACCAGGATTCCGGGATCGCGGTTGTCGACGATTCCGATGTCGATCGAACGAATGCGCGGCTCGTATTTCAGCAGCGTGGCTTCCATCTGCTGCTTGAGCAAATGCGCCGACGCGGGCAATGCCTTGTAGATGTTCGTGAGGTCGGGCAACCCGTAGTCGGGCAGGTGCTTGAGCGCGCCGGCCCGCGTATTGAGAATGCGGCGCACGTTCTGTTGCACGCTCAGGCATTCGAGCGTCCGGTCGTCGTAAGCGCCGATCGGCTCGCCGCCGATCTGGCCGAGCAGCATGTCGTAGAGGGAGGGGCCGGCGGTCATCGGTGGCTCGGCTGCTGGATGCCGCCATCAGGCGTAGTCGGGGCATCGACGAAATCGATCGTCAACGCGCCTTCCGTGCCTGCCGACAGCAGGATTTGTCGCGGCACGACACCCGATGCCATCCGGGCAAGCAGTTCGCGGGACACGATGGGAAGTACACGCTGATTCAGGAACGCATCGACGCTACGTGCGCCGGATTCCCGCGACACGCAGTGCTGCGCGATCGAATCGATCAGATCGTCGTCGCACGTGAGCGCGACGGCGTGTTGCCGATGCAGGCGTTCGGCAATCTGGTCCAGTTTGATCCGTACGATCGACGCAAGTGCCCTGGCGTCGAGCGGCCGATAGACGAGCGTCTGGAAACGTGCGAGCAGCGCCGGCTGAAAATGCGCGATCAGCTGCGGTTGAATGGCTTCGCGCAACGCGGCTTGCGTGATCGACGTGTCCTCGGCCGTCGCATCGTCGATCTGCGTGCTGCCGAGATTGGACGTCATCACGATAACGCAATTGCGGAAATCGATCTCGCGACCCTCGCCGTCGCGCATGGTGCCGCGGTCGAACACCTGATAGAAAATATCGAGCACGTCGCGATGCGCCTTCTCCACTTCGTCCAGCAGCACGACGCTATACGGACGCTGGCGCACGGCTTCGGTGAGAACGCCGCCGCGTCCGTAACCGACGTAGCCGGGTGGCGAACCCTTGAGCTGCGACACCGTATGCGCTTCCTGGTACTCCGACAGGTTGATCGTCGTCAGCGCGGCTTCGCCGCCGAACAGCACGTCGGCGAGCGCGCGTGCAGTCTCGGTTTTGCCGACGCCGGACGGCCCGGCGAGCAGGAATACGCCGAGCGGCGCATGTTCGGTTGTCAGGCCGGCCTTGGCGGTGCGAAGGCTCTCCGCCAAGGCGCCGATCGCGTCGTTCTGCGCGACCACGCGTGCGGCGAGCGTGGCTTCGAGCGCGAGCAGGCTTTTCAGTTCATCGTCGACGAGATTGCCGACCGGCACGCCGGTCCATTCGGCGACCACGCGCGCGACGGATTGCGCATCGACGTCGGCCGCGATCATGGGCGACTTTCCCTGAGCGATTGCCAACGCGTCGATTGCTTGGGCCACGTCCGCGGGGGTAGGCGCGGGGTCGACTGTCTCGCGCAGCGTGCGCAAGGCATCGACGAGTTCGCGCTCCCGTACGTACTGGTCGAACAGCGAGTCGGCGGTGTCGCGCATCGCGTTGTGTTCCGTGTCGATCGTGGCACGTCGTTCCGCGGTGCCGACGATGCCGGCGCGGGAGTCGGCATCGAGTGCGTCGCGTTCCAGCTCGAGCGCTGCCAGCGTCGCGCGCGCCTGCTGCAGTTCCGCCGGCGGTACATCGAGTGCCATTCGCACGCGCGCGGCGGCCGTGTCGATCAGGTCGACGGCCTTGTCCGGCAGGAGTCGCGCCGGAATGTAGCGGCGCGACAACCGGACGGCGGCGACGATCGCTTCGTCTCGAATGTGGACATCGTGATGGGCCGCATAGCGGCTTGCGAGCCCGCGCAGCATCAGGCAGGCTGCTGCGTCGTCCGGCTCGTCGACCTTGATGACCTGAAAGCGCCGTTCGAGCGCGGCATCGCGTTCGAAGTATTCCTTGTATTCAGCCCACGTGGTGGCCGCGATCGTGCGCAACTCGCCGCGTGCGAGCGCCGGCTTGAGCAGGTTGGCGGCATCGGCGCCGCCTGCCGCGTTTCCGGCGCCGATCAGCGTATGCGCTTCGTCGATGAACAGCAGGATCGGTGTCGTCGACGCTCGTACCTCGTCGATCACGTTCTTCAGTCGTTGTTCGAACTCGCCCTTTACACCGGCGCCGGCCTGCAGCAAGCCGAGATCGAGTGTCAGGATGCGCGTGCCGCGGATCGTTTCCGGCACGTTGTCGTCGACTACGCGCAATGCAAGCCCCTCGACCAGTGCGGTCTTGCCGACACCCGGTTCGCCGACCAGGATCGGGTTGTTCTTGCGGCGGCGCGCGAGCACGTCGATCATCTGCCGGATCTCCCGGTCCCGTCCGAAGACGGGATCGATCTCGCCACGACGCGCCTTTTCGGTCAGGTCGAGGGTGAAGCGCGCGAGTGCGTCGTGCTCGATCACCCGCGTGGGGGCAGCTTGCACCGAAGCGCCCGACGTCGGTGCTTCAGCTTCGGGTAGACCGCCGGCCGAGTCGGCTTCGGGTGTTGATACACCGTCGTCAACTGCGTTTTCGCACGAGCGCCGTCCGAGTCGGGGCAGCACGCGACGAATCTGCGCGCTGGAGACGGACAGCAGCGGCCACGCACGCTGGGTGCGCAGGACATAAGGGGCGTCGACGATCGCTTGCAGCAGGTGGCCGGAACGAATCAGGCCGTCGGGATCGTCGGATGCCGCATGTGCCCATGCATCCTGGAGTACAGTGGCCAACTGCGGCGACAGCGCCGGCATGCCGCGCAATGTGCGTGGCATGCGGTCGATCACGTCGACCATTGCATCCCGGACGGTATCGAGGTCGAGGTCGTAGTGGAGCAGCAGCGCGGGTATGTCGCCGTCGCCCGCTTCGATCAGCTTCAGCACCCAGTGTTCGACCGCGATTTCGTCCGCGAGCCGGGTCTGGCAAAGGCTCGCCGCGGCCTCGAGCGAGCGGGTGCAGTGGGGATTGAGGCGGCGAATGAGATGGGAAGCGTCCCGGAGCGGTGGCGTCATGTCGGTAACGGATCGGGAAAGGGGGAGGGCGAGCGCCCGGAGGGGGCGGAATCACGCCGCGCAGGCGCAACGGATCCCGCCGGCCGTTCAGTCCATCAGGAACGTTCGTTCCAGCTGTCCTTGTGGATGATGTTGCCGTCCTTGTACGACCACGTGATCGTCTCGTAACGCAGTTCGACGTCTTCGAGATGGTTGTGCTTCTCGTAGTCGGGGTTCTTGACGTCGAGCATCTTCGGCTTCACTGCAACAATCTTCACGTTGTCGAGCTTCGTGTTGAAGTATTCCTTCTCCTTGCCTGCATCATCGATGCGGTACCACTTGATCTCAACCGACTTCAGCGTCTGGCCGCTCGTCACGGCCTTGTACAGGTATGGCGTCGATGCATCGGTCTCCTTCGTCAGCGTGATCGGCTTGTGAACGCGCGTGCCCGTCAGCTTGCCCGTATTCCCGTCGGTCGGAATGTGCACGCCATGATCGAACGCGACCAGTTCGACGCTACCCTCGCGATCCTGGACGGTGACCGAACCCTTGATGTCCGCGCCACCGTCGTCCTTGAGCCACATGTAGGCCGGAATTGCCATTTGTTCACTCCTTCTTCTTCGTACTACGAATCGCCGGAATCGGATTCCGGCGCTGACAGACCCGGGGCGGCTGCCCCGGGAACCCAAACGCGTATTACTTCTCGACGCCGGTCGGGATGGCCGGCGCCCGTGTATCGGGCACGAGCGTGATCTCGACCCGACGATTCTTCGCCCGCCCTTCCGGCGTGGCGTTGTTCGCGACCGGCCGCGCATCGCCGTAACCCTGGATCGCGAACTGTGCAGGCGGGATGCCTGAAGCTTCGACGAGCCAGTCGCGCACTGCCGACGCGCGATCGATCGACAGCTTCAGGTTGCGATCGGGCCGACCCTGATCGTCCGCGTAGCCTGCGACGAGCACGCGCTTACCAGGATGGGCCTTGATCAGTTCGAGCGCATCGACCATTGCGCGCGTGGTGCCCGTTTTGAGTTGCGCCTTGCCGCTGTCGAACAGCGACATGCTGTCCAACGTGACGACGGCGGGCGGTGGCGGGGGCGGTTTGTAGGAGGCGATTGCTTCGTTGAGAACCGGTAGCAGCGGCGCGCCATGGTAGGTGCCGAACGACAGCCGAAGTGGAACACCGACACGCGCGTACCGGTCGATCTGATCTCGGTCCGACACGAGGGAGCGCAGCGCGTCGCGTTTTGCTGCGTCCTGTCCGGCGGGAATTCGGTTGTAGCGTTCGAGATGCTCTCCGATACGTGTCATCAACGCAGCGTTGTTCTTGGCAGCTCCGCAGATGGCGGCGATTGCCGCGCAGGCAACGATCGCGACGACGTGCGCGACGGCGATGCGGCGAGGTGATCGCCACGATCGGCGCGGCATCGCGTCGATCAGCGGCTGCGGCAACGGCCAGGGCAGCGGCGACGCAGGCAGTGCGGCCGGTGCGATACCCGTCCGGCTGCGAATTTCACGTTCCCACGGCTTGCCGGGAGCCGTCGCCGGGCCATGGTCGACCCAACCGGCGCCGAACAATGGCCAGGGCGATGCGGGCTGGCGTCGATCCGCGAGCGTGTCTAACACGACGCGTCGGGTCCACCCGATCATCGATGCGACGCCGGCGGCGCGTGCCGCGGCCGCCGGACTTCCGTCGGCATGGAGTGCATCCGACTCGGCCGCGTCGATTGCCGTGTCGAAGCAATGCATGTCGACGATTGCCGAGCCGGTCGACTTGCCATACCACCGGGCCGCCGATTCGCCGGCCGCGGGTTCCACAGCGGCATTTGCGTCCGAGAGCCGCTGATAGATGGCGACATAGCCGGGCAGCGACGTGCCGAGCATGCGGCATGCGTCCGCAACGGCCTGCCGGATCACGCGCAGCGACTGCGACAGCGTGTCGTCGTTCGCATGAACGCCTGGCGCGACCGACAGCACGACGCAATCGGGCGCATGGCCGTCGCGCCACTGGCGGACCGCGACGGCAAGCCGGGGAAGATCCTGAGGCCGATCGGCTCGCAACCAGATGGCGCCGTCGCCGACGTGAACGAAACGCGGCCGGGTCGTATCGCGATCGAACAAGGCGGGCAAGCCGTCACCGGTGACGAGCGCGAGCGGCATTCTCGTGCGCAGCGTGACTGGCAGGTCGGCGGTCGCCGCACCCAGTTGTGCAATCACGTGAACGTTTCGTTCGCGGGCGTGCGCCAACCTGCGCGTGTGCAGCCACACGATCAGCGCGGAAAGCGCGACGACGATCGCGATCCATCCCCACATGACGCCGCGATCGACGGGTAAAACCCATCCAACAACGGCCAGTGCCAGGACCGCGGACAGCGCCACGACCGTACGTAACGGGTACCCCAGGCCCGACATGGCCGCACGTGCCGCATCGGAATCGGCGCGGGTTGCCGCCGTTGGGAGCAAGATGCCCGAACTCACGGCCGTTTCGCTCTCTGGACGAGTTGGGTCAGTTCGGCATCGAGGATGCGATCCCATGCGAACCAGGCGAGTATCGCGATGACGCATGCCGCGCCCGCGACCACCCATGGAGACACATGCCTGAGCCGGTCGATCAGTCGCGGGTTGGAGCAGTTCGTGACGAACCCCGGGCGGACCGCCGGCCGCAATTGATCGATCTGCGCAATCAGCGCGGCGATCAATGCCTGACGTTTTGCTTCACCATCGTGGGCGCCGGAAGCCGGACCCGAGCGCGCGGCATAGCGGCCGCGGAACCCCAGGCCGAGAACGGCCGCATAGCATTCGAGCAGGTCGACGTTCGGCGCGGGTTCGCGCATCCGGTAGTCGAGCCGCTCGTAGATACGCGTGCCTGCGTCGTGCGTGCCGAATCGATCGACCTGCAGCGGCGTGGATTCCCAGTTCGCCTTGTCGGAAGCCGACAAGTGCCGCAGTGCGGCTTCGTCGATCAGCCCGCACTGGGCGACGACGGCGTCGTCCCGTACGTCCGCGGCGATGCCTTGCGCATCGAGCGCGGTCGCGAACTGTGCGACAAGCAGACGGCACTGTTGACGCAGGTTTTCAGCGTTGTCGACCTGGCCGCCGTTCGACAGGTGAGTGACGAGCAATGCGGTATCGCGCAGCAGCGCGCGCATCGAAGGTCGATGGGCGTGACCGGGTGATGAATCGCGCGCAAGCAGCGCGGCTTCGTGACGCGTGGAGACGACGGCATTCATCATCGCAGCACCGCATAAAGTTCGAGCGACGCGTCGGGAATCGACGCGGGCAGATAGATCTGGCAAGCGCGCGCGGCGAGCATCCGAGCATGCGCGGCGTCGTGCGCGTCAAGCGCGAAATAGTGGTTGTCCAGCCGGACCGGTATGGCGCCGGGTACCCGTTGCACGGTCTTGAGCGGAATCCCCGCCACGGCGGAATTGACGATGTGCTCGACGTCATCCGGCGCGCCGATCTTGCACAGACGCGGAAACTGCTCGACCAGCTCGAACGCCGGCAACGCGGCATTGACGGACAGATACCAGTCCGCGGCATCTTCGACGATGCGCTCGTCGCGGAACTGGCCGACCCAAGTGGTCGGTGTCGTATGTGAAAGCCCGATCGAGACGACGCGTGACGGGATGATCGCGTCGAGCAGATCGCGGATCAGCGATTCGAGCGTTGCGAACACGTCATGGGCGCCGGCATGGTCGTAGGGCGGAATGTCGGTCAGCGAGACGCGCGTCGAGAACGTGGTCAGCGAGCCGGCCAACTGTGCGAGCACCTGGTACAGGCGATCGGTCGGCTGCCCGGGATGCGACGCGAGGAAGCGCAGCTGAGGCCAGGCCTGATGAATGCAATGCAGGAGCCAGAAGAGCTGGACATCGGCGACGCCGTACTCGGCCACCTGCTCGATGCGCTCGCTGCGGCGCGCACCGAGGAGCGCGCTTTTGGCGGCGAGGATATCGGCGATCCGTTGAATGCGCTCGATATGCAGCGTGTGACCGGATAGCACCAGACAGGGCGGGACGTATCGGCGATCGACCTGGAACTGCCCGCTTGTCGTGCGCGTCAGGCGTGCGATCGCGCATGCCGTGTCGTCGGCGTGCGATTCGAAGCCGAACAGCAGCCGGACGGCGTGGCGTTCGGCGGCGATCTCGGTTTCGCCCGAGCCGCTCAGGTCCGTCACTTTGACGAACTCGCGATACGCGCGACGCGGGCGGGCCAGCGCCGTTTCGTCGAAACGGCAGTTGCCGCCGTTCGCATCGGGTAGCGCCAGCGCCGCGAGTACGTCGACGGTCTGGGCATCGGCGGGAATTTCGCCGACGAGGTCGCGTGCGGGCGGCAATGCGTCGACGACGGTCGTGTCGATCGGCGTGCCATCAGGGAAGCGCAATTGCAGCCGGGCCAGCTTCAGGCGGCCGGAGAACAGTGCCTCCTCGTCGACGGCGACGTTCAGCGTTCCCCATGGCGATACGGCGACGGCCGACGCCAGTTGTTGCAGCGCGAACCCGTTCCAGCGCTCCTGCTGCTGGAAATGCTGCTGCGTAAGAATCAGCCCTTCATGCCAGAGCGGTTTGTCGATCCGCATGGTGTGGTCAATACCGATTTGTGAATTATGAGGCGCAGATTCTATACATCGTTTTCTGATTTCGTATACCAAGGTTTATTGGAGTTTGTTGAAAAGTGTTACGGTTAAATTGAGATAAATGGGGTGTTTGTTTTGGGATTTGCTGGATGAGAGGTGTTTCTTGGGCGTGGGTGGCGGGGTGTGGTTTTTTTATGGAGATATTGCGTTCCGCGTTTTCGGATTAATTTTTATATAAATCAATGGATTGCGTGGTCTTTGTGGGTTTTTTTGATAGTGGTCGATGAGGGATGTTTGTGTGTCGGTATGTGTGTCGGGATGAGTCGCGCGGAATCGGACTAGTCTTGTTTATAAAAGGATTCGTGTCGTTAATTTCCGATTTTTCGTGTTTCATGTTTACTCGCCGACAAGGGGCGTGATATTTTCTGCCGCCTGAGTCGGATATCGGGCCGCGAATATCCGGATCGGTCGTTCGTCGATGCACGTTGCGGGGGCGGCGTGAGCGGTACGGACGGCGTGCACCCGTGACTTGCGGGTGCGTGTCGCGGAGTCTTCAAGCTTCCTGAGATAAGGAGAACGAATTGGATAGCTTTCAGCGAGAGATCCCGAAGAGCCGGGTGTCGATCACCCTCGATCTGCATACGGGCGGGGCGCAGAAGAAAGTCGAATTGCCGCTGAAGCTGCTGGTGGCCGGTGATTTCAGTGCCGGCCGCGAGCAGGCGCCGCTCGCCGAGCGCAAGAAGGTGAACATCGACAAGAACAACTTCGACGCCGTACTGGCCGACTATGCGCCGGACCTCCGGATCGCCGCGGACAACACGCTGGCCGCCGACGGCTCGGAATTGCCGGTCAACTTGTCGTTCCGCTCGATCAAGGATTTCGAGCCGGAGCAGGTCGCGCGCCAGATTCCCGAGTTGCAGGCGCTTCTCGCGATGCGCAATCTGCTGCGGGACCTGAAATCGAACCTGCTCGACAACGGTACGTTCCGTCGCGAGTTCGAGAAGGTGCTGAAGGACGACCGCCTGTCCGCGAAGCTGCGTGGCGAGCTCGCGCAAATCGCGACCGCGGCGACGCAGCCGGAAGGGCATGCGTGAGCGACGCTGGTCAAAACGCGCGTTCAGCGCATTCCGCAACATCGTAGCGATTCGATCGCAGACAGGACACGACATGAAATCCACTGAAACGCAGCAGGCCGGCGCGAGCGAGACCGTCGTGCTGGACGCCCCGCATGGGGATATCGACAGCGTCTATGCGTCGCTGTGCAGCAAGATCAACCTGAAACCCGTGAGCGAAGCGCGACCGCTCGAGGCGTTCCGCGACAACGACATGCTGTCCGAAGCATCGGCCGACGAGCGCATCGCGCGCGGGATGGGCGCATTCCTCGAACTCGTCGCGAACGCGCGCCAGCCGGTGGACCGCCTCGACAAGTCGCTGCTCGATTTCCATATCGGCCAGATCGACCGGAAGATCGGTCGCCAACTCGACGCCGTGATGCATACGCAGGCATTCCAGGCGCTCGAGGCACGCTGGCGCGGCCTGAAGATGCTCGTGAGCCGCACCGATTTCCGCAAGAACGCGCGCATCGAAGTGCTGGACGTGTCGAAGGATGCGCTGCAGCGCGACTTCGAGGATACGCCGGAGCTGATCCAGAGCGGCCTGTATCGCCTGACGTACATCGAGGAATACGACACGCCGGGCGGCCAGCCGATCAGCGCGATGATCAGCGACTTCGAGTTCGCGAATTCGCCGATGGACGTCGCGCTGCTGCGCAACATCTCGAAGGTGGCGGCCGCTGCGCACATGCCGTTCATCGGCTCCGTCGGGCCGGCGTTCTTCGGCAAGCAGTCGATGGAGGAAGTCGCCGCGATCCAGGATATCGGCAACTACTTCGATCGTGCCGAGTACATCAAGTGGAAGAGCTTCCGCGATACCGACGATGCGCGCTACGTCGGCCTGACGATGCCGCGCGTGCTCGGCCGTCTGCCGTACGGCAAGGATACGGCACCGGTGCGGGCGTTCAACTACGAGGAAGCCGTCAAGGGCCCCGATCACGACAAGTACCTGTGGATGAATGCGTCGTTCGCGTTCGCGGCGAACATGGTGCGCAGCTTCGTGAGCAATGGCTGGTGCGTGCAGATTCGCGGGCCGCAGGCGGGCGGCAAGGTCGAGGACCTGCCGGTTCACCTGTACGACCTCGGCACCGGCTACCAGCCGAAGATTCCGACCGAAGTGCTGATCCCGGAAACGCGCGAGTTCGAGTTCGCGAATCTCGGCTTCATCCCGCTGTCGTTCTACAAGAACCACGACTTTGCGTGCTTCTTCTCCGCGAATTCGGCGCAGAAGCCGGCGCTGTACGAGACCAAGGAAGCGACCGCGAACAGCCGCATCAACGCGCGGCTACCGTACATCTTCCTGCTGTCTCGCATCGCGCACTACCTGAAGCTGATTCAGCGCGAAAACATCGGCACGACCAAGGATCGTCGTTTGCTCGAGCTCGAGCTGAACAACTGGATCAAGGGGCTCGTGACCGAGATGAAGGATCCGGGCGACGAGCTGCAGGCGTCGCATCCGCTGCGCGAGGCGAAGGTGACGGTCGAGGACATCGAGGACAACCCGGGCTTCTTCCGGATCAAGCTGTTCATCGTTCCGCACTTCCAGGTCGAAGGGATGGATATCGGGCTGTCGCTGGTGTCGCAGATGCCTAATCTTACTGTGTCAATAAATCAGCATTGGATGCTGAACAAAACGGACATCGCTCGAGCCGGCGCGTGATGTATGCAGCGATACGCCAGCGCAGCGTGGTGATGGAATCAGCCACGTGGCGCTGCATGCGCTGGGGACCCGCGTGGCACGTAATCCGAGGGTAAGGCAAATGGGTCGCGGATCGCGGAGTTTTTTTTACTGTCGCCTTGAATGAGGCGTTGAGCAACAAGAAACCCATAGGCAGCAA
>NZ_LKPJ01000069.1 GCF_001443045.1 Burkholderia ambifaria | reverse complement strand
TACTGCTTCTTCCAAGATTGGTTGTGCTGCGAAGCCAGCGCAACAACCCTCTTTGCCTGATGACCATAGCGAGTCGGTCCCACCCCTTCCCATCCCGAACAGGACCGTGAAACGACTCTACGCCGATGATAGTGCGGATTCCCGTGTGAAAGTAGGTAATCGTCAGGCTCCCTAAGCCGAGAACCCCCGCCCGAACAGGCGGGGGTTTTTGCATTTGTGGCGCCGGAAAAGGAAAAGGGCGATGGCCGCGAGGCGTTGGCTTGGGAGCTCGTGCCGGTAGGCCGGTGAACTGGCCAGGCAGGATCCTCATCACGTCGCACCAGATCTGCCCCCTTCGGTAAGGCCAATCGACTTCTAGCAAAGTCCTTTTCACTCAGCTTTTGATACGATCGAAGTGTCGTCGACGGTCGCTCGTGTCGACGTTCATGTTCGAACCAGTGCTTGATGGAAAGAGGGCAGGAATGAATATCGGCGACGCGTCGCGCGAATCCGGTGTCAGCGCAAAAATGATCCGCTACTACGAACAGGTCGGCCTCCTTGCACCGAGCAAGCGTAGCGATGCCGGATACCGGATCTACGGTTCGGAAGAAGTCCATATCCTGCGTTTCATCCGCCAGGCAAGGCGGCTCGGTTTTCTCGTCGAAGATATCCGCAAGCTGCTGACGCTCTGGCAAGACCGCTCCCGCGCCAGCGCCGAAGTGAAGTCGATCGCCCTCGAACACGTGGCCGAACTCGACAAACGCATCGCGGAATTGAGCGACATGCGCAATACGCTCGCCGATCTCGCCGCGCACTGTCACGGTGACGGGCGCCCCGAATGCCCGATCCTGGCGCGTCTGGCCGATCCGGTCGGTGAGCCAGATTAGTGCACACCCTCGAGGCCCGAAATGAACCTCGAGTCAATATCTTTAAAAATCAGTGAGTTGAGGTGGATGCTTCATAATCCATTCCGAATTGGAATGGCGTCCATGCAAGCATTTCACTGGCATCTTGGTGCAGCACCGCTATAATTCGGGATAACCCTATACGGGAAATCCCTGAATCTCGATTCGCCAGGGGTCCCCCTTCCTTGGAGAACATCATGATCGCCTACATCGTCGAAAAGCTGAGCAACTGGTTCGAATCCGCAGAGCGCGAGCGCCGTGAGGCTTACCTCGCCACGTCGTCGGACATCGTCCAGCTCGAGAGCCGCATCCGCTCGCTCGAAACCAACGGCTACTCGCTGTAATCGGAGTTACCGTCAGGTGCCACGTGGCACCGAACGAAAAGCAAGCCCCGTATTGACGGGGCTTTGTTTTTTGTACGCCGGATCTGGCGAAATCGTCGGCGCGGCGCTATGGTATGGACCTGCTTTTCAGCCGAGAAAATACGACCATGCGCTTGCGTCTCGATGTGCGTCACGGTTTCCGCGCGCGTCTCGTTCTGGGCACTGCGATGCTCATTCAAGGCATGGCGGCCGGTGCGGCGACTTCATCCAAACCACTGATTCTCGATACGCAACGCGGGATCCAGGATGGCAAGGGGGGGCTGGTGTTGCAAACGGCTCCGCTATCGCCAGAGCCGATTGTTGAACCCGCGGGCATGAGAACGCCGGCCGGGCAGGGATCGAATTCGTCGGTCCCGTTGTTTGTCGCGCCGTATATCAATGTGCCGGGCTGGGGCGTGTCGCCTGCGAATCAGCCAAGACCCGCCCCGAGACCGCAGCCGTAACGGCAAACCGCTCGCTCAGTTTCCGCGGTGCTCGATCTGGCACCGGGCGCCGCTGTCCTGTCCCAGGTGTTCGACGAGATAGGGCAGCGCTTCGTTCATGCTCTGCGCGAGCGTGTACGGCGGATTCAGGATAAACATTCCGCTGCCATAAAGTCCCAGGCCGTCTGCTGGCGGGTTCGATACCGTCAACGTCAGGTGCAGCCAGTTGTTCGGCTGCAGTCGCTTGAGTTGTTCCGGAAAACGCTGCGACTCCACCCGCGCAACCTGCGGATACCAGATCGCATAACAACCGGTCGCGAAACGCTTCAGGCATTCGGTTACGCAGGTCACCGTGCGCGCGTAGTCCTTCTTGTCTTCATAGGACGGATCGATCAGCACGAGCGCGCGTCGCGGCGGCGGCGGCAGCAGCGCCTTGATGCCCTCGAAGCCGTCACCGGCGAAAATCATCGCGCGTCGCCCCGCGTCACGGAAGTTGTGACGGAGCACGTCGATTTCCGTCGTGTGCATCTCGAACAGGCGCATCCGGTCCTGCTCGCGCATCAATCGCCATGCGAGATACGGAGAGCCCGGATAGTAGTGCAGCTCGCCGTCGTCGTTCAGCGCGCGCACTTCGTCGATGTAATCACCGAGCGCCTCGGGCAGGTTCTTGTCGTCCCACAGCGGGCCGATGCCGGTGTCGAATTCCCCCGTCTTGGCCGCATAACCGTCGCGCAGCGAATACACGCCGGCGCCGGCGTGCGTGTCGATGTACCAGTACGACTTGTCTTTCTTGTTCAGGTAGCGCAGCAGCTGGACGACGACGGCGTGCTTGAGCACGTCCGCGTGGTTGCCTGCGTGAAAACCGTGACGATAACTGAGCATGGCTGGCTGCCTGAAACGAAGGATGAATCGATGAAAACGGACGATCGCCGCGCGCGGCCGTCGGGCCGCGCGCCAATGCGGCCGCGTATTGTACGCGAGTGGACGTGAGCCGCCTTACTCGTATGCGTCGCCAACGACCTCCTCGATGCGTTGCTTGACCTCAAGCGTTAGCTTTGCGGCAACGTCGAGTGCGCGGATGTTGTCGCCGATCTGCTCGATCCGGGAGGCCCCCGTAATGACCGAACTCACGCGCGGATTCGCGAGTATCCATGCGATAGCGAGCTGGGCGGTGTTGCAGCCGAGTTCTGCCGCAATTCCGCCGAGCCGTTCGACCACGTCGTTGCTGGCCGGATCCGTCAGCCGGTCGCGGAGCCAGTCGTAACCCTGCAGTTGCGCGCGGCTGCCCGGTGGCACGCCATTCCGGTACTTGCCGGTGAGCAGTCCCGATGCCAGCGGACTCCAGGTGGTCAGGCCGAGGCCGTAATCGTCGTAGAGCCGTGCGTATTCCCGCTCGACCCGGGTACGGTGGAACAGGTTGTACTGCGGCTGCTCGACGACCGGTTTGTGCAGGTGGTGCCGCTCGGCAATCTCGTACGCAGCGCGAATTTCGTCGGCGCTCCATTCGGACGTGCCCCAGTACAGCGCCTTGCCGCGCACGATCATGTCGCTCATCGCCCAGACGGTTTCCTCGATCGGGGTGTTCGGATCGGGGCGGTGGCAATAGACGAGGTCGACATAGTCGAGCTGCAGCCGGCGCAGCGAGCCGTCGATCGCGTTCAGCAGATATTTGCGGTTCAGCGTGTGGTACTGGTTCGGGGCTTCCGCGAGACCCCAGAAAAACTTCGTGGACACGAGGTAGCTGACGCGAGGCCAGCCGAGCGACTTGAGCGCCTGACCCATGATTTCCTCGGATTTGCCGCCCGCGTAGACCTCGGCGTTGTCGAAGAAATTGATACCCGCATCGCGGGCCGCCGCGAGGCATTCGCGGGCGACTCGCTGATCGACCTGGTTGCCGTAGGTGACCCACGAGCCGAGTGAAAGCTCGCTGATCTGCAGGCCGGAGCGGCCTAGCCGTCGATAGTGCATGAGAATCTCCCGCGACCCGGAACCGACCTTAAGCTTAGACGTTTTGCGCGCGAACGGCGGGGCCGATCGTGCACAATAGCGGCTGGCCCACCTGCACGACCGCGCGACGAACGCGGGTGCAGCGGGGCGTGCTTTTTCGATCCGATAACGGAAGGAGACGGACATGGCAGCAGATCTGAGCGGCAAGACCGCAGTCGTCACGGGCGCCGCAAGCGGCATCGGCAAGGAAATCGCACTGGAGCTCGCGAAGGCGGGTGCGGCCGTCGCGATCGCCGACCTGAACCAGGATGGCGCGAATGCGGTTGCCGACGAGATCAACAAGGCGGGCGGCAAGGCGATCGGCGTCGCGATGGACGTGACGAACGAGGAAGCCGTGAACAGTGGCATCGACAAGGTTGCCGAAACGTTCGGCTCGGTCGACATCCTCGTG
>NZ_LKPJ01000068.1 GCF_001443045.1 Burkholderia ambifaria | reverse complement strand
CCTTTGTCCCCGCGCCATTGAGCGTGCCTGCCTCATCGGCCTTGACCCAGTTGCGCAGCGACTGGTGTGAAATCCCCAGTTCACGAGCAACGTCCCGCGCGCCTTGCCCGTCCTTCACTCGCTGTACCGCGAGCGTCCTGAACTCCGCGGTGTATGCCTGCTTCGGTATTTTGAACATCGATTCTTTCCTTCCTTCGGGTCGAGTTTACACACGACCTGCTGGAAGGCGAAATTTCAGGGGAAGCTCACGAGTGGCCTGCTACCAGGAGGGACACGCCATGATGATAGCCGTGATTTTTCTTCTCTTCGGATTCTGCTTGGTCTTGGAGACGTGTCGACCTGGCTGGAGGCTACCTCAGGTACGCACATGGCCTGTACGTGTGCTTCTCATCAATGGTGTCCAGCTCGGTGTCGTTACCGTCGCGGGAATGACGTGGGAGAAGTGGCTATCAACAAGTTCCCTTTTCCATCTGTCGAAGTACGTGACGCCTAGCGTTGGAGGTGTCTGTGCATACTTCATCGCCACCTTTGTGTTTTACTGGTGGCATCGTTGGCGCCATGAACTGGACGTGCTTTGGCGGCTATTCCACCAGGTCCACCATAGCCCGCAAAGGCTGGAAGTTATCACGTCGTTCTATAAGCACCCGGGCGAGATGGTTGTCAATTCCGTGATTGGTAGCGTCCTCGTCTACTCACTACTCGGCCTGTCAATGCAGGCAGGTGTTGTCTATACCTTCTGCACGGCCGCCGGAGAGTTTTTCTACCACACGAATTGCAGGACACCTCGTTGGATTGGATTCTTTTTTCAACGCCCCGAGATGCATCGTGTTCACCATGAGCGCGGATCGCATAGGAACAACTATGGCGATATCACCTGGTGGGACATGCTCTTCGGAACCTACGACAACCCTCTTACGTGGGACAGCCAATGTGGCTTTGACGACGACAAGGAGCAATTGCTGAAGGAAATGATCCTCTATCGGGACGTACATCGTCGGTAGATTGGCAGTTCCGTGAAGCGCCCGGTTTTTACAGCCGATTGTCGACATTCCGCGCCGAAGGAAATGCATCGAATGACCGCTTCCAGCAACTTCGACGGTCCGTTTCGGGTCGTTTATGCCCTTTGCATGAAAGGCCGTGCCCGCGGCGATCACCGCGCTCGGCCGTGGGGCGCTAGCCGGCCCAATTTCAGACACTCGGTCCGCGGCGCTGAATTGGTGACAATCTGGCAAGCTTCGCGAATCACCGATACTTGGAGGGCAGTGGTGTCCATCAATGTAAGCGGCACGGAAGGCTACGCGGAGAACGCACAATCGCTCGTCGAACAGTGGCGAGACATCTCATTTGAGGAACACCATAAGCCCGTCATGCATCTCGTTCCGACGCACCCGGCCTGCATCCTTGACGTCGGAGCCGGTATCGGAACCGACGCCGCTGCGTTTGCGGCGATGGGGCATACAGTCGTAGCGGTCGAACCGGTGGACGCGTTGCGCGTTGCCGGAATCAGGCAGCATCCGTCTCCTCGGATTGAATGGCTGGACGATAGCCTACCGAATCTAGCAATCCTGCGTTCGAGACGAAAGAAATTTGACTTAGCGATGCTCTCGGCCGTCTGGATGCACCTCGACGGAGACGAGCGTCGTCGGGCAATGCCGAACGTGAGCGCTCTACTGTGCGACGGCGCCATGCTGCTCATGTCCTTGCGTCACGGCCCGGTTCCGAAAGGACGACGGATGTTCGACGTTTCGGCGGAAGAGATCATTCAACTCGCAAATGCGTATGGTTTGCGAACGGTGCTGAACGTCCGGACCGAATCCAGCCAGCACGGAAATCGGCGCATGGGTGTGACATGGACCCGACTGGCCTTCTCCAACGACGGCGCACGCGGTTAGCCTCATCTAGAAGCATCAGACGCTAGACGGCGGCATGAAGGGACATTCGCACGACACACGATTTGGACATTCGGAAGTGCGCTACATCCGGATGAAGCGGTCGCCAGTTACGACAGCACATCGCCACAACCTGATCCAAATCCAACATTACGATTAGCGCCAACAGGGTTGTACGTCCTGTGGTCCCATACGAGATCGTACGAACGAAATGGCCCGCCCAATCTCTCGGGCGCGATTCACAAATCGCGGGCGGATCCAAAACGCCCGCGATTTCGTGCGAGATGGAGTTGGCCGCCTCAATCACTGCATCAGCGCACTCCGCACATCATCCAAGCTGCTTTTATAGTGCTGGTAATGTGGATGCTGATCACCAAAACCTCGTTCGAATTCAGCCATAGCCATGGCGTAAAGCACATCGTGCGAGATCGCCCCGCTCTTTCCAGCGGCCTTTGCCTTCGATGCCACGTACTTTAAGACGCCTGACGCCAAAAAATGTCCACGAATGAGTGCAGATAGATCCGTGTTCATTTTTTTTAATTTCCCTTCAATCTGTTTAATTTTAGAAGGCTTAAGTTGTTGGGTGACTATCTCCTCAAAGGCACTAATTTTTTCTGGATCTGGTGCCGCCGATTTTTCACCGCGCATAAAGCGGCTGCAGTTGTCTCCTAGAACTGCGATCCCCATACCTTCTAGCGCATTCACGATGTCTAGTATGAGCAAGCGTCTGAACGATTCGATGAATTCATCGATCCATCGGGCACAATCGATAGCATTGATTTTTTGGCTTCTGCACCAAATCCGCTCTAATCTCGACAATGCCGACTTGACATAGAGGCTATTTTCGATTGAATAGCCAAAAGTGTAGATGACACGAGGGTGCTGAATACGGATGCCCGTCGGATGCGTGTAATCTGCGTCCCTCGCAGCGACGAAATCACCACCTTTCTCCACTAGTTTATTGATGTACTTGTCCAATTCTGGTGCGCCGTGAACTGGTAGAATTTCTGCGCGAATGGTAGAGCAGGTTCGAAAAATCTTATCCCAGAATAAAACGTCATCGTCACCTTCGACGTAAACTATGGTGTCAACACGATAAAATTTGTCGAGTGTATTAAGCGCGTCGATCGAATAGTCGATGTCAGACATGGAGGAGGTCCTCCATGTCTAGAATGGTCTCCTTAAAGCGGCCTGCGACCTCCGGAGAATGCGTCGCTACAATTATCTGCGCCTGTGGATTTAATGCTTTAATCGCTGAAATAATTTGCCGCTGCCACGCAATATGTAGCGACAGCTCGGGCTCGTCCGCAAGAAAAATATACGGCTGCTGCTTTTGCAACAGAGTTTCAATCAACAGGATCAGCAATTGCTTTTCGCCGGACGATAGTTTGGCGATGGGGAAAGCGCCGTTCTTATCAATGACAAGATCGCCACCGTTAAAGCTGAACTTCTTGTCCGTAATAAAATCTCTTAGCGTCTTAAGGAAGAGATCAACCTGACTGAAAATGTCTTTGGTTTGAGTTTCTGCCTGCAGCGACATATCGACGATGCGCCTGGTCCGTTTTCTTGCCTCAAGTGGTGTAAAATCGAGCGGAATGGCCTTGGTAGGTTCCGACCTGTTAGCAATGATAGAGTTCTTGAACGCTTTTACTGACGCCACAATCGCGTTCACATGTTCTTGAATTCGCTTTGTGACGTCGCCCCCGCTAAGCCCGAGTTGCTTGTATGCCGAAATAAGGCTCTGGCGCTCCTGATTTTCATCAAATTCGAGTGCATACCCGGCATCTTTTCCTGTCTCCGGTCGGTATAACAACGACATCAACACGTCTCTCTGCAAGTTAGAAGAGATTTTTCGTGCTTCCGTAGATAGTTCGAGCTGGTAGTGGGTGAGGCGCTGCATCAGTGTTGCCAGCCTAAGGTCAACCGGCGAAAGTACTTTGCGCGAAGTTCGTTCACGTGGTTCTGAATCGACATCAGTGCCGATTCGATAAACAGAAAGTGATGCGAGGGACACGAGATTGCCGAGTTCGCGCTTAACTTCTTGCGCCGCGTCTGCTGCACGTCTGCGATGTACTGGGTGCGCGTCCGGTCCTACAAGGGGGATAATGTACTTTTTCTGCGAAATTTGATAAACAGCAACCGGAAATGGGCTTCTCTCAGATTCCTGTTTTTCAACCTTGACTGTTTTGACGCTCTTCTTATAAGCAAGCCGGATTGCCGCGGATTTGAAATCATTTTCAAAAAGCACGTCCGGATCAACAGAGAGGATGGCATGCAGGATATTCATGAACGTCGTTTTGCCGGTCCCATTTTTCCCAATGACGATATTAACGTCATCGCGAAACTCACACTGCACGCCGAACTTCTGCCAAAACCCCGAAATTGACACGTCAAGAACTTTGTACATTTTTCATTATCTATTTTGATTGATTATTGAAGCCTCATTGGCCCTGATGCCCGAGTGAAGCCAACGTCGCGACCGCGCCATATGATACGATCTTTCCGATGATTATAGCTTCACGAGGCTACGCCTTCGGCAAGGGAGGTTCTTCGATACCCAACGGATTTGAGTCCGGGGCTCTGAAGGCCGATGCTCGACTCGCTTCCACTAGCACATTGGTGATCGACACCACGGGCGATCGGGTGGAGCACGTGAACGGCCGCTGTAGCTTGAAGACGGCCATCAAGTCACGACGCCGCCGAGGGCAGAAATGGGTCGGGTTGAGCCGGTCACGGGCCGCCGGGACCGTGGCTTGCCGAGTCTGGCTGCGGATTCAACCGGTCAACGCAACAGCGTGATGGAATGCGGTCGAACGTCGATCAATTCCCCCGGTGTCGCCCGTGGCATTGCCATAACAGTATCCCAGTGTCAGGTTGCGTCACTCAGATCGTCCGGCGCGCGAGCATGGTGCGGATCTCCCCGATCGCCTTGGCCGGATTCAGGCCTTTGGGGCAGACGTCC
>NZ_LKPJ01000067.1 GCF_001443045.1 Burkholderia ambifaria | reverse complement strand
GCGCAGGCCTCCATGACCACCATACAACGCGGAAAATTGCCCAGCAGCGTGAACATCTGGCTACGCGTGAGCTTTTTACGGAACACCGTCCTGCCTGACGCATCCTGTCCATGCAGGTGGAAGCAGTGCTTGCCGAGATCGACTCCGATCAGCGATACCGTGTCCATGATGGCCCTCCAGAAGGACAAAATCCTCACTCAGCGTAGTCCACTGAGTGAGGATCGGGCTGACCATCCTATTAAGCCCGGCACAGGCCGGGCTCGTTCGTTCGACTTCGGTGTTACGCGCGTCCGTCGCGCAATTCGCGCCGCAGGATCTTGCCGACGTTCGTCTTCGGCAGCTCCGTGCGGAACTCGACGAATTTCGGACGCTTGTAGCCGGTGAGCCGTTCCTTGCAGTACGCGAGGATGTCCTTGTCGGTAAGCGCCGGATCCTTCTTCACGACGAACAGCTTCACGGCTTCGCCCGAGTGCTCGTCCGGCACACCGACTGCCGCCACCTCGAACACGCCCGGGTGCGACGCCACCACGTCCTCTACCTCGTTCGGATACACGTTGAAACCGGATACCAGGATCATGTCTTTCTTCCGGTCGACGATCTTCACGTAACCGCGCGCGTCCATCACGCCGACGTCGCCGGTCTTGAAGAAACCGTCCGGGCACATGACCTTCGCGGTCTCTTCCGGCCGGTTCCAGTAGCCTGCCATGACCTGCGGCCCGCGGATGCAGATCTCGCCCGGCTCGCCGAGCGCGACGTCGTTGCCCGCGTCGTCGCGGATCGCGACCTCGGTCGACGGCAGCGGCAGACCGATCGTCCCGCTGTACTCGGTCGCCGTCACGGGATTGCAGGTCGCAACCGGCGATGTTTCAGACAGGCCATACCCTTCGACGATCGCCGTATGGGTCTTCTCATACCAGCGCTTGGCGACGCCTTCCTGGATCGCCATGCCGCCGCCGTTGGCGATCACGAGCTTCGAAAGATCCAGCTGGTTGAATTCGGGATGGTTCAACAGTGCGTTGTACAGCGTGTTGACGGCCGGAATCGTCGAGATCTGGTAGCCCTTCAACTCCTTGATCATGCCGCCGATGTCGCGCGGATTCGGGATCAGGATACCCATGCCGCCCGTGCGCATCGTCAGGAAACCGCAGACCGTCAGCGCAAACACGTGATAGAGCGGCAGCGCGACAACCGTCACGAACTGCTTCACCTCGGGGTACTTCTCGTGTGCGGGATGGTGCCACGCGCCGGCCTGCAGCACGTTCGACACGATGTTCCGGTGCAGGAGCGTCGCGCCCTTCGCGACACCCGTCGTACCACCCGTGTACTGGAGGAACGCGACGTCATCGGGGCCGAGCTTCTGCGACTTGAAGGTCTGCCGCGCGCCTTCCGACAGCGCGGCCTTGAAGCGCGTGAACGACGGAAGCTGCCAGGCCGGCACCATCTTCTTCACGTTGCGCACGACGTAATTGACGAGCCAGCCCTTGATGCCGAGCAGGTCGCCCATCGACGCGACCACGACATGCTTGACCGCGGTATTGGCAATGACGGCCTGCAGCGTCGACGCGAAATTCTCGAGGATGACGATCGCTTCCGCCCCGCTGTCCTTCAGCTGATGTTCGAGCTCGCGCGGCGTATAGAGCGGGTTGACGTTGACGACGGTGTAGCCCGCGCGGAGTACCGCGACGATCGCCACCGGGTACTGCAGCACGTTCGGCATCATGAGCGCGACGCGCGCGCCGCGTTTCAGACCGCGCGACTGCAGCCACGCGCCGAACTGGCGCGACAGCACATCGAGTTCGCCATACGTGATGCTCTTGCCCATGCAGACGAACGCCTTGCGGTCGCGATACTGCTTGAAGCTTTCGTCAAGGAGATCCGGGATGGAAGGATACGGGGACGCGTCAATTTCGGCTGGAACGCCGGGTGGGTACGATTTCAGCCAAATTTTGTCCATACCGCGCGTCTCCTCACAGATTTTCGAATGGTCGTGCTAAAACGCATCGTAGCGGCTCGCCCGTCCCGAGACAACAGGGTTAGATGCCCACTTCGAACTTTCGAATGAATTCATCTGATCATATCTCGAACTTCGGTCAAATCTGCTCAACTTCAACGAGGCAATCGTAAAACGTCGCCGAGTTGCCGAGATCGGTCAGCGCCTGGCTCGTCACCTCGTTCGCGTTGCGCCCGTCCGGCGACAATTTCTTCCACCAGATCGACAACCCGACGACGAGCCCCACCCGCGCACGATCAGTCACTCTCGCAACCGCCTGCATCGATCCACGATCGTTGAAGATGCGTACGACGTCACCCTCCGCGATGCCGCGCGCATCGGCATCGACCGGATGCATGTCGAGGTGCGGCTGGCCTTCCGTGCTGCGCAGGCTGTCCACGTTGACGAACGTGCTGTTCAGGAAATGCCGGGCCGGCGGCGATATCATCGCGAGCGGATAGCGGGCGGCGAGTTCGGGCGCGGTCTCCTCCGATTCGAACGGCGGCAGGTAGTCGGGCACCGGGTCCAGGCCCATCTGCTCGAGTCGCCCGCTGTAGAACTCGCATTTGCCTGACGGCGTGCGGAAACCGCCGTTCGCGAAAGGCGCGTCCGCCACCTTGAGCTTCAGCCAGCCGGCGCGCTTCAACGTTTCCCAATCACTTTCGAGCGCCGGATCGTCCCAACGGAGCGCAGCCTGCGCGACCTCTTCGTCGCTGTGATAAAGCGCGGGCTCGTCAAGCCCCATGCTGCGCGCAATGCCGCGAAAGATTTCAGTGTTCGGCCGTGCGTCGCCGACCGGCGGAATCGCCGGCAGATTCGCCATCACATACGTGTGGCCATATGACTTGTGGACGTCGAGATGCTCGAGCTGGGTTGTGGCCGGCAACACAATGTCGGCGAAATCAACGGTATCTGTCTTGAAGTGCTCGAGAACGACCGTGAACAGATCTTCGCGTGCAAACCCCGCGGCTACTTTCGACGAGTCGGGTGCGACAGCAACCGGATTCGAGTTGTAGACGATCACCGCTTCGACTTTCGGGCCGAAAGTCGCGTCGCCCGGATGCAGCAACGCATCGCCGATCGCATTCATGTTGATGATACGCGGCAGCTTGTTCGGCCAGCCGGGTATCAGATCGGGGCGCTGCAGCGCCGTCTGATCGACCGGTGCGGATTCCGACGACGACAGCAGCAGCCCGCCCGCCCGATCGCGCCATGCGCCCGTCAGCGCAGGCAGGCTCGCGATCGCGCGCACGGCATTGCCGCCGCCGCGTACGCGCTGCATACCGTAATTGAGGCGGATCGATGCCTTGCGGGTCGCGCCGTAACGACGCGTGAGTTCGATCAGTTCCGATGCTTCGATGCCGCAGATCTGTGCCACGCGCTCCGGCGGATAGGATAAGGCTCGCGCCTTGAGCGCCTCGAAGCCGAGCGTATGTTGCGCGATGTAGTCATGATCGAGCAGATCGTCGGTAATCAGCACATGCATCATGCCGAGCGCGAACGCACCATCGGTGCCTGGCTTCAGTGCGATGTGCTGATGACATTTCTCCGCCGTCAGCGAGCGATAGGGATCGATTGCGACCAGACGGGCGCCGCGACGCTTGGCTTCCTGCGCACGAGTCCAGAAATGCAGGCTCGATGCGATCGGATTGGCACCCCAGATCAGGATCAGCTCGCTTTCCTCGAAATGCTCGAGATGCATGCCGACGCTTCCGCCATAGGTATAGCGCAGCCCTGCCGCGCCAGCCGCGGCACAGATTGCCCGCTCGAGCCGTGACGCGCCGAGTTTGTGGAAGAACCGCTGCGCAATGCCTTCGCCCTGCACCAGCCCCATTGTTCCCGCATAGCTGTACGGCACGATCGCCTCCGGCCCGCGCGCGGCGATTTCCCCGAGACGACGACCGATCTCGTCGAACGCCTCGCTCCAGCTGATCGGCGCGAAACGCCCCTCCCCCTTCATTCCGACACGCTTGAGCGGGACGGTGAGACGGTCGGGATGATGAACGCGGTCGGCATAGCGGCTCACTTTCGTACACAACACGCCTTGTGTGGGCGGATGATCGGGATCGCCCGTTACCTTGATTGCCCGACCGTTTTCGATAGTCACGCGCATGGCGCACGTATCCGGACAATCGTGCGGGCAAACGGCCCGAGCTATCTGAGTGGCGGCGTTCATCGTTCTGGATGTGGCTGGGTGGAGATTCGCAAATTTTACGTGGACGGGTCGAATAAGACGTCATTCTGTTCGATTTTCCCGTTTATTTGGCCCAAAAAGCGGGAACGGAGAGCGGTCGATATCGACGTTGGGCTGGCTTCCAACTGACGCTACGACGATATGGGTGTCGAGTTAGCGTGGGAGGCACCCCGGCGGTGGCTTCTCCGAGCGGAGCACGAATGGTCTCTTTGGCCGGGGATAGAAGCGAATAGGCCGGTGAATGGCTCAGAATGATGGAAAGTGGCAGCGATGCGTTATGGCTCGAGCAACAACGGGCGAGATCCGATTGTCTGAACGCAGTCGGGATACTGCGAGCGATTTGCATCGAGTGGCGATCTGGTCGATCGCATCCGCTCACCGGCGCCAGCGACCAAGCCAACGCATCGCGGCCATCGCCCTTTTCCGTTTCCGGCGCCACAAATGCAAAAACCCCCGCCTTTCGGGCGGGGGTTCTTGGCTTAGGGAGCCTGACGATTACCTACTTTCACACGGGAATCCGCACTATCATCGGCGTAGAGTCGTTTCACGGTCCTGTTCGGGATGGGAAGGGGTGGGACCGACTCGCTATGGTCATCAGGCAAAGAGGGTTGTTGCGCTGGCTTCGCAGCACAACCAATCTTGGAAGAAGCAGTAATTTAGGTTGTGTGTATCACA
>NZ_LKPJ01000066.1 GCF_001443045.1 Burkholderia ambifaria | reverse complement strand
GACGCCGGCATCGCGCGCGGCGAGCGGGCCGTCGACGTCGATGCGCTCGCCGTCGATCAGGATCTCGCCGCCGGCGTCGGCGCGGTAGGCACCCGAGAGGATCTTCATCAGCGTCGATTTGCCCGCGCCGTTCTCGCCCATCAGCGAATGAATCTCGCCGGGATAGACGGTCAGGCTGACGTTGTCGAGTGCGCGCACGGCCGGGAACGTCTTGCTGATTCCGCGCATCTCGAGCAGCGGTCGGGGCGAGTTAGAACGAGACATAGGCGACCTCTTGCGTATCCAGACCGGCACCTCTCAGAATCCCGGAGCGCGGTGAAAAGTTGAAGAACATCGGCAGCGTCGCGGCGCCGATCGCACCGGCGTCGGCACCGAACGTGCCGCGCACGAGTTCCGGAGCGCTGCGCGCTTCCGGCGTGATGTCGGCGAGCGCGACTTGCAGGCGTTGCATGAGCGTGTCGAGCAGGCCGGCATCGATGTCCGAATCGAGGACGACAACCGGCGAATCGAGTACCGACAGCACCGCGCGCAGGGCGAACGCGAGGGCATCGACACAGTCGTCGATCCATTCGTCGACGGCCGGCAGGCCGCGCGCGATGCAGTCATCGAGATCCGCGCGGTTCTCGACCGTCTCGCCGCAATAGCGCAGATGCCGGATCAGCGCGCTCAACGACGCACGCGTCAGGAGAATGTCCCAGGCGCCGTGCGGCGCGGGCGCCGAGCGCAGGCGACTCGGTTGCACGGGCATCACGGCGAAATCGCCGGCGTTGCCGGTGCGGCCATGCAGGCAGTCGCCGTCGATCGCGATCCCGCCACCGATGACCGGTCCGAGGAACAGATAGACGAAATTGTCGCGTTGACGGCCGCAGCCGTAGAAGAGCTCGGCGATCGCGGCGGCATTGCCGTCGTTCTCGCTGAACACCGGCAGCGGAATGACGCGGGCGAGTTCTCTGGCCAGGTCAATTTCCGCCCACGCGCGGAAGGCTTCGGCCGGAAGACCGAGTTCGCGCAGCCAGCTACCCAGGTTGAAAGGGTGGGCAACGCCGACGCCCGCCAGCCGATCGCGGTCCTGTGCGGGCAGAAGCCGTTGCAGTTCCTCGATGTCGCGGCGAACTAGTTCGAGCACGGTCGCGGGCGGCGGGAGAAGGGTGTCATGGGAGCGGCGGCCGATGACGTCGCCCGCGAAATTGACCAGCGCAGTTTCGATGCGCATGCGGTCTACGCGTACGCCGATGCCGAATGCCCCATTGGGATCGAGACGAATCAGCGACGCCGGCTGGCCGCGCTGGCCTTCGGTGCGGCCGGCGAATTCGATCAGCTTCGCGTCGGCAAGGGACGTGATGATGCTGCCGACCGCCGTGCCCGTCATGTTCGCGTGACGGGCGAGATCGGCCTTCGACGCACTGCCGGCACGGCGCAGCGCCTTCAGCAACAGGCGCTCGTTGTAACGGCGCACGTTGACCGAGTTGCTTCCCTGGCCGATGTGCGGGCTTCTCATGGCGTCTCCGTCTCCTTCCATATCGCGCCGTCTGTCGACGCATTAAATAAATCAAGTTGATTTATTTAAGCATGCGCCCTTGGCAAAGTCAGTTAGGTAAACCCCGGAAGTGGCAGGGTCGCGGTCGACCATGGTTGGAAACCTCGATTAATCAGATGGTTGCCGTTCTCATCGGTTTCCTGTTCTTCCCGTCGATCCGTGCTGCTCGTGATTGCAGCGGGCGTGTCTCGCGCGATGTTTTGTATGGTATTTGTAATATTTACCTGGTTCGTGGCGTTCAGAGGGAGTCGAATGGCGCGGCACTGCTCGTCTCGGTACGGGGATTCGCGGCCGCCGGGCGGATTTGCTTTGCGACGTCATTTCACTCGAGACGGGAGCGCCGGAATGAAGCAGCGAACGTACGTTCCGGGTCTGCAAGCATCCAAAATCGATCTGCATCAGTGGCAGTCATCAATCGCGGAGTGGCGTGACCATGTGGAGGTCTCCCAAAGACGACGTGTCCGAGAATTTCCGTGCCCAAGGAAACCTTTTCCGAGCGCCCATGGAAACGCAGCCGAAAGTCGTGACGTCTATCGCCACAGAGCCATCCATCGTCGAGCGACGTGGATGATCGTTCCGCTTCGATTCCACTGGAGAAATCACATGACACTCATGCACAAGCTATCCGTCGCGGCACTGCTTTCCACGCTGCCGCTTGCGGCCTCCGCGCAAGGGACGCAACTGACGGACCCGCAGATCGCGGCGATCGTCGTGACGGCCAACCAGGTCGACATCGACGCCGGCACCCTCGCGGAAAACACGACGCATACGAAACCGGTCAAGAACTTTGCCGAGTTGATGGTCACCGATCACACCAATGTGAACAAATCGGCGGTCGCGCTCGCGACCAGGCTGAACCTGAAACCGGAAACCAACGCGACGAGCGACGCGTTGAAGAAGGAGGGCGATGACAACGTCGCCGCGCTCAAGGCGCTCAAGGGGCATGCATTCGACAAGGCGTATGTCGATCACGAGGTGGCCTATCATCAACAGGTGATCGATGCGATGGACAAGATGCTCATTCCGTCGGCGAAGAACGACGAACTGAAGGCGCTGCTGGTGAAAGTGCGGCCGGCATTTGTTGCCCATCTCGAGCACGCTCGCGCGTTGCAATCAACACTCGGCGGCGGCAATGAGAAGAAGTCCTACTGAGCCCCGGCGCTCGACGGCGCGGCGGCGCGCCGCGTGCCGGTTCATCGTGCTGGCGGCGCTGGCGTGTGTGGCCGCGGACGTCGCGGGCGGCACGACGCACCGGATCACCATCGAAGGCATGCGCTTTAACCCGGCCAGCCTGACGGTCGAGCGCGGCGACACGATCGTCTGGGTCAACCGGGATCTCGTCGCGCACACGGCCACGGCAGCGGATGTGTTCGATTCGCACGAAATCGCACCCGATGCGTCGTGGACGTATGTCGCGAATACGCCAGGCCGCCATGCATATATCTGCACGTTTCATCCTGCGATGAAAGCGACACTGATCGTAAAGGGCAAGCCATGATGCGCAATGCGGGCGATCGTGAATCGCCCACCGTGCCGCTTTCCGAGGAAGACGACCGCACGCTAGCCGCGCGCGTCGCGAGCGGCGACCGCGCTGCGTTTGAACAGTTGATGCGTCGCTACAACCGGCGGCTCTACCGGCTGGCCCGTGCGACGCTGCGCGACGACGCGGAAGCCGAGGACGCACTGCAGGAGGCCTATCTGGCGGCGTTCCGCGCGATTCCGCATTTTCGCGGTGACGCGTCGCTGTCGACCTGGCTATCGCGGCTCGTGCTCAACGAGTGCCATACGCGCCAGCGCCGCAGCGCACGGCGCGACACGATCGCGCCGATGGTCGCGCTGTCGGCGATCACCGACTTCGAGCGGGAAATCATGGATGCAGACCAGAACGAATCCCCGGACCGGGCGCTGATGCGAGCCGAATTGCGCGCATTGCTGGAGCGCAAGCTCGATGCATTGCCCGAAGCGTTTCGCATCGTGTTCGTGATGCGCTGCGTCGAGGAATTCAGCGTCGAGGAAACCGCCGAGTGCCTTGGCATACCCGAGGCGACCGTGCGCTCGCGGCATTTCCGGGCAAGGAGCCTGCTGCGCGAGTCGCTCGCGCGCGAAATCGACCTGGCCGAGCGCGACGTGTTTTCATTCGACGGGGAACGCTGCGACCGGATCGTGCTCGGGGTGCTGGCGAGAATCGGTCCGGTTTGACGGTCGGCGGCCGCGGCAACGGCCGATAGGCCGCCGAGCGTTTCAGATCGGTCGGGGAGGTATCGCGTGACGCAGGGTGTCACCGATCTTCCTCGCCGTCACGGCGTCACGTTTTTGCACCCTTCGCCAGATCGACGGCCTTGCCCTTGATGCGTCGCGTTGCATGGTCCCTCGTTTCCCTGTCGTTCGAACATGGGCGCATTTAGCGCGCTCGGTCGTCGTTTGGTTTGACGTGCCGAAAAGCGGTCAGCAGCGACAGGTCATACGCGATTTTCAGTGCGCCGCATGCAACCAGTGGTGCACCAAGCCAGCCAAGGCTGAACAGACCTCCGGCCAACGTCGGCGCGACAGCAGCCGCAAGGCTGCGCGGGACGGATGTCAAGCTGGCCGCTGCCGGTCGCTCCGCCGGCGTGACGACCGCCATCACGTAGGCGGTCCGTGTCGGTACATCCATTTGCGACAGTGCGCTGCGCATCAACAGCAGCGTCAACGTCAGCGGCAGCGACGGTGCGAGAGCGGCGCCGATCAGGCATACGCTCGACGGGATATGCGTGAACACCATCGTGTTCAGCAGGCCGATCCTGCGGGATAGAGGAGCGGCCGCGAGCTGCGAGCCGGCCGAAAGCAGGCCTGCCCAGAAGAAGAACTGGCCGGCAGCGGCGATCGAGAGCCCGAAACGCTGCATCAGCCACAGCGACAATAGCGAGTTGACGACGAGACCACCCGCGAACGCGTCGACGCTGAACAGCATCGCAAGCCGCATGACAATCGGGCGCGACGGGCCGAGCGGGGGAGCGGCCTTCGACGCGTGGATATCGGAGTGCGGCAATCGCCGGTACAGCACGAAGACGGCAACGCCCGTCACCGCATAGACGAGAAACATGCCGCGCATCGCGCCAAGCGCGGGGATTCCGGCATGCGACGCAATCCAGATCGGCAGTCCCGCCGTCAGGGAGCCGACCGCCGCCGATACGGCCCCGACGAGGCTGTATCGTGCAAACAGCGTCGTGCGCGCGTCGCCGTCGGCGGCTTGCGCCAGACGCGACTGTTCGAGCGGCAGAAACAGGCTGACATCGCCGGAACTCGGATTGAGCGTGCCCGCGAATGCGATGACGAACAGCGGCCACAACGTGGAGAAGCTCGCGAAGCCGATGCCTGTTGCCGCCATCAACGCCGCCGCGAACGTCAACATGCGTCGCTGCGTGAAGCGACTCGCCAGCATGCCCACTATGATCGTCGCGATCGCGGAGCCCAGCAGCGTCGTGGTGCCGATCAGCCCGACGTCCAGTTTTGATAACCCGAGCGACAGCAAATACGCGGGCAACAGCACGGCAATGAATCCATCGCAGAAGCCACGCATGCCGCGGCTTGCGAGGATGAGCCATGCGGCCCGATCGGCGCCTGCCGGTAGCATCCGGCCGGCGAGCCATGACGCGGACCGGCCGCTAGGCAAGTGCATCACGCCGGCACCATGCGTCGCGTGCGTCTGCGGTGCGATCGATATTCGCCCGTTCACGCGTCATCCGCTTCATTGCGTTTCTATATGAACGCGTCCCGTTTGCAACAGCTTTCTTGCGTTTCTGACAGACAGATGGGCTGCGTCTCTATATCCGGCCTTATTGCAGCCGGTCCTGCCGCTGCGGGCCCCTATGAAATCCGCTGACTCACACCTCATTCTCCTAACGAGCTCGAAGCTCGTTACGCAATTCAGGTTTAGTGAGTCCCGGTCCTACCTGGCTTGTCATCACACTCGATTGCTGCGCAACCTTTCGACGTTCACCCTGTGT
>NZ_LKPJ01000065.1 GCF_001443045.1 Burkholderia ambifaria | reverse complement strand
TTTTTCCTGCTCAGTTATGGCGTCGTGCAGGCATTCCACACCACGCGCTCGTTCTCGAAAATCTATAGCCAGGAAGAGTTGTTCGCGAGGCTGCGGGGCGCAATGGGCCGCACCGAACGCGCGCTGCAGGAGTTACAGCGGACCAACGAGCAGCTCGAGTATATGGCCACCACGGACCCGCTCACCGGGGCGGCTAACCGCCGGCAGTTCATCGAAAGCGTTGAAGCCGAAATTGCGCGCGCGAAGCTCAATGGCGCACCATTTTCGCTGCTCGCGCTCGATCTCGATCACTTCAAGGTGATCAACGACAGCTATGGACACCAGACAGGTGATCTGGTCCTCCAGCGCTTCGTCAAGGAATGCCTCGACGCAATCCATCCTTACAATGGCGTTGCCCGCGTGGGTGGCGAAGAATTCATGGTGCTGCTGCCACGGGCCCCTCTCGACACCGCGCAGTCGATCGGTGAGCGCTTGCGGGCGGCGATTGCCGGCACGCCGTTCGGAGCCGTGGGGACACCGATCGAGGTCACCGTCAGCGTCGGTGTATCGGAATTCGGGCGAGACGGCGAAACGATCGACGCGGTACTGCGGGCGGCGGATGAACGTCTGTATCGAGCCAAGCATCAGGGGCGCAACTGCGTCGTCGCGGGGTAGTCAAGAAATCTCGACGGACACTCAGCGTTATGTCCTGGGCGACCCGGGAAGGTATTAATCCTTTTCGTGCACGTATGGACCCCGATGCCTTTTGCAACAGCGATTCTGGGGGGATTCCGACAATCATCTGCTAGCGGTCGGGGCCTGGACGGCGCGCCTCGATTTCTAACGGTCGTCCTGCTCGGATTCTCTCTGGTCAATCAAGGATGACGTCCGGTCAGGCTCGGCATCGACCGGACGCGAGGCGTTCACGCGTGACTGGGCGCCATTCAATGCATGTGCTGGCCACCGTTGATCGCGATGTTCGAGCCAGTCACAAAGCCCGCATCGTCCGAGCACAGGTATACAACCAGTGCCGCAACCTCGTCAGGCCTGCCGAGACGACCAACCGGAATCTGCGGCAGGATCTTGGTGTCGAGGATGTCCTGCGGGATCGCCGTGACCATCTTCGTCGCGAGATAGCCTGGCGAAATGGTGTTAACCGTTACGCCTTTGCGGGCCACTTCGAGCGCGAGCGCCTTGGTGAAGCCATGCATGCCTGCCTTGGCGGCGGCATAGTTGGTCTGGCCGACCGAACCCTTCGAACCATTGACCGACGAGATGTTGATAATCCGCCCCCATCCACGTTCGACCATCCCTTCGCACACCGGCTTGGTCATGTTGAAGATCGAATCCAGGTTGGTGCGGATCACCGCGTCCCAATTGACCTTGTCGAGTTTCCTGAGTGTCAGGTCGCCCCCATCCACGTTCGACCATCCCTTCGCACACCGGCTTGGTCATGTTGAAGATCGAATCCAGGTTGGTGCGGATCACCGCGTCCCAATTGACCTTGTCGAGTTTCCTGAGTGTCAGGTCGCGCGTGATGCCGGCGTTGTTCACCAGGATGTCGATCGGACCCACCGCCTGCTGGATTTCCGCCGCACACTGCTGGCACGAGTCGTAGTCGGCCACATCGACCGCATACGCGCGGAAGTGGCGCCCGTGCACTTGCATGCCATCTAACCAATCCTTCACGCCGGTATTGGACGGTGAGTGGGTGACGGCGACGTCGTAACCCGCGTCATGCAGCTTCGTGCTGATGGCTTCGCCCAATCCGCCCATTCCGCCTGTTACCACTGCAATGCGTTTCGTCATGATGTCTGCCCCTGGTTGTCAATTTAGTGATACTCATCACTCCGTGACTGCAGATATGGCCGCTAATTTTTGTGTGGCATGGCCGTAGGCGTTCAGCTGTTCACCGAACCTATTCATTGTGCGGACCAGCGTGAACATGCAGTTCGCGCGCATCCGCAACGGCCGCCATCAAGCGGGACAAGGACCGTCGCGATTCCCAATCCGACATCGGCTGACGGGTCACGCCCGCGGGACGTCTCGTCAACCTCGTGGCGATTGCCCTCGGTGCGCCCGATCCAGCAGCCGCAGCATCTGGGCGCGCCGCTGCTCCCGTCGATAATGGCTAACCACGGAAATGAACGCGATCAGCAGCACCGCCAAACCCATCACCACGCTTACCCGGCTTTCGTCCATCGCCATTTCGTTCAACGCGGTATTGAGCCACCCGGCCGGTCATCCGGATGCCGACCGTTGCCGCGATGCGTAGTGTGGCGCCGACGTCCGTGCCGGATGCCAGCCCTTACACGGTGCCCAACTGGCGCGTCGCCCGGTTCTCGTTGACACACCGTCTCGCTGTCGAACACCGGAAAATCACTGCCGAAAGACGGCTCGGTTTTCCCGCTCAGCTTGGACGTCAGGCTTATCGCTTTGTGGCCGGTGCCGCCGGCACGACGGTGCGCTTGACGGATTTCGAGGCCGCTACCAGGGCCAAGTCGAGGTTGCCTCGAGTGATCTCGGCCGCCTGTTCAGCGCTTCGCTGCAGCGTCTCATACAGTGCGTTGGCGGCGGTGATCGCGGAATCCAGCGCGGCGAAGGTGGTCTCCGAACCTCCGGGCGCGCTTTGCCTGAGGTCTGCCATCAGCGCCTGAGTCTGGTTCGCGTTCGCCTCCCATTGAGCCAGCCCGACCTGCGCAAACTCAGTCTGGATCGCTGTCACGATGTCGAACAACTGACGGTGGTAGGTCTGCACCTTTTCCGCGTTGTTGGCGATAAGACCGCCCTGCAATGCCAGCCATTCGCGCGGCTCCTTCACCGAGAGGAACTTCTGGGACTGATTGAGCGTATTGGTCAACACAGACCGGATCGCCTGAGTGTTCAGCTGGGCGAGCTTCTCGACGCTTGCGACGACCGCGTTGGTCAGGCCGAATAGCATGTCGACATAGGCCTTCTGGGTTGCAGCAAGCTGCTCTTGCGTTTGCATGATGGAACTCCTGTAGGGGTTGGCCGGCACGGACGTTGTCCCGCTGACATGGGGCACGCGACATATGGCGGCACGGCGGCGGCGAACCAGCGCTACCCCACGCGTGGCAGCGCCATCACCCGCGGACGACGCGTGGACTATCTGGTTGAATTCGGTTCAGCGTATCCGCGCGACGGCCTGCAGCACGGCATCGCCGTCGCGAGTGAGATGCGGACGCTGCTGTCCGGAGGCGAGCTGTTCCAGCGCGACCAGTTGCTGTTCCAGTAGCGTGTCAAGCTCTTCTCGGCCGAGATCGATCTGGTCAGGCGCAGACTTGACCAGCATCAGCGTGGCAAATTCATGGGGACTCAGCATGGCTGTCTCACAGGTTATCGGGAGCAACGTTGCTGGGAGATAGGAATGACCGCATTCGCGCCGGAGGCACACCGGCGTGGGTAAGTTATTCCACTCTGTCTTCTGGTATGGCAGATTTCGCTTGCCCCAAGACCAGATTAGTTATGTTAGTTCGCGATCGGGGGCAGTGCCAGAAGAAAATCAAACATGAAAACGCTTTGATGGGTCAGTTAACCTTTGTAAGATAAGTTGCACCTTTGCGCAGCACAATTGAAAGGCGGATTCGTCTGTTCCCGTGGCCTGCCAAAAAATTATGTGTGGCCAATTGGCACTATCGCGCAACCAGACAGTGCTATTGCGCAAAAGCATTGAGCCCAGCATTCGCTGCCGAGCACATGTGTTGTGCCGCACAATACATTCCGGTAGCATTCGTGCCCCCCACAAGCTGCGCATACGGATTTCGCGCTAGGCGTCCCGCCCTCGACTATCTGTGCGTACACGATTCCGTTCGCATCCCGGCAGGCAACCCATTCTGGCGTCATGCTCGCGACGATCGTCGGCTCATCTGTCGAGGAGCATGTATTGGGGTGATCGTACCTTTCGTGCAAAAAGTGGCGGTGATCAACCGTGGAGCCGTCTGCGGCAAGGCTTTGCCGCTTTCCGCCTTTCGCACGAACAGCGATATTGAACTTATTTATTCGCAATGGCTTTTGCGCCCAGACCGCCAGATTCCACACGAAAGGTACGATCACCCCTATGAGCGCAGCCGCTGGACGATGCGCTTCCTTTATCACACCGCGCTGCGCGTGAGCGAGGCCGCGCACGCAAAGGCCGGGGACTTCGCCCAGCGACGCGGGCGCTGGTGGCTGCATGTCGTCGGCAAGGGCGGTGTAGAGGGGGATGTACCGGTCAGCCACGTATTGATGACCGAATTCGCACGATACCGTGTCTTCCACGGGCTACCGGCCGCGCCACGCATGGACGAAACCACGCCGGCGGTAATGAGCATTGCTGGCGACGCGGCGCGGCTATGACGCCTACCGCTGTCTACCTGATCGCGAAAGAAGTGTTCCGCCGGATAGTCGACACGCTGGAGCCTACCGATCCGGTCGGTGCGGCCACGCTGCGACGCGCTTCGACCCACTGGTTGCGACATAGCGCAGCATCGCATCAGGCAGATGCCGGCACCGATATCCGCTTCATCCAGAAGAACTTGCGGCACGCCTCGATCGAAACGACCGGCATCTACCTGCATGCCGAGGAGGACCGGCGTCACATTCACACCGTCGGATCGCAAGACGAGCCACAACCTGGCTAGCCACTGACTCAATACTGAAAGCCTAGCGGCACATAGTTTGGGAACTGGCGGCTCAGTAGCACGATAAGGTAAGCTTCTGAGCGCGTCGACCATGCCTATGCATCCGAGGGAAAGTGTGGAAATTGGTCCGGCGTTGCATAGCGGCGTCGCGATTTAGGACGTTCGACTTTGTGGCGACACGCCGTATTCGTACACGCGCCTGAAGCACACGTGTTGTCCGATGCGGGCCGGCACCGAGTCGTCGTCGTCGATGCTCGGAAATTGCTGACGCGCACTGATCGCGGCGTGTATGCCCCGCTTGGACTCTCCCGTCCCAACTCGTCGGCCAGCGTCGGTGCATCTGCCACGATGGCTTTGACTGCTTTCGCGAAGTATTGCTGCCTGATTGCCCAGGGCCAGACGCCGCGAGTGCTCGTCGCGCTGTCCGCCGGACGATGAGCGCCTTGTCGGGACTACATCTCATCCGCGGCAATCCGGCTGGGCAGCAAGGATCCGGTGCGCTCAAGAATCGGGTAGGCGGCCGCGGCCACGAGATGCGAATTGATGAGCGTCATGTCTCGGAGCAGATCGAGATGCAGCGCGCTCGTCTGGGCGCTATCGACGCGACCGGAGCGCAGTCGGTCAAAGTGTGCCGTGGTCGCGGTCGATTCCGCCTCCCGGAAGGTCACTTTTTCGTCAGCCAGCATGCGTGCCGTACGTGTGTCCTCGGTCATGAACAGCGACGCTGCGGTGCGCAGATTGGCCGTCAGGCGGTCCAGCATGGCCAGTAGTTCGGCTTCCCCCTCCTTTGAGAACGCGAGCCCGCGCTTTAGGCGCTTCGTGGCGTGCGGGAGCAAATTAAGATCCACTACATCGCCAGCCTGCTCGAGATTGATGACGAAGGTCAGGATCTCATGCATACGTCGATGATCGTTTTCATCAAGTTGCTCGGCGTCAAGCGACGTCAGGTAGGTCTTGATCGCGGTATTCAGGCTGTCCAGGATGTCGTCGCGCTGGCGGGTTTCCTCGATCATCTTACGATCGCCATCCACCAGGACTGCACGGGCACCGGTCAGCATCTCGCCGAGCACATCAGCCAGTCGCAGTGCCTCACGTGCCGCGTTGCCGAGCGCCACCAGCGGAATTTGCTGCGCGGCGGGATCCAGGTACAGTGGCCGCGACGGATCGGCGGGGTCCGTGCGCTGCGG
>NZ_LKPJ01000064.1 GCF_001443045.1 Burkholderia ambifaria | reverse complement strand
GGCGTGGGCACCATGCCGACGTCGACGACATCGACACCCGCCGCACGCAGGCCATCGGCGAGCGCACCGACGAGCTCGGGCCCCGACAGGCGGCCGTCGCGCGCGACGACGACCGCGTCGCCGCCCTGTGCGCGCACTTCGCTGCCGAATGCCCGGCCGATCCCGCGCGCCGTATCGGCGTCGAGCGTCTTGCCGACCACACCGCGAATGTCATATGCCTTGAAGATGGATTGGGAGATCATCGATTCTCTCTCGGTTGCATGCATGGAAAATAATCTGGCCGCCTTTCGCGCATGCCCGGCATCATACATGCGGGCCCGGCGCTGCAAGGAGCGGGACGGCTGGAGCGGCCCCGATCCCACTTATAATCGCGGGTTTTGATGACGCGCGTTTTGTCCATTTTAATGCCTAGCCGTTCCGCCGCCGCCAACCTCTCGCCTCCTGGCGCCCTGCCGGCCGCATCAAGCGCGTGCGGCTGCCCCGCATGCTGAAGCGATTCGGCAACCCGGACGTCGCGAAGGCCGTCGCGAATCTCGTCTGGCTGGGGCTCGAACGGCTCACGCAGATCGGCGTCGCGATCGCGATCAGCGGTCTTCTGGCCCGTTATTTCGGGCCCGATGTGTTCGGCAAATGGCAGTATGCGAATACGCTTCTCCTCGTACTGGCGCCGCTCACCTGGGTGTGCGGCGCCGAAATCCTGGTTCCGACCATCGTCCAGCGCCCGCCCGCGCAACTCGGCGCGGTGCTCGGCAGCGCATTCGCGCTGCGCATCGGCGTGTCCGCCGCCGCGCTCGTCGCGACCTGGATCGCGATAAGCGCCGGCGCGTTCGACCCGCTCGTCGGCGCGATGCTCGCGGGCCTCGCGGTCACGATGGTGTTCCGCGAGCCGTTCGTCGGCGTGATCAACGCGTGGCTGCAGAGCATGACCTACAGCAAGCCGCAGCTCGTGACCAGCATGGTCACCGCGCTGGCGAAGGCGCTGCTCGTCTGGCTGCTGGTCCGCGCGGCCGCCGGCCCTGCCCGCTTCGCGTGGCTGTGGGCGCTGGAGGCCGCCGCGATCGGCTTCGCGCTGGTGCTGTACTACCGCCACCGTAACGGCGGCACGCTCGGCTGGACGTTCGACAAGCCGCTGTTCAGGCACTTCGCCACCGCCGGCACCGTGTTCTGGCTCGGCCTGATCTGCATGTACCTGTTCCTGAAGCTCGACCGCCTGATGCTCGAGCGACACGTGTCGTTCGCCGATCTCGGCCGCTACGCGGCGGCCCAGCAGCTCAACGAGAACTGGATCACGCTCGCGCTGATGCTCGCGCAGACCATCGCGCCCGCGTTCGTGTACCGCGTGCAGGACGTCGCGCGGCTGCGCCGCAACATCGTCCGGCTGATCGCGATGACCGCCGGCCTGATGACGGCCGGCGCGCTGGTGCTCGACGCGGCCGCACCGCTCATCGTCGGCAAGGTGTTCGGCCACGGCTACGAGGCGTCGGTCGACATCTTCCGCTGGGCCGTCTGGCTGTCCGTGCCAGCCGGCATCGAGGCGATAGGCAATCTTATCGTTCTCAAATATCAAGCAAAATTCGTGTTGCTGGCGAAATGGGTGCTCGCGCTCGCGATCGCCGCGCTCGTCAACGTGTTCGCGATCCCCCGGCTCGGCCTGTACGGCGCGCTCGTCGGGCTCGCGGCCGGCTATGTCGCCGCCACCGCCGTTAATTTTTATTACATTCGTTTCAAGCTGCGCCCATGACGTCTTCCGATTGCCCGCCCCCGCTCGACGACGTGGCCGTGCTGATGCCGGCCTACAACGGACACGACGACGTCGTCCGCACCCTCGCGTCGTTTCGCGAGGACGCGAGGGTGCACGTGCTGATCGTCGACGACGGCAGCACGCCGCCGATCGTGGCGCCCGACCTGCCCGGCCTCGCGGTCGACGTGCTGCGCATGCCGCAGAACGGCGGCATCGAGCGCGCGCTCGAGGCCGGCATCGACGCGCTCGCGGCGCGCGGCTTCCGCTATGCGGCCCGCATCGACGCCGGCGACCTCGCCGCGCCGCAGCGGCTCGCGAAGCAGCGCGCGTATCTCGACGCGCACCCGCGCGTGGCCTGCGTCGGCATGTGGACCCAGGTCGTGTCGCGCGCCGGCGAGCCGCGCTTCATGCTGACCCCGCCCGCCGATCCCCGCGCGCTGCGCCGCACACGCTTCCTGCGCTCACCGCTCGTGCATCCGTCGGTCATGCTGCGCATCGACGCCGTGCGCGAAGTCGGCAACTACCGCGCGAAGTACCGTGCGGCCGAGGATCTCGATCTTTTTTTACGGTTAATGCAACGCTACGATTGCGCGAACCTGCCCGAGCTCGGCCTCTACTACGAGCTCAACGAGGGCGGGATCAGCGCGACCAAGCGCCGCCGCCAGCTGATCTCGACGCTATCGCTGCTGCTGCGACACTTCAACGTGCTGAACCCGTATGACTGGGCCGGCCTCGCCAAGAACCTGCTGCATTTCGTGACGCCGTACCGCACGCTGCAGCGGATCAAGCAGACGCTGTTCGCGGCGCGGCCGTCCGCGTAACCCGCATTCGGCATTTTCGACGCTTTATTTTTTCTTTTTTTCATGTCCGCTACCTCCTCGCTGCGCATCGCGCTCGTCTGCAACACGGCCTGGGCGATCTACACGTACCGCCACGGGCTGATCCGTGCGCTCGTCGCGCGCGGCGCCGAGGTCATCGTGATCGCGCCGCACGACCGCACGGTGCCGCTGCTCGAGCAGATGGGCTGCCGCTACGTCGCGCTCGCCGTCGCGTCGAAAGGCACGAGCCCGCGCGAGGACCTCGGCACGCTCGCCGCGCTGGTGCGCCATTACCGCGCGCTCACGCCCGATCTCGTGTTCCATTACACGATCAAGCCGAACATCTACGGGTCGATCGCCGCGTGGCTCGCGCGCGTGCCGTCGATCGCGGTTACCACCGGTCTCGGCTACGTGTTCATCCAGAAAAGCCGCGCGGCGAGCGTCGCGAAGCGCCTGTACCGGTTCGCCTTCCGCTTCCCGCGTGAAGTCTGGTTCCTGAACCGCGACGATCTCGCGACCTTCACCGACGAGCAGCTGCTCGCGCACCCGGACCGCGCGCGCCTGCTGCACGGCGAAGGCGTCGATCTCGACCGGTTCGCGCCGGTGCCGCTGCCCGCAGGCCAAGGCCCCGTGTTCATCCTGATCGGCCGGCTGCTGTGGGACAAGGGCGTGCGCGAGTATGTCGAGGCCGCGCGCGTCGTGCGCGCCCGCTACCCGGACGCGCGCTTCCAGCTGCTCGGGCCGCTCGGTGTCGACAACCCGAGCGCGATCGGCCCTGCGGACGTCGACGCTTGGGTCGGCGAAGGCGTCGTCGAGTATCTCGGCGAGGCGCACGACGTGCGCCCGCACATCGCGGCGGCCGACTGCGTCGTGCTGCCGTCGTACCGCGAGGGCGTGCCGCGCACGCTGATGGAAGCGTCCGCGATGGGCCGCCCGATCGTCGCGACCGACGTGCCGGGCTGCCGCGACGTCGTCGCCGACGGCGAAACCGGCTTCCTGTGCCGCGTGCGCGACAGCGCGAGCCTCGCGGAGCAGTTGATCCGCATGATCGCGTTGCAGCCGGAAGGACGCATAGCGATGGGTGCGCGCGGTCGACTGAAGGTTGCAGCTGAATTCGACGAGCAGACGGTCGTCGATCGCTACAGGCGTACCATTCATACGTTGACAGGCATCACATTTTGAAGGAGCACATGAGCAATGAGCGCTAAAGGCACCATCCTCGTCACCGGCGGTGCGGGTTACATCGGTTCGCACACGACCGTCGAACTGCTCGACAATGGCTACGACGTCGTGATCGTCGACAACCTCGTCAACAGCAAGGCCGAATCCGTGCGTCGGATCGAACGCATTACCGGCAAGACGCCGGCATTCCATCAGGTCGACGTGTGCGACGAAGCCGCGCTCATGAAAGTGTTCGACGCGCATCCGATCACCGGCACGATCCATTTCGCGGCGCTCAAGGCGGTCGGCGAATCGGTAGAAAAACCGCTCGAGTATTACCAGAACAACCTCGGCGGCCTGCTGACGGTCCTGAAGGTCATGCGCGAGCGGAACGTCAAACAATTCGTGTTCAGTTCATCCGCAACCGTATACGGCGTGCCCGAGCGCTCACCGATCGACGAATCGTTCCCGCTGTCCGCAACCAATCCTTACGGCCAGTCGAAGTTGATCGCCGAGCAGATCCTGCGCGATCTCGAGGTATCGGACCCGTCGTGGCGCATCGCGACGCTGCGCTACTTCAACCCGGTCGGCGCGCATGCGAGCGGGCTGATCGGCGAGGATCCGGCCGGCATCCCGAACAACCTGATGCCGTACGTCGCGCAGGTCGCGGTCGGCAAGCTCGAGAAGCTGCGCGTGTTCGGCTCCGACTACCCGACGCCGGACGGCACCGGGGTGCGCGACTACATCCACGTCGTCGATCTCGCGAAGGGGCACATCGCCGCGCTCGACGCGCTCGCGAAGCGCGATGCGAGCTTCGTCGTGAACCTCGGCACGGGCCAGGGCTACAGCGTGCTGGAAGTCGTGCGCGCGTTCGAGAAGGCGTCGGGCCGCCCGGTGCCGTACGAACTCGTCGCGCGCCGCCCGGGCGATATCGCCGAGTGCTACGCGAATCCGCAGGCCGCGGCCGACCTGATCGGCTGGCGCGCGACGCTCGGGATCGACGAGATGTGCGCCGACCACTGGAAATGGCAGGAGGGGAACCCCCGCGGTTTTGTATAATCCGCTGTCCATTTTTCGAGCGATCCCATGCTCAGCTTCGCGTCCGGCTTCATCGTCTCCCTGCTCGTCACGCTGTTCATCGTGCGCTATGCGCACCTTCACGAGAAATTCTCGATCGACAGCGACCTGGCCGGCGTGCAGAAATTCCACGTGCGGCCAGTGCCGCGCGTCGGGGGCATCGGGATCCTCGCCGGGGTCGTCATTGCCGCGCTGATCCTGTCCCGGCGCTATCCGACGATCGCCGGCAGCATCCTCGGGATCGCCGCATGCGGGATGCCGGCGTTCCTGTCGGGCCTCGTCGAGGACCTGACCAAGCGCGTGTCGCCGCGCGCGCGGCTGCTGTGCACGATGGGCGCGGCCGCGCTGGCGTTCTGGCTGCTGGGCATCGCGGTGACGCGCATCAGCGTGCCGCCGCTCGACTTCCTGCTCCACTACGCAGCCATTTCGGCATTCATCACCGTGCTCGCGGTCGCGGCGCTGGCCAACGCGATCAACATCATCGACGGCTTCAACGGCCTCGCGTCGATGGTCAGCTTCATGATGTTCGCATCGCTCGCCTACGTCGCGTTCCACGTAAACGACCCCGTCGTGATGTCCGCGTCGATCATCATGATGGGCGCGGTGCTCGGCTTCTTCCTGTGGAATTTCCCCGCCGGGCTGATCTTCCTCGGCGACGGCGGCGCGTATTTCATCGGCTTCATGCTCGCCGAACTCGCGATCATGCTGGTGATGCGCAATCACGAGGTGTCAGCGTGGTACCCGGTGCTGCTGTTCATGTACCCGATCTTCGAGACCTGCTTCTCCATCTACCGGAAGAAATTCATCCGCGGGATGTCACCGGGGATTCCGGATGGCGTGCACCTGCACATGCTCGTGTACAAGCGACTGATGCGCTGGGCCGTGGGCACCAAGCATGCGCACGATCTCACGCGGCGGAATTCGCTTACTTCGCCTTATCTTTGGCTGCTGTGCCTCGTCGCGGTGATTCCGGCGACGTTGTTCTGGCGGCACACCGTGCATTTGTTCGTGTTTGTCGTGCTGTTTGCGCTGACGTATGTGTGGCTTTATCTCAGCATCGTGCGGTTCAGGGTGCCGAGGTGGATGGTGGTGAGGAAGGAGCGCCAGCGGCATTGACCAGACCAAAGCCACGAGTCACTCTTGGGCCGTGCTCGAACGCGATATGTTCGTCAGCTCGGACATGCAATTGCTCGCGCCGATTCGCCCATCGCGGCGTGATGATCGCGCAATCTGAAAAGGGACGTCACCGATGGTGTGCTCCCGCCCAATGAGGAGACGAAGACCGCAAAGGCGGCTCTGCTCCATCAGGGAATATAGCCAACTCATTTGCGGGCGCCCGCATGGCGCCCGCGTCGACTTACAGGATTGACCATTCATGTGCGGCATTGTCGGCGCAGTTGCGCAGCGTAATATCGTTCCGGTGCTGATCGAAGGATTGCGGCGCCTCGAATATCGTGGCTACGATTCGTGCGGCGTCGCCGTGCTCGAGCCGGGCGCGCCGAAGCGTGCGCGCAGCGTCGCGCGCGTTGCCGATCTCGACACGCAGGTGCGCGAATCGCACCTGGAAGGCACGACCGGCGTCGCACACACGCGCTGGGCGACGCACGGCGCGCCCGTCACGCACAACGCGCACCCGATCTTCTCGTCGAACGCGCTCGCGCTGGTGCACAACGGCATCATCGAGAACTTCGAGACGCTGCGCGAAGCGCTGCGCGCGAAGGGCTACGAATTCGTGTCGCAGACCGACACCGAAGTGATCGCGCACCTCGTG
>NZ_LKPJ01000063.1 GCF_001443045.1 Burkholderia ambifaria | reverse complement strand
TTGCTGCCTATGGGTTTCTTGTTGCTCAACGCCTCATTCAAGGCGACAGTAAAAAAAACTCCGCGATCCGCGACCCATTTGCCTTACCCTCGGATTACGTGCCACGCGGGTCCCCAGCGCATGCAGCGCCACGTGGCTGATTCCATCACCACGCTGCGCTGGCGTATCGCTGCATACATCACGCGCCGGCTCGAGCGATGTCCGTTTTGTTCAGCATCCAATGCTGATTTATTGACACAGTAAGACTAGCAGGCTGTTGAAATTCGCCCCCGTGTAAACGGGGTTCCGAGGCCAAGCGTTATGGATATTGTGTTCATGATCTTTGGCAGAGAATTCGATGCGTGGAATGGATGAGATGCAGGAAGCCCTGTTCACGACGGTCAAGCTCGAGGACTTCGTTCCAGCCGATCATCCATTGCGCCCCATCCGGCTTCTGGTAAATCAGGCGTTGAAGCGGCTCAACGGACTGTTCGGCATCATCTATGCGGACAGCGGGCGAGCCTCGATTGCGCCGGAGAAACTGGTTCGGGCGTTGCTGTTGCAGGTGTTCTACTCGGTGCGCAGCGAGCGCATGCTGATGGAGCAGATGCAGTACAACCTGCTGTTCCGCTGGTTCGTCGGACTGGCCATTGAGGACACTGTGTGGAACCACTCGGTCTTCTCGAAGAACCGTGACCGGCTGCTCGAGCATGAGGTCGTGGAGTCGTTCTTCACGGAAGTCATGACTCTGGCCGACCGGCAGGGCCTGCTGTCCCGGGAGCATTTCTCGGTGGACGGCACGCTTATCCAGGCATGGGCGAGTCACAAGAGCTTTCGCCGCAAGGACGGATCGGACGATCCACCGGCCGGTGGCGGGCGCAACGCCGAGGCTGACTGGAAAGGCGAGCGGCGCAGCAATGCGACGCATGAGTCGGGCACCGATCCGGACTCGCGCCTGTACAAGAAGAGCACGCAGAGTCCGGCCATCCTCTGCTACCAAGGGCATATCCTGATGGAGAACCGCTCGGGTCTGGTGGTCGGCGCGGTGGTCAGCCATGCAGATGGCTTCGCCGAGCGGGCCAATGCGCTGCGACTGCTCGACTGCGTGCCGGGCGCTCACGCCAAGACGGTCGGTGCAGACAAGGCGTACGACACGCAGGACTTCGTGAACGATTGTCGGGCGCGCAACGTGACCCCGCATGTCGCACGCAATGATGCGCGCGCGGGCGGCAGCGCGATCGATGACCGCACATCGCGACACGAGGGATACCGGATCAGCCAGGTCATCCGCAAGCGTATCGAGGAACATTTCGGCTGGGGCAAGACGGTGGGCCGAATCCGCCAGACGGTGTATCGTGGCATCAAGCGGGTCGACCAGCACTTCAAGCTGACGATGGTCGCGAGCAACCTCACGCGCATGGCACGAATAATGGACGAGGTGCTCGCGGGAGCGGTGCAATGAACCGCCGGGGCCCGTGGCCTGTGGGGCGCGGCAGCGCCGCGTCGCTGAATTGCCTGCGCGAACGGGCCGGCGCATCCGGATTTCAGCAGGAAACTGCACGCAAAACACTCCTGAACATTGCTTCGGTCTTCATGACGGGGCGCTTTTCAACAGCCTGCTAGCCAGATACTGATCGTCGGCTGGCTCTGTCCGAGCTGCTCCGCCACGCGGGTGACGTTGCGGGCGTCGTACAGCAGGTCGAAAAGCTGCAGCAGCTTCAGGTCGGGCAGTTCGGTCAGGTTCATGGTCATCATTGCGTTATGCAATGATGTCATTGTAGCCATTGCATTGCCGTGGTGAGCGACGACTCATATCGTTGCATCAACACATCACGGAGACGCCAATGAAGATCGCAATTCTGGGGGCCGGCGCGCTGGGCTGCGCCATCGGTTCCACACTCACTCAGGGTGGTCACGAGACCTGGCTGATCGACCGCTCTTTGGCGCACGTCGAGGCGATGCGTCGTGACGGCCTGCAAGTCGACGATGCTGACGGTTCCCGGCGCGTCCAGGTCCGCGCCGCGACGCAAGCCGCTGAAGTCGGCCCCGTGGATCTTGTGGTCGTGCTGGTCAAGTCCTTTCACACGGACTCGGCCATGCGCGGCGCGCTGGACCTGATCGGGCCCGACACCGTCGTGCTGTCTTTGCAGAATGGCCTCGGCCACGAAGACGTTCTCAGCGAGATCGTGGGGCGTGAGCGTGTGCTGGCGGGCAAGACGTATGTCGGAGGAGTATTACGCGCACCGGGCCACATCCAGTCCGGGGTACGCGGAAAGTTCACTTATATCGGCGAACTGGATGGCCAGATCACGCGACGGGTGCAGGCGATCGCCGAAGTCTTCAATGCCTCGGGTCTCGCGACCACGGTCAGCGACAACATCCTCGGCACGATGTGGGACAAGTTGCTGATCAATGTCGCAACGGGCGCGCTGACCGGCATCACGCGTCTCACCTACGGCCAACTCTACGAAGAACCCGTCCTCAAGGCGACCGCGCTCGCCGCCGTGGCCGAGGCGATGGCTGCCGCGAAGGTAGCTGGCGTCAGGCTGTCCATGACGGATGCGGAGCAAGCGTGGACGCTGGCAGCCGAAGGGCTTTCGCCCGAGTTCAAGACCTCGATGCTGCAAAGCCTGGAGAAAGGCTCGGTGACGGAGATCGACTTCATCAACGGGGCAGTCGTGCGCTGGGGCGAACGGCTTGGTGTGCCGACGCCCGTCAACTCGACGCTGGTCGCGTGCATCAAGGGAATTGAGCGCGCCATGACGGACCAGCAACGAGAGGGAGCGACAGCATGAGCGGCTCCAGAGCGTATGTGGAACACGTCGCGATCTGGGTGAAGGACATCCACTGGCACATTCGCTTCTTCGAAGAAGTTCTCGGCATGACGATGCGCGAAGTGGACGGCACCCGCGAGGAGCCACGTCAGTACTGGACGCTCGGCGGCCTGCAATTCATCCACGACCCGCGCAACGAAGGTCCCGAGGGCCGCCTCGCGCATCTGGGCGTGATGTGCGAAGACCTTGAGGCCGCGCTCGCCGCAGCGCAAGCGTTCGGTGTCACCGAAATGCCGCAGGGGCCTAACTGGCTGCGTCTGCCCGACGGCCTCGCGGTTGAACTGATTCAGGCGAAACCCGCCGCATGCGTCGCGCAGGCGCTGGCGATCAACCCACGCGCGGAGGCATGACCATGACGATCATTGAAAAATACTGGGACGACGCCCGCGATGGCGACGAATGCCTGAGCCCGACCTACACGGTTACCAAGGAACGCATCCTGGCCTACGCCGACCTCACGGGCGACCACACGCCGGTGCACGTCGATGAGGCCTATGCCAACGCCAGCCACTTCGGTTCGATCGTCGCGCATGGCCTGTTCGGTTTGTCGATCGCGGACGGGCTCAAGACGCAGAGCGAGTACCGTTTCCTGCCGGGCATGTCGCTCGGCTGGACGTGGGATTTCCTTCTGCCGATCAAGGTCAACGACGTGCTGCACGTGAAGTTCCGCGTGGGCGCGATGCGCGCAAGCAAGAGTCGTCCGGACTGGGGCATCGTCGTGCTGCCGTCCGAGCTGATCAACCAGGACGGCCACGTCGTCCAGCGCGGTGAGCATCGTCTGATGGTGCCGCGTCGCCCGGGAGCGTTCTGATGCAAGCCCGTCCTCTCGAAGGTATCCGCGTCGTCGACTACAGCCACTTCCTGGCTGGTCCCTATGTGGGACGCTGTCTCGCGGCACTCGGCGCCGAAGTCATCAAGGTCGAGCGTCCCGGCAGTGGCGACGCCGGGCGCCAGCACGCCACCGTGCTCGATGACCAGCAAAGCGCCTACTTCCTGCAGCTCAACATGGGCAAGCGCGGCGTGAGCGCGAACATGAAGGATCCGCGTGGCAAGGACTTTATGCAGCGTCTGTGCGATTCGGCGGACGTGTTCATCGAAAACTACCGGCCAGGTGCGCTCGACAAACTCGGCCTCGGATATGAAGCGCTTTCGGCACGCAATCCGCGCCTCGTGTATTGCTCCATCTCGGCGTATGGACACACCGGCCCGGATGCGCATCGCGCGGGTTTCGGCCTGATCGCCGAAGCGAAGAGCGGCATCATGCAGATGATCGGCGAGCCCGGTTCGCCACCGCCGCTGATGCGCATCTCCCTCGGCGACATGTACACGGGCATCCACGCACTCGCCGCGATCAACGCCGCCCTGCTCGGTCGCGTGAAGAGCGGCCGGGGCCAGCACATCGACATGGCGCTCTACGACACACTCGTGTCGATGCACGAATATGCGGTGCAGTGCTACACGATGCGAGGCGTTCTGCCCGAACAGACGGGTCACGACATGCCGACGTCAACGCTTTACGGCGTATTCAGGGCAGCCGACGGCGATCTCGTCATCGCCGCGCAAGTGGACGACGCGTGGAAGCGCTTCGCCACGCTCGTCGAAGCACACGGCGGACCGGCAGGCTTCGGCGACGACACGCGATTCCATAACCTCAACGGACGCAATGCCAACCGCGTGGAAATTCTCTCGGTTGTGAAGCCCTGGGTCGCCGCGCGACCAGTCACGCAGGTGCTCGAACTGCTGGACGGCGTCGATGTGCCTTGCGCCAAAGTGCAGCGCATCGACGAAGTGCTAGCAGACCCACAGATCGTCGCGCGCGGCATGGTGGTGGAGCAGCAGCATCCGCGCTTTGGCACGCTGCGCCTTCCGAACCTGCCGTTTCGCTTTTCCGATTGCGACACGACGATTCGCGACGTCGGGCCGGAACTCGGTCAGCACAACGTGGAAGTGGCGCAGTCGCTGGGCTTCGGTCCTGCCGAGATCGACGCCATGCAGACCGAAGGCGTTTTATTTTCAAAGTGAGGACATGATGACGGACCAGTACGCGGTGATCGGCAATCCGATCGGACACACCAAATCTCCCCTGATTCATGGGCTCTTTGCAGAGGAAAAGCAGCAGGACATGGCTTATACCGCCATCGAAGGACCGCTGGAACCCGAGCAGGCCTTTGCCGAATCCGTGCGCACGTTCGCTGCGGCGGGCGGCAAGGGAATGAACGTCACGGCGCCCTTCAAGCTGAAAGCCTTCGCCATGGCCGACGAACGCAGCGAGCGCGCGGAGCTTGCCGGAGCCGTCAACGCGATGAAGTTCGAGAACGGTCGCATCGTCGCAGAGAATTTCGACGGCATCGGACTTGTGCGAGACATCGAGGTCAATCTCGGCCTGCCGATGGCCGGCAAGCGGGTACTGATACTCGGCGCGGGCGGCGCCGTACGGGGGGCGTTGCTGCCCTTCCTGTCTGCTCGGCCGGCCGAGATGGTCATCGCCAATCGCGACATTGGCAAAGGCCGCGCGCTCGCGGCTCAGGTGAGCGCGCGCGGTCCGCTTTCTGCATGCGGATATGGGGACCTGGAAGCGATGGGCCGCTTCGATCTGGTGGTCAACGCGACGTCAGCCAGTCTCACGGGGGATCTACCGCCCGTTCCTCCAAGTGTATTCAGTCCCGAAGGCGCGGCCTACGAACTTGCCTACGGGAAGCGATTGACACCCTTTCTGCGGCTCGCGCGCAACGCGGGCGTGCGAATCGTCGCGGATGGCGTGGGTATGCTCGTCGAACAGGCAGCGGAAGCCTTCGACTGGTGGCGTGGCGTGCGGCCCGCTACGCGGGCGGTGATCGACCGGCTCACGGTGCCACTGGATTAAATATTCGAAGGAGCGACAAATGAAGAAGATCCTGATGCTTCACGGTATCAATCACAACATGTTCGGCAAGCGTGATCCCGTGCAGTACGGGACGATCACGCTGGATGAAATCGACGCCCGTTTGCAGGCTCTCGGCACCGAACTCGGAGTACAGGTGGAGTCGTTCCAGACGAACCACGAAGGGGCAATGTGCGAGCGCATTCATCGCGCCTTCGAAGAGCGCTGTGATGCCGTGCTGATCAACGCCGGAGCATGGACCCACTACAGCTACGGCATCCGCGATGCGCTGGCGATTCTTACCTGCCCGGTCGTGGAGCTGCATATGTCAAACATCCATGCGCGAGAGCCGTTTCGGCACCATTCCGTGTTCGCGGAGGTGGTCGATGGGCAGATTTGCGGTTTTGGCGTGGAGAGCTATTTGCTCGCCTTGAGGGCGGCGGTCAGTCAGAACAAACAAAAGTGAGGCAAAACAGTCGTCGGCGCCGAGACATAAAAACAGGCCAATGATGTGGCCTCGGCGCGCTTTCACTAAAGACGTGTATCGTTCGACGGCTTTTTGAAGTCGAACACGGTTCGACGTGCCTTTCTCAACCCGTGTGCGGCGGCGCAACGGTGCCCAGCTCGCTCGACGGCTGCTTGCGAAAGCGAAGCGGCCGGCTGAATGTTCATCGTGGGTCCGGCTCCGATGACCGCAACTGGCCGTCTGCTGCCCCACCGGTCTGACGTACGCCGACACACGACAGGAAGCAAGAGACTTGAAGCCTCCGCACTCCCAACTAGTACAACATCCCGCAAATAGATTGAATAAATAACTGCCTTGGTTATCATGTCTGGATGAGCCGAGGCCGACATGCAACGCCAGTGAAGCTGGCGAATAAAGAACGACAGGAACTGCGATCGCTGATCGAGCGGAAGACGGCTACGCAGCGAGACGTGATGCGGGCGCGGATCGCGTTGTGGGCCCACGAGGGTCACTCCAATACGGTGATTGCGCGGGAGCTGGGTGTCTCGGTGCAAACGGTCTG
>NZ_LKPJ01000062.1 GCF_001443045.1 Burkholderia ambifaria | reverse complement strand
TTAATTTTTAAAGAGCGTTTCTGCGAGGAACTTCGTGTTTCTCAGCAGCGCTGCGTTTTCAGCAGCAGAGAAGCGAGATTATGAACCGTGTTTCTCAGTTCGTCAACAACTTTTTTAACTGCTTCGTTGCGACGGCTGGGGTTCAACTCCGTGTGCGCCGGGGCTCTACAACCCGCCCTCAACCGCACCGCTTCCCTTCTTCCCCCGCGCTGCGTTTCCGTTAGCGCGAAAGAGGCGTGATTCTAAGCACCCCACCCCGTCTCCGCAACCCCCTTTGTGAAAATATTTTGAAAAAGCCCCCGTGCGCTGCCGCGCACGGGGGCTCGGCACATAGCGCTCTATCTACTGCAGCGCGAGGCGCTTGCGAAGGATCCAATACGCGTCCTTCTTTCCGCCTATATAGGAGGTCGACAGCTTCCCGTATTCACCTCACGCCAGTCACCAGGCGGCGGAACAAACGTAAGGGTACGTGCCGTCGAGTATCATGCCGCGATCGAACAACGCACTCATACCGACGATGGACAGCACCACTCAATCCGGCGACGCCGATCTTCGCGACGAATATGCGGCACTGCGCGAGCGCGCCGTCATGCTGGAAGAACAGGTCCCGCCGCTTTTGCAACGCATCTCGGATGTCCTGCCGCGCATCAGCGGCGAGTCCGAGCTGGCGGACGAGCATCGCGAACGGCTCGTCGGCGCGCGCAACGCGGCGATGGTCTCGATCGAAAACTATCAGCAGGCGATCCCGTTCCTGCAGACGGCCGATTCGATCATCGAGCAGCTCGACAAGACCCCCGAGCGCGACGAGGACATCGAGTGGCGCGAATCGCTGCTGCAGCGACTCGACGAACTGATCGACGTCGCGGTCGTGATGATCGACGATGCGCACGCCTATTTCGAACAAGCGGATGCTTGCGATCTCTCGAGCGTGCCGAAGTCCATTCTCGAGGACTGAGCATCACGGCCGGGAAACGTACGGCGCAACGACTCCATATGTTGCGCACGCCACCGGCCTTGCACATGCCGACCGGCTGCCACTGCTCGACACCCCGACGTCGACAGACCGATACCCTCTCCCGAAAAAGCTCACCCTGTTGTCACGGGTTCACGGGCACCGGCCAGCCGCGGCCCCTGACGGGAGCGTATCGAGCACGATCGTCTCGCCGACGATCGGCACACGGATATACCCGCCCTCCGCATCGCCATACGCGTGCGCGTTTCCATCGATCACGTATTGCGCGGTCAGTGCACACAGCGTGGCATCGCGCGCGTCGACCGAGCGCAGAGCCGACACGTCGATTCCGAGTTGCGCCAGCAACTGCCGGCGCTGGTTGCGTTTCTGCTTCGCCGACGCGATCGCCTTGCCTAGCATCGCGCAGGTAATCGCGTACGGATAAGTCTCGAAGCTCACGCGCCCGCCGGCATACCGCGCGTCGGTGAGCAGCGGATAGGCATCCGCCAGCGCGCGATAAACGCGCTCGCCCATGAACATCCAGTCGAAGAAGCCCGACGTGCTCGCCACGGCCTGCTCGCGCGACGGCGTCGGAAAGCACGAGATCCGTTCACGCGCGAGCGCCTGCTCGGCCGCGCGGCGCCCGCTTCCCGTCCACCACAGGCTCGGCGCATCGATGCCGACGGCCACCACGTCATGCTCGATACACAGCGAAGGCAGCACTTCGGGCGCGATCCGCGCCTCGCGGCAGACGATCGTCGAGCCGCGCAGGATCACGAGATCGCATTGCTTCCTGTCGCCGCCCACGTCGACGCCCGCCACCGCAGGCAATGATCGCGCGACGGATCGGGATCGGGCCGCCTGCATGGCTGCGCGTCAGTCCACCGGCCGCGCGTCGTACGCGGCATCGAAGATCCCTTCCAGGCCCGGATGCACGCCGCGCATCCGGTCGACGACCGACTTCGCCCAGTCGAAGTACGCCTGCTTGCGCTCGAGCGGCCAGTCCGCGGGCGGATGCCGCGCGATGTCGCGCAGGTTGCAGATCTTGTCGGCCAGCTTCACGAGCTTGGCGCGCCGGCTGATGCTCGCCGCATGCTCGACCTGCAGGCGCTTGCGTTCGTCCTTCGGCAGCGACTTGTCGTCGGTGACTTCCATCACGATGTCCGCGACGTCCTTGCCGAACAGCCGCAGCAGTTCCTGCTCGGTGGTCTCCGTGTCCTCGATCGTGTCGTGCAACACCGCCGCGACGATCACGCGCTCGTCCTCGATGCCGGCTTCGTTGGCCAGCACATCCGCCAGCGCGATCGGATGGTTGATGTACGGCGACGCCTCGTCGTCCTTGCGCCGCTGATTGCGATGCTTGTCCGCCGCGAACGCAATGGCAGCTACCAGCTTGTTCATTGTTGACCCCTCGTGTGGCCTGACCTCGACCGGCAGAGCCGGTCGCGTGCGTTTCGGAACCGCACATACTACCTGTACGCGATGACCATTCCCATATATTGGAATATCGAGCCGCCTGGCGTCATGCGCCGGGCGCCTCGCGCTGCAGCGCGACCACGTTGACCTGCGCGCCGAACACGTCCCGCACGAGCGGCAGCAGGTGATCGTGATGCGTCAGGAACAGCACCTGGGTCCGCGTCGACAGATCGCGCAGCGCCTCGAGCCCCGCCTTCGCACGCGCATCGTCGAAGTTGATGAACAGATCGTCGGCAACGAACGGCAACCCGGTCCGGCTGGCGAGCTGCAGTTCGAGCGCCGCGATCCGCAACGCGAGGAACAGCTGATCGCGCGTCCCTTCGCTCAGGCCGACGACCTCGACCGACGTGCCCTTCGTGCGCCGGGCGTACAGCGCGGGCGGCGTCCGCTCGGTGTCGACGGTCAACCGCGCGAATTCGCCGAGCGTGAGCCCCGCGAAAATCTCGCCCGCCCGGCGCAGCATCGGCCCCTGCTTCTGGTCGCGATAGCGATCGGTCGCCCACTTCAGCAGACGGCTCGCGGTCGCCGCTTCCAGATACTGTTCCGCCGCGTCGCCCATCGCGGCCAGCGCTTCCTGCCGCTTCGCCTCGGCCACGGCCGCGTTCGCCTGGCCGTCGATCGCGCCGAATGCCTGTTGGGCGACGACCTGTTGCTGCGCGAGCGCGTTCAGGCGCTTGCCGACATCGCCGAGCGACTGCTTCACCGCTTCGAGATGCGCGGGCACGTCGGCGATGTCCTGTTCCGCGACCTCGGCCTCGACGGCCACCTGGGACAACCCGTCGCCGTCACGCACCAGTGCCTCCTTCGCGGCATCGACGGCCTGCCGAAGCTGGCGCTGCCGATCCGATCGTTCGGCCAGCGGCAGCGCCGCATCGATCGACACGACGCCGGCCAGTTGCAGCAACGGCTGAATGCGCGCATCCGCACCCGCGACCGCGGCGGACGCATCGGCAACCTTGCCGTCGGCGTGCCGCAGCGCGTCGTCGGCTCGCCCGATCGCGCGCGCGATTTCCCGCGCGGCCGCAACGCGCATCGTCAATCGGCGCGCCACGTCCAGCCAGTCGCCGCTCGCGAGCCATGCGGGCTCGAGCGCTTCGGCGAGCCGCCGTGCGCCGGCCTCGAGCGCAGCCAGCTCCGCACGGATCGCGGCCATCCGGTTGCGCGGCGCATCGGCGTCGACCAGTTCGGCCGTCACTGCATTCGCGAGCCCGAGCGCCCCTTCCGCCGCAGCCAGCGTCACCGCATTCGCGGAGAGCTTCGCGTCGGCGAGCGCGTCGTGCCATTGCGCTTGCCACGCATCGTAGGCGGTCTGGGCCTGGCCGGCGCGTGAACGGGCGGTCGCGCATCCGCGTTCGGCTTCGCGCGCACGGTCCTCCAGGCTGTCCTTCTGCGCGAGCGTCTTCTCGGCCGATTGCACGAACGTCTCGGCGATCGCGATGAGTGCCGCCAGCCCTTCGGCGTCGCTGCCGCGCGATACCAGGCGCAGCGCCGAACGCAACGCGGCTTCCGCGTCGGCCCGCGCATCGCGGATCGTCGCGAATTCGCGGCGCTGGCGCTCAAGCTCGAGCTGCGCGGCAAACACCGTGTCGCGCTTCGCGAGCCAGTCGCCCATCGCCGCGAGCGGCATGCCGGGCAGGCCGGCCGTCGTCGCCAGTTCCGACCATGCGTCGCGATGCGCGGCCAGCTCGCGCTCACGCTCGTCCACCGCCGCCTGCCGGCGCGTCAATACGGCGCGGGCGGATTCGACCTGCTGACGCAGCGATTGCAGCGTCGCCGCCGCTTGCGTGGCGCCGAGCTGCGCATCGACGAGTTCGTCGGCGAGGCGAATCGCATCGTCGACGGCAGGCGCACCCGTTGCAAGATCGACCGCGCCGCTGCGAACGTCGCCCCACGCACCGTCGCGGCGTGCGCGAGCCGCCAGCACCTCGGCGGTCGTGACGACCTTGTGGGTCTCCGCGAAATGCTTCTCCTGCAGTTCGAGCCGCTCGTGTTCTTCCTGCGCGCCGTCCCGCGCATCGCGAGCGGCGACCGCAGCACTCGCGCGCTCGCTTGCTTCGTTGAGCAGCGCCCCGAGCCGCGCCGCCGACGGTACATCGAGCACACGCAGCGCGTCGACCGGCTTGCGCCACTGGCCGAGCGCATCGAGCGCGCCGGCAAGCGTGCGCTCCGCGGCGGCGATGTCGCGTTCGAGCGCCTGTTCGCGCTGGCCACTGCCGCGAAAACCCTGTGCCTCGGCAAGCGCCGCGCGAAGCACTTCCGGCACATCGACCGTCGACAGGCGCGCCAGTTGTTCCTGCGCCTGCGCGAGTTCCTGCATGCGCTCGTCGAGCGATTCGCGCGCACCGGCCAGCGCCTGATGCAGCGCGCCATGGTCGCGCAACAGGTTCGCGATCGTTTTCAGCGACAGCGCGCTCGGCAGTGCCGCGCGCAGCGACGCCTCGTCGGTCGGCCAGCCGAGCTGCGCCGCAGCGGAACCGGCGGCGGACAGATGCCGCTCGACGTCCGCGCCCAGCAACAGCAGATCCTGCGCGTGATTCATGCATGCGCCGCGCAACCGGTCAAGCGCTTCGATGTCGCCTTCGAGCGCCAGCGCGTCGGCATCCGGATCGATCGCATCGCGCGCCTGCCGTTTCGCGAGCAGGTCCGCACGGCGCTCCTCGAGCACCTTCTGTTCGGCCGCGAGATCGCCTTGCGCTTTCAGCAGGTCCGCGTACGCGGTCGGCGGCAATTCGACGACAGCGCCCAGTTCGGCAAGGGCCGCTTCCTTGATCGTCAATTCCTTCAGGTACGGTGCCAGCCGCCGCACGCGCTCGAGCTTCGAGCGCAGCGCTTCGAGGCGACGCTGCTCCGCGCGCGCCTGCTCGATCTCCTGCTCGACCGCATCGCGCGCCTCCTTGCGATCAACCCAGTCGCGCGTACGTACCTGAACCGCCTTCAGTTCGCCGACCGCTTCGTTGAACGACGCTTCCGCCTGCGCGAATGCGCTGCCGCTGCGTCGCGGCGCCCACAGCTCGCCCGAGCGCGCGTCGAGTTCCTCGCGCACGGGCCCGAGCGTGCCGACGCCCGCCGCCGATTCGAACAGCACCTGACCGAGCTTGTCTGACGCGTCGAGAATGCTCCGGCCGCCGTCGACGAGCCGCCCGTGGTCGAGCCCGAACATCTGCTCGAAGAATTCGCGCGTCGCGCCGTCGAGGATGGCGTTCAGATAGTCGTCCGGCAGCTTGTCGTCGGCGGGCGTGCGCAGCGGGGTGCGCCCGCGGGCGCGATGAAATGCGAGCGCGCCGGTGCCGCTCTCCAGCACGCCGCCGATCCGCAGTTCGGGCGTTGCGTGCAGAAAATCGAGCGGCGTCTGCAGCTTCATCCCGAACAGCAGTTCCGACACGGCCGTCCGGATCGTCGACTTGCCGGCCTCGTTCGGCCCCACGATCACGTGGAAATCCTGGCCCGCCGACGGAAAGCGCAGCGTCTCGTCGGTGAACTTGCCGTACTTGATCAGATCGAGCTGGCTGATGCGCATCGCTTATTCCCCCCTCGCCAGCCGCGCGAGCAACGCGGGACCAACCTGCTCGACCAGCGCCGTGAGTTCGCCGGCGCGCGCCATCGTCAGCAGCGGCACTTCCTCCTTCACGTCGCTGCGCACCTTGCCGACGAACGGCTTCAGGTCGCGCTCGAGCAGCGCGAGGAAGTCCGGATCGTGCGCGGCATCGGCCAGTATCTGCTTCAGGTCCTCGAGCGCCTCGATCTGCTCGCTCTCGCCTTGCGGCTGCTCGGGCGCGGATGTCGCGAGCCTGACCTTCTCCAGCCACAGCCGCTCGTTGCCGATGATGCCGACCTGGTTCAGCACTTCCGCACGCAGTTGCGGCGCGCGGCCGAAAAAGAGGCCGTGCGCGGGTGTGCGCCCCGTGACCGTCACGCGCACCGCGCGCGGCACGTGACCATCGACGCTCAGCAGCGCCTCCAGCGACTGGCCGATCTTTCTCGACAGATCCGCGACCGTGAAGCAGTCGGACGCGTCGACCGACATGGCCTCCCACCGCAGCACGTCGAGGTACAGACGTTCGACGTGCGTGCGACCCGGCTCGACCGTCACGAGCACTGCGCCGCGACGGCCCGTCTCGCGGATATGGCGGCCCTGCAGGTTGCCGGGAAACACGACGGTCGACGGCCCCGACCATTGCTGGAACTCGTGCACGTGGCCGAGCGCCCAGTAGTCGTAGCCTTTCGCATGCAGTTCCGCCAGCGTGCACGGCGCATAGTTCGCATGCGCCGCATAGCCTTCGAGCGCGGTGTGCAGCACGCCGATGTTGTAGCAGCCCGGCACGGGGTCCGGATAACCGATCGCGAGATTGTCGACGACGGCCTTGTCCTTGAAGCTCTGCCCGTGCAGCGCCACGTCGAATTCCGGCAGCCTGTACGTTTCCGGCTTGCGGTGGCCGAACACGGTGACGTTGTCGGGCAGGGTCAGCTTCTTCGTCATCTCGCTTTCGGCATCGTGATTGCCGCCGAGCACGAATGCGCGAATGCCGGCCTTGCGCAGGCGGCCCATTTGCTGGCCGAAGAAAATGCCGGTGTTGTGGTCCTTCCAGTCGCCGTCGTACAGGTCGCCGGCGATCACGAGGAACGCAACCTCCTCTTCGATCGCACGATCCACGAGTTGCCGCAGCGCCTCGCGCGACGCATTGCGCAACTGCGCGGCAGGCGCGTCGGGATATGCGCTCAGGCCGTGCAACGGGCTGTCAAGATGAATGTCTGCCGCGTGGATGAACTTCACGAAGATTCCTCGGTTTCATGACGAAGGGGCGATGTGGCCGGTCGCGATCCGGGGCGCCGCCGGGTGCATCGTCGCGACGCGGCGCTCGCACGAACCGATGATGCCGCCCGTCGCGCGGTCGCGATGGTACCTGAAAGCGGTCGCCGCGAATGCACATGGCCTGGCGCCCGCCATGTTCGCCCAGGCGTGTCACTCGCCGCGCGGCACGGGCGGCGGTGCAAAACCGTCGTCGTTGCCCGGGAACGGATTCGCATTGCGACGCAGCGCCTCCTCGTCACTCTCCTTCTGCGCGAACAGCGCGACGCCGACCACACCGACGTTCGCCGTATCGCCGTACTTCGAATTCGCGACGTAGCTGTCGGGCACCGATGCGAAGCGGAACGCGGCGACTTCGTCGCGACTCTTGCGGAAGCCCTCGATCGTCAGCGTGCGGCCCGGATACAGCACATAGCCGCCATTCGTATAGCTGCCTGGCCGCCCCGACAGCACGTCGAGCCCGTCGACCGACGACACGACCTCGAACGTACGGCGCCCCTGGTTACGCAGCACGATCATATAGCGCGCCCCTTCGACGCCTGCCATGTGCCAGCGGCCGTTGCTGCGCGCGAGCCGCAGCGGCACACCTTTCTCGTCCGTGAACGACAGCGCGATGTCGCCATTCGCAAGCGCGACGCGCGTCGGCAACCGGCGAATCCGCGACGCGGGCGGATGCCAGGGCAGCGCATCGTTGTAGTAGACCGACGCGAGATCCGTCGGCGTCGCCGGGTCCGCGCGTTCGAAATCGACCTTGCGGGTTTCGGAACGCACCGACTCGCCCCATGCGGTGCCAAGCCCACGGCGTTCGCCGGCTTCCCGGCTGGTCGACGAAGCGGCCGGCGCCGCCGTGCTCGCGGACGGCGCAGGCGGTGACGCGCATGCCGCGAGCCACAGCACGCAAGCGAGCGCGAGAAGACGGAACAGGATGGTCATGATCGTGATGCGTCGGAATGTTATCGGACCACGCCGGGCGAGCCGGAGCGGCACTTTGGTATCGTCTGTCGTCATGATGCCGATCGGACATGCTGGCCTGGACTGGTGCCGCCATGTGGGCGGCCCGGCGACCGGGAGCACCGCTATTTAAGCATGGCGGACAGGCAATGGGCAGAGGGTGCGCGGGCGGCCTGTTTCGGTCCGAGGCACACGCATCCGGTCACGATGCGCGGAGCGTCAATAAAAAATCTATGGTCAGCCCGATTTTTGCAAGCGAGGCAGTGTTGACCTGAAGTGGACTTGCTCGAATCTATCCGGGGTCGCGGATGGGAAAGATCCCGCCCCATGATGGGAGCCGCGCCGGGCAAACCTCAAAAAGCCCACAGCATTGACGTGCTGTTTTTTGTGTCAGGTTACTTGCCCGGCCGTTGAGTCGTTTATGCCTTCACGTATCTCGCGTCGCAAAACCAGAGGTGACTACTGAAACTGAAG
>NZ_LKPJ01000061.1 GCF_001443045.1 Burkholderia ambifaria | reverse complement strand
TTAATTTTTAAAGAGCGTTTCTGCGAGGAACTTCGTGTTTCTCAGCAGCGCTGCGTTTTCAGCAGCAGAGAAGCGAGATTATGAACCGTGTTTCTCAGTTCGTCAACAACTTTTTTAACTGCTTCGTTGCGACGGCTGGGGTTCAACTCCGTGTGCGCCGGGGCTCTACAACCCGCCCTCAACCGCACCGCTTCCCTTCTTCCCCCGCGCTGCGTTTCCGTTAGCGCGAAAGAGGCGTGATTCTAAGCAGCGTTCGCCGATCGCGCAAGGGGTTTCTCGAAAAAATTTAAGGCCCCGCACGCTATCGCGTGCGGGGCCTTAAAAATAGCGGCGGCCGAATCGTCAGGCCACGCGCACCTGGCGCGCCACTATCTCCATATAGTGATCGAGTCCGGGCGTCACCTTGCCCTCCTCCTTTGCCGTATCGTCCCAGCGGCGCAGGCGCAGCGCGTCTTCCGCGAATGGGCGCTGCAGGAACGCCGCCGTCTCCTCTTCACTGAAGATACCGCCCTGCAGTGAGAGGCTGCGCACCGAGTCCGGCGACAGGCTCTCGAAGTAGCCGGCATCCGTCCGGCACAGGCAACGCTTCGCGTCGACGTGCAGCCGGATCGGCTCCAGCACCGCGTCGTTGAACAGCGGTCGCAGAAACGGCAGCACGTAATACTGATGCAGGTCGTCGATCCCGCGCGCGCTCGACGTCTCGCCCTGCCGATTCAGCAGATGGCCGAGGTCGTGAAGGAACGCCGCCGCGACCAGCGCATCGTCGGCGCCCGCCTCCTCTGCCAGCAAGCCGCTCTGCAACGCATGCTCCAGCTGCGTGACCGGTTCGCCGCTATAGGCAACGTGGCCGTGCTCGCGATACAGGCCGCGAATCTCTTCCACCGTCAGTGCCATCCGCTTACTCCCAAGGCAGCGAAAACGTCTTCAGGTTCGTAAAGCTCTTCATCGCTTCCTGAACGCCTTCCTTATAGCCAAGCCCCGAATCCTTGATCCCGCCGAACGGCGACAGCTCGATCCGGTATCCGGGCACCTCCCAGACATTCACCGTTCCGACTTTCAACTCGTTCACGAACCGCACGACCGCGGCCGTACTGTCCGTACAGACACCCGACGACAAGCCGAATGCCGTGCCGTTGCTGATCCGGATCGCATCGTCGATGGTGTCGAACGTCATGACGGGCGAGACGGGGCCGAAGGTCTCCTCACGCACGATCGTCATCGCCGGATCGACGTTGTCGAGCACGGTCGGCGCATACAGCGCGCCACGCCGCACGTTGCCGGTCAGCAACCGCGCCCCCTGCGCGACCGCCTCGCCGACCCGTGCCTCGAACAGCCGCGCCGCCGCATCGTCAATCACCGTGCCCATTTGGTTCGCCGGATCGAACGGATCGCCGTACTTCCATGCACGCGTCTTCTCGACGAGCAATTCGGTGAACGCCGGTGCGATCGAGCGATGTACCAGGATCCGCTTGACGGCCGTGCAGCGCTGCCCCGAATTCCGGTACGAGCCGAGCACGGCCAGCGATGCCGCACGCTCCAGATCGGCATCGTCGAGGACGATCAGCGGATCGTTGCCGCCCAGTTCCAGTACGATGCGCCGGTAACCGGCCCGCGCGGCGATCGCCTTACCGATCGACACGCCGCCCGTAAAGGTAATCAGCGACGCATGCGGATGCGTGACGAGTTCGTCCGCGATCTCGCGCGGATCGCCGGTCAGCACCTGCAGCATCGGCTCCGGCAATCCTGCTTCATACAGCAGGTCGGCCAGATAGAACGCCGACAGCGGCACCTTCTCCGATGGCTTCACGATCACGCGGTTGTTGGTCGCGATCGCCGGCGCGATCTTGTGCGCGACCTGGTTCATCGGGTGATTGAACGGCGTGATCGCGACGATCACGCCGTCGAGCGGCTGCCGCTGCGAGAACACGCGTCGCGCCTTGCCATGAGGTGTGAGGTCGCACGAGAAACTCTGCGCGTCATCGCGCAGCGCCTCGCCCGACGCGAACTTCAGCACGTCGGCGACGCGGCCGATCTCGTAGCGGGAATCCTGTTTCGACAATCCGGATTCGAGCGTGATCAGATCGGACGCTTCCTCCATACGCTCGCGCAGCAGCGCGGCCGCGCGTTCGAGGATCTGAGAACGCTCGTAACGCGTGAGCGCCGGCCGGTACGCCATCGCGTATTCGAACGCGGCGCGCACGTCATCGACGCTCGCCAGCGGCGCCGTACCGACACGCGTGCCGGTGTACGGATCGGTGACGTCGAAAACACGGTCGCGCACCGCGCGCGTGCCGCACCAGCGCAGCGCCTCGGCGCGAAACGCAGGGTGATCCTGTCGGGGATGAGCCATCATGATGCGCTCCGGTTCAGCACGAAATCGAAAACGTCGAAGTTGCGCGGACGACGTGCAGGGTCGTCCCGCTCGATCCGACGGTTGAACAGCAACGGCACTTCCTGCTCGGACACGCCGCCGTGCGAACGCAACGGCACGGTCAGGCCGGACAGGTCGTGTTCGCGCTCGCGCGTGCCGAGCGTCACGTCGCGCCGCGCGATCACGACGAGGTCGCCGATCCGGTCGGGCGGCAGCTCGAAGCGCGAGGCGGCTTCCGCGTTGTCGAGCACGAGCTCGACGCCGTCGCGCCCGCCGACGCGCCACATCGCATCGGTCCGGTCGACACCCGGCGTCAGGTACACGGTCGCGAACGAGCCGAGCGCGCCGTGGTGCACGACGTACGGATCGGTGATCGGCAGGATCACGCGCGCGGCCTGCGCGCCGTACCAGCCGTCGAACGCATCCTGCAGATAGATCACGTTCGGGCGGCCGGTCGCGGGATCGTGCTTCGCGTGTGCGAGCCGCACGCCGGCCGCGAACACGAATTCGGACAGCGCCGAGCTGTATACGTCGGGCGACGGCAGGCCGACCCAGTCGAGCACGTCGACGATGCCGTTTTCCGCAAGATTCGCCTGCGCGGCCTTCTCGGCGGAAAAGCAGACGCCGTTCATCTGCCAGCCGAGCAGCCGGCGCAGCTTGTCCTTGGCGGTGACGACGGCCACCCGCGCGCCGGCGTCGGACGCCGCCGCGAGCAGCGTGCCGGCCCGCAGGTAGGCCGGGTCGTTCATCATCACTTCGGCGCCGCGACCGCCGTCGGCGGCCGGATCCCAGAAGTAGTTGCCGCAGATCCCGTGGACCGACGGCGGTACGCCGCAGACGATCGACAGGTTGTTCGGGTTGGTGAAGGTCGGCACGACGCAGTCGGCGCGCCATGCGGTGCCTTCCGCGATCATCCGGCCGATGAACGGTGCGACACCTGCCTCCACCGCACGCTCGAGATAGTCGTACTCGCAGCCGTCGACGCAGACGACGACGGTCGGTTCGACCGGCAGCCGGTAGCGCCGGCCGTTCACGTCGACGGAGCGCCCCGCGAGATCCGTCGAACTCTTGCCGGCGGGTGATTGCTCGCCGGGCAGACGCAACGCGAATGCGGCGTTCATGGTGCGGCCCGCTTGCCACGCGGCACGCGCGCGGCGATCAGCAGCAGCGCCGCAAGCGACGCGCCGAGCATCAGCAGCGACAGCGCCGATGCGGGAAGGTAATAGCCGCGCTCCACCTGGCCGATCACGACGATCGGCACGGTCGCGAAACCGGGCGGATAGACGGTCAGCGTCGCGCCGAGCTCGCCGAGCGACAGCGCGAAGCCGAGCGCGAGGCTCGCGCGCAGCGCCGGCACGAGCTGCGGCAGCAGCACGCGACGCAGCACCATCGCGGGCGGCGCACCGAGGCTCGCGGCCGCTTCGCGCAGCACGGTCAGTTCCGGGCGCAGCGCGGCGGCCGCGCAGCGATAGCAGAACGGCAAGATCAGCGCGAGCTGCACGAGCACGACGATCGCCGCGGAGCTCGACAGGTCGAGCGGCTTCTGGTGATACGCGATCAGCACCGCGAGCCCGAGCACGACGCTCGGCACGCCGTTGGGCACCATCACGAGCGCGTCGACGACCGCACCGAGGCCGCGCCGGTCGCGTCCTTCGAGCGCAAGCGCGAGCCACAGCCCGAGGATCGTGCCGATTGCCGACACGCCGAAGCCGATTTCGAGGCTCGTCAGCAGCGCGTCGTATTCGGGCGACCCGAGCCGCGCGAACCAGCGCAGGCTGTAACCGGCCGGCAGGATCGTGCCCGACCATTGCGTCGACACGCTCGACAGCGCGACGACGATGACGGGCAACACGAACAGCCAGAAACAGGCGAACGCGGCCAGCGCGAGCGCCGCGCGCGACGCATGCTTGAGCACCGTGTCGCCCCAGCCGATCTGGTGGCGCGGCACGGCTTGCCCGATACGGAATTCAGCGGACATCGTTCCCTCCCGTCGCGCGCCGGTTCACCCGGCGATAAACCGCATACAGCGCCAGCGACAGCGCGAGCATCACGACCGCGCCGGCCGACGCGGTCGGCAGGTCGAGATCGACGGTCGCGCTGCTGTAGATCGCGACCGGCAGCGTCACGAGCCGCGCGCTGCCGAGCACGAGCAGGATCCCGAATTCGTTCAGTGTCAGCAGGAAACACAGCACGGTGCCGGCGGCGATGCCCGGCCACGCGATCGGCAGCACGACGCGGCGCGCGAGCATCCAGCCGGACGCGCCGAGACTGCGCGCGGCTTCGATCAGCCGCAGGTCGAGCGTCGCGAACGACGCGAGCGTCGGCCGCACGACGAACGGCGTATAGAACACGGTCTGCGCGAGAATCACGCCGCCGATGCCGAACAGGAAATCGAGCGGCGGATTCTCGAGATGGAACAGGTGCTGCAGCGCGATGCTGATCGAGCCTTGCGAGCCGTACAGGAAGATCAGCGTGAACGCGACGAGGAACGACGGGAACGCGACGTACAGTTCCAGGAAGCGCGTGACGAGCGATGCGCCCGGGAACGGCTTGAAGAACAGCAGCGCTGCCAGCAGCACGCCGAGCACCGATGCGGTGCCCGCGCTCGCGAACAGCACGCCGACGGTCGTCAGCAGCACGCTGCGCGTATCGGGATTGCCGAAGAACATCCGGTACGCGGCGAAGCTCAGTCCGTGATCGCCGGACACGCTCAGCAGCACGAGCCGCACCAGCGGATAGACGACGAGCGGGCCCAGCACGACGATCGCGAGCGCGGCGAGGTGCAGGTCGCCCATGCGCTTGCGGCGCCGCGCGGCAGCGGCATGCGCGGCGGCCGACGCGAGCACGTGCGGCGGCAGGCCAGCTTCAGGGCTCGATAAGGACGACATCGTCTGCCTCGCAATGCAGGGAAACGCGCGCACCGCGCTCGGGAGCCGCGCCGCGGCCGCGTTGCATCGTGACGCGCACGGGTTCGTCGGGCGCCGCGTCGATCACGACCGCGATCGACAGGTCCGCGCCCTGCCATTCGACGGACGACACGGTGCCGTGCAGCCCGCCCGCCGCGAGCGGTATCACGGTCAGGCGCTCGGGGCGCACGCATGCGACCTTGCCGCGCACATCGTGACGCGGATCGCCGAGCGGGAAGATCACGTGCGGCGGCAGCAGGTTGGCCGGGCCGAGATAGCGCGCGACGTAGCCGTCCTGCGGCGCGTCGTACAGCTGCTGCGGCGTGCCGAGCTGCGCGATGTGGCCATCGCGCATCAGCAGCGCGCGGTCGGACAGCACGAGCGCATCGTCGCGGTCGTGCGTCACGCAGACGACGGTCAGGTTCGGCAGGCGCTCGTGCAGCGCCTTCAGTTCGCTGCGCACCGATGCGCGCAGGTTGGCGTCGAGCGCCGACAGCGGCTCGTCGAGCAGCAGCACGTCCGGCTCGATCACGAGCGCGCGCGCCAGCGCGACGCGCTGCTGCATCCCGCCCGACAGCTGCGCGGGCAGGTGGTGGCCGGCATCGCCGAGCTGCACGAGCTTCAGCGCGTCGGCGACGCGGCGCGTCACTTCCGACGAGGCCATGCCGCGGGCGCGCAGCCCGAATGCGACGTTCTCGAACACCGACAGGTGTGGGAACAGCGCGTAATTCTGGAACAGCAGACCGAGATTGCGCTTGTGCGGCGGCGCATAGGTCAGGTCGCGTCCGGCCACGGTCAGCGTGCCGGTCAGGCCGTCGGCCTTCACGAACCCGGCGATGAAGCGCAGCAGCGTGGTCTTGCCGCAGCCGCTCTTGCCGAGCACGGTCAGAAATTCACCGGCGCCGATCGACAGCGACAGATCTTCCAGCACCGTACGTGCGCCGTAGCGCACGTTCAGGTGTTCGATCTGCACGCCGCCCGGCGCGCCGGACCGCAGCGTCGCACGCGGCTCGGCGGCGCCGAATGCGCCGGGATGGGTCAGGGCGGTTTCCACCGGGTTCATCCTCTTGCTCACTAATACAGGCGGCGTGCGCCGGTCACTTCGGCTTGACGACGTCGAGCGGCTTGCCCGAGCTGCCGATCACGTCCTTCTTCCAGCGCTCGATCCACACCGGCTTCTTCGCCATCACCTGGGTCCAGTCGACCGGGATCAGCCTCACGCCCGCGATCGCCTTCTTGACCGCTTCGCCGTTCTTGCCGGCCAGCGGCACGTCCGTGCGGCCCGGGATGCCGTACATGTCCGGCACCTTCGACTGCACTTCCGTCGACATCAGGTAGTCGATCAGCTTCTTGCCGGCGTCCTGGTTCGGGCCGCTCTTGATCAGGCCGATGCCGTACGGCAGCTGGAACGTGGTCGGCTGGTCGCCTTCCTTCGCGGCCAGGAAGATCGGCTTGACGGACAGCGCGCCGTGCTCGGCGTCGTCGAGGTCCATCTGCAGGTCGCCGTTCGCGACGCTGATCTCGTTACGCGACAGCAGCACGTTCAGGTAGCCCGTGCCCTTGGTGTGGAACTTCACGCTCTGCGACAGCTTCGCGAGATAGTCGAACGCCTTGTCCTCGCCCATCAGCGTGGTCGTCAGGATCAGCACGGCCATCCCGTCGCCGGCGGTCGCCGGGTTCGAGTACGCAACCTTGCCGGCATAGCCCGGCGACAGCAGGTCGGCGAACGTCTTCGGCTGGTTCTTCACGACGTCCGGGTTGATCGCGAACGAGAAGTAGTTGTTCACGAACGTCGCCCACGTACCGTCCTCCGCCTTCGCGATCGCCGGCACGTTCTTGTAGTTGACGCTCTGGTACGGCTGCAGCAGGCCCATCTGGCCGGCTTGCTGGATGAACGGCGGCAGCGTGACGATCACGTCCGCCTTCGGCGAATTCTTTTCGATGTTCGCGCGGTTGACGACTTCGCCGCTGCCCGCCGTCACGATGTTGACCTTGACGCCTTCCTTCTTCTCGAACGCCGGCAGCACGTCGCGATAGAGGTTCTCGAGACCATCCGCCGTGTACAGCACGACCGCGTTCGCCGCATGCGCGGGCATCGCGGCGCCTTGCAGCAGACCAGCGGCGCAGGCAGCCAGCGCGAGCTTGCGGAACGCGCCGGCAGCGGCGCGCGAGGAATTCTGCAGTGTCATCTCACTTCTCCGTAGACGGAACACCAAGCGGCCGGGGCACGATCCGGCTCGTTTCAGTCGGGCAGACCGACAACCGGCCGGCCTCGCTGCCGCGCTGCAGGTGGTTTCGCGCGGCAACCGAAGGATCACAGCGTTCGATGACAACCCCGTGACGAGTGCCACAATTTCCACAAAGTGACACATTTTGCCAATATCATGCAAGTCATTCAGAAATGCCGCCCCGGTGTTTCGTCCGAGCTTTGCTGGAGAAAACCATGTCCGACCCGATTCTGCTGACGCCCGGCCCGCTCACCACGTCCGCCACAACACGCCACGCCATGCAACATGACTGGGGGTCGTGGGACACGGCTTTCAACCAGTTGACGGCGAGCGTCTGCGCGGATCTCGTCGCGATCGCGCACGGCGGCGACCAGTACGTGTGCGTGCCGATGCAAGGCAGCGGCACGTTTTCGGTCGAGGCGGCGCTCGGCACGCTGGTGCCGCGCGACGGCGTCGTGCTGGTGCCGGACAACGGCGCGTATTGCGCGCGCATCCTGAAGATCCTCGGCCGGCTCGGCATCGAAGCGATCGCGTTACCGTTCGGCGAGGATGCGGCGGTCGATCCGGCGGCGGTCGACGCCGCGTTCGCGCGCGAGCCGCGCATCACGCATGTCGCGCTGGTGCACCTGGAAACGAGCGCCGGCATCCTGAATCCGCTCGACGCGATCGCGGCCGTGTGCCGGCGGCACGGCAAGCGGCTGATCGTCGACGCGATGAGTTCGTTCGGCGCGCTGCCGATCGCGCTGGCAGACAGCGGGATCGACGCGCTGGTCTCGGCGAGCGGCAAATGCCTGGAAGGCGTGCCGGGGATGGGGTTCGCGATCGTGCGGCGCGACGCGCTCGACGCATGCGAAGGCAATTCGCCGTCGCTCGCGCTCGACCTCCACGATCAGTACGCGTACCTGCGCAAGACGGGCCAGTGGCGCTTCACGCCGCCGACGCACGTGATCGCCGCGCTGCGCGCCGCTCTCGACCAGTACCTCGCCGAAGGCGGCCAGCCGGCGCGTGGCGCGCGCTACGCGGAGAACTGCCGGACGCTGGTCGAATCGATGCGCGCGCTCGGCTTCACGCCGTTCCTCGACGCCGGCGTGCAGGCGCCCGTGATCGTCACGTTCCATGCGCCCAAGCATCCGGCCTACGATTTCCGCCGCTTCTACGACGCGGTGCGCGACGCGGGTTTCATCCTGTATCCGGGCAAGCTGACGCAGCGCGAGACGTTTCGCGTCGGCTGCATTGGCGCGATCGATGCCTGCGACATCCGGCGCGCGGTCGCGGCGATCGCGCAGGCGGTCGAATCACTCGGGATTGCCGTGCAGCGCGCGTGAGCGCTGTCGCACGAACCCGCCCGCAATCCGGCCGCAGAAACAAAAATCTATGGTCAGCCCGATTTTTGCAAGCGAGGCAGTGTTGACCTGAAGTGGACTTGCTCGAATCTATCCGGGGTCGCGGATGGGAAAGATCCCGCCCCATGATGGGAGCCGCGCCGGGCAAACCTCAAAAAGCCCACAGCATTGACGTGCTGTTTTTTGTGTCAGGTTACTTGCCCGGCCGTTGAGTCGTTTATGCCTTCACGTATCTCGCGTCGCAAAACCAGAGGTGACTACTGAAACTGAAG
>NZ_LKPJ01000060.1 GCF_001443045.1 Burkholderia ambifaria | reverse complement strand
CACGATTTCCTGGCGGTGGTAGATGTCGTCGAGGAACGCGTTGAGTGCCATCACGCGCTGCTCGATGCCCAGCGACAGCCGGCTCCATTCGGCGCCCGAGATGATCCTCGGCACGATATCGAATGGAATCAGCCGCTCGGCGGCTTGCGCGTCGCCGTAGACGGCGAACGTGATGCCCGTCCTGCGGAACACACCTTCCGCATCGTGGGCCTTCTGGGCGAGGCTCGCAGGGTTCTGCGTGTCGAGCCACGCCTTGACTCGCGAGTAGGGCTGGCGAACCTGATCGCCTGCCAGCATTTCGTCAAACGGTGCCATGGAATTTTTCTCTGTTGTCACGGGCAGCGGGAACCTTCACGGGTCCGGATACCGTTGCGTGTCGCATTAGTTGTCACCCTTTTCGAGCACGTTCTGCGTGAGCGCGACCGACGGAATCGTCGGTTTTAGCGACACGCGACGCGCACGGCCGCTCACCCACCGCCAGCCGACGACAAGCAGCAGTGCGACTACCGGAATCGACGCCACGGTGCAGGTTCCATTCGGATAGTCGAACGCCATCAGCACCAGCACGCCAAGCAGGAACAGCAGCGTGAGCCACGACGTGACCGGTGCTCCGGGCATCTTGAATGGCACGTCGTCCACGTCACCGCGTTTGACGGCCGCGCGGAACTTCATCTGACAGACGATGATGAAACCCCACGTGCTGAGGATGCCAAGCGACGCAACGTTGAGCACGATCTCGAACACGCTGGACGGCACCAGGTAATTCAGCAGCACACCCACTACATAGATCGCGACCGTCACAAGGATGCCTACATATGGCACCGACTGCGCGCTCATCCGCGACAGCGCCGCGGGCGCGGAGCCGCCCATCGCGAGCGAGCGCAGCACGCGCCCGGTCGAATACAGCCCCGAGTTCAGGCTTGACAACGCCGCCGTCAACACCACCATGTTCATCATCGAGCCGATGCCCGGCACGCCGAGCGCGCCGAAGAACGTGACGAACGGGCTCTGGCCCGCCTTATAGGCACTCCACGGCAACAGGCAGACGAGCAGCACCACCGATGCGACATAGAACAGCGCGATTCGCCAGATCACGCTGTTGATCGCGCGCGGCAGCACCTTGCGTGCATCCTTGCATTCGCCAGCGGCCGTGCCAACCAATTCGACGCCCGCGAATGCAAACACCACGCCCTGCACCAGCACGAGTGCTGGCATCAGCCCATGCGGGAAAACGCCGCCGTTGTCGGTGATCAGATGCATGCCCGTGTCATGGCCGGCGACGTGTCCACCCGTGCCCAGGATCACGGAGCCGATCCCGAGAAACAGCACGATGGCAGCGACCTTGATCAACGCAAACCAGAACTCCATTTCGGCAAACCACTTCACGCCGATCAGATTCATGGTGGCGACAATGCAGAGCGCGATCAATGCGAAGATCCATTGCGGAACGCCTGAGAACGGGGCCCAGTAATGCATGTAGAGCGCAACCGCAGTAATGTCGACGATCCCCGTCATCGCCCAATTCAGGAAATACATCCAGCCGGCTACGAAAGACGCCTTCTCGCCGAGGAACTCGCGCGCGTACGACACGAAGCTTCCGCTGCTCGGGCGATGCATCACGAGTTCGCCAAGCGCTCGCAGAATCAGGAACGAGAACGCGCCGCATACGAGATAGACGATCGCGAGCGACGGCCCTGCTACCTGAAGGCGTGCGCCGGCCCCGAGGAAAAGTCCCGTGCCGATCGCGCCGCCGATCGCGATCATCTGCACCTGTCGATTGCCCAGGGTCTTGTGATAACCAGCCTCGTGGGATTCCAGCCAGCTGCGTTGATCGGTTTCGCCCGTCGGCGACGGTTCGGGAATCGATGCCATGACTGTATCCTCCAATAATCAAAGAAATTCAATTCTTAAAGGCGCCGGTCATTTTTCCTATCATCATAGGTAGACACATGCAGCCGGATTTTCGCCGCCATATCGTGATTTCGGCACGCGGACAGTCGCGATCTGGAACATCTGACCGGAGCCTATTCAGTCGAAATTCGCCCCACAATTCCTATGCAAAAAATGACTAAAACACTTTGAAATCCGGCATGGCAAATATCCGGAAGGCACCCCGAAGACACGCGATCAACGGCGGGCCGGCGGCCTGTCGGCTGCAACACGAAGCGTTCGATCGAGCGAAATGTCCGCTGCCGCATTCGGCCCGGCAACGTACAGAGCGAAGTTCGCATCTTTCCCGCCAATGCGAAATTTATGTATAGCTGTACAAATCAATAGAGAATCAGTCGGACGACAAGATTTCGTCGAGCCTTAACCACACTGAAAGAAAAGACCGCCTCGAACCTGATCCAGAGGCCGTGGAGCTTCGCGACCCGGAGCGCGAAGAGGCGAAAGTGACGATGCTTCGATCGATCGCCCTGCATGAGCGACCGCTCGTCGCATCGGGAATTCGCCTTTTACGAACGTGTCCAGTTGAACGCGTCGTCACTCACGGCAAGTGCAGTCGCGTTGACGATTTGCCGGACCGTCGTCGCCGGCGTCAGGATGTGAACACGCCACCGAGCGCCGAGGACAACCTGGCCGGCTGAGATTCCTTGACCCGTTGAAATTCGCATCACATTGCGAATGACGTTGGCCATTTCGCCATCATGCGTCACGAGAATGTTTGCACTTGCGTCGAAATTCAACTCCGAGAGCGTCGGATCGAAGGTTGCGCATGGGAACGCCGAGCCGCTCGGCGCCCCTTCGCCACTCGCCATTCCTGAAACGCGCTCGTGGATCATGGCCAGCGCTTCGCACATCTTCCTTTCGCGCGTCGCGTCCGACGCACTCGAACCCAACCTCGGCACCAGCATGACCTGCGGCGAGACTCCCAAGCGACTCACTTCATCGACCCCGAGCCACGCAATTTCGGCGATTTGCTCGGCACCGGGATTGCTGTTCACAAGCGCATCGCAGATGAACAAAGGGCGCTCCGGCAACATGAGGGTCTCCATTAGCGCGAGCGTGTTGACGCCTTTGCGACGTCCGATCACGTCTCGCACGGCAATCAGATGACCCGCTCGGCGTCCGGCCGTCCCGCAAAGCATCGCGTCTGCGCGCCCGATCCTGAGCAGCATCGCGGCAAGCAGCGTGCGGCAACTGCGCAGTTCGACTGCGGCAAGTACGGGCGAGATGCCGTCACGCTGACGTAGCAAGCAGTAGCGTGCCACGGCGGCGTCGTGGATATCCGGATCAAGCGGGTCGACGATCTCGCAGTTCCCGCCCGGATCGAGACCGAGTTGGCAACGATCAATCACGTCCGCGATCACATCTGGCCTGCCAAGCAACACTGGCCTGGCGACGGACTCGTCGATCGCGCACTGGGCAGCACGCAACACGCGCTCGTCCTCGCCCTCTGCAAATATCACCGACTTCACGTTGGCCTGCCGGCCGGCAATCGCTGCCCGCCTCGTCGGACTCGAGCGGCCACTGACGGGCGAGAGACTTCGCCGATAGGCTTCCATATTCGCTATCCGTCGCCGTGCGACACCGCTTTCGGCAGCCGCCTTCGCCACGGCAGGCGCGACCACCTCGATCAACCTTCGGTCGAAGGCTTTCGGAATCAGATAGCGGGGACCAAAGCGCAACTCATGCGCATCATCTATTGCGGCAACCTCCTTCGGTATCTCCGCTTGCGCGAGTGACGCGATCGCGTGGACCGCGGCAAGCTTCATCTCCTCGTTCACTGTCATGGCTCCGGCATCGAGCGCGCCCCGGGCAATGAACGGCAGGCACATCGCGCCACTGAGCTGGTTCGGATAGCTCGCGTGACGGGTCGCGATTATCGAGTCTGTCCGTACCGCTAGCACGGCCTCAGGCATGACCTCGGGCATCGCATCCGATATCGCGATGACGATCGGGTTGACCGCCATGACCTTGACCAGATCGGCCATCGCCACGCTGCCCGCCGACACCCCGACGAAGATGTCGGCGCCCGGCATCACGTCGGCTATCGTGCGCGCCCGGGTACCACGTGCAAATCTCGCCAGCCCCTGATCCATGCCCGCCACTTGGCCGATGTACACGACACCGGTCGTATCGCCGACAAAGATGTTTTCCCGCCGCAGCCCGAGGCTCACCGCCAGATCGAGATAGGCGAGCGCACCTGGCCCCGTACCTGAGCAGACGAGCCTCGCTTCGCTGATGCGCTTGCCGATGTATTCAAGCGCGTTCAGCGTCGCCGCCGCGGCAACGATCGCGACACCCTGTTGCTCGTCGTCGAGAACAGTCATCTTGACCCGGTCTCGACGCGCCTGATCGATGCAAACGCCGTCTGGCTCATCGATGCTCTCCAAGTTGCTTCCTTCCCGCATTGCCCCGCCTCTTCCCGGATCAGGCATCGTCCATGCCAGTTCAGACTTGCTCGACCAGTTGGGACATGGTCCCAACCGATACGCGCGATGCCAGTTGCGGATAATCGATAATCGAACTTCGGTGAGGGCGAGGACCGTCGGCCTGCCCTTTCCCTGTCAAAGACTCCCGGCGGGCACCTTGGTCGGTCTGGTCAACCGCTCGGGGCGCAGAATCTCGTCGAGTTGCCCCTTCGACAGCAGCCCGCGCGCCAGCACGATCGCCGCTACGCTGCCGCCGGTTGCGTGTGCCTCCTGGGCGACCGATGTCGCATTGGCGTAGCCGATATAAGGATTGAGCGCAGTGACGATCCCGATCGAATTCTCGACCGTGGCGCGCAAATGCTCACGATTTGCGGTAATCCCCGTCACGCAGCGGCTCGCCAGCGTCAGGCATGCATTCTTCAGGTGCGTGACGCTCTTGAACAGACTGTGCGCAATGATCGGTTCGAAAGCGTTCAGTTGAAGCTGCCCGGCCTCCGCTGCGAAGCTGACAGTCAGATCATTGCCAATGACTTCGAATGCCACCTGGTTCACGACCTCCGGGATGACCGGATTGACCTTGCCAGGCATGATGCTCGATCCGGCCTGAACCGGGGGCAGGTTGATCTCGCCCAGGCCCGCTCGCGGGCCGCTCGACAAGAGCCGTAGGTCATTGCAGATCTTCGAGAGCTTGACCGCCACGCGTTTCAGCACACCCGACAGTTGAACGAATGCACCACAGTCTTGTGTCGCTTCGATCAGATTCGGCGCGGTGACGAGCGGAATGCCGGTCAGCTCGACGAGCCGGGCGAGCACGAGCGGCGCATAGTTGGGATGTGCGGTGATGCCGGTGCCGATTGCCGTCGCCCCCATGTTGATCTCGCAGATCAGCATGACTGCCTCGGCGAGCCGATCCTGATCCTCACCAAGCATCACGGCGTACGTACCGAACTCCTGGCCGAGCGTCATCGGTACTGCGTCCTGCAACTGCGTGCGTCCCATCTTGAGCACATCGGCGAACTCTTCCGCCTTTTCCGCGAACGCTTGGCGCAGCACACCCATCGCGTCGATCAGTCCGTGGATGCCAAGATAGGCAGCGATTCGCAAGGCCGAAGGGTAGACGTCGTTCGTGCTCTGCCCGATATTCACATGATCGTTCGGATGCAGGTGCTGGTAATCGCCACGCTCGTATCCAAGCCGCTCGAGCGCCCGGTTCGCGATGACCTCGTTCGCGTTCATGTTCGTCGACGTGCCCGCGCCGCCCTGGATCACATCGACCACGAACTGATCGTGCAGCGCGCCGGCTCGCACGTCCCGACACGCCTCGACAATCGCATCGCAGCGTTCACCATCAAGGAGTTCCAGTTGATGATTCGCCAGCGCAGCCGCCTCCTTGATGAACGCGAGCGCGTTGATCAGGTCGGGATAGATCGAAATCGGCGTGGATGTAATCGGGAAATTCTTGACTGCCCGAAACGTGTGGACTCCGTAATAAGCACTGGACGGAACTTCGCAGTCGCCCAGCAGATCATGCTCCGTTCTCGTTGGTAAGACTGACATTTTTTTCTCCGCTTTAGACGATCACTGGTTTCCGGAGACTAACCAGCCGAATTTCGATCGAGCGAGAACTATGCGCAATCGGAATAAGGACACAGCAAATCGTGCAAGGGCAGTGGATTCATTCGACACCGTGACCTGACCGCGGGAGCACTCTGCCTCGCGGCAGATACGGCAATCAGGTGCCAGTCGAGTGCGCTGAAGTGAAGCGACACCCGCATCAGTGTGCGAACCCGTCGGCATGACTCACCGGTCACGCCGACGCCCATCCTCATCGAAAGTCAACGAGAAACCGCAAACCAATCGATCGCCTTGCCGTCAATCCCGACGCATGGCACTGAGTTTTTGGTGACACCACCTATGCTATTTTCGACTGACCTATAACCGATCCTTGCATCAGACCGTCGGCGAACAGGCGGCGATCGCAACCGTACAGCGGCACGTCATCGGCTCCGGGGCGGACCGTGCACCGCCCACGCCATCGGCATCCGATCTCTCGCACGACGCGGGCATCGGCCGCAAACGACCACACGACAAGCCTCTCAGCGATTTCCGTCGCCGCGCACCCGTGCCCGGTTCTCTTCAGGAGTCGCATAAAAAGCGTCACTTCGGTGTCCGCGGTGCACTTTCAAATGAAAAACCTTTCATCCTCTTCCTAAGGGTGCGCGTTCACGACTAGAGCTTTCCCTAGACTTGAAGTCCCCCTCCATTCGCGATTAAATAAATCACGTTGATTTAATTAATCGGAAGAACTCCAACTGGGGGAGACGATTGAGGCACCATCAGGCTCGGGGCAGTCGTACGACGCCCATCGGCCATATCGACACGCGCGTGATGCAACGCCCGTGCGATCGACGGCCACACATTTCCGCTTCGATCGGCGCGCGCGACGACAACCCGCGCACGTCCGGCCGCGCTGGCGCATACGCGCCGGCCCGCATGCTTCCGATACGTCCACCCGCACCCGCGCATCCCCACCCGCTGCGCTGACGGTCTATGCGCCAGACGCTAACGATCACGACAACATCAGAAGAACGGAGCGAGACAAGTCATGTCCCAATCGGTATCCAAGCCCGCATTGCTGGAAATGCGCGGCATCAGCAAGACCTTTCCTGGTGTCCGCGCCCTCGACAACGTGTGCCTGTCAGTCAGGGCCGGCGAGGTCCACTCGCTGATGGGTGAAAACGGCGCCGGCAAGTCGACGTTGATGAAGATTCTTTCAGGCGCGTACCAGGCCGATCCGGGCGGCGAAATTCTCGTCGATGGCATACCGTCGGTCGTTGACGGTCCGCTCGCCGCGCGCACGCTCGGAATTGCGGTGATCTATCAGGAACTCAGCCTTGCACCAAACCTGACGGTCGCGGAGAACATCTACGTCGGCCGCGAGTTGCGGCAACCCGGCCGCGGCTTCCGGACCATCGACCGCGCTGCGATGGAACAGGGCTGCGAAGCCGTGCTGACACGCCTGGGCGCCTCGTTTGGCCCGCGCACGGTGGTAGGCACGCTGTCGATCGCCGAACAGCAACTCGTCGAGATTGCACGCGCCATTCATGCGCGTGCTCGCATCCTCGTGATGGACGAGCCAACGACGCCATTGTCGTCGCGCGAAACCGACCGACTGTTCGAACTGATCCGGCAACTGCGCGCGGAAGGTCTCGCCATCATCTACATCAGCCACCGGATGGCCGAGATATATGAACTGTCCGATCGCGTGTCGGTACTGCGTGACGGCACCTACGTCGGCACGCTGGAGCGCGATGCGCTCTCCGCCGACAGTCTCGTGCAGATGATGGTCGGACGCGACCTTTCCGGCTTCTACAAGAAAGAACACACCGCATACGACCCGGGCAACGTCGTGCTGTCCGTGCGCGACATCGCCGACGAGACGCGCGTGCGCGGCTGCAGCTTCGACCTGCATGCCGGCGAGGTGCTCGGCATCGCCGGGCTGGTCGGGGCCGGACGCACCGAGCTCGCCCGCTTGATCTTTGGCGCCGAGCCGCGCACACGCGGCGAGATTGCGATTGCAGGGAAAACGCTGGCGATGCGTACGCCGCGGGAAGCCATCGATGCGGGCCTCGTCTACCTGACCGAGGACCGCAAGCGTCTCGGCCTGTTTCTCGACATGAGCGTCCACAACAATATCAACGTGTCGGTCTGCAATCGCGATGCTCGCCGCGGCGGCGTGCTCGATCTCGCCGAAGGAGCCCGACGTGCGCGTGACGCCATTGCGTCGCTGTCGATCCGCGTGCCGCACGCGAAAGTCAATGCGGGTGCGCTATCGGGCGGCAATCAGCAGAAGGTACTGCTGTCGCGCCTGCTCGAGACGAAACCGCGCGTGCTGATCCTCGACGAGCCGACCCGCGGCGTCGACATCGGCGCGAAATCCGAGATCTACCGAATCATCAACGAGCTGGCGTGTTCCGGCGTCGGCGTGATCGTCATTTCGAGCGAATTGCCCGAAGTGATCGGGGTCGCCGACCGCGTACTCGTCATGCGCGAAGGCGAATTCGTCGGCGAACTCGGTGGACATACCGGCAAGGCCATCACCCAGGAAGGCGTGATCGGGTTCGCTACCGGATCGCACCCGGCAGCGAGCGAAGCCGCACAACCGGCGGCATGACGAGATTCCACACTACACGGAGGAGAACATGAGCAACACAACCAAAGGGCCGATCGCGTCGGCCCCGCAAACGTCCAAGCAGCCTCGGCAACACAAGCAGGCCGCGCGCCAGCAACGCATGCAGAACCTCGTTCGCACCGCCGGCATGCTGCCGGTTCTGCTGGTCCTCTGCATCGGCTTCGGATTCCTGACCGACGGCTTCTTCACGTTGCAGAACCTGTCGATCGTCACCCAGCAGGCCTCGATCAACATCGTGCTCGCCGCCGGCATGACCTTCGTGATCCTGACGGGCGGCATCGACCTGTCGGTCGGCTCGGTGCTCGCCGCATCGGCCGTCGCCGCGCTGCTCGCCTCGACCATCCCCGGCTGGGGCTGGCTCGGCGTGCCCATCGCGCTCGCCGTCGGCCTCGTGTTCGGCGCGATCAACGGCGGCCTGATCTCGTTCCTGCGCCTGCCGCCGTTCATCGTCACGCTCGGCGCGATGACGGCCGTGCGCGGGGTCGCCCGCCTGATCGGCAACGACACGACCCTCTTCAACCCGCAACTGCCGTTCGCGTTCATCGGCAACGGCACCATCCTCGGCGTGCCGTGGCTCGTCGTGATCGCCTGCGCCGTGATCGCGCTGTCGTGGTTCATCCTGCGCCGCACCGTACTCGGGATGCGGATCTATTCGGTCGGCGGCAACCCGGAAGCCGCACGGCTGTCGGGCATCAACGTGCGGGCGATCCAGCTGTTCGTATATGCGGCGTCGGGCCTGCTCGCCGGTCTCGGCGCGGTGATGTCGGCCGCGCGCCTCTACGCGGCCAACGGCCTGCAGCTCGGCCAGTCGTACGAGCTCGATGCGATCGCCGCGGTGATCCTCGGCGGCACGAGCTTCGTCGGTGGCGTCGGCTCGATCGTCGGCACGCTGATCGGCGCGCTGATCATCGCGGTGCTGACCAACGGCCTCGTGCTGCTCGGCGTATCCGACATC
>NZ_LKPJ01000006.1 GCF_001443045.1 Burkholderia ambifaria | reverse complement strand
TTGCCCGGCCGTTGAGTCGTTTATGCCTTCACGTATCTCGCGTCGCAAAACCAGAGGTGACTACTGAAACTGAAGCCGTAAGCGATAGGAGGCGTCAGACTGAGGGAACAGCCTCGATGCTTCGGTAGTGTGTCCCTTTGGCGAGGATGGCCCAGGCGATCCTCGCCAATTTATTGGCCAGGGCACAGGCGACCACGTTCGAGTGTCGTCGCGCCAACAGACTGCGAATCCAGACGCCTAATGCATCCGTGCGGTGCTCGATGTGCTGCATGATGGTCCGCGCACATTGCACCAGCAGCCGTCGCAGTTCCTTGTCGNCGCACTTGCTGATGCCCAGTAGCGTTGGTTTGCCGCCGGTGCTGTACTGTCGCGGCACCAGACCGACCGAAGCTGCAAACTGCCTTGCCGAACCATATTGATGGGCATCGCCCAACTCGGACACCAACATGCTGGCGGTCATCGGGCCAATGCCGGGAATCTCCAGCAGCCGTTCGCTGCGTTCATCCTCGTGTAGCTGGGTAAGCAGCTCACGTTCGAGCTGGCGGATCTGCTCGTCCAGATACTTGAAATGCGCCTGCAAGCGTTCGAGCACGACCACCAACCTCGGCGGCAACGATTCTGCCTCCAGCACGGTGGGNAGTCGCCGGATCGCTGCCATGCCGCGCGGCAAGCTGATACCGAACTCCAACAGAAACGCATGAATCTGATTGATCGTGCCGGTGCGGTCACACACCAGCCGCTCGNGCACACGGTGCAAGGCTGAAACGATCTGCTGGGCTTCGTTGTGCGGGCTCACGAAACGCATGCTCGGACGGGAAGCTGCTTCGCAGATCGCCTGGGCGTCCGCGAAATCGTTCTTGTTGCCTTGCCGGAACGGTTTGACGAATTGCGGAGAAATCAGCTTGGCCTCATGGCCCAGCGCTTGAAGTCGACGTGCGATCCAGTGAGCACCGGCGCAGGCCTCCATGACCACCATACAACGCGGAAAATTGCCCAGCAGCGTGAACATCTGGCTACGCGTGAGCTTTTTACGGAACACCGTCCTGCCTGACGCATCCTGTCCATGCAGGTGGAAGCAGTGCTTGCCGAGATCGACTCCGATCAGCGATACCGTGTCCATGATGGCCCTCCAGAAGGACAAAATCCTCACTCAGCGTAGTCCACTGAGTGAGGATCGGGCTGACCATCCTATTAAGCCCGNGCGCAGGCCTCCATGACCACCATACAACGCGGAAAATTGCCCAGCAGCGTGAACATCTGGCTACGCGTGAGCTTTTTACGGAACACCGTCCTGCCTGACGCATCCTGTCCATGCAGGTGGAAGCAGTGCTTGCCGAGATCGACTCCGATCAGCGATACCGTGTCCATGATGGCCCTCCAGAAGGACAAAATCCTCACTCAGCGTAGTCCACTGAGTGAGGATCGGGCTGACCATCCTATTAAGCCCGGCGACCCAAGGTCGCCGGGCGAATGCACCGAGTGTGCGTGGAGCCGGTGCTTACAGTTCGATCCGCTTGATGTCGCCGACGACGAAGATGTACGACAGCGCGCCGATCAGCGCGATCACGCCGATGAACACGAGTGCGCCGACGAACGATCCGGTCGATGCGACGATGAAACCGACGACGAGCGGCGTGACGATCCCCGCGAGGTTCGCCGCGAAGTTGAAGATGCCGCCCGTCACGCCGAGCAGGCCGTCCGGCGCGATGTCGGACACGAGCGTCCAGCCGAGCGCGGCCATCCCCTGGGCGAAGAATGCTACCGACATGATCGCGATCACGGCTTCGTTGCTCTTCACGTAGTTCGCGAGAATGATCGTCGACGCGAGCAGCAGGCCCGCGATGATCGGCAGCTTGCGCGCGAGGTTCGCCGACTTGCCGCGACGCAGCAGCCAGTCGGAGAAGATCCCGCCGAACATCACGCCGACCGACGCGGCGATGAACGGCATCACCGCGAAGAAGCCGATCTTCAGCCAGCCCATATGGCGCTCGGTCGCGAGATAGGTCGGGAACCAGGTCAGGAAGAACACGAGCGTCGAGTTGCCGGCGAACTGGCCGAGGCAGATACCCGCGAGCTGGCGCTTCTTCAGCAGCCGGCCGGCCATCGACCAGCTGAACTTCGTCTGCGCAGCCTTGCCGCTCTTGTCGCCGTCCTTGCGCGCGCTGTGCACGAGACCGCCGCCGGCCTCGATGTAGGCCAATTCCTCCGCGTTCGCGGCCGGATGATTACGCGGCTCGTGGTAGAACTTCCACCAGACCAGACCGAATACGACCCCGATCGTACCGACGACCCAGAACAGCGAGCGCCAGCCGAACGCACCCATCAGCGCGAACAGCACGGGGCTGAAGAACGCGAGGCCGATGTATTCGCCGACGGTGTAGGTACCGGTTGCCATCGCGCGTTCGTTCTGCGGGAACCACGTCGCGACGACGCGGCTGTTGGTCGGAAAACACGGCGCTTCCGTCACGCCGAGACCGAGCCGGCATGCGAGCAGCGTCCCGACGCCGGGCACGAAGCCCTGCAGGAACGTGCACAGCGACCACAACGTCATCGACCAGTAATAGGTGATCTTGCTGCCGAAACGGTCGAGAAACAGACCGCCCGGCACCTGCATTGCGACGTAGGTCCACGAGAACGCGGAGAACATGATGCCCATCACCGCGGCGTTGATGCCGAGCTCCTTGGTGAGCTGCGGCGCAGCCACCCCCAGCACGGTACGGTCGAGATAGTTGATCATCGTGCCGATCGCGAGCAGCGCGAGGATCTTGTAGCGCGCCGCTGTCCGTCGGACCGTGCCGGCCGCCTGCGCAGGCGCGGCGTTCGTGTGGGTGGTGTGCTGCATGGTCGTCTCCTGGTCTCTCTTTACGTCTAGTAGGTAGAAGGGTCAGCGCGCGACGAGCGACTGAAAGTGTTCGAACATCCGCTCGTCGTCCGGCGTACGTCCGGTAAAGATTTCAAATGCATCGACGGCCTGGTACACGGCCATCCCGCCGCCCGGCAGCGTCGCGCAGCCGGCCGCGCGCGCCGCGCGGATCAGTTCGGTTTCGAGCGGGAAATACACGATGTCGGCCACCCACATCCCCGCGTGAAGCAGTTCGGCCGGCAGCGGCAGGCCCGGGTGCTTGGCCATGCCGGTCGGCGTGGCATGGATGAGGCCCGTCGCGGCTTGCATCGCGGCCGCGAGATCGCCGCCCGGCGTGACCCGCGCGGCCGGGAAGCGCTGCTGCAGTTCGCTCGCGAGCGCGGCGGCACGCGTACCGTCGACGTCGAAAATCGTCAGTTCGGCGGCGCCCATCTGCAGCGCCGCATGCGCGACGGCCGCGCCCGCGCCGCCCGCGCCGAGCTGGACGACACGCTCGAGCGATGCGTCGGGCAGCCCGCGGCGGAACGACTTCGCGAAACCCGACCAGTCGGTGTTATGGCCGATCCGCTTGCCGTCCTTGAACAGCACCGTGTTCACCGCACCGAGCGCGCGCGCATCATCCGACAGCGCGTCGAGGTGCTCGATCACGCGCTGCTTGCACGGATGCGTGATGTTGAGCCCGTTGTAGCCCATCCGCTGCGCGGCCTCGAGCAGTTGCGGCAGCGCGTCGACGCTCAGGCCGAGCGCGTCGAGATCGATGCGCCGGTACACGTAGCCGAACCCCTGGCGGAAACCTTCTTCCTCATGCATCGCGGGCGACAGCGAACCGCCGATGCCCTGGCCGATCAGGCCGATCAGAAAAGACGGGCGGCTCATCGTGCGGCTCCCTGGGCAAAAAGGGTCGACAGGCGCTGCAGCGCGAATACGTAGCCTTCGGTGCCGCAGCCGCAGATCACGGCTTCGGCCACCGCCGACACATACGAGTGGTGACGGAAGGCCTCGCGGCGATGCACGTTGGAAATATGTACCTCGATCACCGGCTTCGCGATCGCGGAAAGCGCGTCGGCCAGCGCGACCGACGTGTGCGTGTAGGCAGCCGGGTTGATCACGATGCCGTGCGTGTCGTGACGCGCGGCATGCAGCCAGTCGATCAACTGGTGCTCGGCGTTCGACTGGCGGAAGTCGATCTCCAGCCCGAGCCCGTCGGCCGCCGTGCGGCAACGCTGCTCGAGGTCGGCAAGGGTTTCCGCGCCATAGATATGGGGCTCGCGGGTCCCCAGCAGATTCAGGTTCGGGCCGTTCAGCACCAGTACCTTGTGCATGCTCATGTCGGTTGCGCTCCAAAAACGGGGGCGAATCGCTAGTCGACTTCGCCCCCAGACGTCAAGATTTGGCGCTAGTGTGCACTTGCGCAAGCGCAATGTCTTTTCGGGTTTTCGCTAATTTGTACCATCTAGTTAGTTTGTATAATTCGCCTCACCTCCCTAGTAAATTCGGGATATGGCGCTCGCCCTGAATTCAACGACTGGTTCATTCGGGTTCGATCGGCCGACGCCACACCCCGCTCACCCGCAGGATTCGCCCATGCAGCGCTCGATCGCCACCGTGTCACTGTCCGGCACCCTCGCCGAGAAGCTCGCCGCCATCCAGGCCGCCGGCTTCGACGGTGTCGAAATCTTCGAGAACGACCTCGTCTACTTCGACGGGTCGCCCGCCGACGTGAGGGCCATGGCTGCCGATCTCGGCCTCGACATCGTGCTGTTCCAGCCGTTTCGCGACTTCGAGGGCGTGAGCCCGGCCCAGCTCGCCCGCAACCTCGACCGCATCCGGCGCAAGTTCGACGTGATGCACGCGCTCGGCACCGACCGCATCCTGGTGTGCAGCAACGTGTCGCCCGACACGATCGCGGACGACGCGCTGCTGGTCGACCAGCTCGGCGCGCTCGCCGAAGCCGCGCGGCAGGCCGGCGTGGTCGCCGCGTACGAGGCGCTCGCGTGGGGCCGCATCGTGAACCGGTACAGCCACGCATGGCAGCTCGTGAACGCGGTGAACAGCCCGCACCTCGGCCTCGCGCTCGACAGCTTCCATACGCTGTCGCTCGACGATTCGCCGGACGCGATCGCCGACATCCCCGGCGACCGGATCGCGTTCGTGCAGATCGCCGATGCGCCGAAGCTCGCGATGGACGTGCTCGAATGGAGCCGCCACTACCGCTCGTTCCCCGGCCAGGGCGACTTCGACCTCGCGCGCTTCACGGCCCGCGTGATCGAGTCCGGCTATACGGGGCCGCTGTCGCTGGAGATCTTCAACGACGGCTTCCGCGCCGCGCCGACCGCGATCACGGCCGCCGACGGCCACCGCTCGCTGCTCTATCTGGAAGAACTGACGCGCGCACGGCTCGCGCAGGACGGCCGCACGCCGGCCGCCGACCAGCCGCTGTTCGCGCCGCCGGCACCGCCCGCGCACGTCGGGTTCCAGTTCATCGAATTCGCGGTCGACGCACAGGCGGCGGCCACCGTCGGCGAATGGCTCGGCCGGATGCGGTTCCGGCTCGCGGGCCGCCACCGCTCGAAGGACGTGACGCTGTTCCAGCACGGCGCCGCATCGATCGTGCTGAACGCCGAGCGCGACTCGTTCGCCGATGCGTTCTTCCAGCAGCACGGGTTGTCGCTGTGTGCGTCGGCGTTCCGCGTCGACGATGCGAAGGTGGCGTTCGAACGCGCGGCCGGCTTCGGCTACGCGCCGTTTTCCGGGCGCGTCGGGCCGAAAGAGCGCGTGCTGCCGAGCGTGCAGGCGCCGGACGGCAGCCTCGAATACTTCGTCGACGAGGCGCCGAACGCGCCGACGCTGTATGAATCGGATTTCGTGCTGACCGACATCGATGGCCCCAGCGAGGTCGGCCCGCTGACGGGCATCGACCACGTCTGCCTCGCGCTGCCGGCCGACGCGCTCGATACGTGGATTCTCTTCTTCAAGACGGCATTCGGCTTCGAGGCCGAGCGCAGCTGGCTCGTGCCCGATCCGTACGGCCTGATGCGCAGCCGTGCGGTGCGTAGCGCGGACGGCTCGGTGCGGATCGCGCTGAATGCGTCGGTCGACCGCCATACGGCCGTCGCCGAATCGCTCGACCGCTATCACGGCACGGGGCTGAACCACGTCGCGTTCCGGACCGACGACATCGTGAAGACGGTCGCCGCGTTCGCAGCCGACGGCGTGCCGTTCCTGCGGATCCCGCCGAACTACTACGACGATCTCGCCGCGCGCTACGCGCTGCCGGACGAGCTGATCGACACGCTGAGCGCCCACCATCTGCTGTACGACCGCGACGAAAACGGCGGCGAATTCCTGCACGCGTATACGGAACTGGTCGACAACCGCTTCTCGCTCGAGATCGTCGAGCGGCGCGGCGGCTACGACGGTTACGGCGCGACGAACGCGGCCGTGCGGCTCGCCGCGCAGGCCCAGCGCAGGAAATAAGGGCGCACCGGCGTTCTATTTCGGGGTCGGATTGAATGGAGCAACCTCACCGCCCCCCGCCGGGCGGACGCACCATCGTGGTGAATGTCGCGACGGCGCCCCGTCCGGCAAGGCTGACCGCCCGCACCCCGAAACGGCCGCTCGGCGGGGGTTACATCCGGTAATGTTTGCCGCACCGCACCATCCAAGCGGTCACCGAGGTTTTAAGAATCGCTTAAGTCTTTCTCGGCACCATCCGCAACCAGTAACCCGATGGATATCCCGAAAAGGAGGACAGCGATGAGCGCCGTAGATGCACCCGCGGGCCGCCCGGCCGCCCCCCCTGCAAAGAAGACGATGCTGCGCCGCCTGCTCAGCCATCACGAGATCGCGACGCTGCTCGTGCTGCTGCACGCACCGATCGGCGCGAATGCCAAAGCCGACTTGCCGGCGCTGCAGGAAGCCGGCCTCGTCGAGATGGTCAAGCTCGACGCCGACACGGCACCGAGCTTCCGGCTGACCGAAGACGGCACGGCCGTCCTGAAAGGGCTCGGCTACCGCTGAGCCGCCGCTTTCCCGTTCCCCGCCCCCGTACCACCCCGATCATCCCGACCCGTCGGCCCGGCCGGCGCGTCACCTCACCCCGCCCGGTCCTGCAGCATCAGCCGGTATTCGGTCGGCGTCACGCCGACCGTCGCCTTGAACTGGCGCGTGAACGCGCTGTGATCCGTATACCCGCATAGCGCCGCGACGTCGGTCACCTTGTCGTGCGTGACGAGCAGCGCCGTGGCCGCGTCGAGCCGCGTTTTCAGCAGCACCTGGCGCGGCGTCAGGTGAAACACCTTGTGGAAGTAGCGTTCGAGCTGCGCGACCGACATCCCGGCCATCTGCGCGAGCTGCTTCAGGTTCAGCGGCTGCACGTAGTGATCCTGGATATGCTGGACCACGTCGGCGAGCTTGCTGTAGGCCGGATGCGAACCCTCGTGCGCCTTCAGGTCTCGCGAGATGCCCGCGAGGCCGACCACCTTGCCGGCCGCGTCGCGCAGCGGCTCCTTGCAGGTCAGGCACCAGCCCGGCTGGCGACCCGGATACAGATGCAGCTCGAGCTGGTCCATCAGTTGCTGGCCGGCGTTGATCGTCGCCATGTCCTGCTCGAAATAGGTGCGGCCGAAGCGGCGCGGAAACACTTCGTCGGTCGTCTTGCCGAGCAGGTCGCGCTTGTCCTTGTAGCCGCAGCGCATCGCCAGCGTGCGGTTGACGAGCGCGTAGCGGCCGTTCGCGTCCTTCACGAAAAATGCGACGTCGGGCAGCGCGTCGAACACCGGCTCGAGCAGGCGGAAGTGCGCGAGCATCGCGCCGAGATCGGTGTTGTCGGGCTGGTAGCGCAACGTATCGGACAGGCTCATGGGTGGTGCGGCAAGGAAGGACGTCATCCCGGCGTCTGCGAAGGGAGTGGCTGATGGCGTCGATTATAGGAGCGCCCTTTCGAACGCGTCGTGGCGATCTCGGGCAAGCGGGCCGGCGACTCGGCGCACGGCGGCCCGTGCAACGCGCCGCCGATCGGCGGTGATCGAGCGATTGCATACGTTGGCGCGCAGTGCGCTTGTAGTTGTGCGAACAACCATCTCGCCGCTCGCGTACCGGCACTGACGATTTCGCGTCGGCAGGCTGCATGTCGCCGCGCATCGAGCAGCGCCGGCGGCGATGGCAGCGCGCCCCGCTGGCGCCGGGACAACACGCGCCCGGACCGTCATCCTAAAAATGCCGGCGTGTCGCGTCTTGGCGCGATTGCGCACTAGGCATGACGATTTCAGCATATATCAGGGTTATCGACGATATGCCGAAATCGTCGCCGGCCACGCACCGAACGCGCAAGACGCGTGCATTTTCGCTACCTAGACTTCATTCAACGGTTACGAGATGACATCCCGTCGTCGCCGCGCAAGCCGATTCCGGCACAGCCACCGGCGCGCGGCGAGCCTGCACCGCCCTCGCATCGGCGTGCAAACCGATACGTCTCGCCCGGTTTACCGCAGCGGCCCGCTGGCCGGCTGCGGCCCAACCACGCCATCAAGGGGAAGTGAAAGTGAAGCTGAAGGTATCGCACGTCGCGCTGGCTGCTGCCTGCGCACTGTCGGGCGCACACGCCATCGCCGCCGACGTCGTCAAGATCGGTTTCGCCGCACCGCTGACGGGGCCGCAGTCGAACTACGGCACGGACATGCAGAAAGGTGTGCAGCTCGCGATCGCGGATTTCAACGCGACGCATCCGACGATCGGCGGCAAGCCGGTCACGTTCCAGCTCGACTCGCAGGACGATCAGGCCGACCCGCGCACCGGCACGACGGTCGCGCAGCGGCTGATCGACGACAACGTCCGCGGGGTCATCGGCCACTTCAACTCGGGCACGAGCATTCCGGCGTCCGACCTGTACGATCGCGCGAGGTTGCCGCAGATCTCGATGGCGACGTCGCCGCAATACACGGCGCGCGGCTACAAGACGACCTACCGGCTGCTGACGAGCGACGCGCAGGCCGGCCGCATCGTCGGCACGTATGCGGTGAAGACGCTGCACTTCAAGCGCATCGCGATCATCGACGACCGCACGGCCTATGGCCAGGGCATCGCCGACGAATTCGCGAAGGCCGTGCAGGCGGCGGGCGGCACGATCGTCAAGCGCGACTTCACGAACGACAAGGCGCTCGACTTCTCCGCAATCCTGACCAACCTCAAGGGGATGAACCCGGACGCGATCTTCTACGGCGGCGGCGATGCACAGTCTTCGCCGATGATCCGCAAGATGCGCCAGCTCGGGATGAAGTCGGCATTCGTGACCGGCGAGATGTCGCGCTCGCCGACGTTCCTGAAGGTCGGCGGTGAAGCGGCGGAAGGCGCGATCGTCTACATGGGCGGGCTGCCGAAGGAAAAGATGCCCGGCTTCGCCGGCTACGCGTCGCGCTACAAGGCACGCTTCAACGAAGACGTGATCACCTATTCGCCCTATTCGTACGACGGCACGATCGCATTGCTCACCGCGATGAAGGACGCGAACTCGACCGACCCGAAGGTCTATACGCCGTATCTGGGCAAGGTGTCGATCAAGGGCGTATCGGCGCCGAGCATCGCGTACGACACGAAGGGCGACCTGAAGGATGCGCCGGTGACGATCTACAAGGTCGAGCGCGGCGCGTTCAAGCCGGTCGACACGATCGCCGGCAACTGATCGCGCAGCCCCTGACACACACGGCGCGGCAAGCGGTTCACCCGCCTGCCGCGCCGTGTGCATTTCACGCTCGACGAAGTCCGAAGCGTTCCTCGGTGCAGCCCCGCGCTCGCGCATTTCGCGCTCCTGTAGAATCCTCCCACCCGCTTTGACGCTTCGTCTCCGTCGTGCCCCATCCCGGTGCGACGGCGCCTGTCACGCGCCCTATCCGGCGCTCGGCACACGCTCGACGACGCAGGCCGCGCCTTGCCAGTCCATGCCGATAGCGGGCTCTGGAGACGCAGCACCGACAACAACATTCGAAAACCGATCGTCCTGACCATGCAAGCTTCCGAATTGAGCGGCGTGCCTCGCGCCGCCGAACGCGCACTCACGCGCAGCGACTACAAAACCCTCGGCCTTGCCGCACTCGGCGGCGCCCTCGAGTTCTACGACTTCATCATCTTCGTGTTCTTCGCGCCCGCAATCGGGCAACTGTTCTTCCCGCACGACATTCCCGACTGGCTGCGCCAGCTACAGACGTTCGGCATCTTCGCGGCCGGCTATCTCGCGCGCCCGCTCGGCGGCGTGATCATGGCGCACTTCGGCGACCTGTTCGGCCGCAAGCGGATGTTCACGCTGAGCGTGCTGATGATGTCGGTGCCGACGCTGCTGATGGGCCTGCTGCCGACCTTCGACTCGATCGGCATCCTCGCGCCAGTGTTGCTGCTGCTGTTCCGCGTGCTGCAGGGCGCGGCGGTCGGCGGCGAAGTGCCGGGCGCATGGGTGTTCGTGTCCGAGCACGTGCCGTCGCGCCACATCGGCTATGCGTGCGGCACGCTGACCGCGGGCCTCACGGCCGGCATCCTGCTCGGCTCGCTGGTCGCGGCGGGCATCAACAGCCGTTACTCGGGCGCCGAGGTCATCGCGTTCGCGTGGCGCATTCCGTTCCTGCTCGGCGGCGTGTTCGGCCTGTTCTCCGTGTATCTGCGCCGCTGGCTGCACGAGACGCCGGTGTTCGCCGAGATGAAGGCGAAGAAGGCGCTGGCGGCAGAGATTCCGCTGAAGGCCGTGCTGCGCGACCACGGCCGCGCGGTGATCGTGTCGATGCTGCTCACGTGGATGCTGTCGGCGGCGATCGTCGTCGTGATCCTGATGACGCCCGCGCTGCTGCAGAAGCAGTTCCACCTGACGCCCGCGACCACGCTGTTCGCGAACAGCATCGCGACGCTGTGCCTGACGGCCGGCTGCATCACCGCCGGCTCGCTCGCGGGCTGGATCGGCGCGAAGCGCGTGCTCGGCATCGGCGGCCTCGTGCTGGCCGCGTGCTACTACCTGCTGTTCGTGCAGGTCGCGGCCGACGCGTCGACGCTGCCGCTGTACTACGGGATCGCCGGCTTCACGGTCGGCACGATCGGCGCGGTGCCGTTCGTGATGGTCAGGAGCTTCCCGGCCGTCGTGCGCTTCTCGGGCATCTCGTTCTCGTACAACGTCGCGTATGCGATCTTCGGCGGCCTCACGCCGGTGATCGTGTCGCTGATGATGAAGTCGAATCCGCTCGCACCGGTCGCGTACGTCGCGGCGATCTGCGTGCTCGGCGCGATCGCCGTGCAGTTCTCGAAGGATGCGAAGGACCTGAAGGACGCACACTGAACGTCGGCGCGCACGCGCCGGCTGGATGAACGAAGGGCCGAATCCCGCGGCGTGCGGGATTCGGCCCTTTTGTCTTGCTTCAGCGCAACGACGTACGCGCGTTGCCCGGTTCGGTTTGATCCGGCTCGGTTCAGCGCAGCGCGCCGTACGACGAACTCGGGCGGCGCAGCGCATCGATGCTCGCACCACCGGCGCCCGTGACGTACAGCAGCAGGAAACCGCCGGCGATCGCGACGTTCTTCCAGAAGTGGATCACCATGTCATGCTGGATCGCGGCATCCGTCGCGTCCCAGAAATTGTGTCCGATCATTGCAGTCGCGATCGTATAGAACGCCATCAGCAACGCGAGCGGCCTCACCTTGTAGCCGACGATCAGCAGCAGGCCGCCGAGCGCTTCGATCGTGACGACGACCGGCCCCATCACCTGCGGATAGGGCACGTTCAGCCCGTGCAGATAGCCGATGAAATCGCTGTAGCCGAGCAGCTTCATCACGCCACCCCACAAGAACAACGCCGCCAGCGCCAGGCGTGCGAAAAAAATGACGCCGGAATCGACGGAACGCGTCATGCCTCTCTCCTCGTATGCAATTCGGCCGTCCGCACGGAGTGCGCCCGTGCGATTCGGCGCCGCGCGGCCCTGCGGGGGCCCGCGGCAAATGGGCCAGCATAGACAGAGTTTCGGCCGCGTCCAAGAAAAAGGTTGTAGCAAATCTTTACACGGCGGCCGCCGCGCGGCCCGAAGGCGGCGGGACGTGAAAGGCGTTTAGCCCGCGTCGCTCAACAACACGCCTTTCTTGAAGATGAAGCAGCCGTAGCCGCGCAGCTCGCCGGTGACGATCACCGCGTACGTCTGCTGCGCGCGCTCGTAGAACGCGAACCGTTCGATGCCCGCGAGCGGCACCGCGCGCCCTTCCGCACGGTCGATCTCGGTCTGCACCTCGCGCTGCACGGGCGGCACCGCGGCCGCGTCGCCGACGACTTCCATCCGCCACGCGGGCGTGTCGACGAACGAGTCGAGCGGCAGCACGGACAGCACCGCCCGCACGACGCGCGCCGAATCGGCGCCGTCGATCCGCAATGCGCGGCCGACCACCGTGTGCTCCGCGACGGATTCCGCCGGAAAATTCGCGTCGCAGATGGCGATTTCATCACCGTGACCCATCGCGCGCAGCGTGTGCAGGATGTCGGCGTGCAGCAACGGGTCGAGATTCTTCAGCATGTCGGCTAGTCTCCGGGATCAGGAACGAACCGCATAACGTTACCCGATCCCGGTGGCCTTTGTGCATGCATCACGACGCCGCGACCGGCATTTCGTCGATGAAACCCGTGACCGATGCGAGGCGGCCCGACGCGTCGACGATGCCGAAGTCCGAACCCTTCACGACCGCCGCACCGTCGGACGACACGAGCGCCCACGAGAAGCGCAGGTGCTGGCCGAATGCGTCGACGTCGGTCGTGCGGCGGAAGCGGAACGCGGGGAAGCGCTCCTGCACGGCTGCGATCATCGCGTCGATGCCCGCGTGGCCGTCGCCGGTCATCAGTGGATCGCGATAGGCCGCGTCGCTCGCGTAGGTCACATCGATCAGCGCGCGGCGCCGCGCGACGTCGGGTTCGTTCCATGCGTCGAAGTAGCGGTCGATCAGATCGATGTGAACGGACGACGCGGATTGGGCGGTGTTCATGGCGAGGCTCCTTGTGTCGATGAGGGGACGATGGCGCGAACGTGGCGTGTTGCGTATTCGCGTGCAGTCATCGTCGCCGGCCTCGCGCGGGCGGTCGATTACGTGCGGGGTAAGGAAATCGCGCCGGCCGCTTCGAGCGTGAGGGCCGCTCCGCGCTCCGCGCGCGACCTGCGATGAAGCATGGTTTTCCTCATCGTGGATTGGACATGCAGCCGACGTTTGCTTCGTCGCAATGAAAATGAAAACGGGCGCCCGAAGGCGCCCGCATCGTCTGCCACGGCAACCGCGCTTCAGGTCACCGGCGCCGGATTGAACAGCACCAGCGCATTCGCGAGCTTCCATTGCTCGGCCCACGTGCGGCGCTTGCCGCTCGCGACGTCGAGCATCAGCCGGAACAGCTCCCAGCCCACGTCCTCGATCGAGGCCGCGCCGGTCGCGATCTGCCCCGCGTCGAGATCCATCAGGTCGTGCCAGCGGCGCGCCAGATCGCTGCGCGTCGCGACCTTGATCACCGGCACCTGCGCGAGACCGTACGGCGTGCCGCGGCCCGTCGTGAAAATATGCAGGTTCATCCCCGCCGCGAGTTGCAGCGTGCCGCAGATGAAGTCGCTCGCGGGCGTCGCCGCGTACAGCAGCCCCTTCTGCCGCGCGCGATCGCCGGGACGCACGACGCCGGCGATCGGCGCGCTGCCCGACTTCACGATCGAGCCCATCGCCTTCTCGACGATGTTCGACAGGCCGCCCTTCTTGTTGCCGGGCGTCGTGTTCGCGCTGCGATCGACGCGGCCGCGCTGCAGATAGCGGTCGTACCAGTCCATCTCGCGGACGATCTCGCGGGCGACGTCCTCGTTCGCGGCGCGCGACGTGAGCTGCGCGACGCCGTCGCGCACTTCGGTCACTTCCGAGAACATGATCGTCGCGCCCGCGCGCACGAGTAGGTCGGCCGCGAAGCCGACCGCCGGGTTCGCGGTGAGCCCCGAGAACGCGTCGCTGCCACCGCACTGCACGCCGACGACGAGATCCGACGCCGGGCAGGTCTCGCGACGGCGGCGATTCAGCCGCTCGAGGTGCGATTCGGCCATCGTCATGATCGAGTCGATCATCGAGTTGAAGCCGACGTGCGCGGCGTCCTGCAGGCACACGACACCGCCGTTGTCCGTCGCGCCGTCGGCCGCCACCGGAATCGCGCCGGGCGGCAGCAGGCGCTCGGGCTGCAGCTTCTCGCAGCCGAGGCTCACCGTCATCACCTCGCCGCCGAAGTTCGGGTTCAGGCTGATGTTGCGCAGCGTTCGGATCGGGATGTCGGCATCGGGCGCATCGATCGCGACGCCGCAGCCATACGTATGCTCGAGCCCGACCACGTCGTCGACGTTCGGATAACGCGGCAGCAGTTCTTCCTTGATCCGCTTCACCGCATGCTCGACGACGCCGGACACGCACTGCACGGTCGTCGTGATCGCGAGGATGTTGCGCGTGCCGACCGAGCCGTCGGGATTGCGGAAGCCCTCGAACGTATAGCCTTCGAGCGGCGCCAGCGGCGGCGCGGCACGCGTGGCGAGCGGCAGGTCGTCGAGCCCCGGCGGCTCGGGCATGCGCATCGTGCGCTCGTTGACCCAGCTGCCGCGGCGCAGCTCCGTGAGCGCGTAGCCGATCACGACGTTGTAGCGGACGATCGGGTCGCCGGCCGCGAGGTCGGTCAGCGCGACCTTGTGACCTTGCGGCACGCCTTCGCGCAACGTCAGGCCGTCGGCGAACGTCGCGCCTTCGGGCAGGCCGCCGTCGTTGACGACGATCGCGACATTGTCGTCCGGATGCACGCGAATATAGAGAGGGGAAGCAGTCATCGGAATTCCTGGGAGGGCTACTGTCAAATCGTTAGTCATCATACGACATTGAACACCCATCCGTGATTCTGCGTAAACCCTTATCCGGAAAGACCCTACCCTTTGCCAGCCAGCAAACCGCTTGCGCCGCCCTTGCTTGCGTTGTACGATGACATACAACGACATCGCCAATATGACTCGGATGCCGTGCCCGACGAACCCAGCACTCGCGCTAGACGGACGACCCAACCATGACTTCACCGCAAGAACTCAAACAGATCATCTCCCACGGCCTGCTGTCGTTTCCGCTGACGGATTTCGACGCTGACGGCAGCTTCCGCCCGACGACCTATGCCGAGCGCCTGGAATGGCTGGCGCCGTACGGCGCGACCGCGCTGTTCGCGGCCGGCGGCACCGGCGAATTCTTCTCGCTCACGCAGCGCGAGTATTCGGACGTGATCCGCGTCGCGACGGAAACCTGCAAGGGCAAGGTGCCGATCCTGGCCGGCGCCGGCGGCGCGACGCGCGTCGCGATCGAATATGCGCAGGAAGCCGAGCGCCTCGGCGCGAGCGGCGTGCTGCTGATGCCGCACTACCTGACCGAAGCCAGCCAGGAAGGCATCGCCGAGCACGTCGAGCAGGTGTGCCGCGCGCTGAAGATCGGCGTCGTGGTGTACAACCGTGCGAATTCGAAGCTGAACGCCGACATGCTCGAGCGCCTCGCCGATCGTTGCCCGAACCTGATCGGCTTCAAGGACGGCGTCGGCGAAATCGAGAGCATGGTCACGATCCGCCGCCGCCTCGGCGACCGCTTCGCGTACCTCGGCGGCCTGCCGACGGCCGAAGTCTATGCAGCCGCGTACAAGGCGCTCGGCGTGCCGGTGTACTCGTCGGCCGTGTTCAATTTCATCCCGAAGACGGCGATGGAATTCTACGAAGCGATCGCCAAGGACGACCACGCAACGGTCGGCCGCCTGATCGACGAGTTCTTCCTGCCGTACCTGAAGATCCGCAACCGTCGCGCGGGCTACGCGGTCAGCATCGTGAAGGCGGGCGCGAAGCTCGTCGGCCACGATGCGGGCCCGGTGCGCGCACCGCTCGTCGACCTGACCGACGCCGAAGTGGCCGAGCTGGACGTGCTGATCAAGAAGATGGGCCCGCAGTAAGCGGGTGCGGCCGGCGTGGTGCGCTCTGCGGCGCCGCGGCCGGCCTGGTTGCCTGTTTTGCGTCGCGGCCGGCTTTTGCCGGCCGCAGTCGTTTGTGACGACAGCCGCGCGACACGCCCCGCCGCGCAACACGCCATTCACATCTGCGCGATGACGCCGATGATCCGGTGACGCACGTTGCCGAGCTTGATCCGGGTCGCCTCGATCTGTCCCTGCGCACCCGCACGCGTGCGGGCGTTCGACTCGCCGCCCAGAATCTGTCCCAGCACGTCGCGGTCGACGACCGCATCGAAGAACCGGCCGACCGTGATCGTCGCGGACTGCTTCGCGGTCAGGAGCTGGCTGTTGGCCTGCATCAGCGCTTCCGTGCGCAGGTTCTGGTCGCGCTCGTCAATGCTGCGGCGATGCTCGAGCGCGAACACCAGCGCTTCCATGTCCTGCCTGAAGCGCCGCACGGCGAGGCCGAACATGAGCGAATGCGCGTCGGAGCCCGTGACGGGCCGCCCCTGGTTGATGGTCACGTCGAATTCGCTGCCGCCCAGGTCGCGCTGGAATTCCAGCAGCGCATTCGCGAGCACGCGGCCTTCGCTGTACTGGCCGATCCGGCTGCGCACGGCATGCGCGACGTCGCCGATCGCCTTCCACAATCCGGCGGCGAACAGGTGATCGCCGCGCTTGCTGATGTTCATCGGATGGCTCCTTGTTGGTCTTTTTACCGGTCTCTCAGGCTCGCCTGCGGGCCGGGCGGCCCGAGGCTTCGCTACTGTAGGAGAAATTCCGGCGACGCGGAAGCCGCCACGAAAAAAGCGGAGGCAGCCAGCCGGCCACCTCCGCTTTCATTCATTCAGCAAGCGGCCGGGCTTGTGCACCGAGCCGCCGCATCCTCACTCCGCCTTCCCGTCCCGCAGCCGCGGAATCTCGAGCGGGTTGCTTTCCTGCAACCCTTCGGGCAGCAGGTCGTCCGGGAAGTCCTGGTAGCACACGGGCCGCAGGAAACGCTCGATCGCGGTCGCGCCGACCGACGTGACGGCCGGGTTCGACGTCGCCGGAAACGGCCCGCCGTGCACCATCGCGTCGCACACCTCGACGCCGGTCGGGTAGCCGTTGACGAGCAGACGCCCGGCCTTGCGTTCGAGGATCGGCAGCAGGCGGCGCGCGAGCGGCTTGTCGCCGGCGTCCATCTGCAGCGTGGCCGTCAGCTGGCCTTCCAGCGCGTCGAGCACGCGCGCGACTTCGTCGAGATCGCGGCAGCGCACGATCAGCGATGCCGGCCCGAACACCTCGTGGCTGAACGCCGGTTCGGCCAGGAACGCCTGCGCGGCGACTTCGTACAGCGCGCCGCCTGCCTGGCATTCGGTCTGCGCCGCCTCGCCCGCGCCGATTTCACGCACGCCCGGCAGTTCGGCCAGCTTGCCGCGACCGTTGCGATACGCGTCGGCGATGCCGCGCGTCAGCATCACGCCGGCCGGCTTCTTCGCGAGCGCCTGCGCGGCGACCGACTCGAAGCGGTCGAGGTCGGGGCCGTCGATCGCCAGCACGAGGCCCGGGTTCGTACAGAACTGGCCGACGCCGAGCGTGAGCGAATCGACGAAGCCGGTCGCGATCGCGTCGCCGCGCGCGGCCAGCGCGGCCGGGAACAGCACGACCGGGTTGATGCTGCTCATTTCCGCATAGACGGGAATCGGCTGCGGGCGCGCGTTCGCGAGTTGCACGAGCGCCATGCCGCCCTGCCGCGACCCGGTGAAGCCGACGGCCTGGATCGCCGGATGGCTGACGAGCGCCGCGCCGATCACGCGGCCGGGGCCGACCAGCAGCGAGAACACGCCGGCCGGCATCCCGCATTTGGCCATCGCCGCGCGAATCGCGCGACCGACCAGCTCGGACGTGCCGAGGTGCGCCTCGTGAGCCTTCACGATCACCGGGCAGCCGGCCGCCAGTGCCGACGCGGTATCGCCGCCGGCCACCGAGAACGCGAGCGGGAAGTTGCTCGCACCGAACACGACGACGGGCCCGAGCCCGACCTTCTGCAACCGCAGATCCGCGCGCGGCAGCGGCGTGCGCGCGGGCTGCGCGGGATCGATCGACGCGGCGAGGAAGCGCCCGTCGCGCACGACGCGCGCGAACAAGCGAAGCTGGCCGACGGTGCGGCCGCGCTCGCCCTGCAGCCGCGCGACGGGCAGGCCCGTTTCGGCGCGCGCGCGTTCGATCAGCGCGTCGCCGAGCGCGACGATTTCGTCGGCGATCGCCTCGAGAAACGCCGCGCGGGCCGCGAGCGGCTGCGCGCGGTACGCGTCGAAGGCGTCGCGCGCGAGTTCGCACGCGCGCTCGACGTCGGCCTGCGTCGCGACGCCGAATGCCGGCGCATCGATCGGCGCGCCCTTCGTCGGGTCGAACGCGCGCAAGGTACCGGCCGAGCCGGCCACCGCTTCGGCGCCGATCAGCATTTCTCCAGTCAGTTGCATGGGGTATGTGCTCCGTGGTTCTTCGGGAATGGTTCGTCCATTGTATCTCAACAGATACGATGTCTGCCGACAGCATTGCATCATTCTCGCCGCCTGCGAAGGCGCCGACGATACACGCGAAAGCCTTGTCCGGCCAGCGCAGCATGACTTTCCCACACTGTGACGACGATCCACAAAGGGAAAACCCGAAGTTTCTGAATTCGGGCATTGTCAATAAACTTCCCGCCATGTCATACGACGACGTACATTTAAAGTGAACAATCCCCTCCCTCCCCGCGATCTTCCGATCGATCTCGCCGGCAGCGCGCGCCGCACCGCCGTGCGCTACTGGATCCTGGCGATGCTGTTCGTCGTCACGACGCTCAACTATGCGGACCGCGCGACGCTATCGATCACCGGCACGCCGATCCGCAAGGCCTTCGGCATCGATCCGGTGACGATGGGCTACATCTTCTCGGCGTTCAGCTGGGCGTACGTGCTCGCGCAGTTGCCGAGCGGCTGGCTGCTCGACCGGTTCGGCGCGCGCCGCGTGTATGCGACGAGCATCTTTCTGTGGTCGGCGTTCACGCTGCTGCAAAGCACGATCGGCCTCGGCGGCAGCGCCGCGTTCGCGGTGACTGCGCTGTTCGTGATGCGCTTCGCGGTCGGCATCGCCGAAGCACCGGCGTTTCCCGCGAACGCGAAGGTCGTCGCGAGCTGGTTCCCGACTGCCGAGCGCGGCACGGCGTCGGCGATCTTCAACGCCGCGCAGTATTTCGCGGCGGTGGTGTTCTCGCCGCTGATGGCTTGGCTCACGCATGCGTACGGCTGGCACCACGTGTACCTGTGGCTCGGCCTCGCCGGCATCGCGCTCGCGTTCCTGTGGCTGCGCGTGATGAAGGACCCGGCCGACCATCCCGCCGTGAACCGCGCGGAACTCGAGCATATCGAGCAGGGCGGCGGCCTCGTGCGCACGACGAGCCGGCCGGCCGCGGCGCGCGGCACCGGCACGGCATCCGAGGGCAGCCGCGTCGCGGGCTGGTACTACGTGCGCCAGTTGCTGTCGAACCGGATGCTGCTCGGCGTCTATCTCGGCCAGTACTGCGTGAACGTGCTCACGTACTTCTTTCTCACGTGGTTCCCGATCTACCTCGTGCAGGCACGCGGGATGTCGCTGCTGAAGGCCGGCTTCATGACGTCGCTGCCGGCGATCTGCGGCTTCCTCGGCGGCGTGCTCGGCGGGATGCTGTCGGACACGCTGATCCGTCGCGGCGTGTCGCTGACGCTCGCACGCAAGATCCCGATCGTCGGCGGGATGCTGCTGTCGATGGTCATCATCGGCTGCAACTACGTCGACAGCGAAGTGCTGGTGATCGTGCTGATGGCCGTGTCGTTCTTCGGCAAGGGCATCGGCTCGCTCGGCTGGGCCGTCGTCGCGGACACCGCGCCGAAGGAAGCGATCGGCCTGTCGGGCAGCCTGTTCAACATGTTCGGCAACACGGCCGGCATCGTCGCGCCGATCGCGATCGGCTACCTGGTCGGCACGAGCGGCTCGTTCAACGGCGCGCTCGTGTTCGTCGGGCTGAACGCGCTCGTCACCGTGTTCAGCTATCTCGTGATCGTGAAGGACATCAAGCGCGTCGAGCTGCGTCATCGCGACGCCTGAGCATCGGCGGGAATGGAAGGAAGACGACGGCGGCGGCGCGCAAGCGCGCCGCCGTTTTTACATCAGGCCGCGGAATGCGCGACACGCAGCATGTCGTGCACGCCGGACGTCATCAGCGCGAGAAACGCGAGCAGGCCGACGTAGCAGAGCGCGTAGGTCGTCTTCGTCTCGACCGACGTCGCGTAGTACACGCGGTTCTCCGGCGCGGCGGGATCGTAGCGCCACGCGCGTTTCAGCTGCGGCAGCGCGAGAATCGCCATCACGATCAGCAGCGGGCTCGGGCGGTAGACGAACAGTGCGATCAGCACGGGCACGCCGGCGAACCAGATGCGCGGCGACAGCACCGCGGTGATGCGCCCGCCGTCGAATGGCGACAGCGGAATCATGTTGAACAGGTTCAGGAAGAAGCCCGTATAAGACAGCGCGAGCAGCAGGTTGCTGTCGTAGTGCCGCGCGGCCGCGTAGCAGGCCAGCGCGCCGAGCGTGCCGACGAACGGCCCGGCCAGCCCGACGTATGCCTCGGTTTCCGCGTCGTGCGGCATCTCCTTCAGCTGTATCCATGCGCCGACGAACGGGATGAACGTCGGCAGCCCGACGTCGAGCCCGCGCCGCTGCGCGGCCAGGTAGTGGCCGGCTTCGTGCACGAACAGCAGCGCGACGAAGCCGGCCGCGAAGCGCCAGCCGTAGAACAGCGCGTAGACCGCGATCGACGCGAGCATGGTGCCCGCCGACACGAGCACCTTGCCGAGCTTCAGGCCGCCGAAGATCAGTAGCAGCAGCTTCGTCATTCCTTGCGCTCCGTCTCCGGCGCGCCGGACGCATCGGCGACGACCGGTACCGCGGCTGCCTTCGGTTTGCGCCCGAAGAAGCGCTTCAGCCCCGCGCCGGCTGCGAGCAGCGCGACCGCGCCGATCTTGAAGAACTTCACGGCGAACGCGCCGATCACCGCGAGCAGGCCGAGCTTCTTCGCGCCGACGCCGACGATCAGCGCCGCGAGGCCGTACTCGGCGACGTGGTCGGTCGACTTGTTGAAATCGGCGTAGCGCTTGCCGTCGTTGAAGCGGATGTTCGCGAGCAGGTCGTCGGCCGAGGCCTTGTACTTCGGCAGATCGGCGAGCGTCGACGCCATCGTCAGCGACAGGTAGCCGTCGCGGCCGAGCACGAGCGTCCGGTAGTTCACGCCGTCGCGCTCCGCGTTCGCGGCCGCGCCCTTGTCGCGGATGATCGCGGACCACACGAGCCGGTGTGTCGCGGCGTCGTACGCAGGCGCCTTCGCCCAGCCGACCACCTCGGTTTCGGGCAGGCCGCGTTCCTTGCGCGCCGGGTTGCCTTCCTCGGTGCCGGCCTGCAGGCTCTTCAGCAATTCGTCGGGTTTCCAGTCCTTCGCGTCGTCGTCGCGGATGTAGCCGCTCGGCTCGAACGACACGACCGAAATCCAGTCGGCGTCCGGATCCTCGGGCAGCACGAGGCCGACCAGCTTCGACTCGTCGATCGAGTTGCCCATCGAGCGCAGGTAGCGGCCGGCTTCGGCCGCCGGTACGAACGATTCGCCTTCCTTCAGCTTCAGCACGGCTTCGTGCTTCACGTCGATATCGGTCGGCCCGTTCACGACGGCCTTGTTGGCGGCCGCGGCGGCGGCCCTCATTTCGACCTGTGCGGCTTCGGTTTGCGCATGGCCGCTGGTCGCGACGAGTGCGAGCATCGCCACGCAGGCGAGTCGGACGGCGAGTCTTTTCATTGTTGGATTCCCCTGGATTGCCTTGTCGTGAATGTGCGCGGCGTCCGGCCCGGGGCTTCGTGGCCGCGGGTCCGGCGCCGCCTCTCAGATGGCACGGAGGCTATGGTAACGCAGCGCCGGAGAGCGTCCGGGAACGAAATGCGGGGGTGGAAGGACGCCTCGGGGGCGGCCGGCGGATTCGGCGACGCGCGCCGGTGCGGAATGCTTACCTCGCAGGTAATGCCCGGCGCGCGCGGGATTGCCTATCATCGTGACCATGAACTCGACCGCCGCCCTCCATTCGCTCCCCCCGTCCGCCGGCCGCGCGGCCGGCATCGGCCCACTGCTGCGCACCTGGCGTCAACGCCGGCGCCTGAGCCAGATGGCGCTTGCGCTGGAAGCGGAGGTGTCCGCGCGACACCTGAGCTTCGTCGAATCGGGCCGCGCACAGCCGAGCCGCGACATGGTGCTGCATCTCGCGGAGCGCCTCGACGTGCCGCTGCGCGAGCGCAATGCGCTGCTCGTCGCGGCCGGCTATGCGCCGCTGTTTCGCGAGCGGCCGTTCTCCGATCCGCAGCTCGATGCGGCGCGCCACGCGGTCGAGGCCGTGCTGCGCGGCCACGAGCCCTACCCGGCGCTCGCCGTGGATCGCCACTGGACGCTGCTCGCCGCGAACCGGATGCTCGGCGCACTGGTCGCGCAGGCCGATCCGGCGCTGCTGCAGCCACCCGTCAACGTGCTGCGCCTGAGCCTGCATCCGGACGGCCTCGCGTCGCAGATCGTCAACTGGCACGAATGGCGCGCGCACATCCTGCATCGGCTGCAACGGCAGATCGACGCGAGCGGCGACCGCACGCTGCACGCATTGCGCGACGAACTCGCCGCGTATCCAGCGCCGGCCGGGCAACCCGACGACACGCTTGCACGCACCGACTATGCGGACATCGCGGTGCCGCTGCGGCTGCGCACAGCGGCCGGCGAGCTGACGTTCTTCAGCACGACGACGGTGTTCGGCACGCCGGTCGACGTCACGCTGTCGGAGCTCGCGATCGAGGCGTTTTTCCCGGCGAATCCGGAGACGGCGGACGCGATGCGGGCACTGGCGGACGCGTTGCCAGCGCAGTAACGCACGGCGAACGAAGAATCGATGCTTCCGGCGCTCGGGCCCCCACCAGCCATCGTGCCGACCGGCCGGTGGCGAGCAGCGCATCCATGGTCGCCTTCGCTGCCGGTGTCGGCTACCGCAGGTAATCCACCCGCAGCGGCGACGCGTCAGGGAGCAGCCTCCTGACGCGGAAAGCCGGCCACCGGCGCGGCGGCGCCGATGGCGTGACGACTGGATGATCGTCCTGGGCCACCGTCACGTATAGAGCGACGCCGGCGGCAACTCCCCGGTCAGCGCAAACCGGCCGACGTCGCGCAGCCGATAGTCGAGCGGATCGTGCAGCGTATGCGTGCGTGCATTCCGCCAGAAGCGATCGAGGCCGAGCGATGCAGCCGTCGCGCGGGCACCGCACGCATCGAACAGCGCCTCGCCATTGGCGAGCGCCGCGCGCTGCGCGACGATCTTCGCGTCCGACACGGCGAGCGCCACCTCGGCCCGTTCGCCGGCCGTCAACGCTTCGCGCCGCGTCCATGCGCGCTGCAACTCGACGGCCGCGCGGTCGGCCAGCGATGCCGCCGCGACCGCCTGCACGCGCATGTCGCCGAAGCGCTGCAGCGTGTACGGATCGTCGCTCGCCCGCGCGACACCCGAGTGGATCCACGGCCGGCCGTGCTTCAGCACGTAGTCGCGTGCCTCGGCCAGCGCGCCCTCCGCAAGCCCGACGAACAGGTTCGTCAGCACGAGCTGCGACACCAGCGTGCGCAGCGTCGCGCGCGGCGTCGGCGGCGTCTCCGACCGGTGCAGTACATCGTCCGGCGCGAGCGTCACGCCGTCGAAGCGCACGCTGCCGCTGTCGGTCTGGCGCTGGCCGATCGGATCCCAGTCCTCGTCGACCGTCATTCCGTCACGATCGGTCGGCACCACGCCGAACACGGCGCGCCCCGTTTCCGGATCGTGCGCGGACACGGTCATCCGCTGCGAACCACGCGTGCCCGAGCAGAAGCCCTTCACGCCGTCGAGTCGATAGCCGCCGTCCGGCGTCGCGGTCGCCACCAGCCGCGTGTCGAGCGGATTGACCGCATTGCCCCACCACCAGCGATGCTCGACCGTGCCGCGCAGATAGCGTTCGCGCTGCGCCGCGCTACCCCATACGTCGACGCTCACGACCTGCAGGACCTGAAACCCGACCAGATGCGCGAGCGCGCTGTCGACGCGCGCGATCCGCCGGATCGTGTCGTAGATCGCCGGCCATGCGGCTTCCTGTCCGCCGAATTCGCGCGGCACCGCGAGCGTCAGCAGGCCCGCATCGGCGAGCCGCTGCTTCGCGTCGGCCGCGTGACCGCCCGCGCGGTCGCGCGCGGCCGCCGTCGCGCGCAGCGCGTCGAGCGCATGCGTCAGCGCATCAGCGTCGATCGCACGTGCATCGGGATCCGGCGCAAACGTCGCCGGGCCGCGGGGATCGTTCATGCGACGGCTTCCTGCGCAATGGTTGCGCGTACAACGACTTCGCCGGACAGCGGCACCAGCGCAGGGAGCCTGCGGCCGGTCAGCCGCGACAGGATCTCGCGCCGCCAGTCGTCGTAGATCGCGCGGTATTCGTCGATATCCGCACCGAACACGTGCGCGGTATGCGCGTATTCGTCATGCAAGTAGCCGTCGAGCCGTATCTGCGTTTCCTCGTCGGCCGCGATCACGCGGTCGATCAGCGCGTCACGCTCGGCGGTCGGCAGCGCCTTCAACGTGTCGAACCACCACCGGACGATCTGCACGCGATGCCATTCCTCGTCCGGACGGATCCGGTTTTCGCCGTGCTCGCGCATCGCACCGTCGGCGATGCGGCCGGTCTTGCGCTGAATCCACAGCTTCGCGAGGATGTGCAGCTCGTAATGCCATTCGAACGCGAGGAAGCCCGCGACGTCGCGCACCGCGATGTCGCCGATGCGTGCCCAGTGCGCGCCAACGAGCCGCTCGACCTCCGGCAGCGGATCGCGGCCCGTCAGTTCGGTCACGCGCTCGCGGCCGATCGCCGCATGCGCGCCGTCGTCGCCGAGCTGGCGCGACAGGATCAGCTGGAAATGCGGATCGTCGCGGAACAGCGTGTCGATCGCCTTCGCGACGACCTGCACGATGAACAGGTCGTGCGACGCCATCTTCGTGTAGTAGTCGGCGACGGCGGCCAGTTCGTCTTCGCCGCGCGGTTCGCGCGGCGGCGTCGCGAGCTTGGCCGGAAAGCCGGGACGATGGCGTCGCGCCACGTCCAGAAACAGCGCTTCCTCGAATTGTCCGTTCCAGTCGCGCGGTGCGCCGATGGGCAAGGTCATGGGTATCGTTCTCTCAGGGTCTTGAAGGAAGGGAGCCGGCGCTCGTGGCACCGCTCAGGTACGCCGGGTCACGCGTCGGACCAGGCGGTCGCCCGTGATCTGCACGGCCGATACGAGTGCGATCAGGATCACGATCACGGTTGCCATCACGGTGGTGTCGAAGCGCTGGTAGCCGTAGCGGATCGCGAGATCGCCGAGCCCGCCCGCACCGACGGCGCCCGCCATCGCGGTCGAGCCGATCAGCGCGACGACGGTGATCGTGAAGCCGCCAAGCATGCCGGGCAGCGCCTCCGGCAGCAGCACGTGCCATACGATATGGCGGCGTTTCGCGCCCATCGCGAGCGCGGCCTCGATCAGCCCGCGATCGACTTCGCGCAGGCTCACTTCGGCAATCCGCGCGAAGAACGGGATCGCGGCGATCGACAGCGGCACGACGGCCGCCCACACGCCGATCGTCGTGCCGATCAGCACGCGCGTGAACGGCAGCAGCGCGACGAGCAAGATGATGAACGGGGTCGAGCGGAACACGTTGACGAGCGCGCCGAGCACGGCGTTCACGCCGCGCCGCGCGTAGATGCCGCCGGGCGCGGTCGTCACGAGGATCACCGCGAGCGGGATGCCGATCAGCGCAGCAACCGCGGCCGACGCGGCGACCATCGACAGCGTGTCGCGGATCGCGTCGAGCAGTTCGGGCCACCAGAGCTCAAACATAGCCGAGCACCTCCGCGCGATTCGCATGGCGGCGCGCGCGTTCGAGCAACGCGGCGACCGCGCCGCCGCGTGCCGGCGCCTGCCCGGGTTCATCCGCGCGCGGCGCGGCAGCAATCACGAGCCGCCCCTGCGCATGCCCCTGAATCCGCTCGATGCCGCCGTGCAGGAAGCGCACCGAGCCGCCGAGCGCCGCCGCGAGCGCGCCGACGTCCGGCTCGCCGCCGCTTTCGCCCGTATAGCGGATGTCGAGCACGACCTGTGCACCGTCCGGCAGCGCGGCCTCTTCGGGCAACGGCTGCACGCGCGCGGCCAGTTCGGCCGGCAGGTCGTGCACGAGCGTGCTGAGCAGCGCGCGCGTCGCGCCGTGGCGCGGATCGCCGAACACGCGCCACACCGGGCCCGTTTCGACGACCTCGCCCTGTTCGATCACCGCGACCGTGTCGCATACCGCGCGGATCACTTCCATCTCGTGCGTGATCAGCACGATCGTCAGCCCGAGGCGGCGGTTGATGTCGGCGAGCAGTGCGAGGATCGACTGGGTCGTCTCGGGATCGAGCGCCGACGTCGCCTCGTCGCACAGCAGCACCTCCGGATCGTGCACCAGCGCCCGCGCGATGCCGACGCGCTGCTTCTGGCCGCCCGACAGGCTCGCCGGATACGCATCGCGCTTCGCGGCGAGCCCGACGAGATCGAGCAGCGCATCGACCCTGCGCGTGCGCTCGGCCTTCGGCGCGCCGGCGATCTTCAGCGGCAGCGCGACGTTCTCGAACACCGTCTTCGCCGACAGCAGGTTGAAATGCTGAAACACCATCCCGGTGCGGCGGCGCAGCGCGACGAGCCCGTCCTCGTCGAGCGTTCCGACGTCGATACCCTGCACGCGCACGCTGCCCGAACTCGGGCGCTCGAGGCCGTTGACGAGCCGCAGCAGCGTCGACTTGCCGGCGCCGCTGCGACCGATGATTCCGAACACTTCGCCGCGCCGCACGTCGAGCGTCACGTCGCGCAGCGCGGCGGCCTGGCCGCGCGGCGTCGCGAATACCTTGCCGACGTGTGCGAGCGACACGGCGGCGCCGTCGGCCGGCGCGGCCGCTACGTCATGCGACTCATGCTCCTCTGCGCCGACACCGGCGCCAGCCCGCACGGCGGACGTCTCGATGAAACCCAGCGTATCGAACAGTTGCGTCATCGCTTCGCTCCGTCACGTTCATGCATGCGCAGGATGCGCGGGTTCCGTTGCCGGCACGGCGGGCAGCCGGTGCTGCGCGCCCGTATGCCAGGCCGGCAGCCGTGCACCGGCGCCGAACAGTTTCTCGCGCAGCGTCGGCGCGGGATCGTAGTCTTCCTTGTAGATGCCGCGGTTCTGCAGCTCGGGCACGACCCAGTCGACGAAATCCTCGAACGACTCGGGCATCACGGTGCGCGTCAGGTTGAAGCCGTCGATGCCCGTCTCGTCGATCCACGACTGCAGTTCGTCGGCGACCTGCGACGGCGAACCGACGATCGGCGCGTAGCGGCCGCCGAGCGACATCTGTTCGAGCATCCGGCGCACGGTCCACGTGCCGGTCGTGCTCTTGCGCGAGATCGCGTCGACGGCCGACTGGATCGAATCGGTCTTCACGTACGAGATCGGTTCGTCGAGGCCGTACTTCGCGAAGTCGATGCCGGTCGAGCTCGCGAAATGCGCGAGGCCGGCTTCGGGGCTCGCGTAGCGCCGGTATTCGTCGAACTTCTCGCGCGCGAGCCGCTCGGTCTCCGCCGTCACGACACTCACGCCCGCGAAGATCTTGATCGACGCCGGATCGCGCCCCTGCCGCACGGCGGCCGCGCGGATGTCGAGCGCCGCCGCGCGCGCAGCAGCCTTGCTCTGCCCGTTCACGAACACGCACTCCGCATGCCGCCCCGCGAACTCGACGCCGCGCGCGGACGAACCGGCCTGGTACAGCACCGGCGTGCGCTGCAGCGACGGTTCGCTCAGGTGGATCGCATCGATCGAATAGAACGGCCCGTCGTGCTTCACGCGCCGCACCTTGCCCGGTTGCGCGAACACGCGCGCCTGCGTGTCGCGGATCACCGCGTCGTCGTCCCAGCTCCGTTCCCACAGCTTGTAGACGACGTCCATGTAGTCGTCCGCGCGTTCGTAGCGGTCGTCGTGACCGATCTGCTGCGCGAGGCCCATTCCGCGTGCGGCGCTGTCGAGATAGCCGGTCACGATGTTCCAGCCGACGCGCCCCTTCGTCAGGTGGTCGAGCGTCGACATCCGGCGCGCGAACAGGTAAGGCGGTTCGTAGGTCAGGTTCGCGGTCACGCCGAAGCCGAGATGTTGCGTGACCTGCGCCATCGCGGGCACGAGCAGCAGCGGATCGTTGACGGGCACCTGCACCGATTCGCGCAGCGCGGCATCCGGGCCGCCGCCGAACACGTCGTACACGCCAACGATGTCCGCGAGAAAGATCCCGTCGAACTTGCCGCGTTCGAGCGTCTTCGCGAGATCGGCCCAGTAGTCGAGATCGGTGTAGTGCGCGGAGCGGTCGCGCGGATGCGTCCACAGACCGTGGTTGATGTGCCCGACGCAATTCATGTTGAACGCGTTGAGCAGGATCTTCTTGCGGTTCGCCGTCGTCATGTCGCCTCCGTCACCACGCGATCGCGTACAGCGAGCCGAACGCGTTGTCGAGCGCACGGCGCACCGCGGGCGAGTGCTGGTAGATCGCGATGAACTGGCGGATGCGCGGATCGTTCACGCTCTCGGGCCGCACGACCCACTGGATCGCGAAATTCTTGTTCTCGGTGCCGTCGAACAGCAGCGCGCTGTTCGGGTCGGCCGTGCCGGCAAGCTTGATGAAGCTCGGGTAGCCCTGCGCGAGGTCGACGTCGTCGAGCGAGCGCGCGAGCTGCGACGCCTCGAGCGGGATGATCTTCAGGTGCTTCGGGTTGGACACGATGTCGTGCGTCGTCGCGCGGTAGTCGGCACCCGGCTTCAGCGTGATGAGGCCCGCGCGCTGCAGCAGCAACAGCCCGCGCCCGCCGTTCACCGGATCGTTCGCGATCGCGACGCGCGCGCCGTCCTTCAGCTCGGCGAAACGTTTCACCTTCTTCGAATAGAGGCCGATCTTCATGATCGTGCCCGGTGCGATCGACACGAAGTCGTAGCCGCCCTGCTTCTTCGCGTTCTCGAGGAACGGGATGTGCTGGAAGTAGTTGACGTCGATGTCCTTGTTCGCGAGCGCCGCGTTGGGCGTATTCCAGTCGGTGAACTCGACGATCCGCACGTCGAGTCCCTGCGCCTTCGCCTCCTTCGCGGCGATCTTCAGCGCTTCGATCTGCGGGCTCGTCGAGATGCCGACCTTCAGCGGCGCGGTGTCGGCGCGCGCGCCGCCCGGCAGCGCGACGCCGAGCAACACCGCGAGCAGCGCGGCCGTCAGCAGCCGGGCCGGCCGGATGAGCCTTACGACACGGCTGGCGGAAAAGGGGGCGGAAAAAACGGCATGCAGCATGGGACCACTCTCCTGTCCAAAGACGGTATCGACGGATGAGCGACGCCGCGGCGAACGCGCGGGCGTTCTCCGGACAGTCGTCGTCGCATCGGAAAAGGATCAGCCGATGATAGAGAGCGGCGGGAAGGCGGTCTACGAAGCGATTGTGCGAAGAAAATCGCGCGCGGCGATATGGCACGCGATCAGGGCCGGCCGGGCCAGCGGCCGGCCGCCCGGCCGAAATCTCGGCCTGCGCGCCGGGCGGATTCCGAAATCTCGGCCAGCCTGGGCTGAAGCCATTTCATCAGACGACACAAATCCCTTATGAATCAAAGAATTAAAAATATTCCGGCAGACCGGATTTCTGGCACGGGGGTTGCGTAATAGACGGCACACGATGCCGCGAAGCCATGCTGGCATTCCAACATCAGGAGACACGTCTTGCAGACATCTATCCATACCCAATCCAGTCCGGAGCCGATTTCCGAGGCCGGTCCCGCCACGCGCGAACGCTTCTGGCCGGAAGGCTGGTGGAAGCTGATGGAAATCCGCATCGGCATCATCCCGCTGCCGGTCTACGTGATCCTGTTCGGGCTGATCGTCGGCTTCGCGGTCACGGGCAAGGTGCCCGGCGAGATTTCGATGGCGATCGCCGTGCTGGCGTTCTTCGGCTTCACATGCGCGGAACTCGGCAAGCGCCTGCCGCTCCTGCGCAACATCGGCGCGGCCGCGATCTTCGCGACCTTCGTGCCGTCGGCGCTCACCTACTACCACGTGCTGCCGAAGCCGGTGCTGAACCTCACCGTCGAGTTCACGAAGTCGACGAACTTCCTGTACCTGTTCATCGCATCGATCATCGTCGGCAGCATCCTGAGCATGGACCGGCGCGTGCTGATCCAGGGCTTCGTGAAGATCTTCATCCCGCTCGCCGCCGGCTCGGTCGCGGCCGCGATCGTCGGCACGGCGGTCGGCACCGCGCTCGGCCTCGGCGCGCGCCACACGCTGCTGTACATCGTCGTGCCGATCATGGCGGGCGGCGTCGGCGAAGGCGCGATTCCGCTGTCGATCGGCTATTCGGAACTGATGCACCTGCCGCAAGGCGAGATGTTCGCGATGGTGCTGCCGCCGGTGATGCTCGGCAGCCTGACCGCGATCATCCTGTCGGGCGCGCTCGACATGCTCGGCAAGCGCCTGCCGCACCTGACCGGCAACGGCCGCCTGCAGGTCGGCGAAAACGGCGACATGACGCCGGAAAACGAAGAGATCCGCGGCCACGTCGACGTCACGCACATCGCGGGCGCCGGCATCACGGCGATCACGCTGTACCTCGTCGGCCTGATGGCACACAAGCTGTTCGGCCTGCCCGCGCCGGTCGCGATGCTGTTCCTCGCAGTACTGGTGAAGCTCGCGCGCGCCGTGTCGCCGCCGCTGCAGGAAGGCGCATTCGTCGTCTACAAGTTCTTCTCGACCGCCGTCACGTATCCGCTGCTGTTCGCGATCGGCGTCGCCATGACGCCGTGGGACAAGCTGACCGCCGCCTTCACGATCGTCAACGTCGTCACGATCGTGTCGACCGTCGCGACGCTGATGGGCACCGGTTTCGTGGTCGGCCGCCTGCTGAAGATGTACCCTATCGACACCGCAATCGTGAACGCCTGCCACAGCGGGCAAGGCGGCACCGGCGACGTCGCGATCCTGACCGCCGCGAACCGGATGCAGCTGATGCCGTTCGCGCAGATCGCGACGCGCATCGGCGGCGCGATCGTCGTCACGGTAACGCTGATCCTGGTCGCGCACTTCGGATGATGCGCGGCCGCGCGCACCGTCGCGCAGGCTGCTTCGCACGCGCCGCCGCCGGCTCTGCCGGCGCGCGGCGCGCGTCGTTCCAGCGGGGCGATTGCGGAGGGCCGGTCGCGAAAGGTTGGTTGCGGACGGCCGGTTGCGGACGGCCGGTTGCGGGCTTCGATGAGGGCGAACGTGCAGAAGAGCTTCAAGGGAATCCCGTGGTGGGGCTGGGCGTCGGCCGCCGTGCTGTATGTCGGCGTGGCGGGCGCGGCGGTCGATTTCGCGTGGGAACGCGCGATCGACGCGCTCGAGGAAACCGGCGCGCACCGGCTCGACCTGTATGCGTCGAGCCTGAAGAGCGAGCTCGGCCGTTTCGAGATCCTGCCCGGCCTGGTCGCGCGACAGGATGGCGTGCGCGCGCTGCTGAAGGCCGCGCCGCAGGACCGCACCGCGCTCGCTTACACGGTGAACACGTATCTCGAGGCCGTGAACCGCGACGCAGGCAGCGGCGCCGTCGACGTGATCGACCTGCGCGGAGAAGTGATCGCCGCCAGCAACTGGAACGAGACGATCAGCTTCGTCGGCACGAACGTGTCATACCGGCCGTACTTCAAGGACGCCCTCGCGCACGGCAGCGGCCGCTTCTTCGGGATCGGCACCAATACCGGCGTGCCGGGCGTCTACTTCGCGAGCGCGGTGCGCGACGGCGGCGTGCCGATCGGCGCGGCGGCCGTGAAGATCAGCGTCGACCCGCTCGAATCCGCGTGGCGCGCGCCGGGCGTCGCGGCGATGGTGGTCGACGGCAACGGCGTGGTCGTGATCTCGACCGAGCCGGCGTGGAAATTCACCGCGCTGCGCCCGATCACCGCGCAGCAGCAGCGCGACATCCAGGCGTCGCGGCAATACGCGGGCCGCACGGTCGACGTGCTGCCGTACCGCCACATCGGCGACCGCAGCGCCGCCGCGTGGTTCGGCACGTTCCCCGACCCGCGTCACACCGGCCGCAACACGCGCTATCTCGTGATGTCGCGCCCCGCACCGCAGGCTGGCGATTCGCTGATGGTGCTGCTCGACATCGCCGGCGCGCGGCGCCAGCAACAGACCGCGTTCGTGTTCGTCACCGGCGCGTTTCTGATCGCCGCACTGCTGGTCGGCTACGCGATCCAGCGCCGCCGGGCGATCGTCGCGCGGCTGAACGCGCAGGACGCGCTGCGCCGCGCGAACGACCGGCTCGAGCTGACCGTCGCGCAGCGCACCGCCGCGCTGACGGCCGCGAACGAGCAGATGCAGCGCGAGATCGTCGAACGCGAACGCACCGAGCAGCGGCTGCGCGATTCGCAGCAGGAAGTCGTGCATGCGGGCAAGCTCGCGGTGCTCGGGCAGATGGCGGCCGGCCTCACGCACGAGCTGAACCAGCCGCTCGTCGCGATCCGCACGCTGTGCGACAACGCGCGCACGTTCTTCGAGCGCGGCCAGCCGGCACCGGCGTACGCCAATCTCGAACGAATCGGCAAGCTCGTCGACAGCATGGCCGTGCTCACCGGCGAGCTGAAGACCTTCGCGCGCAAGCCCGACGTCGAGCGCGTCGCCGTGTCGCTGAACGAGGCCGTCGCGCATGCGCGGCTCATCTACGATGCGCGGATCCGCGACGAAAGCGTGCAGCTCGACGTGAACATCGTGCCGGGCACGACAGTGTCCGCCGAATCGAGCCAGCTGCAGCAGGTGATCGTGAACCTGCTCGGCAACGCGCTCGACGCGGTGCACGACGCGCCCGTGCGGCGCATCGTCATCGAAGCCGCCAAGGCGGACGAATCCGACGATTCGGACGATGCGGACGAAGCCGGTCGCGTGCGCTTCACCATCGCCGACAGCGGCGCCGGCATCGCGCCCGAGGTGCTGCCGCACCTGTTCGAGCCGTTCGTCACCACCAAGCCGCGCGGCCAGGGCCTCGGGCTCGGCCTCGCGATCACGTCGCGCATCGTCGAGGCGTTCGGCGCGAAGATCGCCGCGACGAACCGCGACGCAGGCGGCGCGCAGTTCACCATCGAATTCGCGGCGGCGACGCCGCAACAAAGGACAGAGCATGGAAGATGAGATTCGCGTGCTGGTCGTCGAGGACGATGAAAACGTCCGGATCGGCGTCGAGCAGGCCGTCGCGCTCGCCGGGTTCCCGGTCGACGCGTTCGCGTCTGCCGCCGACGCGCTCGCGCACGTCGCGCCCGGCACGCCCATCGTGATCGTGTCGGACGTGCGGATGCCGGGCATCGACGGGCTGCAGCTGCTCGAGCGCGTGATGACCGTCGATGCGCAGATCCCGGTCGTGCTGATCAGCGGCCACGCCGACATCTCGACGGCCGTCGGCGCGATGCAGGACGGCGCGTACGACTTCATCGAGAAGCCGTTTTCGTCGGACGTGATCGCCGGCCGCGTCGCGCGCGCGGTCGAAAAGCGCCGGCTCACGCTCGAGGTGCAGGGGCTGCGCGCGGCGCTCAACAACTGGCAGGGCATCGAGGCGTTCGTGCTCGGCAAGTCGCCCGCGATGGCCGACGTGCGCAAGAAGATCCTGCGCCTCGCCGATACGTCGGTGTCGGTGCTGATCACCGGCGAGACGGGCACCGGCAAGGAACTGATCGCGCGCAGCCTGCACGACTTCGGCGGACGGCGCGATGCGCATTTCGTCGCGCTGAACTGCGGCGGCCTGCCCGAGCAGGTCTTCGAGAGCGAGCTGTTCGGCCATGAGGCCGGCGCATTCACCGGCGCGATCAAGAAGCGCATCGGCAAGATCGAATGGGCGCACGGCGGCACGCTGTTCCTCGACGAGATCGAGACGATGCCGATTCCGCTGCAGATCAAGATGCTGCGCGTGCTGCAGGAGCGCGTGGTCGAGCGGCTCGGCGCGAACGAGCTGATTCCGGTCGACTGCCGTGTCGTCGCCGCGTCGAAGGCCGATCTCGCCGAGCTCGCGGCCGACGGACGCTTCCGCGCCGACTTGCTGTATCGGCTCAACGTCGCGCAGATCGAGCTGCCGCCGCTGCGCGAGCGGCGCGAGGATGTGCCGCTGCTGTTCGAGCATTTCGTGCTCGCGGCCGCGCGGCGCTTCGGACAGCCGGCACCCATCGTCACGGCTGCGCAGGTGTCCGAACTGATGACGCATGCATGGCCCGGCAACGTGCGCGAACTGCAGAACGTGGCCGACCGCTTCGTGCTCGGCCTGACCGGCGACAGCCTGCTGTCGTCGGGCGGCGCACCCGCGACGGGCGGCACGCTCGCGGAGCAGCTCGCGTATTTCGAGCGGATGCTGATCGAGGACATGCTGCGGCGTCACAACGGCAACGTTGCGGACGCAAGCGTCGCACTCGGCATGCCGAAGAAGACGCTCTATCACAAGCTGCGCAACCTGCGGATTCCCGCGCGCGGCGACGCTGCGGCCGACGGCGGCGAATGACGCGAACGAGGATACGCACATCAGCATGGATCGCATCGACATCACCGAACACGACCGCCTCATGGGCCAACCCCGCGGCCACCTGATCCGCGGCGTGACCCGCGCGCAGAAGACCTTCCGCCCGAGCGACTGGCCCGAACGGCTCGCGGGCGTCATCACGCTGTTCGTCGGCGAACGGCGGCCCGGCTATCCGTGCGCGCTGTCGCGGCTCGCGATGCCGGTCGTCGACGGCGGCGTCAAATGCCTGGTCGTGTCGGACGAATTGCGCGACGTGTGCGCGGATGCGTTCGACTTCGCGATGCAGTTCGCCGCCGACAACGACCTTCCCGTCGAGCTTCAGACCGCGCCCGCGCTGGCGGTGCGGTGACGGGCGGGCCGCGTTCGGCGGCCCTTCTTTCTCCCTTTCTCCCCTTTTTCCTCGCGCCCCGATGCGCGTGTGCGCAGGCATTCGCACGCGTTTTCAGCCGAGAAATCAATCGTCGGATGATTGAAAGATTCGACGCATCACCACGCCCCGACAAGGGTTTTCAGCCGAGCCATCAATAAAATTGATCGTGACGATGAAAATTATGCGTTTTCCTTGCAGGTCGCCGTGATGCATAGTTGCGTCGTGTTGACGCACCTTTGAGTCTTTCAGCCATGAACATGCGAATCGAGCCTTCGGTGCTCGCGAACCCCGACCTGCAATTTGCGACGCTTTCGTCGGGCATCAGCCTGCCGTATGTCGAGCGGGGCAGCGGCGCGCCGATGGTGTTCGTGCACGGATCGTTGTGCGACTACCGTTACTGGGATCCGCAACTCGCCTCGCTGTCGGCGCACTACCGCTGCATCGCACCAAGCCTGAGCCACTACTGGCCGGCCGTCGAAGCGGGCATCCAGGACGAGTTCAGCTGGCAGAACCACGTCGACGAGCTCGCCGAATTCATCGACGCGCTCGATCTCGGCCCCGTGCATCTGGTCGGCCATTCGCGTGGCGGCAGCGTCGCGTTCAACGTCGCACGCCAGCATCCGCAGCTCGTCGACACGCTCACGCTCGCCGATCCGGGCGGCCCGCTGCAGCAGCCGGGCGTGCGCGAAGCCGCGCTGCCGGCTGCCGCGATCGCACTGCGCACGAAGGCCGTGAACCTGATCGGTCAAGGCGAAGTCGAAACCGGCCTCGAGATGTTCGTCGATTCGGTGAGCCTGCCCGGCGCATGGAAGAAGAGCACGTCGCGCTTTCGCTCGATGGCGATCGACAACGCAAGCACGCTGCCGAAGCAGCTGCGCGATCCGCTGCCCGCCTATTCGCAGCACACGGCATCGGATATCGCATGCCGCACGCTGCTGATCGACGGCCAGCGCAGCCCGAAGATGTTCCGCAACAACGTCGACACGCTGTCGCAGTGGATCGGCGATGCACAACGGCAGACCGTCGCCGGTGCGTCGCACGGGATGAACGCGGCGAGCCCCGCGGTGTTCAACCGTTACGTGCACGAGTTCGTCGCCGCGTAAGGTTCACGCGCGGCTCGCGGGCGGCATGCGCGCCGCCCGTTACCCCCCTCTCTTCCGAAACGAAACGATGCGGGCTGGCCCGTGTCGATTCGTTTTCCTATCCGTTACGCGACCGGCTCGGCCTTGCGCGTCACCGCATCCGGTAATCCGAACACGCTGTCGAACGACCCGTTGCACGCGAACGTGAAGATCGGGAAGAACACGATCGGCACCGCATCGTAGCGGAACGCCTGCGGCAGCGACACGTCGAGCCACCACGCGCTCAGCGGGATCAGGCACGTCACCAGCGATCTGGAATCCGATCGCGTGCCAGACGCGCCGCCCGACGGTGCGCGTGGTTTCCGCTCGCCGACGTTCCCACGGGTGCGTGCGGCGGGGCACCGCCGCACGCACCGTTCGCCGGTGCTGCACGAGCTTGACCGTTAGTTGCGATATCAGCCCGACGCTCCATGAAAAACCCCCGGTCACGCAGGCCTGAGCCTGCATGCCGGGGGCTTCGATTCGCGACCGACGGCCGGGGCGACGAATCGCCGCCGTTCACGCTCAGCGCGCAGCCACCTCCGCCTGGCCCGTCGCCGCATCGCCGACCGCCACCGGCGCCGCCCCCCAACCGCCGCCCAGCGCGCGAATCAGGTTCACGGTCGACACCGCCTGCGCACCGGTCAGCTGGTTCGCCTGCAATTGCGACTGCAGCACCGACCGTTCGCTGTCGATCACGTCGAGATAGGCCACTTCGCCTTCCTGATACTGCGTACGCGACAACGTCGCCGCCCGGCGCGACGCATTGACCGCCGCATCCTGCGCGCGAATCTGGTCGTCGAGCAGACGCAGATCGGCGAGATTGTCCTCGACCTCGCGGAACGCGACGAGCACCTGCTGCCGGTAGTTCGCGACCTGCTCGTCGTACTGCGCGCGCGCCTGCTGCACGCCGGCCGCACGCCGTCCGCCGTCGAACAGCGGCAGCGTCAGCGCGGTACCGGCGAACGGCCCGAGCAGGAACGTGCGGCTCGACCACAGGAACAGGTTGCCGAGCGTCGACGCCTCATACCCGAACGCACCCGTGATATCGAGCTTGGGGAAGTACGCCGACTTCGCGAGACCGATCCGCGCATTCGCGGCCGCCATCGCACGCTCGGCCGCCGACACGTCCGGGCGCCGTTCGAGCAGCGCGGACGGCAGGCCCGCGGGGATCTTCACCGCGACCGGCACGATCGGCGTCTCCTTGAACGCGAAGTCCGCAGGCGCCTTGCCGAGCAGGATCGCGAGCGCATGCTCGGACGCCGCGCGGCGGCGCGCGACGCCGACCGCATCGGCCTGCGCGGTCGCCAACTCGTTCTTCGCACGCGACACGTCGAGTTCGCTGATGTCGCCTTCGTTGAAGCGGCGCTGCACGAGCTTCAGCGCCTGGTCACGCAGTTCGACCGTGCGACGGTACAGGTCCTGGTCCGAGTCGAGCTGGCGCAATTCGAAGTAGTTCTGCGCGACGTCCGCCTGCAGCGCGAGCTGCACCGAGCGGAACAGCGCTTCGCTCTGCGCCTGGTCGGCACGCGACGCCTCGACGTTGCGGCTCACGCGGCCGAACAGGTCGGCCTCGTAGGACACCGTGCCCTGTGCGCGCCACAGCGTCGCGGTGGTCGGGCCCGTGCCCTGCGGCTGGAACTGCGACGCCGACGACAGCCCCTCGCGCGTCGGCCCGAACCCGGCGCCGACCTGCGGGAACCACTGCGAGCGCGCGGTGCGGGTCGCCGCACGCGCTTCCTCGACGCGCGCGGCCGCGGCCTTCAGGTTCTGGTTGGCGGCGAGCGCCTGCGACTCGAGCGCGTCGAGCACCGGATCGCCGAACGCCTTCCACCATTCGCCGCGATGCTCGCCGTCGGCCGGTTCGGCGGTCTTCCACGTGCCGGCCTGTTCGCCGGCCGCGAGCGTCGGCGCTTCCTTGAACGCCGCGGGCGTCGACACATCCGGGCGCTTGTAGTCGGGCCCCACCGCGCACGCGGCGAGCAGCGTCGCGAGCAGGGTGCTCGCGGCCGCCACCTTCGCGAAGCGCATCAGGCCAATCGAGTTGTACATGTTGTCCATCTTGTTTTCCTCAAGCATCCGAAGCCGGCACGCCCGTAGCCGGCGCACCCGAAGGCGACACGCCATAGCCGGCCGAGTCCTTGCCGGCGACGTGGATCTTGCCGCCCGCCAGCGTGCGCAGCACGACATAGAACACCGGCGTCAGCATCAGCCCGAACAGCGTCACGCCGAGCATCCCGAAGAACACCGCGATACCCATCGCATGCCGCATCTCGGAACCCGCGCCCGTCGACGTGACGAGCGGCACGACGCCCATGATGAATGCGATCGACGTCATCAGGATCGGGCGCAACCGCAGGCGGCTCGCCTCGATCGCGGCCTCGAGCGGCGTCCTGCCGTCATGCTCCAGTTCACGTGCGAATTCGACGATCAGGATCGCGTTCTTCGCCGACAGCCCCACCAGCACCATCAAGCCGATCTGCGTGAAGATGTTGTTGTCGCCCTGCGTAAGCCACACGCCCGTGAGCGCCGACAGAATGCTCATCGGCACGATCAGGATCACCGCCAGCGGCAGCGTCAGGCTTTCGTACAGCGCGGCGAGCACGAGGAACACGAGCAGCACGCTGATCGGGAACACCCACATCGCCGAATCGCCCGCGAGGATCTGCTGGTACGTGAGGTCGGTCCATTCGAACCGCACGCCACGCGGCAGCGTTTCATGCGCGATGCGCTCGATCGCGGCCTGCGCCTGCCCCGACGAGAAGCCCGGCGCCGGGCCGCCGTTGATGTCGGCCGCCGTGTAGCCGTTGTAGCGCACGACCATTTCCGGACCGAACGTCGGCGTCACGGTGACGAGCGACGACAGCGGCACCATTTCGCCCTTGTCGTTGCGCGTCTTCAGCTGCAGGATGTCGTCCGCGCGCTGACGGAACGGCGCATCGGCCTGCACGCGCACCTGGTACACGCGTCCGAAGCGATTGAAGTCGTTCACGTACAGCGAACCGAGATACACCTGCATCGTGTTGAACACGTCGGTGACCGGCACGCCGAGCTGCTTCGCCTTCACGCGGTCGAGATCGACGTTCAGCTGCGGCACGTTGATCTGGTAGCTCGTGAACAGCGGACCGAGTTCCGGCGTCTGCTGCGCACGCTTGATGAAGTCGTTGGTCGCATCCGACAGCTTCGCGTAGCCGACCGCGCCGCGATCCTCGATCTGCATCTTGAACCCGCCGAGCGTGCCGAGGCCGAGCACCGGCGGCGGCGGGAACACCGCGACGAACGAGTCCTTGATCGCACCGTATTTCTGGTTCAGCGCACCGGCGATCGCACCGGCCGACAGCGCCTTGCCGTGCCGTTCCGAGAACGGCTTCAGCGTGACGAACACGATGCCCGCGCTCGAGCTGTTGGTGAAGCCGTTCACCGACAGCCCCGGGAACGCCACCGCGCTCTCCACGCCCGGCTGCTTCAGCGCGATCGAGCCCATGTCGCGAATCACCTTCTCGGTGCGGTCGAGCGACGCGCCGTTCGGCAGCTGCGCGAACGCGATCAGGTATTCCTTGTCCTGCGCGGGCACGAAGCCGCCCGGCACGACCTTCGACACGAGCACGGTCGCGCCCACCAGCACGAGGTACACGCCGAGCATCAGCGTCTTGCGCGACAGCACGCCGCGCACGCCGCGGCCGTAGTTCTCCGCGCCGCGATGGAACACCTTGTTGAAGCGCTTGAAGAAGCCGCCGAGCACGCGGTTCATCACGCGCGTGAGCCAGTCTTCCTTGTCGCCATGCCCCTTCAGCAGGATCGCGGCCAGCGCCGGCGACAGCGTGAGCGAGTTGAACGCCGAGATCACCGTCGAGATCGCGATGGTCATCGCGAACTGCTTGTAGAACTGGCCGGTCAGGCCCGACATGAACGCGAGCGGCACGAACACGGCGACGAGCGTCAGCGCGATCGCGATGATCGGCCCGCTCACCTCCTGCATCGCCTTGTAGGTCGCCTGCCGCGCGTTCATCCCGCTTTCGATGTTGCGCTCGACGTTCTCGACCACCACGATCGCATCGTCGACCACGATACCGATCGCGAGCACCATCCCGAACAGCGACAACGCGTTGATCGAATAGCCGAAGCCGAGCAGCAGCGAGAACGTGCCGATGATCGACACCGGCACCGCGATCAGCGGAATCAGCGATGCGCGCCAGGTCTGCAGGAACACGATCACGACGATCACGACCAGCGCGATCGCTTCGAGCAGCGTGTGCGCCACGGCCTTGATCGACGAACGCACGAACTGCGTCGGGTCATAGACGATCTTGTAGTCGACGCCCGCCGGCATGTCCTGCTTCAGCTCGGCCATCGTCTTGCGCACTTCGTCGGAGATCTGCAGCGAGTTCGCGCCCGGCGACTGGTTGATCGCCATCGCGACGGCCGGCTTGTTGTCGAGCAGCGAGCGCAGCCCGTATTCGGACGCGTCGAGCTGGATCCGCGCGATGTCGCGCAGGTGCGTGACGCCGCCGTCCGGCGTCGTCTTCACGACGATGTCGCCGAACTCGTCTTCCGTCTGCAGACGGCCTCGCGCGTTCACCGACAGCTGCAGCGGCGTGCCGGGCAGCGACGGCGATGCACCGATCACGCCGGCCGCGACCTGCACGTTCTGCTCGCGGATCGCCTGCACGACGTCCTCGGCCGACAGCCCGCGCTGCGCGACCTTCTGCGGATCGAGCCACACGCGCATCGCGTAGTCGCCCGAACCCCACAGCTGCACCTGGCCGACGCCCTGGATCCGCGACAGGCGATCCTTCACGTTGATCAGCGCGTAGTTGCGCAGATAGGTCATGTCGTAGCGGTTGTCCGGCGAGATCAGGTGGACCACCATCGTCAGCGTCGGCGAGCTCTTCACCGTCGTGATGCCGAGCCGCTGCACGTCTTCCGGCAGGCGCGGCAGCGCCTGGTTCACGCGGTTCTGCACGAGCTGCGTGGCCTTGTCCGGATCGGTGCCGAGCTTGAACGTGACGGTGATCGTCATGTTGCCGTCGCTGTTCGCCTGCGACTGCATGTAGAGCATGTCCTCGACGCCGTTGATCTGCTCTTCGAGCGGCGACGCGACCGTCTCGGCGATCACTTTCGGGTTCGCGCCCGGGTACTGCGCCTTCACGATCACGGAAGGCGGCACGACTTCCGGATACTCGGAGATCGGCAGCAGGAACATCGCGATCACCCCGCCGAGCAGGATGATCACCGATAGGACTCCTGCGAAGATCGGCCGGTCGATAAAGAATTTGGAAATGTTCATGGGTTGCTCTGTCTGGTTGAACGCGGATGCGAAGCGGCTGGCCGCTTACGAATCCGCCTTCGCCGGTGCGGCCGGCTTCGCGGTGCTCGCGAACGGCGCGGACGGTGTATCGCCGCCCGTCATCGGGACCATGTGCGGCTTCACCTGCTCGCCCGGCCGCACGCGCTGCGTGCCGTTCACGATCACGCGATCGCCGGCGGAAAGCCCGCTCACGATCACCCGCCGGTTGCCGTGCTGCATGCCCTGCTGCACTTCGCGATACGACACGCGGCCCTGCTGGTCGACCACAAACACGAACTTCTTGTCCTGGTCGGTGTTGATCGCCGCGTCGTCGACGAGCAGTGCCTGGTGCGGTGCGCTGCCGCCCACCTTCACGCGTGCGTAAAGGCCCGGGACGAGCGTGCCGTCCGCGTTGTCGAAACGCGCACGCACGCGGATCGTGCCGGACGACGTGTCGAGCCGGTTGTCGACCGAATCGATCTCGCCGCTGCGCGAGTAGCCGGATTCGTTCGCAAGGCCGAGCTCGACCGGCACCTTGCGGCCGTTGCGTGCGCCGTTGATGTATTGCAGGTAGGTCTGCTCGTCCGCGTCGAACGACGCGTAGATCGGCGACACCGACACCAGTGTCGTCAGCGGTGCGGCCGATGCGCCGGCCGACACGACGTTGCCCAACGTGATTTCCGCACGCGACACGCGGCCCGATACCGGCGCGGTGATCCGCGTATAGCCGAGGTTGATGCGTGCCGTTTCCAGCGCGGCATCGGCTGCCTTCAGGTTCGCATTCGCCTCGCGCGCGGCGTTCTGCTTCTCGTCGTAGTCGCGCTTCGCGATCGCGTTGTCGCCGATCAGCCGCTGCGCGCGCTGCCAGTCGCTCTGCGCGTAGCCGTTGCGTGCCTGCGCGGCGGCAAGCTGCGCGGCCGCGCGGTCGGCTTCGGCCTGATACGGACGCGGATCGATCACGAACAGCACGTCGCCTTTCTTCACGAGCGCGCCGTCCTTGAAGTTCACCGCGACGATCGTGCCGGACACCTGCGGGCGCACGTCGACTTTCTCGACCGCCTCGAGGCGGCCCGAATAGCCTTGCCAGTCGGTGACGGTCTGCGGCACGACGGTCGCGACGTCGACTTCGGGCAGCGGCGCCGCCGCCTTTTCGGGTGCGTTCGCGTTCACGCGCATCGCGCCGAACGTGCCGAGACCGACGACGGCGAGCGTGACGATCGCCGCGGTCGCGATTCGGGAACGGGAGGTGCGTAGGATGGCCATGTGGATCTCCAGTAAGCGTGGATTGGTCTGGTTATTCGGAACGGTTCGGCTGGCGCGCCTGGAAGCGGCACTGGAGGAAGCGCACGGCTTCCTCGAGCGCGGCCTCGTGCGTCGCGAGCGCCGCGTGCGTGACGTCCGGGTAGCGGATCACCTGCGTGAGCACGCCCGACGAGATCAGGCAGCCCGCATATTTCTCCGCTTCGACGTGCAGCACGTCGTTCTGCGCGGTGACGACGAGCGTCGGCGGCAGGCCCGCGAGGCGCACCGATTCGAGCGGCGCCGCATACGGATGCATGCGTTGCGCCGCCTGCGGCAGATACGCGCGATAACAGGCCGCGCATTCGCGCGCGGTGATGTCGGAGGACAGGCGGTCGGCGTCGCCGATGCGCGTCATGCTCGGGTCGAGCATCGGCCCGAACAGCGCCTGCGCGGCGATCGACACTTCACCGCGATCGCGCGCGATGAACGCGAGGCAGTTCGCGAGCTGGCCGCCCGCATCGTGCCCCGCGACACCGATCTTCTTCGGATTGCCACCGAACGCGCGGGCGCGCGTCGCGGCCCATACGGCCGCGCGATACGCATCCTCCGGCGCCGCCGGAAAAGGAAAGGCCGGCGCGAGCGAATAATCGACCGACACTACGAGAGCTGGTAAGCGTTCTGCTAAAAAACGCGCGGCGAAGTCGGCGTCGTCGAGCGTACCCCGCACGAAGCCGCCACCGTGGAAATAAAGCACTACAGGCAATCCGGTCTTGTCCGCGCGCCGATAGAGGCGCAGCACGATGTCCTGCGCGTAGCCGGGGATTTCCACCTCCGCGACCGTCAGTGCCGCGCCGGCTCTGGCTTCGGCGGGCAATGCGGCTTTCAGGAATTTGCTGAATTCAGAAGCGTCCATGACGATGCAGCATCCATTTCGAGATGGAACGAATTCTGGGTCCGGCAGACATTGGGATAAATGCCTATAATCCGGCAACACAATTCAACGCCCCCGAACAATCGCAGGCTGCGCTTACCCACGAGGTAGCGCAGCCTTGTTGTTCCGGAGGCTCACAGGGTCTGCTTGCATATGGAACGCGCATGCGTTGCCACGAGAACGGCCGCCCGCGAGGCGCGCGACGCCGCGAATACTGGACGTATTCGCAAGGAGCGCAACGCGGCGGGCGGCCGTTCTCGTGGCAACCCCAAACTTAAAGTTCATTCCACGGGAATGCCCGAAATCGCCCGCACGGCGGCGTCGTTCGTCTCTTGTTTGGCTCGGCCAAACGGCGCTCCTCACTCCTTGCCCTGCGGGCGATTTCGGGCATTCGCATGCGCGTTCCATATGCAAGCAGACCCTAGATTGCGGAGGTTGTGATGGACCGGCTTCAGGCCATGCAGGTGTTTACTCGCGTCGTCGATACAAGCAGCTTCACCAAGGCAGCGGAAACGCTCAGCCTGCCGCGGGCGTCCGTCACGACGATCATCCAGAATCTCGAAGCATTCCTCGGCGTGCGCCTGATGCACCGGACCACGCGCCGGCTGTCGCTCACACCCGACGGCGCCGCGTACTACGAACGGTGCGTGCGGATCCTCGCCGATGTCGAGGAAACCGAAGCAAGCTTCCAGAACAACAACCGGAAGCCGCACGGAAAGTTGCGTATCGACATGCCGGGCTCGATCGGGCGGCTGCTCGTGATTCCGTCGCTGTGCGAGTTTCACACGCGCTATCCGGACATCGACCTGCAGCTCGGCCTGTCCGACCGACCTGTCGACCTGCTGCAGGAAGGCGTCGACTGCGTGATCCGCGTCGGCGCGCTGCAGGATTCGTCGCTCGTCGCGCGCCGCGTCGGCCTGTTCGAGTGCGTGTCGGTAGCGGCACCCGCGTATCTGGAGAAGTACGGCGAACCGCACACGATCGAGGACCTGAGCGAGCACAAGGCCGTCAACTACTTCTCGAGCCGGACGGGCCGCACGATCGACTGGACGTTCCTGACCGACGGCAAGGAAGTCGAGGTCAAGATGAACGCGATCGTGTCGGTCAACGACGCCGATGCGTACGTGACGTGCGGGCTCGAAGGCTTCGGGCTGATCCAGCCGCCGCTGTTCATGGTGCTGCCGCACCTGCGCGACGGCAGGCTCAAGGAAGTGCTGCCCGGCCTGAAGCCGCTGCCGATGCCGATCTCGGTCGTGTATCCGCACAGCCGACACCTGTCGCCGAAGGTGCGCGTATTCGTCGACTGGATCGCCGAAGTGTTCGACCGCTGCCCGCTGCTGAGCGGCAAGGGCAGCCTCGACGCGACGTGCAGCAAGCGCACGTTCGAGGAAGCCGAGCGCGCACCGGCCCTCGACACGCCGGTCATCAACGAGTGGGTCGCTTGATCCTCTGAACCGCGTCTGAACCGCGGCGCGCGGGCTGTCCGGCCCGCGCGCCGTCCCGCCTTCGTGCCGCCTGCGCCTCCGCGCGCAAGCGTCTTTCCTGAATCCGCATCACACCTTTTCACCACGCGCGGCAATCGTCCGTGCGCATCGTCGCGCGTCGCCCCTCATCGCCGCGAGCCCCGCCGCAGGCGGCTTTGCGCGAATCTCGAATACCCCTGCCGACGTTACGGAGGGCGATTGTTCCTCGATCGCGACTATTCAATTCGCGTCAGCCGCATTTATCGCGACGGAACAGACACCTAGAGTAAACCCTGTCGCGCACCTCGTTGCGCATCGAACAGCCCCCGTTTGACGGGACCGGAGCACGCGCTCATGCGCCGACTCCGACCAACACAGGAGTTACGTCATGAACCGCCGCCATCTTCTCTCCGCCGTCGCCCTCGCACTCGCCGTGTCCGCACCGGCCTTCGCCGATACGAACGCTCCGCACGCGGGCGAATACGGCAACACGTCGTGGTACACGCAGCACAGCAACGGCCCGCGCACCCGCGCCGAAGTCCGCGCGGAAGTCGAGCAGGCCCGTCGCGACGGCACGCTGGCCTGGCTGCGCAAGGCAAATTCGTATCCGCAAGGGCTCGAACTCGCGCAAGGCCCGTATCGCTCGATGCCGGAGAGCAACCAGCTCGCAGGCGGAGGCCGGTAAACGTGCAACGCCGCGCATCGGATGATCCGGTGCGCGGCGTCGCGATACCGCTGTCGAACACTCTATTAGTCAGTTAGTTGCAGGAGCCTGTGATGAACGATCAACTTCCTTCGCCGCTCGATCATTGGGACGACACGACGCCCGTCTGGACGCCGTTCCGTTCCATGCCGCAATCGCACTGACCCGTGCGTTGACCCGTCGACGGGATCGTCCGGCCATCAACGGCGCGGCACCCCGTCGCGCCATTCCCCCCAGTGCGTCACGATGTCCTGCACCAGCGGGTTGCCTGCGCGATAGAGGTTTTCGGTTGCCGGGGCGAAGCCACCCTGATCCGCGTAGTTCAGCAGGTTGTCGGCACTCGTCTGCCCCGCATACGGCCGATCGAAATCGGAACCCGTGCGCAGCACCGCGACGCGCGACAGGTCGACCCGCTTCACGCTCGCCGCGCGCTTGAGCGCTTCATACGTCGCGTTGTCTTCCTGCGCGGTCATGCAGTAGGTGCCCTTGCCGTCAGTCAGGATCTTGGTCCACTGGCGCGCACGCTCGCCGATCAGCGTACCCGAGAACCACGTATTGCCCGACGACGTGTCGCACTGGATCACCGTCGGCGGCCGGTTCGCCGGCGCATACGTGAACTTCGCGCGTGCGACCTGGGCCTGCGCACTGTCGGCAAGCACGACGTTGCGCGACAGCGCATATGCGGCATCGGTCAGTTGCGGATTGAGCTGGAACACTTCGGTGCGATAGTCGAGCGGCGGCTTGTCGTTCGGGCTCTTCGTATTGATGCCGAGATAGCCGGTGTTCCAGCCGGCCGGAATCTCGCGCGCATCGAGCTCCCACTGCAGGCTGAAGTCGACCAGGTATTTCGACCATGCGGCGGAACCGACCGTGCCTTGCGCGGGGTCGACGCCCGCGATGCCGGACACGAGGAAGTACGTGCGGCGCAGGTCGAAGCGCTGCGAGAACGTGAGTGCCATGATCGTCGCCGATGCGTTCGCGTAGCCCATGCCGGTCGTCACCACGCACACGTCCTGCTTGTTGCAGTGAACGGCCGGATAGTCGGGCGACAGGCCGGGCACGGTGATGTCGCGCCACGGGCCGAGCCGGTCGAGCCACGCCTGGCCTTCCGGACCGAACATCGTGACGATCATGACCTTGACCGGGCGGCCCGGTGCACCGGTCTCGGCAAATGCCGCATTGCCCACATTGCTGCCCTGGTTGTCCTGCGCGATCGACGGCGCGGTCGCACAGGCGGCAAGCGAGAATGCGGCTGCGGAAAGAATGGAGCGAGTCAGCATCGGCGTTCCTTGTTTCGGTGATGTTGGGTGAGAACGGCTCTCGGAGACTGCGCGAGGGAGTATAGAACGCACGTACTGGATGCGGAACCCGACTACGAAACGGCCGGAGCGGTGTTCGAGTGCGCCTGTGGCACGCATGAATGCACGACGGCATCGACATGCGCGTCGCGCAATAACATCAGGAATACTATTGGATCGACCGACATACACGCCGATGTCGGCACACGCACCGTCGACGTGAAAGACTCGATATGGACACGACGCGCATCGCCTGGTTCGCGATCAGCGGCACGAACAGGCAATCGTTCATCGGTCGTCGATGCCTTCGGGGAAAGGCATCGACTTTGGCCACCGACAGCGATCCGGCGTGAGAAAGCCGCGTCAGGCGACGTCGACGCGCGAAGGCCCGTCCACCATCTCGCCGATCACGGCCGCGCGGTCGAAACCGTCGGCGCGGAAGCACGCGAGGACTTCGTCGACCGCTTCCGGCGCGCACGCGACCAGCAGGCCGCCGGACGTCTGCGGATCGGTCAGCAGCGCCTGCGCGACGGGCGGCAGCCCATCGGCGAGCCGCACGTCGGTGCCGTACGCGGCCCAGTTGCGCCCCGATGCGCCGGTGAACACGCCGTCGGCGACGAACGCCTCGACGCCCGCGAGCCACGGCAGCGATGCGTAATGCACGCGTGCGGTGAGGTTCGCGCCGCGTGCGAGCTCGAGCGTATGGCCAAGCAGCCCGAAGCCCGTGACGTCGGTCAGCGCATGCACGCCCGGCAGCGCGGCAAGCTCGGCGCCCGGCCGGTTCAGCTTGGTGGTCGTCGCGATCATCTGCGCGTAGCCCGCATCGTCGAGCTGGTTCTTCTTCAGCGCGGCCGACAGCACGCCCACGCCGAGCGGCTTGCCGAGCACCAGCACGTCGCCCGCACGCGCGGCTGCGTTGCGCTTCACGCGCGACGGATGCACGACGCCGATCGCCGCGAGCCCGTAGATCGGCTCGACCGAATCGATCGAATGGCCGCCCGCAACCGGAATGCCCGCATCCGCGCACACCGATTCGCCGCCGCGCAGCACGGCCGCGATCGTCTCGTGCGGCAACACGTTGATCGGCATCCCGACCAGCGCGAGCGCGAGAATCGGCTTGCCGCCCATCGCGTAGACGTCCGACAGCGCATTGGTTGCCGCGATGCGGCCGAAGTCGAACGGATCGTCGACGATCGGCATGAAGAAGTCCGTCGTCGCGACGATCGCCTGCTCATCGTTGAGCCGATAGACGGCCGCGTCGTCGGAGGTCTCGGTGCCGACCAGCAGATCCGGGAACAGCGCCGGCGGCGTCGCCCGCTTCAGCAGCTCGGACAGCACGCCCGGCGCGATCTTGCAGCCGCAGCCGCCCCCGTGCGACAGGCTCGTGAGGCGCGGAACGGCGGGCGGGGTGGGGGTGGCTTCGGTCATCGTCGGCATCCGGTGAATAACAACGTTCCATTATCGACAATTCCGCGCGAATCTGCCCGATACCCACATAATTGACGGCGCTTGCCCGCTCCCGCCTTCGCCCGCACCTTCTTTGATGGACCATCTCTTCATCGGCCTCGTGCTGTGCTCCGCCCTGCTGCATGCGATCTGGAACGCGTTCCTGCATGTCAGCGAGGACCGGCTCGTCCAGCTCGGCACGATGTCGCTGCCGTATCTCGCGTTCGGCGCGGCGGGCGCCGCGCTGCTGCCCGCGCCGGCACCCGCCGCGTGGCCGTACATCGCCGCGTCGGCCGTGCTCGAGGTCGCATACTGCTTCACGCTCGCGCGTGCGTACCGCAGCGGCGAGTTCGGACAGATCTATCCGATCGCGCGCGGGATATCGCCGCTGCTCGTATCGGTGCTCGCGCTGGCGATGCTGCACGAGCAGCCGACGCCGTTCGGCTTCGCGGGCATCGCGCTGGTGTCGTTCGGGATCATGTCGCTCGCGCTGCGGCGCGGCTTCCGGTTCTCCGCGGAAGGCGTGCCGTATGCGCTGCTCACCGGCGTGTTCATTGCCGCGTATTCGATCTGCGACGGGATCGGCTCGCGCGTGTCCGGCAGCGCGCTCGGCTACATCGCGTGGGTGTACCTGCTGTGGAGCGTGCCACAGCTCGTGCTCGTCTGCGCGGTGCGCGGCGGCCCGCGCGCGGTGCTCGGATCGCGCGCGGCGCTCACGCAGGGTGCGATCGCCGGCACGATCTCGCTCGCCGCATACGGGATCGTGATCCTCGCGTACCGGCACCTGCCGGTCGCGACCGTGTCGGCGCTGCGCGAGACGAGCTCGATCTTCGCGGTCGCGATCGGCTGGTTCGTGATGCGCGAGCGGCCCGGCGCGCGGCGGCTCGTCGCGTGCGCGCTGGTGGTCGCGGGTGCGGCGTTGATCCGGCTGTAACGCACGCGAATGCCTGGCTCCGCATCGCGGAGGGAGCCGATCATCCTTTCCCCTGTCGACCGCGCGCATCGCATCGCGGTCACGCCGTCGCCCCCTTCCCGTCAAACCGTCGCCACGACCTTGTCGAACGCGCGCTCGTCGATCGCTTCCGCGAGCGTCGCGAACGCCGTCGCGATCTCGTCCTCCGGCACGCACGCATAGCCGAGCAGCAAGCCCGATGCCGCGCGTTCGCGCTCCGCGTAATAGCCGGACAGCGGGCGCACGACGATGTTGCGTTCGAGCGCGGCCTGCGCGACCGCGCGATCGTCGACACCGTCCGGCAGCCGCGTGACGAGATGCAGCCCCGCATCGCTGCCGAGCGCCTGCAGCGTGTCACCATAGCGGCGCGCAACCGCATCGAGCAGGACCTCGCGGCGCTGCCCGTACAGCGTGCGCATCTTGCGGATATGCGACACGAAGTGCCCTTCCGCGATGAATTCGGCGAGCACGGCCTGCTGCAGCAACTGCCCTTCGCGATACAGCTCGGCGCTCGCGGTCGCGAAACTCTCCGCGAGCGGTTCCGGCGCGACCAGATACCCGACCCGCAGCCCCGGAAACAGCGTCTTGCCGAAGCTGCCGACGTAGATCACCTGCCCGGCCGTGTCGAGCCCCTGCAGCGACGCGAGCGGCCGGCTGCCGTAGCGGAATTCGCTGTCGTAGTCGTCCTCGATGATCCAGCAGCCGTGCTGGCGCGCATATTCGAGCAGCATCCGGCGCCGCGCGAGGCTCATCACCATCCCGAGCGGATACTGGTGCGACGGCGTGACGAGCATCAGCTTCGGCGGCTCGGCGAGATCGGCGGCCGACGGCGCGATCCCTTCGTCGTCGACCGGAATCGGCCGCGTGGTCAGCCCCGACACGTTCAGCACGCTGCGCACGCCCCAGTAGCACGGATCCTCGGTCCAGATCGCGTCGCCCGGATCGGTCAGGAGCCGCACCGCAAGGTCGATCGACTGGTGGATCCCGGTCGTGATCACGATCTGCTCGGGCGTGCAGCGCACCGAGCGCGACGTGCGCAGGTAGTCGGCCAGCGCCTCGCGCAACAGCGCGAGCCCGCCGCCCGGCGCGTAGGTCAGCAGGTCCGGGCGCAGGCGCCGCCAGTACTTGTTGTGCAGCCGCGTCCACACGCGCGCCGGAAAGCGCGACACATCGGGCACGCCGGGCATGAACGCGCCGCCCTGACGCTTCGACACGCCCGCGCCTTCGACGAGCCGCGTGCCGCGCGCGGACAGCCGCCGCGCGGGCGACGGCACGACCGCCGGGCCGGCCGCCGGGTCGGTCGGCGCGCCGACGATCTCGTCCGGTGCGCTGTCGGCGACGAACGTGCCGCGCCCCGTCGCCGAGTTCACGTAGCCCTCTAGCGCAAGCTGTTCGTAAACCTGCGTGACCGTGTTGCGGGCGATCCCGAGCTCGGCCGCGAGCAGCCGCGACGACGGCACGCGCGTGCCGGCCGGCAGTTCGCGCGACAGGATCGCCTGCTGCAGCAGCCGGTGCAGCTGCCGGTAGATCGGCTGTTCGCCGCCGCGCACGAGGCGCTGCGCCAGCCAGTCCGACAACACGCTTGCGCGCATGATTGGCTCCTGAATATTTATTGAAATGGCTCTGATTGCCAGAGCCAAATGTGATTATAGTCGCCTCCATGGGCTGCCAATGCGGCCGATTTTTATCCCACCGGACAGAACATCAAGGAGATGACCGTGAAGAATGCCGACCTGCAGGCCCGCAAGAACGCCGCCACCCCGCGCGGCGTCGGCGTGATGTGCGATTTCTACGCAGCCCGCGCCGAGAACGCGGAGCTGTGGGATGTCGAAGGCCGCCGCTTCATCGATTTCGCCGCCGGCATCGCGGTGCTGAACACGGGCCACCGTCACCCGAAGATCGTCAAGGCGATCGCGGACCAACTGAACAGCTTCACGCACACCGCTTACCAGATCGTCCCGTACGCGTCGTACGTCGAGCTGGCGGAAAAGATCAACGCGCGCGCGCCGGGCGACTTCCCGAAGAAGACCGCGTTCTTCACGACCGGCGCCGAAGCCGTCGAAAACGCGATCAAGATCGCGCGTGCCGCGACCGGCCGTCCGGGCGTCATCGCGTTCTCGGGCGGCTTCCACGGCCGCACGATGATGGGCATGGCGCTGACCGGCAAGGTCGCCCCGTACAAGCTGAACTTCGGCCCGTTCCCGGGCGACGTGTTCCATGCGCCGTACCCGAACGCGCTGCACGGCGTGACGACGGCCGACTCGATCAAGGCGATCGAGATGCTGTTCAAGGCCGACATCGATCCGAAGCGCGTCGCTGCGATCATCTTCGAACCGGTCCAGGGCGAAGGCGGCTTCAACCCGGCGCCGGCGGAATTCGTGCGCGCGCTGCGCAAGATCTGTAACGAGCACGGCATCCTGCTGATCGCCGACGAAGTGCAGACGGGCTTCGCGCGTACCGGCAAGCTGTTCGCGATGCAGCACTACGACGTGCTGGCCGACCTGATCACGATGGCGAAGAGCCTGGCAGGCGGCATGCCGCTGTCGGGCGTCGTCGGCCGCGCGGACGTGATGGACGCAGCAGCCCCCGGCGGCCTCGGCGGCACCTACGCGGGCAACCCGCTGGCCGTCGCGTCGGCACACGCGGTGCTCGAGATCATCGACGAAGAAAAGCTGTGCGAGCGCGCGACGCAACTCGGCGACGTGCTGAAGGCGAAGCTGAACTCGCTGCAGGCCGACGTGCCGCAGATCGCCGACGTGCGCGGCCCGGGCGCGATGATCGCGGTCGAATTCCTGAAGCCGGGTTCGGGCGAACCCGATGCCGAGTTCACGAAGCGCGTGCAGGCGCGTGCGCTCGAGCGCGGGCTGCTGCTGCTCGTGTGCGGCGTGTACTCGAACGTCGTGCGCTTCCTGTTCCCGCTGACGATCCCGCAAGCCGTGTTCGACGAAGCGCTCGTGATCCTCGAGGAAGTGCTGAAGGAAACGGTCGGCGTGCCGGCCTGAGTTCCCGTCACCTTCCACTGAATGCGCCGCCGCCGTCTTCATGACGGCGGCGGCCGTTTCATCCGTCCTTTTCAAAGCAGGTGATTCACATGAGCACTGTTCAGGAAACCCTGGCACTGAAAGATCCGTCGCTGTTCCGCCAGCAGGCGTACGTCAACGGCGAATGGCAAGGCGCGGCGAACGGCGAGTCGTTCGACGTCCGCAACCCGGCAACCGGCGGCCTGCTCGGCACCGTGCCGGCGATGGGCACGGCCGAGACGCGTCATGCGATCGAAGCCGCGAACGCCGCATGGCCGGCATGGCGCAAGAAGACCGCGAAGGAACGCGCGGTCATCCTGCGCAAGTGGCACGACCTGATGATGGAAAACGCCGACGACCTCGCGCTGATCCTCACGACCGAGCAAGGCAAGTCGCTGGCCGAAGCAAAGGGCGAGATCGGCTACGCGGCGTCGTTCCTCGAGTGGTTCGCCGAGGAAGGCAAGCGCGTGTACGGCGACACGATCCCGACGCCGGCGAGCGACAAGCGCATCGTCGTGACGAAGGAAGCGATCGGCGTGTGTGCGGCGATCACGCCGTGGAACTTCCCGGCGGCGATGATCACGCGCAAGGTCGGCCCGGCGCTCGCCGCAGGCTGCCCGATCGTCGTGAAGCCGGCCGAAGCGACGCCGTTCTCGGCACTCGCGATGGCCGTGCTGGCCGAGCGCGCGGGCGTGCCGGCCGGCGTGTTCAGCGTCGTCACGGGCGACCCGAAGGCGATCGGCGGCGAACTGACGTCAAACCCGATCGTACGCAAGCTGTCGTTTACCGGCTCGACGCCGATCGGCCGCTTGCTGATGTCGCAATGCGCGGCGACGGTCAAGAAGGTGTCGCTGGAACTCGGCGGCAACGCACCGTTCATCGTGTTCGACGATGCCGATCTCGATGCGGCCGTGCAGGGCGCGATCGCGTCGAAGTACCGCAACAGCGGCCAGACGTGCGTGTGCACGAACCGCTTCTACGTGCACGAAGCCGTGTACGACCAGTTCGCGCAGAAGCTCGCGGCAGCCGTCGGCCAGCTGAAGGTCGGCCGCGGCACGGAGCCGGGCGTCACGCAGGGTCCGCTGATCAACGAAGCGGCCGTGCTGAAAGTCGAGGCGCACATCGAGGACGCGCTCGCGAAGGGTGCGACCGTCGTGACGGGCGGCAAGCGCCATGCGCTCGGCCACGGCTTCTTCGAGCCGACCGTGCTGACGGGCGTCACGCCGGCGATGAAGGTCGCGAAGGAAGAGACGTTCGGGCCGCTCGCGCCGCTGTTCAAGTTCGGCAGCGACGACGAAGTGATCCGTCTCGCGAACGACACCGAGTTCGGTCTCGCCGCATACTTTTACAGCCGAGACATCGGCCGCGTGTGGAAGGTGGCCGAAGCGCTCGAATACGGGATGGTCGGCGTGAACACGGGCCTGATCTCGAACGAAGTCGCGCCGTTCGGTGGCGTCAAGCAGTCGGGCCTCGGCCGCGAAGGCTCGCACTACGGCATCGACGATTACGTCGTGATCAAGTACCTCTGCCTGGCCGTCTGACGGTTCGGGGCCTGGCGCCGCTTTGGTGACAGGCCCTGACCGCCCGGCCGGAACCGGGCGAACCGCTGCGACGCTTCGCCAACAAGCTGGCTGCGTACTGGCGAGGCATCCTTGCTCGCGTGCGCTGGCCCATGCACACGGGCCAACTTGAAGGCATCAACAACCGCATCAAGGTCATGAAGCGCATGGCCTACGGCTACCGTGACAGTGCCTACTTCTTCCTCAAGATCAAGGCCGCCTATCCCGGTAATCCGTGAAGAACCAAAATTTTCAAGCCGGACGAGTTCGGCCAATCCGGGCGACGCGTCGAGGTGAACGTCAATCCGGGGTGCCCGAACCACTGTTGCCCGAACCTGAATCCCATACCCAAGGCGCGATGACGTAGCAGGCGCCCCACGCCGGCCCGCACAATGCGGGCCGCCTTCCTCCTCCGTCATCCGTTCCCGCTCATCACCGAAACACGTTCACCGCATCGACGAGCCGCGTCGCCTGCTGCTTCAGGCTTTCCGATGCCGCCGCGCTCTGCTCGACCAGCGCCGCGTTCTGCTGCGTGATGTTGTCCAGATGCACCACCGCCTGATCGACCTGCGCGACACCGGTGCTCTGTTCGGCCGTCGACGAGCTGATCTCCGCGATCAGGTCCGACACGCGCTTCACTTGCGCGACGATGTCCTCCATCGTCTTGCCCGCACCGTCGACGATCCGCGCGCCCGATTCGACCCGGTCGACACTCGCGCCGATCAGCGTCTTGATTTCCTTCGCCGCGTTCGCGCTGCGCTGCGCGAGCGCCCGCACCTCGCCCGCGACCACCGCGAAGCCACGCCCCTGATCGCCCGCGCGCGCTGCTTCGACCGCCGCGTTCAGCGCGAGGATATTGGTCTGGAACGCGATCCCATCAATCACGCCGATGATGTCGGCGATCCTGCGCGAACTCGCCGTGATGTCGTCCATCGTCGTGACGACTTCGCTCACCGCCTGCCCGCCGCGCTCGGCCGCTTCGCTCGCGGACACAGCAAGCCGGTTCGCCTGCAGCGCCGTCTCCGCATTGCTCGACACCGTGGCCGTCATCTCGGCCATCGACGCAGCCGTCTGCTGCACGCTGGTCGATGCCTGTTCGGTGCGCGCGCTCAGGTCGTTGTTGCCTTGCGCGATCTCGTTGCTTGCGCGCTGCACGTTGTGCACCTGCTCGCTGACGTCATCGACGAGCCAGCGGAACATCAGACCGAGCTGATTGATCGTGCGCAGTGTCATGCCGATCTCGTCCACCCGGTTCATCGCGACGCCGGTGCGGCTCTCGCCGGTCGCAACGCGCAACGCCTGGTCGCGCAACTGCGTCAGCGGACGCGCGATCTGCGCATCGAGCCACAGCCCGGCGGCCACCGACACGCCGGCCGTCGCGGCAGCGAACGCCGCAAACCCGCCGCCGGCCAGCCCGCACGCCCAGCCCGCGCCGACGACTGCCGGCGCCAGCACGCACAGCGTCGAATGCAGCCGCGCGCGCACCGACATCGTCTGGAACAGCGACGCGACGCGCAGCAGCCCGGTCCTGACAATCAACCCCTTGTGGAAACGGCGGTTACCCGCCTTGCCTTCGCGGAACGCGCGGTACAGCGCATCGGCAGCCGCGATCTCGTCGCGCGATGCCTTCGTGCGTACCGACATGTAGCCCGTCGGCTGCCCGTTGCGCATCACCGGCACCGTATTCGAACGCACCCAGTAGTGGTCGCCGTTCTTGCGACGGTTCTTCACGAGTGCCGTCCACGGCTCACCGTTCTTCAGCGTCGCCCACATATCGGCGAACGCCTCCTTCGGCATGTCCGGGTGCCGCACGACGTTGTGCGGCTGACCTTCGATCTCTTCGGGGGAAAATCCGCTGACCTGGATGAACGCGGCGTTCGCGTACTTGATGTAACTGTCCGCGTCGGTGGTCGACATCAGCGTCGCGTCGTCGGGAAATTCGAATTCGCGTTGCGTGACAGGCTGGTTATTGCGCATGGTGTGGAGTTCCCCGGGTTGCGGATCTTGCGTCCGCTTGTGGATTGGATTGAGACCGTACACATCGCGGTCGGCCCGCATGCGTTCGATCACACTCCTGCGCTTTCGGCAAATTTGGCGAAAACATTATGCCGACCACGGACAAATATGCATTAATCTTGCATCATCTTGATTTAGCGAAAACTTTATTTATAGATGAATAAAATCGAGTATTTATCAAATACCCATGCATCAATTGTCTGATTATTCGAGACGATTCCTTTGACCGGACCAGCAGGTCAATCCGGAATCGTGAATGCGAACCCCTCTCGTTTGATTCATCGAATTGAATCGAATCGGAACCGGAGATTCGCCTCTTCAATCGTCGTGACGGGACACGTACGCAAGCACATGTCGCCGACGATTACCGAAACACGTTCACCGCATCGACGAGCCGCGTCGCCTGCTGCTTCAGGCTTTCCGACGCCGCCGCGCTCTGCTCGACCAGCGCCGCGTTCTGCTGCGTGATGTTGTCCAGATGCACCACCGCCTGATCGACCTGCGCGACACCGGTGCTCTGTTCGGCCGTCGACGAGCTGATCTCCGCGATCAGGTCCGACACGCGCTTCACCTGCGCGACGATATCCTCCATCGTCCTGCCCGCATCGTCGACCCGCCTCGCACCCGACTCGACCCGGTCGACACTCGCGCCGATCAGCGTCTTGATTTCCTTCGCCGCATTCGCGCTGCGCTGCGCGAGCGCACGCACCTCGCCCGCGACCACCGCGAAACCGCGCCCCTGTTCGCCCGCGCGCGCCGCTTCGACCGCCGCGTTCAACGCGAGGATATTGGTCTGGAACGCGATCCCGTCGATCACGCCGATGATGTCGGCGATCCTGCGCGAGCTGTCGGTGATGTCGCGCATCGTCGTGACGACTTCGCTCACCGCCTGCCCGCCGCGCTCGGCCGCTTCGCTCGCGGACACAGCAAGCCGGTTCGCCTGCAGCGCGGTCTCCGCGTTGCTGTCGACGGTGGCCGTCATTTCGGCCATCGATGCGGCGGTTTCCTGCACGCTCGACGCAGCCTGTTCGGTGCGCGCGCTCAGGTCGTTGTTGCCTTGCGCGATCTCGTTGCTCGCGCGCTGCACGTTGTGCACCTGCTCGCTGACGTCATCGACGAGCCAGCGGAACATCAGACCGAGCTGATTGATCGTGCGCAGCGTCATGCCGATCTCGTCCACCCGGTTCATCCGCACCCCGCGGCGACTCTCACCGGTCGCGACGTTCAGTGCCTGATCATGCAGCCGCTTCAGCGGACGCACGATCTGCGCATCGAGCCACAGCCCGGCCGCCACCGACACGCCGGCCGTCGCGGCGGCAAACGCCGCGAGCCCGCCGCCTGCCAGCCCGCACGCCCAGCCCGCGCCGACGACGGCCGGCGCCAGCATGCACAGCGTCGAGTGCACACGCGCGCGCACCGACATCGTCTGCGGCAGCGACGCGATACGCAGCAGCCCGGTCCGGATGATCAAGCCCTTGTGGAACCGGCGCTGACCCGCCTTGCCTTCGCGGAACGCGCGATACAACGCGTCGGCGCCCGCGATCTCGTCGCGCGGCGCCTTGGTGCGCACCGACATGTAGCCGTGCGATACGCCGTTACGCATCACGGGTATCGCGTTCGCGCGCACCCAGTAGTGATCGCCGTTCTTGCGGCGGTTCTTCACGAGCGCCGTCCACGGCTCCCCGTTCTTCAGCGTCGCCCACATGTCGGCGAACGCCTCCTTCGGCATGTCCGGGTGCCGCACGACGTTGTGCGGCTGGCCGACGAGTTCGTCGGTCGAGAAGCCGCTCACATATGCGAACGTCGTGTTCGCGTACGTGATGATGCTGTCGGCATCGGTGGTCGACATCAGCGTGACGTCGTCGGGAAATTCGAATTCTTGTTGGGTGACAGGCTGGTTGTTGCGCATGCAGGGCTCCGAAAGGCGGATCCGGATGCTGGATCCGCGCGGCGCGGAAATCACGCTCAGTAGCCGAAAAACGGTTTATCGCTTTACGACGGTCTCGCCCCTGCTGTCGGCAATTTCCGGGAAAACCTTAATCCGGGAGCACATAAAATATCGAATTCGGTCGTCGGGATGATTTCGATCAAATAATCGGCCGATAATCGAGCCCGGCGCTTTGCGGATGAAGCCCGATGCTTTATGGGATTACGCCAGACGACGTGCCAATCCAGGCGGCCGTTGCACGCGGCGAAACTCTACGACGGAAGTTTTGCGGGCCGTCGGCAGGCCGGCACGGGCGTGACGGCGGCGCTGCTGCGCCAGCATGGCGTCGAGGTATTCGCACACACCGAGATCGACGCACTCGCCGCGCGCCTCGCGCAACATTCGCAGGCTGAATGACAATATGGCCGGCACGAAGCGCTCGTGCCGGCCATATTGTCCGGAAGGGAACACGGCGAAGCGGCGCGCATCCCGCGCACGCTTCACCGCATGACGCGATCAGACGCGTTCGATCGCGATCGCGATGCCCTGACCGACGCCGATGCACATCGTGCACAGCGCGAAGCGGCCGTTGGTGCGATGCAGCTGGTACATCGCGGTCGTCACGAGGCGCGCGCCCGACGCGCCGAGCGGATGGCCCAGCGCGATCGCGCCGCCGTTCGGATTCACGCGGGGATCGTCGTCGGCAACACCGAGCATGCGCAGCACCGCGAGGCCTTGCGATGCGAACGCTTCGTTCAGCTCGATCACGTCGAACTGGTCGATCGTCATCCCGAGCCGCGCGAGCAGTTTCTGCGTGGCGGGCGCCGGGCCGATGCCCATCACGCGCGGCGCGACGCCGGCCGTCGCGATGCCGAGCACGCGCGCACGCGGCGTCAGGCCGAAGCGCTTCGCGGTGGCCTCGTTCGCGAGCAGCAGCGCGGCCGCGCCGTCGTTGACGCCCGACGCGTTGCCGGCCGTCACCGAGCCGTCCGAGCGCACGACGCCCTTCAGCTTCGCGAGCGTCTCGAGCGACGTTTCGCGCGGATGCTCGTCACGCGAAAAGACGACCGGATCGCCTTTCTTCTGCGGAATCGTGACCGACACGATTTCCTCGGCAAGCGTGCCGTCCTGCTGCGCACGCGCGGCCTTCTGCTGGCTGCGCAGCGCGAACAGGTCCTGGTCGGCGCGGCTGATGTTGTAGTCGACCGCGACGTTCTCGGCCGTCTCCGGCATCGAATCCACGCCATGCAGCTTTTTCATCAGCGGATTGACGAAGCGCCAGCCGATCGTCGTGTCGTGGATGTCGGCCTGGCGCGCGAACGCGCTCGCGGCCTTGCCCATCACGAACGGCGCGCGCGTCATGCTTTCGACGCCGCCGGCCACCATCAGCGCGGCCTCGCCCGACTTGATCGCGCGCGCGGCCACGCCGACTGCGTCCATCCCGGAACCGCACAGGCGGTTGATCGTCGAACCCGGCACGCCTTCCGGCAGGCCCGCGAGCAGCGCCGACATGCGCGCGACGTTGCGGTTGTCCTCGCCGGCCTGGTTCGCACAGCCGTAGATCACGTCGTCGATCGCCGTCCAGTCGACGTCGCGGTTGCGCTCGACGAGCGCCTTGAGCGGCACCGCGCCGAGGTCGTCGGCGCGCACGCCGGACAGCGCGCCGCCGTAACGGCCGATCGGGGTACGAATCGCATCACACAGAAAAGCTTCGGTCATCAGTGTCTCCGGTCTCATGCAAGGCTGGGAAGTGAAGAAAACGCGCCCCTTGCATTGCCCGCCGGGATGCGCTTAAATGTTCTATATACGAACATAAGATCGTGTATCGAACGTTCAACGCATCATAGGGAGTGCGGGGACGACCTGTCAAGCGCCCGGTCCGCGGGGCGGTTGGCGTGTCAGGCCCCATGCGCTATCTTCTCGGCTGCACGACAATCCGACCGTTCATGACAACCGAAGACATCCAGACGAAACCCGGCGACTCCTATGTGCAGTCGTTCGCGCGCGGCCTCGCGGTGATCCGCGCGTTCGACGCCCAGCGCCCGGAGCAGACGCTCACCGAGGTCGCGTCGGCCACCGGACTCACGCGCGCGGGCGCGCGCCGGATCCTGCTGACGCTGCAGACGCTCGGCTACGTCGAGGCCGACGGCCGGCTGTTCCGGCTCACGCCGAAGATCCTCGAGCTCGGCTTCGCGTATCTCACGTCGATGCCGTTCTGGAATCTCGCCGACCCGGTGATGGAGCAGTTGTCCGCGCAGATCCACGAAAGCTGCTCGGCCGCCGTGCTCGACCGCACCGAGATCGTCTACGTGCTGCGCGTGCCGACCCACAAGATCATGACGATCAACCTGTCGATCGGCAGCCGCCTGCCCGCGTACTGCACGTCGATGGGCCGCGTGCTGCTGTCCGCGCTCGACGACGCCGCGCTCGACGAAACGCTCGCGCAAAGCGGCATCCGCGCGCACACGCCGCGCACGATCACCGACCTCGGCGAACTGAAGGCGACGATCGCACAGGTGCGCCAGCAGGGCTGGGCCGTGGTCGATCAGGAACTCGAAGTGGGCTTGATGTCGATCTCCGCGCCGATCCGCAACCGGCGCGGGCAGGTGATCGCCGCGATGAACATCAGCGGCAATGCGCAGCGGCACACCGCGAAGCAGATGGTGAAGGAGTTTCTCGGGCCGCTGCAGCAGGCCGCGCAGACGGTGTCGGAGCTGGTGGCGCGACGCGGGTGAGGGGCAGGCCGGCGGACCAGCAGCAGCCGGCGGCTGGGCATTCTCCCCAAAGCCGGCGCGCCGCGGCGTCAGCTTCGATTGTCGTGTCGGCGATACGATAATTCACGCATAAAAAGACGGGCGGCACCGGGCCGCCCGCTCAACTCTGACTCTGCTGTAACGCCTTCTCACGGAACGCGGAGCGAACTCCGCACCGCTCAATTTAGTGACGCGGCACAGCCCGGTCAATTTGACGAGAACGAAATTGCACGGCGCCTCTCGGACACCGTACCCGCTGCTCACGCGCCGAGCAGCATCCCCTTGCGCACCGGCACCATGCCCGTCACGCGGCCGAGCGGCGCGCCGGCCGTCACGAAGCGGATCGCGCGGCGCATGTAGAACACGCCGTCGGTGCCGCTCGACACCGTCGTGATCGCGTCGGTCAGCGGATCGACGATGTCGAACAGCGGATCGCCGGCGCGAATCGTCGCGCCGATCGCCGCGCGGTGCACGAGAATCCCGCTCACCGGCGCGTAGAACTGCTCGCTGCCCGCGAGCGGCGTGGCCGGCGCGGCGAGCGGCGGCAGCGGCGGGCGCTCGCCACGCACCGCGCCGCACCACACCAGATAGTCGACGAGCGCATCGGCGTCACGCGCCGCGTATTCATGCGTCACGTCGCGCTGGCCGCGGCATTCGACGGTCACGGCCACCGTGCCCGCCGCCATCGGCGTGCGTTCCGGCAGATGCTGCCTCAACTGCGTCCACAGCAGGTGATGCGCATCGTCGAACGCGTGGCCGCCGGAATCCTCGGCGAGCAGCGACACCTCCGCGCCGAGATAGCGCGCAAGCGGCTCGACCTGCGGCCACGCGGTGTCGCTCGTGTACAGATGCATCACCGCTTCGAGCGAGCAATGCAGGTCGATCACGATATCGGCGTCATGCGACAGCTTCAGCAGCGCCAGCTGCAACGCATCGAATTCGGTGCGCGGTGCGATCTCGTCGAGCGCCGCGCCGACGCATTTGCGCACGATCGCGCGATTGCGTTCGGGATCCGCGCCGAGCCGGTCGCGCGCCCGCGCGGCGATGTCCGCGAGCGGCAGGAAGCCGCGATTGAAGTTGCGCCCGCTCGCGAGATCGAACCGGCCGATGAATTGCCCGAGCAGATGGTGATTGAGACCGACCGGGTTCGCGACCGGCACCAGCACGACCTCGGCCGCGAGCCGGCCGTCCGCGTCGAGCCGCGCGAGACGCTGTTTGAGCACGACGGCGGCAAGCATTGCGGGCGTCTCGTCCGCGTGCAGCGCGGCTTGCAGGTAGATCTTGCGGCCGGCGTCGGCCGGCCCGAAATGAAAGCTCGTCAGCGTGCGCTGCGTGCCGATCGATGGCGACAGGAGCGGCGTGGTGCGAATCTGCATCGGTGGTCTCGAATAAAGGAAACGGGGAGAAGCGGCGCGCGCGGCTCAATCGCCGTACGGGTTGAAATCGAAGTACTGCTTCGCGATCCGGTCGTACGTGCCGTCCTTCAGCATCGATGCGATCGCGCCGTCGATCGACGCCTTGAGCGCCGTGTCCGACGGGCGCATCCCGATGCCGACGCCGCGATCGCCCATGTCGAGCGGTGCGCCGACGAACGCGAAACCCTTGCCCTTCGGCTGGCGCAGGAATCCGTAATCGGCCTCCACCGAGCCGAGCAGCGCGGCGTCGAGTCGGCCGTTGACGAGATCGGCGAACACGTCGTCCTGGCTCTTGTACGGCACCACGCTGACGCCGGCCGACGCCCAGTGCGCGAGCGCCCACGATTCGAACTGCGTGCCCGACTGCACGCCGACGCGCTTGCCGGCCAGCGACGCGGTCGTGCTGCCGAGCCCGCGCTCGGGACGCGCGACGAGCCGCGACTTGAAGCGGAACAGCTTCGACGAAAACAGGATCTGCTTCTCGCGCTTCTCGGTGATCGCCATCGACGACAGGATCGCGTCGATCTTGCGCGCCTGCAGCGCCGGAATCATCCCGGAGAACTCGAGCTCGACCCACTGGCAGCGCAGCTGCGCGCGGCGGCAGATCTCGTTGCCGAGATCGACGTCGAAGCCCTTCAGGCTGCCGTCGGGCGCCTTCGAATCCATCGGCGGATAGGTCGGATCGATGCCGAGGCGCACCACATGCGCGTCGAGCGCATGCGCGGACGTCGCCGCGAAGCCGATGCACAGGGAAACCAGCGGAACGAAGAAGCGGCGGAAGCGTTTCATGGTCGACGAAAGGCAGGAAGAGGGGCAAACGGCATGAGCCGGACTGCCTGCGATCGTAGTGCGCGCGCGCCGCCGCCGGAATCGCCCGCTGCCTTATCATGATCAGTATTTCCGATCACCGGCCTCGCGCTCGATCATGGCGTTCACGCTGTCCCAGCTCCGCATCTTCCAGGCCGTCGTCGAACACGGCAGCCTGCGCGCCGCCGCACGCGCGCTCGATCTCGCGCAGAGCGGCGTCACGCAGCAACTGCAGAGCCTCGAGGCGACGCTCGGCGCGACGCTGTTCACGCGCACCAATCGCGGGATCGTGCCGACCGCCGTCGGCCAGCGGCTGCTCGCGCGCTCGGGTGCGATCCTCGGCGAATGCGAGCAGGTCGAGCACGAGATCCGCCAACTGAGCGGCGCCTTCGAAGGCACCGTCACGCTGGGCCTCGTGACCGAACCGCTGATCGATGCGTTCGCGCCCGTGCTGACCGCGTTCCGCGCGCGTTTCCCGAAGGTCGACGTGCACCTGCGCACCGGCACGTCGCGAATGATGATCGGCTGGCTGCGCGAAAACGCGGTGGATTTCGCGATCGCGCTCGTCGCGAAGCAGACCGACACGACCGATCTCGCGGTCACGCCGCTGCATGCGTCGGCGCCGGTGGTCGTGTGCCGCAGCGACCATCCGCAGCGGCACGCGCAATCGCTTGCCGAGCTGGCCGACTACGCGTGGGTGTCGACGCGTTCGCCGAACCTGAGCGCCGATCCGGTCGTCAACCGGCTGCTCGCGTACTTCGACGCGCACGGCCAGCCGGCGCCAAAGATCATCGCCACCGTCGAAGGCATGTTCGAGACGCTGCAGCTCGTCACGCAGACCGACTGTCTCGCGCTCGAATCCGAAGCCGTCACGCGGCACGGGCCGTTCGCAAGCGCGCTCGCGAAGGTGCCGGTGCGCGAGCAGGCGGAATCGCAACAGGTCTGCCTGCTGCAGCGCGCGGCCGTGCCGTTGACGCCGGGCGCGCAGGAACTGGCGACGATGCTCGCGTCGTACCTGCGGACCGTGCGCGGGCGGTAATCCCGGTGCAGATCGCCGCACGCGGCGCGGCCCGTCAGTCCATCGACTCGCGCGCCGTCTCGCGCAGCCTCGCGACCGCGATCAGCGACAGCACCACGCACGCGGCCACGTAACCGGCCGGCGCGAGCTTGCTGCCCGTCGTCTTCACGAGCCAGGTCGCGATCAATTGCGCGGTGCCGCCGAAAATCGTCACCGCGAGCGCATACGCGATCGAGATGCCCGTCGCACGCACGTGGCGCGGCAGCGATTCGCACATCAGCGCCATCTCGGATGCCGACCCGAGCGAATAGAACAGCAGCATCAGCGCGGTCAGCGGCAGGATCACCGACAGCGTCGGATGATGGTTCATCAGCCAGAACGCCGGGAACAGCAGCAGGACGAGCACGCCGCGCCCGACGAAGATCGGCATGCGCCGGCTGCCGAGGCGGTCCGACAGCCAGCCGAACAGCGGACACGTCACCAGCATCACGCAGCCCGACGCGACGCCAACGAACATCGACAACTTCATCGGCAAGCCGAGCGTATGGATCGCATAGGTCGGCATGTAGAAGGTCAGGATGTAGGTCGACACCGTGCCGCCCATCACCGTCAGCATCAACAGCAGCACCGTGCGCGTGTGCCGCGAGAACAGCTCGCGCAGCACGCCGCGCTCGATGCCGTGATGGCTGTCGCCGGGCGCATCGTCCGCGAGCCGGCGGCGCAAAACCATACCGACGGGTGCGATCAGCACGCCCACAAGGAACGGCAGGCGCCAGCCCCAGCTCTCGAGCGCATCCTTCGTCAGCGTGTTCGACAGCAGCGCCGCGAAACCCGAGCCCATCAGCGCGGCGCCGCCCTGCGTCGCGAGCTGCCAGCTCGCGCGAAACGCGCGGCGCGATGTGCCGCCCTGCTCGATCAGCGTGGAAGTCGCCGCGCCGAACTCGCCGCCCTGCGAGAAGCCCTGCATCAGCCGCGCGCAGACGACCAGCAACGGCGCGGCCACGCCGGCCTGCGCATAGGTCGGCGCAATCGCGATCAGGCCGGTGCCGAGCGCCATCAGCATGATCGTCAGGTTCAGCGCGGCCTTGCGGCCCTTGCGGTCCGCATACACGCCGAGCACGACGCTGCCGAGCGGCCGCGTGAAGAAGCCGGCGGCGAACGTCGCGACCGACAGCAGCAGCGACGTGGTCGGGTCGCTCGACGGGAAGAACAGCTTGCCGATCAGCACCGCGAAAAAGCCGTACACGGTGAAATCGAAGAACTCCAGCCAGTTGCCGATGACGGCCGCCGCGATCGCGCCGCGCTTCGTGACGGCCGGCGCGGCGCGCGTGTCGGTTTCGACGGCCTCCGTCGACGCGGGGTGCAGCGCGAGATGGTCTTTCTGCATCGTTCGATTCTCCTCTCAATGCGGCCGGAAGCGCCGGCCGCGCGCCGCTGCGGGGGTTACTGCCCGAGGTAACGCTCCACGAGACGCGTCCAGAACGCCGCGCCGATCGGCAGGTTGCGATCGTTGAAGTCGTACTTCGGGTTGTGCACCATGCAGCCGTCCTCGCCTTCGCCGTTGCCGAGCCGCACGAACGAGCCGGGCCGCTGCTGCAGCATGAACGCGAAATCCTCGCTGCCCATCAGCAGGTCGGCCTGCTCGACGACATGCGCGTCGCCAACCAGCTCGCGCGCGACCTGCGCGGCGAAATCCGTTTCGGCATCCGTATTGACGACGACCGGATAGCCTTCGATGTATTCGACATGCGCGGTCGCGCCGTAGCTCGCGGCCTGCGATTCGGCCAGCTCGACGATACGGCGCTTGAGCAGCGCGCGCACGTCGGGGCTGAACGAGCGCACGCTGAGTTCGAGGCGCGCGCCGTTCGGGATCACGTTGTTCGCGGTGCCCGCGTGCATCGAGCCGACCGTGACGACCGCCGGCTGCGACGGGTCGACGTTGCGCGCGACGATCGTCTGCAGCGCCATCACGATGCTCGCGGCGACGACCACCGGGTCGACCGTCAGATGCGGCCGCGCCGCATGGCCGCCGACGCCCTCGATCGAGATGATCGCCTTGTCGCCGGCCGACATGAACGGGCCGCGCCGCGTGAGGAACACGCCGGGCGCCGCGCCCGGATGGTTGTGCATGCCGAACACCGCATCGCACGGAAAGCGTTCGAACAAGCCGTCGTCGATCATCTTCTTCGCGCCGCTGTCGACGCCGTGCTCTTCCGCCGGCTGGAAATACAGGTGCACGGTGCCGGAGAAGTTGCGCGTCTTCGCGAGGTGTTGCGCGGCGCCGAGCAGCATCGTCGTGTGGCCGTCGTGGCCGCATGCGTGCATCTTGCCGTGCGTGCCGCTCGCATACGGCAGGCCGGTCGCCTCGAGGATCGGCAGCGCGTCCATGTCCGCGCGGATGCCGATGCTGCGCGTGCCGTCACCGACGCGCAGCGTGCCGACCACCCCCGTCTTGCCGACCCCGCGCGTCACCTGCCAGCCCCATTGCTCGAGCTTGTCCGCGACGAGCGCGGCCGTCTCGTGCTCCTCGTACGCGAGTTCCGGGTGGTGGTGAATATGATGGCGAATCTCGCGCAGCCCGCCGGCGGCGGGCATCAGATCCTCGATTTCGGTGAATCGGACGTCGGTGGTCATCAAGCGGCTCCTGCTGATCGTCAGCGTGTCAGCCGCACGCGGACGATTGCGTGCGGGAAAGCGAGCCACTATAGCGAGCCGATATCGGTTCAATAAGATGCGGAATTTTTCACCGCGATAAGCTTTGTTAATCAGGGTTAATACGGTCACGGGTCGCCGGCATGCGTTCGTCCGACGCACTCGCCGCGCGAACCCTTGATTTTTGAGACGAACGGTCTATTATTCGCCCATGGACGTTCGAACTGATCCGCCTCGCCGCCGCGGCAGGCCACCGAAGCAGCACGAAGACCTCGTCGCGACGCGGGACATGCTGTTGCGCACCGGGCTGGAAGTGCTCACCGAGAAGGGCTTTTCGGCCACCGGGCTCGACGAGATCCTCGGGCGCGCCGGCGTGCCCAAGGGCTCGTTCTATCACTACTTCGACAGCAAGGAGGCGTTCGGCCTCGAGCTGATCGATCGCTACGCGGAGTTCTTCGCGCGCAAGCTGGACCGTCATTTCAGCCAGTCGGAGCAGTCGCCGCTGGCGCGCGTGCGCGCGTTCGTCGACGATGCGCGCGACGGCATGGCGCGTTACGAATACAGCCGCGGCTGCCTGATCGGCAATCTCGGCCAGGAAATGGGCGCGCTGCCCGAGAGTTTCCGCGCGAGCCTGCGCACGACGTTCGAGGACTGGCAGCGCCGGCTGGCCGACTGCCTGACGGCCGCGCAGCAAGCCGGCGAGCTGGCAGATTCGGCAGACCCCGCCGCGCTGGCCGCGTTCTTCTGGATCGGCTGGGAAGGCGCCGTGCTGCGCGCGAAGCTCGAACGCAGCGATGTGCCGCTCGCACTGTTCGCGCAGTTCTTCTTCAATGGATTGCCTCGCCGCTGAATTTTTTTGCCATTAACTAGACGATCGGTCTAAAAAGGAGGACGGATGTTCCAGGGCATCGTGATCAACAAGGACGAAACCGGCCAGCACGCGCGGCTGCAAACGCTGGACGACACGCAGTTGCCCGCGGGCAACGTGACGATCCGGGTCGGCTATTCGACGTTGAACTACAAGGACGGGCTGGCGATCACCGGCAAGAGCCCGGTGGTCCGCAAGTTTCCGATGGTGCCGGGCATCGATCTGGTCGGCGAAGTCGAGCACAGCTCGCATCCGGATTACCGCGCAGGCGATCGCGTCGTGCTCAACGGCTGGGGCGTCGGCGAAACGCACTGGGGCGGCCTGGCGCAGAAGGCGCGCGTCGACGGCGACTGGCTGGTGCCGCTGCCGTCCGCGTTTTCGCCGCAACAGGCGATGGCCATCGGCACGGCCGGCTATACCGCGATGCTGTGCGTGATGGCGCTGGAACGGTATGGCGTGCGCCCGGACGACGGCGAGATCGTGGTGACCGGCGCGGCAGGCGGCGTCGGCAGCGTCGCCACCGCCCTTCTCGCGCGGCTCGGGTATCGCGTCGTCGCCGTAACCGGCCGCCCGGCCGATGCCGACTACCTGCGACAGCTCGGCGCGGCGGAGATCCTCGACCGGTCGCAATTCAGCGCACCCGGCAAGCCGCTCGGCAAGGAGCGATGGGCCGGCGCGGTCGACGTCGCGGGCAGCCACGTGCTCGCCAACGTGTGTGCGACCACGCGCTATCGGGGCGTGGTGACGGCCTGCGGCCTGGCCGCCGGCATGGACTTCCCCGCCACCGTCGCGCCGTTCATCCTGCGCGGCGTGACGCTCGTCGGCATCGACAGCGTGATGTGCCCGCGCGCCGAGCGGCTGGAGGCCTGGCGTCGGCTCGCATCCGATCTCGATGTCGAGAAGCTGGGGGCGATCAGTCATCAGGTCGGCCTCGCAGACGTCATCCCGCTTGCCGAGGAACTGATCGGCGGCAAGGTGCGCGGCCGCATCGTCGTGGACGTCAACGCATGACGCCGGCAACGGCACCCCGTCGTTTCATTTTCGGCCGGCGGCTCGCGCATCGCGTTCGCCCGTGCCACTTTATCCAGGAGACCTCATGACCGCTGCAGACAACGCGCCCGTCAGCCGCTTTCCGGTGCCGGCGCTCGACGACCTGCCCGACGACATTCGCGAACGGATCGCGGCCGTCCAGGAAAAGTCGGGCTTCATCCCGAACGTGTTCCTCACGCTCGCGCATCGCCCGGACGAGTTTCGCGCGTTCATGGCGTATCACGATGCGCTGATGGACAAGCCGGGCAACCTCACCAAGGCCGAACGCGAAATGATCGTCGTGGCGACCAGCGCGGTGAACCAGTGCCAGTACTGCGTCATCGCGCATGGCGCGATCCTGCGCATTCGCGCGAAGGATCCGCTGATCGCCGACCAGGTCGCGACCAACTACCGCAAGGCCGACATCACCGTCCGGCAGAAGGCGATGCTCGACTTCGCGATGAAGGTTTCGCAGACCGCGCACCAGGTCGGCGAAGCGGATTTCGACACGCTGAAGTCGCATGGCTTCACCGAAGAGGACGTCTGGGACATCGCGGCGATCGCGGCGTTCTTCGGGATGTCCAATCGCATCGCGAACGTGACGAACATGCGGCCGAACGCGGAGTTCTACGCGATGGGGCGTTGAAGCCCTCCGTAACGGTGATGGCTGTCGAAGACCGGGCATGCATGGGCCCGGTCTTCCGCCGGTCGCCGCGCGCGCCCGCGGAAGTCCGGCGCGGCACTCACACGCGCCCCCGATACCGCCGTTCCCGGGCCTATCCGACCTTCTTCAACGCCGGGAGCCCGTCCGGCAGCTTCGCGTCCGGGAACATCGTCGACAGCGTCGTGTCGCGCCACCGCGCCGCCTCTTCGGCGCGCTGCGTTTCCGCCTGCTCGCACACGAACAGCGCATCGCCGCCGAGCAACAGGCGCATCGGCACGTCGTCGCGACGCGACAGCTCGACGATCAGCGCCGCGATCCGTGCGGGATCGCCGACCTCGTGGCCGCCGTACGCGCCGAACAGTTCGAGGATCTTCCCGACCGACGGCTGATAGTCGGGCAGCAGCCCATCGACGTCACGCTTCGCCCGCGCGGCCCATTCGGTGCGCATGCCGCCCGGCTCCAGCGTGCACACGCGCACGCCGAACGGCGCGACTTCCTTCGACAGCACGTCGCTGAACCCGCCGACCGCCCATTTCGCGGCCTGGTATGCGGACAGGCCGGCCGTCGACGTACGCCCGCCGACCGACGACACTTGAAAGATGTGGCCCGCGCGCTGCGCGCGCATCGCCGGCAGCACCGCGCGCGTCAGGTTGACCACGCCGAACAGGTTCGTTTCGATCTGGTCGCGGAAGTCGTCGGCGCCCATCTGCTCGAACGGCATGGTGTGGCCGTAGCCCGCGTTGTTCACCAGCACGTCGATGCGGCCGAACGCGTCGCGCGCGGCCGCCACCGCATGCGCGCCCGCCGCCGCGTCGGTCACGTCGAGCTCGATCGGCAGCAGCCGGTCGCCGTACCGCGCCTCCAGATCCGCGAGCCGCTCGGGATCGCGCGCACCGGCCACCAGCCGGTCGCCCGCCGCCAGCACCGCTTCCGAGATGGCACGCCCCAGGCCACGTGCGGCCCCTGTCACCAGCCAGACTTTCGACATTTCCCACTCCTCGACAAAGTTGAAACCACAAAATGAATGATTACTCACTCATTAATATGGGCGTCGAAACGGTCGATTTCACCGTGCGTCGCCCTGCCTGAAACCACCTTCCATCGCCGCGGCGACGCCCGAAACGGACGCGCCGCCGATCACCCGGCCACAAACTTTCGGCCAGGCCAGCCGCTCGCTCACACTGCGTGCAACACGGCCCACAGCGCACGAAACCCGGCTTCCCGGTACGCATCCGAGCGCGCCGGATCGCGTGCGATCGACTCCATCGCCGTTTCCGCGATCGACGTGAACAGCGCCGCGCAGAACGCATGCGCGTCGTCGGCCTCGAGCCCGCCCGCCGCAGCGACCTGCGCGCGCAGCAACGCGCTGATCGCGCCGAACCCTTCGGCCCCGGCCGCGCGATGCGCGTCGTCGATGCGACCGCTCACGCCGAGCTGCTGCAGCGCGCGCCGCCCGTCCGGATTCGCGACGCCCCACGACACGTAGCCATTCCACGCATGCCGCATTGCCTGCTCGGCCGGCGCGCGCTCCGGAAACCCGGTCATCATCGCATCGCGCATGTCGCCCTTCAGGCTCAGGTACAGCGCGTTCAGCAGCGCATCCTTGGTGTCGAAATAAGTGAACACCGTGCCTTCCGCAACGCCGGCAAGCCGCGCGATGCGCGCGGTGGTCGCGCTCGCGCCGTCCTCCGCGAGCGCACGGGCGGCGGCCGCGAGAATGGCATCATGCTTGTCGGGACTGCGCGGTCGGGCCACGTTCGACTCCTTTAATGAGTGAGCACTCAATCATAATCGTGCCGACAGATGGAGTGCAAGCCCTGTTACATACGCGCGAACCCATCCGCAATCGCTCAAAACCGTGCACTATTAGTGTTTTCACGTACTGGCACGCCAATGCACCGGCGGCCGGCGCTTCGACGTTCGTTCCACGCTCACCCGTTTCAGACCGCGAACCACTCATGACGAATCAGCCCAACCAGACCGAAGCCGACCAGCCCGTCGACATGATCATCTTCGGCGGCGGCGGCGACCTGGCCGCCCGCAAGCTGTTGCCCGCGCTCTACATGGCGCACCTGCACTGCAACCTGCCGCCCCAGACGCGCATCATCGCGGTGGGCCGCCGCGACTGGGGCATCGACGGCTACCGCAAGTTCATGGACGAGCAGTCGCGCCCGTTCATCGACGAGAAGGCGTTCAACGCCGATGCGTGGGCCCGCTTCCTCGACCTGTTCAAGTACGTGCTGATCGACGTGAACGCGCCGGAAGACTATGCGCGGCTCGCCGAAGCGGCGCGCAGCGACGCGATCCACGTGTTCTACCTGTCGACGTCGCCGGAGCTGTTCACGACGATCTGCGACAACCTGTCGACCGCGCACCTCGTCGATGCGCGCTCGCGCGTCGTCCTCGAAAAACCGCTCGGCCACGATCTCGCGTCGGCGAAGGCGATCAACAATGCGGTCGGCAAGCATTTCGCGGAATCGCAGATCTACCGGATCGACCATTACCTCGGCAAGGAAACCGTGCAGAACCTGATGGTGCTGCGTTTCGGCAACCCGATCTTCGGGCCGCTGTGGCAGGCGCCGAGCATCCGCAGCGTGCAGATCACGGTGGCGGAGACGGTCGGCGTCGGCAGCCGCGCGGGCTTCTACGACCATACCGGCGCGTTGCGCGACATGGTGCAGAACCACCTGCTGCAACTGCTGTGCATCGTCGCGATGGAGCCGCCGGTGTCGCTCGACCCGGACGCGGTGCGCGACGAAAAACTGAAGGTGCTGCGCTCGCTGCGTCCGATGGCGCTGTCGGACGTCGCGCGCGACACGGTCCGCGGCCAGTACACGGCCGGCGCGGTCGACGGCCAGCCGGTCAAGGGCTATCTCGAGGAAGACAACGTGCCGGCGGACAGCCACGCGGAAACCTTCGTCGCGCTGCGCACGCACATCAACAACTGGCGCTGGGCGAACGTGCCGTTCTTCCTGCGCACCGGCAAGCGGCTGCAGCGCCGCCAATCGGAAATCGTGATCGAGTTCGCGGACATGCCGTTCTCGATCATCCCGAGCGGCCCGCGCCACTACAGCAACCGCCTCGTGATCCAGCTCCAGCCGGAAGAATCGATCCAGCTGCAGATGCTCGCGAAAGAGCCGGGCAGCGGAATGAAGATGGTGCCCGTGAGCCTGAACCTCGACCTGCAGCAGGCGATTCCGGAACGGCGCGCGGAAGCGTACGAGCGGCTGCTGATCGACGTGATCCGCGGGCGTCTCACCCACTTCATGCGCCGCGACGAACTCGAAGCCGCGTGGTCGTGGGTCGAGCCGATCCTCGACGGCTGGAAGCAGCTCGGCGACCGTCCGCGCCTCTATACGGCCGGCACGTTCGGGCCGGCGGCATCGTCGGCGCTGCTGGCGCGCGACAATATGTCGTGGTCCGAGGAAGCGTAATCACGACACGGCGGCATGCCCGCGGCGCAAGCGCCGTGTGGCATGCCGGATCACACCGGGCGCCTGATCGGGTGCCCGCCACCCGTCGCCCGCTGCCGGTCGCCGGCCGCCGATCCCGGCACTCCGCCGTTACAACGGCCCCATCCACGCTGCCTTGCGCCGCGCCGGCGCACCGCTGCCGCCGCTCCCGCCACCCAGCACCTCGATCATGTAATCGACGAACGACGCGATTCGCGACGAAATCGCGGTGTTCCGGTAATACACCGCGTTGATCGGCTGTTCGACGTCGAGCGTCTGCCGCGCGAGCACCTGCACGAGCCGACCGGCCTCGCGATCCTGCGCGGTCATGAAATCCGACAGGCATACGACCCCCGCCCCCTCCAGCGCGAGCTGCCGCAGCGTCTCGCCGCTCGACGACCAGATGCCGGGCTCGATGCGGCACGGCTCGCCGTCCGTGCCGAGGATCGGCCAGACGTTCAGCGATTCGGGCTGCGTGAAGCCCAGCAGCGTGTGCCTGTCGAGATCCTCGACCTTGCGCGGCTGGCCGTGCGCTTCGATATACGCGGGGCTCGCGAGCATGCGCAGCCGGCTGTTGCCGATCCGCCGGCTGTGCAGCGTCGAATCCTTGAGCCGGCCGATGCGGATCGCGACGTCGGTGCGCCGCTCGAGCAGATCGATGATCCCCTCGTTGCTGTTCAGTTCCAGGTCGACCTTCGGGAACCGTTCGCGGTAGCCGCGCACGAGCGGCACGATCACGTGCAGCATGAACGGCGTCGCGGCATCGACACGCAGCCGCCCCGACGGCATCTCGCGCCGCGCGAGCATCTGCTCCTCGGCGTTCTCGACCGACTCGATGATCGCGCGCGCGTCCTGCAGGAACGCACGCCCTTCCTCGGTCAGTTCGAGCCGGCGCGTGGTCCGGCGCAGCAGCGTGGTCTTCAGCTTCTCCTCGAGCCGCGCGAGCGTGCGGCTCGTGGCCGACACGGTGAGGTCGAGCTGCTGCGCGGCAGCGGTGATCGAACCGGAGTCGACCACGGCGGCAAAGGCCTGGAGTTCGTCAAGCGTGATCTTCATCGCGTCATTGTTGACTTCAAATCAAAACAATTTGATTTATAGACCCGTTTTTCCGCAAAAGTAAAGCCGGCACACTGCGATCCATCCTAACTGGAACCCGGATCCCATCATGCCACTCGCCCTGCTGGCGCTGACCATCAGCGCCTTTGCCATCGGCACGACCGAATTCGTGATCGTCGGGCTGATCCCGACGATCGGCGCCGATCTCGGCGTCAGCCTGCCGTCGGCCGGCCTGCTCGTCAGCCTCTACGCACTGAGCGTCGCGATCGGCGCGCCGCTCCTGACCGCGCTCACCGGCCGCGTGCCGCGCAAGACGCTGCTCGCCGCACTGATGGCGCTGTTCACCGTCGGCAACCTCGTGGCCTGGCAGGCGCCGAGCTACGAATCGCTGATCGTCGCGCGCATCCTCACCGGCCTCGCGCACGGCGTGTTCTTCTCCGTCGGCTCGATCATCGCGACCACGCTCGTGCCGAAGGACAAGGCCGCCAGCGCGATCGCGACGATGTTCAGCGGGATGACCGTCGCGTTCGTCGCCGGCATTCCGCTCGGCACCTTCATCGGCCAGCACTTCGGCTGGCGCGCGACGTTCCTGATCGTCGCGCTGTTCGGTCTCATCGCGTTCCTCGGCGCAGTGGCGTTCGTGCCGCGCGGCCTTCCGCAGACACCGCCGGCACCGCTCGCCCGTCAGTTCCGCGTACTGGCCCAGCCGCGCCTGCTCCTCGTCTACGCGATGACGGCGGTCGGCTACGGCGGCTCGCTGATCGCGTTCACCTACATGGCGCCGCTGCTCGAGCAGATCGCCGGCTTCACGCCGTCGCAGGTCAGCCTCGTGCTCGTCGGCTACGGCGTGTCGGTCGCGTTCGGCAACGTATGGGGCGGCAAGCTCGCCGACAGCGTCGGCCCGATCAAGGCGCTCAAGCGGATCTTCCTGCTGCTCGCGATCGTGCTGCTCGCGCTGACCTTCACGGTGCACGTGAAGTGGCTCGCGGTGCTGACGATGCTCGCATGGGGCGCCGTCGCCTTCGGCAACGTGCCGGGCCTGCAGGTGTACGTCGTCAAGCAGGCGCGCCACTTCGCGCCGGACGCCACCGACGTCGCGTCGGGCTTCAACATCGCCGCGTTCAACCTCGGCGTCGCCGGCGGCTCGTCGCTCGGCGGCCTGATCGTCGCGAACGTCGGCCTCGGCCATACGCCGTGGATCGCCGCCGTCGTCACGCTCGGCGCGTTCGCGCTGACCGCGCTGAGCGGCCGTCTGGACCGCAGCGAAGGCTTGCCGGAACGCACGGCCGAACCCGTCGAACTCGCACATTGAACGTCACTTTCTCGCAGGAGCCCATCAGCATGAACGCATCGACCCAACGCCCGCCGTTCGCCGGCAAGACTTTCGAAGTCCGTTACGACGGCCTGACCGCCCTCAACGCATATGACGAGGACGGCCTCCACATGCGCTACGAGATCACCGAAGGCCCGTACGCCGGCGCGAAGGGCGAAGTCTCGTACACGTGGCAGCACGTCGCCGGCGAAACCTACGCGATCTCGTGGCAGGAAGCCGACCGCGCGACGGTCGTGCACATCGACGATTTCGCCGCCGGCACGTCGCGCACGTTCTTCACCGCGGCGTCGCTCGATTTCTACCGGCTCGAAGGCAGCCTGCGCGCGGTCTGAACGGAGGCGCCCGATCATGTCCACTTCACTCGACAGGCTCGCCGACGGCGGCTTCAGCATCGGCATCGAGCTGCCGCTCGACAACGACTGGTCGCCGGCCGGCGACGCGAAGCGCCAGCATGACGGCCGCCGCCCCGGCGTGCCCGACCTGGAAAGCCATGCGGAACTCGCGCGACTGGCCGATACGCTCGGCTTTCGCGCGCTCTGGGTGCGCGACGTGCCGGTGTACGACCCGTCGTTCGGCGATGCCGCGCAGGTGTTCGAGACGTTCTCGTATCTCGGCTACCTCGCCGGCATCACGCGCGACATCCTGCTCGGCACGGCGGCCGTCGTACTGCCGCTGCGCGAACCGCTGCTGACGCTGAAATCGGCCGCGACGATCCAGGAACTGAGCGGCGGCCGCCTGCTGCTCGGCGTCGCGAGCGGCGACCGGCCGGTCGAATATCCGCTGTTCGGCCGCGACTTCGCATCGCGCGGCGCGAATTTCCGCGACCAGATCGCGCTGCTGCGCGACGGCGCGCACGGGCACCTGCCGCCCGGCCTGGAAGTGCTGCCCGCCGCACGCTCGCCGGTGCCGCTGCTCGTCGCGGGTCTCGCGCAGCAAACGCCCGCATGGATCGGCGAACACATGGACGGCTGCCTCGCCTATCCGGGCGCGCCGGCCGATCACCTGCAGCGCGCCGCGAACTGGCGCGCGGTGGCCGGCAACAAGCCGTACGTGAGCTTCATCCACCTCGACCTCGCGGAAGACCCGCACGAACCGCTGCAGCGGCACCGCTTCGGCGCGCGCGCCGGACGCATCGCGCTGACGGAAGAACTCGCGGCGATGCGCGACGCGGGCGTGCAGCACATCGGCCTGCATTTCCGCCGCAACCGCCGTCCGCTCGACGAGACGATGTCGGAGATCGCCGCGGACGTGCTGCCCGTGTTCCACGCGAATGCCGCCGCGGGCACGAACGCGCGGACGGGCACCGCCTGAGACCAGGCTGCTGGCATGCCGGCAGCCGGCCGGATTCACGACGCATATTTGAATTTCAATCAAATATTTTTGACCTCTAACGGCGTTTATCTCATTAGTCTCGAGCGCCAGAATGACCTCCATACCGCAACCGTTCCCCTCTCCCAGGAGCCCACGATGAGCAACATTCCCGCATTCGGCCTCGGCACGTTCCGCCTGCAGGGCCAGGTCGTCATCGACTCGGTCCGCAACGGCCTCGAAGTCGGCTACCGCGCGATCGACACCGCGCAGATCTACGGCAACGAAGCCGAAGTCGGCGAAGCAATCGCCGCATCGGGCGTGCGCCGCGAAGACCTGTTCCTCACGACGAAGATCTGGGTCGACAACTACGCGCCGGACAAGCTGGTCGCGAGCCTCGAGGAAAGCCTGCGCAAGCTGCGCACCGACACCGTCGACCTGACGCTGATCCACTGGCCGGCGCCGGACAACGGCGTGTCGATCCCGGCGTTCATGACCGCGCTGGCCGACGCGAAGGCGAAGGGCCTCACGCGCCAGATCGGCATCTCGAACTTCAACATCGAACTGACGAAGGAAGCGATCTCGGCCGTCGGCAAGGATGCAATCGCGACGAACCAGATCGAACTGAGCCCGTACCTGCAGAACCGCAAGCTGGTCGACTTCCTGAACAGCGAAGGCATCCACGTGACGTCGTACATGACGCTCGCGTACGGCAAGGTGCTCGGCGACCCGGTGATCGGCGCGATCGCGCAACGTCACCACGCGACGCCGGCGCAAGTCGCGCTCGCGTGGGCGCTGAAGCTCGGCTATTCGGTGATTCCGTCGTCGACCAAGCGCGAAAACCTCGCGAGCAACCTGCTCGCGCAGACGCTGCGCCTCACCGACGAAGACATGGCGCAGATCGCCGCGCTCGAGCGCAACGGCCGCGAAGTCGACCCGGCCGGCCTCGCGCCGAAGTGGGACTGAACGCACCGCCCGCCCTTCGCTATCCGATTCGCCGCGGCCCGACAGCCGCGGCACCGACAGGACACCACCATGACCCAGGACCCGCTTTTCCAACCGCTGCAATTCGGCGCGCTGACGCTGCCGAACCGCATCGTGATGCCGCCGATGACGCGCTCGCGCGCCAGCCAGCCCGGCGACGAAGCCAACGAACTGATGGCCGCGTATTACGCACAGCGCGCGAGCGCCGGCCTGATCGTCAGCGAAGGCACCTACATCGCGCCGCTCGGCAAGGGCTACGCATGGACGCCCGGCATTCATACGCCGTCGCAGGTCGCCGGCTGGCGCAAGGTGACGGACGCCGTGCATGCAGCACACGGCCGCATCTTCGCGCAGCTCTGGCACGTCGGCCGGCTGAGCCACACGAGCCTGCTCGGCGGCCGGCAGCCCGTGTCGTCGTCGCCGATCCAGGCGAAGGGCGTCAACGTGTTCATCGCCGGTGAAGACGGCAGCACGCCGGGCTTCGTGCAGGCGTCCGAGCCGCGCGCGCTGTCCGTCGACGAAATCCGCGAGGTCGTCGATCAATACCGCGCCGCCGCCCGCCACGCGATCGAAGCCGGCTTCGACGGCGTCGAGCTACACGGCGCGAACGGCTACCTCGTGAACCAGTTCATCGACTCGAACGCGAACACGCGCACCGACGCGTACGGCGGCTCGCTCGAAAACCGGCTGCGCTTCCTGCGCGAAGTCGCGCAGGCGCTGATCGAAGGCACCGGCGACGCATCGCGCGTCGGCATCCGCCTGGCACCGCTGACCACGCTGAACGGCTGCGTCGACGACGATCCGGAAACGACCTACCTCGCCGCCGCGAAGCTGCTCGGCGAACTCGGCGTCGGCTACGTGCACATCGCGGAAGCCGACTGGGACGACGCGCCGCTGATGCCGGTCGAATTCAAGCGACAACTGCGCGCCGCGTACCCCGGCGTGCTGATCTACGCCGGTGCGTATACCGCCGAGCGCGCCCGCGAAGCGATCGCCGCCGGCTGGGCCGACCTCGTCGCATTCGGCCGCCCGTTCGTCGCGAACCCCGACCTGCCCGAGCGCCTGCGCACCGGCGTCGCGCTCACGCCGCACGATCGCAACACGCTGTTCGGCGGCGGCGCAGCAGGCCTGACCGACTATCCGACGCTCGCGCAAGCCGCGGCCTGACCCACCCACGGGAGTCCGGAATGAAAGCAATGCTCGCCCGGCTCGCGCTCGCCGCGATCCTGCCGTTCACGGTTGCCCAGGCGGCGCACGCCGCACCGGCCGCCCCTGCGGCCGACTGGTATCCGTCCGCGTATGGCGCGAACGACGAGATCGGCGCGGCCAACCTGCTGACGCCCGACGTGATCAGGCAGGCGGTCGGCCTCGTGAAGGCCGGCAAGACCTATCCGCTGGCCGTGCCGGTCGACAAGGACCTGCCGGCGTTCCGCCATCGCAGCTTCCGGCTGTACAACGTGCAGGTCGGCCAGCAGGCCGGCAAGAGCCTTGGCCCGAACAAGTTCACGTTCAACGACGAACTCGTCAACGCATGGACGGGCGTCGGCACGCAGCTCAACGGCATCGGCCACATCGGCATCGACAACGTCTACTACAACGGCAACAAGGCGGCCGATTTCGTGACCGTCGACGGTGTGAAGAAGCTCGGCGTCGAGAAGGTGCCGCCGATCGTCACGCGCGGCGTCGTGCTCGACATGACCGCTTACTACGGCAAGCCGATCGTGCCGGGTGGCACCGAGTTCACGGTCGCGGACATCCAGGCCGTGCTGAAGAAGGAGGGCCTGACGCTGCGCAAGGGCGACGTGGTGCTGTTCAACACCGGCTGGCTCGAACTGATCGGCAAGGACAACAAGCAGTTCCTCGACGTCGAGCCGGGCATCGGCATGGAAGCCGCGAAGTGGCTCGCCGATCAGGGCATCGTCGCGTTCGGCGGCGACACATGGGCGTCCGAGGTCTATCCGAATCCGCACACGAAGGACGAATTCCCGATCAACCAGTACATGCTCGCGAAGCGCGGCATCTACAACCTGGAGCTGATCGACAGCCGCGCGCTGGTGCGCGACAAGGCGTGGGAATTCCTGTTCGTGCTCGGCCAGCCGCTGTACGTCGGCTCCACGCAGGTCAACATCAACCCGGTCGCGATCCGCTGATCCCGCGGGCCGTTCGTCTACCGGTTGCCGGAGAATTCACATGAGAATCACGCTCCCTTCCCGCCTGGGTTTCGGCACAGCGCCGCTGGGCAACATGTATCGGGACATCCCGAACGAAGAAGCACTCGCCACGGTCGACGCGGCCTGGAATAGCGGCATCCGCTACTTCGATGCCGCGCCGCTGTACGGTGCGGGCCTCGCGGAGTTGCGCCTCGGCGAAGCACTCGCTGGACGCCCGCGCGACGAATACTCGCTCGGCACGAAGGTCGGCCGACTCGTGCTCGACGAGCACGAGGATGCATCGCAACGCGATCTCGGCGAGAAGGGTGGGCTATTCCGCCACGGCCGGCCAAACAAGATCGTCTACGACTACACGGAAGACGGCACGCTGCGCTCGATCGAAGCGAGCCTCGAGCGACTGCGCACCGACCGCCTCGACACCGTGTGGATCCACGATCCGGCAATCGACTTCCACGGCGAGCGCTGGCTCGACGTGTTCGACGTCGCGATGTCGGGCGCGGCCAAGGCGCTCACGCGGCTGCGCGACGAGAAAGTCATCAAGGGCTGGGGCCTCGGCGTGAACCGGATCGAACCGTGCGAGCTCGCGCTCGAACGTTCGGACCCGGACGGTTTCCTGCTCGCCGGCCGCTACACGCTGCTCGACCATGCGGACGCGCTCGAACGGCTGATGCCGGAAAGTGTCGCGCGCGGGCTCGGCATCATCGTTGGCGGACCGTACAACTCCGGCGTGCTCGCCGGCGGCACCCACTTCGAATATCAACCTGCAACGCAGGAAATGCTCGATCGAGTTGCACGCCTCAGGCAGCTCACCGAGCAGTTCGGCGTCGATGTTCGTGCGGTGGCGCTGCAGTTCTCGCTCGCGCATCCGGCCGTCGCGGCCGTGATCCCCGGCGCGAGCCGGCCCGATCGCATCGACGAGAACCTGCGGCTCGCGTCGGCGCCGATTCCGGCCGGCCTGTGGGACGCACTGAAGGCCGAACGCCTGATCGCGGAACACGCACCGACGCCGGCCGGCGCGGCCTGAGCGTGAACCCGAGCCGCACGATGCCCGTGCCGGCCACACGCATCGTGCGGTAACCCGCGGTATCCGGCACGCAGGTCCGGTTGGTTCGCGCGGCGCCGCCGGTTGCGGCGACGCGCGGCCATGGCCGACCACGAACGACACGCCATCGCGCCCGCATCCTGCAACGTGCCCGGCGAACGGCCCGCAGCAACGGTTTCCCTTTCCGGCGCCGCCGGCCTCGGTCGGTGGCACCGCCCCTTTTTTCAGGAACAGAGCATGAGCACGCAAGCATCGAAACTCGCCCTCGTCACCGGCGGCTCGCGCGGCATCGGTCGCGCAACATCGTACGAACTGGCGCGACAGGGCTACATCGTCGCGGTTCACTATCGCGCCGACCGCGCGGCGGCAGAACAGACGCTCGCCGGCATCCGCGAACTCGGCGGCCGCGGCTTCGCGATCCAGGCCGACCTCGACGCGCCGGACGGCGTCGCCACGCTGTTCGACGCGTTCGACCGCGCCGTCGCGGAACAAAACCTGCCGGCCACGCTCGACGTCCTCGTCAACAACGCCGGCGTCGCCGACGGCGGCACGCTGGACGACACGTCGGTCGAACTGTTCGACCGTCAGTTCACGCTGAACGTGAAAGCCGTGTTCTTCGCAACGCAGCAGGCCGTGAAGCGCATGCCGCGCGGTGGCCGGATCGTGAATCTGTCGAGCGTGCTGTCGAGCCGCGTGTTCGAAGCCGGGGGCAATTTCAGCGCGATTTCCGCGTATGCCGCCTCGAAGGCGGCCGTCGATACGCTGACGCGTCACTGGGCCGTCGAGCTCGGCCCGCGCGGCATCGTCGTCAATGCCGTCGCGCCCGGCCCGGTCGATACCGACATGAACGCGAGCTGGCTGCGCACCGACGACGGCCGCGCGACGATGACGTCGGCCAGCCCGCTCGGCCGCGTCGGCACGCCGGAAGACATCGCGGGCGTGATCGGCTTCCTCGCGAGCCCGGCGTCGCAATGGACGACCGGCCAGGTCATCGACGCGAGCGGCGGCTACCGCCTGTAACCCCGTTGCCGCCGGTTCGATCGGCGGCACGGATCGGTGCGCCCGCAGCGGGCGCCGCACGTTCAATGCGTTTCGCGGGCTCAGCCGATCCGCATCGACAGCTCGACATCGCCGCCGAACGGCACCGACAGGTAGCCGTTGCGCGGCGCACGCACGTAAGCAAGGTGGTCGGGGCTGACTTCCGCGTTGTCGGCGACGACAAACGCACCGGGCCGCAGCCGCGGCTCGACCCGCGCGAGGATCTCCGGATACAGCGCCTTTGCGCCGTCGAGCAGCAGCAGGTCGACCGTATCCGGCAGATCGCCGGTCAGCGTGTGCAACGCCTCGCCTACGCGGATCTCCACCAGATCGGCCAGCCCGGCCGCCTCCAGATTGGCATGCGCCCGCGCGACCTTCGACGCTTCGAAGGCGTTTTCGGAAACCGAACGCACGTCTGCGGAAATCGACGCGTACTCGAGCGCGGTGGCCGACATGTTCTGCGCGCATCTCGCGCAGCACGCGCGCGGCACCGGTATCATCCGGATGCAGGTTGCGCGCGGCGGCGCATCGCGTCACGCGCGGCCGTTCTCACGCGCCTGCGCGGCCCCGACGAAAGACATCAGTAAGCTTCAATGCATCACCCCGCCCCGCCCTGCCCGCCAACCCCGCATTCAAATAATCGCCTTAACGGATTCGAACTAGGCGTATACACGCGTTCCGCGACGACGAAGCCCCGTTGCACGCCGATATAAGCGCTGCGACATGCGCTGCATGCTCTTCCCCCAATGGGACGTGATGAGCCGTTCGCCTAACCTTCGCTACGGCAAAGCACACGTGACGGGGTCGACCACACCACGCGTCGTACGACGCGACACCCTCGCGTCCTTCGGCGCGCGTACGACGACACGAATCACGCGTCAGGCGTCCCCACGACGTTGCCGATCATTCCAACCAGATTCGAGACACCCTGACGACGGTCCGCTACAGGCCGTTTCAGCATGCTGATAAAGGAGCAAGCTCATGAGTGATACCCCGGTGCAGCCGACGGTCGGCGTCGGCGCGGAAGAAACGGACCTCGGCACCACGGGAGTCATCGACCGGTACTTCGGCATTTCGTCGCGCGGCAGCACGCAGCGCCGCGAGATCGTCGCGGGCGTGACCACCTTCCTCGCGATGGTCTATTCCGTGTTCGTCGTGCCCGGCATGTTCGGCAAGGCCGGCTTCGACACGAGTGCCGTGTTCGTCGCAGTCTGCCTCACCACGGCCTTCGGTTCGCTGCTGATGGGCCTGTGGGCGAAGCTGCCGATCGCGATCGGCTGCGCGATTTCGCTGACGGCGTTCACCGCGTTCGGCCTCGTGCTCGGCAAGGGCCTGCAACCGACCGTCGCGCTCGGCGCCGTGTTCCTGATGGGCCTCGTGTTCACGGGTATCTCGGTCACCGGCGTGCGCTCGTGGATCCTGCGCAACCTGCCCGCGGGCGTCGCGCACGGCACCGGGATCGGCATCGGCCTGTTCCTGCTGCTGATCGCGTCGAACGACGTCGGCCTCGTGATCAAGAACCCGGGCGCCGGCCTGCCGGTCTCGCTGGGCCAGATCACCGCGTTCCCGGTCATCATGTCGGTCGTCGGCCTCGCCGCGATCTTCGGGCTCGAGAAGCGTCGCGTGCCGGGCGGCATCCTGCTCGTCGTGGTCGCGATCTCGCTGATCGGCCTCGCGTTCGATCCGGCCGTGAAATACCGCGGCATCTTCGCGCTGCCGTCGCTGAGCGCGCCGGGCCATGCATCGCTGATCGGCGCAATGGACATCAAGGGTGCGCTGTCGATGGCCGTGCTGCCGAGCGTGCTGGCGCTCGTGATGACCGCCGTGTTCGACGCGACCGGCACGATCCGCGCCGTCGCCGGCCAGGCGGGCCAGCTCGACGAGAACGGCCGCATCATCAACGGCGGCCGCGCGCTGACCGCCGATTCGGTCAGCTCGATCTTCTCCGGCTTCCTCGGCGGCGCGCCGGCGGCGGCCTACATCGAGTCGAGCGTCGGCGTGGCCGCCGGCGCGAAGACGGGCCTCGCCGCCGCGGTGGTCGGCCTGCTGTTCCTGGTCGTGATGTTCTTCTCGCCGCTCGCGGGCCTCGTGCCGTCGTACGCCACCGCACCGGCGCTGATGTACGTCGGCCTGCTGATGCTCGGCAGCGTGAGCAAGCTGCACATGGACGACATGGTCGACGCGATGTCGGGCCTCGTGTGCGCGGTGTTCATCGTGCTGACCGCGAACATCGTGACCGGCATCATGCTCGGCTTCTCGACGCTCGTGATCGGCCGCATCGCCAGCGGCGAATTCCGCAAGCTCAACGTCGGCACCGTGCTCATCGCGGCCGTGCTCGTCACGTTCTATCTCGGCGGCTGGGCGATCTGATCGAGGATCATGCGCGACGTCGCTGGCGAAAAGGGCGGCGCGCATCGGGACGACAACGTCTCCTCCACCATCGTCATTGATGGTCTCCAGGCCTGGGAACGCATGTTTCCAGGCCTTTTTTGTCGGTAAGGCAGGGTGCGACGAACCGTCCGTCGGCGCTGCGCCGACCGCCCGACGCATGATCGTCACTTCATGCGGATCGACGGCGGACGACACGACATGGCGCGCACGCTACGGGTTGCGCACGCAACCGGTTCGGCGTACGTCCGCACGCAGATCGTCGGTCGGCCGGCACGTCGGGGCACAACGCAGCAGCGCGCGCCGGCAGCCCGACTCCGCCGAGAACACGGCGGCACGCCGCCGCCGCCGGGACGATCGGCCCCTACGCCCGGCCGGGCACTTTTGCTGCGCGTGCAGCGTCCGCCGTCGCGGCGCGCTACCCTATCGATCTTCGCGCCGGCGCCCCGCCCGCCGCCAGATCCGAACCGATCGATGACCCGCATCCGAAACCACCTGAACATCGCGCAGCTCCAGGCGTTCGTCTCCGCCGCGCATCACAAGAGCCTGCGCGCCGCCGCGCGCGAACTCGGCGTCACGCAGCCCGCGATCACGCATACGATCCGCGAACTCGAGACGGCGCTGAACGCGGAACTGCTCGTGCGCAGCGTGCGCGGCGTCGAGCTGACCGCGTGCGGCCATGCGCTGCTGCCGCGCGCAGAGCAGCTGCTCGGCGACATGCGCCGCACCGTCGAGGCCGTCGAGCAGGTGAAAGGGGAAATGTCGGGGCGTGTCGCGGTCGGCACGATGCCGTCGATCGCGCTGACCGCGCTGCCGCATGCGGTCACCGCATTCCGCCGGTCGATGCCGAACGTCAGCCTGCATCTCGAGGAAGTGACGGTGCCCGACGCGCTCGCGCAGCTGCGCAACGGCACGCTCGACATCGCTGCAATGCACCATGTGCCCGCCCTCGACCGCGATTTCACGCAGGTGCCGCTGCTGTCGACCGAGTTCACCGTCGTGATGCGCGAAGGCCATCCGCTCGCGCACGCGCGCCGATTAGAGGAATTGCTCGACGCCGAGTGGATCGTCACGGTCGGCGCCGAGCAGTTCCCGCACAGCGTGATGATCGCGATGTTCGAGGCGCGCGGGCTGCCGCTGCCGAAGCGCCTGCTGCGCTCGCCGATGTCGTTCGCGGTGACGCTCGGGCTCGTCGCGCGCTCCGACGTGATCGGCTGCTTCACGCGCCCGCTGGCCGCGATGGTCGCGCCGCTCGGCATCCGCACGGCCGAACTCGACGAAAGCATGCCGCGCTTCGACCTGTCGATCATCGCGCGCCGCGACCTGCTGCCGACGCCCGCCGTCTCGCAATTCGTCACCTGTCTGCAGCGCGCGGTCAACGAAACGCTCGGTTGAATCGTTCCTTCGTCTGAAACGGTCGCGCGGCGCACGCGCGGCCGTCGGGTCCGGTATCGGGGCTTGTCCTAGGCGCCCTGCCGGTATTTTGTCTTGATAATCTTGCGCACGTCGCGCGCCCGCATCGGGCAGGCGAAACGGACAGTCCGACGCGAAGCCGCGCCGGACCGAAAGCTTACGGCGCGGCACAACCGCGCACCCATCGAACAAAACGAGGAGTCACCGAGTGAAAAAGATTCTTGCGGCTGTGACCGTGGCCCTGCTCGCCGTATCGGCCGGCACTGCCTACGCGAAGGACTGGACGACCGTGCGCTTCGGCGTCGACGCGAGCTACCCGCCTTTTGAATCGAAAGACGCGAGCGGCAAGGTGGTCGGCTTCGACGTCGATCTCGGCAACGAGATCTGCCGCCGCATGAACGCGAAGTGCGTGTGGATCGAGAACGACTTCGACGGGATGATCCCGGCACTGAAGGCTCGCAAGTTCGACGGCGTGCTGTCGTCGATGTCGATGACGCCGGCGCGCCAGGAACAGATCGCGTTCTCGTCGAAGCTGTTCAACACGCCGACGCGCCTCGTCACGAAGAAGGGCACGGGCCTGATGCCGACGGCCGAATCGCTGAAGGGCAAGTCGGTCGGCGTCGAGCAGGGCACGATCCAGGAAACCTACGCAAAGACCTACTGGGCGCCGAAGGGCGTGAACGTCGTGCCTTACCAGAACCAGGACCAGGTCTACGCCGACCTGATCTCCGGCCGTCTGGACGGCGCGCTGCAGGATGCGGTGCAGGCTGAAATCGGCTTCCTGAAGACGCCGCGCGGCGCGAACTTCGATTTCGCCGGCAAGGACATCGACGATCCGAAGACGCTCGGCAACGGCGCCGGCATCGGCCTGCGCAAGGAGGACACCGACCTGAAGACGAAGATCGACGGCGCGATCGCCGGCATGCGCAAGGACGGCACGTACGAAAAGATCGCGAAGAAGTACTTCGATTTCGACGTGTACGGCAAGTAACGCCGCGCAACGCGCGCTTCGCATCCGCGCAGACGGGCTCCGCAAGGAGCCCGTTTTTTTTGCGTACGTGCGACGCAAAGCTGCGGAAAACGCCCGCCCGAGGGGCTGCGGGAACGTTATTTTTTACGCGCCAACCTGATGATTCGAAAAGGAAAACGATAGACCGTGCGCGTGGTTTGATAGGTTCGCGGAAGGCAACGTACAATCGATCTTCCACGCATACCGGATCACTCGCGGCTGCGCCGCCCTCCCCTCATCATGCAAACGCAGACCCATCCGCTGATTTCCCCCGCCGTCGGCACCGAACGCCAGATCACGAGCTTCCACTACGGCCCGCGCGGCGGCAAGAAGGTCTACATCCAGTCGTCGCTGCACGCGGACGAACTGCCGGGCATGCTGGTCGCCACGCTGCTGCGCCGCAAGATCGCCGCGCTCGAGACGGCCGGCAAGCTGCGCGGCGAAGTGGTCATCGTCCCTGTGCCGAACCCGATCGGCCTGTCGCAGCACGTGTTCGGCGACCACCTCGGCCGCTTCGAGCTCGGCTCGATGCAGAACTTCAACCGCAATTTCCACGATCTCGCGGCGCTCGTGCTGCCGCGCATCGAAGGCCGCCTGACGAACGACGCACAGCGCAACCTCGCCGCCGTACGCGCCGCGATGCGCGAGGCGCTCGACGAGCAGAAGCCGCGTACCGAACTCGAATCGCAGCGCCTCGCGCTGCAGAAGCTGTCGTTCGACGCCGACATCGTGCTCGACCTGCATTGCGACAGCGACGCGGTGATGCACCTCTACACGAACCCCGACCTGTGGGAAGACGTCGAGCCGCTGTCGCGCTACCTGGATGCGCAGGCTTCGCTGCTCGCGCTGAATTCGGTCGGCAATCCGTTCGACGAGATCCACAGCTTCTGCTGGTCGGATCTGCGCAGCCGGTTCGGCGATCGCTTCCCGATCCCGAACGGCGCGATTTCCGTCACGGTCGAACTGCGCAGCGAGCGCGAGGTGTCGTACGAACTCGCCGAGAAGGACTCGCAAGCGATCGTCGAATACCTGACCGAGCGCGGCGTCATCGACGGCACGCCGGCACCGCTGCCGCCGCTGGCTCACCCGGCCACGCCGCTCGCGGGCACCGATCCGCTCGTCGCTCCGGTGTCCGGCGTGATCGTGTTCCGTACGCCGGTCGGCGCATGGATCGAGGCCGGCCAGGAAGTAGCCGACATCGTCGATCCGCTGACCGATCGCGTGATCACGCTGAAGAGCAGCGTGTCGGGCGTGCTGTACGCGCGCCAGATCGTGCGCTTCGCAACCGCGGGAATGGAAGTCGCGCGCATTGCCGGCGCGACGCCGATCCGCACCGGGTCGCTGCTGTCGGCCTGAGCGGCCTGCGCTGCCGGCCCGCGCGCCGCATCACGGCGCGCGCCAACGAAATCGCCCGCTTGCGCGGGCGATTTGCTTTTCGGCCGGGCGGACCGCCCGGCGACGCGGCCGGGCAACGGCCCGCTTGCGCCGTCGTTCAGAACGCCGGCACGATCGCGCCGCCGAACTTCCGATCGATGAACTTGCGCACGTCGTCCGATTCATACGCCGCGACGAGCTTCTTCACCCACGGCTTGTCCTTGTCCTGCGCGCGCACCGCGATCAGGTTCGCGTACGGCCCGCGCAGATCCTCGATCGCGATCGCATCCTTCACCGGCGTGAGCCCGGCCTTCACCGCATAGTCGGTGTTGATCGACGCGGCATCGAGATCGGGCAACGCGCGCGGCAGTTGCGCGGCGTCGAGCTCGACGATCCTGATCTTCTTCGGATTCTCGGCGACGTCGAGCGGCGTCGCGTTCACGCCGTTCGTGCCGGCGCCCGCCTTCAGCTTGATCACCCCATATTTCTGCAGCAGCAGCAGCGCGCGGTTGCCGTTCGACGGATCGTTCTGGATCCCGACCTTCGCGCCAGCCGGCAAGTCCTTCAGCGACTTGAACTGCTTCGAATAGAAGCCCATCGGCGCCGTGTAGGTCAGCCCGACGTTCACGATCCGGTAGCCACGCTGCTTGATCTGGCTGTCGAGAAACGGCTGGTGCTGAAAACCGTTCGCATCGAGGTCGCCCGCGTCGAGCGCCGCGTTCGGCTGCACGTAGTCGTTGAATTCGATGACCTTGATCGCAAGGCCTTCGCGTGCGGCGACTTTCGTCACCTCGGTCCAGATCTGTGCGTCGGGGCCGCTCATCGTGCCGATCTTCAGCGTCTGCGCTTCGGCATGCGCGCCGGGTGCGGCAAAGGCCAGCGCCGCGGCAAGCGCGCCGAGGCCGGTCAGGATCGAACGTCGCATGGTGTCCTCTTGTCCCGTGTCGTGGTCGAAGCGCGCATCGTGACACGGGGCCGGAACGGCACCAACGAAGCTTGTTTCATGTGCATATTCCGGATCCCGATCGAATCTCAGGCGGAATCGGTATAACTCCCCGCTATACAACCGTGCAAAATCCAATGTCGCATCGGCACCACAGATTCGTCATATGACAGAGGCTGTCACATTCATTACGTGGCCCGCCGATAAAGTTGCCGCCGGTCCGTGAAAGCGCCCGCAGAGAGCGCCGGAACCGCAACTGGACACGCCATTTACTCGCTCGGAGAATCCTTTGAACAAGAAACTGTTGACCATCGCCATCCTCGCAGCAACGGCCGGCACGGCACACGCACAAAGCAGCGTCACCCTGTACGGCGTGATCGACGCCGGTATCAGCTACGTGAACCACAGCAAGACCGCAAACGGCGGCAGCGGCAAGATGTTCAAGTACGACGACGGCGTGGCCCAGGGCAGCCGTTGGGGCCTGCGCGGCACCGAAGACCTCGGTGGCGGCCTGAAGGCGATCTTCGTGCTCGAAAACGGCTTCAACAGCGGCAACGGCACGATCGGCCAGGGCGGCGCGATCTTCGGCCGCCAGGCTTATGTCGGCCTGAGCCAGTCGCAATACGGCACGCTGACGCTTGGTCGTCAGTACTCGTTCTCGACCGACGTACTCGGCTCGAACTACTCGACGGGCGGCAACACGGTCGCGGGCAACTACGCGTACCACGTGAACGACGTCGACCAGCTCACGTCGAGCCGCATCAACAACTCGGTGAAGTTCCAGAGCGCGAACTACGCCGGCTTCACGTTCGGCGCGTTGTACGGCTTCTCGAACTCGACCGACTTCGCCGGCGCAGCGGGCACGGGCACCACGAACACCGGCGGCTCGTCGCGTGCATACAGCTTCGGCGTGAACTACGCGAACGGTCCGTTCGCACTCGGCGCGGCCTACACGGACATCCGCTTCCCGAGCCAGTCGTCGCCGGCATTCTCGACGACGATCGCGAACATCAGCACGGGTAACATCCGCGACCTGCGCACGTACGGCGTCGGCGGCCGCTACATCTTCGGCCCGGCAACGGCATGGGCCCTGTGGACGCGCACGCAGTTCACCCCGGTCGCAGCCGGTGCGTCGGGCACGTTCTACAACGCATACGAAGCAGGCCTGAAGTATGCGATCACGCCGGCCCTGTCGGCAGCTGTCGGCTACACGTACACGAACGCAACGCAAAGCGGCAACTCGGCGCACTGGAACCAGGGCAACCTGGCGCTGGACTACGCGCTCAGCAAGCGTACGGACGTGTATGCCCTGGTCATCGGTCAGAAGGCATCGGGCAACAACGTGCAAGCGCAGATCGGCTCGAGCACGAGCTACTTCAGCACGTCGGGCAACGGTGCGCAGAACCAGATCGCTGCTCGCGTCGGTATCCGTCACAAGTTCTAAAGCATCCGCTTAACTCGCGGATCACGACGGCAAGAACGGCAAGAAGCGCCCCGCTCCACGCGGGGCGCTTTTTTATGGGCTTTTAAGTTTCGCTTAATTCTGGGCTGAGAGGATGCTCTCACCCCCCCTGTTGGCCGCCTGAGCACCGGCGGCTTTTTTTTTGAGACCTACTACGGCACCGCCATCAACTGCCCACAAGACAGGATCGGAGGCCAAGATGATCGAAGATACCGTTTTCAGCCATCTGCACGCGATTCTGACGTGCCAACATTCGCTACCGGTCCAGAGCTGCCGCGTGTCGGTGGAAATGCAGCGTCCCTGGGGCCGCCCGTACCGGCTCGTCGAATGGACGATGCATCTCGACGCGCCCGCGCGGCGTCAGATCGTGCCGGCCGAATCGACCGACGAAGAGATCGCCGAGGTCGTCGCGTCGCACGTGCCGGGCCGCCTGTACGGCGACGGCCGGCTGCAGTTCTGATTTCCTTCCACGCGCGTCGCTGCCCGCGTCGCAACCGGCCCGCACGCATCGTGCGGCACTCGGTCTCGTTTGACGCGGCAACGAAGTCTGCTACGCTGCGCGTTTTCGTCCACGTAACATACGATGGAAAACGCATTCAACGAACGCGGCGTGATGGTCACGCGCAACGGCCTGTCGGCCGCCGGGCAAGTCTTCCCGCTGCGTGACATCCGCAACGTCGACGTCGTCAAGATCCCGAAGAATCGTCTCGTGCCGTCGCTGATCTCGCTGATCGGCGTGGCCACCGCCATCGCCGGCGGCATCGGCGCATCGAGCGCCGCGCTGGTCGTCGGCGTGATGCTCGCCGTCGTCGGTTATCTCGCATGGACCACGCAGGACATCACGTACCGGCTGATGGTCGAGATGCCCGACGGCAAGCGCGAAGCGCTGTCGAGCGTCGACCCCGAGTTCGTCGAGCGCGTCGCGCAGGTCGTGCGCAATGCACGGACGGCGACGGCTGCCGGCTGATTTCCGCTGTGCGCGCCAACCTCCTAGTATGAAAGAGCGGCACGCCGCCGCATCGTTCGAGGAGGTCGGCATGAACGCCCAATCGCTGTCCGGCATGCTGCGCGCGCAGGAACTGCTGCTCGTCTCGATGATCCGCACGATGCCGCCCGACGAACGCTGCGCACTGGTCGACCTCTACGCCGAACAACTCGCGTTTGCCGAACAGGCCGGCTTCGAAGGCCACGGCGATCGCGCGACGCACGACGCGTTCCTTGCACATGCGCGCAACCTGCTGATTCGCATCGAATCGCTGGCTTAGGGCCGGCCCGCTTCTCCCGAATTTGTCCCGCGCGGCTCGCCCGATCCGCGCGGACAGTGCGCGTCCGCACACGCCGCTTTCCGCCTCCATATTGATAATAATTCGCATTTGTAATGACGAATTTATCAATTCCCTTTCAATTCGCCGTTCGTCGCTTGTTGTGCGCGAACGGACCAACGTGACGACACTCTGGGGCGGCGAGCTCGCCCGCGTGCAGTTCGTGCGCACGGTCGCGCGCGAGTGGCGACGCGGCGTTCATCCGCACATGGCGGCGCGCCAGGCGCCTCGTCGCTCAATGCTCGACGTCCGCCGCGCCGAACGTCCGCATCTTCCATCCGAACCGCACGGCAAGCATCCGCATCGTGAAGCCCGCCGCCAGCGCGACCACCGTCGCAAGCCCCGCATCGATGCCGAGATACAGCATCCCGACATACAGCGCGCCCGTGAAGAACGCGACACTCGCGTACAGCTCCTCGCGCAGGATCAGCGGCATCTCGTTGCACAGCAGGTCGCGCAGCATCCCGCCGCATACGCCGGTGATCGCACCGGCCAGCACGACGATGATCGGCGCGGTGCCCGTCGACGCGCCGATGTCGCAGCCGATGATCGTGAACGCCGCGAGGCCGATCGCATCGACGGTGACGAACAGCGTCTTCATCCGCGCGACGTGCCGTGCGGCCCACGACGCGACCGTCGCCGCGACGAGCGTGATCACCAGGTACTCGGGATGCGCGATCCAGCCGAGCGGATAGTGGCCGAGCAGCACGTCGCGCACGGTGCCACCGCCGAGCGCGGTCACCGCGCCGACGAGCGCGAGCCCGAAGCGGTCCATCCCGCGCCGCATGCCCATCAGCGCGCCCGACATCGCTTCCGCGACGATCGCAATCAAGTAGAGCGTATGCATGGTGCGCGTCAGTCATCCGTCCGGAACAGGTCGAGCACGCGTTCGCGCTCGGCCGCATCGACAGCCGCGGGCATCGGCTCGCCGGACTTGTCGCTATCGCCAGGCGTGCCGGATGCACCCGTCACCACCACCGCACCGCCGCACGCAAAGCGGCTATGGATATACGCCGGTACGTCGGCCGTGCACGTGCCGCGCGTGTATTCGGCGTATCCGAAATCGCCGTCGACGAGCGCGACGTCCTGCGGCGGCGTTGCCTCGACCGGCGTGCGTCCGTCGACAGCCGTCCCCATGTAGTCGAACCAGACCGGCAGCGCGAGCGTCGCGCCGGTCGCGCGCCCAATCGGGTGCGGCGTGTCGTAACCGAGCCATGCGACCGCGACGATGCCGGACGAATAGCCAGCAGACCACACGTCCTTCGAGCCGTTCGACGTGCCCGCCTTGCCGGCCGCGTCGGCGCGGCGCAGCGCAAGCGCGCCGCGCGCGGTGCCGGCCTTCACGACGTCGCGCAGCATGCTGTCCATCACGAACGCGTTGCGCGCCGACGCCAGGTGCCCGACGGACGGCAACTGCGTCCAGATGCGCTGGATCGTCCATGCGCCGATGCCCGCGCATGCGAGCGTCAGACCGAGCAGCGCGCCTGCGAGCGTGCGCCATGCACGGCGGCGCGATGACGTGTGAGGCGGCGCCGGTGACGGCGGAGGGTTGGCGGTGTGGTCGGTCATGCGGGCTCCTTCTTCGATGCGGCGACAGCGGGCGCTCGAGTGGCGCCCATCGGTCACGGAAGGCGCGCATTGTCGAAGGGATGACGCGAAACCGGAACATTCTTTAGCCAAAGTTTGGTTGGCTAAATTCTATTTAGGAAAGGATGGGCACGCGGGCGGCAGCGCCGCCCGAACCGCGCTGCGGACGAGCCGGTTCGCCTGTACCATCGTCCGCATGTTCGACACGTACCTGCGCCTGTGGGACCTCGTTCCCGACGGCGGCCCGATCCTGACCGCGAGCGGCGGCGTGCTGCCCGTCGTCTGGCACGCACGTCCCGCGATGCTGAAGGTCGCCACCTGCGACGAAGAGCGTCGCGGCAATGCGCTGATGACCTGGTGGAACGGGGATGGCGCCGCCCGCGTGTGGTTGCACGACAGCGACGCGGTGCTGCTCGAACGCGCGCAGCCGGCGCCGACGCTCGCCGGCCTGTCCGCTGCCGGCCACGACGACGATGCGATCCGGATCGCGTGCGATGCCGTCGCGCGGCTGCATGCGCATCGCGCACCGGCACCGCCCGCGGTCGTGCCGCTGCACGACTGGTTCTACGCGCTGCTGTCGCTCGACACGGACGACGACGTGCTGCGCCGCTCTGCCGCGACCGCGTACCGGCTGCTGGCCGTGCAACCCGTCGACGACGCCGTGCTGCACGGCGACATTCATCACGGCAACCTGCTGCACTTCGGCGATCGCGGCTGGCTCGCGATCGATCCGAAGGGATTGCGCGGCGACCGCGCGTTCGACTACACGAACCTGTTCTGCAATCCCGCGCACGACATCGCGGTCGATCCCGCGCGCTTCGCGCGGCGCGTGATGCTCGTCGCCGAGACGGCGCAACTCGACCGGCGCCGGCTGCTGCAATGGATCCTCGCATGGGCCGGCCTGTCGGCGGTCTGGCTGATGGAAGACGAACTGCCGCCCGATACGCGGCTGCAGGTCGCGATGCTGGCCGCCACCGCGCTCGGCGAGTAGCGCGCGACGCACGCACGCCGTCACGCCGGTTGCATCGAACCACGTCGCCAACAAAAAACCCGCCGGCATACACCGGCGGGCTTTCGGGTCCGACGCGCGCAACGCTTAGCGCGCGGGATTCAGCGTCAGGTTCATGTGACGGTTCACATCCTTGTACAGCAGGTAGCGGAAGCGGCCAGGGCCACCCGAATAGCATGCCTGCGGACAGAATGCGCGCAACCACATGAAGTCGCCCGCTTCCACCTCGACCCAGTCCTGGTTCAGGCGATAGACGGCCTTGCCTTCGAGCACGTACAGGCCGTGCTCCATCACGTGCGTCTCGGCGAACGGAATCACGCCGCCCGGCTCGAACGTCACGATGTTCACGTGCATGTCGTGGCGCATGTCGCTCATGTCGACGAAGCGCGTCGTCACCCATGCGCCGTTGGTGCCCGGCATCGCGATCGGCTCGACGTCCTGCTCGTTGGTCACGAACGCTTCCGGCAGCGCAATGCCGTCGACGACCTGATAGTGCTTGCGGATCCAGTGGAAACGCACGGCCGCATCGCTGACGTTGTGCAGCGTCCAGTCGGCGCCCGGCGGAATGAATGCGTAGCCGCCCGGCTTCAGCGTGTGCTTCTTGCCCTGCAGCGTCAGCTCGGCCTCGCCTTCGACCACGAACAGCACGGCTTCGGCGTTCTTGTCCTGCTCGGGCTTGTCGCTGCCGCCGCCCGGGTTCACTTCGACGATGTACTGCGAGAAGGTTTCGGCGAAACCCGACAGCGGACGCGCGATCACCCACAGGCGCGTGTTGGTCCAGAACGGCAGCCAGCTCGTGACGATGTCGCGCATCACTCCCTTCGGAATGACCGCGTACGCCTCGGTGAACATCGCGCGATCGGTCAGCAGATCGGTCTGCGGCGGGTGGCCGCCATGCGGCGCGTAATACGTTGTCTTAGACATAAAGCATCCAGGCAATGGGTTGGTCCGGCCCCGGGTAGCAACGGCAGGCGCGGCACGCGCGTGGGGCACGCATGCGGCGGCGGGACATCGTTGCCGGGGTGGCTTGAAAGCGCGGGCGCCTTCTTTCGGTCGGCCAGGCTTCGCGACGGGTCCGCCCGGTTCAGCGGGCGGGGCGACCCATGCCTGTGGGTCCGGCGGCCGGGCCGCGGACACTCGGGGTCATGCGGCGGGGCACGGGGGACGGCACGGTTCGATTCCGTACGCGGGCAGCGTTGACGATAGCGAAGTCGATCCTGATCGACCAATTAAATGTTGCGATGACATCCATTCGATTTCGCACTACCCGCCGGCGCCCGCGATGGCCGGTGCACGCGTGTCGCAAACGGTCGGCGCATCAGGGAAATCCTGATGACCGGAGGACAACGCGTCGATCAGCGATATCGCGTGGTGTCGGCCAAACCTGCCCGGCTGCATGTCAGTGCAACTGGCGATGTGGTCTGCAAGCGGGAAAGGTAAAGCGGGAGGGAGCGTGCCGAGCCGTCGAGCGGGGCCGGGCTTGAACTGCCGAAGGGGATGAAGGCGATGAAGGCCGCCGGTCTTGCCGGCGAAGGCGGCCCGGCTGAGGCTGCCGGGCCGGCTGTCGGATCGGGTGCCGACGCGTCGGGCGCGCCGGTGCGCAGGCCGCGCACCGTGCCGCGCCCGCGGCGATCAGTCCCAGTCGCGGTGATGGCGATGCTTGCGGTGACGATAACCGCGACCGCCGTGATCGCCGCGGTCGTACGAGTTGCGCGACAGGTTGCCGCCGAGCGCCGCGCCGGCGCCGCCGCCAACGGCTGCGCCCAGCAGGCCGCCCGTGCGGCCGCCCATCGCGTTGCCGGCCGCGGTACCCGCGCCGCCGCCGAGTGCGCCGCCGATGATCGCGCCGGTGCGCTCGTGACGGTTCGCCGTCACTGCGCCGCCCGCGCCGCCGCCGATCGCGCCGCCGATCACGGAGCCCGTGCTGCCGCCGACCGCGCCGCCGACCGCTGCGCCGGCAACCCCGCCGAGCGCGCCGCCGAGCGCGTTGTTCAGGTCACCGGCCATTGCCGGCAGTGCGGTCGCGCCGGTCAGCACGGCGACGACGAGAGTGGGGGCAATTTTCTTCCACATTCCCGTATTCTTCCTTGTTCGCAATCTGGTTATTGAAAGTCCGCTCGATACGACGATCTGAACCGATCGACGTCGATGCCGGCATTGTGCCGAATCCCGGACCAATTCATTTCAATGAGCTTGCGGCGAAGAATAGCACCGGTCGAGCCCCGCTGCCGTCGACATTCTGGTAACAAGTTGTTTACCGGAAGGCGACTCGGAAAGGCTTGCCGAATCGTCCGGCAACGCCCGCCGGCAAAGGCTTCGACGACGATCGGCCGGTCGGGATGACGGTGCGGGAAGCGTCCGCATCGCAAGTTCGGACACAGGTGGCAACACATCGGCGAGCGCAACGGGGCCAGATCGACGCGCGCCGCCCGTTCGAAGCAAACGAGGGTCAGTACACGCCGGGAAGCAGCCGCCAGGTGTGCGCGCAGTACGCGTCGTATTCGGCGCCGAACTGCGCGCGCAGCAGCGCTTCCTCGGAACGGATGCGCGCCACGAGCGGCACCATCGTCAGCGCGACGAGCAGCAGGCCGACGCCCGAGCGGAACGCGAACGCCCAGCCGATCGAATTGACGACCAGGCCCAGATAGCTCGGGTTGCGGATGCGGCTGTAGATGCCGCCCGTCACGAGCGTATGGCCCGGCTGGATCGCGACGAGCCCGCTGAAGCGCTTGCCGAGCACGAATACGGGCCAGATACGCAGCACGCCGCCCGCGACATACAGCACGACGCCGATCCAGCGCACCGTGTCGCCACCGAAGGTCCATACATCGAGCCGGTCGGTCAGCGCGGGCAGATAGGCGAGCAGGAAGCCGCTCGCCGCGAAGGCCGCGAGCACCCAGCGGTTGTCGCGGTTCTCGCGTTCGCCGGCGCTCAGGTTGCCTTCGGTAAACAACGCGGCGACGGCCAGCGCGAACGTCGCGACGACGATGACGGTCAGTTGCGGATGCGAGAAGAAGGCTGCGAACCCGCCGATGCCGAGCACGGCGAGCCCGAGATAGACGAGCGTGGAGACGCCCGACACGATTGCGACCTTGCGCGTAACGGCCATGGCTGCCTCGCCGGAGTGGACTTTCCTGTGAAGTATAGGAACCCGGGCGAGCGATGCGCAGACGCGCCGTCATGCGGCGCGCGAATCTTCCCTGCGGGAAGCGGCGGCGGAACGTCGAACGACGCGGTCGATCGACCTGCGGGGCAAGCCCGCGCCCGCCGCGTGGTCAGCGAATACGGAAGTGCCCGCCGATCCCGACACTGACGGGCGGTGCGTAATACGCGGGCGCATAGCCATAATAAGCCGGCGCGGGGGCGTAACCGTAAGGCGGCGCGACGTAACAGCCGGACAGGCCGGCGATCAGCGCAAACGTGATGAGGACTTTGTACATGGCTCGATTCCCGGCGAAGAGGACACATGACACCTTGCGAACACCGGGCCGTCGCATCTTGCGACGGCCGGCACGAAGGGGTCGCACGCCCTTCCTGTCGCTCGATGAAGCAATGCGCGGAGTCTAGCGCCGGGGCGGCCGAGCCGAGTTTCTCGGGCGGTTACACGTGTTACCGAGCGTGACTGCTGAAACAGATGCGAACGGCGTCGCGGCGCGCGCCCGCTGGCGCCGCGGGAACCACCCGCCGTGCACGCGTTACACGAAATGTGCGCGGATGCGCTGCGCGACCGATTCGAGCGTGGCCGCCTCGGCGATGTCGCGCGCGTGCAGCCGCAGCTCGACGCCTTCCCAGCGCGGGATCACGTGGAAATGCACATGCGGGACCGTCTGGCCCGCGGCCGCGCCGTTGAACTGGCCGATGAACACGCCGTCCGGCCCGAGCGCCGCGCGCACGGCCGCCGCGACGCGCTGCGTCATGCGGATGCCGGCCGCGGCCGCATCGCCGGACAGCTCGAAGATCTGCGCGGCCGGCTCCTTCGGGATCACGAGCACGTGACCGTCGGCCTGCGGCATGAGATCCATGATCGCGAGGGTTGCGTCGTCTTCGGCGACCTTCACGCACGGCAGTTCGCCGCGCAGGATCCTGGCGAACGGGTTGTTGTTGTCGTAGGACATGGCGTTTTCCGATTTTTCCGATTGCGGTTTGACTGGGAACGATGCCGGACGATTATCGGCCGATGGCGGGTCGGATTTCAACTTGTCAGGACGTGTCGCGATTGCGGTGAACAATGCACGCCGGCTCGCATGCGATGTCCGTCGACTGAGGGAATATTCGGCCGTCGCGATCCGTTTATTCCGAGCGTGGATTCGCGCACGATCGCGAACCCGCGCCGGACACCCGTCGGCTGCGCAGGCCGGCAGCCGGGATGACTGATTGCGATCATCAACCGGAGTCATGCCATGAACCCTCTCCCTTCCTGTCGTTCACCCGCCCCGCCCGTCCTCGCCATTCACCCGCCGCTCTTTGCCCACGCCCGTCGCACGTTGGCGCGCACGCTATGCCACGCGGCTTGCGGCGCCGGAGTGGTCGCATTGTCGTCGGCTTTCGCATGGGCCGGCGGCAGCGACATCATCCTGCCGGTCGTCTCGTCGGTCACCGCGTCGACCGTGCCGGCCAACGGCGACGTCAATCCGTACGGCATCGCGTTCGTGCCGCGCGGCGTGCCGAGCTGGAGCACGCTGAAATCGGGCGACGTCGTCGTGTCCAACTTCAACGCGGCGTCGAACGCGCAAGGCACCGGCACGACGATCGTGAAGCTGTCGCCCGGCAAAACGCCGGCAACGTTCTTCCAGGGCAGCAGTCTCGGCCTGACGACCGCGCTCACGGTGCTGCGCAGCGGCTTCGTGCTGGTCGGCAACGTCCCCGCGCCGGACGGCAAGACCGTGGTCGCACCGGGTTCGCTGCTCGTCATCGGTCCGCAAGGCAATCTCGTCACGCAACTGGTCAGCGCCACGCTGCTCGACGGGCCGTGGGACATGACCGTGATCGATCACGGTCCGCGCGTGACCGCGTTCGTGTCCAACGTGCTCAATGGGACGGTCGCACGGATCGAACTGGTGATCGGCCCCGATGGCGTCACGATGCTGCCGAGCTCGCGCATCATCGCGTCGGGTTACGTGAACCGGACCGATCCCAACGCGCTCGTCGTCGGCCCGACCGGTCTCGCGTACGACCCGAAAGTCGACGTCCTGTACGTCGCGTCCACCGGCGACAACGCGGTGTTCGCGATCCAGAACGCCGCATCGACGAACCGCAACGGTGGCGTCGGACGGATGATCTACTTCGATGCCGCACACCTGCACGGCCCGCTCGCCCTGGCGCTCGCGCCGAACGGCCATCTCGTGACCGCGAACGGCGATGCGGTCAATCCCGATCCGCGGCATCCGAGCGAGATCGTCGAATTCACGGTGGACGGACGCTTCGTCGCGCAGATGCAGGTCGACACCGTGCCGGGCGCAGCCTTCGGCCTCGCGTTCGGGCAAGGCAGCAAGGGTCATCCGAAATTCGCGGCCGTCGACGACAACACGAATACCGCGACGGTCTGGACACTGCGTTCGGACAACGACAACGCACAATGACGCACCGTATGAACGGGCCGCATGCGGCCCGTTCGAACCTGCGCGATCGACACATGCGATTCGCACACGCCGGGCACCATGCCGCCTGGGCGATGCCGTCCGGCGTCGCTCCCCCGCGATTGCCACCGCTTGCCCGAACCTGCGACACTGCCGGATCGTTGCCGGCCGGCACGCCACCGAGGACGCTCGCGCATGACGCCCCCCTTCAAATCGCTGATCCGACGCGGCGTCGCCGTCGCGCTCGTCGCCGCGGTCGGCTACACCGGCTACATGCTGTCGCGGCTCGCCCCGATCGCGACGGGCTATGCCGCGAAGGCGCTGTGTTCCGGCGTATTCGTATCAGGCCGTCCGGCAGCGTCGGTGATCGATGTCGACATCATGGCCGGCGTGCATCCGCTGCTGAAACTGGTGCGTCCGTCGATCGATCCCGAGCATCATCGCGCCGTCGCGACCTTCGCCGGCTTCGCGCAACGCGAGGCGGACTTCCGTCCCGGGCTCGGCTGCACGCTCGCGCTCGGGCCGTCGCCCGGCGTGCTGCCGGCCGCGCTGCCGCCCGTCGCCGACCCACCGCCCGCGAAGGAAGCGGCGCCGGCCGCCCCGCCCACCGGCATCGACACACGCAAGCTGCAGGCCGCACTCGACCGCGCGTTCGACGAACCCGATCCGGCACGGCCGCGGCGCACCCGTGCGGTCGTCGTGATGTGGCGCGGGCAGGTGATCGCCGAGCGCTACGCGCCCGGCTTCACGGCCGACACGCCGCTGCCCGGCTGGTCGATGACGAAGACCGTGACGGCCGCACTGGTCGGCGTGCTCGTCGCGCAGCACAAGCTGTCGCCGGATGCGTCGGCGCTGCTGCCCGAATGGCGCGACAGCGGCGACCCGCGCGCGGCGATCACGCTCGACGAACTGCTGCGAATGACGAGCGGCCTGCAATTCAACGAAGACTACGACGACCCGCTGTCCGACGTCGCCGTGATGCTGTTCACGCAGCCCGACACCGCGCGCTTCGCGTCGGCCAAGCCGCTCGCCGCAAAGCCCGGCACGCAGTGGCATTACTCGAGCGGCACGAGCGCGATCGTCGCGCGCGTGATGCGCGAAGCGATGGGCGGCACCGAGGACGATTACCTTGCATTTCCGCGCCGTGCGCTGTTCGCGCCGCTCGGGATGCGCAGTGCGGTGTTCGAGCCCGATGCGGCCGGCACGCTCGGCAGCGCGTCGTTCATGTATGCGAGCGCGCGCGACTGGGCGCGCTTCGGGCAGCTTCTGCTGCAGGACGGGGTGTGGAACGGGCAGCGACTGCTGCCGCAAGGCTGGGTGCGCTACCTGACGCGCGCGACGCCGCAATCGACGCGGCAGGAATTCGGCGCGCAACTGTGGGTCAAGGTGCCGGAGCCGTTCAACGATCGCGATCCGCATGCGCGCGCGATGCCGGCCGACGCGTTTCACGCGGTCGGCCATGAAGGCCAGTTCGTGAGCGTGGTGCCGAGCCGCGAGCTGGTGGTCGTGCGGCTCGGGTTGTCGCGGCCGGAATCCGCGTGGAGTCACGAGGCGTTTCTCGCACGCGTGCTCGAGGCCGTACCGGCATCCGGTACGTGACATGCCGCGGTGCGGCGGCGGCAGTCGAACCGCCGGCCCTGCACCGCGCGCGACATGCGATGCGTTACGGGTTCGCGCTGCCCGCGTATTGCTTGAAGCCTTCGCGCGTCGCCAGACGCTCGATGTAGCGCGTCACCGCCGGGAAGTCCGGATGCTCGAACGGCGTGCCGAACCAGCGGTTCACCGACAGGCCGATCGGAATGTCGGCGAGCGTGAAGTGATCGCCCGCCACGAACGCTTCGGTCGCTTCGAGCTGTGCGTTCAGCACCTTCATGTGCTTCGTCCAGCCCGCGATCGACTGCGCGATCGCCGCCGGGTCCTGGTGATCGGGCGACTTGCGCACGAGGCCGAGGAACGCGCCGACCCACGAACGGTTCAGGTCCGCGCCCTGCCAGTCGATCCACTGATCGACCCGTGCGCGCGCCTGCGGCTCGGCCGGATAGAGCGCGTCGCCGCCATAGCGGTTCGCGAGATAGCGGATGATCGTGTTCGACTCCCACAGCACGAAGTCGTCGTCCTTGACGACGGGCACGAGGCCGTTCGGATTCAGCGCGAGATAGGTCGGGTCGTTGGTCGTGCGAAAGCCCGAGCCCCAGTCTTCCTGTTCGAACGGCAGGTTGAGTTCGGTGCACAGCCACAGCACCTTGCGGACGTTGATGGACGGGATCTTGCCGAGGATGTGCAGCATGCAGGCTCCTTGTGAGGTCGAGTGCGAAGCGTCAGGCGTGCTCGAGGCGAGCCCGAACGCGCTCCCGTCGAATTTATACACGAGCGCACGGAAATCGACAGGGCCGGCACGCGAAATCGGTGTGCCGGCACGCTGCCCCGCTTACATCGGCTTGAGCACCATCAGGAAATAGACGGCCAGCATCGCGAAGAACGCCGGATAGCCGAGCCGTTCCCAGCGCTTCGCATACTGCCAGTAGCGCGCCGGCAGCGCGGCGTCGCCGTTTGCATGCGCGAGCTTCGCCATCCCGGCGAGCTCGATCTGCAGCCATACGACCGGCAGCCAGCACGCGCCCGCGATCGCATACAGCACGATCGACGCGACGAGCCACGGCGTCTGCCATGGCCAGCCGGCCGTATGCGCGAGCCACAGTCCGGACGCCGGCTGGAACAGCACGGCCGGCGTCGTGAACCACCAGTCCGCGCGCACCACGAGGCGCGACACGGCGGCGATCGCCGGCACCGAGCGTGTGCGATTCGCGAAGAACAGGTAGAACGCGGTGCCGAAGCCGGTGCCGACCATCAGCACCGAGGACAGGATGTGCAGCGTCTTGATGACGAGATAGGTGTTCATGCTTGTTCTTCTTCAGAAAACAGGATCGACAGGATCGCGAGAATCGGCACGTTCTTGAGCACGGGGCCGAACGGCTCGGCGAGCAGGCCGGGCATCGTGACCGCGATGACGGCCGAATACGCGACGATCAGCGCGCCCTGCGCGGCCCACAGACGGCGCGACGGCGCGGCAACGGTCGCCACGCCGAACGCGAAGTCCAGCGCGCATGCCGCGTAGAGCGCGATCAGCGCGGGTAGCCCGCTCAGGTGTACGCGGGCGAGCATCGCGAGGCTGTCGCTCAGCGGGTGGACAAAGGCGCTCACGATGGCCGTCCAGATCCAGACGATCGCAAGCGCACCGAGCAGCAGCGGCCGATGCCACATCGCGAGCGCGTCGCGGCGCAGCATGATCGCGTCCGCGCCGATGAAACTGCGCAGCCCGCGCGGCGGCCGGCCGAGCACGGCCGCAAGCGCCGCGGGATCGCCGGTGTTGCCGCCGCGCAGCATCGTCCACGTATCGCGGGTCAGCATCGCGCCCGGCATCGTGCCGAGCAGCGCGGCTGCCGCGCCGACCAGCGGGCCCGGCAGCGCAATGCGGGCCGCCGGCGGGAAACCCAGCGCGGCACGATAGACGCCCAGCATCTCGCGATACTCGACTTCATCGGCACCGACCGCGTCGATGACCGGGTTGCCGGCCTCCGGCGAATCGACGAGCCGCGCGACGAGCTCGGCGAGATCGTCGACATGCACGGGGCGCAGCCGCTGATGGCCGCCCGCCGGCAATGCGTGCACGGGCAGGCTCGCGAGCATCCGGAAGAACCGTGCCGACGTGCCGGCCGCCCCGTAGACGAGCGCGGGACGCACGATCCGGTAATCGAGCGGCAGCGTCTGCAGGAAGGTGTCGGCGGCGTACTTGCTGGCGAAATACGGCGTATCGCCGCGCTCGACGCCCAGCGCCGAGATCTGGATCACGCGTCGCACGCGGGTGCGGCAGCATGCCGTGAAGAGCGCGCAGGGCGCCGCACGATGCACGGAGTCGAACGTCGCATCGCGCCGGTCGGCGAGCATCCCGACCGCATTGATCACGACGTCGACGCCATCCAGCCGGACGAGCCACGCATCGGGATCGACATCCTTCGCGAAATCGATCGCGACGTCGTGCGGGCCGACCGCATGCCGCACGCCGCGCAGCACGCGATGGCCGCCAGCTTCGAGCCGCGCGCCCAACGCCCGCCCGATGAACCCGTTCGCGCCGCAGACGAGGATGTTCATGTCGCACTCCGCGATGCGGCATGCCGGCGGATCGACAGCATGGGCCTGTTCATTTTCATCCTCTATTTACAGTTATTTCTGTAACGACAGAAATAACAACTCCAAAAAAAGCGGGCTGCGTGCCCGCACGTCCGATACCGCTTACTTCGACGACTTGCGCCTGACCGTCTGGCTGATCTTCGCGCCGATGCCGAGCGCCTTCATCAGCGTGTCGGGCTTGAGCCGCAGCATCTCGTCCGACCAGGTCGTGAGCGTCTCGACGAACTGCAGCGTGTCGCGGATGCGCTGTTCGGTCTCGCGGCTTTCATCGGCGATCTCGGGACTCGTCAGGCAGTCGCGCAGCACCGTGAGCGTCGGTTCGATCTCGCGCTGCCGCCGCCCTTCGACGATCAGCTTGAACAGTTCCCAGATGTCGGTGGACGTCTCGAAATGGTCGCGGCGATCGCCCAGCACGTGCACGACCTTCGCGAGCCGCCACGCCTGCAGTTCCTTCAGGCTCGTGCTGACGTTGGAGCGCGCGACGTTGAGCGTCTCGGCGATCTCGTCGGCCGCGACCGGCCGACCGGCCAGGTACAGCAGCGCGTGAATCTGCGAGACGGTGCGGTTGACGCCCCATCGCGAGCCCATTTCGCCCCAGTGGAGGATGAATCGTTCGGCAATCGGTGTGAGTTCCATGTCGGGAAATTTAGTTTTTTCAGTTATTTCTGTCAAGAGAGAAATAACTGGCGTCCATGCGAATCGCCACGTTGGCGGTCCGCCCCCGGGCGATCGCGACCGCCGTCACCGCCCGCCTTTCCCGCCGTGCCCGCCCGCATCCATTACAATGCGCGGGATTTTTCCGATTTCAGGCCGTCCGCGCCTTTCTGACTAGAGGTTTCCATGATCATCAAACCGCGCGTGCGTGGCTTCATCTGCGTGACGACTCATCCGGTCGGCTGCGAAGCCAACGTCAAGGAACAGATCGACTACGTGACTTCGCACGGCCCGATCGCCAACGGCCCGAAGAAGGTGCTCGTGATCGGCGCGTCGACCGGCTATGGCCTCGCCGCCCGGATCTCGGCCGCATTCGGCTCGGGCGCGGACACGCTGGGCGTGTTCTTCGAGCGCGCCGGCAGCGAAACGAAGCCGGGCACGGCCGGCTGGTACAACAGCGCCGCGTTCGAGAAGTTCGCCGCGGAAAAGGGGCGCTATGCGCGCAGCATCAACGGCGACGCATTCTCCGACAAGGTCAAGCAGGTCACGATCGACACCATCAAGCAGGATCTCGGCAAGGTCGACCTGGTCGTCTACAGCCTCGCGGCACCGCGCCGCACGCATCCGAAGACGGGCGAAACCATCAGCTCGACGCTCAAGCCGGTCGGCAAGTCGGTCACGTTCCGCGGCCTCGATACCGACAAGGAAGTGATCCGCGAGGTGTCGCTCGAGCCGGCGACGCAGGAAGAGATCGACGGCACCGTCGCCGTGATGGGCGGCGAGGACTGGCAGATGTGGATCGACGCGCTCGCTGAAGCCGGCGTGCTGGCCGACGGCGCGAAGACGACCGCGTTCACGTACCTCGGCGAGCAGATCACGCACGACATCTACTGGAACGGCTCGATCGGCGAAGCGAAGAAGGATCTCGACAAGAAGGTGCTGTCGATCCGCGACCGGCTGGCCGCGCACGGCGGCGATGCACGCGTGTCGGTGCTGAAGGCCGTCGTCACGCAGGCAAGCTCGGCGATCCCGATGATGCCGCTCTACCTCTCGCTGCTGTTCAAGGTGATGAAGGAACAAGGCACGCACGAAGGCTGCATCGAGCAGGTGTACGGCCTGTTCAAGGACAGCCTGTACGGCGCGACGCCGCACATCGACGAAGAAGGCCGTCTGCGCGCGGACTACAAGGAACTCGATCCGCAAGTGCAGGGCAAGGTCGTCGCGATGTGGGACAAGGTGACGAACGAGAACCTGTACGAGATGACCGACTTCGCCGGCTACAAGACCGAGTTCCTGCGCCTGTTCGGCTTCGAGATCGCCGGCGTCGACTACGACGCGGACGTGAACCCGGACGTGAAGATCCCGGGCATCATCGACACCACGGCCTGACGGCCGGGCCCGCCGCGCGCAGGTGCGGGCGGCGGGCCGTCTTTCACAGGCGACGTCAGAGCGGCGTCGCCTCGTCCAGATACACACCGGCCGACAGCGTGGCCTTCACCTCCCGCGTGAAGTCGTCGGTGGACACCTCCTCCGCCCCGGATTCGATCGCGTCGTACGCCTGGCGCACGACGTCGGCCGGCGTCGCCTTCGGCACGTCGAGACCGCGCGTCAGATCCGTATCGATGAAGCCGGCATGCAGCCCGACCACCTGCGTGCGCTGCTCGCGCAGCGAATGCCGCAACCCGTTGGTCAGCGCCCACGCGGCCGACTTCGACACGCCGTAGCCCGACAGGATCGGCCGGTTCACCCAGCTCGCGACGGACAGCACGTTCAGGATCGCGCCGCCGCCGTGGCCGGCGAGCGTGCCCGCAAATGCGCGCGACATCGCCAGCATCCCGAACACGTTGGTTTCGAGGTGATCGCGCAACGCGTCGACCGCGCCGTCGTCGGTCAGGCTGCCGAGCCGCGCGATGCCCGCGTTGTTGATCAGCAGCGTGACGTCGCGGGCGGCGTCGGCAGCCGCGGCGACCGCCGCCGGATCGGTCACGTCCAGCTTCACGGGCACCACGCCCGGCAGCGTCACGCTGGCCGGATCGCGCGCACCCGCATAAACCTTCCGCGCCCCGCGTTCGAGCGCCTGCTTCGCGAACTCGAGGCCAAGCCCGCGGTTCGCGCCCGTGACGAAAACGACTGCACCTTCGATCTTCATGATCGTTCCTTTCGAGTAGGGATTCCGTTCGCGCCGGTTCGCCGCGCACTCGGGATCCGGTGAAAAACCATGCTGCCATCGCGTACCGAACCGTTGCTCCGACGGTGCCAGAAGACTGGCTGGACCGCCGCCCGCCCCCTTCGCACCCAAGACCCGGACCGACGTCCATCCGTGCCGCGCCGGTCGCTTCGCTTCGTTCGCGAAGTCGGCTACACTTGATGTCAATGTCGATCACCATTGTCTTTGCGATGCATTGTGTCATCGCGATTCCGGCACGTCAATGGTGATCACCATTGTGTTTTTCAATCGACGCAATTACCGGAATGAGGGAGGAATCGATGGGCGTCTCGAGACAACAGGCTGCCGAAAACCGCAACGCGATCGTCGCGGCCGCCGAGCGGCTGTTCCGGGTGCGCGGCGTCGACGCGGTGGGGTTGACGGAGCTGATGAAGGAAGCCGGCTTCACGCAGGGCGGCTTCTACAACCACTTCAAATCGAAGGATGCGCTGGTCGCCGCGGTGATGGAGAAGGCCATGCAGGACCGCGCGGATTCGCCGAGCGCCGGCAGCGTCGCGCAACAGGTGACGTCGTACCTGTCGACCGCGCATCGCGACAACGTCGAAGCCGGCTGCCCGCTGTCCGGCTTCGCGGGCGACGCGCCACGCCTGACCGACGCGGCACGCGCCTGCTACGCGCACGGTGTCGCCGCGTATCTCGACCGGCTGGAACGGATGGTGGCCGCGGAAGGCCCGGCCGCGGCCGACACGCGCCGCGACGCGATCGCCGCCTTCAGCCAGATGGTCGGCGCGCTCGTGCTGTCGCGCGCGATCGCCGGCACCGATCCGGCGCTGGCCGACGAGATCCTCGACGCGGGGCGGCGCACGCTCGTCGGGCAGCCCGACGATCCGGCCGTGTCGGCATAACGACATAGCGGCACGGCGGCAGACGCCCGCCGCGCGCGATCGCTATTCCACGGCCCGCGCGGCGTCCCACAGCGGCTGCTGGCCCAGCGCGGCATGCCACGCTGCGAACTGCGTGCGCCACGACTCGAACGGTTCCTTCAGCGGATGGCGCGGATCGTCGCTGAGCGCATACGCCATCCCTTCGATCAGCCAGCGCGGCTTGGTCGCGACCGCGAGGTTGCCGAGCACTTCCGCCTGACGGTGATGGATCAGTTCGTGCGCGAGAAAGTAGGTCTGCCAGCCGCGCGGCGCGACGACCACGCCGAAATTCCCGAGCGTCAGGGCCGCGCGATCGCCGAGACCGAACTTGTCGGCGCATTCGCGCGTCGAGCAGAACACGACGCGCGGTGCGTCGCGAAACGCGCCCACGGCCGCCGCCGCGCGCGCGTAGCCGTCGCGATAGAGCTGCTGCGCGGCGCCGAGCTTCGCCCCATCGTCCGTGCAGATGTCCGCGCTCGGGCATGACACGCCGGGCAGCAGCGCGGGCGCGACGACGCGCAGCGGCTTGACGAGCGCGTACGCGGCGATCGGCAGCGCGACGAGCAGGCCCGTGAGGGCAAAGGCGACATGGGAGCGTTTCATCGAGGCGGCGATTCCGGTGGCGTTTTTGTGGCGTTGTGCTGGCTTTTAGTCGTGCTGTGGCGGCGTGTTCCAGCACGAATATATCGGAGCCGCACTGCCGCCGGCCGGCTTTTCCTTTCCGCGCGGCTTCGGGCCTGCGGCCCCGCTCCGCCTCACGCGTGTCGATCGCGAACCGGATCGCGACCCGTTACACGAGCTGCTTGTGGAAATACGTCGTCGCGCACAACGCGCCGTCGGGCATCAGCGCATAGTTCGGCACGACGCCCACGCGCTGCCAGCCCGCCCGCTCGTACAAACGCTCGGCATCGCCGCCCGTCACGGTGTCGAGCACGAGCACCGTCTTGCCGGCGTCGCGCGCGGCTTCATCGGCGGCCGCCATCAGCCGCGCGGCGACCCCCTGGCGCCGCGCATGGCGGGACACGAGCATCTTCGCGATGTCCGCGCGATGCGGCTGGTTCTCCGGCTGCGCGGTCACGACCTGCACGGTGCCGACGATCCGGCCGGCGGCGTCCTCCGCGACGAGCAGGATCCGCTCGCCGCTCGCGACGCCGTCGGCCACGCGCGTCCAGAATGCGACGGCCGTCGAACGCGCGATCGGCAGCATGAAGCTGACGGACGCGCCGCCTTCGACGCAATCGATCAGCACGTCGGCCAGCGCGTCGATGCACGCATGCGCTTCGCTCGCGTCGACACGGCGAACGGTCACGGATTCGGTCATATCTTCTCCGGCAATCAGGCGGGCGGCACACGTTCGGTGGCATGCGCCTGCCGGGATCCAAAAGGAACACCGGCGTGCGCGCGATGCGTGTGCAACGGCGGCCGGTGCCAGGCAACGCGGCGCCGGGTCGGCGTGCGTTACCGCCCCATCATGCTACGCGGTGAAAATTCCCGCTACATTGCCTATACTTAGCCGCATGGCTAACTTTCAACCCGGCATCGACGACGTATTTCACGCCCTCGCCGATCCGACGCGCTGCGCGATCGTCAGCGCGCTCGGCGACGGCGGGCGGACCGTGTCGGAACTGGCCGCGCCGTTCGACATGGCGCTGCCGTCGTTCATGAAGCATGTTGCGGTGCTCGAGCGCAGCGGCCTCGTCCAGACCCGGAAAGACGGCCGCTCGCGCACCTGCGAGCTGGTCGGCAGCCGGCTGGCGGAAGCCGAGCAGTGGCTCGCCGCGCAGCGCGCGCTGTGGGAAGCGCGCACCGATCGTCTCGTGGAATTCGTCGAACGCCGCCACCAGGAGGAGCAAGCCCATGTCAGCCAGCCACGTCGACCCCGCCGAAGCCCATGACCTCGTCATCACCCGCACGCTGCGCGCGCCGCGCCAGGCGCTCTGGCGCGCGTGGACCGACCCCGAACTGCTGAAGGAATGGTGGTGCCCGAAACCGTGGATCACCGAAGTACGTGCGTTCGACCTGCGCCCGGGGGGCGCCTTCCACACGTTCATGCGCGGCCCCGACGGCGGCACGAGCGACAACCCCGGCTGTTTCCTCGAAATCGTGCCGCAAGCGCGGATCGCGTTCACGTCGATGCTCACGGGCGGCTGGCGGCCGCAGGTGCCCTGGATGGGCTTCACGGCGATCATCACGATGGCAGACGACGACGCCGGCTGCCGCTACGAGGCGCGCGTGATGCATCCCGACGCGGCGACGCGCGAGCGTCACGAGGCACTCGGGTTCTTCGAAGGCTGGAACATCTGCATCACGCAGCTCGACGAATTCGCGGCTGCGTTGGGTTGAATCCGAGCGAGTGTTCGGTCCGTGTTCGGTCCGATTGCATGCCGCCGCGCGCGCGCCTAGGATTCCTGAAGGAAGCGTGACGACACGCCCGCACCCGGCGTGCACCGTCGCGCGCGTTCCGCGGGAGGCGACATGCTGCACATGCACACGCATTCGACCCGGGTCAGCCGGCACCTGAACGCGCCGCGCGGGCGCGTCTACCGCGCGCTGCTCGACCCGCATGCGGTCGAACAATGGAAGGTGCCCGACGGCATGACGTGCCGCGTCTACGCATACGACGCGCGCGAAGGCGGCGCGCTGCGCGTGTCGCTGAGCTACGACGAATCGTCGGACGACACGGGCAAGACCACCGCGCACACCGACACCTATCATGGCCGCTTCGTGACGCTCGTACCCGACGAGCGGATCGTCGAAATCGACGTGTTCGAAACCGACGATCCGATGCTGCGCGGCGCAATGACGATCACGATCACGCTGTCCGACGAAGCGGGTGGCACACGCGTCGATGCGGTGCACGACGGTGTGCCGCCCGGCGTGCCGGCCGCCGACAACGAGACCGGCTGGCGCATGGCGCTCGCCCGGCTCGCGGCGCTGGTCGAGACGGGCTAAGGCCCGATGCGCCGCAACGCGACGCGCACGATACGCGTCAGCCGAGCCGGTACACGCGCGAGACGGTCCCGCGGAACAGCGCGTCGCGCTCGTTCGGGCTCGCATGCGCGGTCAACCGCTTGAACGCATTCCAGCCGTTCACGTACGAATACGACCCCTTGTCGACCGGGAAATTGCTCTCGAACATGCAGCGCTCGGCGCCGAACGCGTCGATGCAGGTATGCATCCACGGCTTCCATGCGTCAGCGAGCTGTGCGGACGACGGCGGCCGCGCACCCTTCTCGAAATCGAAACCGTTGATTCGCATGCCGAGGCCGCCCACCTTCACGAATACGTTCGGCAATTGCGCGAGTTCGCGCATCGACGCCGACCAGCGCTCGAACACTTCCGGCCGCTGGTCCGCATAGCTCGCGATCCGCACGACGCCGCCGCAGTGATTGACGACGATCCGCGTGTCGGGGTTCGCCTTCGCCAGATCGAACAGCTCGGGCAATTGAGGAAAGAACAGCCACGCGTCGTACGACAGTCCGAGCGGCGCGAGCTGCGCGACGCCGGCCCGGTACGCGGGATCGAGCAGCAACCCGCGCGGCACCGCCGACAACGGGTTCGCGAGCGACGGATCGGCGTCCCACGTGCTCAGGTGGCGAACGCCGCGGAAGCGTCCGCGCCCCGCGTCAAGATGCGCTTCGAGCACGTCGCGCACACGCTCGCCGAGCCGCAGGTCCGCATGCCCGACGATGCCTTTCGCGACGGCCGGACCGCTCCGCTGCAGCGGCTCGGTCACGCCGGCCACGTAAGCCGTCTCGCCGACCGGCTTCAGTTCGGCCGGCCCCGCGTCGCGATAGCGCGTCAGCGCCTGCATGTAGACGGATGCCTGGATGTTGTGGCCGGATCGCGCATCCTGCAGATAGTCGTCGAGCATGTAGATCCAGCCCGGCCGCTCGTAGAAGTGGTGATGCGCATCGACGATCGGCAGATCCGGTTCGAGCGCGGGTTCGAGCGCGGAGGCGAGCCAGTCGTTTCGTACCGCGAGATAGTTGCTTTGCGTCGTCATGCGGGTAGCTCCGTTTTCAGCCGGCGTGCGCGTATCGGCAAATGCGGGGAGCGCGAGCGATGCGGCGGCTGCGCCGAGCAGCCGGCGTCGTTTGATCGAAAGGGTCATGTCATTCGCTCCGGTCGAACGCGTACAGCGACAGCGTCAACAGCGTCGTGATCGCCAGGACGATCGCGAGGCCGAGCATCCCGGCCGTGAAGGTGCCGAAGCTGTCCTTCAGGTAGCCGACGAGATAGGGGCCCGCGAATCCGCCGAGCGCGCCGATCGAATTGATCAGCGCCAGCCCGCCGGCCGCGGCCTGGCCGGACAGGAAGCGCGAAGGCAGCGTGTAGAAGATCGTGCGTCCGGCAATCGTGCCGATCAGCGCGAGCGTGATGCCGACGAGCGCGGGCCCGAGCGTCAGGAAGTGGGTCGATACCCCCAGCGCCACCGCGCCGATAGCCAGCCCGATCGCGAGGTTCGCGACGGGTCCGCCGCGGCGATCCACCCGCTTCGCCCACCACAGCAGCGCGATCGTCGCGAAGAAGTAAGGCACCGCGGACAGCCACCCGGTCTGCATCGTCGACATCCCGTGCGCCTTGAGCATTTGCGGCAGCCAGATGCCGATTCCGTACGAACCCATCGTGAAGCCGAACGAGATCAGCGCGAGCAGGTACACGCGTACGTCGCGCAGCGCGACGCCGAAGCGCTTCTTGCGGCCTGTGGCGGCGCCTTCGCGCTCGAACGCACGCTGCAACGCGGTACGCTCGTCGTCCGACAGCCACGCAGCCGTGGCCGGCGAGTCGGACAGGAGCTTCAGCACGAGAAAGCCGAGCGCGCACGCGGGCAGCCCTTCGACGATGAACATCCACTTCCAGCCGGCAAGACCGAGCGCACCGTCGAGCTGCAGCAGCCACGTCGACAGCGGACCGCCGATCAGCGACGACAGCGGTGTCGACACCGTGAACCAGGCGAGCACGCGCGTGCGGTAATTCGCCGGAAACCACACGGCGAGGAAGAAGATCACGCCGGGGAAAAAGCCGGCCTCGCCGATGCCGAGCAGCAGCCGGATCGCATAGAAACTGGTCGGCCCCGTCGCGAGTGCGGTCGCCGCCGCCACGAGCCCCCACGTGATCATGATGCGTGCGAGCCAGCGCCGCGCGCCGAAGCGGTACAGCGCGAGATTGCTCGGCACTTCGAACACGCAATAGCCCGCGAACATGATCCCCGCGCCCCAGCCGAACTGCGTCGCGGTCAGGCCGAGATCGCGGTTCATCGTCAGCGCCGCGAACCCGACGCTCGTGCGGTCGAGATAGTTGAAGAAGTACGCGAGCGCGAGCAGCGGAATGAAGCGCCACGCGGCCTTGCGCACGGCTCGTTGCTCGATCGACGCGTCGGTCTCGCGATCGGCGGCCAGCGCCGGGGAAGCGGATGTCATGGTTGTCTCCGTGGATGCGGCAGTCCGCGCCCGCGCGATCGCGGGCGGGATGCCTTGTTCGTTCGTTGGATCGCAGCGGCGCTACGCGCTCGCCACTTCGTTCGGCGAAGGCGTATCGCCCGATGCGCCCGATGCGCCCGATGCGCCCGGTAAGCCCGATATGCCCGATATGCCCGGCGTCAGCCCGTTCGCATCGTGTTCGTGCCGCCCCGCGACGACGCCCGCTTCGATCAGCGCCCGCGCGTCGTCCGCCGTATAGCCGAGCTCGCCGAGCAGCGCGCAGGTGTCCTGACCGAGCGCGGGCGGCGCTGCACGCAACCGCAGGCGCTCGCCCGCGAGCGTGAGCGGCAGCAGCGCGGTGCGCGTGTCGACCGGCCGGCCGGCGCTGCTCGCATCGGCCGGCAGCGTCACGGCTTCGAGGCCACCGGTCGCGAGCAGATGCGGATCGTCGAACAGGTCCTGCGGCTTCGTGATCGGCGCATACGGCAGGCCGATCGATTCGAAGGTCGCGCCGATCTCCGCAGCCGAATGCGCGGCGAGCCGCGCGCGCAGTTCGGGCAGCAGCCAGTCGCGGGCCTGCACGCGAAGATTGTTCGTTGCGAGGCGCGCATCGTCCTTCAGCGCGGCCAGGCCGAACGCGTCGCAGAACAGCGCCCACTGCGTGTCCGACACGACCGCGAGAAAGATCTGCTCGCCGTCCTTGACGGAGAACACGTCGTACACGGCCCATGCGGAAATGCGGCTCGGCATCGGCGACGCGGCCTGCCCCGTCACCGCGAACTGCATCATGTGCTGCGCGACGAGGAACACGTTGTTCTCGAACAGCGAGCTCTGCACCTGCTGGCCGCACCCGGTGCGTTCGCGCTGCGCGAGCGCGGCCATCGCGCCGATCGCGCCGAACATCCCGCCCATGATGTCGTTTACGCTCGAGCCCGCACGCAGCGGCCGGCCTTCGGGGCCCGTCATGTACGCGAGGCCGCCCATCATCTGCACGACTTCGTCGAGCGCGGTGCGATGTTCGTACGGCCCCGGCAGGAAGCCCTTGTGCGACACGTACACCAGGCGCGGATTCAGCGCGGACAGCGCCGGATACCCGAGGCCGAGCCGGTCCATCGTGCCGCTCTTGAAGTTCTCGCTGAAGACGTCCGCCGTCGCGACAAGCCGCCGCACGATCTCGAGCCCGCGCGGATCCTTCACGTCGACCGCCAGGCTCTTCTTGTTGCGGTTGAACATCCCGAAGAAGCCCGCGCCGGAACCGCGCAGCGCACGCGTGCTGTCGCCCGCGATCGGTTCGATCTTGATGACTTCCGCGCCGAGATCCGCGAGCAGCATCCCGCAGGTCGGGCCCATCACCATGTGCGTCATCTCGATCACGCGCACGCCTTCGTACGGCAGCGCCGAAGCCGGTTGGCGATCGTTCATTGCGCGACTCCCGTCAGGCAGCCTTCCGGCTGGGCCGCGGTCGGCACGCGGCCGTCCGCATAACGGAAGCCCTTCGGCAGCCCCGCGTCCGGCACGTGGCCGTACAGCGCCTCGGCCGGCAGCGCCGCGTGCAGGATCGCGCGCGCGGCGAGCAGCGCGTCCACGTCGACGCCCGTGTCGTACCCCATCGACTCCAGCAGGAACACGAGATCCTCGGTGACGATGTTGCCGGTCGCGCCCGGCGCGTACGGGCAGCCGCCGAGGCCGCCCTGGCTCGCGTCGATCGTCGTCACGCCGGCGTCGAGCGCCGCGACGACATTGGCGAGGCCCTGCCCGCGGGTGTTGTGGAAGTGCGCGCCGCCGGCCTTGTCGCCGACTTCGCGCTGCAGCCGCCTGAACAGCCGGCGCACCTGCGCCGGGTTCGCATAGCCGCTCGTATCGGAGAGCCCGATCTCGTCGACGCCGCATTCGGCCATCGCGGCCGCCATCGCGATCGTCTCGTCGTCGCTGACGGCGCCCGCGATCGTGCAGCCGAACGCGACCGACACGCCCGCCTCGATCTGCACCGACGGAAACCGCGCATCGCGCAGCGCGACGATCGCGCGCACCTCGTCGATCATCTGCGCCGGCGTCTTGCGGATGTTCGCCAGCGAGTGCGCTTCGGTCACCGATACCGGCAACGTCAGCTTGTGGACGCCCGCCTCGAACGCGCTTTCGGCGCCCCGCAGGTTCGGCGCAAGCGCGGCGACGTGCAGCCCGGGAATCGCCAGCGCATGCGCGACGACTTCCCGCACGTCGGCCATCTGCGGCAACAGCCGCGCGGGCACGAACGACCCGACCTCGATCTCGCGCAGGCCGGCCGCGGCCAGCGCCACGATCCAGCGCAACTTGTCGGCCGTCCGCATCACGGCCTTGATGCTCTGCAGGCCGTCACGCGGCCCGACCTCGCTGACCAGCACCTTCGGATATTCGGAAACGCTCATTCGCCACCTCAAAGTTCTATCTGAAAGAACATCGTTCTGTTAGACGGAACTTTAGACACGCGTCGATCGTGAGGTAAGCGGGGTATACCCGTGAAATTGCGATTTTTTGGAACTTGAGTTCTGTCAGACAGAACGATATAGTCGATCGACCGTCATCCAAAGGAACAGCAAGCCGTGCCCCCGACCTCGACTCCCGCCGATCACCCCGACGAAGCGCCCGATTCGTCGGCCGACACCTCCAGCGGCGTCGCCGTCCTCGATCGCGCGTTCGCGATCCTCCATGCTTTCGGGCAAACCGACGACCGGCTGTCGCTCGCGGAGCTGTCCCGCCGCACCGGGCTGTACAAGAGCACGATCCTGCGCCTGCTCGCCGCGCTCGAGCATGGCGGCTTCGTGCGCAAGCTCGACGACGGCCAGTACGCGGTCGGACACGAGCCGCTGCGGCTGGCCGCGCTGTATCAACGCTCGTTCCGGGTCGGCCCGGTCGTCGAACCGCTGCTCGAGGCGCTGAGCCGCGAACTCGGCGAAACGGCATCGTTCTACGTGCGGCACGGCGACATGCGCTCGGTGCTCTACCGCGTCGAACCGACGCGCACGGTGCGGGTGTCGATCCGGGTCGGCGAGGAGTTTCCGGTTCGCCAGGGGGCGTCCGGGAAAGTGCTGCTCGCGTTCACCGACCCGCACGATGCGCAGTGGAACGACGTACGCGAACAGTTGTGGGCCGCGTCGTACGGCGAGCGCGACCCGGAGACGGCGTCGGCGTCCGTGCCGGTATTCGGCGCGGCCGGCGATTGCGTCGGCGCGCTGACGGTGTCCGGCCCGAAATCGCGGCTTGCCGCCGCGCCGGCGATGGCCGCGGCGCTCGCGATGTTGCTGCCGCTCGCGCAGAAGGCAACCGTCGCGCTCGGTGGTGCAGGCGCGCGCTACGACGCGCAGGCCGTGCGCGACAGTCTCGCGCGGTTCGCGGCGGCGGCGGACGACACCGCGCAGCCCTAGCCAGCCACGCGCGTCCGGCGGCGCGACGGACAGCACAAAAGGCGGCCGCATGCGACACTGGCCGCAGCGCATGCACCGCGCCGCGCGCCGGCACGGTACACGCCACCGCCGTCCGGACACGTACAAGGGAATCCCCACGATGAACGCCGCGCGCACCGCCACCTGGTATTTCGATTTCGTTTCGCCGTTCGCCTACCTGCAGCAGGAACGGTTCGATCAACTGCCGCCTGCCGCCGCCTACGAGCCGAAGCCGATCGTGCTCGGCGCGCTGCTCGCGCACTGGGGACAGAAGGCGCCTGCCGAGATCGCGGCGAAGCGCATCTTCACGTATCGCCACGCGCAATACCGCGCGGACAAGCTCGGCATTCCGTTCCGGATGCCGCCCGCGCATCCGTTCAACCCGATCCGGCCGCTGCGTCTCGCGATCGCGATGGGCAACTCGCCCGATGCGATCCGGCGGATCTTCCGGCACATCTGGCGCGACGGCCAGGACGTGTCGACGCCGGAGGGTTTCGCCGCGCTGTGCGAGGCGGTCGGCTTTCCCGAAGGCGTGACGGCCGTCGACGCGCAACCGGTGAAGGACGCCCTGCGCGCGAACACCGACCACGCGATCGCGCACGCCGTGTTCGGCGTGCCGACCTTCGAACTCGACGGCGACCTGTTCTGGGGCGACGATGCGACCGACATGTTCGTCGACTGCGCCACGTCCCGTGCGTGGCTCGACTCGCCCGAAGTGCGTCGCATCAGCGCGCTGCCCGAAGGCATCCGGCGCGGCTGACGGCACGCGCGGCGCCTACCCGTCGCGCCCTTCGACGAGCGGCGGCACGGCCTCGCGCATCATCGCGACGAAGCGCACGAGCCGCGACGGATAGAACTGCGCGTGCGGGTAGGTGAGGTAGACCGGCAACGGCGCGGCGTGCCAGTCGGGCGCGAGATGCACGAGCTCGCCGCGCGCGAGATGGTCGGCCAGCATCCACGACGAACCGACGCACGCGCCGACACCGAGCAGCGCCGCGCTGCGCAGCGCGTAGAGATTCGCGGTCGTGATGCGCGGACGAATCGCGATGCGTCGCGTATCGCCCGTGACGGCATGCGTCAGCGTCAGTTCGGTCCGGTAATACGTGCGCAGTGCGAGCCACGGCAACGCGGCGAGCGCGTCGGGATCGACGGGCACGTCGGCACCGTTCAGCACGGACGGCGCGGCCACCACGAAGCGCGGCACCTTGGTCAGCCGGATCGCGACGACGGACGGATCGGTCGGCTCGCCGACCTGGATCGCGCAGTCGATCCCGCTGCCGACGAAATCCCGCACCTCGTCCTGCAGCAGCCACTCCACCGAGACACGCGGGTAATCGCGCAGGAACCGCGCGAGCGGCCCGACGAAGCGCTCCTGCCCGAACGCATGCGGGACCGCGACCCGCAGCAGGCCTTCGGGCTCCTCCTGCGCGCCGCGCAGGTCGGCCTCGAACGCCGCCCAGTTGGTCAGCAGCTCCTTCGCGCGCGTGAAACATCGCTCGCCATCGACGGTCAGCCGCATCGTATGAGTCGTCCGCTGCAGCAGCCTCACGCCGAGCGAGCGTTCGAGCGCCTGCAGCCGCCGGCTGATGGTCGGCTGCGTCGTGTGCAGTTGCGCGGCGGCGGCCGACAGGCTGCCGGCCTCGGCTATGCGCACGAAGGTTTCCATCAGCTCGAAACGATAGCCGGCGCCGCCGACAGGCACGGCCTGAACACGCGGAGACCCGCCAGTGGCGGGCACGCTGGGGATTTTCTCGGTCATTCGCCAAGCGTATAACAAATCTGCGCCGGACGGCACTACCGTGGCCGGCCGCCGGTCGGCACACTCGCGTCCATCCGTTACCCAAACAAGGATGTACGCGATGTCCACTCCGACCCGTTTCGACGCCGCGCCCCGCGCGGCCCATGCACCGGCCCACGCGGCCGCCTCCTCGATGCCCGATCGCCGGCTCGTGCTGCTGCTCGCCGCGGCAGCCGGTCTCGGCGTCGCACCGCTCTACTATGCGCAGCCGATGCTCGCCGCGCTCGGTCCCGATCTCGGCGCGTCGGCGCGTGCGATCGGCTTCGTGCCGACGCTCACGCAGCTCGGCTATGCGCTCGGCATCCTGCTGCTCGCGCCGCTCGGCGACCGCTTCGACCGACGCCGCGTGATCGTGACGAAAGCCGCCGCGCTGGTCGTCGCGCTGCTGCTCGCGGCGGTCGCGCCGTCGCTCGGACTGCTGCTGGCCGCGAGCTTCGCGATCGGCCTGACCGCGACAATGGCGCAGGACGTCGTGCCGGCCGCCGCGACGCTCGCGCACGACACGCATCGCGGCCGCATCGTCGGTACGGTGATGACGGGGTTGCTGCTCGGCATCCTGCTGTCGCGCGTCGTCGCCGGCTTCGTGGCGGAAACGGCCGGCTGGCGCGCAATGTTCGCGCTCGCGGCCGCCAGCGTCGCCGCCATCGGCATCGTGGCCGCCCGCGGGCTGCCGCGCTTCGAGCCGACCACGCAGCTGTCGTACCGCGCGCTGATCGGGTCGCTCGGCGAACTGTGGCGCCGTCATCCCGCGCTGCGCCGCGCCGCGCTCGCGCAAGGGTTGCTGGCCGTCGGGTTCAGCGCGTTCTGGTCGACGCTGGCGGTCATGCTGCACGGCGCGCCGTTCCACCTCGGCAGCGCAGCCGCCGGCGCATTCGGCCTCGCGGGCGCTGCCGGCGCACTGGCCGCGCCGATTGCCGGACGCCTCGCCGATCACCATGGTCCGGAGCGCGTCACGCGTATCGGCATCGGAATCGCGACGGTATCGTTCGCCGCGATGGCTGCCGCTCCGCTGATGACGCCGCATGCGCAACTCGCGCTGCTCGCCGCCGCGACGATCGGCTTCGATCTCGGTGTACAGGCCACGCTGATCGCGCACCAGGCAATCGTCTACCGAATCGATCCCGCGTCGCGCAGCCGGCTCAACGCGGTGCTGTTCGTCGGCATGTTCATCGGGATGGCGGCCGGTGCCGCGATCGGCAGTTCGTTACTCGCGCAACTGGGCTGGAATGCGGTGATCGTGCTGGCCGTGGCGACGTCGCTGGCGGCGCTGGCCGTGCGCATGTGGCGTCGGTAATTTTCGGCATCGCGAGTGCGAGGCGGGCAGGCAGCAGGGCTTGCCCGTCTTTTCTTTTATTTTTCGTTCGGTACTGCGCGGTGCAGCGCAGCGCGGCAGATCCGTGCGAGACGCGGAACGCATTCGGTCATCCGGCGCAAGGTCCGCGACGACTCAACGTATTGCCTAGGTCAACCGATTATTTTTCGCCGGTGCCAAGGGATCCGCGCGCAACCGTCAGATGATTCGACACGCCCGCGCCGCACGGCACGCTCCCATCCGGCCCCGCCAGGAAATCGCGTTTTCTCAGGGGATTCCCGGTATTTTTTCCCATTTTCTTCGAAATTACCGGTGACATACTTGCCCCCCATTGCGCTCCGGTACGAGCGCGCTTCCTGATCCTGCCGGCCGCACGTCATGCGTCGTGCGTCCGCCGGGGTCCCAGAACATGAATAATTTCGACACCACGATCCAGATCTTCCTCACCCACATCACGTTCGGACCGCTGATGAATCACGCGATCCGCGTGATCGCCGGCCTCTATACGTTCAAGGGCTTCGTGCTCATCCCCGTGCTCTGCTGGCTGTGGTTCCAGCCGGGACCGGAGCGCGAACGGCAACGCGAGCTGGTCATCGCGACGGTCGCGAGCGGGCTCGTCGCGCTCGCGTTCGGCCGGTTGCTCGCGAAAGTCCTGCCGTTCCGCGTGCGGCCGATCTACAACCCCGACCTGCACCTGCACTTTCCGTCCGAGGAATTGCGTGCGGCCACGCTGCAGGCCTGGAGTTCGTTTCCGAGCGATCACGCGATGCTGTGGATGGCGATCGCGACGGGCATCTTCATCATCGCGCGGCGCGCCGGCGTACTCGCGCTGCTGTATGCGGTCGTGTTCATCTGCGTGCCGCGTGCGTATCTCGGCTATCACTACCCGACCGACCTGATCGCCGGTGCCGCGATCGGCATCGTGATCGCGTGGCTGCTGACGCGCGATGCGATTCGATCGCGCTTCGCGCCGCAGGTGCTCGGGGCGATCCGGCGCTTCCCCGCACCGGCCTATACGCTCGCGTTCCTGCTGTGCTTCGAGTTGATCACGCAGTTCGACGAACTGCTGACGCTCGCGCGGTCGGTCAAGCACACGACGATGTAACGGGACGGCGCCGCGATGCATCCGCTGCTGTCATCACGACGTCCGGGCACACGCTGCCGGCCCTGCGCGGCGGCATCGCGCCATGCGCAGGCCGCCGCCCGCGTCGTCGCTGCCGCGACGATCGCGGCTGCGCACGTCAGTCGCGATCGGGCGCACCGAGCGGGAAGAACGGACGATACGGCCGCGCTTCGTCGACCGCACGCGCGAACGACGGCCGCGCAAGCAGCCGCTTGCGATACGCGATCACGTTCGCGAACGACGGATCGATCCGGTGCGTCCAGTCCGCGTAGAACAGGAACGGCGCCGCGCCGCAGTCGGCGAGGCTGAAGTGGTCGCCGGCCGCCCATTCGCGATCGGCCATCGTGCGGTCCAGCCACGCGTACGACGTTTCGAGCATCGCCCGTGCATCGGCGACACCGCGCGCATCGCGCTCGTGCTCCGGCCGCAGCGCATCGAACACGACCTTCTGCTGCGGCGTCGATACATAGTTGTCGAAGAAACGATCCATCGTCCGCACTTCAAGCGCCGCGCGCCGGTCGTCGGGTACCAGCCGCACGGGGCCCGGATGGTAGAGCTCGAGATACTCGACGATGATCGTCGCCTCGATCACGGTGCGGCCCGCGTCGACGAGCACCGGGAAGCGCTTCATCGGCCACAGTGCGGCCAGTTCCTGCATCGGCTTCGGATCGTCGTGTGCGAGCACGCGATATTCGAACGGCGTGCCGTTCTCGTACAGCGCGGTCAGCACCTTCTGGCAATAGGACGAAAAGGGGTGGGCGTAAAGCGTCGGCGTCATCGCGTGGTCTCTCGAGGTGTCGGCGCCGCGTCATGCCGCGCCATGTGAGCGGATACCTTGACGACGAACGGCATCGTGCCGATTCGACAACCGGTCCGAACATTTTTTCGTCGCACGATATCGCACCGCTACGACCGGCCGTCCATCACGACGCGGCCCTCGCCGCGCCAGCGCAGCATCCCGCCGCCGAGGTTCGCGACCGCACCGAAACCGGCCTTCAGCAGGATCACGGTCGCCTGCGCCGAGCGGCCGCCGGCCCGGCATACGGTCACGATCGGCCGGTCGCGCGCGAGCTCGCCGGTGCGCGCGGTCAGTTCGCCGAGCGGAATCGGCGTCGCGCCGGGCAAGTGGCCGAGCGGACCGGTGAATTCGTCCGGCTCGCGCACGTCGACGACCTGCACCGCCGGCAGGTGATCCTCGAGCCACTGCGGATCGATTTCCCAGAAACCGGCGAACGTATAGACGAGCGGCGCCCAATCGGGTACCGCCTGCGTGTCGGGCGCGTTCGCGGCGACGCCGCACTGCAGGTTCGCGGGCACCGCCACGTCGATCTGGCGCGGATGCGCGAGCCCGAGATTGCGCATGTAGCCCGCGAAATCGTCTTCGCTGAGATCGCCGCCGAGGCGCGGATTGAAGCGCCGTTCCTCGCCGACGCTCGTCACCGTCAGCCCGCGATAGTCGTGCGCGGGATACAGCAGGCAGGCGGCCGGCAGCGTGAAGAGCCGGCCGTGCACCGCGCGATACAGCGCGCGCGGGTCGCCCTGCTGGAAGTCGGTGCGGCCGGTGCCGCGAATCAGCAGGCAGTCGCCGGTGAACGCCATCGATTCGTCGTCGAGCACGAGGCTGATGCAGCCGCTCGTATGGCCCGGTGTCGCGCGTACGGTCAGGTAGCGCGTGCCGAATGCGCAGCGATCGCCGTCGTTCAGGTAGCGGTCGGCGCCCTGCGCGCCGCTCGCGGCCGAAATCGCGATCGCGCTGCCGGTGCGCTGCTTCAGCAGCCATGCACCCGTCACGTGATCGGCGTGCACGTGCGTATCGATGGTCGCGACGAGCCGCAGCCCGAGTTCGTCGAGCAGCGCCGCATCGCGGCGCACCTGCTCGAACACCGGGTCGATCAGCAGCGCTTCGCGTGATGCGCTGTCGGCGAGCAGATACGTGTAGGTCGACGATTGCGGGTCGAAAAGTTGCCGGAAGATCATGGCGAAGTCGCTCCGTCGGCTGGGCGGGTCGGTTGGGCGATGGGTGCGGGTTGTGCAACCCGCACCGCGGGTATCGCCGGCGTGCGGGCACACATTCATACAGCGTAGTTCAAAACACGTGCACCACCGTCATCGTTGCACGCGGCGAGACGTCATGCCGCGCCCGGAGCGTCGCGCGCACTGTCTTACACTACCGCCTGCTCTCGTCTTACGTTCACAGGAATTGCGCCGCCATGTCTCTGACGATCGATCCGAAGCAGGCCGCCGCGCTGCTGGCCGTCGCCGACACCGGCAGCTTCGAGCAGGCCGCCGTGCGCCTGCACGTGACCGCGTCCGCCGTCACGCAGCGGGTGCGCGCGCTGGAGGCAAGCCTCGGCGCGCCGCTCGTGCTGCGCACGCGGCCGTGCCGGCCGACGGTGGCCGGACAGCGCGTGCTGCAACACCTGCGCCGCGTCGCGCTGCTGCAGGCCGACCTGCAAAGCACGCTCGCGACCGAGCGCGAATCGCCGATCTCGGTCACGATCGCGCTGAACTCCGACAGCCTCGGCACGTGGTTCCTGCCCGCGCTGACTTCGGTGCTCGCGGGCGAGCGCATCCTGTTCGAGCTGATCGTCGAAGACCAGGACCACACCTTCGCATTGCTCGAAAGCGGAATGGCCGTCGGCTGCGTGACGACCGAGCCGAAACCGATGCGCGGCTGCGTCGCGACGCCGCTCGGCACGATGCGCTACCGGCTGCTCGCGGCCGCCGCGTTCGCGGGGCGCTGGTTTCCGCGCGGCCTGAACCGCACGAGCGCGCGCAACGCGCCGGTCGTCGCGTATTCGCGGCGCGACACGCTGCAGTCGACATTCCTGAAGGAGAAGTTCGGGTTGCCCGAAGGCGCGTATCCGTGCCACTACGTGCCGGGCACGCACGCGCATTTCGCGGCGGTGCGGCACGGGCTCGGCTACGCGATGGTGCCGGAGCCGCTGACCGGCGGCGCGCCGCTCGACGCGCAAGGGCTCGTCGATCTCGCGCCCGTGCATCCGACCGACGTCACGCTGTACTGGCACGCGTGGGCCGTGCAGTCGCCGACCATGGCGTCGCTGTCCGCACGGGTGGTCGAAGCGGCGCGCCGGTTGCTCGCGCCGCTGCCGTGACGCGCGGGTGATCGACATCGCCGGCGCGGCACGTGGCGTGGTGCGCGTGGCGGCGAGAAACCCCGCCGCGCCGCCTATACTTTTTTCATCGGCCTCGCGAACGCGCGGCGCGGCCGATCATGCAAATCCGGTCGTTCCCTTTCCCGTGAGGAGAACATCATGTCCCGCCGCTATATCGATTGCCGCGAGTTCCCCAGCGCGATGAATTGCTCCGTCGCGATTTCCGCCGACTCCGACAACGAACTGCTGGAAGCCGCCGTGCAACATGCGGTCTCGGTGCACCAGCACACCGACAGCGCCGAACTGCGCACGCAACTGAAATCGCTATTCCGCGACGGCACGCCGCCGGTCGACACGCCCCGGCAAGCGTAATCCGCCGGCACGCCAGATATCGACAGACGGGTTGCAGCGTCGCCCCGATCGCCTCCCCACTTCCTGCTTCGCGCCACGACGCGCCGGCGCCCCCGCCGGCCGGCGCATTCCGCCTTACGCGCGCCGTTGCGCGAAATACGCGCCGACCGCGTCGATGAAGGTATCGATGTCCGCACGCGACACGTCGCAGTGCGTGACGAAGCGCGACGCGTACAGCATCTGCGTGAGGATCCCGCGCTCCTTGAGCCACGCCTCGAGCGGCGCGCAATCGGCTTCGGGGAATTGCGCGAACACCATGTTCGTCGCGTGCGACAGCACCTTCACCGGCTCGATGCGCGCGAGGCCTGCCGCGAGATGCGCGGCATTCGCATGATCGTCGGCGAGTCGTTCGACGTTGTGGTCGAGCGCATACAGGCAGGCCGCCGCAAGGATGCCCGACTGCCGCATCCCGCCGCCCAGCACCTTGCGCCAGCGCTGCGCGCGCTCGACCAGCGCGCGATTGCCGACCAGCACCGAACCGACCGGCGCGCCAAGCCCTTTCGAGAAGCAGATCGACACGGTGTCGAACGGCGCGCACAGCTCGGCGATCGGGCGCCCCGACGCGACCGCCGCATTGCACACGCGCGCGCCGTCGAGGTGCGCGGCCAGCCCGCGGCTGCGCGCGAACGCGACGGCTTCCTGCGCATAGCCTTCCGGCAGCACCAGGCCGCCGATGGTGTTTTCGAGCGCGAGCAGGCGCGTGCGGGCGAAGTGATTGTCGAGCGGCTTGATCGCCGCGGCGATCTTCGCGAGCGGCAGCGTACCGTCCGGCGCGTTCTCGATCGGCTGCGGCTGGATGCTGCCGAGCACGGCCGCGCCGCCGCCTTCGTACTTGTAGGTGTGCGCGAGCTGGCCGACGATGTATTCGTCGCCGCGTTCGCAATGGGCCATCAGCGCGGCCAGATTGCTCTGCGTACCGCTCGGGAAGAACAGGCCGGCTTCCTTGCCGGCACGTTCGGCCGCGACCGCCTGCAGGCGCAGCACGGTCGGGTCGTCGCCCCATACGTCGTCGCCGACTTCGGCGGCAGTCATCGCGGCCAGCATCGCCTGGCTCGGACGTGTCACGGTATCGCTGCGTAAATCGATCATCTTCGTGCCCTGAGTGAACGAGGACCGGAACCGATGCGCCCGGCCCTGCCGAAACGAAACTCAGAGTGTACGCAATTCGTGTAGCGCCTGCCGATGCATCGCGCCGCACAAAGGCGGCCGGACCGAACGCCTCCGCCGCCGCGCAGCCGCGGCCGCGACCGGCACGAAGCGACGCGCGCCGCGCGCGGCACGCCGCCGCCATATCCGCCGCTCATCCCGCCCGGCACCGGCACGCGGTTGCCGGTTGCGTACATGCACTGCAGGTACGCATAGTCGTAGCGGCGCTGGACGTCGTAGGCCGAGCCCTGCGCGGCGCCCGCGCCCACGACGCTGCCCGCGAGCAGCCCGGCACCCGCGCCGACGGCGGCACCGCTGCCGCCGTTGAACGCCGCGCCCGCCGCCGCGCCGAGTGCGGTGCCGACCGCCGCGCTGCCGACCGCGCTCGCGGTCGAAGCCTGCCCGGCACTCACGCCGCCCGATTGCTGGAATGCGTACTGGCGGCAGTTCGCGTCGTCGACGCGGAACTGGTCGAACGACTTGCCGGTGCCCGGCAGCGCCATCACGCTGGGCCCGGCCGGCATATACGCGCATGCGCCGAGCAAGCCGGCCAGCGCCAGCACGGCCGGCACGCGCAAAGGTCGAATTGCGTGGATCATCGTCGGGCCTCCGTCATTGCGGCCGCGCCGGCACCGATCGCCAGCCCGACTTGCAGGTCTTCACATACGGGTAGTAATGCCTCGACGCGTCGCAGTAGTACCAGACGTCCGCGTCGCCGCCTTGCTGCGGCTGGTCCTTCTCCACGTATTCGGGTGGCGGACCGGGATCGACGGGCACCGCGATGACGGGCGGCGGGTAGTAGTACGGCGCCGGAACGACGGGGTAGTAATACGGGTATCCCGGGCCGACATACACGCCGACCCGGGCGGCATGCGCCACGCCGCCCGTCGCGACGGCCACCGCGGCGGCCGCGCCCAGCGCAAGCTTCAATCCATTCACGTCACGTTCTCCGGCAGGACGGTTCGTCGATGCGAACCCGACATATCGAACGCTACGCCGCGCGCGATCCGGCATCCATTACCGGCGCGCGCGCGAATGTTGCGCGACGTTACCCGTGTGACAGCGGGCCCGGCGAAGGCCCGCTGGGCCGCCGTCGCGCGTTACACGCTAATGCGTCGAAACGGATCGACCGCATATGCGAACGCGCGATGCCTGCTCGGCACGGCATCGTCGCGCACGCCACATCGTTCCGATGACGCGACGCGCCATATTGACGCACGTGCGGCAGACCGCCACGCTACGATCGCGCATGCGACGCTCGCCGTTCTTGATACGAATCAACGATTTATCCCGAAAATGCGCGCGGCGGGCTGGACATCTGCGACGAGTTGGCACATTTCGCGGCGCACCATCGCAACCCATACTCCAGCCAACCCCGACGCCCCATCGCCCGGGGGCCGCCGGCACCCGCCGGCGGGTATCGTCAGCCTCGGTCAACTGGTATGGACACCGCTCTTTCGGCCTTCGATCTGGCCCGCCTGCAATTCGCGTTCACCGTCTCCTTTCACATCGTCTTTCCGGCGCTGAGCATCGGCCTCGCCAGCTTCATCGCCGTGCTCGAATATCGCTGGCTGAAGACCGGCAAGCAGTACTACAAAACCCTCTGCCTGTTCTGGTCGAAGATCTTCGCGGTCGCGTTCGGGATGGGTGTCGTCTCCGGCGTCGTCATGAGCTATCAGTTCGGCACCAACTGGTCGGGCTTCTCGAGCTTCGCCGGCGCCGTCACCGGCCCGCTGCTGATGTACGAGGTGATGACCGCGTTCTTCCTCGAAGCCGGCTTCCTCGGCATCATGCTGTTCGGCTGGAATCGCGTGAGCCCGCGCGCGCACTTCGGCGCGACGCTGATGGTCGCGATCGGCACGCTGATCTCGACGTTCTGGATCCTCGCGTCGAACAGCTGGATGCAGACGCCGCAGGGCTTCGAGATCGTCGACGGCCGCGTCGTGCCGACCGACTGGTTCGCGATCATCTTCAACCCGTCGTTCCCGTACCGCCTGTTCCACATGGCGATCGCCGCATTCATCGTCGCCGCGCTGGTCGTGGCCGCGACGGGCGCATGGCACCTGCTGAAGGGCCGCCGCGACAAGGGCGTGAAGAAGATGTTCTCGATGGCGCTGTGGCTGCTGCTGGTGCTCGCACCGCTGCAGGCCGTGATCGGCGACCAGCACGGCATCAACACGCTGAAGCACCAGCCCGCGAAGATCGCCGCGATCGAAGGGCTGTGGGAAACCGAGAAGGGCGGCACGCCGCTCAACCTGTTCGGCATTCCGGACATGCAGGCGGAAACGACCCGCTACGCAGTGAAGGTGCCGCACCTCGGCAGCCTGATCCTCACGCACAGCTGGAACGGCGAGATCCGCGGGCTGAAGGACTTCGCGCCTGAAGACCGCCCGAACTCGACGGTCGTGTTCTGGAGCTTCCGGATCATGGTCGGCCTCGGCTTCGCGATGATCGGCCTCGCCGCGCTCGCGTGGCTCCTGCGCCGCCGCGGCCGCCTGTATGAATCGAAGTGGTTCCAGCGCTTCGCGCTCGTGATGGGCCCGACCGGCTTCGTGTCGCTGCTCGCGGGCTGGGTGACGACCGAAGCAGGCCGCCAGCCGTGGGTCGTGTATGGCGTGATGCGCACCGCGAAGGCCGTGTCGCCGCTGTCGGTGCAGCAGGTCAGCCTGTCGATGATGACGTTCGTGATCGTGTACTTCCTCGTGTTCGGCACCGGCGTGTACTACATGCTGAAGTTGATGAAGGCCGGCCCCGCGCTGCCCGACGTCAAGCACGACGCGCAGGACGACATGCCCGACACGCGCCCCGATCACACCGCGCGCCGCCCGATGTCGGCCGTCGACGAGCTGATCGAGACCGTCTGAGCCCACCCATTTCGCACACGAGAAAACCTATGGACGTCACCGTAATCTGGGCCGCGATCATCGCATTGGGGCTCTTCATGTACGTCGTGCTCGACGGCTTCGACCTCGGCATCGGCATCGTCTTTCCGTTCTTCCCGGACGAGAAGGAGCGCGACCTGATGATGAACACCGTCGCGCCCGTGTGGGACGGCAACGAGACGTGGCTCGTGCTCGGCGGCGCCGGGCTGTTCGCGGTGTTCCCGATCGTCTATTCGACGGTGCTGTCGGCGCTGTACCTGCCGCTGATCTTCATGCTGGTATGCCTGATCTTCCGCGGCGTGTCGTTCGAGATCCGCGCGAAGGCGCGGCGCACGAAGCAGCTGTGGGATCTCGCGTTCATCGGCGGCTCGGCCGGCGCGACGCTGTTCCAGGGGATCGCGCTCGGCGCGTTCCTGCAGGGCATCAACATCAAGGACGGCGTGTTCGCGGGCGACGCATTCGACTGGCTCACGCCGTTCAGCCTGCTGACGGGCCTCGGCCTGATCGTGACCTACGCGCTGCTCGGCTGCTGCTGGCTGGTCGCGAAGACGGAAGGCGACCTGCAGCGGCGCCTGCATCGCGTCGTGTGGCCGCTGACCGTCGTGCTGCTCGGCTTCATCGCGGTCGTCAGCCTGTGGACGCCGCTGCAGGATCCGGCCATCGCGCAGCGTTGGTTCGATTCGGGGCTGTTCTGGCGTCTGCTGCCGGTGCCGTTCCTGGTCGCCGGGTGCGCGGTATGGATGCGCCGCGCGGTGCGCGCCCGGCACGACATGACGCCGTTCGTGCTCGCGCTGGCGCTCGTGCTGCTCGGCTATGTCGGCCTGCTCGTCACGATGTTCCCGTACGCGATTCCTCAGACGATGACGATCTGGGAAGCGGCCGCGCCGCGTTCGAGCCAGACCTTCACGCTGGTCGGCGCAGCGGTTATCCTCCCGATCATCATCGCCTACACGACGATGGGTTACTGGGTATTCCGAGGCAAGGTGCGCCATGAAGACCAGCATTACTACCACCACTGATTCCGCCGCTCGCCAGCCCGACGCGCCGCCACGGTCGCGCATGCGCGGCTGGATGTGGTTCGTCGTGCTGTGGGCGGGCGGCGTGCTCGGCGCCGTCACGCTCGGCTATGCGTTCAAGATCTTCATGAACCTGACGCTGTTTGCGGTGAAGTGAGGCGGCCGGCCGACCGGCATCCACCCGCCGGACGCGTCGCGCATCCGTCGATCACCCGACGGATGCGCCGCCCCCGCCACCACCGTGCGGGTTATGGCGGCGCGCGCCGCACGACGCCGAGCTTCAATCCCAGCATGCCGAATATGCGGTTCATCGTCTGAACCGTTCCGTCGCTGCGCCCCTGTTCGATATCCTGAATCGTCTTCGTCGATACGCCGGCGAGCTTTGCCATTTCGGCGCTCGTCAGCCGCATCGTCTTCTTCAGATGACGCACCGACTCGTGCAACGGCCATTCGGGATGCGCGAGAACGTCTTCGATCGCCTGGCGCCGCAGCGCAAGCTGTTCGGGAAGCGACATCGCGTTGTAGCGTTTGTCCATGGTGTCGCGTCCCCGCTAGCGCAGCATCTCCAGCTCGCGCGCAAGCCGCTCGAGACCGGGTTTCAAAAAAGCGTGCACGTCGTGTTCCAGACCAAGATCGACACCGTGATCGGCGATCTCCTGCAAATGCGGCGCCATTGCATGCAGGCGTGTCTGCAATGCGTGACGATCCAGCGCGACATGCGTGTCCTCCGCCTGCGGTTCGCTTGCCCGGACGACGGCGTCGAGTACCCGCGCCCAGTCCGGTCGGCCATCGTCATTTCCTTCCCAACGGATGCGGCGCGCAATGCCGTCCGGATGAAGATACATCGGCGCGAAATCGTACAGCGGAGTCAGGGCGACGCGTCCGTCGAAGCATCGTTGCAGTGCCGTGTTTCGCGCATGATTGTCCTTGTTGCCAAGCGCAAGGTTTGCGACGTCGCGACACAGATACTCGGCCACCTCGGTTTGGGGATCCGTGCATTGACGAACGAGATGACGGCACACCTCATCGTGACTCGGCGCGACGCCGAAGCCGGCCTTGCCGGTCAACGAAGCGATGCTTTCCCGCCCGAACCGAACGACGCTGCCACCGTCACGCGCGCGATCGAATCTCGGAATGAACAGCGACCGATCCCGCAACATCAGCGGCGCATGCACGCGCAAGCCAAGACGCTGCGCCAATGCCATGTACGGCGCTTCGTGCCGCAGGATCTGCGCGAGGCGCTCGTTCGCGCCACGTCCGAACTTGACGATGTAGTGCTCGACCGCGCGCTCGTCAGGCAACGTGTGATCGAGATAGAGCAGCCCGTCGTCGGCGCGCGTCAGCAAGAGCTTTGGCCACTCGCCCTGCACGCCCGAGGAGCCCGCAACGAAAAATCCGTGTTCGGCGAGATATTCGCTGAATGCGTCACCGCGTGCGGCAACATCGTCGTCCGTAAATCCTTGCCGCGGGCCTCCGCGCTCCGCGAGCCACTGCGCGGCTTCCTTGACTCGCAAGTTGCCGATCGAGTTCCCGGCTCCCGCGAGCAGCAACGCCCAGTCGGCGCGCTCCTCTGCCGTTTCGGGGAGATCGAGTCGACGCAACAGTTCCCGCCGGCCGAACCCTTGCGGCAGCAAATCGATCAGAAACACGGGCCAGTGGGACGTCATCAGCGGCTCGAGGTCGACCGGAAAGGTGCACGACATCGCGCGCGCGTCGCGGGCGAACTGATGACGAACGATCCATTCGACGTCGTAGCCTGTATAGGCGCGGCCGCGCCACCCTTCGTCCGGCTCTCCGAACAGGGTGACGCCGCCGACGTCATGCCAGGTACCGTCGGCGTGAAGCTGGATCGTGCAGGAAGGCGTCATTTGAGCAGGAATCTATATAAATTACATCACGGAACATCAGTGAATTATATAAATTTCTGCCGAAATGAAAACCACGCTGCTCGGCTGGCGTGGTGAGCCCGCCTACCGCCGCTCGCGCAGCGCCGCCTCGATCTTGCGGTCGGTCTTGTACTGGCTCAGCGCATACACCGACCAGATCGCGGCCGGCAGCCAGCCGATGATCGTAAGCTGCAGGATCAGGCAGATGATCCCGGCGATCGGGCGGCCGATCGTGAAGAACTGGAACCACGGCAACAGCAGGGCAAGCAGCAGGCGCATGAACGATCCTCGCGGTGCGTCGTTGAACGGGTGATGCGTGACGAATATGCCGGTGCACGCGCCCGAATTCAAGGCGTGCACCGGCATCGCGGCGCCGTCATCGGCCTGGCGCCGCCGTCATCGTCCGAACGGCCCGCGCCATGCCGCGGGCTCGATCCCGTTCCCCAGGCTCAGTGGTCGATGCCGAGCCCCGGCAGCACGTGCGTGTTCTCGGCCACGACCGCGTGCAGCAGCTTCGGATCGGCGCCGAGCAGCCCGAGAATCGTCGGCGCGACCTGCTTCGTGCCGACGACGTCGCTCACGGTGCGCGCGCGATGGAGGCCCGGATACGACACGAGCAGGCCGAGGTGGCTGTCGTCCGGCGCATTGCCGCCGTGTTCCTCGTCCTTCTTCGTGCTCGACGTATAGATCACGCCCGGATTCGGCTGGACGATGATGTCCGGCGTACGGCCGTTGGCCGGATCGCCGAACCGGTCGGCCAGCGCCGCGCCGTACAGGATGGTTGCCTGCGGGCCGTCGGCACAGATCCCCGGCGCGTTGCAGCCGAGGTTCGCCTTCAGCGTCTGCACCACCGCCGTGCGCTGGCTGCGGTCGCGCAGCCAGATCAGGCCGACGTCGTCGGTCTGCACGAAGCCCGTGCCGACCAGGCCCGAACCGTCGTTCAGGTTGCCCGTCGTCGTGCTGTTCTGGCCGAAGTTGCCGTTCGGGTCGAGATAGTTGTTCGCTTCGAGCAGCTTCGTCAGCGTGTCGCCGTTCTTCACGAGCTTCGTGTGGTCGGTCGGCGACTGCCCGTGCTTCGACGTGACGATCACGGCCGTCGACGTGTACAGGTTGGCCTGCTTCAGCGCCGCGACGATATGGCCGATCGAGTTGTCGACGTACGTGATCGCGTTCGCGACCTGCCCGTTCGGCGTGAAGTTCGCATCGAGATAGCCGCCGCCCTTCGTCACCACCGCCTTCTGCGCGACGCTCAACGTCTGGAAGTTGGCGCCGAACAACGTCGGCACCGGTGCGCGCTTCGTGCCCGTCGAGTCACGGCCATTGATCTGGTTGATCAGCGCCTGCACGTGCAGGTTGTCGAATTGCGCGGTATGCGAATAGACGTCCGTATAGTCGGTTTGCGTCGCCGGATCGATCGAGTTGATTTCGGTGCGTGCGAGATCGTCGACGCCCGTGCCCGACGGGCCGTTCAGCCAGTCGTAGCCCCACGCGTGCTTGTCGGCCCACGCGGTGGTCGCGTTCGGCACGCCGGCCTTCACGGCCTCGAACACCGTGTTGGTCTTCACGTAGTTGTGCGGATAGACCGGCACGCACTGGCCGTTGACCTTCGCATGCGGGATCGCCTGCGGGTTGAACGCACCGCCGCCGTCCAGGTGCACAAGCGCGCCGCCGTTGAACGCATCGATGCCCGTCGTCTCGTCGAACACGACGTTCCAGCCCTGCTTGCCCGAGCAGGCTGTGTCGCTCGGCGCGTACAGGTTGCGGTCGTACGACACGTCGTAGAACAGGCCGGCCGTCTTCGGCGAGCCGCCCGTCACGAGTGCCGCGAGGCCCGGAAACGAGTCCGACAGGCCCGGCGTATACGCGTTCGTGTACGTGACACCGCTTTGTGCGAGCACCGCGAGGTTCGGGCACGTGTTCGCGCCGATGCAGCGCGCAAGATCCTGCTCGTGCAGGCCGTCGACGCTGATCAGCAGCACGTGCTTCACGACGCGCCGGCCGTTGCCCGCATCGTGGCCCTGGCTGTTGCCGTCCTGCTGCGCCGCGTGGGTGCCCACGCTTGCGAGCGCCAGCGCGCCCGCCACCATCACCGCCATTTTTCGTTGCTTAGCGAACCTGGAAATCATCACCCCACCTCATCGATTGACGTTGACCTGCACGACTTGCCAACAGGCGCGCAAAATATCGCCGCATCGTGCGGCGGTCCGATGAAGGGGCGCTTTCGGTTCTCTATCAAACGTAACCAATCGCAATTGACATCGCACGGTCGCAATGCGATGCATGCCCGGGCGCAGCCGCGTGCGTCCGTATTTATTTCCCGGTTGGCGTTCTACTATTGGTGTGTGATAAAGGGTTTTCCCTGACCCGGAGCACGAGTATGTCGACCCTGGAAGCTCTCCGGTTCGTGCTGGACGATGCACGCACCCCCGAAATCATTCGCCACCACGTCGTCGACGCGCTGCAGTACGCGTTGCGCAACTACGGCCAGGTATTCACCGCGAAGGAAGTCGAATGGCTCGCGCAGTGGGATGACGCCCGGCTGCCGCTGGCCGCGAGGAAGGAACTGGACAAGCGCGAACCGGAGATCGCGGCGCGCTGACGGGAAGCGCGCCACCGCGCCCGATTTCCTGTCGAACGCGGCGGCGGATGATGGCGTAACGCGGCTTACTGCAGGCCGAAGTCGACGCGCGTCGTCGCGCCCTTGTCCTCGATGCCCTTCGCATCGAGCTTCGGCGCCACGACGAACATGCGGCTCGAATCGATCTTGCCGTCGAGGTACTGGCGCACGGCCTGCGCGCGTTGCTGCGCGAGCGTGCGAAGTGCGTTGTCGTCGGCCGGCGCGTGTTCGGCGAGCGCCTGCTTCATGTCCGCCTCGGGCAGCGTCTTCTGCAAGCCGACCAGGTTGCGCGGCTTCTTGAAGTCGGCGGCCTTGTACGCACGCTCGAGGTACTTGCCGTACTCGGCCGGATCGACCTTCACCGACATCGGATCGATGCTCTCGCCCTGGCCGATCACGTCCTTCAGCTTCTGCTGACGCACCAGCCGCTCGACGTACGCGTCGCGCAGCCCCGGCGTGTCCTTCGCGGGATCGACGCGACCGATCAGGTCCAGCCGGATCGACGGCTTCTCGGTCAGCATCTTCACGACGGTGTCGAGCTTCTTCTGCTGCGCGTCGGTCAGCTGGTACGAGCCCGGTGCGAACTCGACGTAGCCGAGATCCTCGCCGCCGCTGCCGCCGAACGCATGCGCGAGCAGCGAGAACGGCGACGTGACGGCCTTCGCGATCAGGTTCAGCACCGCGCGCCAGATCAGCCCGCCCACGCTGAACTCCGGATTCGACAGCGAACCCGACACCGGCAGGTTCACGTCGATCTCGCCGCGCGTGTTCTTCAGGAGCGAGATCGCGAGCTTGACCGGCAGCTTCGTCGCCGTGTCGTTGTCGACGTGATCGCCGAACGTGAGCTGGTCGATGAAGATGTGGTTGTTCGCCTGCAACTGGTCGTTCGCGAGCTGGTAGTGCAAGTCGACGTTGAGCTTGCCCTTCGTGATCGGATAGCCCGCGTACTTCGCCGAATACGGCGTCAGGTTGGTCAGCTCGATGTCGTGCGCGGTCGCCGTCAGGTCCAGCGCCGGCTTCTCGATCAGCGGGTTCACCGAACCCTTGATCGAGATCGGCCCGTTGCCCGCGAGGTTCGCCGCGACGTCAACCGGCGCGGAGGTCGTCGAATCCGTGCCGAACGCGCCGACCGTGCCCTTGATCGCGACGAGGTTCGCCGTGTAGTTCGGCTTGATGAAGTTGTCCGTGTACGTGACGCGGCCGTTCTGCAGCAGCAGCTCGCCGAAATGCATCCGAACCGGATTCTGCGGCGGCGGCGCGGCCTTCACGACCACCGGCGCCGACGCCTGCTGCACCGCCGCGGCCGATGCGGCCTGTGCGGCAGCCGGCGGCGTCACGCCCGGCGACAGCGGCACGGGCTCGCCCTTGCTCGCGTCGCGCGTGAGCGACTGCGCGGGGCCCGTCTCCTTCGCGACGACGTCCTTCAGGTTCAGTCGCCCTTGCGCATCGAGCAGCACGCGACCGTAGAAGTTCGAGAACGTCACGCGCGCGGCGTCGACGTCGGTGCCCTTCTCGTCGTAGTTCACCTTCAGGTTCGACAGCGCGAGCGAGCGCCAGCCCGCGAACGGATCGGACGTCGCCTTGTCGAGCATCCGCACGTCGACCAGCGCGACATCGCCGCGATAGGTCGCGCGCGGCGTGTCCTTCACCTGCGCGAACGTCAGGTTGCCTTGCGCGTTGAGCAGCGCGCTCGCGATGGTCGCGTTCAACGCGCTGCCGAAGTACGGCTCGAACGCGGCCGCGTCGAGGCGGTTGCCGTTGATCTTCAGGCCGACCTTCAGCGGCTGCGCGGTCACGTCGCCCGACACGTTCAGCGATCCCTTGCGGTTCAGCGTCGCCTTCAGCTGCACCGGCAGCGGCTTCGTCATGTCGTCGCTGATCTTCTGCACCGACAGGTCGAGCGGCTTGATCGCGAGCTTCACCGGGCGCGGCGTCGACAGGTCCGTGAAGTTCGCGGACGATTCCTTCACGTTCAGCGCGTCGATCCGGTAATGCCACGACGGCGCGGCCGCTTCGGCCTTGCGCGCGACGGTGCGCTTGGGCACCGCCGCCTGTGCGGGTTCGGCCAGCGCCGCGAGGTCGATCTTGCCGTCCTTCAGGCGCGTCACGTCGAGCGCGAGGCCGGTTGCGTCGACGCTCGCGATTTCCGCAGTGCGCGCGGCGACGTCGACCTTCGCGATCTTCGCGCTCGCGTCGGGCAGCACGATCGCGGGCGCCTTCGCGTCCGGCGTCGCGAGCTTCAGCGACTTCAGGCTCACCGTGCTGTCGGCGATCTGTGCGTCGAGCGGCGTCTTGCCCCAGTCCGCCTTCGCGTTGACGGTCCCGCCGAGCGTGCCGTCGAGCACGCGCGCACGGGTCGCCTCGCCGAGATACGGCTGCAGCGCCGGCAGCGCCAGCGCGTCGACCGTCAGCTTCGTGTCGGCCTGCTTCGCCGCCACGCTGAACGCGCCTTCGGCCTTCACGTCGCCGCCGCGCGACAGCGACGTCGACAGCGTGTACTTCGCGGGCGTCTTGCCCTGCAGCGTGAAGCCGTCGAGCGTCGCGGCGAGCTTCGTCAGCGACATCGCGGTCGGCGTCGCCGGCACGCGGTCGTCGACGTTGATCGTGCCGCCGTCGATCGCGAAATGACGGATCGTCAGGTCGAGCGGCGGCGCTTCCTTCGCCGTGGCCTCGGCCTTCGCACCGCTCGCAGCACTAGCGGCGGTGGCGGTGGTAGCAGCGGTGGCAGCCGCCGACGCGGCGGTGCCCGACGCGGCCGGGTGGCCGGCGGCAGCCTTCGGCGCGCCGGCCGGCTGACCGGCGAGCTTCTCGACGTTCAGCACGCCCTGCTTGTCGCGCGACAGGTCGACGACCGGCTGGTCGATCCGGATCTCGTCGAAATGCAGCACGTTGCGCAGCGGCTCGAGGCCGGCGGCGGCCACGTGCACGCCGCGCGCGGCGAACAGCGGCTCGGACGCCCGGCCGGTCACCTTCGCGTCGTTCAGGTCGACGGTGCCCGACACGCGCAGCGTGGGCGTGTCGCCACTCATCACGAAGTTCAGCTTGAGGTTACTGCTCAGCAGCCCGCTCGTGACGATCACCGGCAGCTTCGCCGGCGCGTATGAAATCAGCTTCGGCACGTCGAGCCGATCGAACGTCAGCGCGACTTCCGACTCGCGCGACTGCGCGAACGGCTTCGTCTTGCCGTCGATCGCGATCGGGCTGCCGTCGAACCGCGCGCGCAGCTTCGGCTGCACGAAGATGTCGGTCTTCGACGGCAGCGTCGCGATGAACGGAATGCCGAGCGTCCAGTTGTCGACCACGTGCTTTTCGTTCAGCAGGCGGTCGTCGAAGTCGATCCGGCCGTCGTTGACCTGGATGTTCGACACCGAGAAAAGCGTCGGCTTGCTTTCGGGTTTGGGCGACGGCGTCGAGAACTTCTCGATCAGGTCGGTGAAGTTGAAGCGCTGCGCGTCGTAGCGGACGATATGAAAGCGCGGCGAGTCGACGCGCACTTCGTTGACGATCGGCGCGCCGCGGAACAGCGACGACCACGACGGCCTCACGACGAGCTTGCCGATGTCGATGAAGTCGCCCTGGCCGCCGCGCTCGCCGACGTGCACGCCGTCGGCTTCGAGGTTCAGCGTGTACGGGTTCAGCGCGATGCGCCGGATCGTGGACGGCCGGCCGAGCTGCTGGCTCAGTTGCTGTTCGGCGATGTGGCGGATCAGCGGCGGCGCAGCGAAGAATCCGAGCAGTCCGAATAAAACGAGGAAGATCAGCACGCCGAGGCCGATACGCCGGGTCCGGCGCGAGCGGGCAACGCCGCCGAGGGCATGGAGGGTCGAGGATACGGTTTCTTTGTCTGCGCTTGCCATGCTTGGATGCCTCGGGAATGGATGCCGGACCGCACCGGAAAACCGGCACGGCCGCGCACGCTGTCCCGAAAGTATAGGCTCAGGTGGTGACGGAACGGCGTTCGGGCGCGAGCGCCGCGTCCGCGGATCGGACAGCGGCGGCGCCTATCCGTTCACTTCCGGACGACGACGGGCGGCAGCCACGAGCCGTCGCTCGCTTGCGGCTTCGGTGCGTACAGGCGCAGCGCGAGCGCGAAATCGGTGCGCGGCGCCGGCAGCCAGTTGGCCGCGTGGGTGCCGCCCGGCGACGCCGATACGACCACGTCGATCGAACCGTCGTGGTTGCGGCGTAGCCGGTCGCGATCGCCGAGCGAGCGGCGCGCCGCGCCGACGTCGGGCAGCGCGCCGTTCGTCGCATACGGCGTCAGCGTCCAGAACCCGCGCACCGGCGGCAGCGCGCCCGGCGCGAAGTGCAGCACGTAGCGGTTCGCGCCGTTCAGCGGATGGCCATCGCTGTCGACGCGCACGAGCGCGAGCGTCTCGTCGTCGCGCGTCGCGGTGCCGAACTGCGTGTAGGCCGCGTACGCGCGCAGCGCGTAGTCCTGGCCGTACTTGCCGGCCGTATCGCCGATCCAGTTCCAGCCGTTCGCGTTCAGCAGGTTCGGCGGCGCCGCCGCGAGCCGCGCGCGCGCTTCGGCAACGCCGGCCGTCGCGGCGCTCAGCCGATCGCCCGTCCATGGCACCGGGTAGCCGGCCGACACGCCGATGTCTTTCAGCAGTTCCTGCGCATGCGCGTCGTCGGCGGGTGCCGGGTTGTCCTGCAGCGCCTGCGCGAAGCGCGTGAAGAACGCCTTCGGGTCGAGCGCGGCGACCTGCTCGGCCGGCGTGCCGCCGCTCACGGCTTCCGACGGCGCGCTGCCCGCATGGACCGCGACCGACGCGCCGCGCGCGCTGCCCGTATAGACGGACAGCGGCACCACGCGGATCGCCCGCTGGAGTTTCTTCGCGTTCGTGAGGTCGCGCCCGCCGCTCGTTTGCAGCCGCACTTCGAACCACGCGTTGGCCGACGGCACGTCGATACGCAATGCGCCCTTCGGCAGCGTGCCCTGCCAGTCCTTCGCGGCAAAGGCAATCGTTTGCGATCGCGCGGCGCCGCGAGCGCCACGTGCAGCCACGCTCGGCGACGACCACAGCACGTTCGTCCACATGTCGAGCGCGCGGGCATCCCAGTAACGGCCGCGGGTGTCCGGCAGCGTGACGATCACCGGCTCCGCGCCGACGTCGAGCCAGCCGGTCGAGTCGAGCGTGTCGACGCCCGGCAGCGGCGGGTTGAGCGCGCCGACGGGCGGCAGCGCCTGCGCATGGCGCAGCGTGTTGAGCGGCGCCTGGCCCGGCTGCGCGCCATCGCCGCCCGTCGCGGCTTCCTTTGCGACGTCCATCAGCACGAGCGGATACGCATAGACATAGGAGTCGGCCACTTCGGCGCGCATCCAGCCGGTTTTCCGCTGGATCGCGTCCGGTTGCGACGCGCATCCCGTCAGCAGCGCCGCCAAGGCCAGCGACGCGCCTGCCGCACGCCGCAGAGAAATGGATTCTCGTAGGTTTTCAATCATTGAGTACTGGCCGAATATCGTTCTTGTCTGTCAACGCCCTGTTCGACTCACCACGGCGAACGCAAGGCACCCCAGCCTGCCCGGCCGCCGCTTCGCCAGGCGGGCGCTGATGTCAGGCCGGTATCATAGCGCCTAAGGGCATCCCCCAATATGCCGAATAACGGGTGGAGCGGTAGCCGGCCCGTCGCCATTCCGGATTTCCGTTGATCCGGCACCACATCGACAAAAGCTCTCGCCTGCGCGGGCCGGCATGGCGGCGCGAATACATCGGCAACCGGCACGATCCTGCATTGCACCGCACCCCTTGACCTTCCCATCATGGGAATGTTGATACTGGAGTCATTCGCGGCACGAACCGCGCTTTTGGGGAATCCGACATGACCGAACCACTCGTCTCCGCAAGCACGCAAACGATCGAACTGAGCGTCGACGGCATGCATTGCGGCGGCTGCACGGGCCGCGTGCAGCGCGCGCTGGCCGCCGTGCCGGGCGTCGTCGAGGCCACGGTCGATCTCGACGCGCATGCGGCAACGGTAATCGCGCAGGACACGGTCGAGCCCGAGCAACTCGTCGACGCAGTCGGCGCGGCCGGCTATCGCGCGACCGTGCGCGAAGCGGCGGTCGAGGCCGCTGCAGCCGCGCATGCGGAGCATGCACCACACGCCGAAGCACCGCCCGCAACGCCGACGGCGCCGCCACCGACCGCCGCCCCGATCGAACTCGATATCGACGGCATGACCTGCGCGTCGTGCGTGTCGCGCGTCGAGAAAGCGCTCGCGAAGATGCCGGGCGTCACGCGTGCGTCCGTCAACCTCGCGACCGAGCGCGCGACGGTCGATATCGCCGCGGGCGTTTCCGCGTCGCAACTGGCGGACGCCGTCAAGCAGGCCGGCTACGGTGCGACGCCGACGGCACCGGATGCCGCCGGCGCAGCCACCCGCGCGACGATGCCTGCCGCCCCCGCCACGATCGAACTCGACATCGACGGCATGACCTGCGCGTCATGCGTGTCGCGCGTCGAGAAGGCGCTCGCGAAGGTGCCGGGCGTCACGCGTGCGTCCGTCAACCTCGCGACCGAACGCGCGACCATCGACGCGGCACCGAACGTTTCCGCGTCGCAACTGGCCGAAGCCGTGCAGCAGGCCGGCTACGGTGCGACACCGGTCGCGGCGACGCCGCCGGCCGCTTCCCGCGATCTCGAATTCGACATCGGCGGCATGACGTGCGCATCCTGCGCCGGCCGCGTCGAAAAAGCGCTGGCCGCGGTGCCGGGCGTCGCGCGCGCATCGGTCAACCTCGCGACCGAGCGCGCGTCGGTGCATGGCGCCGGCCCGCTCGACGCCGCCGCGCTGATCGCGGCGGTCACGACGGCCGGCTATCGCGCATCGCTCGCCGCCACGCCGGACGCCGACGCTGCAGCCGAACCCCGCGCCAGCGCCCCGGCGCAAGCCCCCGACGCCCGCAAGCGCCGCGAAGCGATCCGCGAGCGCAATCTGGTGATCGGCTCGGCCGTGTTGAGCGCGCCACTCGTCGTGCCGATGCTCGTCGCGCCGTTCGGCATCGACGCAATGCTGCCCGGCTGGCTGCAGCTCGTGCTCGCGTCGATCGTCCAGTTCGGCTTCGGCGCACGCTTCTACCGCGCCGCCTGGCATGCGGTGAAGGCGCGTACCGGCAACATGGACCTGCTCGTCGCCTTGGGTACGTCGGCCGCGTTCGGCCTGAGCCTCTGGATGCTGCTGCGCGACCCCGCCCACCCGGGCCATCTGTATTTCGAGGCATCGGCCGTCATCGTCACGCTGGTGCGCTTCGGCAAATGGCTCGAAGCGCGCGCGAAACGCCAGACGACCGAGGCGATCCGCGCGTTGAACGCGCTGCGCCCCGACCGCGCGCGCGTCGTCGAGCACGGCGTCGAACGCGACGTGCCGCTGGCCCGGGTGCGCGTCGGCACGACCGTCAGCATCCGTCCCGGCGAGCGCGTGCCCGTCGACGGCCGCATCGTCTCGGGCCGCTCGCACGTCGACGAATCGCTGATCACCGGCGAAAGCCTGCCGGTGCCGAAGGACGACGGCGACCCGGTCACGGCCGGCTCGATCAACGGCGAAGGCGCGCTCGTCGTCGAAACCACCGCGATCGGCGCGGAGACGACGCTCGCGCGCATCATCCGCCTCGTCGAATCCGCGCAGGCAGAGAAGGCGCCGATCCAGCGGCTCGTCGATCGCGTCAGTGAAGTGTTCGTGCCGGCGATCCTCGGCATCGCCGTGCTGACGCTGATCGGCTGGCTGATCGCGGGCGCCGGCACCGAAACGGCGATCCTCAACGCGGTCGCGGTGCTCGTCATCGCGTGCCCGTGCGCGCTCGGCCTCGCGACGCCCGCCGCGATCATGGCCGGCACCGGTGTCGCGGCCCGCCACGGCGTGCTGATCAAGGACGCGCAGGCGCTCGAACTCGCGCAGCGCGCAACCGTGATCGCGTTCGACAAGACCGGCACGCTGACCGAAGGCAAGCCGTCCGTGACGGCGTTCGACGCCGTCGGCATCCCGCGTGAGCAAGCACTCGCTCTCGCGGCCGCGGTCCAGCGGCAAAGCGACCACCCGCTTGCGCGCGCCGTGGTCGCCGCGCACGATGCGGACGTCGTGGCACGCGGCGGCGACGCAGGTTCGGTCGAGATCGCCGTCAATGCGCGCGCGGTGGCCGGACGCGGCGTCGAAGCGCGCGTCGACAGGCAGTTGCTCGCGCTCGGCAGCACCCGCTGGCGCGATGAGCTCGGCATCGTGGTGCCGCCCGAACTCGACGCGCGTGCCGCGGAACTCGAACGCGCGGGCAACACGATTTCGTGGCTGATGCGCGCCGATGCGCCGCGCACGTTGCTCGCGCTGATCGCGTTCGGCGACACCGTGAAGCCCGGCGCGCGCGACGCGATCGCGGCACTGTCGGCGCGCGGCGTCGCGAGCGTGCTCGTGACGGGCGACAACCGCGGCAGCGCGGCGGCCGTCGCGGCATCGCTCGGGATCGGCGAAGTGCATGCGCAGGTGCTGCCCGACGACAAGGCGCGCGTGGTGGCCGAACTGAAGCGCACGCACGGCGGGATCGTCGCGATGGTCGGCGACGGGATCAACGACGCGCCCGCGCTCGCCGCGGCCGACGTCGGCATCGCGATGGCGACCGGCACCGACGTTGCCATGCATACGGCCGGCATCACGCTGATGCGCGGCGATCCAGCGCTCGTCGCCGATGCGATCGACATCTCGAAGCGGACGTACCGGAAGATCCAGCAGAACCTGTTCTGGGCGTTCGTCTACAACCTGATCGGCGTGCCGCTCGCGGCGCTCGGCTGGCTGAACCCGGTGATCGCGGGGGCGGCGATGGCATTCTCGAGCGTCAGCGTCGTGACGAATGCGCTGCTGCTGCGGAGATGGAAAGGACGGGCGAGGTGATGGGGGCCGTGACGAGCGCCGGACCGTCCGATGGGCAGCCGGCGCTCGTCATGTATGGAATGCGGAAGGTTGCGGCGCTTGCCGACCTGTGGGGCGCAGCCGCAGCATGCATGCCCTGCGTCGAGACAGATGGCCGGAAGAAGGCCGGGGAAACGGTAACGCGCGTCACCGGCACGCACACGACCGGCTTCAGCCCGGAACAACCGGCTTGATCAGCGTCGTCGTGATCGGCGCGAAGCCGCAGGCGCGATACAGCGCACGTGCGGCCGTGTTGTGATTGAACACCGACAGCCCGATCTCGGTGACGCCATGGCGGCGTGCCTCGGCCTCGAGCGCATCGAGCGCGCGCGTGGCCCAGCCCTGGCGACGCCGGGACGGAACGATGTCGAGGTCGTAGATGAACAGCGTGCGGTTCGGCCCTTCGGGCACGATCGCGTACCAGAGGTCGCCAACCGTGTCGCCGCTGGCGGCGTCGATCAGTTGGACGAGTGTCTGGCCGGACGTGAGCAGGCCGTCGGGCAGCAGCGTATCGAAGCAGGCGCGGGCGCGGGCCGCCGCGTCGCCGGTCTCGTTCTGCCCGGATGACACGAGATCGCGCGCGTAGCCGTCGATGGCGCGCGTGCGGTATGCGTGGAATTCGCCGGCCGTCATCGGCCGCATCTGCAGCATGGCCTGGGGTCGCGAGGGAAGTCGGACTTCCAGTGTAGCGGGACGGTCGCACCGGCGCGCGATGCGGCGGTGGAAAACGGGCAGGCAGTTGCGGCGAACGCCGCGCCGAATCAGCGAATCAGCGAATCAGCGAATCAGCGACGGTACAGGACGATCGGCACGAGGTTCGCACGACGCACGCGCTCGGCTTCGGCGTGACGCGCGGCGTACGAGTATTCCGCGTCGAGCGGCAGGTGCGGGGAGACAAACAGGTCGTCGATCTTTTGCAGCAGGGCGAAAATGAAGCTCATGAGAGACTCCTGACAGATGATTCTAGGGTTTTCCCTTAGGTTGACTCCATTCTAAGGGTTTTCCCTGAACTCCGCCAGCTCGCCGCATCAGTTTGCCGCACCCGCTCCGCACCACAGACGGACGAGCCATCACGACCTCCTTGTCAGGTCGCGGTTTGCAGGTAGGGTCGGAATATTTAGTGCGCCCGACGCATGCGCTTTGCGGCCGCCGCCTCACGGTTCGCGTTGCGCTGAAGCCGGTCGACCTGCGACAGCATCGCCTCGTGGTGTTCCGCGAGGGTCATCAGCGTTGCCTGCTGCGTCGACAGATCGGCAGCCAGCCGGTCGATCCGCAGTTGCCGGGCGTCCAGGTCCTGATTCAGGTGCGCGATCTGCCGCGTTTGCAGCACCAGCGCGACGAGCCCCGCGAACACGACGACCGCCAGCGCCAGCAGCATCCGGTTGACGCGGCGCATCTCGCGATCGGCCGCCTGCTTCAGGCCGGCCATCTCGGCCTGCAGCGTGGCAAGCCGATCCGACAGCGGGCGCAGATGGGTGTCTGCATCGAAGGCCGGCGCGCTCGGCGCGTCCGGTTGCGGGCGATCCGCCGACGGCTTCGTCACGAACGACGCCGCGGACGCCATCGGCTGCGCGACCGGCGCGGCCGGCGCGGCGGTTGCTCGCGCGGCGTCGCGGGCACTCGCGGCACTCGCGGCACTCGCGGCACTCGCGGCACTCACGGCAATCGAGGCAATTGCGGGCTCGGCCGGTTCGGCCGACGCCTGCGGTTCATCAGATGGCGCGGTATGCGCCGGGGGCGATTCCAGCTCGGCGCCGACAGCCGCCGCTTCCGACGCGCTGCGCACTGCCACCGTTTCGCGTGTGCCGGCGGCCGCACGTCGCTTGCCGCCGGAGGCTCCGCGACGCCCTCCCTTCGTGGTCTCGCCGGCCGTCCGCGCTGCTTCAGCGTGACCGACCGGCGCGGCGGCACCTTCCGCCTCGCCGCCCGCTTTCACCGAACGGTCGCCGAGCACCGCATCGATCGCACCGCCAACCGCGCCACCATTCGCCGTCGCACGATCGGCGTTCGTCTCGCCCGCGTCGCCAGCTTCCGACACGCTGCCGGTCTTCACCTGGCCACCGCCGGTTGCCTGCTCAGCGGCTGCAGTCGCGGCGATGCCGTCGGACTGCTGCGCATCGGCTAGCGTCGCTACGTCGGCATCGGCCGCGCGCACGACATCGACCGCATCGCCGTTTCCACGCGTCGATGCCGACGCTGTCGTCGTCGCGACGTCGGGAGCCTGCTCCACCGCGCCGGCGGTGTCGCCCGGCGCGGCGAATCCGTCGAGCGTCGCCTGCCGGCCGGCGTCCTCGCTGTCCGCGACGGCGGCGGCCGTCTCAATGTCCGTCACCGCGTCATCGCGCGCGACGACCGGTGCACGCGCAGCCGGCTCGAGCACCGGATCGCCGAACAGGTCGAGCCTACGTTCGTCCCGCGGTGCATCGCCGCCCGCCGCGTTGCCGGACCGCGCGGTTGCCTTGGCGGCGGTGTCTGCCGCGGCCGCGACGGAGCGCGGACGCGAACGGGCCGACGAGCGGTCGGAGCGGGAATGGGAGCGAGGCAGGGAAACGGATTCGGTCATGGAGTCGGATGACAGGCCCGCGAGCGCGGAATCGGAGGTCGAACGGAATCAGCGACGGCCATTGTCGCATGACCGATCGCCGATCCGGCCGATCGGATGCCGTCTATTCGTCGCCCGACAACCCGTTGCCTTCCTCGAATCGCGTCACGCACGACAGCCCGCGCAGCTTGTCGCAGATCGCGCGGTATTCGAGATCCGACACGCGGCCAAGCGCGATACGCACCTCATCGTGCTCGCCCGTGTCGTCGGCGCGCTGCACGATGAACTGCTTCACGCGCGCGCTGTCCGGGCCGAGCGCCGCGTGCAACGAATCGAACGTCAGCGCGCCGCTCACCACCGTCAGCGCGAGCTGGCGGCGCAGCCGCACCGTGAAGTAGCGCCGCTCGAGCGGCTTGATGCCGGCCAGGATGATCAGAATGATGATCGTCGCGGAGATCGCTGCGACGTACAGGCCACCGCCCACCGCGAGGCCGACCGCGGCGACCGACCACAGGCTTGCGGCTGTCGTCAGCCCGCGCACGATCTCGCCGCGCAGCAGGATCGAGCCCGCGCCGAGGAAACCGATCCCCGACACCACCTGCGCGGCGATCCGCGACGGATCGAGCACGATGTGGTCGCTGCTGCCGAGCACGTCGGCGAAACCGAACGCCGACACGATCATGATGAGCGTCGCGCCGACACAGACCAGCATGTGCGTGCGCAGGCCGGCGGCCCATGAAAGGCGCTCGCGCTCGAAGCCGATGACGCTGCCGAGCGCCGCCGCGAGAACCAGCCGCATCACGAGTTCCCGGTTGCTGAGCATCCGATTTATCTCCTTTTTTGAGGATGGCCACGCGGAATGGTTTATCCTTGGCCCCGGCCGCGCCGCTCCGGGCCGCGCCGACTCGATTCGATCCAAGCGCTCAACCCCGCCATGTCCGTTCCCGATTCCGCTTCCGCCCAGACCGCCCGATTGCGCGACCATTTTGCGCACGTCATCTTGCCGATCTGGCAGAGTTCAGGGTTCGACCGCACGCTGCGGCTGCCGTTCGAGGCCGTCGATCCGGCCACCCATGCCCCGCTGCCCGTCACCCGTTATCGCGCAATGGCGTGCGCGCGGCAACTGTTTGTGTTCGCGCAGGCCGGCGACACCGCGCACGCGGCCACGCTGTTCGACTCGCTGTGCAGCCGCTTCCGCGACCCGCGCCACGGCGGCTGGTTCTACAGCGTCGACGCCCAAGGCGCGCCGCTCGACACGACCAAGGACCTCTATACGCACGCGTTCGTCGTGTTCGCGTGCGCCGCATGGCATGCGGCGTCGGGCGACGCCGCGGCGCGCACGGTCGCCGAGGACACCGCCGCACTGATCCAGGACCGCTTCGCGCCGCAGCCGGGTGACGCGCTGCTCGACGCCGCGCGTCACGCCGATTTCTCATCGTCGGGCAGCGGCGCGCTGCAGAATCCGCTGATGCACCTGACCGAAGCATGGCTCGCGGCCGCCGATGCGTTCGGCGACGCCGCGTTCAACGATGCGCTCGCGCGCACCGCGCAGGCCGTCGAGCGCACGTTCGTCGATCCGGTGAGCGGCTGCGTCGCCGAGCTGCCGCTCGGGGCGGCCGACAACCGCTTCGAGCCCGGCCACCAGTTCGAATGGTTCTACCTCGTCGACGCGGCCGGCACTCGGCTCGCGCAGACCGGACTCCCCGACGCGCTCGCGCGCGCGTTCGCGTTCGCCGAACAGCACGGGATCGATCCGCAGACGGGCGCCGTATGCGCGGCGGTCGACGCGCAAGGCCTCTGCATCGACGGCACGCAGCGGATCTGGGCGCAGACCGAATACCTGCGCGCGCTCGCGACGCATGGCGGCACGTCGGCCTCCGCGCCGCTCGCGCAGCAGATCGAGCACTTCGCCGCGCGCTTCCTGCATCCGCGCGGCTGGTTCGAGTGCAAGACGGCCGACGGGCAGGTGTCGCGCGCCGACATGCCGTCGACGACGCCCTACCACCTCGCGACCGCTTACGCGGCGCTACCCGCCGCGTCGTAACCGGCTGCGGCAAACGACGACGCGCGCGCATCGCGAACACCGCGAACCGCGCGCGCGCCGCCCAGTTCGAACACCGACACCGCCTGCATCAGGTGCGCGGTCTGGTCGTTCAGCGACGCGGCGGCGGCCGCGACTTCCTCCACCAGCGCCGCGTTCTGCTGCGTGAGCTGGTCCATCTGCGTGACGGCCTGGTTCACCTGCTCGATGCCGACGCTCTGCTCGACCGACGCGGCCGTGATCTCCGACATCGTCTGCACGACGCGCGTGATCGATGCCGATACCGTCCGCATCGCGTCGCCGGCACGCTCGACGAGCTCCGAGCCGCCGTCGATCTGCGCGACCGACTCCTCGATCAGTGCCTTGATCTCCTTCGCCGATTGCGCGCTGCGCTGCGCGAGCGAGCGCACTTCGCCCGCGACCACCGCGAAGCCGCGGCCCTGCTCGCCGGCCCGCGCGGCCTCGACCGCCGCGTTCAGCGCGAGGATGTTGGTCTGGAATGCGATGCCGTCGATCACCGAAATGATCTCCGCGATCCGCCCGGAGCTCTGCGCGATGCCGCGCATCCGGTCGATCACGCTGTCGACCACGCCGCCGCCGTGGCGCGTCGCATCGAGCGCCGCGTCGGCCAGCGCGCTGGCTGCACGCGCGCTGTCGGTGTTCTGGCGGACGGTCGCGGTGAGCTCCTCCATGCTCGCGGCGGTTTCCTCGAGCGACGCGGCCTGCGTGCCCGTGCGCGCGGACAGGTCCGCGTTGCCGCCTGCGATCTCGCCCGCGCCGAGGTGGATCGCGTCGGACGCGTGACGCACGGTGCGCACGGTGTCTGCGATGCTTGCCTGCATCGCGGCGAGGCCGCGCAGCATCCGGTCGATCTCGAACACGCCGCCCGCCCGCACGGCTTCGTCGAGCCGACCCTGCGCGATCCGCTCGAAATGACGGCCGGCTTCGTCCAGCGGCGCGACCACCGCGCGCCGCGCGCCCGTGTAAATGGCCGCGCTCGCCGCGAGCATCGCCACCAGCAGCACGATGCCGACCCACTTGAACCACTGCATCCCGCTGTCGATCGTGTCGAGCGCGTCGCGGCTCGACGCGCCGCCGTACTCGGCGAAGCGGTGCAGTTCGGCGAGGTACGCGTCCTGGAAGCCTTGCGTCGGCTGGTCGAGGAACGCCTGGATGTTGTCGGCGTCGAGGAACTGCACGAGTTCGCCCAGCGCGCCACGCAGCGCGCGATAGCGCTCGGCGAGCGCCGCGACGCGCGCGCGGTTCGTTGCGTCGACTGCCGGTGCGGCCGTCAGCGCGGCGAATGCCTTGTCCGCTTCGGCAAGCGACGCGCTTGCATGGCGGATGATGTCGTCGGGCTTCGGGCCGCCGCGCACCATCCGCGTGCCGGCACGCGACAGGTTCACGCGCGCGTCCAGCAGGCGCTCGGTCGCCTGGCTGGCCGCGTCGACCTGCGCGATCGCGACCTTCGACAGAGCGTCGACGCCGCCGCGCGTCGACGCGAGCGCCCAGAAGCCGAGCGCCTCGATCGCGAACAGAAAGAGGCAAAACACGGTCAACACGCCGAGCAGACCCGACGCGAGCTTGATTTTTCCGAACATGGGGGAGATTCCTGGAGAGCCGACGATGGAGCAATGCCCCGACATTAGCGGCATTTCTTCGTCGGACTTTAGGCTCCTGGCCAGCGGATCTCCGCTATTCCCGCCGAATCACCCGCAAACGAGAGCATCTCGCGCGTTCGACGCAATAATCGCGTCGCATCGCGCCAGCAATCGCAAGAAACGCGGACGAATTTCCTTGCTTATCCGCAGCCCCCTTCCTAGAGTTCAGCGCAAGCGGACACGGATTGCGAGGAAGTCGATGACGGACATCACGGATCACGCGCGCGGCGCATTGCGCGCGCAACCGTTCAGCATGCTGCTGGGCACGGAGCTGATGCATATCGGCGACAACGAGGTGTCGCTGTGCCTGCCCGTGCGGGAAGAACTGCGGCAGCAGCACGGCTTCGTGCACGGCGGCGTGATCGGCTATCTCGCCGACAACGCGCTGACGTTCGCCGGCGCGCTCGTGCTCGGCCCGCGCGTCATCACCGCCGAATACAAGATCAACTACCTGCGGCCGGCCGTGAGCGGCACGCTCGTCGCGCGTGCGAAGGTCGTCTACGCGGGCCGGCACCAGGCAACCTGCCAGTGTCACGTGTTCGTCATCGACGGGGATCACGAGCGGCTCGTCGCGATCGCGCAAGGCACGATCAACCGCGTCGGCGACGGCAAGATGCCGGATGCGCCGGAGGAAAAGGCGTGAGCCGGATTGGCCGATGACGTGCTTCGACGAGCCCTATTCCGTGTCCTGAACCGAAAATTGAAATGGAACGTCGGGACGCACGAATCGAAGCCGAATGTCGTTCAGGACGGGGACGAAGCGTCGCTCTTCAAACACGTAGTACGACATTGAGAGACCGATACGAGACTCCTGCGCATCGTCCAGCAGATAGCTGTTCTTCGGAAACGCAAACTTCCCGTCCGGTGTTGCCAATACCGCCCGACAGGACGAAAGCAGGCTGGGCAAATGAAGAAACGTCACGTCCTTTTTCGCCGCAAACGGATTGATCAGCAGGTAAATCTGCCGGTGGCGGTCAGCTTCGCCCGACCCGCTGCCGCTTCCTTCCACGCAGAGAGCGGGCGGACGGTGGCGCACGCTTTCGGCAAAAAATACGCTAGCGCTGCCTGGGTAAATTTCTACTGGATGCTCACCCGGGAAAGTCGTTGCGTTCGAAAAGCGATAGATTTTTCCGCCAATCGTCATGCGGTTCCCCACTATTTCGACGTGTTGGGTCTTCCCGCCCGACTCGACGCCAAATTCTCCGTAGACATCCCCGCTCCGGTCGGAATATAGAACGCTTGCGTCGTGCTCGATCGGGCCGCCGAACGCCGCACGCGATTGGACTGCATAGAACTCGTCATAGCTGCCGTAGGTCGTCGAGCCATGGGCGCCGCTTGCGAAGGCTGCCAGGATAGCCGCCAACATCACTGCAGATTTCATCGGTATGCCTTTCCCCCGCTCGCGTTCAGGTAGTGAAGATCGTGCTGCCCAAATAGCGTGCTAACGTGCGCGGCCGTCGACACCCATACCGGTCGCAGCGCCCGCATTCACCACCGTCGACGATTGTCACGGTTCTCTTGTGACGGATTCTCCATTAAACAATGGCCTCGCGCCGCTTCTCCGGCACGCCGAAAAATGTTGTCCGATGGCGAGCCCCATTTGAAGCCGTCACGAATCTTGAGACGATTGCCGCCATTGATAAGGATTGCTCGACGCAAAGTCCGGCACGCCTATTCCGCACCGTCCCCCGTCGACGGCAGGTACCGCGGCGCCACGCGCGCGCGAATATTGCCGTTCCCGTCGATGCGATAAATCCCGCGCGCCGCATTGTGCGGATGCGCCGCCGCTTCGGCCATGCTCAGCACCGGCGCAAAGCACGCGTCGGTGCCTTCGAGCAGCGTGCGCCAATGCGCGGACGGCTGCTGCGCGAACACCTCGGCGAAACGCGCCTTAAGCGCCGGCCAGCGCGCGCGATCGTACTGCGACGCCGGATCGACGTCGGTCAGCCCGAGCCGCTCGACCAGCAGCGCATAGAACGGCGGCTCGAGCGCGCCGATCGTCACGCATTCGCCATCCGCGCAGCGATATACGTCGTAGAACGGCGCGTCGTGGAAGAGGCTCGGCTGTGCGCCGTCGAGCTGCCCGTTCGCGCGCGCCCACAGCGCGAGCGAGCCGAGCATCGACACGATGTCAACGATCGCGCCGTCGACCACGCGCCCCGGGCCGCCGCCGCGCACGTCGAACAGCGCGCAGACGATCCCGAACGCGAGCCCGAGCGCGCCGCCCGCATCGCCGACGACGGTCGGCGGCACACCCGGACGGCCGTCGCGCGGCGCGGACAGCGACAGCAGCCCCGTCAGCGCGACGTAGTTCAGGTCGTGCCCGGCGGCCATCGCGAGCGGGCCGTCCTGGCCCCAGCCCGTCATCCGTCCGTACACGAGCTTCGGATTGCGGCGTGCGCACGCGTCGGGCCCGAGGCCGAGGCGCTCCATCACGCCCGGTCGCAGCCCCTCGATCAGCGCGTCGGCCTGCGCGATCAGCGCAAGCGCTGCGTCGCGGCCGGCCGGAGTTTTCAGATCGAGTTCGACGATCGTCTTGCCTTCGCGCAGCAGGTCGCCGTCGCGGCCCTGCAACGCGTCCGGCGCGCTCGTGCGACCGGCCGGACGCGCGATCAGCGTGATGCGCGCGCCCATTCCGGCAAGCATCCAGCCCGCGAGCGGGCCGGGGCCGAGACCTTCGAATTCGACGATATGGACGCCGGAAAGCGGCGCATCAAGCGACATGCGATTCTCCTGTCGACCAGCGTTAGCGCTTTAGCGCTTACGCTGGTCCCATGCTTCGCGGTCGACCCGCGTACCTCTTCAACGCTTACGCTGGTCCCATGCTTCGCGGTCGACCAGCGTACCTCTTCAACGCTTGCGCTGGTCCCATGCTTCGCGGTCGACCCGCGTCGGCTCTTTAGCGCCTGCGCTGCCCTCATGCACCACGATCGGCCCGCTTGCGCGCATCGGTACGACCACGGGCCCAACGCATTGGGTATGAGGATCGCCTCCGTCACGCGTGCGTTCAACGAAAAAATCCCTGCGCAGCGGGTTCGCTTCGCAGGGATCGGGTACCGGTTCACCGCCGCGTGGTTGCACGCGAGAACCGTCACGCGTCAGAACGCATCCCCCGGCACGCGCACCCAGCCTTCCATCAGCACACGCGCGCTACGGCTCATGATCGCCTTCGTGACGGTCCACTCGCCGTTCTCGAGCTGCGCTTCCGCGCCGACGCGCAGCGTGCCCGACGGATGCCCGAAGCGCACCGCGTTGCGTTCGCCGCCGCCCGCTGCAAGGTTGACGAGCGTCCCGGGAATCGCCGCAGCCGTGCCGATCGCGACCGCCGCCGTGCCCATCATCGCGTGGTGCAGCTTGCCCATCGACATCGCGCGCACCAGCAGGTCGACGTCGCCCGCGTTCACGCGCTTGCCGCTCGATGCAACGTAATCGGCCGGCTTCGCGACGAACGCGACCTTCGGCGTATGCTGCCGCGTCGCGATTTCATCGAGCGTGTCGATCAGGCCCATGCGCAGCGCGCCGTGCGCGCGGATCGTCTCGAACTTCGAGAGCGCCTTCGCATCGCCGTTGATCGCGTCCTGCAGCTCGGTGCCCGTATAACCGATCGCTTCCGCCTCGACGAAGATCGTCGGGATCCCCGCGTTGATCATCGTTGCCTTCAGCGTGCCGACGCCCGGTACCGCGAGATCGTCGACGAGGTTGCCGGTCGGGAACATCGACCCGCCCGACCCTTCTTCGTCGGCGGCCGGGTCCATGAACTCGAGCTGCACTTCGGCGGCCGGGAACGTGACGCCGTCCAGCTCGAAGTCGCCCGTCTCCTGCACCGCGCCGTTCGTGATCGGCACGTGCGCGACGATCGTCTTGCCGATGTTCGCCTGCCAGATCCGCACGGTCGCGATGCCGTCGCGCGGCACGCGCGCCGGATCGACGAGGCCGCCGCTGATCGCGAACGGGCCGACCGCCGCCGACAGGTTCCCGCAGTTGCCGGTCCAGTCGACGAACGCCCGATCGATCGCAACCTGACCGAACAGGTAGTCGACGTCGTGACCGGGCCGCGTGCTCTTCGACACGATCACCGTCTTGCTGGTGGACGACGTCGCGCCGCCCATTCCGTCGATCTGCTTGCCGTACGGATCTGGGCTGCCGATCACGCGCAGCAGCAGCGCGTCGCGCGCGGCGCCCGGCGCCTGCGCGGCGTCCGGCAGGTCCTGCAGCCGGAAGAACACGCCCTTGCTGGTGCCGCCGCGGATGTAGGTCGCCGGAATCCTGATTTGAGGAATGTGAGCCATGTTTGCGTTATCCCTGTTTGCCCCGGTCAAGCCGCCTGCGACGATTCGAGGAAGTCCTGCGCGAAACGCTGCAGCACGCCGCCCGCGTCGTAGATCGACACTTCCTCGGCCGTATCGAGCCGGCACGTCACCGGTACCTCGACACGCTCGCCGTTCTTGCGGTGAATCACGAGCGTGAGATCGGCGCGCGGTGTACGCTCGCCGATCACGTCGAAGGTCTCGGTGCCGTCGATGCCGAGCGTGGTGCGGTTCGTGCCCGGCTTGAACTCGAGCGGCAGCACGCCCATCCCGATCAGGTTCGTGCGGTGAATCCGCTCGAACCCTTCCGCGACGATCGCCTCGACGCCCGCGAGCCGCACGCCCTTCGCGGCCCAGTCGCGCGACGAGCCCTGGCCGTAGTCGGCGCCGGCGATCACGATCAGCGGCTGCTTGCGATTCATGTACGTCTCGATCGCTTCCCACATCCGCATGACCTTGCCTTCCGGCTCGACGCGCGCGAGCGAGCCCTTCTTCACCGCGCCGTCGACGACCGCCATCTCGTTGATCAGCGTCGGGTTCGCGAAGGTCGCGCGCTGCGCGGTCAGGTGGTCTCCCCGGTGCGTCGCGTACGAGTTGAAGTCTTCTTCCGGCAGGCCCATCTTCGTGAGGTACTCGCCGGCCGCACTGCTCGCGAGAATCGCATTCGACGGCGACAGGTGGTCGGTCGTGATGTTGTCGCCGAGTACCGCGAGCGGACGCATGCCCGTCAGCGTGCGTTCGCCGGCAAGTGCGCCTTCCCAGTACGGCGGACGGCGGATGTACGTGCTCTGCGGACGCCAGTCGTACAGCGGCGCCGCACGCTCGCCCGCATCGGCCGTGCGCGCGAACATCGGTTCGTAGACCTTGCGGAACTGCTCGGGCTTCACGCTCGACGCGACGATCGCGTCGATCTCCTCGTCGGTCGGCCAGATGTCCTTCAGCGTGACGGGCTTGCCGTCCTGATCGTGGCCGAGCACGTCCTTCTCGATGTCGAAGCGGATCGTGCCGGCGATCGCATACGCGACGACGAGCGGCGGCGACGCGAGAAACGCCTGCTTCGCATACGGGTGGATGCGGCCGTCGAAGTTGCGGTTGCCGGACAGCACGGCGGTCGCGTACAGGTCGCGATCGACGATCTCCTGCTGGATCTTCGGATCGAGCGCGCCCGACATCCCGTTGCAGGTCGTGCATGCGAACGCGACGATGCCGAAGCCGAGCTTCTCGAGTTCCGGCAGCAGGTTCGCTTCTTCCAGATACAGCTCGACCGCCTTCGAGCCCGGCGCGAGCGAGCTCTTCACCCACGGCTTGCGCGTGAGACCCTTCGCATTTGCGTTGCGCGCGAGCAAGGCCGCGGCGATCACGTTGCGCGGGTTGCTGGTGTTCGTGCAGCTCGTGATCGCGGCGATGATCACCGCGCCGTCGGGCATCTCGCCCGCCTTCTCTTCCCACTGGCCGGCGATCCCGCGCGCGGCGAGATCGGACGTCGGCAGCCGCTTGTGCGGATTCGACGGTCCGGCCATGTTGCGCACGACGCTCGACAAGTCGAACGTCAGCGTACGCTCGTATTGCGCATTGCCCAGCGTGTCGGCCCACAGGCCCGCCGCCTTCGCGTAGGTCTCGACCAGCTTCACCTGCTCGTCGCTGCGGCCGGTGAGGCGCAGGTAGTCGGTCGTCTGGCCGTCGATGAAGAACATCGCGGCCGTCGCGCCATATTCGGGCGCCATGTTCGAGATCGTCGCGCGGTCGCCGAGCGTGAGGCTCGCCGCGCCCGGGCCACGGAATTCCAGATACGCGCCGACCACCTTTTCCTTGCGCAGGAACTCGGTCAGCGCGAGCACGACGTCGGTCGCGGTGATGCCGGGCTGGCGCTTGCCGGTCAGCTCGACGCCGACGATGTCGGGCAGGCGCATCCACGATGCGCGGCCGAGCATCACGTTCTCCGCCTCCAGGCCGCCGACGCCGATCGCGATCACGCCGAGCGCATCGACGTGCGGCGTGTGGCTGTCGGTGCCGACGCAGGTGTCCGGATACGCGACGCCGTCCTGCGCCTGGATCACCGGCGACATCTTCTCCAGGTTGATCTGGTGCATGATGCCGTTGCCCGGCGGGATCACGTCGACGTTCTCGAACGACTGCTTGGTCCATTCGATGAAGTGGAAGCGATCCTCGTTGCGGCGATCCTCGATCGCGCGGTTCTTCGCGAACGCGTCCGGATCGAAGCCGCCGCACTCGACGGCGAGCGAGTGGTCGACGATCAGCTGGACCGGCACGACCGGGTTCACCTTCGCCGGATCGCCGCCGCGCTCGGCGATCGCGTCGCGCAGGCCCGCGAGGTCGACGAGTGCCGTCTGGCCGAGGATGTCGTGACACACCACGCGCGCCGGGAACCACGGGAAGTCGCGTTCGCGCTTGCGCTCGATGATCTGCTTCAGCGAATCGGCGAGGATCGCCGGATCGCAGCGGCGCACGAGGTTTTCGGCGAGCACGCGCGACGTGTACGGCAGCGTGTCGTACGCGCCGGGGGCGATCGCTTCGACTGCAGCACGCGCGTCGAAGTAGTCCAGCGACGTGCCGGGCAGGGGTTTGCGGTAGGCGGTATTCATGATGTGGGGCGGAATTCGGGGTAAGACGTTGCGCGCGCGCCGGCGGCCCGCATCACGGGCGCCGGCGCGCGCGGCCGGCGATCAGCGCTTCTCGATCGGCACGAACTGCAGGTCTTCCGGACCGGTGTAGTTCGCGCTCGGGCGGATGATCTTGTTGTCGACGCGCTGCTCGATGATGTGCGCGCTCCAGCCGGACGTGCGCGAGATCACGAACAACGGCGTGAACATCGCGGTCGGCACGCCCATCATGTGATACGACACCGCGCTGAACCAGTCGAGGTTCGGGAACATCTTCTTCGCGTCCCACATCACCGACTCGAGGCGCTCGGCGATGCTGTACAGCTTCAGGTCGCCCGCTTCCTTCGACAGCTTGTGCGCGACGCCCTTGATCACCTTGTTGCGCGGATCGGAGATCGTATAGACCGGGTGACCGAAGCCGATCACGACTTCCTTGTTCTCGACGCGGCGGCGGATGTCGGCTTCGGCGTCGTCCGGCGAGCTGTAGCGGCTCTGGATTTCATACGCGACTTCGTTCGCGCCGCCGTGCTTCGGACCGCGCAGCGCGCCGATCGCGCCGGTGATCGCCGAGTAGATGTCCGAGCCCGTGCCCGCGATCACGCGGCCGGTGAACGTCGATGCGTTGAACTCGTGCTCCGCGTACAGGATCAGCGACGTGTGCATCGCGTCGACCCACGACTTCGACGGCGTCTTGCCGTGCAGCAGGTGCAGGAAGTGGCCGCCGATCGAATCGTCGTCGGTTTCCGTCTCGATGCGCTTGCCGTTGTGCGAGAAGTGGTACCAGTACAGCAGCATCGAGCCGAGCGACGCCATCAGGCGGTCGGCGATGTCGCGCGCACCCGGCAGGTTGTGATCGTCCTTCTCCGGCAGCACGGTGCCGAGCACCGACACGCCGGTGCGCATCACGTCCATCGGGTGGGCCGATGCCGGGATCTGCTCGAGCGCGGCCTTCAGCGCGTTCGGCAGGCCGCGCATCGCGCGCAGCTTGGTCTTGTAGGCGGCCAGTTCGGTCAGGTTCGGCAGCGTGCCGTGCACGAGCAGGTGCGCGATTTCCTCGAACTCGCACGATTCGGCGACGTCGAGAATGTCGTAGCCGCGGTAGTGCAGGTCGTTGCCGGTCTTGCCAACCGTGCACAGCGCCGTGTTGCCGGCCGTCACGCCCGACAGCGCCACCGACTTCTTCGGCTTGAATGCGCCTGCGGCGGCCGGTGCTGCTGCGTCTTTCGTCTCGCTCATGTTTCTACTCTCCAATGTGTATCGGTGTAGGCCGCACTTGGCGCTTTAGCGCTTGGTGCGGTCCCATGCAAAGCTGTCGACCGCATCCGGCGCTTCAGCGCCTGGTCCGGTCATGCAAAGCGCCCAGGACACGCGTCCCGGCGCGCGGGCCGCGTTACTTCTTGCCCTGCGCGAACAGCTCGTCGAGCTTCTGCTCGTATGCGTGATAGCCGAGGAAGTCGTACAGCTCGGCGCGGGTCTGCATGGTCGGCACGGCAGCCTTCTGCGTGCCGTCGCGGCGCAGCGTCTCGTAGAAATTCAGTGCGGCCTTGTTCATCGCGCGATACGCGCCGCAGCAATACAGCGCGATGTCGACGTTCGCCTCGCGCAGTTCGTCCAGCGTGAACAGCGGCGTCGAGCCGAACTCGGTCAGGTTCGCAAGGATCGGCACCTTCACGGCCGCCTTGAAACGACGGTAGTCGTCGAGCGTCTTCATCGCTTCCGGGAAGATCATGTCCGCACCGGCTTCCACGTAGGCAATCGCGCGCTCGATCGCCGCATCGATCCCTTCGGCGGCGGCCGCGTCGGTGCGGGCCATGATCACGAACTGGTCGTCGGTGCGCGCATCGACCGCGGCCTTCACGCGATCGACCATTTCCTCGGTCGGCACGACTTCCTTGCCCGGACGGTGGCCGCAGCGCTTCTGGCCGACCTGGTCTTCGAGGTGGACGGCCGCGACACCGGCCTTGATGAACGAGCGCACCGTGCGCGCGATGTTGAACGCGCCGCCCCAGCCCGTATCGATGTCGACGAGCAGCGGCAGGTCGGTCGCGTTGGTGATCCGGTTCGCGTCGATCAGCACGTCTTCCATCGTGCTGATGCCGAGATCGGGGATCCCGAGCGAATTCGCGGCGACGCCGCCGCCTGACAGGTAGACGGCCTTGAAGCCGACGGCCTGCGCCATCTTGGCCGCGTACGCGGTGATCGCGCCGACCACCTGCAGCGGCTGCTCGGCCGCGACTGCCGCGCGGAATTTCGCGCCGGCGCTCTGAAGATGCGTATTGCTCATGAACGGCCTCCTGAAGGAATGCCCATACACAGCAAGAGCCGGGCCAGCTCGCGAAATGCCGCTAACCCACTGATTCTTAAGCAACCGGCACGTGAGATGAAACGCCCGGATATTTCAATTCAGCAATTTCATGTTTCAAAAATGAAATCACACGCGCATAATCGGTCGTCATGGATCTCTCCTCGACCAAGCCCGTCGGCCCGGCCGATCGCACGGTGCGCCCGCGCATCTGGGCGATGGGCATCAGCCGCCTGCGCGACCTGTTTCGCGAGATCGCCGGCGAATTCGACGAACGCGCCGACGTGCGCATCGTCACGCGTGCGTACGAAGACGCGCTGAGCGCGATCGCGGAGGCCGGCACCGCGCGGCCCGACGTGATCGTCGCGGCCGGCTCGAACGGCGGCTTCCTGAAAACGCGTGCGCAGGTGCCGGTCGTGGTCGTGTCGCCGACCGGCTTCGACGTGATGCAGGCGCTCGCACGCGCACGACGCGATGCGTCGCGAATCGCGCTCGTCAGCGCCGGCGAGACACCGCCCGAAGTGCGCCGCTTCGTCGCCGCCTACGGCCTCGACGTGCAGTTTGCGTCATATCAGTCCGCGCAGGAAGCCGAAGCCTGCGTGCACGACCTGCACGACCGCGGCATCGAGACGATCGTCGGCCCCGGCCTCGTCACCGATCTCGCGGCGAGCGCCGGCATGGGTGCGGTGTTCCTGTATTCGCACGCGTCGGTGCGCAAGGCGGTCGAGACGGCGCTCGAAGTCGCATACGCGACGCACGCCGAGGCGTTTCGCCGCCAGCGACTCGACAACCTGTTGCAGCACCTGCGCGATGGCGTGGTCGCGCTCGACGCGCGCGGTCGCGTCGAGGCGATCAACGAGCGGCTCGCGTCGGCGCTCGGGGTCGAACCCGCAGCGGCCGTTGGCCGTGCGCTCGTCGACCTGCGGCCCGAACTGCGCACGCTGCGCGGCGAGGACGGCGACGCCCTCGCGACCGTGCGCGGCGTGCGCTACGTCGTGCACCGCGGGCCGCTCGTCGACCGCGGCGTCACCTCGGGCAGCGTGCTGACGTTCCAGGAATCGCGCGCGGTCGAACGGCTCGACCGTGCGCTGCGTTCGCAGCCGAACACGCAGCAGTTCGCGGCACGCTACGCGCTCGACGACGTCATCGGCGCGTCCGCGCCGATGACGCGCGTGCGCGATCTCGTGCGCCGCTACGCGAAATCCGACGCGACCGTACTCGTGCTCGGAGAGAGCGGCACCGGCAAGGAAATGATCGCGCAGAGCCTGCACGCGCTGTCCGTGCGGCGCAGCTATCCGTTCGTCGCGATCAACTGCGGTGCGTTTCCGGAAGCGCTGCTCGAGAGCGAGCTGTTCGGTTACGAGGAAGGCGCGTTCACCGGCGCACGGCGCGGCGGCAAGACCGGGCTGTTCGAGGCCGCGCACCGCGGCACGCTGTTTCTCGACGAGATCGGCGAGATGCCGCCGTCGCTGCAAAGCCGGCTGCTGCGCGTGCTGCAGGAGCGCGAGGTAATCCGCCTCGGTTCGACCGAGCCGATCCGCATCGACGTGCGCGTGATCGCCGCGACGCACCGGCCGCTGCTTGCGGCGGTCGAAGCCGGCACGTTCCGCGCCGACCTGTATTACCGGCTCAACATCCTGAACATCGGCCTGCCGCCGCTGCGCGAGCGGGCCGCCGACATTCCGGCGCTCGCGGCCACGCTGCTCGTGCAGGCCGCGCGGCGCGAGCCGAGGCTGACCGAACGCGTGCGCGAGGTCGACGATGCGATGCGCGTGCTCGACGCGACGCAGGCGACGCTCGCGCGCTACCGGTGGCCCGGCAACGTGCGCGAGCTGCAGAACGTGGTCGAGCGGATCGCGGTGGAACTGGCCGAGGACGTCGACGAACACGAGCCGGACGCCGCGTGCGCGGCGCTCGCGCCCGACGCGCTGCAGGCGATCGCGCCCGAGTTGTTCGCGGCGCCGCCCGACGCGGACGATGCCGACGACGCGCAGACGCTCCACGCACGCCGCCGCCGCGCGGAAGCCGACGAGATCCGCGCGGTGCTCGACGCGTGCGGCGGCGACCGCGATCGCGCGTGCGCGATGCTCGGCATCAGCAAGACGACGCTGTGGCGGAAGCTGTCGGCGAAATAGGTTCGGGTCGGACGGACGGGATGGGTGGAACGGTTGGAACAGGCGGCCCCGTCAATCGGCCTTGTGATAGTGGCGGTACGCCTTCGCGCGATTGCCGCACGACGACATCGAGCACCAGCGGCGGCTGCCGTTCTTGCTGTCGTCGATAAACAGCCACTGGCATGCGTCGTTCGCGCAACGCTTGACCTTCGCGAGCCGCGCGCCGCCCAGCAGGTCGGTCGCCGACCACAGCACCGGGCTCAACAGCCCCGCGAGCGTCGCACCCGCCTCCCCGATCCGCCACGCATAGCCGCCGTCGACCCGCGCGAGCTCGACGCGCGGTGCCGCTTCCACCAGAAAACCGCCCAGCAGCGCGAGATCGCCGGCTTGCGGCTCGCGCCGCTCGGCCTGCGCATGAAAGAGCCGATAGAGCGCCTCGCGCAACGCGAGCGCACGCGCCAGCATCGCCGGCTCGCCATTCCTTTGCTGCGCTTGTGCGCGACACGCGTCGGCCAGGCCGGCCGGCACGCGCGCCTGTTCGCGGCACCAGGTGAACAGATCGCCCGGCGTGCAGAAGGTTTCCGTCGGCGCGTCGGCGCCGCGCCAGTACAGCGTGTTCGCGAAATCGATGCTCAGCGTTTCGGACGGCGCCGGAATCAGGCAGTCCATCGTGACGGAAGGTTGCGTTTCGTTCATGCCTCGATCGTATCTAACCACCATGCCGGTTGACAAGCACGCAGGCGCTTCCTAACATAACCGCCATGGTGGTTAAAAACAGGTTTGCTGCACTGACGTCCCCCTTCAGTTCAAGGAGCCACACATGATCGATCACCTTTCGTTCGGCGTTGCCCACATCGACCGCAGCCGCGCGTTCTACGACAGCACGCTCGGTGCACTCGGCTACAAGCGCCTGCACAGCGACGACGGATCCCTCGGCTATGGCACCACCGAACCGGTGCTGTGGTTGCAGCACGCGGCGCGTCCGGTCGTTGCCGATCCCGAGTCGGGGTTGCACGTGTCGTTCCGCGCGGCATCGCCGGTGGAAGTCGATGCGTTCTACCGCGCCGCGCTGCAGCACGGCGGGCAGGACAACGGCGGGCCGGGCAAGCGCGAACACTACGGTCCCGGCTATTACGCGGCGTTCGTCGTCGATCCCGACGGGTATCGGCTCGAAGCCCATTGCGAGCTGGACAACGTCGTCTGATCCGCTTCGTACGGACGCGGATGAACGACAAGGGCCCGGTTCCGCATCGCGCGGAACCGGGCCCTTGTCTTTGCTGCATCGGTGTTCGGTGCGCGACGGTCGCCGCCTGCGATCATGCGAGGCGAGCGGGCTGGCCGATCGGACAGCACTGCGGATATCGGCGAGTGGCGGCGGGTTGCACGCGCCACGCGATCCACGCAAGCGCTTACTGCGCGTTGCGCGTGCTCTGCAGCTGCTCGCCGAGCCCTTCGATCCCGAGACGCACCATCTGGCCGGCCTTCAGGAACACCGGCGACGGCTTGATGCCCATCCCGACGCCCGGCGGCGTACCGGTCGTGATCACGTCGCCCGGCTGCAGCGTCATGCAGGTCGACAGATAGGCGATCAGTTGCGCGACGGTGAACACCATCGTGCGCGTGTTGCCGTTCTGATAGCGATGGCCGTCGATCTCGAGCCACAGGTCGAGGCGCTGCGGATCGGGCACCTCGTCGCGCGTGACGAGCCACGGGCCGATCGGGCCGAACGTGTCGAAGCCCTTGCCCTTGTCCCACTGGCCGCCGCGCTCGATCTGCCACTCGCGCTCGGACACGTCGTTGACAACGCAGTAGCCGGCGACGTAGTCGAGCGCGCGCGCTTCGTCCACGTTCTTGCACGTCGCGCCGATCACCACGCCCAGCTCGACTTCCCAGTCCGTCTTCACGGAGCCCTTCGGAATGTCAATGCCGTCGTTCGGGCCGCAGATCGAACTCGTCCACTTGCCGAATACCACCGGCTCCTTCGGCACCGGCATGCCGGCTTCGGCGGCGTGATCGGCATAGTTCAGACCAATGCCGATGAACTTGCCGACACGCCCGACGCACGCGCCGATGCGCGGCTCGCCGGAGACGAGCGGCAGCGTGGCCGGGTCGATCGCGCGCAAGCGTGCGAGACCGGCGTCGGACAGCGCGTCGCCGGCAAGATCCGGCACGTGCGCGGACAGGTCGCGAATCCGGCCGTCCGCGTCGAGAATACCGGGCTTTTCCTGGCCGGACGGGCCATAGCGAAGCAGTTTCATCGTGCTCAACCTCTGTTGTCGAATGTGACAGGATACCGGCCGACGCAGCCGCTTGCGGCCACGCGCCGGACTGAATATCGATCGTCGATGACGCGCGTCGGCGCCGTATCCGGCAGGCCGTTCGACACGCGAGGCTCGCGCGGGCGCAGCGATCGCGGCATCGCACCGAAGTGCGACACGCATCGAACGGGCGGCCGCCGGTCTGCGCATCGGCGACGACGGCGCGTTATCCGCGGCATGTGTCGGCCCATGCCGGCCGGCTTCACGCGCGGCCACACCGTCGCTGGCCCGCTGCTCTTTGTACCATCGGCGGCCCGCCGTGAAATGGCGCGCGACGGATACCGACTATTGGTGCGCCTGCTGGCATTGCACCGCAGCATCGGAGCCGCGGGCGCGATGGCACCGGTGTCGCACGGCACCCTGCATTGCCATCGGGACATGAACAGACACTATTTGATGCGATTTGATGCGACCCTGTCATCGAAAACCACACGTGATCCGTTCTTAATCGGTAACGATCGGTAAAAACACGCTGCATTGCACACTGAAAGTTTGTTGTTAAGCTCGCGCGGATGGCCGTCATATCCGCAAGCGGCTTCACGAATCCGCGTGCAAAACCGGCCAGCGTGCGTCGCCCACCGATCGGCAAATCCCGGACTTCCTACACATGATGCAAACGACCACTAATCCGCTCCCCGGCAGCGACGCACGGGAGTCGATGGGCGCAGCCGACCGCTATCGTGCGCCCGCCCTCGACAAGGGTCTCGACATTCTCGAACTCCTGTCGGAACAAAAGGAAGGACTCACCCGCACCGAAATCACGAAGGAGCTCGGACGCAACGCAAGCGAGATCTACCGGATGCTCGAACGTCTCGTGGCGCGCCGCTACGTGATGCGCTCGAGCAGCGGCGACCGCTACACGCTCAGCCTGAAACTGTTCGCGCTCGCGCACCGGCATCCGCCGATGAACCGGCTGATCGCCGAAGCCTTGCCGCTGATGCAGCGCTTCGCCGACGCCACCGAACAGTCGTGCCATTTGACCGTCTACGATCGCGGCAACCTGCTCGCGATCGCGCAGGTCGACGGCCCCGGCCCGTGGGGCGTGTCGGTGCGGCTCGGCTCGCGCGTCGGGCTCGCCGATACGGCGTCGGGGCGTGTGATGCTCTCGTTCCAGGGTGCCGAGCAGCGTGCGCACATGCTGGTCGAGCATCGCAAGGTCAAGGGCGAAACGCCGATCAACGAGCAGGAACTCGCCAACGCGTGCCAATCGATCCGGCAGTCCGGCTACGTGCGCCAGGACAGCCGCCAGGCATACGGCGTCACCGACCTGAGCGCGCCGATCCTCGGCCCGTCCGGCCATGCGATCGCGGTGCTGACCTGCCCATACATGCGCCGGATCGACGCGCACATGGCGCCATCCGTCGACGTGGTCGTCACAGGGCTGCGCGATACGGCAGGCCAGTTGTCGATGTGCCGCGCGGAAACTTCCTGAACGCGCGACGGTGCTGAAGGGGGGGATGGTCAGTCGGTTGTTCGGGCGCGGCAGGCCTTCAGTCACTCGGCCAGCAAGTCGGGCAGGCGCACGGGAGCGTGCGGCGGTGACGCCGTGGCATGCAATGCAATGCGGTGTCGCGGACGCTCGCACCGGCATTACGCAGACCATTGCCGGACCTGCGAGTGCTGCGCACCCCCGGCGCTACGCTAGAATAGCGGCCCTCTCAAAAACTACGGCGGCCGGCTGTCGCGGCCGCCGTGTCCGATGGATGTCATGGCCAAACTTCTGAACGATCAAGAATTCCAGCGTTTCTCCGAACTTCAGCAGAAGCAGGCGAGCTTCACGATCACGCCGGAGGAAGCGGACGAGCTGCGCGACATCGTCGCGCGCGCGCAGAAGAAGCGTGACGATCGCTCCGCAGCGATGCTGGCGATCGAGAACTACATCGAGCAGTTCGACATCACGCCCGACGAACTCTTCTCGCCCGAGCAGATCGGCGACGCCGCGCGCACCTACGGCCTCATCACGGCCTCCAAGAAGGAACGCACGCTGCCGCCGTCGATCACGTTCAACGGCAAGCCGTACCAATGGACCAAGACGCTTCCGGACGACGTGCGCGGCGCGCTGTTCGACGCGTTTACGTCCGGCGAATCGGTCAAGCGCTTCATCGCGATGCCGAAGGACGCCGCGCGTTGCGCACTGACGATCGCCCGCCTCGAGCGCGAAACCGGCGGCGTCTATGCGGAAGCGCACCTCGAGGAACTCGCGATTTCGCGTGACCAGGTGAACGACGCGGCGTCGAAACTCGCTGCATAAACGCCGGTGCGGGCACGGTTCATGCGTGCCCGCACCGGCGCGGACGCCGGCAAACGCTGGCGCCGCGCCTGCTGGGGTACTGCGTCCGCAGGCTCCCGAAAAGTCTCACCAAAGCCTCCCGTAAGCGCTCACCCGAGTATCCCGGAAAAGCTCACCCAACGCTCCTGAAGAGGCTCACCGGCTCTTCCCGAACGTCCTCACCGACGCCTCCCGCAGACGCTCACCGCCCTTTCCCGCAAAGGCTCACCGGGGCTTCCCGCAAGGGCTCACCAGTGGCTCCCGGGAAGTCTCACCGAGTGCTCCCGGATCAGCTCACCCAGACGCTCCCGGAAAAGCTCACTCACGGCTCCCGAAAAATCTCACCTTTGTTCTGTTTCCGATGCTGCAAGTGCGAAATGCAGGTGTCAGCGCGCCCGAGTACACGACCGGAATCGGCAATATGCGACGAGCATCGGCGCTTGCAACTCGCTCGCCGCGGATGCCGTAACTCGACACCGACGCCTTTCTCTATCGGTCACGAAGCGTTGTATCGCTTCGCGGATCCGATCGAGCACAGCGGATGATCTGCATTCCGAACTGCGAAGAGTCCGTGCAACCGCGATCATGCATCACCCACATCGTGCGTTCCGTCTACAGCGCACGATACCGCCGCACGTTCGAGCACCACCTGCGCCGATGCGGCTACGGTTGCAGCTTCATCCTGAACCCCACCACGCCGGGTTCCTCCGTCGTCGACACTTCGAAACCGCACGACTTCGCCAGCGAAATCATCGCTGTGTTCTCGCGCAGCGCCTCGCCGATCATCCATGCGGTGCCGCGCGATCGCGCGTAGTCGATGATGCGGGTCATCAGCAGCCGGCCGAGCCCCTTGCCCTTCTGGTCCGGCCGCACGGCGATCGCGAACTCCGCCGTCTCGTTGTCGGGATCGGAGACCGCGCGCGCCACCGCGAGCGTGTGCGAGCGCCCCGACACGTCGGTGAACGGCACGATGAAGGCCATCTCACGGTCGTAGTCGATCTGCGTCATGCGCGCGACTTGCGAATGATCGAAGCTGCGCACCGCACCGAAGAAACGCATCCGCAGATCGTCCGGCGTCATCGCGCCAAGCAGCTCGTTGTGTGCCTCCTCGTCTTCCGGACGGATCGGACGGATCGTCACGGTCTCGCCGCGCCATTCGAGCGTCTGCTCGAGATGGCGCGGATACGGCATGATCGCGAGCCGGCTGCGCCCGGCCGCCAGCGTGAGCCGCGGCGCGATGACGTATGCACGGTCGGACAGCACGCGCAGCGTGATCGACATCGCGACGACTTCGCGCACGTCGCAAACGACTTGCGACAGCGCAGTCAGCGCGTCGAGCGTGGGTTCGACGGGCGCACGGCGCGCATATGGCGAACGCGCCATCACCGCGCGGGCGAGCACCGTATTCAGCGGCGGCAGCCCGTACACGACGAACGGCGCCGACACGCCGTCCGCCGGCGGCACGGCATAGCGGAACACCGGGCCGAAGTTCGAATCGTCGTACATGTCGACCGTGACGTCGACGACTCTGGCGCCCGCGGACGCATCGGCCGGCTCGCCGTGCAGGCCGAAGTGAGAGAGCCAGCGCAACGCCGCTTCGCCGGCCAGTTCATGGTCGCCCGCCTCGACCATCCGACGGGCCTCGGCCTGTGCGGATGCAATGCACTCGGCCGGTTGCGGCGGCGTGCCCTCGGGCGTCTGCATCAGCAACTGCCGCCCGAGGCTGTAGTCGACCAGCCGTGCGTATGCGCGCGCAAGCCGCTGCGGGGTGGTATGCACCGGGATGCCGTTCGCATGCAGCGCGTCGCGCGTCGCCGCGTCGACCGCACCGAAGAAGCACGCGAGAATACCGCGGTATGCATATTGTCGCGATTCGATCAACGTGCGCGCGACCGCCTCGGCCGGCGCGCTGTGGGACGTCGAATGCACGACGAACAACGTGCCTGTTTGCGGAAACGGCGCGAGCGCCTTGATGGCGGTGCCGAAATGTTCGGGACGCGCATCGTCGCCGAGCGTCAGCGGATTGCCGACCCCGGCGAGATGCGGCAGCGCGGCCGCTACCGCCGACGTTGCCGCCGCCGGCCAGTCGGCCAGCACGTCGCGCACCTCCGCGACCGCATCGACCGCGAGCTTCGCGACGCCTGCGTCGCTCGTCACGAGCGTTGCAGCCCCCCGCGCGGTGACGCGACCGACACCGAGCGTCTCGATCTCGTCGAGCAGATCATCGAGCGCATCGACACGCACCATCCCCGCGCGCTGGAACGCCGCCGTGTAAAGCGCATCGCCGGGATCGGCGCGCCCGGTGCGCAGCGCGAGCACCGGCTTGTTGCGCGCCGCCGCACGCGCTGCCGACATGAACTTGCGTGCGGCGCATACGGTGTCGAGCTCGAGCAGAATCGCGCGCGTGCCGGGATCGCTGGCGAGGTAGTCGAGGACATCGCCCGCATCGACGTCGGCCTCGCTGCCCAGCGCGACGACATGCGAAAAGCCGAGGCCTCGCGCATCGGCCCAGCCCAGAACCGCGTTCGTCAGCGCATTCGATTGCGACACCCAGGCGACGCCGCCCGATCGCGCCGTGTAGGCCGGTGCGCCGAAATGCGCATGCCGCGCGGGCGACAGCACGCCGAGACTGCCGGGGCCGACGATACGGAGCACGAACGGCTTCGCGGCCTTGAGCGTGCGATCGAGTGCGGCGCGATCGGCATCGGTGCGCGCTTCGCCGACGATCACCGCGACGCGCGTGCCGAGTTCGCCGAGCTTGCGCACGATACCGGCCCACGTGGCAGGCGGCGTGCAGATCACGGCGACCGACGGCGGCGCCGGCAGCCGGTCGACATCGGCCACGACCGCGTGCCCGCTCAGTTCGCGATACTTCGGATTGACGGGCCACACGGGCCCCTCGAACGCGCCGTCGAGCACGCGCGCCCACACCATCGCACCGATACTGCCCGCACGCGATGACGCACCGACGACCGCAACGGACCTGGGCTGGAACAACGCATCGAGATGGCGGACGGTCACATCGGCTCCATACGGTAACGAAAGACGATCCGACCGGCATGCGAGCCCGATGGCCATGTGCCGGTCGACGCGAACTCCAAGCATAGGCGAACGCGATGCGGCTGCCTATATGCCGAACGGCCGACTGTGCGACGGGCATCAATGCCCGCAACATGGGCCGGTAACCGACGCCTTCGCACGACGCAACGAGCGAAGGCAACACGAGGCGGTCATCCGGCCGCCTCGTCAAAGGTGAGGATTTACAGGAGCCATGGTGAGCAAGTTCGGGAATTGCACGGCGCAGCGCGTCAATGCGCGAGCGGTGATGGCGATCGACGGTACATCGGCACCGCGAAGCTCTCGCATGTCATCGAGAATGCCGATACGCGTGTGCCGCGTAATTGCGGGGTTGTTTACCGGAATTCGCGGCGATATCCGGTTCAATCGCAGCGAATTCGCAAAAAAGCATCCGTTAATCGCAAGGCATTGCCGTTCAATTCGCGGTTCCGAATCGCGTGGCGGCCGTCCAAAAACAAAACGGTGCGACGGCCACATGGCCGTTCGCACCGTCAGTCAGCGCACGAAAGGTGAGGATTTTCGGGAGTCAGTCCTTGATCAGGAAACGCGCGCGGTTCTTGCCGAGCCACGCCGGCGCACGCCCGCGGCCGCTCCACGTTTCGCCCGTCTTCGGGTTCAGGTACTTCGGCGGCAACGAACGCTTCGGTTTCGCGGCAACGGCAGTGCCAATCGGACGGAAACCGAGCTCTTCGGCCGTAATGTCGAATTCCTCGATTTTTGCCCGAATGGCGGCAATCGCATCGGCAATCGCCTTTTCTCGTTCCTTGTCGATCTTTTGCTGAAGTCTTTCGAGCTGCGCTGTCAGTTGCCTGTAGGTCGCCATATGGATGGGACTCCGTGAGTGTTATTCATGAAAAATAGCCGACTCCAAGCCAATAGAAAAGCGCTTCACCCGATTAGGGTCTCCTTATCCGGTCATATCGGGATCAATAGCCGCTTTTCTTCTTGCATGCGAAGAGAAGATTTCGCACGGCGTCATCGGTCGATTGCTGGAGGACGTCGAATTCCCCGTTGCAGATGGCTCGGGCATTGTCCGTGCAATTGCTCCAGCCGCTTCCGGTGCACTGCACCTGCGTAGTCGGGCGCCCGTCCGAAGTGAACAGTGGCGCCCCGCCGCCACACCCGCCGAGCCCCGCAACCAGGGCCAACAATCCGGCCCGACGCCAATGCGTCCGTGGCCACCGACAGACCGACGCAAGCATGTGTTTCATTGTTCTTTCCGTCAACCTATTTTTGAATGTCGCGAGTATGCCATGCGCTGCCCTCCCGCGTTCAGTCCGGTGTCCGGTCGGGCCGCCCGCGCGTCTTGTACGGCACGGCCCGGTGCGGATCCTCGGTGATGCGAACGAACACCTGCTCGACGTCGGGAAGCGCGCCGAGTTCGCGCGCCAGCGCCTGCCGATTGAATGCCGGATCGGCACACCCTTCGACATAGATGAAGCGCCGCTGCACGGTGATCCACAGGCTCGTGCCCTGCAGATGATCGGTGCCCGCGAAATGCGCTTTCGCCGCCGCGGCGATCGGCGCGTCATACATATAGGAATTCGGTTTCGTGCAGCGGTGCGCAAGCCAGCAGGTGGTCCCGCGCTCGACGCGGTAGTGCGCGTCGTCCTCCATCTCGGCGCGCGTCATCCACGGGCCGAGCGGCAGCGGGCATTCGGCGAAGTCCCGCGACAGTGCGATGAACGGGTCGTTGTACCAGTTGCGCCGTACCGCAGGTGCGTCCGCGTCATTCGACTGTGCGAACGAGGACGTCGCCACCAGTGCGGCCAGCCATCCGGCAATGCCGATTCGCTTCATCGTTGTCTCCTGTCGGGCACGTCACCGGTGCCGTTCCTCATGTCCGCGTGCACCCGCCGCCGCGTGCTACCGGTCGATCCCCAGCGCCGCCAGTTTCTTGTAGAGCGTTGCCCGACCGATGCCGATGCGCGCGGCCGCTTCCACCACCTTGCCGTCGCAAGCCGCAAGCGCATCGATCAGGAACTGGCGCTCCCACGCAGCCAATGCATCGGTATACGAAACGACCGGCGCACCCCGCGCATCCGATGCGTCGCCCGCATCCCGGCCGACCGCGGCAATCCGAGTACCTGCCGGCACGCTATCGGGCGCCGCGCGCACCGGCCCGAGGAACGGCGCGAGCGCACCCGCATCGATCACCGAGCGATCCGACAGCATCAGCGCACGCTCGAGCGTATTGCGAAGCTCGCGCACGTTGCCCGGCCACGGGTACGCGCACAGCATCCGCAGCGCATCGTCGGTCAGCTCGCAGTGGGCGGCACGGCCGTGCTGCGCGGCCAGTTCCTCCAGCGTCGCGTAGACGAGCGCCGCGATGTCGGACGCGCGCTCGCGCAGCGGCGGCGCGTGAATCGTCAGCACGTTGAGCCGGTAATAGAGATCCGCGCGAAAGCGGCCGGCCTCGACCAGTGCGGGCAGGTCGGCCGACGTCGCGGCGATGATCCGCACATCCGCGCGCACGATCCGGTTCGAACCGACCGGTTCGAACTCCTTGTCCTGCAGCACGCGCAGCAGCTTGCCCTGCAGCGGCAGCGGCATGTCGCCGATCTCGTCGAGAAACAGCGTGCCGCGATCGGCCAGCTCGAACTTGCCGACGCGCCCCTTGCGGTCGGCACCTGTATACGCCCCCGGCGCCGCGCCGAAGAATTCGGTTTCGAGCAGCGTGTCGGGAATCGCGGCGACGTTGACGGTCACGAGCGGCTGGAGCGCGCGCGCCGACGCCGCGTGGATCGCATGCGCGAGCAGTTCCTTGCCGGTGCCCGTCTCGCCGAGCAGCAGCACCGGCGAATCGACCTGCGCAGCGCGGCGCGCCTGCCGCTTGGTTTCGAGGCTCGCGGTGCTCGTGCCGACGAAGCTTGCGAACGTGTATTTCGCACGGCGCGCCTGCGCGAGCGAACGCTGCGTCGCGATCAGTTGCTGCTGAAGCTGCGCGTAGCGGGAAAAGATCGGCGTGAGCGTTTTCAACTGGTCGAACAGCGCGAAACCGATCGCGCCGACCGTCTCGCCCGCCTCGTTCTTCAACGGCAGGCGCGTGACGACGAGCGGCTCCCGGCCCGTCTCCATGATGTCGAGCAGGATCGGCTGGCCGGTCGACACGACCTCACGCATCAGGCTGTTCGGCATCACCGCCTCGCAGTCGAGGCCGACCGCCTGCTGCGGATCGGCGAACCCGAAGCGCGCCGCATAACGCTCGTTCATCCACACGACGCGTGCGTCGCGATCGACCACCACCGTGCCCGCACTCGAATCCTCGAACGTACGAAACAGCGACTCGGCGGCGCGCCGCAGCACGTCGCCGTAATTGACGGGCAGGCGGGCCCAGTCGTTCATCATCGTGTCGTCGTCTCCGCGTATGCTTGGCCGAATGTCTCCAGAACGAGACGAAGTATCTCACTTTGGAGACATGCCGGAATGCCTTGTCCGGGAAAGCCCTGCCCGATTCGGCGGGCTGCCCCGGCGGCCGGATCGTCTCCAAATGGAGACGATTTATGTAGAATCGTCAGACATTGGCCGGCGCGGGCCCGCCGGTCTGCGCCGGACCCATGTCCGGCGGCGCAATGCGGCCGATGGCACGAAACCTGCACGAACCTGAGCCGGTCCGCGGCGCGTTCCGCGATCGAACAACAACCAAAGCCATTCCAAGCATTTAGGAGACTCCCTTGTCTTTCGTGATCGTCCTCGCCGCGCTGGCGTTTCTGATGTTCGCCGCGTATCGCGGCTACAGCGTGATCCTGTTCGCGCCGATCGCCGCGCTCGGCGCGGTCCTGCTGACCGAACCCGCCGCCGTCGCTCCAGTCTTCTCCGGCATCTTCATGGAGAAGATGGTCGGCTTCGTCAAACTCTATTTCCCGGTGTTCATGCTCGGCGCCGTATTCGGCAAGGTGATCGAACTGTCCGGGTTCTCCGAGTCGATCGTCCATGCGGCGATCCGCTACATCGGCCGCTCGCGCGCGAATGCGGTGATCGTCGCGGTGTGCGCGCTGCTCACCTATGGCGGCGTGTCGCTGTTCGTCGTGGTGTTCGCGGTGTATCCGTTCGCGGCCGAGCTCTATCGCCAGAGCAACATTCCGAAACGTCTGATGCCCGGCGCGATCGCGCTCGGCGCGTTCTCGTTCACGATGGATTCGCTGCCCGGCACGCCGCAGATCCAGAACATCATCCCGACCACGTTCTTCAAGACGACTGCCTGGGCCGCGCCCGCGCTCGGCACGATCGGCTCGCTGTTCATCATCGTCGTCGGCCTCACCTACCTGGAATGGCGCCGCCGCTCGGCGATGGCGAAGGGCGAAGGCTACGGCACGTCGCTCGTCAACGAACCGGAACGCGTCGAAACGACGGCACTGCCGCATCCGGCGCTGGCGATCCTGCCGCTGATCCTCGTCGGCGTGTCGAACTTCGCGTTCACGAAGCTGATCCCGCAGTGGTACGGCGCCGCGTCATACACCGTCGCGCCGGAGGTGCTGCCCGGCGTGCATGCGCCCGTCACGACGTCGATCAAGACGGTCGTCGCGATCTGGTCGGTCGAGGCCGCGCTGCTGCTCGGCATCGTGCTGGTCGTGCTGACCGCGTTCAAGCGCGTGAGCGGCCGCTTCGCGGCCGGCTCGAAGGCCGCCGTCGCGGGCGCACTGCTCGCCGCGATGAACACCGCGTCGGAATACGGCTTCGGCGGTGTGATCGCCGCACTGCCTGGCTTCCTCGTCGTCAGCGACGCGCTGAAGAGCATTCCGAACCCGCTCGTAAACGCAGCCGTGTCAGTCAGCTCGCTCGCCGGCATCACCGGTTCGGCGTCGGGCGGCATGAGCATCGCGCTCGCCGCGATGTCGGACCTGTTCATCAAGGGCGCACAGGCCGCCAACATTCCGCTGGACGTGCTGCACCGGGTCGTCGCGATGGCCAGCGGCGGCATGGATACGCTGCCGCACAACGGCGCGGTCATCACGCTGCTCGCGGTCACTGGCCTCACGCACCGCGAGTCGTACCGCGACATCTTCGCGGTCACCGTGATCAAGACGCTCGCGGTGTTCTTCGTGATCGCCGTGTACTACACGACGGGCCTCGTGTAAGCCTTCACATCGGGCGGCGTTCCGCACGCCGCCCCCCCTCGGCCGGCCGCATCGACGCGGCCGGCACCCCCTTCTTCCCTGCGCGTGTCACGGCGGCTCGACGGCCTGGCATCGCCGCAACAGACAGCGCTGCGCGATATCCATCGCGGGGCACGTTCCCGGCACGTCTGCATGCAAACCGGGGCGGGGCGCCCGGCATTCGCATCGGCCAATGCGTCCCCCGACCGACCGGAGCCGCACAGCGCCGCACTACCGCACGGCCCGGAGGCCCAACGTCCGCCGCGTACCGCAATCCGGCACAGCCTGCTCACCCTGTCCATTGTTGTCCGTTGCAGAACACTGCGTTGGGAGCGATCGCATTTTTCCCGCGCGAGGCCGGGCCTAGACTGTTTCCAACCGCCGCCGCTTCGTCGAACGAAGGCCGGCCGCCCCATCGGAAACATGGAGGTCCCGATCATGAAGCGCCTGATTCATGCAGTTGCCATTGCCCTGGCCGTATCCGCCCCGCTCGCCGCGCAAGCGCAGTCGAACCCGCCGCTCACGCGTGCGCAGGTCCACGCCGAAGTGAAGGCGCTCAAGCAGGCCGGCTTCCAGTCGAGCGACTGGTTCTATCCGGCCAGCATCGTTTCCGCCGAAGCGAAGATTGCCCGCCAGCAAAGTGCCGGCTATGGCAGTAATCACGGCGCGTCGTCGGAGTCGGGCCAGTAATCACCATATCAATACGCCCGAGCGCGCGCCCTCCCATCGTTACGCCTTCACCGGCTGAATCGGTTTCGCGCATGCCACTGTCTGCGGATCGCCCGCAGGCAGCTTCGCGCATACGCCGTCGAACTGCCTCACGACCGGCCTGACCGACGCATCGTGCGCGCGGGCGCGGCGACGAGCACGTCCGAATCGGCCCGCGCCAGTACCGGCTCGCGCAGTACCGCGCGTAGCGCATCGGCGAGCGCGGCCTTGTCGCGCATACCGGCCAGCATGCCCGCGTCGACACGCGTCGATTACTGCCGCCCCTTGATCCGCGCCATCTGATACACCGACGCATACGCACCGTCGCGCAGCGCATAGTCCGGCGCCTCGCCCTCGATCCTGAAGCCGTGCCTTTCATACAGCGCGATGGCCACCGCGTTGTCGACGAACACGGTCAATTCAAGACGCGTGACGTTCAGCCAGTTTTCGGCGAGGTCGATGGCGGCGGCCAGGAGCCGGCCGCCGATGCCGCGCCCGTGATGCGACGCATCGACCATCATCCCGAGCGACGCCGCGTGACGCCGGCGCGGGTTCTGCTCGGGATGCAGCGCGAGATGGCCGACCACCGAGCCGTCGAGTTCGGCGACGAGACTCACGCCCTGTTCGCGCAGCCGTTCGAGCCGCTGCTGCCATTTCTCGTGCGACGGAAACGGATGCTGGAGCGTGTTCAGGTACACCGCAGGGTGAGCGACGATGTGCCGGATCGCGTCGACGTCGTGCGTCTCGCTGTGCCGGATCGTGATATCGGTCATGACTGGGTAGAGTCGAAAGTATCGGGCCGGGGCATGTTGCTGCACGAACGCAACAACGCATCGAGCTTATCCGATTTCACGCAAATGAAACATGGTCGCCACATAACGCGATTCTGTTGCATGCACAACTACACGGCGTCACGCAAATTTCACGCAGCCGGCAATTCTTGACCGCTCCCGCCGGGGAAACCGGCAATTTCCATCCATTCCGCCATCTTCGCGACGCGCCTCAAATTAGTTGAGCACACAACGTAATCGACGCAATACGTCATGTCATTTCCGCATCACGTCGACGTCATCTGCGCTCCCTAGACTGGCCGCGCCCTGCCCGGCACTCGCCGGGCCCGCGTGTGCCGACGTCCTGCCCCGCGCATCACGAGCGCGCGGCGCACAGGATCACGACAACGGCCGACGCGCTCGAACGCACACGCATCGCGGACCGTCCCGGGGGGACGACGCACGAGCGCAACCAGACGAAGTCACGAACGCTCCCATCATCACAGGATCAGAACGCCATGACGTCACGCCGCAAATTCCTTCAGCAAACCGCCACTTCCGGCCTCGCCGCCGCCGCGCTTTCCGCGTTTCCGCCGAGCATCCGCCGCGCGCTCGCCATTCCCGCGTTTCACGAAACGGGGACCATCAAGGACGTGAAGCACGTCGTGCTGCTGATGATGGAGAACCGCGCATTCGACGGCTACTTCGGCACGTTCAAGGGCGTGCGCGGTTACGGCGACCGCTTCGCGGTGCCGTCGCCGAACGGCCGCGACGTGTTCTACCAGACCTACACGAAAGCGACGCCCGCGACGACCTTCACGCCGTACCATCTCGATGTGAGCCAGGGCAACGCGCAGCGCGCGGGCGGCACGCCGCACACGTGGGCCGACGCGCAGGCCGCGTGGGACCATGGCCGGATGAACCGCTGGCCCGACGCCAAGACGCCGCTGTCGATGGGCTATTACGATGCGGCCGAAGTGCCGTTCCAGCGCGCGCTCGCCGACGCATTCACGCTGTGCGACCACTACCACTGCGGGATGCATACGGGCACGATCGCGAACCGGTTGTTCTACTGGAGCGGCACCAACGGCCCGAACGGCATCAGCCCGGCCGACGGCAGCCACGTGAAGCTCGCCGCATTGAACAACCAGTTCAACGGCGGCAACGACATCGGCCCGTCGAGCCAGGGCTGGACATGGACAACCTACGCGGACCGGCTGCAGCAGGCCGGCGTGAACTGGAAGGTCTACCAGAGCCTGATCGACAATTTCGGCTGCAACGAGATGATGAGCTTTCGCCATTGGCGCGCGGCCATCGAGCAGATGCCGCCCGCACGCCGGCCCGCGTACGTCGCGTCGACGGACATCACGCAGCCGGTGACGGCGGCCGGGGCGTTCTACGATCCGGCGATCGACGATCCGTTGAGCCCGCTCGCAAAGGGCTTCGGCAACACGATGCCGTACGGCTTCCTCGAAACGTTTCGCGACGACATCCGCAGCGGCAAGCTGCCCGAGGTGTCGTGGATCATCCCGCCGTCGGTGTACAGCGAACACCCGGGGCCGTCGAGCCCCGCGCAGGGCGCGTGGTACGTGCAGGCGGTGCTCGATGCGCTGACCGCGAATCCGGACGTGTGGAGCAAGACCGTGCTGCTGATCAACTACGACGAGAACGACGGCTTCTTCGACCACATGCCGTCGCCGGCCGTGCCGTCGCGCAATGCGGACGGCTCGCTTGCGGGCGGCCATACGCTCGCGGATGCCGACGTCGCCGTCGAGTACCACGACTTCGCGCCGGCGACGTCGAGCCAGCCCGCGGCCGACGGCCGTCCGTACGGCCCGGGGCCGCGCGTGCCGATGTGGGTTGTGTCGCCGTGGAGCCGCGGCGGCTGGGTCAACTCGCAGGTGTTCGACCATACGTCGACGCTGCTTTTCCTCGAGAAACGCTTCGGCGTCGTCGAGCCGCAGATCAGCGCGTATCGCCGCGCGGTGTGCGGCGACCTGACGAGCGCGTTCAACTTCCGCGCGCCGAACAACGAACCGCTGCCGACGCTCGCGGGTCGTACGACGAAAAACCAGGTCGACGCGCTGAGCGCCGCGCAGCAGGCCGCGCCGAAGATCACGCCGCCGGCCACGCCGTCGCTGCCCGCGCAGGCCGCCGGCGTGCGCCCGTCGCGCGCACTGCCGTACGAGCTGCATGCAAGCGCGCACGTCGATGCCGGCCAGGGCACCGTCACGCTGAAGTTCGCGAACACCGGCCGCGCGGCAGCGGTATTCCACGTGTACGACAAGCTGCACCTCGACCGCGTGCCGCGCCGCTACGTCGTCGAGCCGGGCAAGGCGCTGCGCGGCGACTGGGCGGCGCTGGCCGACGACAGCGGTAAATATGACCTGTGGGTGCTCGGTCCGAACGGCTATCACCGCCGCTTCACCGGCGACCTCGCCCGACTGGCCGGCGCGCGCGCACCGCATCCGGAAATCCGGGTCGGCTATGCGGGTGCGAGCGGCAACCTGCATCTGCGGCTGCGCAACGACGGCGGCAGCGCCGTGCGCTTCACGGTGAAGTCGAACGAGGTGTACGGCCCGCTGTCCGGTCGCGGCGCGAACGACGACCACGGCAACGGCAACGACACGGGCACGACGTGGACCGTCACGGTGCACGCCGGCGGTCAATCGGAATTGCACTGGAAGCTCGACTCGACCGGGCACTGGTACGACTTCGTCGTCACCGCCGACAGCGACGCGAGCTTCTCGCGCCGCATCGCCGGCCGCGTCGAAACGGGCCGCCACTCGGTCAGCGACCCGGCGATGGGGCTCGCCGACCGCTTCTGACGGCACGCACCCGCCCGGCCGGATCATCGGCCGGACGCCGGGCGCGGCGTCGGCCGATCCGGCTGAGACGCCCGCCTGGCGCGGCTCAAATATCAGAAGGATAGGTGGTGCAGCCCTCTTTTCATGCCCACGAAAATGCTCCGTGTTGCGGCCCGTTCGCGTTAAACTTCGTCAAGCTGCATTCAATAACGACATCTTCGCCAACCTGGCACACACGACACGAGGATAGGTTCGATGCGCACTACCGGCTCATCCGGGGCAATGACCCTGCTCACCGAACACGACCCGGCCGACGGCCGTGAACTGCGCTCGCTCCGGCTCGAATCGACCGGCGACGGCAAGAGCGTGCTGCTGATCGAGATCGACGAACGCAAGCCCGGCATTCACCGCGAGGTCCGCTACGAGATCACGCCAGCCGAGCTGATCGCGGCGATCCGCTCGCACGGCGCCGAGTTGCCCGGCGAAAACCACGGCGTCGCATCGCTCGCCCGCACCTCTTCCTGATGTCGAGCGGTGAGCCGCGCGCAATGCATCGGCTCACCGTCCCGCCCGCATCTCCCTGCCGCCGTCAGGCGCTTTCCGTCATTTCCCGCCGTCCGGTTGAAAATGGCCGATAATCGGCCCATCTGCGTATCCTCCCCACGCGCTTCCTTTTCGGCCAGCCGTCATGCTCCTCCGTGACCTCGTCGCCCAATACGGGCCGCTTCTCGTCTTCGCCAACGTGCTCGCGGCGGCCATCGGGCTGCCGGTGCCCGCGATGCCGACGCTCGTGCTGTTCGGCGCGATGTCCGCGATGCATCCGGCGATGATCGGCTCGCAACTGATCACGGTGGTCGCGCTGTCGGTGCTCGGCGCACTGATCGGCGACACCGTGTGGTACCTCGCCGGCCGGCGCTTCGGCGGCACGACGCTGAAGACGATCTGCCGGCTGTCGTTGTCGCGTGACAGCTGCGTGAAAAAGACCGAGCGCTTCTTCGGCCGCTACGGCGTGCGCGTGCTCGCCGTCGCGCGCTTCATTCCGGGGCTGTCGCTCGTGTCGGTGCCGATGGCCGGCGCGTTCGGCACGCGCTATCGCACGTTCGTCGGCTACGATGCGCTCGGCGCCGCGCTGTGGACGATCGTCGGGCTGGTGGTCGGGGTGATGTTCTATCGCCAGATCGACTGGCTGTTCGCCGGCGCGGGCCAGCTCGGCCGCGTGGCGCTGCTGGCGGCCGTCGCGGTGCTGGCGGTGTACGCGGCGATCCGCTGGATGCGCCGCCGCGCGCTGATCCGCCAGCTCGCGAGCGCGCGAATCGGCGTCGACGAGCTCGACGTGATGATGCGCGATGCGTCCGCGCCGGTGGTCCTCGACGTGCGCTCGCCCGAACACCGCAAGCTCGACCCGTTCACGATTCCCGGCGCGCAGTTCGCGGACGAACGCCAGATCGGCGACATCGTCGCGCGCTATCCGTTCACGCAGAAGTTTGTCGTGTACTGCTCGTGCCCGAACGAGTTCACGGCCGCGCTGATGGCGAAACGCCTGCTCGACGCAGGCTTCACCGATGCGCTCGCGCTGCGCGGCGGCCTCGACGCATGGCGCGATACGGGCCGCCAGCTCACGTCGCTCGTGGAAGACATGCCCGCTGCGAACGATCCGGTCGCGGGGCTGCACAAGCCGGCCTGATCGTTTCGCTCGCAGGCCGGCCGTGTGATGCGGGGGCGCATGCGCCCCCTTCGATCAGAACGCGTGCAGCGGCACGTTCACGACCAGGCGATACTCGCGGTTCGTCGCGTCCGAGTAGTGCGCGGAACCGTTGTGCCACATCGCGATGAACGTGACCTTCGTGTCCTTCAGCTTGCCGCTCTGGAACGTGTACGACGGGATGAAGCCGAACTCGTGGTGACGGCCCTGCACCGGCGCACCGTTGCTCCAGTAGATGCTTGACTTGCCCGGATCGTTCGCGGCCCCCGCGCTGCCGTCCGCACCCCAGCCCGTCACGCCCCAGACCATCGCCTTGAAGCCCGGCAGGCCCGCTTCCTTGCCGTAGAACGTGTAACGCAGCTGCAGCGACTTTTCGTGCGGCGCGTTGTAGTCGACGTCCATCGAGTTGGTCAGGAAGATGCCGTTGGTTTCGTTCAGGTAGTCGAAGAACTGGTCACCGAGGATCTGCTGGTAGCCGAGCAGCAGCTCGTGCGGGCCGTGCTGCGCGGCCAGCGACAGGCTGTATGCGTTGTTGTCGATCTTGCCCTGCAGCGCGTCGCCCGTGTCGTGCGTCGAGTAGACGTTGCCGAAGCCCGTCCACTTGATCGTCTGCGTGCTGCCGATGCTGTGCTTCACCGACGCGTAGTACTGGTGCCATACGTCGTCGGCCTGGTTCGCGTACAGCGCGACTTCGCCGTTCGGCGAGTAGTCCCACGTGCCGCCGACATAGGTCAGGCGATTGACGCGCGTGCCACCGTATTGCGTCGTGAGGTTCGTGAGCGTCGTATGGCCGCGTGCGTCGTTCTTCGTGAAGCTGCCGGCCTCGAGCATCACGTTCTTGAATTCATTGCTGACGATCGTCGCGCCGAGGAACGTCGGCGGCAGCGCACGGTTGTCGTGCTGCTCCATGAACGGGTTGTCGACGGCCTGCAGACCGTACTTGATCACCGTGTTCGAGATGCGCGCCTTCACGTCGTAGATGCCCGGGTATGCCCACGCGAGCTGGTTGCCGCCACCGCCGCCCTTCGCGATGTGGACCATGCTGCCCGCGCCCGCGCCGCCGTCGAGTTTCAGCGCCGCATACACCGACGCGTCCACGCCGAAGCCGATCAGGCCCGTCGTGTAGCCCGATTCGAAGTTCGCCATCACACCCTGGACCCACGCATGGCGGTGCGGTCCGCCCTTGCTGTCGAGCACGTCCGAATAGTTGCGGAACAGGAAGTTCAGATGGCTGTCGGCGATGAAGCCGTTCGACTTCGACTGTGCCGACGGCTCGTCCGGCGGCGTGACGGCCTGGCTCGCCTCGGCATTGATCACGGCGTTCGGGGTCGTTGCCTGCGCAACCGACACGCTCGCGCCCGCGGACGGCGCAGCCTGCGCGACCGTCAGCGGCGCGGGGGCCGCGTCGTCAGCGTGCGCGACGCCGGTCAGCGATACGCCGGCGAGCGCCGGCAAGCCCCATGCAAGCAGCATCTTCGATGCCGTCCCGATCGTCTTTTGCTTTTTCATCGTCATTCTCGTCTTGTGTTGATGTCGTCCACGCCGGTTGCGATCCGCTTCCGGCCCCCCGGCGAGCCCGGCTAAGGACGCGCCTCTACCCGCGGCGCGAAGATCGTTCGCGCCGCACCCTACCCCTGTCGACCTGCCTGGTTATGGTTGCTGCGTCACTTCACGCCGCCGCGCCCGCCCGAATGCACGCGACACGTGCGGCCGAGCCGTGCCGCACTTCCGGCAACGGCACGTCCTGCGAGCACGCGTCGATCGCGACCGGGCAGCGCGTGCGAAACGCGCAGCCGGACGGCGGGTTGAGCGGCGACGGCATCTCGCCCGCCAGCAGCATCGGACGGCGAGCACGCTCGCGTGCCGGCTCCGGCGTCGGCGCCGCATCGAGCAGCGCCTTCGTGTACGGGTGCTGCGGCACGCCGTACACGTCTTGCCGCGTGCCGAACTCCATCACGCGGCCGAGATACATCACGAGCACGCGCTGGCTGATGGCCTTCACCACCGCCAGGTCGTGCGCGACGAACAGATAGGACAACGACAGTTCGCGCTGCAGATCGCGCAGCAGGTTCACGATCTGCGCCTGGATCGACACGTCGAGCGCCGATACGGGTTCGTCGCAGATCACGAGCTTCGGCTCGCCGATCAGCGCACGCGCGATACCGACGCGCTGGCACTGCCCGCCGGAAAATTCGTGGGGATAGCGCTGCAGGTGATGCGCATTCAGGCCGACGCGCTCGAGCATCGTGACCACGCGGCGCCGCACCTCGGTGCGGCCGAGGCCCGCATGGTGCGTGACGAGCGGCTCCGCGACGATCTGCTCGATCGTCATGCGCGGATCGAGCGACGCGAGCGGATCCTGGAAGATCATCTGCACTTCGCGGCGCATCGCGGTGCCGCGCAGGTGATCGGGCGCGACGGCGTCACCGCGCCAGCGCACCGTGCCGGCCGTCATCGGCACGAGGCCGATCAGCGCGCGCGCGAGCGTCGACTTCCCGCAGCCCGACTCGCCGACGAGCCCGACCGTCTCGCCGCGCTTCACGTCGAACGACACGCCGTCGACCGCACGCAGCGTGCCCTTCGGCGACCACGGATAGCCGCCGAGCGGCACGCGGAAATGCACCTTCAGATCCTCGACGGACAGCAGCGTATCGCTCGTCGTGCCCGTCGCGCCGGCATTGCGGCGTTCATCGACGCTCATCGCAGACCTCCCGTCAGATCGGCCAGCGGCCGGTGGCATGCGCGCACCGCGCCCACCGCGCCGTAGGTTTCGAGCGCGGGGCGCGCGGCACCGCAGCGCTCCTGCGCATACGTGCAGCGTTTCGCGAACGCGCAGCCGGCCGGCGCGGTGCCGGGCATCGGCGGATTGCCGGGAATCGCGACGAGCGGCGCGTCGTCCGCATCGGTCAGGCGCGGCAGCGCATTGAGCAGGCCGATCGTGTACGGATGCGACGGCGCCGCGAAGATCGATTCGGCCGGCGCGTATTCGACGGTGCGGCCCGCATACATGACCATCACGTCGTCCGCGAGGCCCGCGACCACGCCCATGTCGTGCGTGATCAGCACGATCGCGGTGCCGCGCTCGCGGTTCAGCTCGCGCAGCAGGTCGATGATCTGCGCCTGCACGGTCACGTCGAGCGCGGTGGTCGGCTCGTCGGCGATCAGGATTTCCGGCTCGGACAGGAGCGCCATCGCGATCATCACGCGCTGGCGCATGCCGCCCGAGAACTCGTGCGGATACATGCGGATGCGGCGCGCTGCGTCCGGAATGCGCACCGACTCGAGCACCTCGATCGCGCGCTTCGTGGCTTCCTTGCGCGACAGCTTGCGATGCAGCTGCAGCGTCTCGGTCATCTGCCGCTCGATCGTCAGGAACGGATTGAGCGACGTCATCGGATCCTGGAAGATCATCGCGATCCGGTCGCCGCGTACCGCGTTCAGCGCGCGCGTATCCATCGCGAGCAGGTTGTCGCCGCGATAGCGCGCGACACCCGTCGTCGTGCCGTTGCCGGCCAGCAGGCCGAGCAGCGCCATCACGGTCTGGCTCTTGCCCGAGCCCGATTCGCCGACGATGCCGAGCGTCTTGCCGGCTTCGAGCGTGAACGACACGCCGCTTACGGCGTCGATCGGCGGTGCGTCCTTGCGCGAGAAACGCACGCCGAGGTTGTCTACTTCGAGTAGTGCTGTCATGCCAGCCTCCGCCGGGCCGCCCGACACTTCGATGGAAGCGCCTGGGGGAGACGGGGGGGCTGCGCCCCCCCGAGCGAACATAGTGAGCGTGGGGGTTGTTTCATCTCAGCGATCCTTCGGGTCGAGCGCGTCACGCAGGCCATCGCCAACGAAGTTCACGCAGTAGAGCGTCACGCAGAGCATGACGGCCGGCGCCAGCAGCAGCCACGGCATCGATTCCAGTTTCTGCGCGCCGTCCTGGATCAGCACGCCCCAGCTCGTCATCGGCTCCTGCACGCCGAGGCCGAGGAACGACAGCACCGATTCGGTCAGCACGATGTTCGGCACCGAGACCGTCGCGTACACGACGACCACGCCGAGCAGGTTCGGCACGATGTGGCGCAGCACGATCGATGCCGGCGACACGCCGATCGCGCGCGCCGCATCGACGAACTCGCGGTTGCGCAGCGACAGCGTCTGGCCGCGCACGACGCGCGCCATGTCGATCCACGAGAACGCGCTGATGGTCAGCACGACCAGCATGAACGAGCGGCCGAACAGGGTCATCATCAGGATCGCGATCAGCAGGTACGGGATCGCGTACATCATGTCGACGACGCGCATCATCGCGGAGTCGACGCGGCCGCCCGCGAAGCCGGCGGTCGCGCCCCATGCGACGCCGAACAGGCCGGACACCAGCGTGCCGAGCAGGCCGACCTCGATCGACACGCGGCCGCCGATCAGCGTGCGCACGAGCAGGTCGCGGCCGAGTTCGTCGGTGCCGAACCAGTGCTGGTTCGCGAGCGTCGGCGCCAGGCTGATCGAGCCCCAGTCGCTCGCGGCGGGATCGGCCGCGAGCAGCCACGGGCCGACGAAGCACGCGAGCGTGATCAGCGCGAGCAGCACGAGGCTGAACACGGCCGCACGGTTGTGAAGGAAGCGCGCGAACGCGAGCGCGAGCGGCGAGCGCGAACGCGGCGGCGAGTCGGTCTGCACGGGCAGACTGACGACGGGAGTAGTCGGAGTCATCGCAGTGCCTCGCTCAATAACGGATGCGCGGATCGAGCCACGCGTACGCGAGGTCGACCAGCAGGTTGAACAGCACCGCACAGACGGTCGTCAGCACGACGAGGCCGAGCACCAGCGTGTAGTCGCGGTTGATCGCGCCGTTCACGACAAGCTGTCCGAGCCCCGGCAGCGCGAACACCGATTCGGTGACGACGGCCGCCGTGATCGACGTGATGCAGACCGTGCCGAACAGCGACACGACCGGCATCAGCGCGGGCTTGAGCGCGTGGCGCAGCACGATCGTCGAGCCCGGCAGGCCCTTCGCGCGCGCGGTGCGAATGTAGTTGCTCGACAGCGTCTCGATCATCGAGCCGCGCATCACGCGTGCGAGCAGCGACACGTTGATGAAGGTCAGCAGCACGATCGGCAGCAGCCGGTACTGCCAGCCGCCGTCGCCCCAGCCGCCGGCCGGCAGCCAGCCGTTGCCGGCCGACGTCTTCAGCAGGATCGCGAAGATCCATACCAGCACCGGGCCGAGCACGAACGGCGGCACGACGTTGCCGAAGTTGCCGATCAGCATCACGAAGCGGTCGATCAGACTGTCGCGCCGCACGGCCGCGACGGTGCCGAGCAGCACGCCGAACACGATCGAGATCGGGATCGACACGCCGCCCACGCCGAGACTCACGGGCAGCGCCTTCTTCACGAGATCGTTCACCGACCAGTCGACGTAACGGAACGACGGACCGAGATCGCCGTGCAGCAGCGCGTTCAGGTACAGCAGGTACTGCTTCCACAGCGGCTCGTCGAGGTGGTACTTCGCGTTCAGGTTCGCGAGCGTCGCCGCGGACAGCTGCTTCTCCGTATCGAACGGACCGCCGGGCGTGAAATGCAGCAGCAGGTAGCAGACGGTGATGACGGCGAGAATCGTCGGCACCGCCCACAACGTGCGTCTCAATGCGTAGGCCAGCATGATCGCTCCGCTCAGTGCTTGATCAGGTACATGTCCTGCGACGCACGCATGTCGATCACGTTCTTCAGCGAGTAGCCGCCCACGTAGGGCTTCACGAGACGGTCGGCCGAGTACTGGAACAGCGGCACCATCGGCGTGTCGTTCATCGCCGTGTCGTGCGCCTGCGTGAGCAGCGCGGCACGTGCCTTGTCGTCGAGCTTCTGGTTGCCTTCGTCGACGAGCGTATCCATCTGCTTGTTGCAGTAGCCGACGGTGTTCTGCGAGCTGCCGCAGCGGATCAGGTCGAAGAAGGTCATTGCGTCGTTGTAGTCGGCGAACCAGCCGTCGCGCGCGATCTGCACCTTGCCGTCATGCCGTTCCTTCATCAGCACCTTGAACTCGACGTTCTCGAGCTTCGTGTTGATGCCGAGCTTCGTGCGCCATTCCGATGCGGTGAACAGCGCGACCTTCTTGTGCAGGTCGTTGGTGTTGTACGTGAGCGTGAACGACAGCGGCTTCGCGTCGGAGTAGCCGGCCTGCTTCAACAGGTCCTTCGCGGTCGCGATGCGCTTGGCCATCGGCCACGACGCCCATTCCGGCGTGAACGGCTGCGCGCCCTTCGTGCCGTTCGGCATCAGGCCGTACATCGGCTTCTCGCCGGCCTGCGTGAGCTTCGACGTGAGCACGTCGCGATCGATCACCATCGACAGCGCCTGGCGCACGCGCTTGTCCTTCAGCGCCGCGTCGCTGTTGTTCAGGTAGTAGTAGTAGGTCGCGAGCTGCAGGCCCGGGCGCAGTTCGCCGCCGAACTGCTTGCTGACCTGCTGGAAGATGCCCGACGGAATCGAGTAGCTGTAGTCGATCTGGCCGGCCTGGTACATGCGCATCGCGGTTTCGTCGCTTTCGATCGGCAGGTACGTGACCTTGCTGATCACGACCTTCGGCGCGTTCCAGTACTTCGCGTCCTTGGTCGCCACGATGCGGTTGTTCGGCTGCCAGTCGACGAGCTGGTATGCACCGTTGCTGACGATATTGCCCGGGCGCGTCCATGCGTCACCGAACTTCGTCACCACGTCCTTGTTCACCGGCGCGAGCGGCGCCATCGCGGTCAGCTCGGGGAAGAACGCGACGGGCACGTCGGTCGTCACTTCCAGCGTGTACGGGTCGACCGCGCGCACGCCGAGCGTCGACGGGGCGGCCTTGCCGGCGATGATGTCCTTCGAGTTCTTCACGAACTCGACGAGGATCGTGTACTTCGAGCCCGTCTTCGGATCGACGAGACGCTGCCACGAGTAGACGAAATCGGCGGCCGTCACGGGCTGGCCGTTGCTCCACTTCGCATCGTGGCGCAGCTTGAAGATCCATGTCGTCGGCGTCTTGCGCTCCCACGACTGCGCAACGCCCGGCACGACCTGGCCGGCCGCATCGATGCGGGCGAGCCCTTCGAACAGGTCGAGGCCGATCGTGTTGCCGGTCCACGATTCGATGTGCGCCGGATCGAGCGACTCGACTTCGGCAGGCACCTGGCGCGTCAGGTCCTGTTGAGGGGCGAGCGCGACGTTCGACGGAACGGTAACGGCGTGAACGGCGGGCGTCGTCAGGGCGAGCGCGGCCAGCACGGCCGAGATGGCATGCAAGGATTTCATCGTGGCAGTTTTGAGAAGGTTGTTCGGTGAGCGTTGCGCGGCGGATGCCGCGGATTACGCGTGAGACGCTGACGGGTGCAGCGATTGAGGAGGCCCGTGATTCTCGTATTGCATTTTAGTATTCCTTACGTTTCTTTCGACAGGTATCCCGTCTCTGAAACGAAGGAATACCTGTGCGTTAGAACAGCCGCGGCGTACCGACCCAGACCACCACCGACTCGATCGTCGCGGTGTTGACCCAGCTGTGCGGGACCGTCGACTGATAGTGCGAACTGTCGCCGGCCTGCAGGACGAACGTCTTGCCTTCCAGCGTCAGCGACACTTCCCCTTCAATTACATACAGGAACTCCTCTCCTGCATGCGTTGTCACCTCCGACCGTTTCTGCCCCGGCGGCATCCGCACGAGGATCGCCTCGAGCTGACGCCCTTCGGACACGTTCGTCAGCCTCGCGAACAGGTTCGCCGAATCGGCGAATCCGAAGAAGCGCAACTGCTCGCCTCGGCAGACCGAGCGTTCCTCGCTCGGCGTATCCACGAAGTACTGCACCGTCACGCCGAGCGCCTGGGCGATACCGGCCAGCGACGTCAGCGACGGCGACGCGAGCCCGCGCTCGACTTGAGACAGAAACGGCTTCGAAATCCCCGCGGCGGTAGCGGTGTCGTCGAGCGTGCGCTTGAGTCGTTGGCGCAACGCGCGAATCTTGCTGCCAAGTGCGACAGCGTCTGCCGATCGCGAGTTTTCAGTGGGGGGAACCATAGCAGGCCGAAAAGTGGTCGTCAAAAAATGTTTGATGGAAAGTAACTAAGTTAACTTGAGATGGCTTAATCTTCGGGTTCGCACACGTCTTCGGCGTTGAGCCCGGTGCACTAAACAGGGCCCGAAGCGAGCGAAACGACGCGCTATCTTGCCAGACTCGCCGTCTTCACAGGCAAGCTGCAAGCGGCTCTCCGGGAATTTGCGGAGAACGGGCGCCAAGCTTACAAGTAGATGATGAGACAAATGTTCCTGAAAGCTGCTGCCATATCGGGAGTTTCCCTGAGTGGCGCGGACCTGACGCACCGGACCGGCAAACGTTACCACTCGCGCGCCGGTCGGGGTCTCGCGCCGCCTCGTCAGGCGGAGTCCGACCCCGGCCCGACTGCTCCATCGCCGACGCAAAGCCTACCCGGCCACCGTGCTCCGGCGCCAGTTCGACCCCCAAGGCGACGCGCGATCCGCGCCGTCCGTTTCAAACGAGATTGATGATGCACGCACCTGTTTCACAAACCCGATCGTTTACGACGGTCTTCCTCATCGAAATGTGGGAGCGCTTCGGCTACTACGGCATGGCCGCGCTCCTGGTCCTCTTCATGGTCGACCGGCTCGGTTTCACCGACAGCCACGCGAACCTGACCTGGGGCGCGTTCACCGCGCTCGTCTACGCGTCGCCGTCGATCGGCGGCTGGATCGGCGACAAGGTGCTCGGCGCCCGTCGCACGATGATCATCGGCGCGGCCGTGCTGTGCGCCGGCTACCTGATGCTGGCGGTCCCGAACGACGCGCTGGCGTACATGTACGCATCGCTCGGCGTGATCGTCGTCGGCAACGGCCTGTTCAAGGCCAACGCGGCGAACCTCGTGCGCCGCATCTACGAAGGCGACGACGCACGCATCGACAGCGCGTTCACGATCTACTACATGGCTGTCAACATCGGCTCGACCGTGTCGATGCTCGCGACGCCGTGGATCAAGGATCACTGGGGCTGGCACACCGCGTTCGCGGTCTGCTGCGCCGGCATGCTGCTCGCGATCCTGAACTTCATGCTGATGCACCGCACGCTCGCGCACATCGGCTCGCAGCCCGACGACGAACCGATCCGCTGGAAGCGCCTCGGCGGCGTGGCGGCAGGCGGCGTCGCGCTCGCGCTGGTCACGCTGTACGTGCTGCAGCACAAGCAGCTCGCGGTCGCGAGCGTGTGGACGGCAGCATTCGCGATCCTCGCGATCTTCGCGTACATGATCGCGAAGTCGGAGCGTTCGGAGCGTGCCGGCCTGATCGCGGCGCTCGTGCTGATCGGCCAGGTGATCCTGTTCTTCATCTTCTACGTGCAGATGTCGACGTCGCTGACGCTGTTCGCGCTGCGCAACGTCGATCCGCGCTTCATCCTGTTCGGCACGACGCTGTTCACGTGGAGCGCCGCACAGTTCCAGGCACTGAACCCGATCTGGATCATGATGCTGAGCCCGGTGCTCGTGTGGATCTACAACGCGTTCTCGAAAAGCGGCCGTGACCTGCCGGTCGCGGCGAAGTACGCGTTCGGCTTCGGCGCGGTGGCTGCCGGTTACCTCGTGTTCACGATCAGCGGCCGCTACGCGGTGGACGGTCGCGTGTCGTCGTGGTTCATGGTGTGGGGCTACGGCCTCTACTCGCTCGGCGAACTGCTGGTGAGCGGCCTCGGCCTCGCGATGATCGCGCGCTACGTGCCGGCGCGCATGAGCGGCTTCATGATGGGCGCGTATTTCGTCGCGACGGGCGTGTCGCAGTATCTCGGCAGCGTCGTCGCGAACTTCGCGCAGATGCCGTCGCACGACCTGCCGGCCACCGAATCGCTGCCGCTCTACCTGTCGCTGTTCGAGAAGCTCGGCTGGCTCGCCGCGATCGGCATGCTGCTCGCGCTGCTGCTGCTGCCGATGATGAACCGCCTGTCGCGCCAGCATCAGCGCTGCGCGGAAGAACGCCGCGAGGAAGAAGCGTTGCAGGCGCAGGCGATGGCTTCGGCCCAGTAAGTACTATCCCTCGGCGTGCGGCATGCACGCCACATTCTCCCGCCAGCACGGCCAGCACGTCCTACACTGGTTGCAACGGTCCATCCGTTCCACGCGATGCGCACCGGCGGGAGAAGATCATGAAAAGCAAAACGACTCGGCTCTTGAGGATACTGTCGGACATCCGGCACGCGCAGCGCTGCACCGCATTGCGCGCCGCCCGCGCCGCAGCCGAAGCCGACGCGGTGCTCGCGCAGCAGGACGATCCGACGTCCGACGAACGCGACGACACCGAATCCGATGACGCGACCGCCGTCCCCCGCTCCCGCATCGGCTCACCTCACTGACCGCACCGCCGTCGCGCGGCCGCCTGCGCGCGCTCCCGCGCCGCTCACGCGGCCGCGGCGCGCCAGCGCGCGAACCACGATCCCGAACCCGCCACGGCCATCATCAGCCCGACCGCGCATGCGTCGGCCGCGAGGCCCAGGCCGATGCGCCGCAACTCGGCGCCGTTCGCGACCGGATGCAGCAGCGAATCGATGACGAGAGAAATCGCCGCGCCCGCGACGAAGCAGATGAGCCCGCGCTGGCCGACCGCCACCACGGGCTGCACCGCGCGCGCGATCCGCGCGATCCAGCCGTGGCGCACGCAGTCCGCCATCAGCCACGCGACCGCTGCGAAGCTCACGATGCGCGGCAGTGCGAGATCGCGCTTGAGCACGCCTTCGGGCACCGGCAGCCCCGAGAACAGCTTGTAGCTCGCGCAACCGAGCACGATCGCGCATGCGACGCCGGTTGCCGCGGCACTCCAGCGTCCGAGCGCGACGTGCCGGTAGAACGGCTGGCAGCGCGCGAGCACGCCGGCGACGAACATCAGCTGCCACGCGAACGGGTTGAAGCTCCAGCGGAACGAGTCGGTGTCCAGCAGCTCGGGGCCGAGCCAGCCAGCCGCCAGCCACGACGCCGCGCTGAACGCGACGAGCAGCCACGGATGGCGGCGCGCGAACGGCACGATCACCGGCGACGCGAGCGCGAACAGCACGTACATCGGCAGCACCGACGCGAGATACGGCTGGCGCTGGAACGTGAGCAGCTCGGCTGCGCCCGTGAGCGGCGACGCGAGCATCACGCTGACGTCGTCGAGCGCGAGGTTCGGCGCGTCGATCCCGTAATGGTCGAGCACGGCCGACACGACGAGCATCAGCGTCGACGTCGCGAGAAACGCGCGATAGATCTGCATCGCGCGACGCACGAACCGCCGCTGCGCGGCGCGCGCGCCGTGCCGGTCGGCGATCGCGCCATACGCGCTCGCGGTCGCGAAGCCGCCGAGGAACACGAACACCTCGGCCGCGTCGCACAGCGCGAAGGCGTGGAGCGTCACGCGCGACAGCACGCTCGCGCCGATGTGATCGACGACGATCATCAGCAGCACGATGCCGCGGAAGAAATCGACTTCGATCAGGCGGCCGCTGCGCGCCGGCGGGAACGAGGCGGCGGGTGGCGTACTCAGCGACATGGCCGCACCTGCGCGACGACGGCGCGACACGCACCGGCGGGAGATTCGAAAGGGAGAAGGCGAACCTGATCGGCGGCGATACGCGTATGCCCGCATCGCGCCAACCCGGCCGGCCCGGCACGGAGATGACCGTTCATGGAAACGCTGCATACGAAGAGAAGACGGTCAGGTCAGTCTAGCGGCCGGTCGGGGGATACCCTAAGTAACAAAGTGCAACGGAATCTTCTGTTCGATTACAGGCGTGACATCGACGATACGAAGCTGGCGGTGCGGCCAGCGTGATGTCAGTGCGTCGCCAGTTCGACGTCAGCATCGCGGGATTCGACACGACGAATGCGCGATGCACGATGCGCGGCATGTCGGCGCCGCGATCGAGTCGGGTGCGACTATGCTCGGCCAGGCGCGGGCAGCCGCCGCATCAGCATCGCGCTGTGCCACGCGGTCAGCGCGACGGCGGCCCAGATCGGCCCGTAGGTCGCGAGCTGCGCGGCGCTCAGCGTCTCGCCGAGCAGCAGCAGCGACACCGCGACGAGCAGCACCGGCTCGACGTAGCCAAGGATCCCGAACAGCGCCATCGGCAGCATCCGGCTCGCCTTCAGGTAGCTCGCGAGCGCGAGCGTGCTGAGCACGCCGAGCCCCGGCAGCAGCGCGGCCCACAGCAGCGGATGGCTGGCGACCGGCGTCGGGCTCGTCGACACCATCGCGAGCGCGACCGGAGACAGCAGCACGATCTCGAGCGCGAACGCGGCCAGCGAATCGGCGTTGATCCGGCGACGCAGCACGAAATACGGCGGATAGCCGAGCGCGACGACGAGCGTCGGCCACGCGAACGCGCGCGTCGCCCACACCTCGTGCGCGACGCCCAGCGCCGCGCACGCGACCGCCGCCCATTGCAGCGGGTCGAGCCGTTCGTGATAGTAAAAGCGGCCGACGAGCACCATCGTCAGCGGCAGCAGGAAATAGCCGAGCGATACTTCGAGCATCCGCCCGTGCAGCGGCGCCCACAGGAACAGCCACAGCTGCAGGCCGAGCAGGCCCGCGCTCACCGGCAGCGCGATCAGCAGGCGCCAGTCGCGCGCGCTGCGCCGCGCGAGTTCGACGAGCGCCGGCCAACGGCCGCGCAGCGCGATCAACGCGAGCGCGCCCGGTACGGTCCACAGGATTCGCCACGCGAAGATGTCGAGCCCTGTGAGCGGCGCGAGCAGTTTCGCGTAGACGGACATCAGCGCGAACAGCGTTGACGCCACGACCGACAGCGCGATGCCGCGCCCGGCCTCCGGATACCCCGTCATGTTGTTTTCGCCTTACTGCTGCTGGAAGCGCTCGAAGCGCTTTTCGGTCCGACGCTCCTCGAACGTGACCTCGGTCACGCGCGCGGACGGCGGCCCATGGCGCAGCCACGCGAGCATTCGGTCGATCTGCGGACCGGGGCCCTGGATCATCGCCTCGACGCTGCCGTCCTCGAGATTCGCGACCCAGCCGCGCAGCTTCAGCGCATGCGCCTCGCGCACCGTCGCGTGACGGAAACCGACGCCCTGCACGACGCCGCGCACCCGCACGTAGTAGGTCTCGATCCGTTCGTCCAAGTCATTGCGGCTCATCGCGTCGCCCTCCCGTAGTGCATTCAAGCCCGGCATTGTAGACGCGTCGGCCGCTTCGCACACGGGCCGGGCGGGCCGGCCGCGGGGGCCGACGCTGTCCGGCTCGGCCGCCGCGCGGCACTCGCGTCGCCGCGCGCGCCGACCACGTACAATCTCGCCGACGCACAACCGCCGCGCCGCCCGCGCGCGGCCCTGAAGGAAACGCATGACTGATACCTCCCGCGATCTCGTTCTCGTCACCGGCGCGTCCGGTTTCGTCGGCTCGGCCGTCGCACGCATCGCGCAGCAGAAGGGCTATGCGGTGCGCGTGCTGGTGCGCCCGACCAGCCCGCGCACGAACGTCGCGGATCTCGACGCCGAGATCGTCACCGGCGACATGCGCGACGAGACGTCGATGCGCGCCGCGCTGCGCGGCGTGCGCTACCTGCTGCACGTGGCGGCCGACTACCGGCTGTGGGCGCCGGATCCGGACGAGATCGAGCGCGCGAACCTCGAAGGCGCGGTCGCGACGATGCGCGCGGCGCGTGCCGAAGGCGTCGAGCGGATCGTCTATACGAGCAGCGTCGCGACGCTGAAGGTCACGAGCGCCGGCGATCCGTCCGACGAGAACCGGCCGCTGACCGCCGAGCAGGCGATCGGCGTGTACAAGCGCAGCAAGGTGCTGGCCGAGCGCGCGGTCGAGCGGATGATCGCCGACGAAGGGCTGCCGGCCGTGATCGTCAACCCGTCGACGCCGATCGGCCCGCGCGACGTGAAGCCGACGCCGACCGGCCGCATCATCGTCGAGGCCGCGCTCGGCAAGATTCCCGCGTTCGTCGATACCGGCCTGAACCTCGTGCACGTCGACGACGTCGCGCACGGCCACTTCCTCGCGCTCGAGCGCGGCCGGATCGGCGAGCGCTACATCCTCGGCGGCGAGAACCTGCCGCTGCAGCAGATGCTCGCCGACATCGCGCAGATGACGGGGCGCAAGGCACCGACGATCGCGCTGCCGCGCTGGCCGCTCTACCCGCTCGCGGTCGGCGCGGAAGCCGTCGCGAAGTTCACGAAGAAGGAGCCGTTCGTGACCGTCGACGGGCTGCGGATGTCGAAGAACAAGATGTATTTCACGTCCGCGAAGGCCGAGCGCGAGCTCGGCTACCGCGCGCGTCCGTACCGCGAAGGGCTGCGCGACGCGCTCGACTGGTTCGGCTCGGCGGGCTACCTGAAATAGCACAAAGCGGCGTGCGCCACGCCGCTTTGCGCACTTTGTTACACGTCGCTGACGGACCGGCACCGGCGCAGCGGTTAAAATCGCGGGTCTTACGCAGAGAAGACACGCATGAACCTGAACGATCAGATCGATTCGCTCAACGCGGGCGTCGATCATCTCCTCCACGATCACCACGCCGCGCAGCAGGCGGCACGCAGCGCGGAAGCGTTCGCGCGCGCCGCCGCGGCGGAAGCCCAGGCTGCCGCCGAACGTCACGCCGCTGCGGAGACCGAAGCACAGGCCGCCGCGCAGCGCCACACGGCCGCAGCCGCCGACGCCGATGCCGCGCAGCAGCGCCACGCCGACGCCACCGCCGCGGCCGAAGCCGCCGCCCAGCGCCACACCGAAGCCACCGCGCAGGCCGAAGCCGCCACCCAGCGGCACGCCGAAGCGACCGCGCTGACCGAAGCGCTCGCGCAACGTCACGCAGATGCCGAAGCCGCGTCGCAACGCCACGCGGCCGCGATCGCCGAAGCCGAGGCCGCCGCGCAACGTCATCACGCCGCCGCGACCGAAGCGGATGCGGCCGCGCAGCGTCATGCCGCCGCCACCACGGAGGCCGAAGCCGCCGCGAAGCGCCACGCGCAAGCGACCGCCGAAGCCGAGGCCGCGACGCAGCGCCACGCGGCCGCGATCGCGGAAGCCGAAGCGCTCGCGCAACGCCACACGCAGGCGATCGCCGAAGCGGAAGCCGCCGCGCAGCGCCACACCGATGCGACTGCCGAGGCGCATGCCATCACGCAGCGCCACACCGAAGCCATCGCGCAAGCCGACGCGGCCGCGCAACGCCACGCGGCGGCAACAGCCGAGGCCGAGGCCGTCGCGCAACGCCACACCGAAGCGATCGCACAGGCCGAAGCGGCCGCCGAGCGTCACGCGAAGGCGATCGCCGACGCGGAAGCGCTGGTCGAAGCGGTCGTGAAGGAGGCCGCGACGAACGCGGCAGCGTCGGAAACCGCGACGGCCGTCGCGGCTGAAGTCGTCGAACCGGTTGCCGAATCGGTTGTCGAGCCCGTCGTCGAGCCGGTGGCAAACGCAGCCGCCCCGGTGGCTGCCGATAAAGTCGCTGCAGCGCCTGCCGACGCGACCACCGCCGTCGTCGCGACGACCGCAGCCGACACCGCGATCGAAGTCGCCCCCGCCGAAGCGGCGGACACGCCTGCGGACAAAGCGACGCTGCAAGTCGCACGCCCGTCGCAGAACGAACTGACGCTGACCGTCAACGGCCAGTCGATCACGCTTCACCCGGAACAACTGGGCCAGCTGATCGAGGAACTCGCGCACGCGCGCGCGTCGATGCAGCCGGAACCGCCGCCGGGCATCCCGGCCGGCTGGCGCTTCGTGACGACGAAGAACCCGATGATGGCCGTGCAGAAGCAATCGAACGGCGACCGCCTGCTGGTCGCGCGCCACACCGGCTACGGCTGGGTGCCGTTCACGTTCTCGCCGGACGTCGTGATCCAGATGTACATGATGCTGACGCAGCGGTAAGCGCGCGCGGCCCCGCCGCAAACAAAACAGCCCGACCGGTTCACACCGATCGGGCTGTTTGCTTTCCGAAGTCCAGGAGACAGCCGGCATGCGCCGGCGTCATTCGGCTCAGCGCTCCACCGGCGCCTGCACGCGCGCCTTCCACTGGCCGCCCTTGCCGCGCCAGTAGCGCCACGCGGACGCGAACGTCGCGCCGACGTAGAACAGCGCGACCAGCGGCAGCGCAGGCGCCCACAGAGGCGAGCGCCGGTAGTAGCGCAGCATCGGCGCATACGCTGTGCACATCGACGCCCACGCAAGCCACGCCGGCCATGCACGCGCGCCGTAGACGATCGCGGCGACGGGCGGCACGAGGTAGATGATCGTCATCCCGAGCAGCGTGCCCGCAAGCAGCAGCGGCGAATAATGGAGCTGCGTGAACGCGGTGCGCGCAATCATGTTCCAGATGTCGCGCCAGCTATCGTACGGACGCAGCGACACGCTGCGGTCGGCCAGATCGAGCCGGATCGGATGCCGGCCGCTGCCGCGATGCTTGATCTGCGCGGCGAGGCTGCAGTCGTCGATCAGCGCGCCGCGGATCGACTCGATGCCGCCCGCTTCCTCGAGCGCGCTGCGCTTGACCAGCATGCAGCCGCCCGCGGCGCCGGCCGTCCGGTTGCGCGGATTGTTGATCCACGAGAACGGATAGAGCTTCGCGAAGAAGAACACGAACGCCGGGATCAGCGCCTTTTCCCAGAACGAATCGCAGCGCAGCCGCACCATCAGCGACACGAGATCGCGCTGTTCGGCCTGCGCGCGCGTGACGAGCTGCGCGACGGCGTCGGGCGGATGGCCGATGTCGGCATCCGTCAGCAGCAGGTAGTCGGCCGGCAGCCCGAGCGTGCGCACCGCGGCGATGCCCTGCGACTGCGCCCACACCTTGCCCGACCAGCCGGCCGGCAACGGCTTCGCGGCCAGCACCGTCAGGCGGTCGGCGCGGTTGATCGCGAGCGCGGCCGCGCGAGCCGCGTCGGCGGTGCCGTCGTCGCTGTGGTCGTCGACAATGATCAGATGAAAGTCGCCCGGATAGTCCTGCTCGAGCAGCGACGTCGCCGCCCGGGCGATCACGTCGACCTCGTTGCGCGCCGGCACGACCGCGACGACGGCCGGCCAGCCGGCCTCGGCCTCGGCCGCGGCGCCGCGCGCCTGCGGCGGCAGTGCCCGCGCGGGCCGCGCGCGCCAGAAGCCGCCGCGCGCGACGAGCAGCACGATCCAGATCAGCAGTGACAGGCCGGACACCAGGAAGGTAATCGCCAGCATCATCGGCAAGCCTCCTGCCGGACGCCGGCGCGAGCGGCCCGGCCGCCCGCGGCGCCGGATCGTTCGATTGCAATCAGGGTCGAAGTAAAAATACCCATCACCGCGCGGGCGGCAGGGCAATACGCATAAGAATCGACGGTCATCGAATGGCCTTGAAATGAGCGCGACGCCGGGCAGCCGGACAGGCTGCCCGCGAAACCGCGCAGTTTACCGGGTTCCGCGCGAGCGAGCGCCGACGCGGCTTAGCGGCCGATGCAACACGGCCGGTACAGCACCAGAGCAAGGACGGCCCGATAGGGTTAAAATGCGCGATTAATTCGGGGTTCCGGGGCCTGGCCTGGCCGGTTCGTTTCCTGCCTTCATAACATCAAGCCGGGGCGAGCGAGCGGTGCCAGCTCCTTGAACCCCGGCGTCTGTCGTCGGAGTTCGCTCACTTATGCGAGTCATCCTTGCCCAGCCCCGCGGCTTCTGTGCGGGGGTTGTCCGTGCGATCGAGATCGTCGATCGCGCGCTGCAACAGCACGGCGCGCCGGTCTATGTGCGTCATGAGATCGTCCATAACCGGCATGTCGTCGAAAACCTGCGTGATAAAGGGGCGCGATTCGTTGAGGAACTCGACGAGGTGCCGCACGGCGCTGTGGCGATCTTCAGCGCGCACGGTGTCGCCCAGACGGTCGAACGCGATGCGCAAACGCGCGGGCTCGACGTGCTGGACGCAACCTGCCCGCTCGTCACGAAAGTGCACGTGCAGGGCCGCCAGTACGTCGCGGCGGGCCGCCGGCTGATCCTGATCGGCCACGCGGGCCATCCGGAAGTCGAGGGCACGATCGGCCAGATTCCGGCCGAGGTGATCCTCGTGCAAAGCGAAGCCGAAGTCGATACGCTGACGCTGCCGGTCGACACGCCGGTTGCGTACGTGACGCAGACGACGCTGTCGGTCGACGACACGCGCGGCATCATCGAAGCGCTGCAGCGCCGGTTCACCGACATCGTCGGCCCGGACACGCGGGACATCTGCTACGCGACGCAAAACCGCCAGGCCGCCGTGCGCGAGTTGAGCGGCCAGGTCGACGTGCTGCTGGTCGTCGGTGCGACGAACAGCTCGAACTCGAACCGCCTGCGCGAGATCGGCACCGAAAGCGGCGTGCCGAGCTATCTCGTCGCCGACGGCTCGGAAGTGAAGCCCGAATGGTTCGCGGGCGTGCAGACGGTCGGCCTGACCGCCGGCGCGTCGGCACCCGAGGAAATGGTTGAGGATGTAATCGGTGCGCTGCGCGCGCTGGGGCCCGTCGATGTCACGACGATGGCGGGCCGTGAAGAAAAAGTCGAATTCAAGTTGCCGGCGAAGCTTACGCAAGCTGTCGCCCGCGAAGTTTAAGGAGGACAACTCTTGTCTATTCCGCTGCTCCAGCAAGTCCGCGTCGGCGCATACATCATGCGCCAACACCTGTCCGGCAACAAACGCTATCCGCTCGCGCTGATGCTCGAGCCGCTGTTCCGCTGCAACCTCGCGTGTAACGGCTGCGGCAAGATCGATTATCCGGACCCGATCCTGAACCAGCGCCTGTCCGTCGAGGAATGCCTGGAAGCCGTCGACGAGTGCGGCGCACCCATCGTGTCGATCGCCGGCGGCGAGCCGCTGCTCCACAAGGAGATGCCGGAGATCGTCAAGGGCATCATGAAGCGCAAGAAGTTCGTGTACCTGTGCACGAACGCGCTCCTGATGGAAAAGAAGATGGACGACTACCAGCCGAACCCGTACTTCGTCTGGTCGGTCCACCTCGACGGCGACAAGGACATGCACGACCATTCCGTGTCGCAGGAAGGCGTGTACGACAAGGCGGTCGCGGCCATCAAGGAAGCGAAGCGCCGCGGCTTCCGCGTGAACATCAACTGCACGCTGTTCAACGATGCGATCCCCGAGCGCGTCGCGAAGTTCTTCGATACGCTGGGGCCGATCGGCGTCGACGGCATCACCGTGTCGCCGGGCTATGCGTACGAGCGCGCGCCGGATCAGCAGCACTTCCTGAACCGCGACAAGACGAAGAACCTGTTCCGCGAAATCCTGAAGCGCGGCGAAGGCGGCAAGCGCTGGTCGTTCAGCCAGTCGTCGCTGTTCCTCGACTTCCTGGCCGGCAACCAGACGTACAAGTGCACGCCGTGGGGCAACCCGGCACGCACCGTGTTCGGCTGGCAGAAGCCGTGCTATCTGGTCGGCGAAGGTTACGTGAAGACCTTCAAGGAACTGATGGAAGACACGAACTGGGACAACTACGGCGTCGGCAACTACGAGAAGTGCGCGGACTGCATGGTCCACTGCGGCTTCGAAGCCACCGCCGTGATGGACACGATCTCGCATCCGCTGAAGGCGCTGCGCGTGAGCAAGAAGGGCATCAAGACCGACGGCCCGTTCGCACCGGACATCTCGATCGCGAAGCAGCGTCCGGCCGAGTACGTGTTCTCGCGCCACGTCGAGATCAAGCTCGAGGAAATCCAGCGCGCCGGCAAGGGCAAGCTGCAGAAGCCGGCGAAGCCGGCAACGGCGGCTTAAGCGCGTATCGCGATGCGGAGGTTGGCGCCTCCGCATCGGCCGGCATCGAAGAAGCGCCACGGAGTTCGCTCCGTGGCGCTTTTGTTTTGTCGGGCGTCGTCATGGGCCGGGGGCGCTTCCGCATTTGCATGAGCATGCGAACACCGCCCGTTCAGTGTCTCGACTGCGCCGCCGCGATCAGTTGCCATGCGGTCGGGCCGGGATCGAGCAGCGGGTCGGACGGCGGATCGAGATCGTGCCGATGTGTTTCCTCCGACGGCAGCGCCTGCCCTTTCGCAATGCCGACCTCGTCGCCGCACACGGTGCATCGATAGATGCCCGCGATCGTCACGTCGCTGCCCGGCGGCAGATTCTCGCTGAATGCGCGGCCGCTTCCGCACGTGAAATAGCCGCCGATCCTGTATAGCGCCATCGCTCCTCCTGACCGAAACGAATACGTTCGCGCCGACACGCACGATCGCCGCAAACGCGAGGATGGATCGTCATCGACCGAACCCATTCGGCTCCTGTCGTGACATTAGACGGCGAGCGTCAGCCCCAGTGAATGGGACAAGTATGAAACACGGCCCAGGCGTCGGTCGTGCTGCCGCCGCTCAATGCAGGACGGCCGGTTCCCGCATCTTCGCCGCCGCCTGCGCGACCAGTGCCGGCTGCTCGGCGGACGCGGACGCGAACGCGCACACGTGACGCCACAGCTCGGCGAGCCGGTGCCGGGTGAGCGTCGCGACGCACGCGTCGTTCGCGGCGAGTATGCGTTCGAGCACTGCGCTTTCGTCGTCGTGCAGCGTCCATGCGCCGCTTTGCCCAGCGCGCGCCACGCTCGCGTCGAGCACGCGCTCCGCTTCGACGCACAGGTCGATGCTCGCATCGGGGGATACCGCGTCGTCGAGCGCGAGGAACACCAGATAGACGCTCGTGCGCAGCCGCATCAGCAACGCTTCGCTGCCGTGCTCGCCGCGCAGCGCGACGAGCGCCATGTGGCATTTCAGCGAGATGTCGCGCACATGCGCGGGCGGCAGCGGCAGCAGCCACTCGCGCGTCAATGGCGGGTGGCGACGGCCTTTCCGGACGGCCCTCATGACCCGTCCTCGCTGACGGCGACGTCGTCCGCGTCGAATGCCGGCCACGCGGCGCGGCATGCGACGGCACCGCGGCTTGCGTCGCGCTTGCCGTTCGTGCGTCGCCGCGTCCCGTACACGCCGTACACGCCGTCCCACCGCCGCGTCGCGCACGCGTCCGGCAACTGCCGGATCATCGACGTACGCAACGCGCCGGGAAGTCGGTTGGCGCATGCCATGCTCGTCTCCCGCATCAGAACGTGTTCTCGCCCTTCAGGTAGTACGCGGTCTTCACGAAGAACGCCTTCACTGGACGACCGCTCTGCGCGGCGCTGGCCGCGCGCGCTTCCATCGCGGCCTTCTCCTCGCGCGAGCGGTCGGGCACCGGGTTCCTCACGCGGTCGAGCGCACGCTGCATCGCGAGCGGATAGTTCTGGTTGCCGGCTGTCGCCGCACGATAGCCGGCGCGCGTCATCTGCATCAGCTGCACGTCGGTCTCGGCACGCGCCGCCTTCCAATTCAACGGGGCGACGTTCGACTGCCACTCGGTGTTGACGGACTGCGCGAAGCTCGCGGCAGGCAGCACGGCAAGCGCGCCGGACAGGACAGCAAGGGAAACAACGGATCGCATCATGGCCTCCAGATGGTTGTCTCCGCATCGATCTTCGTCGTCGATGCGGTGCAATCATCGTATGTCGCGTGGCCGTGCGCTTGAATAGCCGATTCCGCAATTGATATTTTCAGCACCGGCAGCGGGGTCGCGATCCGCATGATTCGCCACTGCTGCCTGACCGGAATTTCTTTATTTCATTCAACCACCTGATCGCGTTTTCGCGGACGATTCGAAGCGGTGCGTAAATCGCCTTTGCAGTTTTCGAAATGACGTATTGCCGTCGAGATTTCGGCCGAAGCACGGGCCGGCAAGGCTTTCGACGCAATGCTGCATCCAGCGCACGAGCGAGAGACGTCTCATCGAACGCGCCGGCTTCTCTGACGCACGACAAATCCTCCGCGCCGATTTACCGCGCAGCGACAACACGTGTCCGACAAGGAAGCGCGATAATTACGCATCGGCCGTACATCACGGCGCTCATGCCTTCCCCATTCTTCTCTTGAGTCCCGCCATGGCTGCCATCGACACCACCGCCATCGACAGTTGGCACGCACACGTCTACTTCGACGCCGCGAGCCGCGACGCGGCCTGGGCGTTTCGCCTTGTCGTCGAAGAGCGGTTCGGCACGATCATCGAGCTCGGCCGCTTTCACGAACGCCTCGTCGGCCCGCATCCCGCGTGGTCGTATCAGATCGCGTTCGATGCCACGCGCTTCGACACCATCGTGCCGTGGCTCGTGCTGAATCACGGCGCGCTCGACCTCTTCCTGCACCCGAACACGAACGACGAACTGCGCGACCATCGCGACAGCGCGGTGTGGATCGGCAAGTCGTATGAACTGAATCTCGGCGCGCTAGCGGGTTGACGTGCCGCACGCGTGACATCCACGTTTCGGGTCGCGCTGAAACGTCCGGCAGCGTTGCGTCAATACAGTGGTTCCGTTATCCACGCTTGCCGGAACCCGCCATGACACACCCCGACACCGATGCGCAACGCATTCATCAGGACTGGCACGCCGCCGTCGTCGCACGCGACCTCGACGCGCTGATGTCGCTGTACGCGGACGACGCGATACTCGAAACGCCGCTGATCGTCGTCGCGCTGCCCGACCATGGCTCGGGCGTGCTGCACGGCAAGGCTGCAATCGGCGAATTCTTCGCAGCGGGCCAGCGCAATCCGGGCAACAAGCTCGGACGCTGGTACCGCACGGGCCTGTTCTTTTCGAACGGACGGCAACTCACGTGGGAATATCCGCGCGAAACGCCGGAAGGCGATCAGGTCGATCTCGTCGAGGTGATGGATCTGCGCGACGGGTTGATCGCGCATCATCGCGTCTACTGGGGGTGGGTCGGGTTCATGGCGCTGCGTGATGCAGCCCGGACGGCCGGGCGCGAATGACGCGCGCCGTGCCGTGCACGCTCACGCGACATACATCGCGACGCTGACGAACTGGCACAGGCTGCCGGCCAGCACGAACAGATGCCAGATACCGTGCCCGTGGCGGATACGCTCGTCGTTGATGAAGAAGTAGATGCCCACGCTGTAGATGACGCCGCCGGCCAAGAGCCATGCGGTACCGACCGGTGGCAACGCGTGGATCAGCGGGCGGATCGCGACCAGCGCGAGCCAGCCCATCAGCACGTACAGCACCATCGACACGATGCGTGTGCGCCGTCCGAGCGTGAGTTCCTGCGCGATCCCGAATGCGGCGAGCCCCCAGCTCACGCCGAACAGCGACCAGCCCCACGGGCCGCGCAGCGTGACGAGCGTGAACGGGGTGTAGCTGCCCGCGATCAGCAGATAAATGGCCGAATGGTCGCACTTCTGCAGGATTGCCTTGAGCCGCGGGTTACGCACGCTGTGATACAGCGTCGAGATCGCGTAGAGCAGGATCAGCATCGCGCCGTACACGCTGAAGCTCACGATCTTGTAGGGATCGCCTTCGAGCGCGCCCATCGTCACGAGTGCGACAAGCCCTGCTACCGACAGCACCGCGCCGACGAGATGGGAAATGCTGTTGAAACGCTCACCGACATGCACGACGGGTTCTCCTGCGCGGATTCATCGGAAAAAAGCAGAGCCCTATGATACCGGCGGCCGGATCGCGTCGCGCTGAAGCCGGTCAAACGCTGCGGCGACGGCGCGCGCCAAGCGCCGCCCGTCCCCAAAAAGAAAAAGCGCCGCGAATGCCTTCGCGGCGCTTCCTGGCCCGTCACCGGACGGCCTTACCGGCCGGCTTCACCGGTCCGGTTCAGCAACACTTCCCTGCCCCCGACCCATACCGCGCATTCTGACGCTCGCGGAAAAATTCCTCGTACGTCATCGGCTCTCGGTCCGGATGAGTCTCGCGCATGTGCGCGACGTAGGTGTCGTAGTCGGGCAGGCCGACCATCAGCCGCAACGCCTGCCCGAGGTAACGCCCCGCACTGCGCAGGTCGCCGCCAAGATCGCTGAACATCGCGGCCTCCCGTTATCGTCCGCTGCCGAGCGCCTGCGCGGCCGGCATCGCTTCGTACGGCGTCTCGCGCACGGTCGGCTTCGCCTCGCGGCGTGCGCGCAGCACGGCGATCACGCCGTACACCGCGATCGCCACGACGACGAAGATGAACAGCCCGGCCAGCGCCGCATCGATGTAATCGTTGAAGATGATCCGCTTCATCTGCGCGATCGACTTCGCCGGCGCGAGCACCTTGCCTTCGTCCACGGCGGCCTGCAGCTTCGCGGCGTGCGCGAGGAAGCTGACCTTCGGGTTCGCGTCGAAAATCTTCTGCCAGCCGGCCGTCAGCGTGCAGATCAGCAACCACACGGTCGGCACGATCGTCACCCACGCATAGCGCTCACGCTTCATCTTGAACAGCACGACGGTGCCGAGCACCAGCGCGATGGCGGCAAGCATCTGGTTCGAGATGCCGAACAGCGGCCACAGCGTGTTGATGCCGCCGAGCGGATCGACCACGCCCTGGTACAGGAAGTAGCCCCACGCGGCCACGCACAGCCCAGTGGCGACCAGGTTCGCGGGCAGCGACTCGGTGCGCTTGAGCGCCGGGTGGAACGTGCCGAGCAGGTCCTGCAGCATGAAGCGGCCCGCGCGCGTGCCGGCGTCGACGGCCGTCAGGATGAACAGCGCCTCGAACAGGATCGCGAAGTGATACCAGAACGCCATCATCGCTTCGCCGCCGATCACCTGGTGCAGGATGTGCGCCATGCCGACGGCCAGCGTCGGTGCGCCGCCCGCGCGCGCGATGATCGTGGTTTCGCCGACGGCCTTCGCGGTTTGCGTGAGCATGTCGGGCGTCAGCACGAAGCCCCATTGCGTGACGGTGTTGGCAACCGCTTCCGGCGTCGAGCCGAGCACGGCGGCCGGCGCGTTCATCGCGAAGTAGATGCCCGGTTCGATCACGCACGCGGCGACCAGCGCCATGATCGCGACGAACGATTCCATCAGCATCGCGCCGTAACCGATGAAGCGCGCGTTGGTTTCGTTGTCGATCAGCTTCGGCGTCGTGCCCGACGAGATCAGCGCGTGGAAGCCCGACACCGCGCCGCACGCGATCGTGATGAACAGGAACGGGAACAGGTTGCCCGACCACACCGGGCCCGTGCCGTCGACGAACTTCGTCAGCGCGGGCATCTTCAGTTCCGGTGCGACGACCAGGATGCCGATCGCGAGGCCGAGGATCGTGCCGATCTTCAGGAACGTCGACAGGTAGTCGCGCGGCGCGAGCAGCAGCCACACCGGCAGCACCGATGCGACGAAGCCGTAGCCGATCAGGATCCACGTGAGCTGCGTGCCGTTGAACGTGAACCAGGCGGCGAGCGTCGGCGAATCGTGCACGGACTGGCCGAACGCGATCGACGCCATCAGCAGCACGAAGCCGATGATCGACACTTCGCCGATGCGGCCCGGACGGATGTAGCGCGTGTAGACGCCCATGAACAGCGCGATCGGAATCGTCGCGGCGACGGTGAACGTGCCCCACGGCGAATTCGTGAGCGCCTTCACGACGATCAGCGCGAGCACCGCAAGGATGATCACCATGATCAGGAACGCGCCGAACAGCGCGATCACGCCGGGCACCGTGCCGAGCTCCATCTTGACGAGGTCGCCGAGCGAGCGGCCGTCGCGGCGCGTCGAGATGAACAGCACGATGAAGTCCTGCACCGCGCCGGCGAACACGACGCCGGCCAGGATCCACAGCATGCCGGGCGTGTAGCCCATCTGCGCGGCGAGCACCGGCCCGACGAGCGGCCCGGCACCGGCGATGGCGGCGAAGTGATGGCCGAACAGCACGTACTTGTTGGTCGGCACGTAGTCGAGGCCGTCGTTGAACTTGACCGCCGGCGTCATCCGCAGCCCGTCGAGCTGCATGACCTTGCTGGCGATGAAGCGGCTGTAGAAGCGATATGCGATGAGATATACGCAGACTGCGGCGATCACGATCCAGAGCGCGCTGACGCGTTCGCCGTGCGCAAGTGCGATCGTCCCGAACGCGAACGCGCCGAGCAGCGCGACCGCGATCCAGAGCAGGGTACTGGAAGCCCGATTCATGGCGTCTCCTGGTCTCCTATGTGGTTTTGAGTGGATCCGGCAAGGAACCGAACCCGCGTGACGTCGATGCGTCGTGCCGCGTCTCGTGGAAGCCGCGGCAGTGGGCCGTAGTATTCCGCGCGACGGGGGCGGCTTACAAGCGCACAACTACGTACGCGGTGCTACGTAAAATTACGTAGGCGAGCGTCTGGAGCAGTCTGGAGCATCGCCGGGCCGCGATTGATCGCCGCCGGCAAGCCACGTACAGTATTCGCGTGCCTCGATTCAGGAACGACCATGCCCACCGGATTTCAGCAGATGAACGCGAATGGCGACGATTTCGTCGTCGACCTGCGCGGCCGCCGCGATGCCGCGCATCGCATCGACCGCGGCCCCGCATCGCGCATGGGCGCGCGGGCAGCATGAACGACGACGCCCAGACCTTCCACGCGCTGCGCCCGCGCCTGCAGAAGATCGCGTACCGGATGCTCGGCTCCGTCGCGGACGCCGAGGACATCGTGCAGGACGTCTGGCTGCGCTGGCACGAAGCGGCGCGCGACGGAATCGAGAACGGCGAGGCGTGGCTCGTCGCGGTCACGACGCGGACCGCGATCGACCGCCTGCGCGCGGCGAAGATCCGGCGCGAGCATTACACCGGCATCTGGCTGCCGGAGCCGGAGCTCGGCGAATCGCCGGCCACGCCCGAGGAAATGACAGAGCGCGCGAGCGACGTATCGGTCGCGTACCTGATGCTGCTCGAACGGCTGACGCCGGAAGCGCGTGCGGCGTTCCTGCTGCGCGAAGTGTTCGACGTCGACTACGACCGGATCGCCGACGCGATCGGCAAATCCGAAGCCGCGTGCCGGCAGCTCGTCAGCCGTGCGAAGGCCCAATTGCGCGACGACGACCGGCCGCGCTACCTGGTGCCGCACGAAACGCACCGGCAACTGCTGCAAACTTTCTCGCACGCGCTCGCGCAAGGCGACTTCCCGTCGATCCAGGCGCTGCTCGCCGAAGACGCGATGCTGATCGGCGACGGCGGCGGCAAGGTCCAGAGTTTCCCGCAACCGATGGTCGGCGGCCGCCGCATCGCCCAGCTGTTCTACGCGACGTGGCTGCGCTGCGGCAGCGGCGTCGAGATGCGCCCGGTCGTACTGAACGGCGAATGGGCGATGCTGCGTTTCATCGCGGGGCAGCTCGAATCCGCGATGTCGTTCGAGACGGACGGCACGTGCATCGTCCGGATCCTCGTGCAGCGCAACCCGGACAAGCTCGCGCGGATCGCGGCCGCGTGCGGTGGTGCCGACCAGCGCCTGATATCCGAAGACTGAAAATCGTAGCGCGCGCCGTGCCGCGATCGTGGCGGCATTGGTGCAGCACATGCAACACGATGCGTCCCTCCGCGTGGCTACCGCGCGCCGCCACGCGCTCCTAACATGATTTCACGCGGCGCCCTGCCGCCCCATGACACCCGCCGAGCGCGGGCAAGCCTTTTTGTCGCCTGGAGAAATCATGACGCAGCGTCTCAACTACATGCATCAATCGCCGGAGCTGTTCAGGCAGTTCCTCGAACTCAGCAACGTGCTGCGCACCAGCGCGATCGAGGAATCGATCCGCGATCTCGTGTCCGCGCGCGCATCGCAACTCAACGGCTGCGCATTCTGCCTCGACATGCACGTGAAGGAGGCACGCCTTCACGGCGAGCGCGAACTGCGCCTTCATCATCTGGCGACGTGGCGCGAATCGACGCTGTTCTCGCCGCGCGAGCGCGCCGCGCTCGCATGGACCGAAGTGCTGACGAAAATCCCCGAGCACGGCGTGCCGGACGATGTCTACGATCGCGTGCGCGGCCAGCTGTCCGAAAAGGAATTGTCAGACCTGACGTTCGAAGTGATGGTGATCAACGGCTGGAACCGCGCGAACGTGGCGTTCCGCACCGCACCGGGTTCGGCCGACAAGGCATACGGCCTCGACAAGGCGAATCTCGCCTGACGCCCGCGCCCGGCTGCGGGCAGCCCCCCTCCTTCGCCGCCGGCTGTCTGCCGGCGGCCCTCACCGGAAACCATCCCATGATTCGCTTGAAACATGCCGTCGCGGCCGCGCTCGTCGTCGCGGGGGCCGCAACCAGCGCCGTCCACGCGGCGCCCTCTGCCATCGTCACGCCGCTGATGACGAAACCGCTCGACGACTATCCGGGCAAGGAAGCGCAGATGATCTCGGTCGAGTATCCGCCCGGCGCGGTGGACCCGGTCCACCGGCACCACGCGCCCGCGTTCGTCTACGTAGTCGAGGGCTCGATCGTGATGCAGGTGAAGGGCGGCGAACCCGTCACGCTGAAACCGGGCCAGACGTTCTACGAAGGCCCGGACGACCTGCACACGGTCGGACGCAACGCGAGCCGCACGAAGCCCGCGAAGTTCATCGTGCTGTTGCTGAAGGACAAGGGCGCGCCGGTGTTCGTGCCGGAGAAATAATCGGCTCGCCGGCCGCCGCGGCCTTTTTTCATAAAAATACGGCGGACGGTGTCACAGGTGGCGGCGCTGAAACGTCTAGACGCATATGGACAACACGATTCTCGCGCCTCCATGTCAGACACCTCCATGCCAGACACCTCCATCCGCCGCCCCGACGCCGACGATCCGTACGCACGAAGCTTCTCGAGCTGCTACGCCGGCGTCGTCACTTTCCTTGCCGTCGTCACCGAAGGCAGCTTCGCCCGCGCCGCCGACCGCCTCGGCGTCGGCCGCTCGTCGGTCAGCCGTCACGTGCAACGGCTCGAAGAGCGGCTCGACGCGCGCCTGTTCCAGCGCACGACGCGCAGCATGTCGCTGACGCGCGAAGGCGAGCGCTTCTACGAGAACTGCCGGCCGGGCATCGAACATCTCGCGCAGGCGCTCGACGACATGCGCGAGTTGCGCAGCGGGCCGCCGAGCGGGCATCTGCGCATCGGTTCGACGCCCGGTTTCGGGCGCAAGATCATCGCGCCGCTGCTGCGCGATTTTCACGCGCAGTATCCGGACATCACGCTCGAGCTGCTGCTGAACGACCGCCCCGTCGACTTCTCCGCCGACCGCGTCGACGTCGCGTTTCGCGACGGACGCATGGAGGACAGCGCGATCGTCGCGCGGCAGCTGATTCCAATGCAGATGATCGTCTGCGCGTCGCCGTCGTATGCGCATCGGCACGGTCTGCCGCGTCACGTCGACGAGCTCGCGAAGCATCGCTGCATCAACCTGCGCACCGCGTCGGGCCGCGTGATCGAGTGGGAATTCAAGGTCGACGGGCTCGCGCAGCAGCGTCAGCCCGCCGCGCATCACACGTTCAACGACATGGATCTCGTCGTGCGCGCGGCACTCGACGGGCTCGGCATCGCGCAGCTGCCGGCGTACCAGGTGTGCGACCTGCTCGCCGACGGACAACTGGTGAGCTGCCTCGGCCGGCATGCACCGGACGACGGCGGTCATTACCTTTGCTATCTCAGCCGCAAGCACCTGCCCACGCGCATCCGCGTGTTCATCGACTACATGATCGAACAGACGCGGGCGCGCGACCTGCAGTGCCTGACGACGATGACGACGCTGGCGCCGGCGGAAACGGAAACGGAGACGGAAACGGTCGATTGATGCAGGGCGCGCAACACCGTGGGTACCTGCAAGGCACTACCGGATCACGCGGCGCATGCCTACGATTCGGGCAGGCCGAACGACACGCAAGCCGGATCGCGTGCGGTTCCGCAACGTGCCGGCACGATCGCGTGAATGCGGTGGGCGCCGGCTTCGACAGGTTCAAGCGGCGTGCATGTCGCGCGCCCGTTCAAGGAGAGCAATCGTGAAAATCGTCGTAATCGGTGGCACCGGCCTGATCGGCAGCAAGGTCGTCAGAAACCTCGTGGCGCGCGGGCATGACGCCGTCGCGGCAGCACCGTCGACGGGTGTCGACACGCTCACGGGCGCCGGCCTCGACGAAGCGCTGGCCGGCGCGGACGTCGTCGTCGATCTCGCGAACTCGCCGTCGTTCGACGAAGCGACCGTGAAGGCATTCTTCGAGACGTCGGGGCGCAACCTGTTCGCCGCGGAACGCGCGGCGGGCGTGCGCCATCACGTCGCACTGTCGGTGGTTGGCACCGACCAGCTGCAACAAAGCGCGTATTTCCGCGGCAAGATCATCCAGGAGAACCTGATCCGCGAAGCCGGCGTGCCGTACACGATCGTGCGCTCGACGCAATTCTTCGAATTCGTCGGCGCGATCGCGCAAGCAAGCACCGAAGGCGACACCACGCGGCAGACCACCGCATTCTTCCAGCCGATCGCATCCGATGACGTCGCAGCCGCCGTCACCGAATTCGCGCTCGATGCGCCGCGCAACGGCATCGCTGAAATCGGCGGCCCCGACCGCGTGCGGATCGCCGACCAGATCGAGCATTTCCTGTCGGTCACGCACGATGCGCGCACGGTGGTCCGGGACGCGGGCGCCGACTACTTCGGCGCGGTGCTGCAGGACGACACGCTCGTCCCCGGGCCCGGCGCGCGCCTCGGTGCGACGACCTTCGACGCGTGGTTCCGCCAGAACCAGGCCGCACGCTGAGCCGCACCGCAGGATCACGCACACCATGACGCCATTGCGCCCGCCGCCGCTGTCGCTGCTTGACAAGTATCGCGGGCGCGAACCGCAGACGCTCTACTCGACGACCGTGACCGTCACCGGCGGCGCGGCGGAGCATGGCCGCGCATCGGGCGTCGCGCGCTCCGACGACGGACGTCTCGACGTGGCGTTGCGTTTGCCGTCCGCGCTCGGCGGGTCCGGCGACGGGCCGAATCCCGAACAGCTGTTCGCCGCGAGCTACGCGGCATGCTTTCATGGTGCGCTGAGCCTGCTGGCCGCGCGAGCGGGGGTGTCGATCGCCGGCGCGTCGGTGTCCGCGTCGATCGACTTCTGCCGCGATCCGATGGACGGGCTGTTCATGCTGAACGCGGACATCCGCGTGCGGCTGCCGGGCGTCGAACGCGCGGTGGCGGAGGAGCTCGTGCGCAATACCGAGCGCTTCAGCCCTTATACGAAGATGGCGCATCAAGGCATCAGCCACGTCGTGGCGCTCGCAGCGCCGGACGACACACCGAAAGGCTGATTGCAAACGCGGTGCCCGGCGCATCGCGCGACGGGCGCCGCACGAACGATGCCGATCAGTGCTTGTCGTCGACCTTCTTCGGCTTCGGCGGCGACGGCACCTTCGCGTACTGGAATGCCGGCGTCGCCTTCAGCGCATCCTTCGTCGCGCCCGGCAGGTAGATGTTGCCGTTGCGCGCGTCGAGCGACGCGATCGGCACCGCGACGTCATGCGCGGCCACGCCGAGGAAACCGCCGGCCGACACGATCGCCGCCGACACCGAGCCGTCCGGTGCGACGATCAGGTCGCGCACCGTGCCGACCTTCTGGTTCGCGTCGTTGTACACGGCCTTGCCGAGCACGCTCTTCTTCACGCTCCAGCCTTCGAGCAGCGCCTGCGACTGCTCGACGGTCACGCTGAGCGGCTGTGTGCCGGCGATCTGCGCGTGCGCGCTGACGCTCGATGCGAGGACGGTTGCTGCGATGAGGGTCTTGTAGAACTTCATGTGTCTTGCACTCCGGTTCGGTTGTTGTTGATTCCGGGAGCGAAGCGACGCGGGCGCAACGGCTGATCGGTGAGCACCCCGCGCTTCGTCGGTCGCATGGCAGACGGCCGCGCCGCCACTGCGCGTGTGCATGACGGGCCGGCGTGGCCGGGCCGCAGCGTGCAACACGGCTTTCATGGTAGCGACAATCGCGGGATCGTGCGCTCAGCGTGCAAGGCGGCCGGCGGGCGGACTGGATGGAGATCAACGATCGTGCGGAAAGGCGGTGCGCGCGGCGCGGAAAAACAAGCGCCGCGGCATGTCGTTCAGCAGAACATGGGGGCAGACAGGCAACCGGCCTTCACCGGTGCCTCGGACTACGCGGCGAGCGCCACGCAGTCACACTGCGTCACGCGTTGCGCGAATACACGCGGCGATGCCGCACCGCGTCGGCCAGCACATCGAGCACCGGCTCGGTCTGCGACCAGCTCAGGCACGCATCGGTGATCGACACGCCATACTTCAACGGCACGCCCGGCTTCAGATCCTGACGCCCGGCCTCGAGATGGCTCTCCACCATCACGCCGATGATCCGGTGCTCGCCCTGCGACAGCTGCCGCGCGAGATCCTGCGCGACATCGATCTGCCGCTCGTGCGACTTGTTCGAATTCGCATGCGAGCAATCGACCATCACCTGCTCGCGCAATCCGCTCTTGCGCAGCACCGCGCAGCTCGCTTCGACGTGCTCGGCGTCGTAGTTCGGCCCGTTCTTGCCGCCGCGCAGGATCACGTGCGCGTCGTCGTTGCCGCGCGTCTCGAAGATCGCGGCCATCCCCATCTTCGTCATCCCCATGAACGCATGGCTCGCGCGCGCGGCGACGATCGCGTCCGACGCGACCTGCACACCGCCGTCGGTGCCGTTCTTGAAGCCGATCGGGCAGCTGAGCCCCGACGCGAGCTGACGATGGCTCTGGCTCTCGGTCGTGCGCGCGCCGATCGCGCCCCACGCGATCAGGTCGGCGATGTATTGCGGGCTCAGCAAGTCGAGGAATTCGGTCGACGCCGGCAGGCCGAGCGCGTTGATGTCGAGCAGCAGTTGCCGCGCGGCGCGCAGCCCTTCGTTGATGCGGAAGCTGCCGTCCAGGCGCGGATCGTTGATGTATCCCTTCCAGCCAACCGTCGTGCGCGGCTTCTCGAAGTACACGCGCATGGTGATCAGCAGGTCGTCCTTCAGCGCATCGGCGGCGGCCTTCAGGCGGCGTGCGTAGTCGAGCGCCTGGTCGTGGTCGTGAATCGAGCACGGGCCGACGACGAGCAGCAGCCGGTCGTCGCGGCCGTGCAGGATGTCGCCGATCGCGCGGCGCGTGTCCTCGACGAGCGTCTGTGTGGCGGCCGGCACCGGCAACTCGTCCTGCAGCAGCGCGGGGGAAATCAGCGGGCGCACGGCGCCGATGCGGACGTCGTCGATGCGCGTGGTGTCCTGGGTCGCGTCGGCGCTGCCTACCTCGCGATCGTGGGAAGGATTGTCGAGGTTTTGCATGGAGATTCTCCGGGGGACGTCTGGAATGATGGGCAGGCTCGATTATGGCACTCGCGCGGGGCGGCAGCGACGCGCGGCGCGGTCCGAGGCTGCCGGCCATTCGGCCGAGTGGTCGCGTGTCACCGAAGTGCCGTACGATCGTGGCTGTCCGCTGCCGATGCGCCCGTCGTTCGACGCAGGCGGCACGACGCACCATCCGTCCGTGATTGACCGCTCGCAACTCGACCCGACCGCCAAGATGACCGTATCCGAACTGCTCGGCGCCATCCGCCAGCCCTACGCCGACCTGCTCGCGCAAGCGGCAACGCAACCGGCGGCCGTCGTCGAACCGGCCTTCCGGAAAGCCGACGGCACGCTCGCCACCGAAGGCCCGCTCGCGCTGCCGTGCCGCGCCGACATCGTTCGCACCGAAGGCGAATCGGCCGGCCAGCCGGCGATGGTCGACTCGACCGCGCAACTCGATTTCGAGCCATTCGCGTTCGAACTCGAAACGGCGACCGTATCGATCCGGCCGTTCGTGTGGGACTGGGCCACGATCGAAGCCGACGGTCTCGCCGAAGCCGCGGCCACCGACGTGTTCAAGACATGGTTCTTCGCGTGGTTCGACGCCGACGACGAAGGCGTGCCGGCCGAAGACGGCCTGCACGGCATCGTTCACTATCTGTCGGAGCCGGCACGCACGGAGCAAGGATGGCGCGTGAACGCGGATCTCGGTTCGGCGCCGGGCGCGGCCGTCGAGGACCTCCTGTTCCGGCTCGTCGACGCGGGCGCCACGCGCATCAGCGTCGGTTGAATCGCCTCTTCACCACGCACATGTCGATATGAAAAAAGCACTCGCCGCGTTGCTGCTATGCATCGCATTGCCCGCGTCGGCCGAAGTCAGCACGGAAGTGCTGTGCTTCAGGACGACCGGCGACAAACCCGTGCGCTTCGAGCTGCGCACGTATTACGACGACGTCGCCAAATGGCAAGGCGGTGTCGTCCGGTACGCGAAATCGAAGTCGGCGATCCCGCTGCTGCTCAAGCACGTGGATCAGGAAGAACTCGCGGAAGGCCGCCCGTACCAGTTCACGACAACCTGGTGGGAAATGGTCGACGGCAAGATCAACGGTGAGTACGAAATGATGAGCCAGGGTGCGATCGTCTATTCGATGACGTACACCCATGCGCGTACCGGCAAGAAGACCGATTTCGCGTGGGCGCAGGACGTCGATGCGTCCGGGAAGACAGGGTGCCGCTGGTAGTGCGGGTGCGGGTGCGGGTGCGGGTGCGGGTGCGGGTGCGGGTGCGGGTGCGGGTGCGGGTGCGGGTGCGGGCCGCAGAGCGAGGCAGGTTCATCATCCGGCGCACCCGCAGGCGCGCCGGTATCGAGTTGGTTCAGGCGCCCCGTCAGCCCGCGTCGCCCGGTGCGTCGACGTCGATTCCGAGTTCGGTCGCCATCCGCTGAACGAGTGCGTTCAGCCGCGCTACTTCATCAGCAAGCCGCTTCTGCTCGGCCTTCAACGCCTCGAACTCCGACGGCGGAACGGAATCCGCGCCGCCAACCGCATCGGAACCGGCGAAATCGGCAATGTTCACCTCGCCGCACATCAGGTGCATCCAGCGGTTCTCGCGCGCACCGGGCGCACGCGGCAGCCGGACGACGAGCGGCTGCGCACGCGCCGCGAGTTCGTCGAGGAACGCCTCGACCGACGAGATATCCGCGAAGCCGTGCAGGCGCGCGCTGTTCAGGCGCAGTTCGGCGGCCGTCTGCGGGCCGCGCAGCAGCAGGATCGTCAGCAGCGCGATCGCCTGGCTCGGGATGCCGAGCACGCGGTTCATGTTGTGCTCGAAACGCGGCACGCGGCTGCTGCTGCCCTCCATCACGAGGCTCAGGTGCTTGAGCCCGTCGAGCGCGGTCGTGACTTCGTCCTCGCTGACGTTCATCACCGGCAAGCGCGCGGTTTTCTGGTTGCAGCCCGCGGTCAGCGCATTCAGCGACAGCGGATAGGTGTCCGGCACCGTGTGCTGCTTCTCGACGAGCACCCCGATAATGCGGGCCTCGAGGGGCGTGAGTTCGCGCAGAGCGCGTGGCGTGGGCATGTCCGGCGTGGTGTTCATGGATCGTGTCGCAGCGTGCAGCAGGTGAAGGGAAACGGTCGCGGCCCGTCCGGCGTCGCGAAAGGGCGAGCCATATGATAGCTCGCGACGTGGGGCCCGGCGCCACTCGCACGACGGCGCGCGAACTTGCCGCAGCCGGCATTCGTCCGAACGTATCGGGCGGGCGGCACCGCGCGACGATGCGTGCGGGCGGCGTCGCGTATTCTCGCGCCGAGTCAGCGCCCGCGCGCGGCGTCGCCGAGCGTTTGCGCGTTTGCGCGTCGCTCAGGCCAGCGCTACGATACGCGTTCACCCGGAGACGCGCCGCCGCACGCGGCCGCCTTCGCACGCAACGCCAACCCCGCGCATCGCCCGTCCCGCACGCCGTGTCGCCGCGCATGCGCGCCACGCCACTCGTCAACACGGTTCATCCGTTCACCCGTTCACCGCCATGACTGCATCCTCTTCAGCGCCGAACGTGCGCGCCATCGTCACCGGACACACACGCGGCCTCGGCGCGTCGCTCGCCGAACAACTGCTGCAGGAAGGCATCGCCGTGCTCGGCGTGTCGCGCAGCCGTCATCCGTCGCTCGCCGCGCAGGCTGGCGAGCGCTTCGCCGACATCGAACTCGACCTGTCGGACACGTCGGCCGTCGCGACCTGGCTCGCCGGCGACACGCTGCGCCGCTTCGTCGACGGCGCGTCGATCGTGCTGCTCTTCAACAACGCGGGCATCGTCGATCCGATCGGACCGCTCGACGCGCAGGACCCGACGCTCGTCGCGCGCGCGGTCGGCGTGAATGTCGCGGCGCCGCTGATGTTGTCGGCCGCGCTCGTGCAGGCGGTATCGGCCCCGACCGAATGCCGGATCCTGCATGTGTCGAGCGGCGCGGCGCGCAACGCCTACGCGGGCTGGAGCGTCTATTGCGCGACCAAGGCCGCGCTCGATCATCACGCACGCGCCGTCGCGCTCGACGCGAATCGCGCACTGCGGATCTGCAGCGTCGCGCCGGGCGTCGTCGATACCGGCATGCAGGCGACGATCCGCTCGACCAGCGAAGAGAATTTCCCGATGCGCGAGAAATTCGACCAATTGAAGGCAAGCGGCGCGCTGTCGACGCCCGAGGCCGCCGCGCGGCAGCTCATCGGCTACGCGCTGAGCGATGCGTTCGGTTCGGCGCCGACGGCCGACGTTCGCGAACTGCTCACGACCTGATCCGGGATAGAATTTCGCGGTTGCCTTTCCCCCCAAAGGATTCCCCGATGGTCACGAAGACCACCGCACCGTTCCAGCAAATCAAGACGCTCGTTCGCCAGAACGTCGATGCGGGCGACTGGCGCCCGGGGGACCGCATTCCGTCCGAACTCGATCTCGCCGCGCAATTCGGCGTCGCGCGCATGACGGTCAACCGCGCGCTGCGCGAGCTGACCGAGGAAGGCGTGCTGAAGCGCATCGCGGGCGTCGGCACCTTCGTCGCCGAAATGAAGCCGCAGTCGAACCTGCTGATGATCGCGCACATCCGCGACGAGATCCGCGCGCGCGGGCACGAATATCGCTGCCGCGTGCTCAGCCAGTCGCGCGAGCCGGCCTCGTTCGACGTCGCGGCCGCGTTCGGGCTGGCGGTCAACACGCCGGTCTTTCACGTGGTGTGCGTGCATGAGGAAAACGGCCGCCCGATCCAGCTCGAGGATCGCTACGTGAACCCGGCCGCCGCGCCTGAATTCATCGACCAGGATTTCCAGGTCGAGCCGCCGTCCGAGTACCTGTTCAACAACGTGTCGCACTACGAACTGGAGATCGAGCACGTCGTCGATGCGTCGCTGCCGACCGGCGAACAGGCGCGGCTCCTCGACATGCGCGCCGACGAGCCGTGCCTCACGCTCACGCGCCGCACCTGGACGAACGGGCTGCCCGTCACGTTCGTGCACTTCCTGCATCCGGGCAACCGCTACCGGCTCGGCTCGCGCTTCAAGCCGGGCGCCGGACGTCACCAGACCTGAACCTGCTTCAGCACCTGAAAACGACCACGCGCGGCGGCCGCTTCATCGCGAAACGGCCGCCGCGCGCGTGCTCCTGCTTGATGTCGTCGTTCTGCGCCGCTCAGATCGCCCCGACCTGCCCCGCATCGCGCGACCACACGACCGGAAACAGCGCATGCTCGAGCGGCGCGCCGTCCGGCAGTTCGTCGGCCAGCCCCGGGAAATCCGGCGACGTCTTCCAGCGGCGCGGCGCGTGGCGAATATCGTCGCCGACGAAGCGGATCGAGAACGCGCGCCGGCGGTTCTGCGTCCCGCCCGACGCATGCAGCGTCAGCATCCGGAAGCACACCATGTCGCCCGGCTCGAGCGCCCAGTGGCGAATCGGGAATGCGCTACGGTCGGCCTCGATGTCGGGCAGGTCGGCGAGGCTGCCTTCCGGAAACCACTTCGCCTCCTTGTCCATGAACGTGCGGGGCATCAGCCACGGCCCCTGGTGCGAACCCGCGACGAATTCCAGCGTCGATTCGAGCGGCACCGGATCGACCGGAATCCACATGCTGACGTTGTCGTCGCCTTCGATGTTGTAGTACGGCTGGTCCTGGTGCCACGGCGTGCGCTGCCGCGTGCCGGGCTCCTTCACGAGCAGGTGGTCGTGATGCAGCCGCACCGTCCGCGTGCCCATCAGCGCCGCGGCCACCGATGGCGCGGGCGAACGCACGATGAAGTCGCGGTATGCGTCGTTGTGCCGCCAGTTGCAGAAGTCCTCGAAGAACCAGCCCGGATCGTCGGGCCGGCTCGCGACTTTCGCGCGCTCGCTCGGCTGCGCGAGGTTCGCGTCGATGCCGGCACGCAGCGCGGCCACTTCGTCGGGCGAGAAGATGCCCTTGATGCATACCGCGCCTTCGTCGCGGAAGGCGGCAATCAGTTCGGGCGTCACGGCTTTCGCGACGCGGTCCTGGATACTCGTCATGGCTTGCCTGTCGATTGAGTGAATCACGGGATCATGGAGGTCATCGGGTCATGGCGCGGCGGTCAACTGCTGCTTCGCACCGTAGATGTCGAAGTCGAAGTATTTCGCGGCGATCTTCTGGTACGTGCCGTTCGCGCGGATCGCGGCGATCGCGTCGTTCAGCCGCTTCCTCATGTCGGCGTCGCCCTTGCGCACGCCCATCGCGACGCCGTAGCCGGTGATGCGCACGTCGGTCACGTCGGGGCCGGCGAACGCGTAGCCCTTGCCGCGCGGCGTCTTCAGGAACGAATAGCCGGCCTGGGTCTTGTCCTGGAACGTCGCGTCGAGACGGCCGTTCACCAGATCCTGATACACCTGGTCCTGGTTCTGGTACGACACGATCGTCACGCCCTTGGTCGCCCATTCGGCCTTCGCGTATGCCTCCTGCGTGGTGCCCTGGTCGATCCCGATGCGCTTGCCGGCGAGCGACGCCGCGGTCGGCAGCAGCTTCGAGCCGGCCGGCGCGACGAGCGCGCCCGGCGACGCATACAGCTTGTTCGAGAAGTCGATCTGCTTGAGCCGCTCGTCGGTGGCCGTCATCGCGGACATGATCACGTCGAACTTGCGCGCACGCAGCGCCGGAATCATCCCGTCGAAGCCCTGCTCGACCCACACGCATTTCGCATGCAGCTGCTCGCAGATCGCATTGCGCAGGTCGATGTCGAAGCCCGCGAGCGAGCCGTCGGGCTGCTTCGCCTCGAACGGCGGATAGGTGGGATCGATGCCCCAGCGGATCGTCGCCGTGTCCTGCGCGAACGAGACGAGCGGCGCGAACGCCAGCGCGGAAACGACGAGCTTTGCAGTGCGGTTCATGGTGTGTGTCCTTGTGGTCTCGACGTGGCGGGCAAGCGCCGGGCGTCCGTTGGGGAGCGTCGTGCCGGGAGGCCCGGCACGGGTACGCGAAAGACGGGGACTTCGATGAAACTGCGATGCAGTCTAGACCGCTTGATTTTTGAACGCAAGCGGGGGAAATGGAGGTGGGCGAATTGGGAAAGCTGAAGGCAAAATCAGGAATGACGTTTGATTGATGGCCTAAAAATAGCCATTTTTTCAGATTTTTCTTATATTTTTAGCGTTCACCCTGGCATGATGTTTAGCTGCAACAGAACAAGTTTTGGCGAATATTCGCGAAAATATGCCTATACAGCGCGGCCGACCATAGCTGTCTCGATACTTCTGCATCGGCGTCACCGAGCGCTGCCTATACCGCATCAGGAGTCACAAGTGGCGACGAGCATCGTTGAGATGTAAGATATACTTTACATTCGCGCGCGATGAACCTGCGTCGGGAGGTCAACATGCAACTCTATGAAATCGGTCAGGCCGTTGCGAAACGGAGGGCCGAACTCGATCTCACACAGGCTCAGCTTGCAAAACTCGCCGGATTGTCTCGCCTCACGGTGAATCAGCTTGAAACCGGTAAGGTCAAGGATCTTGGCGTCAACAAGCTGATCCCGTTGCTCGGCGTGCTCGGCATCGAACTCCTGGCGCAGCCGCGCCCCCCCCAAAGCGGTCTCTACAAGGCCGTTGTGAGCTCGAACGTCAGCTATAAGGGCGAATTGACCGAGCGACTGCTGGCCGACGCGCTGACCACGGGACACATTCCGGCGGGATACGAATCGCAGATCTCCGTCATCCTCGACGAAGTGCCGTTGCCGGTGGTAGTCAAGGCCGCCGAAGAAGCTGCCGAACGCTCCGGTACGCCACTTCGCGCCATCTGGAAGAATCTTGCCGCATGGTCGAAAGATCTTCATCTGTACCGGGAGGTATGGGCATGATTACACCAGCCGCCTTGCCCGACGGCCGTGGCAAGGCCTTTTCCGTCAAGCATTGACGCTCATCGCGGAAATCCAGAAGTACGGCACGTCCCGTCCGTTCTGGACGTTCGGTGGCGGCACCGTCCTCATGCTGCGTCACGGACATCGTGTCAGCAAGGACATCGACATCTTCATACCCGACCCGCAGTATCTCGGATACGTGAACCCGCGTATCAGCGACGCCGCGTCCGACATCACGACCGAGTACGAGGAACACGCCGGCTTCGTGAAACTGGTGTTGCCCGACGGTGAAATCGACTTCGTGGTCTCTCGAAACCTGATGTCCCCCGGTTACGACGAATGGACGTTAATGGACCACGTCGTCAAGGTCGAGACTTCAGCGGAAATCGTGGCCAAGAAAATGTGGCATCGCGGAGATCGCCCTACCGCGCGCGACCTGTTCGATCGCTGTCTGGTCATCGAACGGGAACCGGAGAGCTTGATGGAGGCAAGTGCATTTCTCGTGCGCCATCGCGATACCTTCCTGAGTCCGCTCAACGAGCACCGTGCGTTCGTGCAGTCGCGCTTCGACGCTATCCTGACACTCGGCTATACACCGTCGTTCGACTACTGCGTGAATCTGGCCGGCGAGTTCCTCCAACAGCTTCCTGACACCAGCACCGCGCGCAAATCGCGCTCCCGCTAACCCTACCGCCCTCCCCGCCACCAGAATCCGCTCGATCTGCGCATACCCGCGGCTGCGCGCATGCTGCAGCGGCGTCTCGCCGTTCGAATCGGCGAGGTTCACGTTCGCCTTCGCATCGACCAGCAATTGCACGATCCGCACACGGCGCTCGCTGCCGTCGCCGAGCATGATCGTCTCCAGCAGCGCGGTCCAGCCGAGCCAGTTCACATGATCGACATTCACGCCCGCGTCGATCAGCGTGCGCACCGCCTCCACGTGATTGCCCTGCGTCGCGAGCAGTAGCGCCGTGCGGACCTCGCCCGCGTCACAGCGATCGGCCGCGCGGCGCAGCCGCTCCGCGAGCGCGTCTCCGTCGGCGGCCGCGACGGCCAGGTGAGCGTCGTCAACTCCAACGACCCGACGATCGCGATCCGATTGAACAACATCCGGTGTCCTCCTTGCATGTCCGCCCGCGCAGCCGCGCCGGCTCCGGCGAAACCGCGATTGCCCGCGGGCTCGGGCCATGTTAAAAGTCGTCGCACATATTTGGAAATGAAATGCTCGAATCCAGAAAAGTGCGGAAATGAATAGACCTTTGTTCGACCTCGACCTGTTGCGCGCACTCGTGATGGTCGCCGACTGCGGCAGCTTCACGACCGCGTCCGCGCGCCTGCATTCGACGCAGTCGACGGTCAGCCAGAAGGTGCGGCGGCTGGAGGAGATCGCCGGGCATCGCCTGCTCGACCGCGGCACGCGCGACGTGCGGCCGACCGACGCCGGCGTGACGGTGTTGAGCTACGCGCGACGCATGATCGCGCTGAACGACGAGATGCTGGAAGCGCTGTCGGGGGCGACCGTCGCGCTGACGATCCGGCTCGGCGTGCCCGACGATTTCGCGGCGGGCCGCACGACCCATGCGCTCGCCGCGTTCAAGCGCGATCATCCGCAGGTGAAGCTCGAAGTGATGTGTGGGCTGAGCCGCGACATCTGCGCGGCCTACGATCGCGGCGAGCTCGATCTCGTGCTGATCAAGCAGCGGCGCGATAGCCGCGAGGCGGTGGTGCGCTGGCCGGAGAAGCTACGCTGGATCGACAGCGCGCAGCATCCGACGATCGACCTGGACCCGGTGCCGATCGTCGTGTTTCCGCCGCGCGGGCTCTATCGCGACGACATGATCAAGGCGATCGAGGAACGCGGCCGCCGCTGGCGGATCAGCTTCACGACGTCGAGCCTGAGCGGCATCCAGGCGGCCGTCGCGGACGGCCTCGGCATCAGCGTGCTGCCCGCGCGCGTGGTGACCGACGACCACGTGGTGCTGACCGACGAGCACGGCGGCTTCGCGCCGATCGAGAACATGGACATCGCGATCCTGCATCGGCCGACGGCCGATCCGATGGTCAGCGAACTGACGAAGGCGCTCGCGGCGATGCTCGAACACGAGCGGGAATGAGCGCAGCCGCCGCGATGCGGTGCCCGGCTCAGACCAGCGCGCCGTTGCGCGCGACGATCTTCCCCGCCGACACGACGAGCCGCCGCGTCGGCCGCGCGACGACGGCCTCGGCGAACGTCAGCGCATCGACGAGCACGACGTCCGCACGCTTGCCCGCCTCCAGACCGTAGTCGGCGAAGCCGCAACCGCGCGCCGCGCCGTGCGTCACGCAGTCGAGCGCGACTTCGAGCGCGTCGTCGCGGCGGAAATCGTTGCGCATGCCGATCAGCATCGCGCGCTCCAGCATGTCGGGCGAACCGTACGGCGTCCACGTATCGCGCACGCCGTCGTTGCCGCCGATGACCGTCACGCCGGCCGCGCGGCAGGCAACGACCGACGGCACCGGCACCGCGGCCGGCGCGGTCGTGACGATCGCGACGCCGAGTTCGGCCATCCGCGCGAGCAGCGCGTCGCGCTCGCGTTCGGCGATGTCGCCAAGGCAGAAGCCGTGGCTGATCGTGACCTTGCCCTGCATGCCGAGCGCGGCCGTGCGCTGCAGGATCAGGTCGAGCGAATAAGCCCCCATCGACCCGCGCTCGTGCAGGTGCAGGTCGAGCCCGCGGCCGTGGCGCTCGGCAATCCCGAACAGCACGTCCACCGCCTCGACCGGATCGCCTTCGATCGCGCACGGGTCGAGGCCGCCGAGCAGGTCGGCGCCCGCGCCGAGCGCGTCGGACAGCAGCGCGGCCGTGCCGGGGCGCTTGAGCACGCCCGACTGCGGAAACGCGACGATCTGGATCTCCACCTGGCCGCGCAGCGTCTCGCGCGTCGCGAGCACGCCGTGCAGATGCCGCAGCCCGGCCTCGGTGTCGACGTCGACGTGCGTGCGGATGCGCGTCGTGCCGGCCGCAAGGAACGCGCGCGACAGCGCAAGCGACGCGGCGCCCGCATCGTGGCCGCTCGTCGCGCGGTAGTGGCGCTCGTTCTCGATGCGGTCGACGAGGCGCGGCCCCACCGCGTTGCGATACCACGGCATCCCCCAGTGGGTCTTGTCGAGGTGCGTGTGGCCTTCGACGAGGCCGGGCAGCGCAAGTGCGAGCGCGCCATCCTCGATCGCGCAGCCGGCGGGTGCGGCGAGCGACGGCCCGACGCGCGCGATGCGCTCGCCTTCGATCAGGATATCGAGCGCTTCGTCGGCGTGGGTGCGGACGTTGCGGATCAGCAGGTTCGTCATGTCGGTTCCAGTGTGGTCGGTCAGTGCAGGACCGTCACGATGCACGCACCGCGACGGCAATCAGGTCGTCATCGCGTGAAACGCAGCGCCGGCGCGAACGGCGCACCGGTGTCGCTTTCGCCGCGGCGGAACACCCAGCGTTCGGCCGGCACGCCGGCGACGGCGGCCGCCGCATTCGGTGCGTGCACCGCGACGAAGCTCGCGTCGCAGCCGACCGCGATACCGTAGTTGTCCTTGCCGATCGCACGCGCGCCGGCGTGCGTCGCCATGTCGAGCGCGATGCCGAGCGCTTCGTCGGTGTAAAAGCCCGAGCGGTAGCCGACCATCATCGCGCGCTGCAGCATGTCGCCGTTGCCGTACGGCCACCAGGCATCGCGAATGTTGTCGTTGCCGGCAAATACGTGCACGCCGGCATCGCGCAACTGCTGTACCGGCGGGAATGCACAGTCGCCCGGCGCGTTGGTCAGGATCGACACGCCGGCGTCGGCGAGTGCCGCGGCCGCACGCTCGACGTCGCCATGGCCGACCTGGCCGAGCGCATACGCATGGCTCACGTTCACGCGGCCGCCAAGCCCCGCCGCGCGCGTGCGCGCCGCGATCCGCAGCAGTTGCGCGATGCCGGTCGCGCCCGGTTCGTGCAGGTGGATGTCGATCTTCGCGCCGCGCTTCTCGGCGATGCCGAACACGATGTCGAGCTGGCCGTCCGCGTCGCCGTCGAGCGTCGTCGGGTCGATCCCGCCAACCACCTCCGCGCCTTCGCGCACGGCCGCGTCGAGGATCGCGGCGGTGCCCGGGCACGTCACCACGCCGGCCTGCGGGAACGCGACCAGTTCGATGTCGACGATCCCGCGCCACTGTTCACGCGCGGCCATCACGGCCTGCAGGTTCGACAGGCCTGTCGTCGCGTCGACGTCGACGTGGCTGCGCATCGCGATCGTGCCGAACGCGGCGGCCTGCGCGATCAGCGCATTCGCGCGCTCGACGATCGGCGGCGCGGCCGCGAGCTGGCGCTTCTCGACCGCGAGCCGCTCGCGCAGCGAGCCGACCGGTTCGTGCGGCACCCAGCGGTCGCCGACGAAGCTCTTGTCGAGATGGATGTGGCCGTCGACGAAACCGGGCAGCACGACGCGCCCGCCAAGGTCGATCGTTTCCGCACCGGGCGCGGCCGTGCAATCGGCACCGATCGCGACAAAGCGGCCGTCATGGACGACGAGATTGATGGGCTGGCCGCCAGCATCGACGGCGTGGGTGAAGAAGCGATCGGTCATGACTCGGAATGGGTGGGCGGTCGCTGCGCGACGCCGGCACGGGCAGGGGAAGGAACCGCGGCCGACACGGCGCGACCGCTGGCAGGGAATGCGGTCACGATATCGGACGGGGCGACCAGTGGCCAATTAAATGTCGCGATGCCACGCATTCGATTTCGCGATGTGCGGCGCGCATGCCCGCCGGGTCTGGCGCGGTGACGGGGCGGGATCGCGGTGGGCGCGGTAGAGGCAGCGAAAGCGGCGAAAAGGCCAACGACCCCGCAAGCGCGCAGCGTCACCGGAAGCAGGCACCCGGAGACCCCGTCGCCCCGTTACCGTTGCTCACTTCAGCACCCCGCGCGGCCGGCGATTTGCGCGGCAACAGACTTTACACGTTGTTACCCGGCCGCACCGGACGCGCATCCGCCCTTTCCTTATACTCACGCCGAGTTCGCCACCCGTCCCGGAATTCGTCGGCGAACACGTTGCCGATGCAGGGAAACACCATGATGCGCATGCCTTCCACGAAGACCGTCCTGTTCGCCACGCTCGTCGCCGTGGCGGCGCTTCCGCTGACCGCCTGTGTCGCGCCGGGCTACTACGGCGCGCAACCAGGCTATCCGCAGCAGCAATACGCGACGCCCGGCTATGCACAGCCCGCGTATTCGCAACCCGGCTACGTGCAGCCGCAGCAGCCGGCGTATCCGAGCCAGGCACCGCAGTACGACCAATACGGCAACCCGCAGCCTTACGGCGGCCAGTACGGCAACGGCTACGGCACGCAATACGGCACCGTCGCGAACATCCAGCCGGTCAACGGCTCGGTCGGCACGTCGGGCGTCGCCGGCACCGTCGTTGGTGCGCTGGTCGGCGGCCTGGTGGGCAACCAGTTCGGCCGCGGCCACGGCCGCGATGCGGCCACCGTGATCGGCGCGCTCGGCGGCGCCGTCGCCGGCAACCAGATCGGCCAGCAGATGGGCGCGGCCCAACCGCCGAGCAGCTACCGGATCGACGTGCAGGTCAGCGACGGCTCGACGCGCTCGTTCGACGTACAGTCGCCGGGCGACCTGCGCCCGGGCGATCGCGTGCAGATCAACGGCAATCAGCTGTCGCGGTATTGATCCGGCTCGCATGCGCCTGAGCTGATCGGGCGCGTATCCACGATTTCGCGCGCTCCACGCCGTGCGCCGCTTCGGCGCGACGGCGGGCGCGCATCGCTTCATCCCCTTCCTTCAGGCAGCGCGGCACGCTTGTCGCGTACGGTCCTTCACCGTCATCTTCCGCATACGGTCGACGCTCGCGCGAGCAAACGCGTTTCGGCTTAGCATTGTCGATGCCCTGCCGCGCATCGCGCCGCAGATTCCGACCGCCCAGCAAATCGACAACGACAATCCCGGCCGATGATCACGATCCGCCTGCTCGACGCCGCCGACGCGGCGCAATTCCAGTCCGTCCGCCTCCGCGCGGTCGACACGTCGCCGACCTCGTTCCTGCCGACCCGCGCCGAAGAAGCCGGCGTCCCGGTCGACGAATTCGCGACGCGCATCACCGCCACCCATGAGCGCGCCGTGTTCGGCGCATTCGACGACGCATCGCTCGTCGGCATCACGGGCGTGCGCCGCGATGCGCGCGCCAAGGTCGCGCACAAGGCGACGATCTGGGGCGTGTTCGTCGACCCCGCGTATCGCGGGCGCGGCATCGCGCAATCGCTGCTCGACAGCGCGACCGCGCATGCGGCACAGGCGTGGGAATGCAGGCAACTGATGCTGTGCGTGAACGCGATCAACGGCACCGCGGAACGGCTGTACGCGTCGCAAGGGTTCGTCCGGTTCGGCACGGAACCGCGCTCGCTGCTCGTCGACGGACGCTTCTACGACGAACACCACATGGTCAAGGCGCTGGCGTAACGCGTTCGCATTCAGCCTCGCGTTCGCGTGCATCGATCGGCCGCATGCGAACGCTCTCCTCCCCCATCACCTCACCGCGTGTCGGTGATCGTCGCATTGACCGCCTGCCCGGCGATCGTCACGTTCGTCAGCGTCATCGCGCTCACGTTGAACGCATAGATCGGCCCCGGCGACGTGACGGTCGGCGTGCCCGACGCGACCGGCGTGCCGAAGTCGCAGTTGCTGATCGTCACGCCGGAAATCGGCTGCACGGCGGGCGGCGGCGGCGTGCCGTTGTAGTCGAACGCGACCGGCCCCTGCGCAACGATCGCCTGGAAGCACGATGCGGTCACGCCGTTCAGCGTCACGTTGCTCGCCTTCACGTCCGAGATCGTCACGTTCTGCACGACCGGTGGCCGCGTGCGCACCGCGTCGTTCGCGGGCTGGTAGTCGCAGTCGAACGTGACGATGCCGCCCTGCGCGGCCGACGGATTGCCGGCCGCCGGCGTGACGACGCCGAGCGGCACGCTCGCGTTGATCGGGCTGCCCGCGAGCAGCGCGCTGCCGTAGCCGCCGCCCTTCAGGTTCACGCCGTTCGGCAGCGAAACGCCCTTCACGTGGAAGTCCTTCACGTAGCCGCCGCGGTTCATGTTGGTCTTCACGCGAATCGCGATGTTCAGCGGGTTGGTCTGCCAGTTCGCGTTCAGCATCGACAGGTTGGTCGCGTAGATCTGCTCGACGCCGCCGCCCATCTCGCTGCCGAGCGTGATGCCGCCGTGCCCGCTGTTCATCGTGCAGTTGCGGATCAGGTGTCGCTTCGCGGGGCCGTATTCGGTATCGAGGTCCTTGCCCGACTTGATCGCGATGCAGTCATCGCCGGTGTTGAACGTGCAGCCTTCGCACAGCACGTCGGTACACGCATCCGGGTCGAAGCCGTCGTTGTTAGGACCGATGCTGTTCGTCGTCACGCCACGCATCACGACGTTGCGGCTCGCGGTCGGATGGTGCTGCCAGAACGGCGTGTTCTGCGTCTGGTAGTTCTCCATCAGCACGTTGGTACAGCCGATGAATTCGACCATGCATGGCCGCAGGTAGTGGCCGATGCCGAAGATGCGCTGCTCGACCGGCACGCCGGCCTCGGACAGCGCGGGCAGGTAGTTCTGGTCCTGCTGCCACGGCGTGACGGGCGACGTGAGCAGTGTGTAGAGCGCATCGGGGATCGCGGGTGCGACGATCCGCAGGTCGACGTTGTTCGGATTCGCGAACGACTGGCTCGGCACCGTCGCGCTCGCGCCGTATGCGCCCGACGAGCCCTTGTAGGTCCACCAGCACACGCTGCTGCTGCCAGAGCCGGAGAACGGCGTCATCGCCTGCCCGTTCAGTATCGACGTCGGCCCTTCGCCGGTCAGCGCGATGTTCGTCGCGTTGCGTGCATAGACGGGCGCGCCGTAGTTCAGGCAGTCGTTCGCCTGCCAGCGGCTGTAGTACAGACGGCCGTTCGCGCCGCAGTCGACCGGGCCATCCTTTGCATAGTCGGCCGGGTTCGGGCTGAAGTAGATCGTGCAGTGCGCGCTCAGGTGGAAATTGACGTTGCTCTGCAGCACGATCGGCCCCGCGCAGTACCAGTTGCCGGACGGCACGACCACGCGGCCGCCGCCTTCGCGCACGCATGCGTCGATCGCCGCGAGAAATGCCGGACGCGAGTCGAATGCGCCGGGCGCGGTCGTCAGTTCGGAACCGGGGCTGACCGGCGATTTCGCTGCCGGGTACGGCGACGTCTGCGCGACGGTCGCGCACGCACGCGCACCGTAGTGCGTGACGTCGAAGTCGCGCCTGCGGAACGCGAGCCGCGACACATGCGCGAGCGACGCGGCAATGCGCGCCGCCGCGCCATGCTCGCCCCACACGAGGTCGACCGCCGACGCATTGGACATGCTGCCTCCCGCGAGCGCCCGGGTGGCCGCGAACGGTCCGCCGAGCATGGCGCCGCCGGCAAGTGCGCCGGTCCAGCCGATGAAGTCACGGCGCGATACCCGCTTCGGCGAGCGGGACCGGGCCGACGAAGGCGAACGGTGGCGGTTGGCGGCCATGAGACTCCTTCAGTGTAGGGGCGTCGACTCGCGGGTGGCGGATCGCCATTTATACGTCGTCGTACTACATTGCGCAGTCTAGACGCGATCGAAGCAGGACGTGTATTTGTCGTTTACCCTGTTTTTATTGATTGAATACTCTGTATGTGTGCGCACACTCACATTCATCCACGCTTTTTTGGAGATATGTTGTCGTATGTTTATGCGCAAAAATTTTGGCTGAAATCCCCAGCGGATGATGTCCACATCCGCCGGGGTGATTTCCCTATTCGCCAATCGCCGCTACCGGCGTGTCCGCCAGCTCAAGACCCGCCGAAGCCGCCGGCGCGAACATCAGCACCAGGTCGCCACGATCATGCCCGTCGGTCGACGCCGCCCCACCGACGGCCAGCGGGTGCGCGCTGATCCTTACGTTGCAGGCCGTCTCGAGATCAAAAGAACACTCCCGCGAATCCCTGCCGTCAATCCGGCTCGGTAGTTCCGCCTCTGTTCAGCCCCCTGCTGCCCGCGCTATCGTTTCCCCATCTTCACAGCCCAGGAGCTGCCTTTGCCTTCCCGCCACGGAGTCGACCTCATCCGCGCCCGCGCGCTGTTCGATCGCGAGCGCCAAGCGTTCACCGAAGCCATGCCGGTCTCCCGCGCGCTGTCCGCGGAAGCATCCGAGCACTTGCTGTTCGGCGTGCCGCTGCACTGGATGCAGGACTGGTCGACACCGTTCTCGCTGGTCGTGAAGGAAGCCCGCGGCGCGACGTTTACCGACGTCGACGGTCACCGCTACGCGGACTTCTGCCTCGGCGACACGGGCGCGATGTTCGGCCACGCACCCGAACCGGTCGCCCGTGCACTCATCGAGCAGGCCACGCGCGGCTACACGACGATGCTGCCGAGCAAGGACGCCGCGTGGGTATCGCGCGAACTCGCGCGGCGCTTCAAGCTGCCGGTGTGGCAATTCGCACTGAGCGCGAGCGACGCGAACCGCTTCGTGCTGCGCTGGGCACGCGCAGCCACCGGCCGCAACACGATCGTCGTGTTCAACGGCTGCTATCACGGCACGGTCGACGACGTGTTCGTCGATCTCGTCGACGGCCGCCCGGTGCAGCGCGACAGCCTGCTCGGGCAGTCCTGGGACCTGCTCGCGAACACGCGCGTCGTCGAGTTCAACGATCTCGATGCGCTCGAAGCGGCGCTGAAGGATGGCGATGTCGCGTGCGTGCTCGCCGAGCCCGCGATGACGAACATCGGCATGGTGCTGCCGGAGCCGGGCTTCTGGGACGCGGCGCGCGCACTGACGCGCCGCTACGGCACGCTGCTCGTGATCGACGAAACGCACACGATCAGCAGCGGCCCCGGCGGCTACGCGGCCGCGCACGGTCTCGAACCGGACGCGCTGGTCGTCGGCAAGCCGATCGCCGGCGGCGTGCCGTGCGCGGTGTACGGGTTCAGCGCCGAATTCGCGGAACGCGCGAAGCAGGCAAAGCTGAACGCGCCGCCCGGCCATTCCGGGATCGGCACGACACTCACCGCGAACATGCTCGCGATGCATGCAATGCGTGCGACGCTCGCCGAAGTCGCGACCGACGCCGCGTATGCGCACATGTTCGAACTGGCTGCACGGCTCGCCACCGGGCTCGAACAGGCGATCGCGAAACACGGTCTGCCGTGGTGCGTGACGCGCATCGGCGCGCGCACCGAGTTCCAGTTCACGCCCACGCCGCCGCGCAACGGCACGATCGCGGGCGAACAGCTCGACAGCGAGCTCGAGCACATCGTGCATCTGTACCTGCTGAACCGCGGCGTGCTGATCACGCCGTTCCACAACATGATGCTGGTGTGTCCGCAAACGACGGCCGACGACGTCGACACGCTCGTCGCGCAGTTCGACGCGTGCCTGGACGAACTGGCGTGATGTGACGAAAGGCACGTCTGGCTCGCCAGCACGCGCGAGCCGGACGCATGCACCCAAGCTACTTCGGTAAATCGGTCGGATCGACCTGCGTGCCAGGCACCCCTACGGAGCGCGCGCTCACTTTAAGCTCGTCGCGCAACGCCGCACGCGTGTCGCCGCCACCCGCCCCCTGCCCCGATGCAGCACCGCCATCGAGCGCCGGCAGGATGTAGCCGTTCACCATTCGCCGGAACAGCTTCACGTTCTCCGCATCGCGCAACCCGCCTTCCACCGGCAGCACGCCGGTCATCACGACCACCGTATTGCGCTTCGGCAGCACCGTGATGAATTGCCCCTTGAAGCCCATCGCGTCGAATTCGGGTTCGCTGTCGACGATGTTGTTGATCCACCAGTAGTAGCCGAAATGCGGCGACACGCGCGGCGACGTCATCTGCGCGATCCACGCTTGCGGCACCACCTGCCGCCCCTGCCAGCGCCCGCCGTCGAGCACGAGCATGCCGATCTTCGCCATGTCGATCGCGCGCAGCCGCAAGCCCCAGCCGGCCGACACGAGCCCCGTGCGGTCCGCGCGCTCCCACGCGGCGCGCTTCATGTCCAGCGGAGCGAACAGATGCGTCTGCGCATAGCGCTCGACGGGTTCGCCCGCCGCCGCGCTCAACATCGCGGACGCGAGGATCGGGTTCACGTCGGTGTATTCGAACGCGGTACCGGGCGCGACCTTCGGCGCCGCCGACGCGGCAAGCTTCAGCCGGTCCGGCGCGGTGTAGTAGATCGGATCGTCCTTCGGGCTGAAGTCGTAATGCAGGCCGCTCGACATCGACAGCACGTGCTTCAACGCGATGCCGCGCTTGTCGGCGAGCGCGCCGCCCAGGTCAGGGCGCCACGCGGCGAGCCGCGCAGCCACCGGCTCGTCGAGATGCACGGCCCCGCGATCGATCAGGATGCCGGCGACGAGCGACGTCACGGCCTTCGTCACCGAGTACAGCTCGTAGGTCGAATCGCGCGATGCGTTCGCACCGTAGCGCTCGAAGATCAGCTTGCCGTCCTTCACGACGAGCAGGCTGTACACGTCGAGCTTCTGCTCGCGGATCCAGCGCGACAGGTCGACTAGCATGCGCGAATCGACGCCGACGTCTTCGGGGGCGGCCGCCGCGATGCCGGTTTCATGCAGCGGCGGCAGTGCGTCGGCCGCATGCGCCGCGGACACTACCGGCACCGACGCCGACGCCAGCGCACCACCGCCGATCAGCAACGCCGCAACCCGCGCGAGCAGCCGGCGCATGAAAGGCGCTGCGGGCCGCCGCGCGTCGGGATGCCATGCAGACGCATGGTCAATGACGTTCGTGATCCTCATCAGAATTTGCTCCGAGAGACCCCGCCATTTCCCCCAAGGGGACTTCCTTCGGGGCGGATGGCGGGAAGGAAAGGAGTGCTGTTGACAGACAGCTTCTTCCACGGGTTAGGATCAACGGCATGATCCTTGTCTACCGCTACCGCGTGAAGTCGCTCAACGGACTGCTCAACAAGCAGAGCCGTGCGGTGAACTACGTCTGGAACTTTTGCAACGACACGCAGAAGCATGCGCTGAAATGGAGCAAGAAATGGCCAACAGGCTTCGACCTGAATGGACTGACGAGCGGCAGCAGCAAGGAGCTTGGCATTCACTCCGGCACGATCAACGCGACGTGCGAGCAATACGCGAAGTCGCGCAGCCAGCACCGTCGGCCTTACCTGCGCTATCGCGGCAGGAAGTCGCTTGGCTGGGTGCCACTGAAGGGCCGAGACCTGAAGCGCGAGGGCGACGCGTTTCGCTTTGGCGGCAACACCTTTCGCGTGTTCAGCAGCCGCCCACTTCCTGAAGGCAAGATCAAGGACGGAACCAACTTTGCGCAGGATGCGCGCGGCCATTGGTTCTTGAACATCGTGATCGAGATACCCGATGTTCAGGCCCGCCCGATCCGTTCCGGTGTCGGCATCGATCTCGGCCTGAAAGACTTCGCCACACTTTCGACCGGCGAAAAGCTGCCTAACGATCGGTTCGGTCGATGCGCGGCCGAGAAGCTCGCGAAAGCGCAACGGGCGCGAAAGCACAAGCGGCATATCGCGAAGTTGCACGCCAAGGTGGCAAATGCCCGTGCCGATTTCCAACACAAGCTCGCGCTCGATCTGGTGCGGCGCTTCGATTACATCGCAGTCGGCAACGTGTCGGCCGCGAAGCTCGCCAGAACCAGGATGGCGAAGAGCGTCTACGACGCATCCTGGTCGTCCTTCCGGAACAAGCTCCGTTACAAGGCGATCGCGCACGGAGCCACGTTCGAGGAAGTGGACGAAAGCGGTTCCACCCAGTCCTGTTCGGCGTGCGGGTCGAAAGACAGCACGACGCGGCCGAAAGGTATCGCGGGACTGAGAGTAAGAGAGTGGGCCTGCCGTGACTGTGGTGTCGAACATGATCGAGATACCAACGCTGCCGTGAACATTCTCCGATGCGGACGTGCATCGCCAGCTGTGGGAATTCTCCGCCTTTAGGCGGAGGAGGACGTCAACAAATCTCCGGTGCGTCGTTGAACGCGGCGGCGCTACCGGGCACGCCCTTCGTCTGCCGGCTGCGCTCGAGTTCGTCGCGCAGCGCCTGCGTCGCAGCCGCGCTTTCGACCGGCGGCTGCGCGGGCGTGAGCGCCGGCAGGATGTAGTCGCCGACCATGCGCCGATACAGATTCAAATAGGTCGCATCGCGCAACCCGCCATCCGTCGGCAGCAGGCTCGTCATCACGACCACCGCGCGCTGCGCGGGCAGCACCGTGATGAACTGCCCCTTGAAGCCCATCGCGCCGAATTCCGGCGTGCCGTGCTCGACGACGTGGCTGATCCAGCAGTAGTAGCCATAATCGGCCGCGGCCGGCGACGGCGTCGTCATCTGCCGGACCCAGCCGGCCGGCACGATCTGCTTGCCGTTCCAGCGGCCCTGGTCGAGCAGCAGCATGCCGATCTTCGCCATGTCGACGGCGCGCAGCCGCAGGCCCCAGCCGCCCGCCACCGCGCCGGTGCCGTCGGCGCCGCTCCAGCGGTAATGCGCGAAACCGAGCGGCTCGAACAGCCGCTTGCGCGCGAAGTCGTCCTCGCGCTCGCCGGCAGCAAGCGACACGGCCGTGCCGACCAGCACCGGGTTTACGTCGATGTAGTCGAAATGCGTGCCGGGCGGCTGCGCGGCACGGCTCGTCACCGCCACGCGCAAGCGGTCGGGCGCGTCGTAGTACAGCGGATCGGTGCCTTCGCGCGTCGTGTAGCGCAGGCCGCTCGACATCGACATCAGGTGCCGCAACTCGATGTCCTGCTTGTCCGCGAGTTCGCTCGCGAGATCGGGCCGTGCGGCCGCGATCAGCGGCGCGACCTTCGTCGACGGGCCGAGCTTGCCCTCGCCGTCGAGGATGCCGGCAAGCAGCGCGGTGATCGTCTTCGTCACCGAATACAGCTCGTAGTTGTTGTCGCGCGTGAGGCCGTCGCCGTAGCGCTCGAACACGATCCTGCCGTCCTTCACGACGACGAGGCTGCGCACCTCCATCCGGTCGCGGCGCAGCCATTCGGACATCCGCACGAGCGGCGCCGAATCGACGCCGGCCGCTTCGGGCACGACGCTCGGCAGGTCCTGCGGCGCGCCGCCCGCGGCCTGCGCCGGGCCGCCGCACGAACCGGCGACGACGGTCGCCGCCACGAGGCGCCGCATTGCGTGGGAAAGGCTCATGACGCTCCTTCAAGGTCGTTTGATACAGATGATGCCCGCGCGCCACGCGGGCCATCCTCGTTTCCTGGAATCGAACGTCAATCCAGGCACGGCTTGCCGGCCGGCAGGAACTGCCCGCGCCCCGGCTCTGCCGCGAGCAGCCGGCCATCCTCGACGAGCAGCTCGCCACGCGACAGGCAATGGCGCGGCCAGCCCGTCACCTCGATCCCTTCATAAGGCGTGTAGTCGACCGCGTGATGCAGCGACGCATTCGCGATCCGCACGCGCTTGTCCGGGTCCCACACGACGATATCCGCGTCGGCGCCGACCGCGATCGTCCCCTTGCGCGGATACAGCCCGTACAGCTTCGCGGGCCGCAGCGACGTCAGCTCGACGAACTGGTGCAGCGACAGATGCCCCTTGCGCACGCCGTCGAACAGCAGCGGCAAGCGCGTCTCGAGCCCCGGGATCCCGTTCGGGATATGGTCGAACGAGACGGCCTGGCCGCCCGGATGCTTGCCGCACGGATCGTCGTAGTTGAACGGCGCGTGATCGGACGAGAACACCGAGAACACGCCCTGCTTCAATGCTTTCCACACGGCCTGCTGGTTCGCCGGATCGCGCGGCGGCGGGCTGCACACGCACTTCGCGCCCTCGTAGCCGTCATGACCGCCGTGACCGAGATCGGCGGCCGTCAGGTACAGGTACTGCGGGCAGGTTTCGGCGAGGATCGGCAACCCGCGCGACTGCCCCCAGCGGATCTGCTCGATCGCCTCGGCGCCCGACACGTGCACGATCAGGATCGGCACGTCGACCAGCTCCGCGAACGCGATCGCGCGATGCGTCGCCTCGCGCTCGACCACGGCCGGCCGCGCATGCGCATGGAAATGCGGCGCGACGTGGCCGTCGCCGAGCAGCCGCTCGGTCAGCCAGCCGATGCAGTCCGAGTTCTCCGCATGCACCATCACGAGCGCGCCGTGCGCGCGCGCGACCGACAGCACGTCGAGCATCTGCCGGTCGTTCAGCTTCAGGTCGTCGTAGGTCATGTACACCTTGAACGACGTATAGCCGTTCGCGATCAGACGCGGCAATTCCTCGGCCAGCACGTGCGGCGTCGGATCGGCGACGATCAGGTGAAAGCCGTAGTCGATCAGCGCGCGCCCTTGCGCGCGCCGGTGATAGTCGTCGACGGCCGCCTGCAGCGACTGCCCCTTCGCCTGCGCGGCGAACGGGACCACGGTGGTCGTGCCGCCGCACAGCGCGGAGCGCGTGCCGGACAGGAAATCGTCGGCCATCTTCAGCCCGTCGGGCATCGGCTGGTCGAGATGGCAGTGCGCATCGACGCCGCCCGGCATCACGAGCATCCCGGTCGCATCGAGCTCGCGCGGCGCGCGCGGCAGCCCGTGGCCAAGCATGGCCACGCGCCCCGCACGGATGCCGATGTCGCACGAGAACCGGTCCGCCGCCGTCACGACGTCCGCGTGACGGATCACGAAATCGAGATCGTTCGACATGGCGCGCGCCTCAGATCACGTCGCTGAAGAGACGGCCCCAGCCCTTCACCTGCCGCGTGTCGTAGTCGGCGAGCTGCAGCGATTTCCATACGACGGTGGAGATCGTGTCGTAGATCGGAATGCCCGTCTCTTCCTCGAGCGCCGGCACCAGGTGTGCGGCGTTCAGGTTCGTGCAGAAGATCGAGATCGCGCGCGGGCCGGCCTTCGCGACTTCGCGCACCATCCCGCCGATCTGGTCGCCCGTCACTTCGGAGAACGAGAAATTGACCTTCAGGTTCAGGTGGCGCTCGGCGATGCAGTTCAGCCCCGAGCTGCGGTAGTTGTCGACGATCTTCGTCTGCACGTCGTCGAGGTACGGCGTGACGAGGCCGAACTCGTGCGCGCTGGTCTTCTTCAGGATCTCGTTGAGCGCGAGCACCGACGTCGTGGCCGGAATGCCGGTCGCCGCGGTAATGCGCTCGCACAGCCGCTCGTCGGCCTCGAAGCCGAGCCAGCCCGACGACGTGCCGTTCCACGCGATCACGTCGACCTTCGCGTCGGCGAGCAGCATCGCGGCCTGGATGATCTTGTCGTCGTCGAACTGGCCGAGCGCCTGGCCCGTCAGCGAGATCTCGGTGACCGGAAAGCGCGCGAAGTGCGCGGACACGCCCGGCAGGCCGGCGACCATCGCGCTCGTCAGCGGTTCGAGCGACGTGTTGGACGAAGGGGTGAGCATGCCGAGCAGGGTACGTTTCTTCATGATGGATTTCTCTTTACCAGTGAATGCAATCAATGCAGTGAAAAGGGTCGGTCAGACGGGGAGCTTGTTTTCGTAGTCGATCGCGCTGGAGCACACGAGCAGGCCGACGCCGGCCGCCGCGAACACCATCAGCGCAAGGAAGTAGGAGCCGGTGAACTGCACGATCGCGCCGACGAGGATCGGCACGGTGATGCCGCCGATGTTGCCGCCGAGGTTCATGAAGCCGCCGAGGAAGCCGATCTTGTTGCGCGTGCCGAGCGACGACGGGATGCACCAGTACAGCCCGCACCAGCGCAGGAAGAACAGCGTCGACGACAGCAGCGCGACGCACGCGACCGGGCTCTTCACATAGGCGACGGAAAAGATCGACACGGTCGCGATCACCGCCGCGATGCCGAACAGCGTGCGCATCACGACGTTCGGGCGACCGCCCGCGGCCTTCCACTTGTCGGCGATCCAGCCGCCGAGCAGCTCGCCGATGAAGCCGCAGAAAAAGATGATGAAAGTCGAGCCGCCCATCTGCTTGATGTCGAAGCCGTGCACCTTGTGCAGGTAGTTCGGCATCCACGTGAGCAGCCCGTAGAACACGCTGTTGAAGCACATCCAGCCGAAGAACATGCACCACACCGAGCGGTACTTGAAGAAGTCGCGCGAGCGGCCCGACGCACCGGCCGGCTCGGCCGCGAGGTCGCTCGCGTGCGATGCCTCGATGTAGTCGGCTTCGAGATCGTTGACGCCCGGATGCTCGCGCGGCGTATTGCGGATGTAGTACCACGCGAGGAAACCGGCCAGCACCGTGCCGACGCCCGCCACCGCGAACGCGAGCCGCCACGAGCCGAGCAGCGCGATCAGGCCGGCGATCAGCACCGCGCCCAGCGCCGCGCCGAGCGGCGCGCCGCCGTCGAGCAGCGTGGCGCCGCGGCCGCGCTCGGTCTGCGTCATCCAGATCGCGTTGAGCTTGCCGCCGGCCGGATAGATCGGCGCTTCGGACGCACCGAGGCCGAGGCGCGTGAGCAGCAGCGACGGCGCGTTCGTGCATACCGCGGCGATCGCCTGGAAGAAGCCCCAGAACACGGTCGCCGTCGCGATCACGATGCGCGGCTTGAACCGGTCGGCCAGCATCCCGCCCGGAATCTGCATCACCGCATAGGTCCAGAAAAACGAGCTGAGGATCAGACCCTCCATCGCCGGCCCGATGTTGAACTCCTGCGAGATGTAAGGCATGGCGACGGACAGCGACGCGCGATCGACGTAGTTGATCGCGATGAGGCTCAGCATGACGACGAATATCTTCCAGCGGACGGCGGACTTGCCGACCGTCAGGCCGGCGACACCGGAGGTTGAAGACATGGACGGACTCCAGGGGTGAACGAGGATGATCAGGACGTCGCGCAACGTTGAGCCGAGTATAGGATTAGAAATTTATAATTACAGTTATCGTAAACGATTGGTTTCATTGAATTTGTTTTGTCACTACGATGGTGCAGGGTAAGCCCCGATATCGTGATAAGCTCGCACCATCATGAGCCAGACACCCCGCAACCCCCTGCTTCTGCGCACCCGCGGCATGGCCGCGGAGATCGCCGCGCGCCTGCGCGTGATGATCGACGAAGGCGAACTGCCGCCTGGCGCGCGGATCGACGAAAAGGAACTGAGTCTCGCATTCGACGTGTCGAAGACGCCGCTGCGCGAGGCGCTGAAGGTGCTCGTCGCGGAAGGCGCCGTCACGCATCGCCAGTACATCGGCTATCGCGTCGCGTCGATCGACGTCGACGATCTCGTGTCGACGTTCGAGCTGCTGCACGGGCTCGAGGCGATGGCGGGCGAATTGCTGCGCCAGCGCATCGGCGCGGCGACGCTCGCCGCGCTGCAGGCGAAGCATCGGCGCATGGTCGAGTGCCACGAGGCCGGCAAGCGGGTCGAATATTTCCGGTTGAACCAGCAGATCCACCAGATGATCGTCGACGCGGCGGGCAACCCGGTGCTGTCGGGCATCTATGCGTCGCTGATGTCGAAGGTGCACCGCGCGCGCGGCGCCGCGAACGCGGACACCCTGCGCTGGGCCGAATCGCTGCACGAGCACGAGGAAATCATGGCCGCGCTCGCCGATCCCGACCACGCGCGGCTGCCGCAGGTGCTGCGCAGCCATTCGGAGAACACCGCGCGTGAAGTGCTGGCGATCCTCGATCGCACCGGCACGGCCGACGCGCCGGGCAAGCGGGCGGCCGAGGCGTAACCGCTCGCCGCATCAACGAACCGGCCGCCAGCGGCCTGCCGACGGCGCGCTACGCCGCCGTCAACGCGCGCCGTGCCACTTCCGCGAAATAGCGCGCGCCGACCGGCAGGATCTCGTCGTTGAAATCGTAGCCCGCGTTGTGCAGCGGCACGCCGCCGGGCCCGGCCGTTTCGCCGTTGCCGATGAACACGAAGTTACCCGGCACCGCCTGCAAGAACGCGCCGAAATCTTCCGAAATCATCATCGGCTGCACGTCGGCGTTCACCGCATCGGCGCCCGCGACCTGCGCGGCGGCCTGCACGGCCGTGTCGACCCATTCCGGAGAATTCACCGTCGGCGCGAACTCGTGGGTGTACTCGAACGTGCAGGTCGCGCCATGCGTGCGGCAGATCCCTTCGCCGATCTCGCGCATCCGCGTTTCCAGCAGCGCCTGCACGTCGCGCGAATAGCTGCGCGTGTCGCCCTTGATCGTTACCGTCGACGGAATCACGTTGCGCAAACCGTCGGTGATGAACTCCGTGCACGAGATCACAGCCTGCTGGCCCGGATCGAGATTGCGCGACACGATCGTCTGCAGCGCGAGCACGATCTGCGAACCGATCACGATCGGATCGACACCCATGTGCGGGCGCGCCGCATGCGTGCCGCGCCCGTCGATCCGGATCACGAAGTTGTCCTCGCTCGCCATGATGCCGCCCGCGCGCGTCGAGAACGAGCCGGCGCGCATGCCCGGCATGTTGTGCGCGCCGAAGATCGCGTCCACCGGAAAGCGCTCGAACAGGCCGTCGGCCATCATCGCCTTCGCGCCGCGGCCGTGCTCCTCGGCCGGCTGGAAGATGAAGCGTACGGTGCCGTCGAAATCCTTGCGCTCGGCCAGCAGCCGCGCGGCGCCGAGCACCATCGACATGTGGCCGTCGTGCCCGCACGCGTGCATCTTGCCCGGCGTGCGCGACGCGTGCTCGCGGCCCGGCGCGTATTCGGCAATGTTCAGCGCATCCATGTCCGCGCGGATGCCGATCGCGCGCTTGCCGGTGCCGGCCGTCAGGTTCGCGACGAGGCCCGTGCCGCCGATTCCGCGATGCACGTCGAGCCCGAGCGTCGTCAGGATTCGCGCGACGTAGTCCGACGTGTTCACTTCCTCGAAACCCGTCTCCGGGTGCTGGTGCAGATGCCGGCGCCAGGTCTTCAGTTGCCCCTGCAGCGTGCTTTCTTCCGTCGCGTCGATTGCGTCCATCGTGCTTGCCTCGTCGATCGTCAGGTCGTCCGGTTCGCTCAGGCCACTGCGGCCGCGCGGTTCAGCCAGTCGCGCTGGCGCGCCCGCACCGCGTCGGCCGTCTCGCCGACGCACTGCCGGTAGACGGACGGCGCGGTCGCGCCTTCCGTGTTGATCGCCAGCACGCGCGCGTTTGCATCGAGCCCGGCCTGCCGCGCCAGCGCCGGGTCGCGCATCAGCACGGTCAGCCCCGCGATGCCCGCCGCGCCCGATTCGCCGGACACGAACGGCACGTCGCGTTCGCTGCCGGCGGCGAGCGCGCGCATCGCCTGCACCGCGTCGTCGTCGTCGATCAGCATGAAGTGGTCGATGCTCGGCGCGAGGAAATCCCACGCGAGCGGCGACGCCTCGCCGCACGCGAGCCCGGCCATCACCGAATCGACGCTGCCGGTCGCCTTCGTCGCGCGCCCGGCGAGCGCGCTCTGGTACAGGCAGTCGGCCTGGCGCGGCTCGACGACGATGAAATGCGGCCGCCGTGCGCCATCATGCTCCCACAGATAGCTCGCGACGCCGGCAGCGAGACCGCCGACGCCGCCCTGCAGGAACACGTGCGTGAACGGCTGGCTGCCGTTACCGCCGTTGCCGCCGTTGCCGCCGTTGCCGCTGTTGCCGCTGTTGCCGCTGTTGCCGCTGTTGCCGCTGTTGCCGCTGTTGCCGCTGTTGCCGCTGTTGCCGCTGTTGCCGCCAGCATCATCGCCCGCTTGCTGTGCGAGCGCTTCGGCCGCGATCACGCCGTAGCCTTGCATCACGTCACGCGGAATCGCTTCGTAGCCGTCGTACGACGTATCCGACACCGCGTGCCAGCCGTTCGCATCCGCAAGCTGCGCGGCGTGCACGACCGATTCGTCGTAGTTGCCGGCGATCCGCACGATCCGCGCGCCATGCGCGGCGATCGCCTGCTCGCGCTCCGCGTCGACGTGCGCGTGCAGCACGATCACGCAGCGGCAGCCGATCGCGCGCGCGGCGGCGGCCAGTGCGCGGCCGTGATTGCCGTCGGTCGCGCTGATCACCGTGAGATCGGCCAGCGATGCCGCGTAGCGGCCCGTGACGAGCCCCTGCGGATCGAGCGCCTCGGTGCGCCGCAGCCGCTTCACGAGCCGCATCAGCGCGATCGGCGCGCCGAGCGCCTTGAAGCTGCCGAGCGGCGAGCGGCACGCCTCGTCCTTCACGCTGACGCTCGCGACGCCGAGCCGCGCGGCCAGATCGGGCAGCGCGCGCAGCGGCGTGCGCGCGGCGCCGACGAGCGGCCAGTGCGCGAGCCACGCGCCGCTTTCGTCGGCCGCGGCGATGTTCATGATGCGGCGCAGCGCGTCGGGATAGTCGGTGCGCGACGCGCGGGGGTTGGCGATCAGCATGGCGGGAAGGCTCCGGATAAGGGCCGCGCGGGCGGCCCGTCGGTGGATGCGGTGCGGGCGCATACGGGTTGCGCTCGCCGTCGGTCCGAAAAATAATATTGCGAAAGCCGGGCAACAAAATCGCCAATTCGGCGCCCCGGACGCAAAAATTTCTCATTCTTCGAGGTCGCCGCCCCATCATGCCCACTCAACTCGATGCGTTCGATCGCAAGCTGCTGATGGAAATCCAGCGCGACGCGCACACGCCGCAGAACGAACTCGGCGCCCGCGTGAACCTGTCGACCGCCGCCGTGAACCGCCGCCTGCGACGGCTCGCGGAAGACGGCGTGATCGAGCGCTATACGGCCGTCGTCGCGCCGGAGAAGGTCGATCATCCGCTGACGATCGTCGTGAACGTCGAGGTCGAGAGCGAGCAGATCGACCAGCTCGACGCGATGAAGCGGACCTTCGAGCGCTGCCCGCAGATCCAGCAGTGCTATTACGTGACCGGGGAATGGGATTTCGTGCTGATCCTCGCCGTGCGCAACATGGATCAGTACAACGCGCTCACCCGCGAGCTGTTCTTCGCGAACAACAACGTGAAGCGGTTCAAGACGCTGGTGAGCATGAGCCGCGTGAAGGTCGGGCTCGAGGTGCCGGTGGAACTCGGCGAGTGACGGCCGACTCAAGGTGCCGGTGGATCCCGACGCGTGACGGCCGGCTCAAGGTACCAGTGAACCTCGGCGAGTGACGACCGGCGTCAGCCGCTCTCAGCGCGCACCGGCGGCCAACGACCCGAAGAACGTCGCGACCTTCGCCTTGCTCGTCGTCTGCAAGCGCGACATGAGCCCGTGATCGATGTGCCGCACCCCGTACGTCTCGCCGATATCGCGCTGCAGCCGGCACCACAGATGGCTCGCGATCTCCGCGTCGACCATCGCCCGGTGGGCGCGGCCCGCCTGCGGCAAACGCAGCATGTCGGCCAGGCTCGACAGCCGGTGGCTTTGCGCGTGCGGGTAGATGCGCCGCGCGACGAGCATCGTGCACGCAAACGCGTGCTCGGCCGCCATGCCTAGCATTCCGAGCTCGGCCTGCCAGAACCGCTTGTCGAAGCCGGCGTTGTGCGCGACGACGGGATGGCTGCCGACAAATGCGGCGGCTTCCTTCATGACCTTCGACACCGGCGGCGCCAATGCAATCATTTCGTTCGTGATCCCGGTGAGCGCGACGACGTCGGACGGAATGCGGCGGCCCGCGTTCATCAGGCTCTGGTAGCGGTCGACGATCTCGCCGTCGCGGAGAAGAATCACGGCGATCTCGGTCGCCCTGTCCCCCATGTTCGGAGAAAGCCCGGTTGTTTCGAAGTCGAGTACCGCTACGGTTTGCATGGTCAGATCAGAGGAAAGATACCTGGCGTGGAACGTCGGTCAGGACGCGTCGCGCCGACGAGAAAGCGCCATAGTATCCCCGGTTGCCGCGTCGGGCGGCAAATGCCATCGCCATGCATGGCTCATCGCCGTTTCCGTCCAGACGGACCGGCACGCCAGCCACAGCCGCCGCAGGCAACGGCGAACGTACCGATGCGTCTGCACTTCGGTACGTTCGCACGCCCTCTCCGTCAGCGACAACTGAAGCTCGCCGCCGAATTCACGTCGCCCGAGCCGTTGTAGCGTGCGACCTGCGGATACGGACACAGCGGCCGCGTGCGTCCCGCCCCCCACGAGGCCGGCACGTCCGCGTTCGGCACCGCGTTCGTCGTGTCGCGCGCCGTCGCAACGATCGCGGCGGGCGCCTGCCCCTGCTCGACCCACGCGACGAGCGGCGTCAGCATGTCGAACTGGTCGGCCGCCGGCCCGCCCGAGCAATGGTTCATGCCCGGCACCGGATAGAAGCGCGCGAAACCCGACGCGTCGCCGCCGTTCGCCTGCGCGAGCCGGCCATACCAGTCGCTCGTATCGTTGAACGAGAACACCGGATCGCCGGTGCCGTGGTAGGCGAGCAGCTTCGCGCCACGCGACTTCAGCGCGGACAGGTTGGTCTCGTCCGGCGGCGTCATGAACGACCACGCGGATTGCGTGTACACGCCGTTCGTCGCGAAGATCGCCGGCGCGTCGTTGTCCATGTCGAAGCCGAGCGCGAAACCGGGAAGGTTCGCGAGCGTCGCGGCGGTTTTCGGCGGCGTCATGAACGTGAACGCCATCGCGGCCGGGTCGAGCGTGACCGAGTTCGACTGCTTCCACGCGGCCCAGCCGCCGCCGGCCACGCCCGGATCGTACGGAAAGCTCGCGTAGAGCGCCGTGCCCGCGCTGTTGCGCGCACCCGCGAACACGTTCTCGAGCGCGCTCTTCTGCGCGGTCGTCAGGCAGGCGCCGGTACGCGTGCCGTTCGCGCAGGTCGGGATGTCCGTCTCGACGCTGAAATGCGCCTGGCACGCGGCGACGTCCTGCACCATGCCGTCCGTCGAGCCGTCGAGCGCATCGCACTTGTCGAGAATCTTCGCGCCGACGAACTGGCGTTCCGTGTCGGTGAAGCCGCTGCGGATGTCCGGCAGCCCGTTCGTCCCGGTCGCCGACGCGATCTTCGCGAACTGCTGCGCGCCGTACATTTCGCCGATCGCCGCCTTCGGCAAATGGAAGCCCGGATCGCCGGCGATGATCCCGTCGTAGTCGCCCGCGTTGCGCACGGCCGTGACCATCGCGTGACGGCCGCCGTTCGAGCAGCCGCCGAAATAGCTGCGGTCGGGCGTCTTGCCGTACGCGAGCCGGATCACCTGCTTCGCCATCGGCGTGAGCGCGTCGACGGCGCCGTAGCCGTAGTCGAGCCGCGCCTGCGGATCGAGGCCGAACAGCGGATTCTGCGCGGCGCTGTGCCCGGAATCCGAGCTCATCACCGCGAAGCCCATGTTCAGCGCGTCGGTCAGCGGCCCGCCGCCGCCGATCTCGCCGGTCGCGGTGACGACGTTGCCGTCGAGCCCGCCGTTCGCCTGGTAGAAGAAGCGGCCGTTCCACGCCTTCGGCAGGCGCATCTCGAAGCCGATCGCGTAGGTCTTGCCGTCCACAGCGCTCACCCGCTCGTTCATCTTCCCTTCGATCACGCAGTGTTCGGCGATCGGCTTGCCGGCCACCGTCAGCGCGCCGGCGGCCGCGGTCGTCACCGACGTGAACGACGTGTTCGCATACGACAGCTTCGCGGCGAGCGCATCGCAGGTCTGCGCCATCGCGGCCGGCGTCGCGGCACTCAGGTGGGTCGGCGCGGCGGTGACCGAATCGTCGCCGCCGCAGCCGGCGAGCATCGCCGCCGCCGACAGCGGCACAATACAGAGGAATGCAGATTGCCTGTTCAAGATATCTCCCGTTCGTCAGACTGCCGGATCAGAACGTGTGCCGGATGCCGACCATCGCGCCGAGCTGCCCCATCCCTTCGCCGGGCGTCGTGCCGGCACCGCCGCCGCTGACCGCGTAGCGCGCATGCGCGCTGTTCCACAGATACGACGATTGCGCGTAGACGGCCGTGCGCTTGGTCAGCAGATAGGTCGCGCGCAGCGTGGCCATCGTCGCGCGCGTGTCGTGCGCGCTGTTGACGATCCGGTAGCCTTCGCCGTCGACGACGAAATCGGGCTTCACCGCATACGACGCGCCGACGAAGAACAGATCCGAATGCGCGCCCGGTGCGGCCGGCGAACCGGTCGACACGCGCCGCCCGATCCAGCCCGCGCCGATCCGCGCGCCGGCCGCCTGCGCATAGGCGCTCACGTGCGTGCGCGTATCCTTGCCGCCGCTGCTCGTGAAGGCGACCGGCGCGATGCCGTCGAAGAAGTTCGCGGCGGCGCCCGTGCCGCCGCGCTGCTCCTCGTACGACGCCGCCGCACCGAAATACGCGCTGTCGTACTTGAGCATCACCGACCAGTCACGGCATTGCGTCGCGTCGCCCGGCACCTGCCCCGCGCACGTGCCCTGCCCCGGCGAGTTGCCGGTGCCCGCGCCGTCGCGGCCGAACGAATACGCGGCGCCGAGCGTCACGCCGCGATACGTGCCGACGTAGGTCACCGCGTTGTCGGTGCGGCCGTTCGGCACGTACGCGTCGAACGAGCCGAGGCCGTAGATGTCGGGGCCGATGATGTCCGCGCCCTGCAGCGCGAGATAGGTCATCGTGTACTGGCGGCCGAACGCGAGCGTGCCGAAGCCGCCCTTCAGCCCGACGAACGCCTGCCGCCCGAACAGCCGGCCGCCCTGCCCGAGATCGCCGCCGCGCACGTTGAAGCCGCTTTCGAGCGTGAATACCGCCTGATAGCCGCCGCCGAGATCCTCGGCGCCGCGCAGCCCCCAGCGCGACGGCAGCTCGCCCGTCACGCCCGGCATGCGCACCACGTGGTCGCCCGCCGCGTTCGCGTGCGACACGAACTCGACGCCGGTGTCGATGATTCCGTACAGCGTCACGCTCGACTGCGCGTGCGCGCCCGGCGCGGCGAGCGCACAGCATGCGCCGGCGGCCAGCAGGCCGTTCCTTGTCTTCGTCTTCATTTCGTTGCGTCTCCAGACCTTGGTGAATTGCGCGCTCTGACGGCACGCATTGAAAAAGCGAAACGTCAGTCGCCGGCTTGCGGACGGCGAATCAGCACCAGCGCGGCGACGGCCGCGACGAGCGTGACGGGGATGCTCGCGCCGATCACCACGGGCGCGCTGCGGCCCGCGGCCAGCAGCGTCGCGGCCGCGAGCGGCCCGACGACGGAACCGAGCCGGCCGACGGCCACCGCCGCGCCGACGCCCGTACCGCGCATCGCGGTCGGGTAGTAGATCGCCGCGAGCGCATACAGCACCGACTGCCCGCCGACCACGAACATCCCGGCCGCGAACGCGGCCGCCGCGAGCGACCCGAAGCCGGGTGCGGCCGCGAGCGCGGCGAGCGACAGCACGATCCCGACATACATGCCGCCGACCACGCGCGACGCGCGCATCCGGTCGAGCGCCGCGCCGATGCCGAGCGCGCCGAGCCCCGCGCCGACGTTGAACGCGATCTGCACGAGGCCGACATGCTCGCGATCGAGCCCGCGCGCGGCCATCAGCGACGGCAGCCAGTTCAGCAGGAAGTAGAGGACGATCAGCGTGCAGAAGTAGCTGACCCACAGCGCGACCGTCGATGTCGTACGGCCGTCGCCGAACAGCGTGCGCGCGACGCTGGTACGCGCGGCCGGCGTGCCGGCGACGTCGAGATACGCGCGCGATTCCGGCAGGAACCACGCCAGCAGCGGCACGAGCAGCAGCGGCCCCGCGCCGCCGACATAGAAGATGTGCCGCCATTCGGTGTCGCCGGCGAGCAGCACGCCGATCAGCGACGCGATCACGCCGCCGAACGGGATCCCGCAGTACATCGTCGCCACCGCGCTGCTGCGCGAGCGCGGCTCGACCGCTTCGGACGACAACGCGATCAGGTTCGGCATCGCGCCGCCGAGGCCGATGCCGGTCAGCACGCGCACGACGACGAGCATCGCGAAGGTCGACACCTGCGCGGTGGCGATCGACAGCAGCCCGAACAGCGCGGCCGACGCGATCAGCACGCGCTTGCGTCCGATCCGGTCGGCGAGCCGCCCGCCGAGCATCGCGCCCGGCAGCAGCCCGAAGGTGCCCGCGCTGAACGCGATGCCCATCTGCGACACGCTCAGCCCGAACTCATGCGCCATGCGCGGCGCGGCGACGCCGACCGACTGCAGGTCGAGTCCTTCGAGAAGTGCGACCGCGAAACACAGCGCGAGCGTGGTCGCGACCGTGGGTTTTTCCGCAACGTAGGTGTTCATCTTGTCTCCAATCCCATGTCTTGTAGTCGGTCGGCCCTGCAGCGGCCGCCGCGCGCCGCCGCCGGCCAGTGGCGGGTCGGCGCGCGAAGTGTCGTCTGAACGGTCGCCTTTATCAGGCAGCCTGATTCACTGGCCGCAAGAATGCCTGCCGGTATCGTGGCCGGCCGGTCGTTATGCCTGCTTGCTTCGGTTTGCTTCTGCCTACGCGTAAATCACGTCGGGATCGCGCCGCGCCGGGTCATACAGCGCGTCGATCGTCGCCGCGCGATGCTTCTGCACGGCCGCCTGGTTCAGCGAGCCCTTGTCGGTCGCTTCGCCGAGATCCAGCGATGGCGGCGTATCCATCAGCCGGATGCGCGCGACGAACGTCGACCCGCCGCTCGCATGCCGGTTCAGCGCGACAAGCCAAGCCGCGAATGCCGCACGCACGGCCGGCGCGCGCAGCACGTCGGCCACCGGCGCATCGGCAGCGAGCCCGGCAATCGCCCGGCACGCGTCGACGCGCGGAAACACCAGCAACCCGATGTCGTCGCGATTGATCCCGGTGACCACCACGTCCTGCACGTACGGCGCACCGCTCGACACCGCATTCGCGCGCAACGGCCCGACGCTCACGAACGTGCCGCTGCTGAGCTTGAAGTCCTCGGTCAGCCGCCCGTCGAACAGCAGCCCGAGTTCTGGCCGCTCCGGATCGGCAAAGACGCCCGCGTCGCCGCTGCGGTAATACCCTTCGTCGTCGAACACGTCGCGCGGATCGACGTCCGCGTGCCAGTAGCCGCGCATCACGTTCGGCCCCTTGAAACGCAGTTCGAGCTTGCCGTCGCATGGCACGAGCTTCGCGTCGCAGCCGGGCGCGGGCAGCCCGATATAGCCGGCGCGCATCAGCGGGCCTGTCGTGAACAGACACGACGGCGACGCCTCCGTCATCCCGAGGCCGGCCATGATCCGGATCCGCTCGCCGCAATGCCCGTGGGTCACGCGGTCGAGCCGGTCCCACGCGGCCTGCGACAGCCCCGCGCCGCCGAAGAAATACAGCTTCACGCGCGAGAAGAACGTGTCGCGCAGCGCGGCATCGCGTTCGAGCGCGGCGGTCAGCTCCTCCCAGCCCTTCGGCACGTTGAAGTAGATCGTCGGCGCGATTTCGCGCAGGTTGCGCACGGTTTCGTCGAAGCGGCCCGGCACCGGGCGGCCGTCGTCGATGTACAGCGTGCCGCCGTTGTACAGCGCGATGCCGAGGTTGTGACTGCCGCCGAACGTGTGATTCCACGGCAGCCAGTCGACCAGCACCGGCGGCTCGCGCGTGAGCTCGGGCATCGTCTGGCGCAGCATCTGCTGGTTGCTGCACAGCATCCGGTGCGTGGTCGGCACGGCCTTCGGCAGCTTCGTCGAACCGGACGTGAACAGGATCTTCGCGAGATGGTCGGGGCCGACCGCCGCGTGGATCGCGTCGATCGTGCGCGGCACGGTGGCGAGCAAGCGCGACAGCGGTACGGCACGGCCCTTTCCGTCTGCACCTGCATCTGCATCGGCGTCGGCATCGCGTGCGACGATCAGCGCCGCATCGGCCGGCAACGTGGCGTCGAGCGCACGCGTGAACGGCGCGCGTTCGGCGACGAACACCGCGCCCGGCTTCAGCACGCCGAGCGTGTGACGCAGCTTGCCGTAATCGGTCGACACCAGCGAATACGCGGGCGAGATCGGCGAGTACGGCACGCCGGCCAGCATCGCCGCGAACATCAGCTGCAGATGCTCGAGATCGTTGCCGGACAGCACCGCGAGCGGACGCTCGGCCGACAGCCCGAGATCGACGAGGCCCTGGCCGATTGCGCGAGCGCGGTCGAGCATCTGTGCGTAGGTGATCTCGATCCAGCGGCCGTCGGCGCCGCGCCGTGCGGCCAGCACGCGCTCGGGATGCGCTTGCGCACCGCGCACGAGGCAATCGGTCAGGCGCGTCGGGTAGTCGCCGAGCGGTTCGCGCGAGCGCAGATACCACGCGCCGTTTTCCGCGCGTCGAATCTCGGCCGCGCCCACGGCGACGGCCGCCGCGCGATAACGCACGCCGCCCAGGTCGGTCACGGGCCCGCTTGCGGGCTTCGATGCATTCATCGTCACCTCGCTCATATGGGGTAATGACGCAGTGTGGTCTGCACGGTGATCCAGCGCAGCTCGGTGAATTCGGCGATCGACGCACGGCTGCCGAAGCGGCCGTAGCCGCTCGCCTTCGTGCCGCCGAACGGCATCTGCGCCTCGTCGTGCACAGTCGGCCCGTTGATGTGGCAGATCCCCGATTCGATCCGTCGCGCAACCGCCATCGCCCGTGCGACATCGCGGCTGAACACGCTCGCCGACAGCCCGAACTCGCTGTCGTTCGCGAGCGCGACCGCTTCGTCGTCGCTGTCCGCACGCAGAATCGCGACGACCGGTGCGAACGATTCCTCGCGGTAGAGCCGCATGTCGCGCGTCACACCGTCGACGATCGCCGGCTGCATCGTCGCGCCCTCGATCCGGCAGCCGAGCGGCAAACGCGCACCGTGCGCACGCGCATCCTCGACGAGCGACGCGGCACGCGCGGCGGCCGCCGCATCGACCATCGTGCCGAGCGGATGGCCGGCCCGCGGATCGCCGGCGACCAGCGTGCGCGCCTTCTCGGTCAACCGTTCGACGAGCGCATCGGCGATCGGCCGCGCGGCGATCACGCGCTCGGTCGACATGCAGATCTGCCCCTGGTTGAAGAACGCGCCGAATGCGATCGCGTCGACAGCCGCATTGAGATCCGCATCGTCGAGCACGAGCACCGGCGCCTTGCCGCCGAGTTCGAGCAGCACGGGTTTCAGGTGCGCGGCCGCATGGCGCGCGATGATGCGCCCGACGTGCGTCGACCCGGTGAAGTTGATCCGCTTTACGTGCGGATGCGCGATCATCCGCTCGACGAGTTCCGGTGCATCGGCCGCCGCGTGCGTGATCACGTTGACCACGCCCGCGCCGAGCCCGGCGTCATCCAGCACCGCGCCGATCAGCGCGTGCACGCCCGGGCACGCTTCGGACGCCTTCAGCACGACCGTGTTGCCGCATGCGAGCGGCATCGCCAGCGCACGCGTGCCGAGGATCACCGGCGCGTTCCACGGCGCGATGCCGAGCACCACGCCGCACGGCACGCGCATCGCGAGCGCGAGATTGCCGGGCACGTCGGACGGGATCACGTCGCCGTCGATCTGCGTCGTCATCGACGCGGCCTCGCGCAGCATGTTCGCCGCGAGCGTCGCATTGAAGCCGAGCCAGCCGGGCGTCGCGCCGGTTTCGGCGACGCCCGTCGCGATGATCTCGTCGATGCGCGCGTCCATCAGATCGGCTGCCTTCAGCAGCCGGCGGCGCCGCTCGGTCGGCGCGAGCGCCGCCCACGCGGGAAACGCGCGGTGTGCGGCGTCGATCGCCGCGTCGACGTCGGCCGGGCCGGCCGCCGGCGCGCGCGACGCGAGCGCGCCCGTCGCGGGGTTGAATCGTTCGAAGGTTCGTCCGTCGCGGGCGGTACACCACTCGCCTGCGATCAGCATCCGTCTGTCGGTCATGTCGTCTCCTGCCTTGCCTGTCTCTTGCGGTTGCGTCGGCGCAATGTCAGCGCTTGTATGCCTGCAGGCCCGGCTTGATCGTCTTGTCGTCCAGGAACTGCTTCAGTCCCTGCTCGCGGCCGCGCTCCGGATCGCGCAGCTGCGCCTGGTCGAGCTTCGCGTACAGGTAATCCTCGCACTGCTCCCACGTGAGTTCGCGCGAACGCTTGAAGCCGTGTTTCGCCGCGCGCAGCACGACCGGATTCTTGTCCATCAGCCGCGCGGCGAGCGCGATCGTCGCGTCGCGCAGGCCGGCCAGCGGCACGCTGCTGTTCACGAGGCCCATGTCCGCGGCTTCCACGCCGGTGAACGTGTCGCCGGTCATGATGTAGTGCAGCGCGCGGCGATGCCCGACCGTGTCCGCCATCGCCTTGCTGACGAGGTTGCCCGGCGGGATGCCCCAGTTGATCTCCGACAGCCCGAACACCGCTTCGTCCGCCGCGATCGCGAGGTCGCACGCGACGAGCGGCGAGAACCCGCCGCCGAAGCACCAGCCGTTCACCATCGCGATCGTCGGCTTGTTGTACATCCGCAGGCGGCGCCATTGCCATTCCGATGCGTCGCGACGCACCTTTTCCTGCAGCGCGTCGGAGCCGCCGTCGATCTCGCGGAAATATTCCTTCAGATCCATGCCGGCCGTCCACGCGGCACCCGCGCCGGTCAGCACCAGCACCCTCGCCTCGTCGTCGAACTCGACCGCGTCGAGTACCTCCAGCATCTCCCGGTTCAGCGTCGGGCTCATTGCGTTGCGCTTCTCGGGGCGGTTCAGCGTCACCCACGCGATGCCGGCCTCCACGTTCACTTCAACGGTCTGCCAACGATTGTCGTACTTGCTCATGTCTGTTCCTGTCGTTCGTTCCTGTGCGATTCGGTGCGCAGCATTCCTGCTGCGAACGGCTTCATTTAATATCAGGCTACCTGATATTGCAAGCGGCACGAGCGCCGGTGTAAACCCGGAGCGTAAAGCGGGGGGGAAACGAAGAAATCGGGGAGCGGTCAGGCGACCGGCAAAGCGAACGCGGCCCGCACGGGCCCGCGTCGCGGAGGTTCGGGAAGGGGTCAGCCGCGCAGGTTGCGCGAGAACAGTTCGAGCGCGCGCTGCACGTGCGCGGCGTCGTCGGCGGAGATCTCGCCGAGCATGCGCGTCTCGAGCGGGCGCAGCACGGCTTCACATTCGCGCAGCATCGCCGCGCCTTCGTCGGTCAGCGTCAGCAGGATGATGCGGCCGTGCGACGGGTCGGCTTCACGCGTGACGAAGCCACGGGCGGCCATCACGCTCATCACCTCGTTCGCCGATTGCGGCGTGATCCACGAGCGCTCGGCCAGTTGCGCATTCGACGACGCGCCGCGCGCCTCGAGCACCGACAGCGCCGTGTATTGCGCGAGCGTGATGCCGAGCGGTGCGAGCGCGTCGGTCATATGCCGGCGCAGCAGCCGGTCGAGACCGCCGATCACATAGGTCAGGCGCTGCTGCACGCGCGCCTTCGGCTTGTCGCCCATCGCGCGGGTGGCATTCTTCGCAGCATTTTTCGGCTTCGCGGGCTTGGTCGGGGTGGAGCTCATGGTACGGGCGGGATGGGATTGCGGGCCATCTTACCAGCAGGGCGGGGGGCAAATTGCATAGCCGTGACATCGATCTCAACGCGCGCCCCATTTACGATTGACTCGTATAAGTACGAAGACATCCATCGATCTGCTAATCAAATTATCGAAAACCATCGATTTCCATCTTGAAAATTGCGCTGCACATCGGAGCGAGATAAAAGAACGTCTTCATTCCTCGCACGAGTCACCGATGAAGAACGCACAAGATCGCGAAATGGTTCGCCTGGGAGACATCACCGATCATGGCGGCACCGTCACCGAAGTCGCCGGTGATCTCAAGCATCTCGGCATTGGTGTGGCACTGGACGGCCATGGCGTGACGTGCCCGAAATGTGGTGGCGTTTTTCCGCTGCTGGCAAGCGGCCCGCGCACGCACCGTGGCCGCCTGGTCGGATATCGCGGCGACAAAACCGGCTGCGGTGCAATCGTCATTGGCCAGCGAACGGCGAGGGCAGAGTAAATGGAGATTTTTACCCAGGCCCGAACGCTGTCCATCTCCGGCGCGGCGTTACCCACCTACGGCATGGATGCGCTGCCGGTCTTTGTTCCAGTTCGGTTGCAAGGCATCGAAACCATTGGCCGTCTCGATGAATGCCGCTACCTCGTCACGTTGCGAACCGACGACGCCTATGCGTTCTCGCCGAGTCGCACAGCCGATCTCGATCTGGACAAGATGGTCGGCACCGAAGTGACCGTGTCGATCCAGCTCGAAGGCATAGGCCAGCCCATTCCTGGGCTGGCCGGTGTCGCCGGACTCGGCAACATCGGCGCGGGTACGCGCGAGATAACGGGGCTGGTTGAAGCCGCCCGGATCGCCGGACAGGATCGCGATTCGATTCTGTACGAACTGGAATTGCGGCCATGGCTCTATCGGGCGACGCTGACGCAGGACTGTCGCCTGTTTCAAGATATGACCGTCGTCGACATCACCGACGCGGTACTCTCGAAATATCCCTACCCCGTCAGCAAGCGTTTGGATGCATTTCGGGGCGTCTATCCGAAACGCGACGTGCAGCGGCAAGCATCGGAGACGGACTGGGCGTTCCTGCAACGCCTTTGGGAAGAATGGGGAATCTGGTGGTGGTTCGAGCACGACGGCGGCCATCATCGTCTGGTTCTGTGCGACTCGATGGGCGGTCACCCACCGCACGGCACGGCTTACGAGACGTTGCGCTATCTGCCGCCCGGCGGGCAGCGTATCGACGAGGAACACATTCACACACTGTCCGTGACCAGCCGCCTTACGCCGGGCCGCGTGACCGTGACGGACTACGACTACACGCGCCCGCGCGCCAATCTCGCCGCTACTGTGGAAGACCCTCGCCCGACCGCAAGCGCCGACGGCGAACTTTACGGTTGGGGGGATTACAGTCAGCCGCTCGCGGGCGCGCAAGGGCTGACAGGTCAACCGAACGATACTGAGCGGGAGGCGCAACATTTCGCGCGCGTGCAGCTTGAGGCGCGACGCTGCGCGGGGCGGCGCGCAAACGGACGAGGGCATCTGCGCGGGCTCACGGTCGGGCATACCTTTACGTTGACCGGCTATCCGCAGCAGGCGGCAAACCGCGAATACCTCGTCGTATCGTGCGCGCTCGATATCGAGGAAGTCGCAGGACGCACCAGCAGCGCGCAGCCCTATCGCGTTGACGCTCAATTCGAACTGTTGCCGACGAACGAGCCGTTCCGACTGGAACGCAGCGTCCACAAGCCGATCCTGAGCGGGCCCGAGAAGGCGATTGTGGTCGGGCCGGCCGGACAGGAAATCTGGACGGACCAATACGGCCGGGTCAAGGTGCAATTCGCATGGGACCGGCAGGGCCGGCACGACGAGCATTCGGGTATCTGGCTGCGCGTGCTATCGCCGTGGCAAGGCGTGGATATGGGCGCGACGTTCATCCCGCGCATCGGTCATGAAGTCGCGGTGTCGCACTACCATGGCGACCCGGATTTGCCGGTGGTTATCGGCAGTGCGGTCAACGCGCTCCGCCAGCCTGCGTTGGACCTGCCGCACAATCAGGCGCTGTCGGTGCTGCGCGGCAAGGAACTCCACGGCACTGCATCCGGCCACGTGGCTATCGACGATACGCGGGAGCAAATTCAGACGCAGATTGCCAGCGACGCAGGCACGTCGATGCTGAGTCTCGGCAACCTTCGGCGCATTACGCGAAAGAAGGGTCGTGCCGATGCGTGCGGCAAAGGCTTCGATCTTCGCACCGACGACTGGGGTGTTGTCCGGGCGTTGAAGGGTTTGTTCGTGTCGACGGACGGTCAACCGGGCGGCCCGGGTCACGCGAAGGACGCCAAAGAGGCAATGGGCCGGCTGACGCAGGCGCGCGAGCTACAGGAAAGCCTGACGGATTTGGCGCAACAGCACAACACACAACAACGTGGCGCGGACCAGAGCGACGTAGCCCGTGCGATCAAGGCGCGTAACGATGCGATTCGGGGCAATACGTCTGCCGGCCCGGACGATTTCCCGGAACTTGCCGAAGCCGATATCGTGCTGGCCGGGCCAGCGGGTATCAGCCTGGCGGCCGAGCGTAGCGCCCATATTGCGAGCGGTGAGGACGTTGCCGTGACGAGCGGCCGGCATGTCGGGATTGCCGTGGGGCGTTCGCTGTTCGCGAGCGTATCGAATGCGTTCTCTCTGTTTGTGCACAAGGCAGGCATGACACTCGTTGCCGCCGCGGGGAAAGTGCGGATCGAGGCGCGGAACGACGGTGTTGACGTGACCGCCAAGAAGACAATCCAGATCACAAGCATGACTGACAGTATCCATCTGCATGCGGCAGAGGAAATCGTGCTGCACGCCGGCAGTACCGAGGTACGCATCAGCGATCAGGGGTATGTGGTGCGAACAGCGGGCGAGCACACGATCTTTGCAGGCAGTCACCAGACAGACGAAGCGCAGGTGCGACCGATGCGCCTGCCGGTCACGCCCGACAATCCGGGGCAGTATGCGGCGCACTTCGTGCTGTTGGAGCACGACAGCGGGTTTGCACTGACGAACCAGCCGTACCGGGTCACGCTCGACAACGGACGCGTGATAGAGGGCGTGAGTAACGCGCTGGGCGAAACGGATGTGGTGACGAGCCATGACATCGCGTTCGGCACGGTGGAGCTGCTGGCGGCGAGCGATCCGGACAAGGTGATTGCGGTGAACCGGGCAGCCGTCGTGCGCGACAACACGACGCCTTACACCGCCCGAGCGCCGAACGCCGATAAACGCACCACAACGATCAAGGGCAAGAAGGTCAACACCCCGGAGCAGGGGGCTACTTCCGAGAGTCAGCCGGCCGCGTTCGCGACCTGTGATCCGCTCAACTTCGGATTGCGCTTCCATCACTTCATCGACGGGGCTAAACAGAGCGATACGCCACCCGATATGCCGATACGCCGGGATGTTGAGTATCCGGTGACGAAGGCTTATACGGCGGCGATCAAAAAGGTGCTCAAGGGGATCGAGTGGGGCAGGTTCAATACGTTGAGTGGCGAGATATCAAGAAGCCTAAAGGCAAATATCGCGCTCGCGGTTGAAAATATACTGAGCAGCGCCCTTGGCGCAGGGCCATTTGGGTTACCCAAGGGCCTGTTAGGCGATCCGACTGGATCAAATGGCGCAACCCCCAAGATAAATATCGTTAATGAAAAGGAGGGGAAATCCAAATACAACATGCGCCCGGATGTCAGCGCGTCATTTATCGACATACCCTGGGTAATCGCTATCCAAGAGAGAGAAATAACGAAGATCGTTGCATTGTCGAGCAATGCAGCTGCCTTGGACGGCACCCTGAAGGCCTTCGCGGATCTGCTTTATCACGAAGCGCGACATTGCCAGCAAACATTCTGGATGATTGCCTTGCTTCAACAACATCCGAGCGACTATGCGATGTTCTCGCAGGCAATGCAGGTGTATGGAGACAGTATGCGAAAGGATGTCTTTGATGCGGCCGAAAAGACGCGACTTCCAGATGACGCGCGGGTAATGGCGGGGCTGCATCGCATGTTGGTTTTTCACTATTACTGGATGATTTCGCACATGCAAAATCAGGCGGGCGGAGCCTATGTGAAGTCCGACGTGCCGATTGCACAGGCCGAGGTGTGCAAGCTGTTGAGAGTGTCGCCAGAAACGGCGGCCAAGATGGTGAATTTCGAAGATGGATACCGGAGCCAGTTACATGAAGAAGATGCTTATGCGTGTGCGGAGGTGGTGCAAGCCTATTGGGACCGTCCTGATCGTGCTTTCGTGCGCAACCCCGGTACATGCACAGGAGAATACAATGCTTCACTTAACGCCATTGGGGGAGGGATTTGAAATGCAGACGACAGACGAAGAGCAACGTGTCGTGCTGCGCACCATTCTCGAATCAGCAATGGCAATCCTGCGCGATGATGCGCCATACGATCCGAAACATATTGTCTTTGGGACAAACTACACGACGTGGACGCACCACCCTGCAAAAGGGTTTCTTTATAAGTACGCAAATCGTGCGCTGCGTGGGACGGAGATTGAGTTTTCCACTGGCGACGATCCGGAGGACTACAGCGACAATCGAGATAAGGTGAAAATTGTCCCGGCCGGGGTAAGAATAGTCGTTGATTCAAGGGTTGCCAGCTTGCCGGACACGGAAATCAAGTCGCTTCTCCAGCTAGAGGACTATTGGATTAATCATCGCGGGAATCGTCGATATGGGAATGAAATAAGGACACGCACCCCCGATGCTCCCAATTTTCAGTCCTTTCGCTACCGCTCAAAAGATATTCCGGGCAGTAAATTTCCGATCGATGTCGATCTTGGTTACATCAATCCGATAGATGGATCATTTCCGCAGCAATTGTGGATAGTCGAGATACGCCGCGTATACAAAATCTTGACGCCTGAGGAACGCAAGCAACGCCGCCTTGAAGAGCGGCAGGCGAAACGTCAGAAATACGGCGAAATGAACCTGCGCACAGGCATGCTGTGTCCCGAGACGGGGTTGTGGGAGGGATTCACCACGATTTCCAGCTCCCACCCATTGGTGGTCTACAAGGGGCGAAAATTCCCCACGGTCCGTACGTTGACGCCTCAAGAGGAACGCCAACAGCGGCGGGCCACCGAGCACGTAGCGGGTCGGTGGATGTGGTTGCGAGAGCCGCACGATCATCCGGTATGGTGGATGCAGGACGACCCGGAATCCGATCAAGCATGAACCGGAAAGACGGGGCCGATCGGTAATTTCGTGTTCGAGGCATATCTACCGACCAAATCGTGCTCTTGTGCGCCTGCCGATGAACACCCGCCGTCGCCCCGTCATTCACCGCGTGCGCTTCCCCGCAAACCGCGCGGTCGGCAACCCCGCATGGCGCGTCTGCGCGACGAACACACCGCCGGCATCGGCATCGCCCGCCAGCGCGTCGTCGCTCAACCCAACCCGCGCACTCGTCACGTACAGCCGGCCTTCGCCATCAAGCGTCACGCAGCTCGGCTGCGCGGTCGGCACCGCCACGCGGTCCGTCTCAACACCGTCCGGCCCGTAACGCACCACCCGCCGCCCGCCCCACTGCGCGTTCCACAGTCCGCCGTCGCGATCCATCGTCGAACCGTCCGGATCGCCGTCCGCATCGGTCAACCGCGCGAACGGCCGCACGTTGGCGACGTCGCCGCCCGCGCGGTAATCGCACACGAAAATCTCGCGCACCATCGAATCGCAGAAGTACATCTTCGTGCCGTCCGGCGAGAACGCAATGCTGTTCGCGATCGCGGCCGCAGGCAGCGCAAGCCGTTCGAGCGTGAGGTCCGGATTGAGCCGGTAGAACCCGCCGACCGCGCGCGGCGGCTCGCCGCCTTCGTCCTTCATCCCGAACACGAACGCACCGAACGGATCGCAGCGCCCGTCGTTCAGGCGCGTCGGCAATTCGGGTTCGACGTCGACGATCCGCGTGAATGCGCCGCTGCGCAGATCAAAAAACGCGAGATGCGTCGCGAGCCCGACGAGCAGCACGTCCGGGTCGTTCGTCAGCGCGAAGCACGCGAGCCGCTCGGGCATCGGCCACCGCGCAAGATCCGAGCCGCCCGCGCGACAGCGCCACAGTCGCGCGCCTTCGATGTCCGTCCAGTACAGCGCGTGCGTCGCGTCGCACCACGTCGCACCTTCGCCGAGCATGTTGCGGCTGTCGACCAGCAGCGCCGCCGCGCCCGGATGAATCTGTTGCATGCCGTCTCCCGATATCTGTCGCATTTGCAGGCGGCCGCGCATTCGTCAGATCTTCATCGCGCGCCGCTGGTTGCGACGATACTGGTCGAACAGCACCGCGAGCAACAGAATTCCGCCGCGTATCAGATATTGGTAAAAGGTCGGCACGTTCAGGAGGCTCATCGCGTCCTGCACGGAGCCCATGATCAGCACGCCGACCAGCACGCCGGAGATCGTCGCGACGCCGCCCGTCAGCGACACGCCGCCGAGCACGCACGCGGAGATCACGCCGAGTTCGAGCCCGACCGACGTCTTCGGATCGCCAAGGCTCATCCGCGACGCGAGCATCACGCCGGCGAAGCCGGTCACGAGCCCCTGCAGCACGAACACCGCGATCTTGATGCGCATCACCGGCAGCCCCGCGAGCAGCGCGGCCTCGCCGTTACCGCCGACGGCCAGCACGTTCTTGCCGAACACCGTCTTGCGCAGCAGGAAGCCGAACACGACGAAGCCGACGATGTTGCTCCAGATCGGATACGAGATGCCGAGGAACGACCCGCCGCCGAGATCGAAGAAGCGTTCCTCGGAGATCATCACCGCGTCGCCGTTCGACGTGATGAACGCGAGGCCGCGCACGACTTCCATCATCGCGAGCGTGACGATCAGCGAGTTGATCCGCCAGCGCGCGATCAGCACGCCGTTGACGAGCCCGACCGCACCGCCCGCGAGCACGCCGGCCGCGATGCCGAGCACGACGCTGTGCGTCGCGGTGATCAGCGTCGACGCGACGACGCCCGAGAACGCGACGATCGACGCGACCGACAGGTCGACTTCGCCGAGCGCGAGCACGAACATCATCGTCACCGCGATCGAGCCGATCAGCGTGACCGACAGCAGCAGGCCCTGGATGTTGCGCGGCGTGAGGAAGTCCGGCACGGTCAGCGACAGCGTCGCGAACAGCACGAGAAACACCATCACGATGCCGGAGCGGTTGATCAGTTGCCACACGCCGCCGCGCGCTCGCGCGGGCGCGGCCGTGGCATCCGGGGACGGGGAAGTGCGTTGGGGTTGCATTGCCTGGCTCATAACGTTTGCATTCCGGTTGACTGCTGGCCGCTAGCGCGGCAGTGCGAGCTTGATCAGCGTGTCGGGCGTCGCCTGCGCCTTCGCCACCTCGCCCGCGATCCGTCCTTCCTTCATCACGATGATCCGGTCCGACACGCCGATCACCTCGGCCAGATCGCTCGACACGATGATCACGGTGCGGCCCGCTTCCGCGAGTTCGTAGAACAGGTTGTAGATTTCCGCACGCGCGCCGACGTCGATGCCGCGCGTCGGCTCGTCCATCAGGAACACGTCGATGCGCTCGGCCAGCCAGCGCGCGAGCACGACCTTCTGCTGGTTGCCGCCCGACAGCGCGCCGATCGGCGTGTCGCCGTCGCGGGTCTTGATCGCGAGACGCTCGATGTATTTCTGCGCGAGCTCGCGTTCGCGCCGCGCATCGAGCAACATGCGCGCCGGGCTGAAATGACGGCGCGCGCTGATGTTCAGGTTGTCGGCTACCGACGCGATCGCGACGATGCCTTCCTGCTTGCGGTCCTCGGGGCACAGTGCGATGCCGGCGCGTACCGCATGACGCGGGCTCGCGAACGCGACGCGCTTGCCGCCCAGCTCGATGTGCCCGCCGCTCGAGCGCGCCGCGCCGTACAGCAGCTTCATCAGCTCCGAGCGGCCCGCGCCGACAAGGCCGAAGAAGCCGACGATCTCGCCGCGCCGCGCGACGAACGACACCGGCTCGGACAAGCCCGGCCCCGTCAGTTCCTTCGCCTCGATCAGCACGTCGCCGGCCGCGCGCGGCCGGTAGCCGTACACGTCCTCGATCGAGCGGCCGACCATGCAGCCGATCAGCCGGTCGCGGTCGAGGTCGGCGACCGATTCGAACGTCTCGATCCGGCGGCCGTCGCGGAACACCGTCACGCGGTCGCACAGCGCGTCGACCTCCTCCATCCGGTGCGTGACGTAGATGATCGCGCGGCCTTCCGCGCGCAGCGAACGGATGATCCGGAACAGCTGCGTCGTCTCGCGCGCGGACAGCGAACTGGTCGGTTCGTCGAATGCGATCACGCGCGCGTCGCGCATCAGCGCCTTGCCGATCTCGATCATCTGGCGCTGGCCGATCGACAAATACTTCACCGGGATGTCCGGATCGATGTGCTCGCCGAGCCGCTCCAGCGCATCGAGCGCGCGCACCGCGAGCGCACGCTCGTCGACCACGCCGAGCCGGCTCGGCAGCTGGCCGAGCATCAGGTTCTCCGCGACCGTCAGCTCGGGCACCAGATGCAGTTCCTGGTAGATGATCGCGATGCCGGCCTCGAGCGCGGCGCGCGTCGACGCGAAGCGCTGCACCGTGCCGTTCAGCGTCAGCGTACCGGCCTGCGGCTGGTTCACGCCGGACAGCACCTTCAGCAGCGTCGACTTGCCCGCGCCGTTCTCGCCCATCAGCCCGTGCACCTCGCCCGCGCGCACCGACAGCGACACGCCGTCGAGCGCGCGCACGCCCGGGAACGTCACCGTAATGCCGTCGAGCGCGAGCAGCGCGCCGCCCGGCGGCGGCGTGGCGGTTTCGGCGTCGTTGCCGGGCACCACCGTCATCGTCTGCATCGTCATTGCGTCTGCGCCCCGCACGCTCAGATGCCGAGTTCGGTGCGCACGGCCTGCCAGTTCGCGCGCGTCATCAGCTTGCCGCTCGTCTGCGTGTCGGCCGGCGGCGTCTTGCCGTTGCGGATCCAGTCGACGAGGTTCTGCGTGCTGTCCTTGCCGTGGTTCGTCGAGCTGACCGCGATCGTCCCGTAGAAGCCGGTCGGCTCCTTCTTCTGGAATTCGGCGAACGCCTCGCCCGCGCCGTTGATACCGACGCCGATCACGTCGGCCGCCGGAATGTGCAGCTGCTCGGTCGCGCGGACCGCGCCGAGCACGGTTTCCTCGTTCAGTGCGTAGACCACCCATTTCTTGATGTTCGGATGGCGCGCGAGCACGGGCGCTGCCGCGCTGAAGCCGCCTTCGTCGTCGGTCGTCTTCTGCGGCGCGTCGAAGATGTTCTCCTTGCGGAAACCGTTCGCGAGCAGCGCCTGCGTCGCACCGTCGGTGCGCAGCTTCGCGGTCGGCAGCTCGTAGTTGGTGATGCGCAGCGCGCCGACTTCCTCCGGCTTCCAGCCGCGCCGCTTCATCTCGTCGGAGATCGCCTGGCCGACCTGGTTGCCGATCTTGATCGCCGACATCCCGAGGTGCGGCACGTTCGGCAGCGGCTTGCCGGTCGAGTCGACGAGCTGGTCGTCGACGGTCACGAACTTCATGTTGTAGCGCTTCGCGCGCGCGGCGATCGCCGGCCCGAGACGCACATCGGGCGCGCAGATCACGAAGCCCTGCGCGCCTTGCGAGCCGAGGTTGTCGATCGCGGCCAGCACCTTCTCGCCGTCCGGCGTGCCGATCTTCACGACCGAGAAATTCTCCTTCTGGCCGAGCGTGGCGGCCGCGTTCTGCTCGTTGATGAACCATGCCTGCTCGGGCATCTTCACCAGGAAGCCGATCTTCAGCGGCGCGTCGGCGTGAGCGGCGCCCGTCATCCCGAGCGGCGCGATGCAAAGCGCGGCCAGCAGCGCGCGCAGGGTGTGTCGGCGAATCGTGCGGTTCATGCGTGTCTCCTTGTATTGGCTTGGGTCTTCAACTTCCGTCGTACGCGCTCGCGGTGGAGCGCGCCGGCATGGTGTCAGCGGCCGAACGCGTCGGTCCCGACGCGCCGCCCGAACAGGAACGCGTCGGCGACGAGCCTCAACGGCCGCACGTCGACGTCGCTTTCGCCGCGCGCGATCAGCGCGCGGAACTGCGCATACAGCGCCGGATACTCGCGCTGCGGCCCGATCTCGACGGGCTCGCCGCCGATCGACAACTGCGCGCCGCCGCGGCTGATCGCAAGCACGCCGTCCGACGTGTCGACCGCGATCTCCCATTGCTCGACGGGGCCGTGCCGCCAGTCGAATTCCGCACGCACGGGCACGCCGTCCGTGTCGGCACAGTCGAGTTCGGCCGCGATCGGCATCTGCGCGTCGCTCGGCACATAGAGCGTCGCTTCGCGCAGCACCAGTTCGCGCGGCAGGATCCGCGTCACGATCGACAGCGCGTTGATGCCGGGATCGAACACGCCGAGGCCACCGGGCTCCCAGATCCACTGCTGCCCCGGATGCCAGCGCCGCACGTCCTCCTTCCAGCGCACCTGCACCGCGCGGATCGTGCGCGTCGCGAGCCACGCGCGCGCCGGCTCCACCGCGCTCGCACAGCGCGAATGCCAGGTCGCGAACAGCGTGAGGCCGCGTTCGCGCGCGAGCGCGTCCAGCGCGGCCACTTCGCCGAGCGTCGCGCCCGGCGGCTTCTCGAGCATCACGTGCTTGCCGGCTTCGAGCGCGGCGCGTGCCTGTGCATAGCGCACCTGCGGCGGCGCGCACAGCGACACCGCATCGAGCTCGGGCTCGGCGGCCAGCAGCGCGGGCAGATCCTGATAGTTGCGCACGCCGCTGACTTCCGCGTGGCGGCTCGCGCAAGCGGTCAGCGCGAAGCCCGGTTCGGCGGCGATCGCCGGCAAATGCTGGTCGCGCGCGATCTTGCCGATCCCGATCACGCCCAGCGAAATCACCTTGCTCATCTGCGTTCCTCCTTCGCCACTCGCTCAGTGCGCCCAGCGCAGCACGAGCGGATCGAGCCGGCGCGCGATCGCGATCAGCTCCGCACGCGTGTCCGGATGCAGTTCCGGCATCGGATGCCGCGGCCGCTCGCACGCGATCACGCCGCCTTCGCGCATCAGCGCCTTCGCGGTGAGGATCCCGGACTGGCGGTTCTCGTGATTGATCAGCGGCAGCCACGCCTGATAGCGCGCGAACGCATCGTCGTGCCGCCCTTGGCGGAACGCTTCGAGGATCGGCCGGATGCCGTCCGGAAACCCGCCGCCCGTCATCGCGCCGGTCGCGCCGGCATGCAGGTCGGCGAGCAGCGTGATCGCCTCCTCGCCGTCCCACGGCCCTTCGATCGCATCGCCGCCGAGCCGGATCAGCTCGCGCAGCTTGTTCGCCGCACCCGGCGTCTCGATCTTGAAGTACGCGACCTGCTCGATCTCGCGCGCCATCCGCGCCAGGAACGGCGCGGACAGCGCGGTGCCGCTCGCGGGCGCGTCCTGGATCATGATCGGGATGGCGATCGCATCCGACACCCGCGCATAGAAGTCGAAGATCTGCGCTTCGGGCACGCGGAACGTCGCGCCGTGATACGGCGGCATCGCCATCACCATCGCGGCGCCGAGCTGCTGCGCGCGCAGGCTGCGCGCCGCGCACACCTGCGTGCTGTAGTGCGACGTCGTGACGATCACCGGCACGCGGCCGGCGACGTGTTCGAGGATCGTGCGCGTGAGCACGTCGCGTTCGTCGTCGGTGATCGCAAACTGCTCGGAGAAGTTCGCGAGGATGCACAGCCCGTCCGAGCCCGCGTCGATCATGAAGTCGACCGCGCGCTTCTGGCTCGCGAGGTCGAGCTCGCCGGTATCGGAAAACGTCGTCGGGACGACGGGGAAGATGCCGCGATAGCGCGGCGTGCTGCTCGATGTCATGGTTCGGTCCTGCGTCGGCCTCGAGGCGAGGCCATCAAGCGTTCACGGTTTCACATCACCCACTTCGCGTGGCGCGGACGGTTGCCCGCGCCGCGCCTTGCGCTCAATGCGAATGGCTCGGCACGTCCGCGCCGCGCGTGCCGACCAGGAAGTCGAGGTCGCACCCCTCGTCCGCCTGCAGCACGTGATCGATATACAGCCGCGCATAGCCGCCCTTGCCGAGCTGCCCGGCCACGCCCGGCGCCGCGGTCGGATCGACATCCGACAAACGGCGCTGCAGTTCGTCATCCGTAATGTCCAGATGCAGCGTGCCGGCTTCGCAGTCGAGCTCGATCCAGTCGCCGTTGCGCACCGCGGCGAGCGGCCCGCCCGCGGCCGCTTCCGGCGCGACGTGCAGCACGACCGTCCCGTACGCGGTGCCGCTCATCCGCGCATCGGAGATCCGCACCATGTCCTTCACCCCCTGGCGCAGCAGCTTCGGCGGCAGTCCCATGTTGCCGACCTCGGCCATGCCCGGATAACCGCGCGGCCCGCAGTTCTTCAGCACCAGCACGGAGCTGGCATCGACGTCGAGCGCTTCGTCGTTGATCGTCGCCTTGTAGTGGTCGAGGTTCTCGAACACCACCGCGCGGCCGCGATGCTTGAGCAGCTCGGGGCTCGCCGCGGACGGCTTCAGTACCGCGCCGCGCGGCGCGAGATTGCCGCGCAGGATGCAGATCCCGCCGTCCGCGATCAGCGGGCGGTCGAGCGGGCGGATCACCTCGTCGTCGTAGTTCGGCGCTTCGCGCACGTTGTCCCACAGCGACTTGCCGTTCACCGTCAGCGCATCCGGGTGCGGCAGCAGCCCGCCTTCGCCGAGCCGGCGCAGCACGGCCGGCAGGCCGCCCGCGTAATAGAACTCCTCCATCAGGAAGCGCCCCGACGGCATCAGGTCGACGATCGTCGGCGTGTCGCGGCCGATGCGCATCCAGTCCTCGAGTTCGAGCGGCACGCCGATGCGGCCCGCGATCGCCTTCAGGTGGATCACGGCGTTGGTCGAGCCGCCGATCGCCGCGTTCGCGCGGATCGCGTTCTCGAACGCGGCGCGCGTCAGGACCTTCGACAGCACGAGCCCTTCGAGCGCCATCTCGACGATGCGGATGCCGGACATGTGCGCGAGCACGTAGCGGCGCGAATCGACGGCCGGAATCGCCGCGTTGTGCGGCAGCGCGACGCCGAGCGCCTCGGCCATGCACGCCATCGTCGAAGCCGTGCCCATCGTGTTGCAGGTGCCGGCCGAGCGCGACATGCCGGCTTCGGCCGACAGGAAGTGGTGCAGGTCGATCTCGCCCGCCTTCAGCGCTTCATGCAGCTGCCACACGGCCGTGCCGGAACCGATGTTCTTGCCTTCGAGCTTGCCGTTCAGCATCGGGCCGCCCGACACGACGATCGCCGGCACGTCGCAGCTCGCCGCGCCCATCAGCAGCGCGGGGGTCGTCTTGTCGCAGCCGGCCAGCAGCACGACCGCATCGATCGGATTGCCGCGGATCGCTTCCTCGACGTCCATCGACGCGAGATTGCGCGTGAGCATCGCCGACGGCCGCAGGTTCGATTCGCCGTTCGAGAACACCGGGAACTCGACCGGGAAGCCCCCGGCTTCGGAGATCCCGCGCTTCACGTGCTCGGCGAGCTTGCGGAAGTGCGCATTGCATGGCGTCAGTTCGGACCACGTGTTGCAGATGCCGATGATCGGCCTACCGTCGAACTCGTGGTCGGGGATGCCCTGGTTCTTCATCCAGCTTCGGTACATGAAGCCGTTTTTGTCGTTCGTGCCGAACCATTGGGTGGAGCGCAGCCTGGGTTTTGTTGCCGACATCGTCAGTCCTGTGGTGACGGGATACCGACGCAGTCTAGGGAGAATTTTGATAACTCGCTAATGACGTTTTAGGCGATTACGATATCTATTTCGATATCGATATAAACCCGTACGATGACCGAAGCCAGCCCGTGGGGAAACCGCAGCCGCCTGAAAACCCGCCAGCTCCTGCTGGTCGTCGCGCTCGCCGACGAAGGCAGCATTCATCGCGCGGCGGCCGCGCTGAACATGACGCAGCCGGCCGCATCCAAGCTGCTGCGCGAGCTCGAGGAATCGATCGGCGCGGTGCTGTTCGAGCGCCTGCCGCGCGGGATGCGGCCGACGCTGTACGGCGACGCGCTGATCCGCCACGCGCGCGCGGCGCTCGGCAGCCTCGACCAGGCGCGCGAGGAGCTGGCCGCGCTGAAGGCCGGCCATCTCGGGCACGTGGCGGTGGGTGCGATCACGTCGCCGGGGCTGCGGCTCGTGCCGCCGGCCGTCGCCGCGGTGAAGGGCACGCATGCGAACGTGCGGGTATCCGTCGAGATCGACACGAGCAACGCGCTACTCGAACACCTCGCGCAGGACAAGCTCGACATCGTGCTCGGCCGGCTGTCCGCCGAACACGACAAGCTGCACCTGCGCTACGAGCCGCTGACCGGCGAGCCGGTCGCCGCGGTCGTGCGGCCCGGCCATCCGTTGCTCGCGCAGGCGCCGCTGTCGCTCGCCGACGTGCAGCGCGCCGCGTGGGTCATGCCGCCGGCCGGCAGCGTGCTGCGCCACCGCTTCGAACTCGTGTTCCAGCGCGCGAGCCTCGCGCCGCCGGCGAATGTGGTCGAAACCGCCGCGCTGCTGTTCATCACGCAGCTGATCGAGCAGAGCGACATGATCGCGGTGCTCGCGGAAGATGTCGCGCTGTACTACGCGCGACACGGGATCGTCTCGGTGCTGCCGCTGCAGATGGATTGCCGGATGGACGATTTCGGGATCATCACGCGCACCGACCGGCTGCATTCGCCGGCCGTCGCGGTGATGGCGGAGGCGATTCGGGCGGCTGCGGGGGACGTGTACGGGATCGGGTTGTGAGGCGGCGGCCTCGGGTTCATGTGGGCCGCCTGCCCGTTGAAGGGCTCCTTATCGGCATGGTGAAGCCGTGAATTTTTCCTTTATTTTCAATTACTTATGCATTTCATGCCTGCGCGTACGGATGGCTGTCCTGATTCCAGAAAAAGAAAAGGAGCCGCGCGGCCCCTGTTCTCATCGTTGACACAACAACCTCTTAGCTACCTGCCGCACGCCTGAAGCGTCGCGCCCAGTGTAGAAGCTCCAGTTCCGCGTTTTAGCCTGCCCTACGACCTACACTGACAGAGCCATCAGAGCTGTCCTGACGACGTTCTGAACCGGCGGCCCCCATGCCTGAATCAATGCAGCCCGCGACTGCGCACGGGCGGCGCTTCAAATCCTCTTATCCACGCGCCCTCCTGCGTACTGAACACCGCCCAAGGTCCATCGTGCTCGGAAGGCTCACGACACACACCCAGCCGCGCTATGGCCGTCTGATACAGGCGGTCGAATCCCGTCCATAGGAACACCCGGATTAGTCTATCCGCTCGTATTTGGACCAAGTTTGTCTGAGTGGGACTAACCGTGGGCGGTTCGCCAAAATCCTATCCATTAGGGATGGTGGCAAAGTAAATTCCGATCCATCGCCGTCTCCCCTTTGAAGCAGTAGGTAATCCTTCCCCCAGATAAAGTCTGGAACCGGTGAGTCAAAAGTTGTTATTGCCAAAAGTTTATTGTCTTTGTTGTCGTAAAGTCTGGCGACAAATACATAGTCTATGATGTTAAACGGCTGCTCACTAAATGTCTCATGAGTGATAAAGCACATCGTGGCATAGTATTTTTTGTCAGGGGAGATTGACTTTTGGCAGTCCTCCCCCATAGGGCTTCGGTCAAACCCCCACATGTAACAAGCCCATGCACCCAGGGCGACAAGTAGTATTACTTTGCGCCGACTCATAGGAACACCCGGATTGACTTATCGAGACGAACAAATTTCTTATCTGAAAAAATAATGAAGTCCCCGCCCCGCTTATGCTTTTTTTGCCAATCCCGGAAGTCACTATTGCGCACCGGATAATAAAGGTTTCTTTTTTTCCTTACGTCTCCGACGGCCACTGGATAATTAAGTTGCGGGATTCGAGAATCTCGCGAACTGACAAACGAGTATGGAACTACAATGATTCCGTTTTCGCCCCAATGACCCAAGTATTGCGATGGTTTACCCGCATCAGCCTCAAAGGTGTATCCATCTTTTACATAAACAAAAATGCCAATTATGTCAACGCATCCACTCCGGCTGCGTTCGTCAATGTAGAAGTTAGCTTGCGCAACTGCCGCGCAGATGTTGAAACTTCCGAGAGAGGCAAATAAATCATCCGGCACCCCCTTGTTTTCTTCGGTGAAGTACATGAACGACTTTATTTTATCCGCCAAGCCTCCGTCAACCGTTGCCCGTTGAAACTGAAACATTTCGTGCATCATCCTCACGTCATCTTTAAAAACTTCCGCCGTTCTAAAGAAGCCGTAGTGATCGTAGTATGCGGACAAGCTCTCCCTTAATATTTTGATTGCATCGGGCGAATAAATGCCGACCTCAATTAGCTGGTCATACTTTTCTTTCGCTCTCCGGTGTTTCAAAACCCAGTCTAACTTGACGATTGAGTAGTCGTACATGTCATCCGCATACGGCTTCCCGTTCTGGTCAATCGCATGTTTTTGATCATCCGAACTGGTTGAATAATTAAGCCTGCCAGCAAACCATCGCTCCATCAGCTTTGCGCCGACCGGCATCATTTCCCGGCGCATAGCGTCCGGAATCTCTTGAATGTCGAAGGGGGGAATGGTCGGTTCGACTTTGAGCGGAGGTTTGGGCTTTGGCGGATCGGGGGTATCCAGCCATCTCTTGAATCGTGAAAAAGCGTTACCAATCCTTTCGAAGTCGTCGGCCATCTTGTCCAGCGAATCCCGCTTGGGTGCCGAAGCCGGTTTGGGTGCCGGTGGTTTGGGCGGCTCTGGGGGCAATGGCGGGGCTGCGTCCATCGAGAGCTTGGCTTCATCCACGATGCGCGCGCCGTCCTGTTTTCGCCATCGCCAAAGCATCTTGTTTATTTCGTAGTAGGACAGTAACTCTGACATGTGCTCTCCAAAAATCGAACAAAGAATCTAGGTTAGATTTGAGTTTCACTCGCGGGCTGCTGTTCTTGCAAGCCGAATACCCAAACCCAGAGCGTTATGCATAAGTCAGTCGAGTCCTTCGCGTAGCGCACGTAACGTGTCAGCAGCGGTAAGCACTTTGTCGAGACTGCGCCAGATGGTTTTGGCGCCGGGCTCGCCGTCGCTCTTGCGACCGAGGAAGCCGCCGATTTGAGCAATCAGCCGTACGACCTCGTTCACCGTGGGCGCCTTGGTCGGCATTTTCTTTTTTGCGAGCAGATGAGCACCACGAATTTCATCTGGATCGAAGAACAAGGTGGCATCCAGATCCGGGCAGGTTCCGCCTTTGCACATCAGATAGGTGACGCGCCACGCCACAACCATGAACAAGGCCAGCGCACGCTCGATCCGGTCGACGGCGGCCATTTATCTACAGAATACCTCTCACTCTCAACGCCACCTGACTATTGTTATCAGTTTCACACACCGCCGATTTTCTAGATAATCGATCTTTATTTAATTTTCAGCTCCGGCTTTTCCAACAAAAAAGGCCGCTATCGACAGCCAGAAGTAACACCAGTGGGTAGCACTAGACGGCCTAGCGTCACCCCATACAACCAATAATTTGACTCGGGCCCTGCCTAATAACAATTGATTATTTGCACGTCTTCTCCCTGGCGCGCGTCACGCGGCCGCGACCTCGATCACCGGCTCGCACCGGATCGGGAAATTCACCGAATTCGCCACATAACACTTCGCATGCGCGTCGTGATGCAGCCGCTCGGCGAGCGCACGATCGTCGCCCGCACGGATCGTCACGTGCGGATGCAGCACGATTTCCGCGAAGCGGCCCGCTTCGGCGCTGTCGAGCATGGTCCCTTCCGCATCGTCGACATACGCAAGCACGCGGATGCCCGCATCCGAACACAGATGCAGATACCAGAGCTTGTGGCACGCCGATGCCGACGCCAGCAACAAATCTTCCGGATTCCAGCGCGCGGCGTCGCCGCGAAACGCGGCATCCGACGAACCCGGAATGTCCGGCTTCGAACCCGCGCGGATCACATGATCGCGGCCATATTCGCGATAGCCCGACGTGCCGGTTCCGCGGTTGCCGGTCCACTCCACTGCCACGCGATACTTGTGTTCGCCATGCGCCATCTCGCTCTCCTCTGCTATCGGATGTGAGGCCGCCATTGTGGCACCGGAATGCCGTTTGGTATACCATTATTCCAAAATGAGGACTCTAGGGCATGGAAGGCAGACTCGATTCCACGGCGGACACGGTGGCCGCATCGCTGCGGGAAATGATCATCAACGGCGAGTTGCAGGCAGGCGAGCGGCTCGTCGAGCGCGACCTCGCCGAACACTTCGGGATCAGCCGGATTCCGATGCGCGAGGCGATCCAGCGTCTGGAGCGTGAAGGGCTGCTGGACATCTTCCGCAATCGCGGCGCGGTCGTGCGGATGCTGAGCGCGGCCGACGTGCAGGAAATCTACGACATGCGCGCGCTGCTCGAAGGCGACGCGATCTACCGCAGCGTGAAGCGGATCGACGACGAAACGCTCGCGCGCGCCGAACTCGTGCACCGGCTGCTCGGCGAATCGAGCGTGCCGCGCCGGCAAGGCGAGCTGAACCGGGAGTTCCATGCGCTGCTGTATTCGTGTTGCGGCAATGAGCGACTGCTGAAGGCGATCGCGGAATTGCGCAGCCAGGTCGAGCGGTACGAGCGGCTGCAGGCGACGCTGCTCGCGGATACGCCATCGTTCCAGGTCGAGCACGAAGCCATCCTGCAAGCCTGCCGCGAACGCAATGCTCGCGGCGCACGTGCGATGACGGTCGCGCATCTCGAATCCGCCCGACGCATCGTGATGCGGCTCGTCGAAGGCGAGTGAGGCCGCGGCCAATCCGGCCTCGCCGGTTGCCACGCATCTCGATTCGGCGACGCGTATCGTGATGCGGCCCGTCGAACGCGACCGAGGCGGCCAGCCGATCCGCGTCGGACTCCTGTTCCGTCCGGTGGTCGGTGCCGTTCGTCGCTTGGCGGGTCGTGCCCCCGCGCCGGCAAACCGCGTCACGCCCGGTGTAGCGCCACACGGCCACCCACGCGCGCTAAGCCCTCGGCGCCTTACCCGTCGTCCCCCGCACCACCAACCTCGGCACCGACGCCGTCCGCACACGCAATGCATCGTCGACCTGCTCGCCCGCCTCGCGCAACGCATTGAGCAGTTCGACCGCGAGCCCCGCGGCCTCGGCGGTCGGGATCGCGACGGTCGTCAACGTCGGACGCGTATCGCTCGCCAGATGAATATCGGTGATGCCGACGATCGACAGGTCGTCGGGCACGCGCCGGCCGCGATCGGCCGCCGCATGCAGCGCGCCGATCGCCGGCAGGTCGTTGGTCGCGACCAGCGCGGTCAGCCCGGGATGCGCGTCGAGCAACCGCCCCGCCGCGCGCACGCCGCCTTCGATCGAGTCGGGTTCCGCCGCGACGATCGACGCGTCGAGCCCCGCCTCGCGCATCACGTCGACGAAGCCGTCGTAGCGCGCCGCCTGCACGCCGCTCGCCGAGCCGCCGACGATCACGCCGATCGTCGTATGCCCGAGTTCGACCAGATGCCGCGTCGCGATCCGCCCCGCCTCGCGGAAATCCACCGCGACGCACGGCAACCCGTCGGGCGGCGCATCGGGCCGCTCCCACAGACACAGCACGACCGGCACGCCGCGCCGCGCGACGTCGACCAGATCCGGCAGGTGCAGGTTCGCGTTGGTCACGAGGATGCCCTCGGAAATCGTGCCAGCGATCTGGTCGAGATACGCCCGCCCCTGCAACGGATCTTCGTTCGTATTGCAGATGATCAGGAACTGCCCGTTGCGGCGCACCGCACGCTCGACCGCGAGCGCGAACTCCGGATAGAACGGGTTCGCGATGCTCGACACCATCAGCGCGACCGTCGGCGCGCGCCCTTCCGCGAGTGCCCGCGCCGCGAGATTCGGTCGATACCCGAGCGCCTGCACGGCTTCGAGCACCCGCGCACGGGTAGCCTCGCCGACCCGGCCGCGGTTGCGCAGCACGTTCGAGACCGTCGCGGCCGTCACGCCGGCGCGGCGGGCCACTTCATCGAGTGTCGCCATCGTTTGCTCACTATATGAGACGCCGATCCAGTATTTGCTTCGCTCACCGAAGCGGCGCACTATCGCCGCACACCCTGCCGCCCAACGGGCGCGACTCGGCCGCGATCGCTATCGGCTCTTTTTTGATCGCGATGATTAAGCGCTTAAGCATCAATGAAAGCGCATTAGAACATGGAGTGGAGACAATGGCGAGCATCTCGATGCGGCGCGTGCAGAAAGCCTATGGCGAGCATGCGCCGGTCATTCGCGACGTCGATCTGGAGATCGGCGCGCACGAGTTCTGCGTGTTCCTCGGTCCGTCCGGCTGCGGCAAGTCGACCCTGCTGCGGATGATCGCCGGGCTCGAGGATCTGAGCGACGGCGAGCTGTCGATCGACGGTCGCCGCGTCGACGACGTGCCCGCGGCGGAGCGCGGCGTCGCGATGGTGTTCCAGAGCTATGCGCTGTTTCCGCACATGACGGTCTACGAGAACATGGCGTTCGGGCTGAAGCTCGCGCGCGTGCCGAAGGCCGAGATCGACCGGAAGGTGCGCGACGCCGCGCGGATCCTGCAGCTCGACACGCTGCTCGAGCGCAAGCCGAAGGCGCTGTCCGGCGGCCAGCGCCAGCGCGTCGCGATCGGCCGTGCGATCGTGCGCGAGCCGGGCGTGTTCCTGTTTGACGAACCGCTGTCGAACCTCGACGCCGCGCTGCGCGGCCAGACCCGCATCGAGATCGCGAAGCTGCACCGGCAGTTCGAACGCGCGAGCGTCGTCTACGTGACGCACGACCAGACCGAAGCGATGACGCTCGCCGACAAGATCGTGCTGCTGCACACCGGCGCGGACACCGCGCGGCACGGCAGCATCGCGCAGGTCGGCGCGCCGCTCGACCTCTATCACCATCCCGCCAGCCGCTTCGTCGCCGGCTTCATCGGCTCGCCGCGGATGAACTTCCTGCCGGCCGTCGTCGCCGCCTGCGACGCGCGGCGCACCACCGTCACCCTCGTGCCGTCCGGCGAAACCTTCACGCTGCCGCGCGACGGCTCCGCGCTCGCGCCAGGCGCGACCGTCACGCTCGGCATCCGCCCCGAGCACCTGACGCTCGGCACCGCGCACGACGCGACCACGCTCGCGCGCGACATCGCGCTCGTCGAACGCCTCGGCGAGCAGACCTACGTGCACCTCGACCAGCCCGGCGGCACGCCGCTGATCGCGAAGGTGCCCGGCGACGCGCCGGTGCGCAGCGGCGAGCGCGTGCACGCGCATGCGCCGGCCGCGGCCTGTCATCTCTTCACCGAAGACGGCCGCGCGGTGCCCGCGTGCGCCGACGTTCCCGTCCACCACTACGCATAAGGATCGGCATGCGCCTCGGAGTCTGCTATTACCCGGAACACTGGCCGGAATCGATGTGGGCCGACGACGCCCGCCGGATGAAGGCGCTCGGCATCGCGCAGGTGCGGATCGCCGAATTCGCGTGGAGCCGCATCGAGCCGTCGCCGGGCGAATACGACTGGGGCTGGCTCGACCGCGCGGTCGACGTGCTCGGCACGGCCGGCCTCGAGATCGTGATGTGCACGCCGACCGCGACGCCGCCGAAATGGCTGGTCGACCGTCACCCCGACATCCTCGCGATCGGTGCGGACGGCCGGCCGCGCAAGTTCGGTTCGCGCCGCCACTACGACTTCTCGTCGCCGACCTATCTGGAGGCGTCGCGCCGCATCTGCACGGCGGTCGCCGAACGCTACGGCCGACACCCGGCCGTGCGCTACTGGCAGACCGACAACGAGCTCGGCTGCCACCAGACGGTCGTCAGCTACTCGCCCGCCGCGCTCGTGCGCTTTCGCGAATGGCTGAAGGCGCGCTACGGCACGATCGACGCGCTGAACCGCGCATGGGGCACCGTGTTCTGGAGCATGGAGTACCGGCATTTCGACGAGATCGACGCGCCGGTCGGCACCGTGACCGAAGCGCATCCGTCGCACCGCCTCGACTACCGGCGCTTCGCGTCCGACGAGGTCGCGCGCTATCACCGGATGCAGGTCGACGTGATCCGCGCGCATTCGCCGGGCCGCCCCGTCGCGCACAACTTCATGCAGCTCTTCACCGAGTTCGACCACTACGAAGTGGCGCGCGACCTCGACGTCGCGACGTGGGACAGCTATCCGCTCGGCGCGCTCGAGGAGCAGTGGTTCGCGCCCGACGTGAAGGCACGCTGGCTGCGCACCGGCCATCCGGATTTCGCGTCGTTCAATCACGATCTCTATCGCGGGATGTCGAAGCTGCCGTTCTGGGTGATGGAGCAGCAGCCGGGGCCCGTGAACTGGGCGCAATGGAACCCCGCGCCGCTGCCGGGCATGGTGCGCCTGTGGAGCTGGGAAGCGTTCGCGCACGGCGCCGGCTGCGTGTCGTACTTCCGCTGGCGGCAAGCGCCGTTCGCGCAGGAGCAGATGCATGCGGGCCTGCACACGCCGGACGACAAGCTCGACGAAGGCGGCCGCGAAGCGCAGCGCGTCGCGCGCGAGATCGCGGCCGTGCTCGACGCCGATCCCGACGCGAACGGCGCGGTGTGCGCACCCGTCGCGCTGGTGTTCGACTATGAAGCGAAGTGGCTGTTCGAAGTGCAGCCGCAAGGCGCCGATTTCCACTACCCGCGCTTCGCGTTCGAGTACTACTCGGCGCTGCGTTCGCTCGGCCTCGACGTCGACATCATTTCCGCGCACGCACCGCTCGACGGCTACCGGCTCGTCGTCGTGCCGCCGCTGCCGGTCGTGCCGGACGACTTCGCGGCGCGGCTCGCCGCATCGGGCGCGCATGCGGTGTTCGGCCCGCGCACCGGTTCGAAGACCGCCGACCTGCAGATTCCGCCCGCGCTGCCGCCCGGCCCGCTCGCGTCGATCCTGCCGGTACGCGTATGGCGCGTCGAATCGCTGCGGCCGAACGTAGCCGAGCGGATCGACGGCACGTTGCGCGACGGCTCGCCGCTCACCGGCGACGCGCGTCACTGGCGCGACCTCGTCGAACTGCACGACGACGCGCGCAGCGTCGTGCGCGCGCGCTTCGCCGACGGCCATCCGGCGTGCGTGTCGCACGGCGCGCTGCACTACTGGGCCGCGCTGTTCGACGACGCGACCACCGCGCGCCTGTTCGCCGACGTCGCGGCCGAGGCGGGCCTGACACCGTCGCCGCTCGGCGACGGCGTGCGCGTAAGCCGACGCGGCGGCCTCACCTACATATTCAACTACCGCGACACGCCGCACACGATCGAGGGGGTGCCGCCGTCCGCGTTCGTGGTCGGCGCCGCACCGGTCGAGCCGCAAGGCGTCGCCGTGTATCGAAGCCGTTCGTAGCAACCGCCCCCGGTGCCGCGATGCACCGGTCACGCACAACGACATACAGGAATGGAGACACACATGACCCATCGCCCCCTTCGCGTCGCCGCCCGGCTTGCGACCGCCGCCGCCATCGCGTTCGCTTCGTTCGGCGCCGCGGCGCCTGCCGACGCGGGCACGCTGACGATCAACATCGCGTTCAAGGGCGCCAGCCAGCGCGCGGTCTGGCAGTCGACGCTCGAGGCGTTCCACAAGGCCCATCCCGACATCGACGTGAAGCCCACCTTCGTCGACGAGGAAGCGTACAAGGTGCAGCTGCCCGCGTGGCTCACGACCGTCGCGCCCGACGTCGTGAACTGGCACGCGGGCGAGCGGATGGCGTACTACGCGAAGCGCGGGCTGTTCGAGGACCTGAGCGGCGACTGGGCGAAGAACGGCTGGGGCGCGATGTACGCGTCGACGCGCGACGCGTCGTCATACAACGGCAAGCAGTACGCGGCGCCGACCGTCTATTACTCGTGGGGGCTGTTCTACCGCAAGGACCTGTTCGGCAAGGTCGGCATCGCCGACGAGCCGAAGACGTGGGACCAGTTTCTCGATGCGTGCAAGAAGCTGAAGGCGGCCGGCATCACGCCGATCGCGGTCGGCGGCCGCGACGCGTGGACGCTCGCCGGCTGGTTCGACTATCTCGACCTGCGCCTGAACGGCAACGCATTCCACCAGCAGCTGATGGCCGGCGACGTGCCGTACACCGACCCACGCGTGAAGAAGGTCTACACGACGTGGAAATCGCTGATCGACGCCGGCTACTTCATCGACAACGCGCTGTCCTACGATCTCGATGGCGCACAGCCGTTCCTGTTCCAGGGCAAGGCCGCGATGATGCTGATGGGCACCTTCATCGCCGCGGGCTTTCCGCCGAACGTGAAGCAGGAAATGGGCTATTACCGCTTCCCGATCATCGACCCGAAGGTGCCGACCGCCGAGGACGGCCCGGTGGAATCGCTGCACATCCCGACCAAGGCGAAGAACAAGGCCGACGCGCACACGTTCCTCGCGTTCGTCGAAACGCCCGAGATAGGCGCGAAGCTCGCGGAAGGGCTCGGCTCGCTGTCGGCCAACAGCAAGTCGCCGGAGCCGGCCGATCCGGTCTCGCGGATCGGCTTCCGGATCCTCGCCGACACGAAGGGCGGCGTCGCGCAGTTCTACGATCGCGACATGACGAAGGAAATGGCCGACGAAGGGATGAAGGGCATGCAGCAGTTCGTCGCGAATCCCGCGCAGCTCGATGCCGTGCTCGCGCAGCTCGAGCAGACCCGCAAGCGGATCTACAAGAAGTAACCGCGTGACCTCTGCGGCGGCCTCGGGCCGCCGCGTCCACCCAGGAGGCTTGCCGTGTCCAGTCCGATCACGTCCACCCCGCCCGCCGGCGCTGGCGCCGCGCCGCCGCCGCGCGGCGCATCCGCCGCCACCGCACTGCCCGCGCGCCGCCCGTCGCCGGCCGTGCGGCGGCAGCGGCGCGCCGCATGGCTCTTTCTCGCGCCGGCGTGCGCGATGGTTGCCGTCTATGTGATCTGGCCGATCCTGTCGACGCTCTGGCTAAGCCTCTGCAACTGGGACGGGATGACCGAGCGCACGTTCGTCGGTCTCGCGAACTACGCCGAGCTGCTGCACGCGCCGACCTTCTATACCGCGCTGCGCAACAACGTGATCTGGCTCGCGCTGTTCATGCTCGCGCCGCCGCTCGGCCTCGCGCTCGCGCTGTACCTGAACCAGGCCGTCACCGGCATCCGGCTCGTGAAGTCGCTGTTCTTCGCGCCGTTCGTGCTGTCCGGCGTGGTCGTCGGCCTGATCTTCTCGTGGTTCTACGATCCCACCTTCGGGCTGCTCGCGCTGATCGCCGGACACGGAATCCCGGTGCTCGGCGATGCGCGCTACGCGACGTTCGGCATCGTGTTCGCCGCGCTGTGGCCGCAAACCGCGTACTGCATGATCCTGTACCTGACCGGCCTCACGTCGGTGAACCCCGAGCAGATCGAAGCGGCGCGGATGGAAGGCGCGCGCGGCTTCGCGCTGCTGTGGCACGTCGTGCTGCCGCAACTGCGACCGACCACGTTCATGGCGATCGTCGTCACGGTGATCGGCGCGCTGCGCAGCTTCGACCTGATCTCGGTGATGACGGGCGGCGGCCCGTTCGAGAGCTCGACCGTGCTCGCGTATTACATGTACGACCAGGCGATCAAGTACTACCGGCTCGGCTATTCCGCGTCGATCGCGGTCGTGCTGTTCGCGATCATGCTCGTCTACATCGTGTTCCAGTTGCGCCGCATGCTGCGCAACGAGCAGTGACCTACCGGGGATTCATCGATCATGTTTCCGACACCCGTTGCCCACTGGAAGCCGGTATCGCGCCGGCTGTACAAGCTGTCGCTGCCCGTCGCGCTCGTGATCTGGCTGCTGCCGATGATCGCCGTGTTCGTCACGTCGGTGCGCTCGACCGAGGAGCTGGTCGAAGGCCACTACTGGGGCTGGCCGCGGCACTTCTCGATGATCGAGAACTATCGCGACGCGCTGACCACGTCGCCGATGCTGCATTACTTCTGGAACAGCGTGCAGATCACGGTGCCGTCGGTGCTCGGGTCGATCGCGCTCGCGGCGATGGCCGGGTTCGCGCTCGCGACTTACCGGTTTCGCGGGAATACCGCGCTGTTCGGGACCTTCGTCGCGGGGAACTTCGTGCCGGTGCAAGTGTTGATGATTCCCGTACGCGACCTGTCGCTCAGGCTGGGGGTGTTCAATACGGTCGAGGCGTTGATTCTTTTTCACGTCGCGTTTCAGACGGGGTTCTGCACGCTGTTTCTGCGCAACTTCATCAAGCAGCTGCCGTTTGAGTTGATCGAGGCGGCGCGGATTGAGGGGGCCGGTGAGTGGACGGTGTTCTGGCGGATCGTGTTGCCGTTGATCCGGCCCGCGTTGGCCGCGCTCGCGATTCTCGTGTTCACGTTCGTGTGGAACGATTACTTCTGGGCGCTGTGCCTCACGCAAGGCGATGAGGCTGCGCCGATTACCGCGGGTGTTGCAGCGCTGAAGGGGCAATGGACGACGTCGTGGAATCTCGTGTCGGCCGGGTCGATTCTCGCCGCGCTGCCGTCGGTCGCGATGTTCTTCGCGATGCAGAAGCATTTTGTCGCGGGGCTGACCTTTGGGGCGACGAAAGGCTGAGCACGCGTTGATCGCGGATTCTGCTCTCTCCCTCTTCATCGAGAGGTTGCCCGCTTCGGCGGGCTTTTTTCATTCTGACGGGGCTTGGGGAATGTCGCTTGCCGCCCCGACCCTGCCGTGGTTGCTTGACGCGCGGACGTCACCAGGCGCCGGAAGACGTTGTCGCCAATGCGGATTGAGTGGCGTTTTTTGAGGGTTATAAGACCTTTGCGCCATATGCGTCACGTTCCATACTTCGCATGGAAGATCAAGCCGGGAAAAGCGCGGAAACGCGATTGCGTTTTGGACTTTCGGCCTGATCGATCACATGACATGAAAAGGAACGGAAGATGAGACTCAAGAACAAGTCGGCCTTGGTCACGGGTGGAACCAGTGGCATCGGCCTTGCAACCGCGAAGCTGTTCATTGCGGAAGGCGCCCGAGTCGCCGTGACCGGTCGCGATGACGCCGTGTTCGAGCGCGTGAAGACCGAACTCGGCGAGAATGCGGTCGTTCTCAAGGGCGACGTACGGTCGATCCGGGACATGCGAGCGATTGCCGCAGAAGCAAAAGAGAAGTTCGGTGGCCTGGATGTCGTGTTCGCCAACGCTGGCTGGGCTTTCCCGTCCGCAATCGATGACATCGACGACGAACTCTATGACGAGATCATGGACATCAACGTCAAGGGCGTGGTGTACACGCTTCAAGCGGTGCTGCCGTACTTGCGAGAAGGTTCCTCTGTCATCCTCAATACATCGTTCGTCGCGCAGACCGGCAAGCATGGCATCTCGTTGACTGCGGCGGCGAAGGCTGCCGTGCGATCGCTTGCTCGCAGCTGGTCCTATGAGTTTCTCGACCGGAAAATCCGTTTCAACGCGATCGCGCCCGGCGCGATGAAGACGCCACTGCTCACCAAGTGGGGCATGCCCGACGAATGGGTGCGCGACCGTCAGGCCGAGTTCGCCGCAGCCATTCCGGTGGGCTACATGGGCAAGGCCGAGGACATCGCCTACGCGGCACTCTATCTCGCCAGCGACGAATCCTCGTACGTCGTCGGCACCGAACTGGTCGTCGATGGTGGTGCGTCGCAGCTTTAAGCTCGCGGTTCTCGATTCCCGCGCCCGACACGTCATCGCGTCACATCCCCATCCTGATCTCGCATCCGCCACGCACTTCGTCGTGGCGGTTATTCAATCCGGCCCAGCCCGGGTGCGCTCGCAGAGGGGCCGAAGTGCAAGGAGAAATCATCTTGATCGACAGTAGCGGTAACAACGATTCCGTCACGCAACTCGCCCGGGCAGGTCGCTCGCGCCGCGATGTTCTCAAGCTTGGAAGCATCGCCACCCTCGGCGCCGTGCTGGGGGGTAGCGCATTGCTTGGGCACGCGACGCCTGCTCGTGCACAGGCCGGCAGCGAAGGAATACTTTCCCCGAATGACCCGCTCGACATTTTGATCGTCAATTACGACGGCGGTACGCTTCTCGACTTCGCGGGCCCCAGCGAGATTTTCCATCGGCTACCCAATACGAACGTTCGCTACGCGAGCCTCAATGGGGGCGACGTGATCCTCGAATTTGGCGTCGTGTATGGCAAGACTGAACGACTGGCCGATATCGAGAAGACCGACGTGATCCTCGTCCCCGGCGGGTCCGATTTGACGGCGCCGATGCGGCCGGCGTATCAGGCGCAGATCCGGCGTCTGGCAGAAAGCGCCACGCACGTTACGTCGGTTTGCAACGGATCACTCGTGCTCGCCGCAACGGGCGTTCTCAAGGGCAAGCGAAGCGCCTGCCATTGGGCCTTCGTCAACAAGCTGGCCGAATACGGCGCCATTCCCGTTCCCGATCGCTTCGTGGAAGACGACAACGGACGGTTCATGAGCGGCGGCGGCGTGACGGCGGGCATCGACTTCGCACTTCGCGTGGCAGCGAAACTGCGCGGTCAACAGGCCGCCGAATTCACGCAGCTCGTGATCGAATATGACCCCGCTCCGCCGTTCCACTCCGGGCATCCCAGGGACGCACGGCCGGAAGTCATCGCGATGGTCGACAAGAAACTGCCCGGCGCATCCAGGGGGCTCGCACGCATCCCCGGCGTTCGCTGAAACGCTCGCCGGCAATGTGTGCATGGCCGCCGGCCTCGATGAAGGCCGCGGCCGGCATTGTCTGCTCCACCCGCCTGTTTGGCGACGCCCTATCCATTCAAGCCCGTTCGGAAATCACTCGATGCAACAGATCCGCTTTTGTACTGCTGCCCTTGCAGCCTGCGTCTCCTTTTTCGCATTCACGGCGCCGGCCACTGCTGGCGATTCGCAACGTCCGCCCGAAGCGGCCATCAGAGCCGAAAACGCGCGATGGGCAGATGCTTTTGCGCGCGGAGACTATGAAGCGATAGGGCGCCTCTATACCGACGACGGCACACTCTTGCCGCCCGGAGGCGACAAAGTCACGGGGAACCGCGCGATCGTCGAGTACTTCACCAAGGGGTATGCCGGATCAAAACCCGGCACCGTATCGTTCAGCCATGACGAGTTCTACGGTAATGATCGGATCGTGACGGAGGTCTCGGATGCGGAGGTCCGCGATCACGATGGAAAACTCAAGATCCGCGCCAAGCAGATTCTCGTCTTTGTGAAGCAGGCGGGCGTGTGGAAACTGCATCGCGACATGTGGAATGGTTACGGTCCCGTCAAAACCGATGACCATTGAGTGTCCGGCGACATAGCCCGCTGGAGAAACGTTGACCACGCAGCGCACTGACCGGCCGGCGGTCGATCAGCGCGCTGCATTCGATCTGCTCTCGCGTCGAATCGCCTGCGGCGGGTGCCCATGCAGTTTGATGAAGGCCCGCCGCATCCGTTCCGGATCGGTGAACCCGACAGCCAGGGCAATCTGTTCGATCGGTTCGCTGCCACCCTGCAGACGCAACCTCGCCGCTTCGACGCGCAAGCGCTCGACTGCCTTGGCAGGCGTTTCTCCGGTTTCGCGCCGAAAGGCTCGTCCGAACTGTCGCAAACTCAATCTCGCGGCATCCGCGAGTCGTTCGACAGGTAATGCTTCAGCCAGATGCTCCCTGGCGAAATTCAGCGCGATGCGGATACGATCCGATTCCGGCTCCATCTGCGACATGGCGGAGAATTGGGACTGCCCGCCCGGTCGACGATACGGAACAACCAGAAGCCTGGAGACAGCGCGCGCAACCTCCGCGCCCATATCTCTTTCAATCATGCCGAGCGCCAGGTCTATTCCGGAGGCGATGCCCGCCGACGTCCAGACGCGGCCATCCACGATATAGATGCTATCGCCGTCGACCCTGGTGCGAGGGAATTGCGACTGCAACAGCGCAGCGTATCGCCAGTGGGTCGCTGCTCTCAAGCCATCCAGCGAGCCGGTTTCCGCAAGCAGAAACGCGCCCGTGCACACGCTTGCCACCCGCGATGCCCTGGCGGTCAATTTTTTCGCAGCGGCGATATTCTCCGATGTCTGCATCGGATCGATATCTCCCCCCACGAAAACGACGGTATCAAACGAGCGCCTCCCAATCGGCTTTGTCTCGATCGACAGGCCCGTATTGCCAGGAACCGGGCCGCCGGATTGCGAAATTACTTGAAGATCGTATGGCGTATGCCCGGCTGCCGTGGCCACCTGATTGAAGGCCGACAGTGGCCCGCCAAGATCAAGCGCATCGTAGCCACGGCAAACGAAGAATCCGATTCGATGCATGACGAAACAATGACTGAAATACCCGAGAGGCGTATTTTACCGATAACCCTCGAATAGCGTCATTCGGCCTAAAACGAGGGAAGAACGTCATTTACGCCACCATCAATTGCCGGTACACGCACTCGTCAGAACAGCGCGGGCGAATCAACGCCCATCCTCAACGCCCATCCGCCTAAACGCTCCCCGCCCCCTGCTCCCTCAACCGCACATCCACCGCCCCGATATTCTTCTCATGCGCGACCAGCATCAGCGACAGCGCGTGATGAATATCCGGATCGGCGAGCGTCGGCAGCAGCGTCTGCAGTTTGCGCACGACCCACCTCTGACCTCGGTTCAAAAACGCCATCCGTTCGGCCAGATCGTCGATCGCCATCGCCTTTTCATAGAACGAACCGGTCGCACGCGTCGGCGTCGCACCGAGCGTGCGAATCGCATCGACCAGCACGCTGCACCAGTGGGCCTCATCCTGCCGAATATGCGCGATCAGCCGATGGAGTTCCTGATCGTCGCCGACCTCGGCCGCCGTTTCCGACGCCACACGTGCACCCGCGCGCTCCGCCTCCAGCAACTCATCGAGCGCCGCGAGCAACGCCGCACGATTTTCATCCGCCTCGCCTGCCGGTGAAGCCACGACGCCCTTCTCGACGATCGCCGCCGCATCGAGCACGATCCGGCGCAGCACGTCGCCGGCCGATTCGATCGCCCGGATCTTCCCGGCGCCGGTACCCGCATACAACGCCATCGCTTCGAAATCGCCCGTCATCGTACGCAGCGGCGAATCCGTGCTGAACAGGTAGATCGGCCGCCCTTCCTCATCGCCGATCACCACGCGCTCATCACCGAAAGGATCCCCACGCTCGCCACGCGTGACGCTCGACGGCAGCACACGCACCCGCGCGCCGCGCGGCCAATTGATGTGGAAGATATCGGTCAACAGCGTGTCGCCTTCACGCGCATCGACGATCCGCTGCTGGTGATACGCATGCGCGAACGACTCGTGCGTTGCGATGAACGCCGTGCCCATGACCGCGCCCTGCGCGCCGAGCGCCATCGCGGCGGCCACGTCCGCGCCGTCGACGATCCCGCCCGCTGCCAGCACCGGCAACCGCGTCGCGCGAACCACTTCGGGCAGCAACTCGGCCAGCGGCCGATCGCCACGCACGTGGCCGCCAGCTTCATGCCCCTGGACGATCAGCGCCTGCGCGCCCGCCGCCTCGGCCGCGCGCGCATCGTCGAGCGAGCCGACCTGATGCACCACCCGCACGCCCGCGTCGCGCAGACGGCGCACGACACCCGGCATCACGTCCCAGAACAGCGCGACCACCGGCACCCGCAATTCGATACACGCGTCGAGCTGCGCATCGAGCAACTCGGGCGGCGTCGACGCGGGAATCAGGTTGACGCCGAACGGCCGCTCGGTGGCCGCGCGCACCTGCTCGACCTCGCGCCGGATCAGCGCGACCGGCTCGCGCACCATCCCGAGAAAACCGAACCCGCCGGCCGCGCTCACCGCGCTCGCGAGTTCGGCCCGCGCGACACCGCCCATGCCCGCGAGCACGATCGGCCATGCACAGCCGAGCAGGTCGCAAACGGGGCGATGCAGGATCTGGACGGCGCGGGCCTCGGGCCCGTCGCCACGCGTCGGAATCGACATGCAGCGTCCTCCTTTCAAGATCGGCGGCGCGTCACGGTCAACGGTCAACGGCCAAAGCGCGCGTCGCGCAAAGGCGAAACGGTTCGTGTCGGGCCACGCATCGAATAGATCACATTGTGACATATTCGGCCGCCAGGCCGCACTCCCTGCGCAACATGCTTGATACACGTCATGGCGACACCGACCATTCGGTCATACGGTTCGGTTCAGGTCCACCCTTCGAGGCGCAGCGTCGAGCGCACGAGCCGCTGCTCCTCCGCTTCGATCTCGCGCAGATACTCGACGCACTGCCGGATATGCTCGCTCGCGGCCTTGCGCGCCTGGTCGGGCAGCCGCCCGGTCACCGCGTTGTAGAGCCGCGCGTGCTGACGGTCGATCTGCTTCTTCAGCGGCTCGCGATGATAGAGGTTGTTCACCGACGCGAACACGGAACTGAGCAGCAGGTCGGTCAGCGACTGCAGCGTGTTGACGAGCACCGGATTGTGCGACGCCTCGCAGATCGCGAGATGGAACGCATGGTCGAGCTTCGCGCGCGCGGCCGGATCGAGATCCTGCGCATCGGCCGCCGTCATTTCCTCGTAGCGGCGCCGGATCAGGATGAAGTCGGCGGGCGTCCCGCGCAGCGCGGCGAGCCGCGCGGCTTCGGTCTCGAGCATGCCGCGCACCTCGAACAGGTCGTACAGCGTGCGCGGCTGCGAGCCGAGCAGATGCATCATCGGCGAGACTTCGCGCTGCGGGGTCAGGCTCGCAACGAACGAACCCTTGCCGTGCGTCGTGTCGATGATCCCGCGCGCGCGCAGCAGCTTCATCCCTTCGCGCACGGCCGTGCGCGACACGCCGAGCTTCTCCGTGAGCCGCCGCTCGGACGGCAGCGCCTGCCCGGCCTTCAGCACGCCGTCGACGATCAGCTGCTCGATCCGCTCGGCGACGACATCGGCGACGTTGCGCGCCGGCGCCTGTCTATCCTGCATTTCCATACTGGTATGACCACTTCGGAACGATATCGCCGATTTTCTCACAAACCCTTGTAGCAATTGGGTTTTCCGTCACAACCACCACTACCCGCCAGGCACGCCTCGAAAAACTGGTATGACCACGCCAGAGACGTCTGGACACGCGTCGGCCACCCGCCAAGAATGCCGTCCATCCGGCGCGCTGCGCATCCCGCGGCCGCCTGCATGGTGGAGACGGAGACAGACGATGAGTTTCACCTACGACGAACGGATCGACGGCGCGCTGGCGACCGTCGACCGCGACACGCTCGTCGCCGCGCTCAACGCGGCGGCGCCCGGCCTCGACGTGCTGCACGAGCGCGAGGCGCTGAAGCCGTTCGAATGCGACGGCCTCGCCGCATACCGCACGGTGCCGCTCGCGGTCGTGCTGCCCGACACGGTCGAGCAGGTGCGCGCGGTGCTGCGCGTCGCGGCCGCGCACGGCGTGCCGGTCGTCGCGCGCGGCGCGGGCACCGGGCTGTCGGGCGGCGCGATGCCGCTCGAAAAAGGCCTCCTGCTCGCGATGTCGAAGTTCAACCGGATTCTTGAAATCGACGCCGATGCCGGCATCGCGCGCGTGCAGCCCGGCGTGCGCAACCTCGCGATCTCGCAGGCCGCCGCACCGTACGGCCTCTATTACGCGCCCGATCCGTCGTCGCAGATCGCATGCTCGATCGGCGGCAACGTCGCCGAAAACGCAGGCGGCGTGCACTGCCTGAAATACGGGCTGACGGTGCACAACATCCTGAAGGTCGAGATCCTGACGATCGACGGCGACACGCTGACGCTCGGCGCCGACGCGCTCGATGCGCCCGGCTTCGACCTGCTCGCGCTGTTCACCGGCTCCGAGGGAATGCTCGGCATCGTCACCGAAGTGACGGTGAAGCTGCTGCCAAAGCCGCCAAGCGTGAAGGTGCTGATGGCGAGCTTCGACGACGTCGCCGAAGCCGGCGCGGCGGTCGCGCGGATCATCGGCGCGGGCGTAATCCCGGGCGGGCTCGAGATGATGGACAACCTCGCGATCCGCGCGGCCGAGGACTTCATCCACGCCGGCTATCCGGTCGACGCGCAGGCGATCCTGCTGTGCGAACTCGACGGCGCGGCGACCGATGTCGAAGAAGACGCCGCACGCGTCGCCGCGCTGCTGCGCGACGCCGGCGCGTCGGAGATCCGCGTCGCGCGCGACGAAGCCGAGCGCCAGCGCTTCTGGGCCGGCCGCAAGAACGCGTTTCCGGCGGTCGGCCGCATGTCGCCCGACTACTACTGCATGGACGGCACGATCCCGCGCCGCGAGCTGCCGCGCGTGCTCGAAGGCATCGCCGCGCTGTCCGCCGAATACGCGCTGCCGGTCGCGAACGTGTTCCACGCAGGCGACGGCAACATGCATCCGCTGATCCTGTTCGACGCGAACCGCCCCGGCGAGCTCGACCGCGCGGAAGCGCTCGGCGGCAAGATCCTCGAGCTGTGCGTCGCGGTGGGCGGCAGCATCACGGGCGAACACGGCGTCGGGCGCGAGAAGATCAACCAGATGTGCGTGCAGTTCAACGCCGACGAAATCACGTTCTTCCATGCGGTGAAGGCGGCGTTCGATCCGCAGCGCCTGCTCAATCCCGGCAAGAACATCCCGACGCTGCACCGCTGCGCCGAATTCGGCGCGATGCACGTCCATCACGGCAAGCTGCCGTTTCCCGAACTGGAGCGCTTCTGATGCGACGCGAACGCGAACCCGAATCGATCGACGACAGCGCGGCGCTCGTCGCGCAGATCGACGCCGCGATCCACGATCGCCAGCCGCTGCACATCCGCGGCGCGGGCACGAAGGCGTTTGTCGGCCGTGCCGTCGAGGGCCGCACGCTCGACGTGCGCACGCACCGCGGCATCGTCGCGTACGACCCGACCGAACTCGTCATCACCGCACGCGCGGGCACGCCGCTCGCCGAACTCGAGGCGATGCTCGACGCGGCCGGCCAGATGCTGCCGTGCGAGCCGCCGACGTTCGGCGGCGCGGCAACCGTCGGCGGGATGTTCGCGGCCGCGCTGTCGGGGCCGCGCCGCCCGTGGGCCGGCGCGGTGCGCGATTTCGTGCTCGGCTGCCGGGTAATCACCGGCCACGCGAAACACCTGCGCTTCGGCGGCGAAGTGATGAAGAACGTCGCGGGTTATGACGTGTCGCGGCTGCTCGCGGGCAGCTTCGGCTGCCTCGGCGTCGTGACGGAGGTATCGCTGAAGGTGCTGCCGAAGCCGCGCGCGACCGGCGATCTCGCGCTGCCGCTCACGGCAGGCGAAGCGGTGCAGCGCGTCGCCGGATGGCGTCGCGCCGGGCTGCCGCTCGCGGGCGCCTGCCACGCGGACGGCGTGCTGCGCGTGCGGCTCGAAGGCGGCGAGGGCTCGGTGAAGGCCGCGCGCGACACGATCGGCGGCGAGCGCATGGACGATCGCGTCGACGGCTTCTGGGTACGGCTGCGCGACCTGTCGCTGCCGTTCTTCGACGATCCGCGCCCGCTGTTGCGCGTGTCGGTGCCGGCCGCCGCGCCGCTCGATGCGCTGCCGGGCGTGCAACTCGTCGACTGGGGCGGCGCGCAGCGCTGGCTGAAGAGCGACGCCGCGTCGGCCGACGTGCAGCGGTTCGCCGCGCAGTGGGGCGGCCACGCGACCTGCTTCACGCCCGGCACGACGCCCGAGCCGTTCCAGCCGCTGCCGCCCGCGCTGCTGCGCGTGCACCGGCAGCTGAAGGCACAACTCGATCCGCATGCGATCTTCAATCCCGGCCGCCTGTACGCGGACGTCTGACGCCAACCCGACTTCGAACCGCCGATGCAAACCAATCTCAGCGAAGCAAGCAAGGCCCTCGACCGGGCCGACGAAGCGGAAGCGATCCTGCGCGCCTGCGTGCACTGCGGCTTCTGCAACGCGACCTGCCCGACCTACCAGGTGCTCGGCAACGAGCTCGACGGGCCGCGCGGGCGCATCTACCTGATCAAGCAGATGCTCGAAGGCGAGCCGTGCGGCGAGCGCACGCAGCGGCATCTCGATCGCTGCCTGACCTGCCGCAACTGCGAGACGACCTGTCCGTCCGGCGTGCGCTATCACACGCTGCTCGACATCGGCCGCGCGGAAGCGGAAAAGCGCGCGCGCCGCCCGGCACGCGAACGCCTGCTGCGTGCGGGCCTGCGTCACGTCGTGCCGCGGCCGGCGACGTTCGCCGCGCTGCTGAAGGCCGGCCGCGCGCTGCGCCCGCTGCTGCCCGCGACACTGCAGGACAAGATCCCGGCCGCCGCGCCGGCAGACACCCCGCGCCCGCCGGTACGCCATGCGCGGCGCGTGCTGATGCTCGAAGGCTGCGTGCAGCCATCGCTGTCGCCGAACACCAACGCGGCCGCGGCACGCGTGCTCGACCGGCTCGGCATCAGCGTGACGCCCGCGCGCGAAGCCGGCTGCTGCGGCGCGACCGAATATCACCTGAACGCACAGGAGGCGGGGCTCGCGCGAGCGCGCCGCAACATCGATGCGTGGTGGCCCGCGATCGAGGCCGGCGCGGAAGCGATCGTGCTGACGGCAAGCGGCTGCGGCGCGTTCGTGAAGGAATACGGCGACCTGCTGCGCTCCGACCCCGTCTATGCGGACAAGGCGCGGCGCGTCAGCGCGCTTGCGCGCGATCTCGCCGAAGTGATCGCGGCCGAACCGCTCGACGCGCTGGCCGATGCGACGCCGCGCCGCGTCGCGGTGCATTGCCCGTGCACGCTGCAGCACGCGCAGCGGCTCGGCGGCGCGGTGGAAAGCATCCTGACGCGGCTCGGCTTCGATCTGACGAATGTCGCCGACGGCCACCTGTGCTGCGGCTCGGCCGGCACCTATTCGCTGACGCAGCCCGAACTCGCGACCCGACTGCGCGACAACAAGCTCGACGCGCTCGAAGCCGCGCGGCCGGACCTGATTGTCACGGCCAACGTCGGCTGCCAGACTCACCTGAACGGCGCGGGCCGTACGTCCGTGCGCCACTGGATCGAGCTCGTCGACAACCGACTCGTCAACTGACCGCTGATTCCGGAGGAACACCTTGAAAACGAAACCCGAACTCGAACTCGCCGATGTCGAACGCATGCTTGCCGCCGCCCGCGCGGAAGCCGAGCGTCACGGCTGGGCGGTGTCGATTGCCATCGTCGACGACGGCGGCCACCTGCTGGCGTTCGCACGCCTCGACGGCGCGTCGGCGGCCAGCGCCTGCATCGCGCAGGACAAGGCGCGCGCGGCGGCGCTCGGCCGTCGCGAGACGAAGGCGTATGAGGATATGATCAACGGTGGCCGCACGGCGTTTCTGAGCGTGCCGCTGACGGGGTTGCTCGAAGGCGGCGTGCCGGTCACGGTGGACGGCCGCATTGCAGGCGCGATCGGTGTGTCTGGCGTAAAGTCCGAACAGGACGCGCAGATTGCCCGCGCCGGCACACAAAGCGTCGCGGCATAACGGAGGGCCTGCTCACGCTAATAACGGGCTTGCGCTGGCCACCAGAAGGGCCGAGCGCAAGGACTGCGACGAAGCGAATACTCGACGTATTCGCAAGGAGCATGACGCAGCGATCGGCCCTTCTGGTGGCCAGCCCCACAAAGGATTTTTTCAATCAGGGGAACGTGCCTTGCCGGCCGCATTGCGGCGTCGCGCGTCGCTTGTTTGGCTCGGCCAAACGGCGCTCCTTGCTTCTTGCACTGCAGCCGGCAAGGCACGTTCGCAAGCCCGTTATTAGCGTGAGCAGGCCCTCTAGCCGCGCGCGCATTTTTCCCCGGGAGGAATCACGATGATCGACCAAGCAGGACTGCAAGTCGCGCCAGCGCTGAGCCAGTTCATTGAAAACGAAGCACTGCCGGGCACCGGTATCGACAAGGCCGCGTTCTGGAGCGGTTTCTCGGCCCTGGTGCACGACCTCGCGCCGCGCAACCGCGAACTGCTCGCGGAGCGCGACCGCCTCCAGCAGGAACTCGACACGTGGCATCGCGCGCACCCCGGCCCGGTGCGCGACCATGCCGCGTATCGCGCGTTCCTCGAACAGATCGGCTACCTCGTGCCGGTCCCGTCGAACGTCGCGGCAGCCACCACGAACGTCGACAGCGAGATCGCGACGCAAGCCGGCCCGCAGCTCGTCGTGCCGCTGTCGAACGCGCGCTATGCGCTGAACGCCGCGAACGCACGCTGGGGCAGCCTGTACGACGCGCTGTACGGCACCGATGCGCTGCCCGAGGACGGCGGCGCGGAACGCACCGCGGCCTACAACCCGACGCGCGGCCAGCGCGTGATCGACTACGCGCGCGACGTGCTCGACAACGCGGCGCCGCTCGCGAGCGGCTCGCACCGCGACGCGCTGCGCTACCGCGTGCAGGACGGCCAGCTCGCCGTCGAAACCGGCAAGGGCGTCGTGCCCCTCGCACAGCCGGCGCAATTCGTCGGCTACCAGGGCGCGGCGGGCGCGCCGTCCGCGATCCTGCTCAAGCACAACGGCCTGCACCTCGAGATCCAGATCGACGCATCGACCCCCATCGGTCGCGCCGATCTCGCGAACGTGAAGGACGTCGTGCTCGAAGCGGCGGTCAGCACGATCATCGACTGCGAGGATTCGGTCGCGGCGGTCGACGCCGACGACAAGGTCCAGCTCTACCGCAACTGGCTCGGCCTGATGCAGGGCACGCTGGTCGAGGAAGTCGCGAAGGGCGGCAAGGCCTTCACGCGCCGCCTGAACGCCGATCGCGAGTACACGACGCCGGCCGGCGGCACGCTGTCGCTGCACGGCCGCTCGCTGCTGTTCGTGCGCAACGTCGGCCACCTGATGACCAACGGCGCGGTGCTCGACCGCGACGGCAACGAGATTCCGGAAGGGATCCTCGACGGCGTCGTCACGGTGCTGTGCTCGCTGCACGACCTGAAGGCGAAGCGCAACTCGCGCACGGGCTCGATCTACATCGTGAAGCCGAAGATGCACGGCCCGGTCGAAGTCGCGTTCGCCGATACGCTGTTCGCGCGCATCGAGGATCTGTACAACCTGCCGCGCAACACGCTGAAGATGGGCATCATGGACGAGGAGCGCCGCACCAGCGTGAACCTCGCCGCGTGCATCGCCGCGGCCGCCGCGCGCGTCGCGTTCATCAACACCGGCTTCCTCGACCGCACCGGCGACGAGATGCACACCGCGATGGAAGCGGGCCCGATGATCCGCAAGGGCGACATGAAGTCGTCGGCGTGGATCCAGTCGTACGAGCGCAACAACGTGCTCGCGGGCCTGTCGGCCGGCCTGCGCGGCCGCGCGCAGATCGGCAAGGGCATGTGGGCGATGCCGGACCTGATGCACGCGATGCTCGAGCAGAAGATCGCGCATCCGCGCGCCGGCGCGAACACCGCCTGGGTGCCGTCGCCGACCGCCGCGACGCTGCACGCGCTGCACTACCACCTCGTCGACGTGCAGGCCGTCCAGCAGGAGCTCGAGAAGACGCCGTACGCGAGCGAGCGCGACGCACTGCTCGAAGGGCTGCTGACCGTGCCGGTCGTCGAGCGCGCCGCCTGGAGCGAGGCCGAGATCCTGAGCGAGGTCGAGAACAACGCGCAGGGCATCCTCGGCTACGTGGTGCGCTGGGTCGAACAGGGCGTCGGCTGCTCGAAGGTGCCCGACATCCACGACGTCGGCCTGATGGAAGACCGCGCAACGCTGCGCATCTCGAGCCAGCACATCGCGAACTGGCTGCGCCACGGCGTGATCACCGAGGCGTTCGTGCTCGACGTGTTCAAGCGGATGGCGCGCGTCGTCGACCAGCAGAACGCGGGCGACCCGAACTACCGCCCGATGGCGCCCGGCTACGACCAGTCGACCGCGTTCAAGGCCGCGTGCGCGCTGGCGCTGCAGGGCACGTCGCAGCCGAGCGGCTATACCGAGCCGCTGCTGCATCGGTTCCGGCTCGCGTTCAAGGCGCAACAGCGCGGCGCGTGAACCTTCGCATGCGGGCTTTCCCGCATGCGGTTTCCCGAAACGGGCGGCCATCACCGGCCGCCCGTTTTCATCTATGAATTTATGCGGATGCTGAAACGGATAACCGGTCCGTATCGCACGACTTCGGGTTTCGCGTTCGCCGGCCGCTCACCGCGAAAATCGGCGACTGCGGAATGCCCGCCGCTCCCGCGCGGGCACGGAGCCTTGCGCTGCAACGCTCTGCGCGCAATTGGCAAGTTTCGGAGGCCGCGCTAATTTGATCCGGATCAACGATTCACAACATTTTCCGCGCACGCCAATGTGCGCGTTATACTCGGACCAATCCGCGCCGCCCGATTCGTCGGATCGTCGAATCGCGGCAAATCTTGCCGGTGAACAGGGGACCTGGCGGTTTATCCAACCGCAAATACCGATAATCGGCCCCCGTTTTCTCGGTCAGTCGGACAAATGCGTGCCGGGGGCCGCATACCCGATCGCCCCCGTCCAATCATACGAACAATAGCATCGGCCCACCGCCCGGCGGCGATGCCCATCGATCCACGGACCATGGCAGAAACCGACTACGCAATGCCCAGCGAATCCGGCCTGACGGGCCGTGTCGCGGCGCAATTGCGCAGGCTCCTCCTGCCGCACCTGATCTTCTATTCGGGCTTGCTGATCGGCCTGCTCCTGATGCTGCTCTGCGGCATCGTGCTGTACGAAGCCCGCATCGACGCGCGCGACCGTGCGCGCATCACGCAGCAGAACATCGCGCTGATGGCGTCGTGGGACATCGAACGCAATATCGAGTTCTACTCACTGTCGCTGCAGGCGGTCGTCGAAGGCGAGAACGATCCGACGATCGTCGCGCTGCCGATGCCGCTGCGCCGCCAGGTGCTGTTCGATCGTGCGACGACGGCCAAGTACCTCGGCGGCATCTACGTGCTCGACGCGAACGGCGACATTGCGGTCGACGGCAAGAGCGACGTGCCGCGCAAGGCCAATTTCGCCCACGAACGGTACTTCACCGTGCAGCGCGACCACCCGGACGTCGGCTTGTACGTCAGCGACCCATACCATTCACGGCTGCGCGACGGCTCGCCGAGCGTCGCGCTCAGCCGGCGAATCACGCGGCCCGACGGGTCGTTCGGCGGCGTCGCCGTGATGTCGATCCGTCTCGAATATTTCCAGAACCTGTTCTCGCGCCTCGCGCTCGGCGATCGCGGGTCGATGGCGCTGATCAATACCGACGGCCTGATGCTCGCGCGCCAGCCGTACGACCCGGCGATCGTCGGCCGCGACATCAGCAAGGCGAGCACGTTCCGGCAGTTCATGACCGCCAGCGAGGGCAGCTTCGCCGATACCGCGTCGATCGACGGCGTGCGGCGCCTGTACGTGTTCCGGCACCTCGATAACCTGCCGCTGATCATCATGGTCGCGCGCTCGGAAGCCGACACCTACGCCGCGTGGTACGACCGCGCGATCCCGATCGGCACGGCCATGGCCGTGCTCGCGCTCGGCTTCGTCGGCCTGTCGCTGCTGCTCGACGTGCAATTGCGCAAGCGTCACCGCGCGGAAACCGAACTGCAGGCCCTCGCGCGCACCGACGGCCTTACCGGCCTCGACAACCGCCGGATGCTCGACGTCACGCTCGCGCGCGAATGGCGCCGCGCGGCGCGCTCGCAGCACGCGCTGTCGCTGCTGTTCGTCGACGTCGATCACTTCAAGCGCTACAACGACACGCAAGGCCACCAGGCCGGCGACGATGCGCTCGCCGCCGTCGGCCGCTGCATCGCCGGCTGCCTGCGGCGCCCGGCCGACTATGCGGCCCGCTACGGCGGCGAGGAGTTCGTCGTCGTGCTGCCCGACGTCGACACGAACGGCGCCGTGACGATCGCCGAAGCGATCCGCACCAGCATCCTCGATCTGGGGATCCGGCACGACACGAGCACGTCCGGCCGCCTGACCGCGAGCATTGGCGTGACGACCTGCTATCCGGAACGCGACGACAGCATCCAGGCCGCGCTGAAGCTCGCCGACGACGCGCTGTACCGCGCGAAGGAACGCGGGCGCAACCAGGTCGTCGTGCAGACGGCCCCGTCCGTCGACCGCACGCCGCGCCGCGTCTGAGCCGACCTGCGCGCCGGCTGGCCGTCCGGCCGCCGCACCGCCGCCCACGGGCAAAATCGCCGACAATGTCGGCTCGCCGCGCGGCACACGCGCCCGCCGGCCCGCGCCCGCTTCGCACCACCATGAGACTCAAGGCAAAGATTTTCCTTCTGGCCATCGTGCCGTTCCTGCTCGCGATCGCCGGCATCGGCTTCGGCGTGCGCCAGCAGGCGACGTCGCTCGCGCGCACGCAGCATGCGACGATCCAGGCTGCCTACCTGTCGAGCAAGGAAGTCGAGCTGAAGCACTACGTCGAGCTCGCGACGAGCGCGATCATGCCGCTGTACGACGCGAGCGGCCGCAATGCGCGCGACGAGGGGTTGCTGCGCACGCAAGCGCTCGCGATGCTGCAGAAGATGGATTTCGGCCCCGACGGCTATTTCTTCGTATACGACCTGCACGGCAATGCGCTGATGCATCCGCGCGAGCCCGAGCGCGTCGGCCACAACTACTGGTCGATGCGCGACCCGCAGGGTGCGCTGACGATCCAGCAACTGATCGGCGCCGCGTCGCACGGCGGCGGTTACGTGCGCTACACGTGGCAGCGGCCGTCGACGGGCAAGGCCGCGCCGAAGCTCGGCTACGTCGTCGCGCTCGAACGCTGGGGCTGGATGGTCGGCACCGGCATCTATCTCGACGACGTCGACACCGCGCTGCAGCGCATCGACGCGCGCGCGTCCGCGAACATCGAGCGCACGATGACCTGGCTCACCGCGATCGCGTTGACCGGCGCGGCGGTGATCGCCGTCTGCGCGCTGGTGCTGAACGTCAGCGAGTCGCGCAGCGCCGACGCGAAGCTCAAGCAGCTTGCGCAGCGCGTCGTCGAATCGCAGGAGCAGGAGCGCGAGCGGCTGTCGCGCGAGCTGCATGACGGGATCAGCCAGATGATGGTGTCCGCGAAGCTGATGCTCGAATCCGCGCTCGCGCGTTTCGAGCGTGGCGCGACGCGCATGCCTGAAGCCGAGCAGGCACTCGCGTCGGGTGTCGGGCGGCTCGGCGACACGCTGCGCGAGGTGCGGCGCATCTCGCATGCGCTGCGCCCGGCGATGCTCGACGATCTCGGCCTCGCGGCCGCGCTCGAGCAGCTCGTGCGCGAGTTCGGCGCGGAAAGCGGCATCGACATCGGCTATACGCAGGTCGCGCACAGCGGCGCGCGGCCGTTGCCCGCGCCGGTCAATACGGCGCTGTTCCGGATCGCGCAGGAAGCGCTCAGCAACATCGTGCATCATGCGCAGGCGTCGCGCGCGGCCGTCACGCTCGACGTCGGCGCGCATTCCGTCACGCTGACCATCGCCGACAACGGCTGCGGCTTCGACGCCGAGCGTTCGCAGACCGATGCGCGCCGCGGCATCGGGCTGCGCAACATGCGCGAGCGCCTCGACGCGCTCGGCGGCGCGCTGACGATCACGTCGCAGGTCGGCCACACCGTCGTGGCCGCGCGCGTGCCGCTGCGCGCCGTCGCCTGATAACGCGCCACCATAACCGGAGACCTTTGCCCATGAGCGCCCCCGACACCGCCCGGCCCACCGCCCGACTGCTGCTCGTCGACGACCACCCGCTGGTGCGCGACGGCCTGCGGATGCGGCTCGAGGCGGCCGACCTGTCCGTGGTCGGCGAAGCCGGCAACGCGGACGAGGCGCTCGCGCTCGCTGCATCGCTCGAACCCGATCTCGCGCTGATGGACGTCGGCATGAACGGGATGAACGGCATCACGCTCGCCGGCGTGTTCCACGAGCGCTTTCCGGGGATCCGTGTGCTGATGCTGTCGATGCACGACAACATCGAATACGTGACGCAGGCCGTGCGCGCCGGCGCGCACGGCTATCTGCTGAAGGATTCGCCGGCGAGCGAGATCGTGCGCGCGATCGGCGCGGTGCTGGCCGGGCAGACGTTCTTCAGCGAGGGGCTCGCCGCGCGGATGATCCAGGCGAGCGCGGCCGCGTCGCCGCTCGACCGCTTGACCCCGCGCGAACGCGACATCCTCGATGCGCTGGCCGAGGGGCTGTCGAGCAAGCAGATCGCGCAGCAGACGGGGCTGTCGGTGCGCACGGTGGAAACCCATCGGCTCAACCTGAAGCGAAAGCTCGAGATCGAAGGGCAAGCGGAGCTGATCAAGTTTGCGGTCGAGCATCGGCGGCGGTGAGCGGATTGCCGGCCGATTTTTTACATTCAGGTCCTTTGACATGAATGTTCGACGTGACGAACCACATCCGGTGTCAGGCCGTCGCGTCTTACGCGATGCAGTCGAGAAGCACGGCTTGACTTGCCTTGACTCAACTTACAGCGACAGTGATTTCGCGGACAGTCCGTAACATTTTTCGGCTGCCGCGCGCAGTCGCGCGCGTGCGTCCGTAGACGTCGTGGTTCAAGACGATTTCACAGAGGAGGGCGACCCGATCGTGGTCCCCGGCAGGACTACCGAGTTGAGTGTCCCAGGTTCATCTGATACGGTCCGTCCAAATCAACTGCGGGACCACCCATGTCAGCGTCATGCACCTTCTTCCTGAACGGGCGGCCGATTTCCACCCTTTCATGCGTTGGCGCCGGTCCCGTATCGACGTTCAGCGGCATGCCAAACGATCGCAACCAACCGGAAGCGATCGCGAAGCCGAAGTCAGGTCCTTTGCCGCAGGGCTTGTATTACGTCGTCGATCGACAGTCGGGAGGCCGCCTGGGATGGCTCTATGACTTCGTGCATGCGAACCTGTATGGAACCAACCGGGATAGATGGTTTGCGCTGTACCGTGCCGACGGGACAATCGACGATTGGACAACCGTGAACGGCGTGCGCCGCGGCGCATTCCGCCTGCATCCGAACGGCCCGCTCGGACGCAGCGAAGGCTACATCACCGTGAAGGATGCGCAAGACTTCGAACGGTTATCGGCGCACCTTCGGGCACGGGGCGCAACGTTGCCGACCCCGGGGAGCAACGTCAAGGCATATGGAATCGTCGAGGTGCGGTAATGAAGGTCACGCGCTATGCCCTCAACATCCTGGCGACCCTCATTCTCGGCACGCTGCTCACACGCTGGTTCGTCCGTCTCCCGATCGAGACGCACATTCCCGCGACAATCGAATCGGCGATGGCATTTTTCGGGGTTGACACCATTGCGCATGCCGACGACGTCGAGGGGATCGGGCTCTTGCTCGTACTGGCCGTCTGTCTCGTCGTGGCCGGCTTGGCTGTTTGGGGCGTTAACCGGGTAGTTCGGCGCCAGGTGAAACACTGATGGTGCATTTGTTCAATGTGCAACGCCCCGGCCGCATTCGCGACCGGGGCGTGATGATTTCAGCGTCGCATTTCAGTCGCGGCTCGCGCCGCGACCGTCAATTCGTCCGCGAATTGTGCTTCTGCAGATACGCGATCAGCCCGTCGATACCGCCCGACGCGAGCTGGCTCTTGAACTGGCCCTGGTAGACCTGGATCAGCCACGCGCCCGACATGTCGATGTCGTAGATCTTCCAGTCGCTGCCGACCTTGCCGAGCCGGTAGCCGACCGACTGGCTGTCGCCCGGCGTCGTGACCGTCGACTGCACCAGCGCATCGGCACCCGACGCGCCGCCCGCCTTGAACGAGAACTTCGCGTCCTGGCTGCCGAGCTGCGCGAGCGATGCGGCATAGGTGCGCGTCATCAGCAGCTTGAACTGCTTGTACAGCTCCTGCTGCTGTTGCGGCGTCGCCTGCTTCCAGGCATCGCCGACCGCGATGCGGGTCGTGCGCTCGAAGTTCGTCGCGGGCAGGAAGCGCTGCTCGACGACGTGCGTGACTTTCGCCATGTCGCCACCGCGCGCACCCGGATCGGCCTTCATCGCGTTGACCGTGCCCTCGACCGCAGTGCGGACGACGTCGACCGGCGCGCTCTGCGCGAAAGCGGAAACCGACACGGCAGCCGCCGCGACGAAAGCAAACAGATGACGTTTCATACGGATAATCGCACTCGATGAGAAAAAAACGGCCGGCGGATTGCATCGATTGCATCGGCCGGTGGGTCGAAGTATAGCGGCCCGGGCGCCCGCCTGCCGCGCGGTGACCGACTGTTACCTTTGAACCCCTTTTGTCACAGGGCCCGCCGCCGCGCGATTCCGGCCGATTATGTAAATATCCCCATACAAATTGCCGGGCCACCTGCGCCGATTCGTGTGCTGCGGAGCAAATATCCTTCCCGCCCCTTTACGCGCCAACGTCGCGACTGACGCCACGTTGCGCCGGTATACTCGTTCCTTTGCCCTTGCCAGCCCCTTCCCACCGCCACATGGTGACATCTCTCATCGTCCGACTCGTCGCATTGTCGGTACGCCGCCCCGTCTGGGTCGTCGTGCTATCGCTCGTCATCGCCCTCTTCAGCGGCGTCTATGTCGCGCAGCACTTCAAGATCAACACGGACATCAGCAAGCTCGTCGACGCGGAACCGCAATGGGCCGTGCTCGGCCAGGCCGTCGACAACGCGTTCCCGCAACGCAACGGCACGATCCTCACGGTAGTCGAGGCGCCCGCGCCCGAATTCGCGACCGCCGCCGCGCATGCGCTCACCGAAGCACTGCAGAAGCAGGCCGACGCCGGCCGCATCGGCCAGGTCGCCGAACCCGGCGGTGGCCCGTTCTTCGAGCACAACGGGCTGCTGTTCCTGTCGCCGCAGGAAGTGTCGGATACGACGTCGCAGCTCGCGAGCGCGCGCCCGCTCGTCAACGAACTCGCGAAGAACCCGAGCCTGACGGGGCTCGCGACCACGCTGTCCACCACGCTCGGCCAGCCGCTCCTGACGGGCCAGGTGAAGCTGCCCTCGATGGCGAAACTGCTCGCACGCAGCGCCGCGACGGTCGACGACGTGCTGGCCGGCAAGCCGGCCGCGTTCTCGTGGCGCGGGCTGGTCGACAGCGACGCCGCGCGCCAGCCCGCACGCGCGTTCGTCACCGTGCAGCCGGTCGTCAACTACGGCGCGCTGAAGGCCGGCGCCGAAACGACCCAGGTGATCCGCGATACCGCGAAAGCGCTCGGCCTCGAGCAGCGCTACGGCGCGGTCGTGCGCCTGACCGGCGAACAGCCGCTCGCAGACGACGAATTCGCGTCGGTGGAAGACGGCGCCGCGCTCAACGGCGCGCTCACGCTGCTCGCCGTGCTCGTCATCCTGTGGCTCGCGCTGCGCTCGAAGCGGATGATCGGCTCCGTGCTCGTCACGCTGTTCGTCGGCCTCGTCGTGACTGCCGCGCTCGGCCTCGCGATGGTCGGTTCGCTGAACATGATCTCGGTCGCGTTCATGGTGCTGTTCGTCGGCCTCGGCGTCGACTTCTCGATCCAGTACGGCGTGAAGTACCGCGAGGAACGCTTCCGCGATCCGCGCATCGATCACGCGCTGATCGGCGCCGCGCACTCGATGGGCATGCCGCTCGCACTCGCCACCGCGGCGGTCGCGGCGAGCTTCTTCTCGTTCATCCCCACCGCCTATCGCGGCGTGTCCGAGCTCGGCCTGATCGCGGGCGTCGGGATGTTCGTCGCGCTGCTGACCACGCTCACGCTGCTGCCCGCGCTGCTGCGCCTGTTCGCGCCGCCCGGCGAATCGAAGACGCCGGGCTTCCCGTGGCTCGCGCCGGTCGACGACTTCCTCGATCGCCATCGCAAGCCGATCCTGATCGGCACGCTCGCCGTCGTGATCGGCGCGCTGCCGCTGCTCGCGTTCCTGCACTTCGACTTCAACCCGCTGCACCTGAAGGATCCGCACAGCGAATCGATGGCGACACTGCTCGCGCTGAAGGATTCGCCCGAAGCAGCCGTCAACGACGTCACGCTGCTCGCGCCGTCGCTCGCCGATGCCGACGCGGCCGCGAAACGCCTCGACGCGCTGCCGGAAGTCGGCCGCACGACGACGCTCACGACCTTCGTCCCGGCCGACCAGCCGGCCAAGCGCGCGGCGATCGCCGCGGCCGCGAGCGACCTGCTGCCCGCGCTGACGCAGCCGGCCGCGCCGAGCGTGCCCGACGCGCAGCGGGTCGCCGCGCTCAAGCGCGCGTCCGACCTGCTGAGCTACGCGGCGGAAGACCACCCGGGGCCGGGCGCGGCCGCCGCACAGCATCTGTCGGCATCGCTCGCGAAGCTCGCCGCCGCCGACAGCGCGACGCGCGACCGCGCCGAGCGCGCGTTCTCCGACACGCTGCGCATCGCGCTCAACCAGCTCGCGACGCTGCTGCAGCCGCAGGACGTCACGCGCGAATCGCTGCCGCCGCAGCTCGTGCGCGACTGGATCGCACCCGACGGCCACGCGCTCGTGCAGATTTCGCCGAAGGTGCCGAAGGGCGTCGACCCGAACGACGACACGATGCTGCGCCACTTCGCGAAGGCAGTGAAGGCCGCGGAACCTGGCGCGATCGGCGGCCCGATCTCGATCCTGCATTCGGCCGACACGATCATCAACGCGTTCCTGCACGCGGCGCTGTGGTCGATCATCTCGATCACGATCCTGCTGTGGATCACGCTGCGCCGCTTCGGCGACGTGCTGCGCACGCTGGTGCCGCTGCTCGTGTCGGGTCTCGTCACGCTCGAGATGTGCGTCGTGCTCGGCATGTCGCTGAACTTCGCGAACATCATCGCGCTGCCGCTGATGCTCGGCGTCGGCGTCGCGTTCAAGGTGTACTTCGTGATGGCGTGGCGCGCGGGCCAGACGGGCCTGCTGCATTCGAGCCTCACGCACGCGGTGCTGTTCAGCGCCGCGACGACGGCAACCGCCTTTGGCAGCCTGTGGCTGTCGCATCATCCGGGCACGTCGAGCATGGGCAAGCTGCTCGCGCTGGCGTTGACCTGCACGCTGATCGGCGCCGTGGTATTTCAGCCCGTCCTGATGGGCAAACCGCGCGTCAAACGCGCCAAGAACCAATCGCAAGGAAACAATGAATAAGGTGCGAATCATTGCGGCGACCGTCGCTGCCAGCGCAGTGCTGAGCGGCTGCGCGACGGGCCCGAACCGCAACCCCAACGACCCGCTCGAGCCGATGAACCGGGCGATGTACAAGTTCAACGACACGGTCGACACGAACATCGCCGTGCCGATCGCGAAGGGGTACCAGAAGATCACGCCGACGCCGATGCGCACCGCGATCAGCAACTTCTTCTCGAACCTCGGCGATCTCGGCAACATGGCGAACAACCTGCTGCAGCTGCGCATCACGGATGCGACGCAGGATCTGATGCGCGTGGCGATGAACTCGGTGTTCGGCGTCGGCGGCCTGATCGACATCGCGACGCCGGCCGGCCTGCCGAAACATCACCAGGATTTCGGGCTGACGATGGCGCGCTGGGGCATGCCGTCCGGCCCGTACCTCGTGCTGCCGGTGTTCGGCCCGAGCACGATTCGCGACGGTGTCGGCCGCGCGGTGGACGTCCGCTTCAACCTGCTGAACTACATCGAGCCGGCCGTGCGCAATCCGATGTACATCGCGCAGTTCATCAGCGCGCGTTCGGACCTGCTCGGCGCAACCGATCTGCTGAAGCAGGCGGCGCTCGATCCGTATTCGTTCGTCCGCGACGCGTACCTGCAGCAGCGCAAGTCGCTGACGTATCACGGCCAGTCGGCATCGGCCGCGCCGCCGAACTACGCCGAGCCGGGTGAATCGGGCGCGGTGCCGGCGGCCACGCCGGCCGTGCCGGGCTTGCCGAACTACGAGGATCCGGGCGAGTCGGGCGGGGCGGGCGGCGCCGCGCCGAACAACGCGCCGGCTGCACCGGGGTTGCCGCAGTATGACGATCCGGGCGCGGACAATGCGATGCCCGCGAGTGCGCCTGCCGCGGCCCCTGAGGCGGCATCGGCCGGGGCAACGACCGCGCCCGCCGCCAACAGCGCGCCGATCGCGCCAGCGATGCCGACCGTGCCTGCGAGCAGTCCGGCCGCGCAGTAACGCGGCGCGGAATCCACCGGAAAGCCGAAGAGCGCTGCATCATGCGGCGCTCTTTTTTTGCGCGTACGCGAACGGAAAAAGGAAGGGGGAAAGGAGAACGCGGCGAACGCCGCTCAGGCAATCCGCATCGCGCCCGCACGCTCGAATGCGTGCCGCGCCTGGATCAGCGTCGTGCGCGCCGCGCGCGCGTCGCCCGCGACCTGCAGCAGCGGGCCGAGCTGCGACGGCTGCTTCAGCAGTTCGCGCAGGATCGGCAGGATCGCGGTGCTGCCGTCGTCACGCAGGCCGGCCGTCGCCGCGCGCGGCAGTGTGCGCCACGCCGGGTCGACGATCGCGCGGCACACCGCGAACGGCACGCCGCGCGACGCCGCGAAGGCCGCGGCGATATGCGATTCCATGTCGACGGCGAGCGCACCCTTCGCGCGGTGCAGCGACGCCTTCTCCTGCTCGCTGACCACCGGCGCGCCAACCGCCGCCATCGTGCCGCGCGTGATGCGCGCCCACACCGGCGTGTCGTGCAGCGCCGCGACGAGCCGCGCGCTCCAGCCCGGATCGGTCTGCACGCGGCCGAACGGCCCGTCGATCGCATCCGCGATCACGAGTGCGCCGGGCGCGAGGTCGGGCGCAAGGCCGCCCGCCGTGCCAAAGCTCACGATGCCCGCGCAACCGCGCGCGGTCGCCTCGGCCAACGCACGCTCGAGCCGGTCGGCCCGCGCGGCGAACACGGCCTCGACACCGCGACCGCGCGCGATGCGTGCCTCGAACGCCATCCCCGTGACGGCGATGACGGGCAACGTGCCGTTGTGCTGCGTCGGCGCCACGCGTTACAGCCCGACCGTCACGCGCGTGGCGTTGTCGCGCTTCAGGTTGCGATAGCGCGCAAGCGCCCACAGCGGGAAGAACTTGCGATAGCCGTGGTAGCGCAGGTAGAACACGCGCGGGAAGCCCGTCGCCGTGAAGCGCGTCTCGTCCCACAGGCCCTCTTCGTTCTGGTTCGCGATCAGGTACTCGATGCCGCGCGCGACGGCCGGGTTGTTCACCTCGCCGGCCGCCATCAGGCCGAGCAGCGCCCAGGCCGTCTGCGACGCCGTGCTCGGCGCCTGCTCGAAGCCTCGGTAGTTGAGCTTGTAGCTGTCGCCGTCCTCGCCCCAGCCGCCGTCCTTGTTCTGGATCGAGAGCAGCCACTGCGCGCCGCGCTTCATGCGCGGATCGTCCGGCGTCAGGCCGGCCGCGTTCAGCGAGCACAGGGCCGTCCACGTGCCGTACACGTAGTTCATCCCCCAGCGGCCGTACCAGCTGCCGTCCGGCTCCTGCTCCTTCAGCATGTAGTCGAGCGCGCGGCGCGCCGGCTCGCTGTTCAGCGGCGTCTCGCCGAGCTGCGACAGCATCGACAGGCAGCGGCCCGACACGTCGGCCGTCGGCGGATCGAGCAGTGCGCCGTGATCCGAGAACGGGATGTTGTTCAGGTAGTACTGCGTGTTTTCCGGTTCGAACGCGCCCCAGCCGCCGTCGCTGCTCTGCATCCCGACGACCCACTCGCGCGCACGCGCGATCGAATCGCGATACGCATCGTTCTGCCTGAGTTTCTGGACGCGATCCATCGCCGCCACGACCACCGCCGTATCGTCGACGTCCGGATAGTGCGCGTTCGCGTACTGGAATGCCCAGCCGCCCGGCCGCACGTTCGGGCGGCGCGAGATCCAGTCGCCGCGCACGTCGAGGATCTGCAGCGGGCGCAGCCATTCGAGGCCGCGCAGCACGGCTTCCTCGGCACGCGCATCGCCGGTCTCGAGCAGCGCATGCGCGGCGAGCGACGTGTCCCATACCGGCGACAGGCACGGCTGGCAATACGCTTCGTCCTCCTGCACGACGAGCAGCTTCTCGACCGACTTGCGCGCGATCGCGCGGTTCGGATGATCTTCCGCATAGCCGAGCACGTCGTACATCATCACCGAGTTGGCCATCGCCGGATAGATCGCGCCGAGGCCGTCCTCGCCGTTCAGGCGCTCGTCGACGAACGACACGGCCTGGCGGATCGCGCGTTCGCGCGTGTAGCTCGGAAACAGGCCGTCGACCGCGCGCAACGCATGGTCGACCACGCGGAAGAACGCGAACCAGCCGGGGCTCTGGTGGCCCTGGCGCGGCAGCAGGCCGGCGTTGACGGGCGGATCGATGAACAGCTCGTCGATGCGCACGCCGCGCGGGTTCTTCGCGAGCGGCCGCTTCGCGTTCAGCACCAACAGCGGCACGATCACGGTACGCGCCCAGTACGACACCTTCGACAGATGGAACGGGAACCACTGCGGCAGCAGCATGATCTCGACCGGCATCATCGGCACCGCGCGCCACGGAATCGCACCGTACAGCGCGAGCTGGATCCGCGTGAACACGTTCGACATCTCGGCGCCGCCCATCGCGTGGATCGCACGGCGCGCACGCTGCATGTGCTCGGCGTTCTCGTCGTCGCCGATCACCTTCAGCGCGAAATACGCCTTCACGCTCGCGCTGATGTTCGGCGCGCCGTCGGTGAACAGCGGCCAGCCGCCGTCGGCCTGCTGGATGCGGCGCAGATAGCGGCCGATCTTCTGTTCGAGCTCGAGGTTCGGCGTCTCGCCGAGATAGTGGACGAGCAGCACGTATTCGGCGGGAATCGTCGAATCGGCCTCAAGTTCGTAGACCCAGTGTCCGTCCGCGTTCTGCGCGGCCAGCAGCGCATCGGTTGCGCCGGCAACGGCCGCGTCGAGCCCGGCCGGCGCGGTGGCGGCGGACAGGGTAGCCATTTCGGTGAGATCGTTCATCGGTCCCTCTGTTACTTACTGTGTCTGGAGCACGTCCGCGGCCAGCTGGCCGGAACGGATCGCGCCCTCGATCGTGGCGGGCAAGCCGGTGGCAATCCAGTCGCCTGCCAGCACGAGATTGGTCCAGCGCGTACGCGCGGCCGGACGTTTCATTTCCTGCGGCGGCACCGCCGCAAAACTCGCGCGCGGCTCGACGACGAGCTGCCACGCGGGGATGGTTTCCGGGTTCGCGCCGCTCACGCGCGCGACGTCTTCCCAGATGCGCCGCGCGAGCGCGTCGCGCGGCATGTCGAGCCAGCGCCCCGCGTCACGGATCGTCGCCGCGAGCGGGCCGCCGCCGGTGCGCACCGCGTCGACGACGCCGTTGACAACGGTCGTCTGCAGCGGGCTGCCGGCCGGTGTGTCGACCGCGAAATACGCGGTCACGACTGCACTGAACGTGTCGGGCGCGGCAAGATCCGGGACGAGCGGCTGCGCGACCTCGGGCGGCACGGCCAGCACGATCGCGTCGCCCGGCGCGAGATCGACGCGCTCGCCGCCGATCGTGACCGCGTCGACCGCATTGCCGTGCGCGCCGAATTCGAACACATCGAGCCGCGAGTTCAGCCGGATCTGCGCGCCGCCGTGCTGCAGCATCCGCAGTGCCGGTTCGACGAAGGCACTGCCGAGCCCGTGGCGCGCGACGAGCGGACGGCAACCGGGGCCGCCCGCGGCAAACGTGCCGCACAGCGCCGCGCGCGCGAGTTCCGCACTCGCGTGGCGCGGCTCGACGTTCAGCACCCCGAGGAAAAACGGCCGCAGCCAACGATCCCACAGCACGCCGTCGCATCGCATCGTCTGTGCGAGCGAGCGGCCGGTGCGCGCGACCGCGAGCGGGGCCAGCGCGAGATAGTCGAGCGGCGTGGTGCCCGGCGCGCGCGACGCGGCGTCGAACAGCCACGACGGCCAGCGCCCGTTGCCAAAGCGCAGCGTCCAGCGCTGCTGCGCAGCAACGTCGACCACCGGACATTCAGGCAGCGCGGGCCCCGTGAGCTGATCGGCCGCACCGATCGCGCGCAGATAGCGCTGCGTCGCGGCCTGTCCCGCGAAAACCTGATGCAGCCCGCTGTCGAGCGTCGTGTTCAGCGTTCCGTCGAACCACGAGCGGCAGCGGCCGCCCGCGTGCGCATGCGCGTCGTGCAGCACGATGCGCCGCCCGCGACGTTGCAGCTCGACCGCGGCCGACAGGCCCGCGAGTCCTGCACCGATCACGTGGACGGTTCTGGGCATCGGCTCAGAACAGCGCGTAGCGCGCGGCGATCATCAGCATGCGCGCCTTCGGCTTGCGCAGCGGCGCGCGCGGGGCGGCGAAGCCGCGCGCGATCGCGGCCTCGAGAATGCAGCGGTACGCGCCCGACATGATGCGCGGCGCCTTGACCTGCGCACGCGTGCAGGTGTCCATCACGGCGTCCGCCGCGCGGAAATGCTCAAGCGCGCGCTCGACGAGCGTCGCGCAGACACGCGGCAGCGCCGGGTCGCGCACGATCGTCGCCGGATCGGTGATCGCGATGCCTTCGCGCGCAAGCAGCTCGCGCGGCAGGTAGCAGCGGTTGATCGCCGCGTCGTCGTCGATGTCGCGCAGGATGTTGGTCAGCTGCAGTGCGCGGCCGAGGTGGTGCGACAACTCGATACCTTCCGCTTCCGGGATCCCGAAAATCCTCACCGACAGACGGCCGGCCGCACTCGCCACGCGATCGCAAAACAGGTCGAGCGTCGGTTCGTCCGGCGCGCAGATGTCTTCGGCGGCGTCCATCGCCATCCCGTCGATCATCGCGTGGAAGTCCTCGCGCTTCAGGTCGAACGCGCGGATCTCGCGCTCGAGCGCGACCAGATGGCGCGGCGGCTGGCCGGCGAAGCACGCGTCGATGTCCGCGCGCCAGCGATCGAGGCCCGCGTTGCGCTCGGCGCGCGGCAGGTCGCTGTCGGCGATGTCGTCGACCGCGCGGCAGAACGCGTAGACCTGGAACATCGCGTCGCGCTGCACCGCCGGCAGGATGCGCATCGCCAAATAGAAAGAACTGCCCGATGTGACGGCAGCGGCGTCGGTTTCTTGTTCGTCCACGACGAGATTGGAAACGGCCAAGACGAGCTCCACGGAGGCACCCACGCGGGGCGATTGAAGAAGCCATGCCCGGCTGGGTTGGTCAGGGCGTCAAATGCGTGCGAGATATGCGAACGATCGACGCAGACAGGCACAAATTACCGGCCGGAAGCCGGAATTGGGCGAAAGTATAGCAATCTTTGAAGTTCGATGGCGGACACGCGGCGGGCCGCCTGCAGGCTGGCGGGCCGGCGCGGCCGGCCCCGATGAGGACGGCGTCGCGCCGCCCGTCAGCCGTAGACGATGTCGCGCTGCAGATCGAGCGCGATGAGCCCCATTTCGCGAGTCAGCTGCAGCATCGAACGGCGCTCGAGCCGCGAGCCCATGAAGCTCGTCACGCGCCCGTCGGGTTCCGCCGTGAACTGGAACGACGGGCCGCCCGTGCCGAACCATGCGCCCGGCACGTCTGGCGACTCCTGCCAGTCGATCTGCTCGAACACGCGCGCGATTCCCGCGCGCACCGCGTCGCTCGGGCCGATCGGCGGCGCGATGTCGCCCAGGTCGTCGAGGGAATAGGGGCCAGGCTTATCCGGCCGCCGGTAGAAGAGGTAGTCGACGTTCATGGGACGCAATCGGGAGCAAAGCGTCAAATTAGCGCGCTTCGGCGCAAATTCAAATCAGATCAGGACGAAATGTGGCCTGTACGAGACAAAAGGGCCGCATCGCGGCGACCTGTGCGAACCCACGCACGACCGGGCCGCGCGTTCCTGCTTGGACGCGCGCGGCTTCGTCTAAGATGAACACCTTCCTAGATCTCGAAAAAGACGGACACCATGGAGACGAACGTAACCGCCCCCCCGCAATCCGACCATCCGGTTTTCGTGCTGGTGCACGGCGCGTGGCACGGTGCGTGGTGCTACGCGCACGTGGCGGCCGCGCTGGCCGCGCGCGGCTACCTGTCGATCGCGCGCGACCTGCCCGCGCACGGCATCAACGCCCGCTTTCCTGCGTCCTATCTCGAACGGCCGCTCGACAAGGACGCATTCGGCGCCGAACCGTCGCCGGTCGCAAATACCACGCTCGACGATTACGCGACGCAGGTGATGCAGGCCGTCGACGACGCGTACGCGCTCGGCCGCGGCAAGGTCGTGCTCGTCGGGCACAGCATGGGCGGCCTCGCGATCACGGCCGCGGCGGAACGCGCGCCGGAGAAGATCGCGAAGATCGTCTATCTCGCGGCGTTCATGCCCGCGTCGGGCGTGCCGGGCCTCGACTACGTACGCGCGCCCGAGAACAAGGGGGAAATGCTGGGGCCGCTGATGCTGGCGAGCCCGCGCGTCGCGGGCGCGCTGCGGATCGATCCGCGCAGCGGCGAACCCGCCTATCGCGAGCTGGCAAAGCGCGCGCTGTACGACGACGTGCCGCAGGCCGACTTCGAGGCGGTGGCGAACCTGATGACCTGCGACGTGCCGGCCGCGCCGTTCGCGACCGCGATCCCGACGACGGCCGCGCGCTGGGGCGCGATCGACCGTCACTACATCAAGTGCCTCGCGGATCGGGTGATCCTGCCCGCGCTGCAGCAGCGCTTCATCGACGAAGCCGACGCGTTCGTGCCCGGCAACCCGACGCACGTGCATCAGCTCGACAGCAGCCATTCGCCGTTCGTGTCGCAGCCGGCCGTGCTGGCCGGCGTGCTGGCCGACATCGCGAAAAGCTGAACGACGCGTATCGCGCGCGGGGAGCGGCGGCGCGGCGCCGCAACGGTCACGCGTACGCGATCGACCGGTCGCGCCCGAGCCGCTTCGCGCGATAGAGCGCGGTGTCGGCCTCGTTGACGAGCACGTCGCACGCCGGCGCGCCGGCGGTCGCGCATGCGCCGCCGACGCTCGCCGTCACCGGCACGCTGACGCCTTCCGCATCGACCGGCTTGCTGCCGATCGCGACGCGCACCTTGTCGGCCACCTTCATCGCCTCGTCGAGATTCGTGCACGGCAGCAGCAGCGCGAATTCCTCGCCACCGAAGCGGCCGAACGTATCCTGTGCGCGCACGATCGATGCGACGCGACGCGCCGTCTCGCGCAATACCGCATCGCCGGCCGCATGCCCGAACCGGTCGTTGATCGTCTTGAAGTGGTCGAGATCGAACAGCAGCACCGACAGGTCGCCGCCGTAGCGCTGCCAGCGCGCGAACTCGTCACCGAGCCGCGCTTCGAAGAAGCGCCGGTTCGCGATGCCGGTGAGGCCGTCGCGATTCGCATGCTCGCGCAACTTCGCGACCGCCTCCTCGCGCTCGCGCTGCATCACGCTCACGTGCGTGACGTCCGAGATCGTCACGCACACGGCCTCGACTTCGCGGCCGCGCGTGAGCGGCATGAACGTGCAGTCCTGCTGCATGTAGTCGACGCCGCCGGTAATCGGCCGATCGTGCTCGAAGCGAAACAGGTAGGGCCGCTGCTCCCACGAGCTGAACGCGAAGCTGCCGAGCTGGAACACGCTCTCGAGCTTGCGTTCGAGCCATGCGCGCGGCAGCGTCGGAAAGCAGTCAAACAGGTTGCGGCCGATCACGTCGGCAGCCGGGATGCCACTGTGGTCCTGCATGAAGCGGTTCCACATCAGCACGGTCATCGCGCGGTCGAGCACGAACAGGCCGAAGCCCACCCGTTCGATCACGAGGTCGCTCAGCGACGCGGCGGCGGCAGTGGTCGTGCGGATAGCGTTCATAGCGCGGACAGCAACGCGTCGAGCGCGTCGCCCATCAGCCGGATCGAATCCTCGGCCATCAGCATCACGAAATGTGCGCGAAACGCGTGATCCTCGAGTCCGAAATTCACTTCGAGCAGCAGCGCGACGCTCCATGCGAGCGCGTTCGCCTGGAACACGTCGTCGAACGACACGTTCGCGCCGAGCAGCCCCGGCGGGAAGAACACGGGCTTGCGGCCGAGTTCGTCGAGGATCGACGCGACGCACGCGCTCATCAGCACGTTCGCGACATCGAACACGAGTTCGTCCTGCGTCGCCATGCCGGCATACGCGCCGTCGCCGAACGTGCGGTCCATCAGCGACATGAGCCGCGCGACACCCGCGCTGCGGCACAGCACGATCGCCTCGCCCTTGATGTCGGAACGAAAACCCTGGCGCACGGCCGTCACGTTCTCGTGGATGCCCGTCATCTCGCGCAACGCGTCGCCCGCATCGGCGGCCTTCACGACGCGCACGCGCGGTACCGACAGCTCGATGAAATGTCCGAGCAGCAGCGCGAGCCGTGCGGCGGCGCGGCCCATCGCGAGGTTGGCGATCTCCTGCAACGCGTCGCGCTGCTCCGCCGTGAACACCGATTCAGGCATACAACCCATACTCCTTGAGAATGGGCAGCAACGCCTCCGACGTCACGGGCTTGGCAACGAATGCGATCGCGCCCAGCTCGCGCACGCGTGCTTGCGCCTGCGGCTGGATATCGGCGGATACCACGATCACGAACGTGTTCAGATCTTCGTGGCGCAGTGTCTCCAGCACCTGATAGCCGCTCATGTCGGGCATCGTCAGGTCCAGAAACATCACGGAAGCTTTGCCGTCACGATAGAGCGCCAGGGCCTCGCGACCATTCGCCGCGTACGCGACGTCGACATCCCAGTCCCCCGGCAGTGCCTTTGTCAGAAGTTTGCGAGCGAGCAAGGAATCGTCGGCGATCACGATCGGCAAAGGCATGGCGGCGAAGCGGTATACGGAATGGTCTCTCTCGCGTTAACGACCGCGCGGCGCGCTTCTTGAGGCGCCATGCAATCAAGCACGGGCAGCCACCGTGCGGCCGCGCGCGGGCACCGCGGCACGTGGCACGCGACACACCGCGCCGCAAACGCCGGCGGGCGCATATATCAGTCATAGGGAAAGCAAGGCGCGATTCTCTGAGTAAACCGAAGGCGGTGCAACTCGCCATTTTCACAATTTCGAACAGAATCTATCCAATCGCACGGTATTCAGAAAACAGTTGCAACCATTTTCGAGATATGCACGCAAAATTTTTCTTTGTGTACGTTTGCGCTGCCGGATTCATAGCGTTTTCAATCTTTCAGGTTGCCCCTGTCGGAATCATCAGGTTGACCGTCCGTGCCGGGGTGCGGCGGGCGCACGCAACTCGTTTATGATTGAACACCTCAGCTTGACCCGCTTTCTTCAATGACGTCCGAACGTCCCGCCGACTCCCGCCCACCTGCCTCCACGCCCGCCGACGACTGGCAGGACGACGGCAACTATGCGTCCGGCGCGCCCGAGCACGATTTCGCGGTTCGGCGCGTGACGCTGATCGTGCTGCTGGTCGCGGCGATCGTGCTGCCGTGCATCTACGTGTCGGTCATGGCGTACAACGACCTGAAGGCACGCGAAGCCGCGGCGAGCGACGTGACGATGCGCACCGTGCGCGTGGCCGAGGAACATGCGCTCAAGGTGTTCGACCTGAGCGAAACGCTCGATGCGCGCATCGTCGACCTTGTGCAGGACATGGACGACGCCACCGTGCGCCGCCACGAATCCGACATCCACGAGGCGCTGAACACGATCGGCGGCGGCTATCCGCAGGTGGCCGCGGTGTCGATCTTCGGCGCGAGCGGAATGCTGCTCGCGAACAGCCTCTACTATCCGGCGCCCTATGCGTCGATCGCGAACCGCGACGACTTCACCGGCATTCGCGACGGCAAGGTCATCGAACATGTCTCGCGGCTGATGATGGGGCCGCTCAAGCTCGAGAACATCCCCGTGTTCAACACGGGCGTCGCGCGACGCCACAGCGACGGGTCGTTCGCCGGGATGGTGTCGATCGCGCTGAAATCGTCGTACTTCAATGCGTTCTACCGCGACCTTCTCGGCGGCGCGGCCACGCCGATGACGATGGCGCTCGCGCGCTCCGACGGCGCGGTGATCGCGTCGTATCCGCCGCCGCCGTCGCTCGCGCACACCGATCGCACGGCCACGTTCGGCAACACGCGCAACGATCCGCGCGCCGGCGTCGTGCGCGTGCGCCACGACGGCGCCAGCGAGATCGTCGCGTACCGCCAGGTCGGCAGCTATCCCGTATACGTGATCTGTGCGTACCGCACGTCGGCGATCTGGCGTGAGTGGTACGAACACCTGAGCGTGCTGTTCATCTCGATGTTCGCGCCGTCGGTCGCGCTGTGGTCGGTGATCTGGCTGTCGCTGAAGCGGCTGAAGGCGGAAGAGGAGGCGTGGGATCGCTGGCAGGCGGAAGCGTCGATGCGGCGCTCGATCGAATCGGCGTACCGGCAGTCGCGCAAGATGCAGGCGCTCGGCAACCTGGTCGGCAGCGTCGCGCACGACTTCAACAACCTGCTGATGATCATCTCGAGCAACGTGCAGATCGCGCGGCGACGCGGCGTCCAGCATCTCGACAAGGAACTCGGCGCAATCGAACGCGCGCTGAAGAACGGCCAGTCGCTCACGCGCCAGTTGCTCGGCGTCGCGCGCAAGCAGCCGCTGCACAACGAGACGATCGACATCGGCCAGTGGCTCGGCACGTGCCGCGAACTGCTGAAGACGTCGCTCGGTTCGAAGTCGTTGCTGGTCGTCGCGATCGAACCCGGTGTATGGCCGATCCGGGTCGATGTCGCGGAGCTCGAACTCGCGGTGATCAACCTCGCCGTCAACGCGCGCGACGCGATGACGATCGGCGGCCGCTTCACGGTCGGCGCGCGCAACGTCACGCTGCGCGGCGAGGACGGCTTTCCGCTCACCGGCGACTTCGTGCAGATCTCGCTCGACGATACGGGCTCGGGCATGGCGCCCGACGTGCTCGCGCGCGCGTTCGAGCCGCTGTTCACGACGAAGGCGCAGGGGATGGGAACGGGGCTCGGGCTGCCGCAGGTGTTCGCGTTCTGCGAGCGCTCGGGCGGCCTTGCGACGATCGACAGCGCGGTCGGCGCCGGCACGTCGGTGCGCCTCTACCTGCCGCGCGCCCGCGTCGAGGACATCGTCGCGCGGCCGCAGGCCGCCGCGCACGACACGGGCGCGCTCGCGGGCCTGCACGTGCTGCTGGTCGAAGACAACAGCGAAGTTGCGGCCGGCACCGAAGCGCTGATCACGCTGCTCGGCCACCGCGTCACCTATGCGCCCACCGCCGACGACGCGCTGCGCCTGATCGAGGGGGCGGCCGCGAACGACGCATTCGACCTGGTGATCTCGGATATCCACATGCCGGGCCGCCTGAACGGCATCGATCTCGCCGAAGCGATCGACAAGCGGCCGGGAAAGCTGCCCGTGATCCTGGTCACGGGTTACGCGGAGGAACTCGACCGCACGCGTACCGTCAACGTGCGCGTGCTGTCGAAGCCGTTCGACATCGCGCTGCTCGACGAGATCCTGCTCGGCATCCGCGAAGCGCGCGATGCGCGGCATGCCGGCGCCTGATCCGCGGCACGCGGGCCGGTGCCGGCAGCGGGAAGGGTGCGGCGATCAGGCCGACTTCAGCTCGCGCACCCAGTCGACGTAGCGGTCGACGAAGCCCTGCAGGAACTTGCGCGTGTCCTCGCTGACGATCTGGCCCTGGTCGTCGATGCGCGCCGGGTCATGCTTGATGAACATCTCCGGCTGTCCGAGCATCTTCACGTCGAGATACGCGAGCACGTTGCGCAGGTGCTGCTGCGCGAGCGCGGTGCCGACCGCGCCGGGCGACGTGCCGAGCACCGCGCCCGGCTTGCCGGACCACGAGTTGTGCCCCCACGGACGCGAGCCCCAGTCGAGTGCGTTCTTCAGCACACCCGGAATCGAGCGGTTGTACTCGGGCGTGACGAACAGCAGCGCGTCGGCGGCTTCGATCGACTGCTTGAAGCGCTTCGCGACGTCCGGAAATTCCGCGTCGTAGTCCTGGCTGTAAAGCGGCAGTTCGCCGATCTCGACGAATTCGAACGAGAAATCGGCGGGGGCGAGCGAGATCACGGCGTGCGCGAGCGCGCGATTCCAGGAACCGCGACGCAGGCTGCCGACGACGACTGCAACACGATAGGACATGGCATTCTCCTTCCGGTGAGTGAAGAATCGGATCGATTGATTCGGGAAAGGCGATAAAGGTCTGTTTATAGGCAAGCCAGCCCGCGGACCGTCCCACGGGGCCGACCGGCCGACTTTCCACAAGGTTTTCCACAGAAATTGTGGATAACTTGACCGTTAAGGTCTGATGTTACAGATCGCCCGCATCGCGAGTTCGCGGCGCGCGACACAGGGTTCCGGCAAGCATAGCGCAGCGCGCCGGCCGGCTTGATGAATTCGTGACGGAACATGCGTTGCAGCGCGGCGTCGCGCCCAGTAAGCTGCTCGCACCGCGACGCGCGCGCCCGGTGACACACGCGATCGCTTTCATTTCGTAAGGCTCCTGACCCGCCATGCCGTCCGCGTACGACGACCCCGCCTATCTCGCACAACTGCGGCACGACCTGCTGCGCTTCGCGCGGCTCCAGTTGCGCGATGCCGATGCGGCCGAGGATGCCGTGCAGGAAGCGCTGACCGCCGCGTGGTCGCATGCGGGCGAGTTCGCGGGACGGTCCGCACACAAGACCTGGGTGTTCGGGATCCTGCGCAACAAGCTGATCGACATCCTGCGCGTGCGACAGCGGACCGTGAGCCTGTCCGCGCTCGACGCGGAGCTCGATGGCGAATCCGCACTCGACCGCGAGCTGTTCAAGGAAAACGGGCACTGGGACGCGCATACCAAGCCGCGGCCGTGGCCGCGCCCCGAGACGCTATTGCAGCAACAGCAGTTCTGGTCCCTGTTCCAGGTCTGCCTTGATCATCTGCCGGAACACATCGGCCGCGTGTTCATGATGCGCGAATTCCTCGATGTCGAGATCGCCGATATCTGCAGCGAACTGACGTTGACGATGAACCATTGCAGCGTGCTGCTGTATCGGGCGCGCACGCGCCTGCGCACCTGCCTCAGCGAAAAAGGACTGACGACCGAAGATGCTGCCGGGGAAATGTAGGGACGTGACGCGACTGCTGTCGGATGCGCTCGACCGGTCCTTGACGCTGTATGAACGCATGCAGGTGCGCGTGCATCTGCCGGCTTGCAGTGGGTGCAGGGCGTATCGCGGGCAGATTGCGCTGCTGCGGACGGCTGCGCATGCGGCGGCGGGGCGGGGTGCGGCGGATGGGGCGGACAGCGAACGGGATGCGTCGTCGGGAGACGGTCAGGGCTGAGTTGGCGGTGTCGTTCGAGGTCGCGTGTGGCGAGGGCTGCGGGCGCGGTCGTTGTCGACGTCGATGAGTTGCCGCTGGAAGTGACTCGCGACTCGCGGTCATTGAATGCGGTGCTGGTGGCAGCGTCGCGACGAAGATCGATCGGCGGCGGCGGATGGATTCGGCGGNNGGATTCGGCGGNNGGATTCGGCGCGCTCGACGGTTTGGGCGCTGCGGCGGGTGAGGGTCATCACGGTCAGCGACTGCTGCCAGTACGGCCAGGATGATCGGTTGCAGCACGTGAACAAGGCCCGTCGATCCGACGCCCTGATCGCCGCGGCGAGCGGTTGAGGCCATCCTGTTCCGTGACTGCCGGCAGCGCGGTCACCGTGATCGATTTGCAGTACGCGGGTTCATTCGGTCGATCCGACACGCTTGTGCCGGATCGATGCGATAAGAAAAATACGCCGAACATCAATTATTCAAAGAGTGCGCGCACCGATTCGGGCGGCCGACCGATGGCTGCCTTGCCTCGATACACGACGATCGGACGCTGCAGCAGAATCGGATGGGCAGCAATCGCTTCGTAGGCCTCCGCATCGGTCAGACTCACGCGGGCAAGATCCAGCGCCTTATACGGCTCCTCTCCATCGCGAAGCATGTCGCGCACGGGTCGCCCAAGCTGACGATGCAGCGTTTCCAGTTCCTCGACCGTCGGCGGCGTCTTCAGATACTCGACGACATTCACCGGCGTGCCGGTGGTGTTCAGCGTCTCGACCAGTGCGAGCGTCTCACGGGACTTCGAGCAGCGGGGGTTGTGGTAGATCGTGATCATCATTCAGGCCAGGATGGGAGAGGCCCGTATTGTAGCCAGTCTGGTTGCGCGCGTTTCGGTGGGGTATGGGGGGCGTGCGAAGGGGAAGTTGAAGACTTGGACGACGCGTGGGATGAACCAGTAGTACTGGTAAGTGCTCAGCGTGCTGCTGCGTTTATGCGCATAAAGTGCATTGCGCGGGCGATTACCGGGACCGTCTTGGTTGGGAATAGCGCAGGTGCATCACGACGCACCTCTATGGCGGATTGCAGAAAATCAACAGGCCGCCGCCTTGTTTATCCGTCGTTAGGTTTATGCGCATAAAGCCGTCGCTTCCCGAGCGGGAGGGCCACTGATATCACGGTCGATCCGTGCACGACGGGGCCTCGAATATCGGCGGGGCGATACGCCACGGTGCCCGGGTCATCGCTGCAAGGTCGACTGTATGTCGGTCGATGTACGGCCGCTCATGGCTGGCCACCGATTCTCTCTCGGTGGTTTATGCGCATAAACACTGGTGGAACGGCCCGCTCTTCGTCGCAGCACACGACGATATCAGGTCGACTCGAGCGGGGCAGAATGCGTCATCCGGGCGCGGGCGCGAGCGAAGACCCTGCACCGTAAACGCTCGCCGGCGCGGCGGAAGTTTATGCGCACAAACTCCACCGTCACCGAGACAGCGCCCTCGCTCAACAAGCGATAGGGGAGGTCCTGATACATCGCAACGAGCGGAATCTCGAACACGATCCCAAACGGCTGTCGGCGCGAAGCCCCTCCGCTCGTCATCCATGCCTGCGCCTCCATCCTTTCCACCGATCCGACATCCCCAATCCGTTTATGCGCATAAACCCATAGCCCGAATGGCCAATGCGTAGTTGATGAACGACAATTTCATTGAAATATAAATATCGTCCTGTAGAATTCCAACGACCAAAAACAGGAGTGAAAATTGGCCGCGGAAATCATTGCAGTCACTCAACAAAAAGGCGGCGTCGGCAAAAGCACGATTGCCATGCACCTCGGCGCGGCGTTCCATGAAAAAGGGAAGCGCGTCCTCGTCATCGATGCCGACGGTCAAAACACACTGATTCACTGGTCGAGCGCATCCGGTGACAGCGACGCCGGCATCCCTTTCCCTGTCGTCAACCTCGCCGAAGCTGGCGGCCAAATCCATCGCGAGATCAAGAAGTTCATCAACGACTACGACATCATCGTCGTCGATTGTCCGCCGTCGATCACCGAGAAGGTTTCCGGCGTCGTGCTGCTGGCCGCATCGATCGCCGTGATCCCGACTTCGTCGTCACCGGCCGACTACTGGTCGAGCGTCGGGCTGGTCAAACTGATCCAGCAGGCGCAGGTGATGAACGAAGACCTCCGTGCCGTCTTCCTGCTGAACAAGACCGAAGAGAAGCGCATGCTGACCCGCGAACTCAAGCGCGCGCTCGAGGAACTCGGCTTCCCATTGTTGAAGACGCAAATCCCGACCCGGGAAGCGTACAAGCAGGCGATGGCGCTCGGTCAGACCGTGCTGCAGATGAACGACCGTGGCGCCAAGCTGGCCGCCGCGGAAATCCGCGCATGTGCCGACGAAATCGTCGCCATGCTGCCCTGACTTTATGCGCATAAAGGAGTCACATGAAACCCTCCCAATTTGCAAAAGGATTCCAAGCGCGCCCGGATATCACGACGAGCGAAAAGCGCACGGCGCTTGACCGGCTGAATGCCATCGACGGTATCGTCAAGTCCGAGACGGCCACGCCGGCCCCGACGAAGTCCGCCAAGAAGGACATCACGCCGCCGTCAGCTCCGGAAGTCCTGCTCGATCCGTCGACCGACGAGTCGCCGCAATATCGCGCGTGGCGCCTCGAGAATCGCTATGCGCCCGGCCAGGTGATCGAACTGCCGCTGAAAGCGATCAAGCATAGTCCGTTCAACCCGCGGCACTTCTATCTGAAATCGTCGATCGCCGAACTCGCGGTCAACCTTGCGAAGCAGGGGCAGCAGCAGGCGATCCACGTGATTCCGGACTACGACAATCCGGGTACGTACTTCGTCAGCGACGGTGGGCGCCGCGTGCGCGCGCTGAAGGAAGCGAACAAGGAGTCGGTGAAGGCGATCGTGATCGACGTGCCGATCGGGATCCAGAGCTACAAGCTCGGCTACGACCTGAACGTGCAACGCGATTCGCAGACGGTGTTCGACAACGCCGTCGTGTGGCGCCGCTTCCTCGACGACAAGCACTTCCAGAGTCAGAAGGAACTGTCCGAACATCTCGGCCTTGACGAGTCGACGGTCGCGGTTGCGCTGTCGATCGGCAAACTGCCGGAAACCGTGATGCAGGAAATGGTTGCGCGCCCCGATCGCTTCGGTTCGAACATGGCGTATCAGGTCGGCCGTTATCACAATGCGCGCGGCACCGAGGCGACACTGCGGCTGATCAACAAGATCGTGTCCGACGATCTCAGCACGCGTCAGGTCTCGGACATCGTCAAAGGCCGCGTCGCAGCGCAGGAGACGCCGAAGCCGGCGGGCCGCCAACGCTATGCGCAGCGTCTCGAGATCAAGCTCGGCGGCAAGTCGGTCGGCGACCTGAAGTCGTATGGCGAAGACCGCATCGAACTGCGCCTGCGCGGCCTCCCGAAGGACAAGCGCGACGCGATCCTCGAGCAGCTCGAGCGGATGCTGTTGTCGGAGTGATGGAGACGGCCGGCAGGGCCTGGCGATGCACCGGGCCCGCCGGTTGGGCGGGCGGCCGGCGACGGCCCGTCAGAGGGGCCTGAACGGGCCTCAGGCGGCCCGCGATTGATTCAGGGTGAACGACAGCAGGTCGCCGTCGGTCGGCTCGCCCCAGGTCTTCTGGGCCAGCCAGTCGAAAAACGCCGTCTCGGCCAGCTTCGAATCGAGACCGCGCTTGCGCCAGTCGTCGCGCAGGTGCGAGCCCATCGTCGGCAACACTTCCGACTCGAACGACTCGCGCGCCACTTCGCGCTCCGCGTCGCCCTGCTCCTCGTACAGCACCTTCGCTTCCTTGCGGCGGAACGCCGCGAATTCGCTCAACAGGCGTGCCTTCAGATCGTCGGGCTGAGCCGCGACGACCTTCGCGGCAGGCGTGCCGGAAGGCAACGCGTCGACGGACTCGACCGGCGGCGCATAACCCTTCTTCAGCGCATCCTTGAACAACGCGGGCGCGCTGCGCACCGGCGGCAGCGTCGTGCTGCGCATCCGCTGTTCGGTCATCTGCAGCGCGGCGCGAATCCGGTTTTCCTCGCTGTCCGCGTAAAGCGTCTGCGCTTCCTTGAGCGGAATCCCGAGCTTCACCATCCGGTCGACCAGCGTACTGTCGAACACGTTCGGATGCTCGTCGAGCGCGAGCATCGGCTGCTTGCGCTCGGTCACGCGGAACTGGATCTCCGCGACCCGTCGCCCTTCACGATGCTCGATCAGCTCGACGAAGATGTTGGTGACCGCATTGACCTCGGCGATCGCCGGACGCAGATAATCGCGCTTGAAGTACTTGTACTCACGCTTCGCCTCGTCGCCGGCTTCCGTATCGGGCGTGCCCGACAGGATCGGCCGCCACCATTCCCACGGCTCGCGCATCGTCAGGTGGCTCGGGTTCGTCAGGTAGCGCACGCAGATTTCGTAGAGCGCGAGACCGGCGCTGCTGCGCAGCTGGCTCTGAAACTGCAGGCTGAGGCGCGCGTACTGGACCGGGTCGAGCAGCTTCTTCTTGATCTTCGGTGCGAACGAGAATTCGACCCACACGCGGCGGGTAGCCGGATCCTCGAGAATTTCGGCATCGGCGATCAGCGTCGAGATCCCCCACTTGCGGCCCGGCTTCTGGCTCGACGTTCCCGTGCTCCATTCGACCTGGACCGACACCATGCGGCGCAGGTGTTCCTTCACCAGTGCGGTGTCGTTCGAATCGAAGGCAGAGTTGGCGACGATATCCGACAGCAGCGCGCGGTAGGTATCGCCCGAGTCGTCGGCCTGCTGCGCGACGGCGAGCAGGACGTTGAACAGCTTGCGGGTAAGGAGCGTGATCTTGCCGCTCTTCGGCTGAATTGCGATCGCCTCGACGGCCTTGCGCAATTCGGCTGAGCTGGCACTCACCACATCCACATCGGTTTTCTTGGCGCGCTTCGTGGCCATGCGTCGGGTCGGAGGGAGAAGTTTCACGGAAGGATAGCGCCTGTGGTGATGTGCGTCCAGAACGACATGCTCACCATAGCCGGTGAAGTGCGCGGACAAAACGGCGCTCACCCCAACCTACTCCCGAAAACGCTCACCGGTCCGGATTTACAGCGTTTCGGACGCGTCCAGACGGGTCGCGGGATACGCGGATTCACAGATTTTCGCCTGTGCTCAACACGTGCGGGATTTGCTCCCGTATCGGCTCACCTTTCGATTTGTCGTAATTTTACGACTGCACTTCCGGGCTCCGTCACAGGGGTCGCTACCGGGTGTCGCGACGCGGGGCGAATCGACCCGCACCGGCCTGTATGCATGTACAGGCGCGGTCGACCGGAAGATCGCGTCCCTGTCCGGGATCCGGAAAACCCGCGCCGAAAAGGCGCTCCGTGACGTCGGTCGAAGCCGTTTCACAAGGCCGGGCGCGCATTGTACAGCGCACAGAAACCGTTTGGTCCCGAATATTCTCACCTGACCGGCTCGGATTTCTGTGACCCCGGATACCGACGAATCCCCGACACACGCGGGATCAACCGGCAGGACCTCCCGAAAAACCTCACCTTATAGAAAAAAGCGGCGCTCCAATGGCCGCGGACACCGCTCCCGAAAAACCTCACCGTAACCGCCTCGGTATCAAAAATGTCAATGGCATCCGATACTTATGTGCAGCCGGCGTTCCGCTGTGCCAGGCGATCATCCCCTGAAAAGCCTCACCTTTCCGGCATCCGGGCGTATGCGGCAGTGGTATGTCGACTCCTGAAAAGTCTCACCTGTGCCAAAAAGTGGCACAGCAAAAATCAGATTTCCGCCAGTCCCGGTGGGCTTTTCAGCGAATTCGCGCTGTGACGGGTCCCGAAAATACTCACCTTTGACCAATTTCCGAGCAAATAGCGATCCCGCAAAGGCTCACCTATGAGGCACACGGCGGACTGTGATTGACGCCCTGAAAAAGCTCACCTCAACGTGATCCGGCCAGGAAAACCCGGATTTCACTCCCGAAAAGCCTCACCTTTCGGGCTTCGCAGGGTCCACAGGACGCTTTTGCCGTGCAAAATGGCGGTCGTTTCCCGGAAATCCTCACAGCAAATCGCTGTGGAGTCCCGTGAAACCTCACCTTTCATGAAAACTGCCCAAAAGATGGGCAGAATGAGGGCTCAAAGAAGGTCCCGCAAATTCTCACCTATGTCTGCACAGGCAGAAAACTGTGCGCTCAGGCACCGCGCGGGTTCTGTGGCTGTATAGCCCCGAAAAGCCTCACCTTTGGGAAATCTCGTGTTTCACTGTGATCCCGAATCCGCTCACGACCTTTCCTGCATCGGCTCACGCAGATCCCCGAACCCCATCACTTCAGCTCCCGCAGAACATCACCTTGGTTCCCGTAAAACTTCACCTTGTCGGCCGGAAAGCCTTGCTACATAAGGCTGTGCCGTGGCGTTAACGTTTTTAACTAAGGGTTCAAGGGTGTTTACTTCTAATACTCTCAAGACATCGGTCGTCGAGTTTTCCACAGAGACCCCAAACCCTGAACCCCCACAGGCTGCGATGACGTCCGTCATGTGAAACAAAGGCACTTTTTCGGGGCTTGCTCAAAAATGCTTTTAGTACAATGACTTGGCTCACTTTCTTCGCTTTGTTTCACGGGATTGGCATGCTGCTTCATCCGGATCGGTCCACAGATCCAATTTCTGTGCACAGCGACGCAAATCCGCCACGCTCGACGAAAACAAGTATCAAAAAATACGTATTTCGTTATGATCGCAACATATCAATGTCTGTGAGTCCGTGCCATGACGCTGGATGAAATGCGTGAAGTCATCCGTGGAGAACTGGAAACGCTGCGCGCGAGCGGCGCACGTCGCCAGGAGTTGTCGCTACATGCCTGCAAGCGTCTGTTCTTCGATCTCGGCATCCGGCCGTCGGCTGCCAATGTCCGCGACCTGACCCAGACCGGCAGTGCCAGTGACATTCCGAAGGACATCGACCATTTCTGGGAGCGGATCCGTTCCGCGTCGAAAGTCCGGCTCGACGGAGCGGCGATTCCGAAAGCGGTCGAGGAAAAGGCCGGTGCATTGCTCGGCGCGCTCTATGAAGAAGCATTGAAGGCGGCCAGGGAAAGCCTCGACATCGACCGCGAACAAGTTCGCGCCGGCGTGACCGACGCGGAACAGCGGTTGCGCGACGCCTCGGTTCGTCAGGAAACACTCGAAGGCGCGCTGACGCGTAGCGAAACCCGCAACGACCAGCTGCAGGCGCGCGTGACCGAGCTTGAAGTGCAACTGGCCTCGCAATCGACGCACGGTTCGGCAAACGAAGCGACGCTGCTCACCACTGTCGCCCGACTCGAGAAGGAACTGGCCGCGATGGTCAGCCGCGTCGACGCCGAACAGACGCAGAACGCGGCGCTGCGCGACCGCATCGATACGCTGCAAGCCGAATTGCAGCAGCGCACCGAACACTACGCGCAGCAGATCAAGGACGCGGTGGCCGAAGCCGAGCGCCGGGTCAAACCGATGCTGGTCGAACTGGACTCGCTGCGCAGCATGGCGTCAACCTATCAGAGCGGTTTGCGCGACGTGCAGCGCAAGGAATTCGATTTCCTTCAGCAACTGAGTTCGGCCAAGGCCCGCGCGGACCGGCTCGAGGAACAACTGCGCAGCCAGGGCGATGAACTGGAACGCGCGACGCGCGACGTGAATACGCTGCGCGCGAGTCGTGGGATGAATCCGGAGATTGCCGCGCTGATCCGGCGCCTCGCCGATGCGGGTCAACTGGATGCGGACGCGTTTGCCGCGATCGGTACGTCGCTGGACCGCGAAATTCCGCTGCCGAGCCAGTGCCCGCATTGCGACGGCGAACCGGAGCTGTCGCATGGCGACGACGGGTTCGAAGTGTCGTGTCCCGAATGCGAACATGCGTCGGGACCCTGGCCTTCCCGATTCGAAGCGGTCGCGCGTTTTGCACGCGACTGACGCGTCTGCCGGCACAGCGATCGCACAGGTGAGGTGATCCGGGAGGCGTGAGGTGAGGTTTTTCGGGAGCTGTGAAATGGTGAGGCTACGCCGTACAAGGCTGCTCACGGATCATTGTCGCGTGAGCAGCCGGCTCGGCATCAGTGAGTTTCGTCCTGGTCGGACGCGTCACCATTCGCGAGATCATCGCGCCAGTTTTTCCACGCACGGTGCAGGCGGTTCGACGAGATCGGCCGCATGAAGCCGAGCCACTTGCCGACCCGCTCGGGCGGCACGTCGTGTTCGAACAGTTCGGCCGCATAGGTGTTGCGCAGCGTTTGCGGACTCGCGCGCGCGGTGCGTGACGACGTGAGCCCGGCGGATTCGACGATCGCATCGATCGCGCGCAGCATCGTCGCCTTGTGCATCGGCCGTCCGGCGTGCGATGCCGGAAACACGAGCTCGCCGGGAATCTCCTGTCGCTTGCGCTCCACGAGCCACGCTTCGAGCAACGCGATCGCGAACGATGCCAGATGGGTTTCGCGCGCGAAATCGGGATGCGTCGACGGAATCTGCAGCGACGTTCCGCTTGTGTTGATGCAACTAATAGTAAGCGCGCGTGCTTCGCCGGTCTTCACGCCGGCGCCGAGAAACGCAGCGACGAGCGCGCGGTCGCGTCGCTCTTTCCAGTAGGCGGAGCCCGATACGCCGATCGGCGAAAACAGGTAAGCCAGCAATTTCGCGCGTTCGCCCGGCGTCAGGAAACCCGTCGGCTCGTTGTCGCGTGCCTGGCGCCAGTTCGCTTCGCCATCCTGAGCAATGAAGCGGGCGGGGTTGGTGGAGGCGAACTCGGTGCGCCGGATGTGGTCGAGCACGCGCTCGATTAGTCGCAGATAGCGCATTCGCTGCGTTTTCCTGATCGGAAGCTCACCGACGAAGTTCGCGATCGTTGCGGTATCGACCGTGGCCAGGTTTTTCTGGTGTGTACGCAGCCACGCGAGAAAGGCACCCCATTGCGCGCGATAGACGTCGGCTGACGAACGGCGGTAGTCCTGCATGGCAAGCCATGCGTCGAATGCGGTTTCGGGCGAGAGGATCCAGTCGGATGCGCTGCGGTCGAACAGATCCTTTTCTTCGGGGCGTGCCGGGGTGTCGGAGGGCGTAGGAAGGGACATGTTATTTATTCCGTTAGTTGCGTATATGGTAGCCCTTTCCGCAACGTCGCGGGCAGCAGGATGCGGGAGCCGACCGCCGTGTCGGACGGCCCGGGCGTGGCGTCAGTCGCCCCACGCCTTGGACGGACGGTGAACGCGCTCGCGGGGCGCCGCTTCCTGCGACCTGGCCGCGGCTTCATACGCGAGGACAGCGAACGAGAACACGGCAGGCAGCGCGTTGGAGCGGCCGAAGTCGATCGGATCGTCTGTTTCGGGAAAGGTCATGTCCGACGGCCGTTCGAACAGTTGACGCATGCCGGCATCGTGCCGGCTGGCAAAGCCGAGATCGGCGAGCGCCTCGGCTTCGATGGCGTGCAGCAGACGCCACGACAGCGGAACGCGCTGACGGATGTAGCGCCCGGCTATATGGCGAACGATCAGCTCGAGGTCGTGCGCGGCAGCCTTGAAGCTAAGCGCGGCCAAATCTTGTTCTTCTGTCATCGCAGGCTCCTGTCGACCGGCGCGGGCGCCTCGGTGCGCTGCCCCGGCCATGCATGGCGGAATGTCCGTATACTGTACAAACATACAGTATTTTCCGCAACTGGCCTTTCGGCCAGCTATCTGCATCGTCAGCGATGAATCACGATCAGTAGTGCGCGTGCCTCGGCCTTGCCGGGGTTGCGGATCGCGTGCGGCGTGTCGGCCGGATAGCGTGCGGTGTCGCCGGCTTTCAGGCGCCGGCTCGCCGCCGCGGCTTCGATTTCCATTGCCCCTTGCAGCACGGTGAGGTGCTCGCGTGTGCCGGGTTCGTGCGCGTTCGACACGAGCGCGCCGCCGCCCGGCAGCGTCAGTTCGTACCACTCGAACTTGCCGGCCAGGTCGATCGGGCCCCATACGCGCAATTGATAGCGACCGTCGTGGCCGGCGAGCGTTGGAATGTCGTGCGGGCCGTCCACGCGGATCGTCTCCGGCGCTTTCGGCTGCGAGAACAGCTCGTCGAGCGTGATGCCGAGCGCATTCGTGAGCCGCCACGCGACCGCGATCGTCGGATTGGCCTTGTCGCGCTCGATCTCGGAGAGCATCGACTTCGATACGCCGGCCGCGCGCGACAGGTCGTCGAGCGTCAGCTTGCGCTCGTTGCGCAGGCGCTGGATCTGCTCGCCGACCCGCGGCGGCGTCACGGCCGGCTGCTGCGGTGCGGCGCCGGCTGGCGTGCGCCGCGACGCGGAGGAACTTGCCATTTGGTTTCCGTTCGCTTAGAGTTGTTCGGTATTTCGAATTCTAGTTCGGAATATCGGATAAATGCGGTCAACCGAACGACCGACTATAACAGTAGCAGGCCGTTGCGCTGTCGCCACGAGTGGCGCGCGGCGGATGGCGAATCCCTGTCAGGAGCTTTGCGATGCGTGATGCCTTTCTCGCCCAGGTGCGCGGGACGCTCGACCAGATCCGCGCGGACGGTTTTTACAAGACCGAGCGCGAGATCGCGAGTCCCCAGGCGGCGGCCGTGCGGCTCGCCGGCGGTGCCGGCGTGCTGAATTTCTGTGCGAACAACTATCTGGGTCTGGCGAACGATCCGCGCCTGATCGCCGCGGCGAAGGCCGGTCTGGACCAGGACGGCTTCGGCATGGCATCGGTGCGCTTCATCTGCGGCACGCAAACCGTGCACAAGCAGCTCGAAAGCGCGCTGGCGTCGTTTCTCGGCACCGAGGACAGCATCCTCTATTCGAGCTGCTTCGATGCGAACGGCGGCCTGTTCGAGACGCTGCTCGACGAGAACGACGCGGTGATCAGCGACGAGCTGAACCACGCGAGCATCATCGACGGCATCCGCCTCTGCAAGGCGAAGCGTTTCCGCTACAAGAACAACGACCTGTCCGATCTCGAGGCGAAGCTGAAGGAAGCCGACGCGGCGGGCGCGCGCCACAAGCTGATCGCGACCGACGGCGTGTTCTCGATGGATGGCATCATCGCCGACCTGAAAGGCATCTGCGACCTCGCCGATCGTTACGGCGCACTCGTGATGGTCGACGACTCGCATGCGGTCGGCTTCATCGGCGCGCATGGCCGCGGCACGCCCGAGCATTGCGGCGTCGATGGTCGCGTCGATATCATCACCGGCACGCTTGGCAAGGCACTGGGCGGCGCATCGGGCGGCTATGTCGCAGCCCGGCGCGAGATCGTCGAATTGCTGCGCCAGCGTTCGCGCCCGTACCTGTTTTCGAACACGCTGACGCCCAGCATCGCCGCGGCATCGCTGAAGGTGCTGGAGCTGCTCGGCAGCGACGAAGGCGCGAAGCTGCGCGAACGCGTGCGCGAGAACGGCGTGCGGTTCCGCGAGCAGATGACCGCCGCGGGCTTTACGCTCGTGCCGGGTGCGCATCCAATCATCCCGGTGATGCTCGGCGACGCGCAGCTCGCGACGAACATGGCCGACAAGTTGCTCGCCGAAGGCGTCTACGTGATCGGCTTCTCGTTCCCCGTCGTGCCGCGCGGTCGCGCGCGCATCCGCACGCAGATGAGTGCCGCGCATACCCCCGAACAGATCGATCAGACGGTCGCCGCGTTCGTGCGCGTCGGCAAGTCGCTCGGTATCGTCTGACGGAGGCGCAACCATGAAAGCACTGGCAAAGCTCGAACGCGGTCCAGGCCTCACGCTCACGCGTGTGAAGCGTCCCGAAGTCGGGCACAACGATGTGCTGATCAAGATCCGCCGCACGGCGATCTGCGGCACCGACATCCATATCTGGAAGTGGGACGACTGGGCGCAGAAGACGATTCCCGTGCCGATGCACGTCGGTCACGAGTACGTCGGCGAGATCGTCGAGATGGGGCAGGAAGTGCGCGGTTTCGCGATCGGCGATCGCGTGTCTGGCGAAGGCCACATCACGTGCGGTTTCTGTCGCAACTGCCGCGCGGGGCGACGGCATCTGTGCCGTAACACCGTCGGCGTCGGCGTGAACCGCGAGGGTGCGTTCGCCGAGTATCTGGCGATTCCCGCGTTCAACGCGTTCAAGATTCCGCCGGAGATTTCCGACGATCTCGCGTCGATCTTCGATCCGTTCGGCAACGCGACGCATACCGCGCTGTCGTTCAATCTCGTCGGCGAGGACGTGCTGATCACCGGCGCGGGCCCGATCGGCGTCATGGCCGTCGCGATCGCCAAGCATGTCGGCGCGCGCAACGTCGTGATCACCGATATCAACGACTACCGGCTCGAACTCGCTCGCAAGATGGGGGCGACGCGTGCGGTCAACGTCGCGCGCGAGTCGTTGCGCGACGTGATGGCCGACCTGCGCATGACGGAAGGCTTCGACGTCGGCCTCGAGATGTCGGGTGTTCCGAGCGCGTTCACGAGCCTGCTCGAGGCGATGAATCACGGCGGCAAGGTCGCGCTGCTCGGCATTCCGCCCGCGCAGACGGCGATCGACTGGAACCAGGTGATCTTCAAGGGGCTCGAGATCAAGGGCATCTACGGCCGCGAGATGTTCGAGACCTGGTACAAGATGGTCGCGATGCTGCAAAGCGGCCTGGATCTATCGCCGATCATCACGCATCGCTTTGCGGCCGACGATTACGAGAAAGGCTTCGCCGCAATGTTGTCCGGTGAAAGCGGCAAGGTGATTCTCGACTGGACGGTCTGAGTGCCGGCGGGGCGGCTCGGCGCGTTTGCCGACTGCTTCGCTCATATCGGCCGGTGCGTGTGTCGGGGCCGATCGGCTTCGACACACGCGTAAGGTGAGGATATTCGGGAGCTGTGCATGCGTGCCGAATGGCGGCCCGATCGCGCTTTCGTGGCGCGCTTGAGCGGGGAATGCAACGGATTACACGCACCTCTCGCTTGCGAAACAAGGGCGATCGCGTTTCGATTTCCCGGAACGCATCGGTGACATGCAATCGCGCATGCACCTCACCTGTCAGGGCGCTCCCACCCCTTCTGTCGCGTTGCCCGGCGTGTGTCTTTCTTCCTGCTCTTCCGTTTTCGCTTGTCGCGTTTAAATAGCAAGCCCTTGCCGCATCATCCGCCCGGCTTTGCTCTGCTTCTGCGGCAGCACACCGCCACGCAGCGCGATTTCAACGTATCTTCGATGCGTGAAGTGATCAATGGCGTGCGAACTCACCCATCGGTCTACCGGTCGACGTCGATAGGTGCGCTGCCTGCTATTTGATCCGCTCACCGTTCAACCGAGCATGCGCAGTTCCGCCCGCGTGCATGCATGCCGCAGGGCAAGCCATGTGCGTCGTTTCATGACGCCGCTCCGGCACGCCGCGCAAATCGGGAGCGTGAGCCCGCATCGTGATCGTCGCGACCAGGTGCGCGTTGCCGAGCACGACGCAACACTCGCTGGCGAACACGCATTCGCGCGTCGCCGACGCCGGCTGGTCGCCCCACGGACAGACCGCGGCGCCGAGATGTGCGTACGCGCGATGCAGCAACGCGGTCAGCGATTCATACGAATCGCTGCGCGGATCGAAATGCCGTACGACGAAACGGCCATCGAGCCGTCAGGCATAAGCCGCATGGGTACGCGTGGAGCGTGGGGATTCCGATAGCTGGATGATGTCCTTTCGGCCAGACAGGGTGAGCGAAGTGTAGTGAGTGCCCTGCGTTCGCTTCTAAAAAAATGTCGTCAACGCCACCTGGAATGCGCCGCCCGCTATCTGAGCCGGGCGCTGTTCGGCCCTCCCGTCGACAAGGCCATTTCGCATGGGTGTTGACGACGGAGAACGATCGTTCTACCGTAAACCCATGAACACACATGATGACCTCTCCGGCGAACCGGCCGTTCGCGACCGGTTGCTCGACGCGGCCGAAGCGCTGATCTACTCGGGCGGCATCCATGCCACGGGTGTCGATGCGATCGTGAAGCGCTCCGGTGCCGCGCGAAAGAGCTTTTATTCGCATTTCGAATCGAAGGAGGCGCTGGTCGTCGCCGCGCTCGAGCGCCGTGACGAACGCTGGATGCGCTGGTTCGTCGATGCAACGCTCGCGTGCGGCAAGTCGCCGCGTGCGCACCTGCTCGGCATGTTCGATGTGCTGCGCGACTGGTTTGCGCAACCCGATTTTCACGGCTGCGCGTTCCTGAACGCATCCGGCGAGATTGCCGACGTCGACGATCCGGTGCGCGTCGTCGCGCGTATGCACAAAGCACGCTTGCTGGCGTTCGTGCGCGAGCGGTTCGACGCGTATGCCGATGACGCCGGGATCGAGCGCCGCGGGCTGGCCCGCCTCGCGCGTCAATGGCTGGTGCTGATCGACGGCGCGATCGGCGTGGCGCTCGTCAGTGGCGATACGATCGCCGCGCGCGATGCGCGCGCAACGGCAGAACTTTTGCTCGATACGATGCCCCGAGCGTCGAAGTAGTACGTCCCCACCGGTTGCGTTCGTGCGCAGCCAGAACCTTGAACAGGAGCATCCCATGTCCGCTTCCCCGGAAGTTCGTCCGCCCGTTCCGCCCTTCACGCTCGACACGGCGCGCCAGAAAGTGCGCGCCGCGGAGGATGCGTGGAACACGCGCGACCCGCAGCGCGTCTCGCTCGCTTATACGCCGCAGAGCCGGTGGCGCAATCGCGCGGAGTTCGTGACGGGCCGTGACGAGATTGTCGGCCTGTTGCAGCGGAAATGGACGCGCGAGCTCGACTACCGGCTGATCAAGGAGCTGTGGGCGTTCGGCGGCAATCGCATCGCGGTGCGATTCGCCTACGAATGGCATGACGACGCCGGCAACTGGTTCCGCTCATACGGAAACGAAAACTGGGAGTTCGACGAAAACGGATTGATGGCGCACCGCCACGCGAGCATCAACGATCTGCCGATTCGCGAAGCGGATCGCCTGTACCACTGGCCGCTCGGCCGCCGTCCGGACGATCATCCCGGCCTGTCCGATCTCGGGCTGTGACGCAGCACAATGACGACACGTGGACGCGCTCGATCGTGCATCGCGCGCGTCGCCTGTGCTCAACGGTGAGGAAATACGGGAGTTGCGTGCTGAGGTGAGTGTTTTCGGGAGAGGGACATTCTGTGCGGGACGGTGTGCTTCTTCACGCCCTGTATCTCACCGATCAATCTTCGCAGGAAACGGCGCGAATGCGCTGACGGACATACCGCATGCATTGGCATGCGCAGGTCTCTCGTCGCTCGCGTGCGAAGCGAACGTGAATCGAACACAACTTCGGCGGCGCATTTGCACGGCCTTGCGTGCCTGTACTGGAGTGATGAGGTTCAAGCGGTGTGCATCGATGCGGGATGCAACTCACCGTTCGACTTCAACACGATGCCGATCACAGCAATGGATCGACACGTAACCGTGCGTGCCGCCGAACCGCATTGCTCACCGTTCGGAATCGACATTGACATCGAACTCGACACCGACACGCACGCATGCAAGCGTGCGCATCGGCATCAGCAAAGGTGCGTGGCAGTCGGCCGTGTTGCTCACCCTCGAACACGACATCCATCGACCCCCTGACAGCACGCACCCATCACATCGTCCTGTCAGCCGGCGATCCGCGCGGCGATTGCCTCGCCCACTTCCTGCGTCCCCGCCTGGCCACCGAGATCGCGCGTGCGCGGCCCGGTGCGCAGCACGTCCTCGATCGCCGCGACGATCGCGTCGTGCGCTTCGCGTTCGCGGCCTGCGCCGTTACCGAGGAAGTCGAGCATCATCGCCGCCGACCAGATCATTGCAATCGGGTTCGCGATGTACTGGCCCGTGATGTCCGGCGCGGAGCCGTGCACCGGTTCGAACAGCGACGGAAACGTGCGATCCGGGTTGAGGTTTGCCGACGGCGCGATGCCGATCGTGCCCGTGCAGGCCGGACCGAGGTCGGAAAGGATGTCGCCGAACAGGTTCGACGCGACGACGACGTCGAAGCGGTCGGGCTGCAGCACGAAGCGCGCGCACAGGATGTCGATGTGCTGCTTGTCCACGGCGATTTCGGGATAGCGTTCACCCATTTCGGCCGCGCGCGCGTCCCACCACGGCATGCTGATCGCGATGCCGTTGCTCTTCGTCGCGACGGTCAGCCGCTTCGCGCGGCGCTGGGCGAGCTCGAACGCGAACTTCAGCACGCGCTCGGTGCCGTGACGCGTGAAGATCGACTGCTGCATGACCACTTCGCGCTCGGTGCCTTCGAACATCGTGCCGCCGACCGACGAATATTCGCCCTCGGTGTTCTCGCGCACGATCAGGAAGTCGATGTCGCCCGCCTTGCGGCCGGCGAGCGGCGACGGCACGCCGTCGAACAGGCGCGCGGGCCGCAGGTTGATGTACTGGTCGAACTCGCGGCGGAACTTCAGCAGCGAACCCCACAGCGAAATGTGATCGGGCACCGTCGCCGGCCAGCCGACCGCGCCGAACAGGATCGCGTCCATGCCCGACAACTGCGCCTTCCAGTCGTCCGGCATCATCTTGCCGTGCTGCGCGTAGTAGTCGCAGCTCGCCCAGTCGACCTGCTCGAACTGGAAACGGATGCCGAAGCGCGCCGTCACGGCGTCGAGCGCGCGCAGGCCCTCGGGCATCACTTCACGGCCGATGCCGTCACCGGGGATGACGGCAATCTTGTACGTCTTGTCGCTCATGCAAGCCTCCTTGGCTGGTCGAGCCGCCGGCAGCGTGCGCAGCGGAACACGACGCCATTTTATTTATTTCCATTCAGATTAAAATCGTGCGAAAGGTTAATCGACTTTCCACGAATCGTGAACAAATCGCCGAATCTCGACGACCTGCGCGTATTCAGCCTGGTCGTCCGCCTGACGAGCTTCAGCGCGGCCGCCGAGCAGCTCGCGGTCTCGCCCGCGTATGTGAGCAAGCGCATCGCACTGCTCGAGGCGCAGCTCGGCACGCGCCTGCTGCATCGCTCGACGCGCCGCGTGACGGTCACGGAAGCCGGAGAACGCGTGTTCGCGCGTGCGGAGAAGATTCTCGACGACGTCGATCATCTCGTCGAGGACGTGTCGACCACGCGCACGGTGCCGCGCGGCACGCTGCGCATCTCGAGCAGCTTCGGCTTCGGCCGCCATGTCGTTGCGCCGGCGCTGCTCGACTTTTCCGCGCGCTATCCGCAGCTCAACGTGCGGCTCGATCTGTTCGACCGGCTCGTCGACGTTGTCGGCGAAGGCTACGACCTCGACGTGCGCATCGGCGACGAGATCGCCGATCACCTGATCGCGCGCCGCCTTGCCACGAACCATCGCGTGCTGTGCGCGTCGCCGGACTATCTCGCACGGCGCGGCACGCCGCGCACGCTGGCGGATCTCGCGTCGCACGACTGTCTCGCGATCAAGGAGCGCGATCATCCGTTCGGTGTGTGGCGATTGAACCTGCGCGGCGAAACGGTAACGGTGAAAGTCGGCGGCGCGCTGTCGACGAACCACGGCGAGGTGGCCGTGCAATGGGCGCTGGCCGGACGCGGGATCGTGCTGCGTTCGATCTGGGAAGCGGGGCCGCTGATCGAGCGCGGCGAACTCTGTCGCGTGCTGCCGGACGTGACTCAGCCGGCCAACATCTGGGCCGTGTATCCGGAACGCGTCGCGGCTTCGGCGAAGGTGCGCGTGTGCGTCGATTTTCTGGCGGACGCGCTCGCCGGGTTGAATGCCGCGGCAAGCGACGATGCGGGCTGAAATCGGCCAAAGGTGAGCTTTTACGGGGGCATGTGCGGAGCATCGGCAGGCACCCGTTGACGGCTCGCAACCGCATCGCGGGCGGGCACCGTCCAGCAGGCACCGACGCATCGGCGGGCGCGATACGCCGGGCGGCCGCCGATGGCGCCCACCCGCCGCTTATGCCGCTTACGCCGCCTTCTCCACGCTCACCGCATCGAGCATCAGGTCGAGATTCTGCACGGCCGCGCCGGATGCCCCTTTGCCAAGATTGTCGAACACGGCGGACAGCAGCACCTGACCGTGATCGGCATTGAAGAACACGCTGAGCCGCAGGTCGTTCGACCCGTTCAGCGCTTGCGGATCGAGATGGGTGATCGCGCGCGCGTCCGCGAGCGGCGTGACCTCGACATGGCGCGCGCCGGCGTAGTGGTGCGCGAGACAAGCATGCAGCGACTCACCGGTCACGCCGGCCGGGAGAAGGCGCAGCTCGATCGGCACGGTCAGCACGATGCCCTGCCGATACGCGCCGTAAGCCGGTACGAACAGCGGGCGATGCGCAAGTCCGGCATGGAGCTGGATCTCGGGCACATGCTTGTGCGCGAGCGCGAGGCCGTAGACCTGCAGCGGTTTCGCGCGTGCGGCGCCGTTCGATTCGAAGGCGTCGACGGCCGTGCGCCCGCCGCCCGAGTAACCGGACACCGCATGGATGCTCACCGGGTAATCGCGGGGCAGCAGGCCCGCCTGTAGCAGCGGCCGAAGCAGGCCGATCGCGCCCGTCGGATAGCAGCCCGGATTGGTGACGCGCGGCGCGCGTGCGATTTTCTGCGCATGTCCGTCGACCATCTCGGGAAAACCGTAGACCCAGCCCGGTTCGGTGCGATGGGCCGAACTCGCGTCGATCACGCGTACCGCCGGATTCCGGATGAAGCCGACCGCTTCGCGCGCGACGGCATCCGGCAGGCACAGAATCGCGATATCGGCTGCGTTGATCGCATCGGCGCGTCGCGCGGGATCCTTGCGTTCGGTATCCGGGAGCGTGACGAGCCGCAGGTCGGTGCGATCCCGCAGGCGCTCGTGGATCTGCAGTCCGGTCGTACCTTGGTCGCCGTCGATGTAGACAATGGGGAGGCTCATGATGGTCGCGTTCCTCGTTTCGGACTGGGGAAAGCGGTATCGTCCACCGAACGCCTAGAATAGGAAAAGTTGAATTTCCTGATTGCCGGATTCAGTTTTCCTGAACGAGAGGTGGGAATGCGCGAGATCAGCCTGGACCGACTGCGTACGCTGGTCGCGATCGCCGACCAGGGATCCTTCGTGGCCGCCGCGCAACTGCTTCATCTGGCGCCGCCGACCGTCAGTCTTCATGTCGCCGAACTCGAAAGCCGCATCGGCGCGCCGTTGCTGTCGCGCACGCGCGGCAACGTGCAGCCGTCGGCCATCGGGGCCGTGCTGGTGGAGCGGGCGCGCCGTCTGCTGGCCGAAGTCGAGTCGACACTCGACGACGTGGAGCGGCAAGTGCAGGGGCTGACCGGGCGGGTGCGCCTCGGCGCGTCGACCGGGGCGATCGCCCATCTGTTGCCGCAGGCGGTGGCCCGGTTGAGCGAGCGGCATCCGGACATCGATGTCCAGATCGCCGTGCTCACGTCGCACGACACACTGGCGCGCATTGCACAGGGCACGCTCGACGTCGGGCTGGTTGCGTTACCGCAGCCGGCGGTCGCGGGGCTGTCGATCCGCGCGTGGCGGCGCGATCCGGTGCTGGCCTTCCTGCCTGCGGACTGGCAGCTTCCGGCGCGTGTAACGCCGGGCTATCTGGCCGCACGGCCGCTGATTCTCAACGATTCGACCACCCGCCTGTCGCGGCTCACGACGGAATGGTTTGCGCGCGGCGGCCATCGGCCCGAGCCGCGTATCGAACTCAACTACAACGATGCGATCAAGAGTCTGGTCGCCGCGGGTTACGGTGCGACGCTACTGCCGCACGAGGCGGGCGCCTCGCTGCCCGACGCACGCATCGTGATGCGGCCGCTGCGTCCGGCGTTGTGGCGCGAGTTGGGTATTGCCCATCGGGCAGGCCCGGTCGAGCGCTCGACACAGCACGTGCTCGACGCGTTATGGGCGCTCGGCGCGCGATAGGGAACCGTACCGCCGTTCAGAACGCACGCCGCGGCGCCGAATCGACGGGACGCGGCGCAGGCGCCATACCGAACGCTTCGGCATGGCGACCGGTGCGGCCACGTAGGGCATGGCTCATGCCGGCGCGCGGCCGAAGCCCGTTACAGCCGGTTGTCCTTCGCGAGCATCAGCACGCGGGCCCAGCGCTGTGCATCGCGCTTGTCCATCATCGGCAGTTTCCATTCGCCGCGCACGGCGTCGCGCACGCGCACGACCAGATGCCAGCGGCCGTCGATCGGCGCGGCCTCGCAGCCGTCGAGCTGCGACAGCGTATAGCGGCCGTCCGCGCCGTCATGCGACAGCCACAGCAGCCCCTGCGTCGCGGACACGCGCACCTCGCCCCATGCGCGATGGGCGATGTGGGTCCAGCCTTGCTCCTTCGTGTTCGGCGCGATGTCGCGGCGGCGTTTGATCCACCACGCGATCAGCGTGATCAGGACCGCGCCGGCGAGTGCGGCGGCCGCGATCGCGACCGGCTGGCCGAACTGCGCGGCGATGACATGAAACAGGTGAACCGCGCCCCATCCAATGGCGATGAGCGCGAACAGCGCAATGAAAATCGGCATGTCGAATCGGAAAAGAGGACGGGCCGGCGCAGGCAGCGCGCCGGCCCATCGCATACGGCATTACCGGCGGCGGTGAATGTCGTGCGTGACGAAGCCCGCGTCGTTGACGGGCAGCGCGAGGCCGTCCTTGACTGCGAGCGTCTTGCGGATGTCGTCGAGGCCCGCGGACCAGTGATCGCGCATCGTCGACAGACCGAACTGATAGTCCTTGTAGTGGTGCTCGTACGCCTTCTGCTGATAGATCAGGTGCTGGATGTTGTACTTCTTCCCGCTCGACATCGACTCAGCCTCGACGCACCACGGGTCGTTCTTGCGCTGCTCTTCCGGCACCTGCTCGAGCACGTGGCGCAGCACGTTGCGGTAGCGCTGTTCGCGCTGCAGCGTGTCGGTGACGAAACGCGTGCGGCTCGAGTACTGCACGTCCTTCGTGCGTTCCGCGACGTCGGCCATCGTGCGCGGCAGCGGTCCACGTGCGCTCCACAGATCGACCTGGAACGCGAGCGTGTCGCGGCGCGGACGCGCGCGCAGCACTTCCATCAGCGGCGTGTTCGACACGACGCCGCCGTCCCAGTAGTACTCGCCGTCGATCTCGACGGGCGGGAACGCGGGCGGCAGCGCGCCGGACGCCATGAAGTGCTCGGGCGCGAGGCGGATGCGCGAGTTGTCGAAGTACACGAAGTTGCCGGTGCCGACGTTGACCGCGCCGACCGACACGCGCGTCTCGCCCGAGTTGATCCGGTCGAAATCGCACAGCTTCAGCAGCGTCGCGCGCAGCGCCGACGTGTCGTACCAGCTGATCTTTTCCGGGTGATCGGACACGCCCGGCAGCGGCGGCGGGAAGCGCGGCACGAAGAAGCCCTGTTGGCCCTGCATCATCGCGCTCGCGGCCTGCGATGCGGTGAAGAACGTGCGGATCTGGTCGATGCTGTTGAACAGCGCGAATTCGAACGCGGCCGGCATCGCGGGAAAGAACGCCGGCTGGCAGATCGTTTCCCAGAATTCGCGCAGCCGCTCGACGCGATGTTCGGGTGCATTGCCGGCGATCAGCGCGGTGTTGAGCGCACCGATCGAGATGCCTGCGATCCAGTCGAGCGGAACGCCCGCTTCGTGCAGCCCTTCGAATACGCCGGCCTGATACGCGCCGAGTGCGCCGCCGCCCTGCAGGACGAGCGCGATCGTTTCGTACGGCAGTGACCGCGCAGCGGCCGGCGCGCCGGCTTCGTGATGCAGGTCCGCCGCATCGACGGCCTGCTTTTCTGTACGCGCGTGCGGTTTCATCAGTTGCTCCGAGAAATCCCGCCGTGGATGGCGGAGACGGATGGCGTGACGTCGACCGACGGTACGCCATCGTGAGTCGTGAGAATAAGGCGGTGGTGCGGGAATCGCCTCCCGTCAGGGAGGCGAAGAAGACATTACTGCATGAACCAGCCGTGGCTGACGATGAACGACTGCCCCGTGAGCGCGGCGCTCGGGAACGCCGACAGGAACAGCACCGTCTGCGCGACGTCCTGCACCGTCGTGAACACGCCATCGACCGTGTTGCCGAGCATCACCTTCTTCACCACTTCCTCTTCGCTGATCCCGAGCTCCTTCGCCTGCTCCGGAATCTGCTTGTCGACCAGCGGCGTGCGCACGAAACCCGGACACACGACGTGCGAGCGCACGTTGTGCTTCGCGCCTTCCTTCGCCAGCACGCGCGCGAGGCCCAGCAACCCGTGCTTGGCCGTCACGTACGCCGACTTCAGCGGCGACGCTTCGTGCGAGTGCACCGAACCCATATAGATCACGACGCCGCCGCGATCGTCCTTGTACATGTGCTTGAGCGCGGCCTTGGTCGTCAGGAACGCGCCGTCGACGTGGATCGCCTGCATCTTCTTCCAGTCGGAGAACGAGTAGTTCTCGATCGGATTGACNGCGCTCGGGAACGCCGACAGGAACAGCACCGTCTGCGCGACGTCCTGCACCGTCGTGAACACGCCATCGACCGTGTTGCCGAGCATCACCTTCTTCACCACTTCCTCTTCGCTGATCCCGAGCTCCTTCGCCTGCTCCGGAATCTGCTTGTCGACCAGCGGCGTGCGCACGAAACCCGGACACACGACGTGCGAGCGCACGTTGTGCTTCGCGCCTTCCTTCGCCAGCACGCGCGCGAGGCCCAGCAACCCGTGCTTGGCCGTCACGTAGGCAGACTTCAGCGGCGACGCTTCGTGCGAGTGCACCGAACCCATATAGATCACGACGCCGCCGCGATCGTCCTTGTACATGTGCTTGAGCGCGGCCTTGGTCGTCAGGAACGCGCCGTCGACGTGGATCGCCTGCATCTTCTTCCAGTCGGAGAACGAGTAGTTCTCGATCGGATTGACGATCTGGATGCCTGCGTTCGACACGAGGATGTCGACCGAGCCGAACGTTTCGGCAACCTTGTCGATGCCACTGTTCACGGCTTCCTCGTTCGTCACGTCCATCGCGACGCCGATCGCCTTGCCGCCCGCCTTGTTGATCTCGTCGGCAACCGCATTCGCGCCATCCTGGTTCAGGTCGGCGATCGCGACGGCCGCACCCGCCTTCGCGAGCTCCAGTGCGATTTCCTTGCCGATGCCGCTTGCGGCGCCCGTGACGACTGCGGTCTTGCCATTCAGGTTGCTCATTTCGAATTTCCCGTGGTGAAAGGATTGACAGGAGAAAGGACTGCGGACGTGTTACTGAGCCAGGTAATCGTAGACGACTTCGCCGAGGCCGAGTGTCAAATCCGCGACGATATGGCGGGCTTCGACGCGCTCCAGCACCCGCCG